>JAGBBN010000029.1:0-3230 GCA_017938445.1 Clostridia bacterium | reverse complement strand
CTAAAATATCGTCACGACCGTCACGGATAGGATGGGATAGGATATGAAAAATATACAAATAAAGCAAGAGCTTTTTATAAAGCTGATACAGTATTTTTACAGCGAAGAAATCGGATATGACAATGAGGAATTATTCGATTTGGAGCGTGAAATCAAATCCGAGCTTCAGAAGAAGTTGGATAAGGTTTCAATGCGGAGTTACTACACCGCATACAAAACTGCTCCCACAGAGCAGGAGCGTGAGGAAGCACGCAAAAAATATCTCGATGAAAGAGGTGTACCTGAGAGCTATCGATGGTAAATTCTCTTTAAGAGATATTTACGGGAATGTGGCACATTCCCGTGTAGGCAATTAAGGAACAAAGTGACGGATTGCCGATAGGTGAGAACGAGAAAATTTTGAGCGTTCTCCACCATTGCAAACGGCTGATTTTTGACAGAAAAATATCTGCCGTTTGCGGTGTGTGTAGCCACAGGCAGCACACACTTCGGCGGTAGCCGAACAAGCCCTCTGCAAGAGCGCAAACTACCGTAGGTAGCCGCATTTTTGTTGGCTCGCTGACAAAAGTGCATTTGCGTTACTTTTGACAAAAGTAACAAAACCGAATTAGTTCGCTATCGCTCACGAAAACACTAAAATGAGTACCCAATATGAAATAAGCGAGGTGAAAAGACTATGTTAGAAAGGTCAATATCTTTTACAAAAGGTGCAGGTGTTGTAAGCCATAATGCAAGGGATTTTCTCACGGATAATGTAGATAAGGACAGAGTGCAAAATAACATACAATACTGTCACGAGAAAATCGAGGACGCCTACCAAAAATTGTTTGGTGAAGCATTGGAGAAATACAATGCCAAGCAGACAAGAAAAGACAGAGTGATTGAAAACTATTATGAAAAAATCCGGACAAGCAAACAGGAAAAACCGTTTTATGAAGTTATAGTGCAAATAGGTGACAAGGACAATATGGGAGCCAAGACGGAATACGGTCAGCTTGCAGGAAAAATACTTGACGAGTATATGAAAAGCTTTGCAGAAAGAAATCCGTATATGTATGTGTACTCTGCTCACTTACATATGGACGAAGCATCACCGCATCTGCATATAGATTTTATTCCGTTTACAACAGGCAGTAAGCGGGGACTTGAAACAAGAGTTTCATTAAAAGCCGCTTTGGAAAAGCAAGGCTTTAAGGGTGGCACAAGAAGCCGTACCGAACTGAATGAATGGTACGAAGCAGAAAAGGTGGCGTTGTCAAAAATAATGCTTCTGCAAGGTGTTAAGTGGGTAGAGAAAAACACTCACGAAAAGCACAAATCCGTCAGCGAATTTAAGAAACAAAAACTGATTGAAGAAGTGGAAGCTCTTGAAGAAAAAAAGGAAGATATTGAGAGTAAAATTGCTACATATCAGAGCGCAGAAGAATATTCAGACGCTATGGCAGCAAAAATGACAAGCGGAGAGTATAAAATCCCTGAACCGCCCAATTTAATGTCTGCAAAAACTTATCACAGCAAGTTTGTTGAACCGCTTATAAAAAAGTTGGTAAATATCATTAAAACTCTTGCGAGAAGATGCTATGTAGCAGAGAAAGAAGCGGAGCAGGCAACGAGTAAACTATTAACGGTTCATGAGGAAAAAGAAAGGCTTAAATCTGCAAATTGGGATTTGAGAATGGCTAATAGCCAAATGGGTGTTGAAGTCAGGAATTTTGAGAAAATCAAAAATTTTCTTGGCATAGATAAGGTCAAGGAAATGCTGAAAATAATCAATGCTCAAAAGCACAAAACCAAACAAAAGAAGCAGTCAGAACCGGAAAGATAAAATATTTTCCCTTAATAACCTGTACGGGAATGTGCCACATTCCCGTGTGGGTGGTTAGGGAGATAAAATAATTTAACAGGAGGATTTTACAATGGAAAAATCAATTTTTGAACAAATGGGTGGAACTTACAGACGAGAGGGGGATTACCTGATACCGAACATTTCTGTTCCTGATACAAAGGAATACAACATTGGTAAATATGGAAATCTGCACAGGCAATTTCTCGAAAAAAATTATCCGGTATATTATTCTATCATGCTTTCATCGGGGAAATTGTTTGCCCGTCTTGAACGGGTAGAAAGAAAAGCACAGAAAGAGCTTGATAGGCTTATTCCCATACTTGCCAAGCAACAAGGCGTCACAGAACAATTAAAAGCTGAAAATCAACTTAAATGGGTAGGATTGATGAACAATGTTAAAGCTCAAGTTGAAGAAAAAATTTATACAGAAATCGTATATGTGAGATAGTTGGTAAAACAAAAATCATATTATGACTTGACAAAAATAAAAAAATATATTATAATAAAACAGGTGTTATTGTGTTAAAATATATGCTGATACAAATAAGAGTTTAGGAGGAACCGAAACTATGACAGCCTCAATGCGTTTAAGATAAGCTGGCAATAAAAAAAGCAGAATCTATCCCCGATGATAGGCTTTTTTGTTGTGCTTATTTATACGATATTGAGCATTCATTAGTTACGGTGAGATATAAGTTATTTAACTATACCTTTATTTAACTATGTCTTTAATATGAATGTTTCCAAATTGTATGTATGCAGACCAAAAGCCACATTGTGGATTTTGGCCTGCATTTTTTATTGCCTAGAATGCTGTTCAAAATAGAAATTCAAGCAAAATAATATGCAGGAGATAATATAAATGGAAAAATACAACAATTGGAAACTTAAGTTTTATACAATATGGGCAGGGCAGGCAGTATCATTAATCACTAGTGCCATCCTGCAAATGGCGATCATTTTTTACCTTACAGAGAAAACAGGATCTGCGATGGTCTTGTCTATGGCTTCACTAGTAGGTTTTTTACCCTATGCGGTCTTTGGACCAGCTATTGGTGTATTAGTGGATCGTCATGATAGGAAGAAGATAATGATTGGTGCTGATTTAATTATCGCAGCAGCTGGGGCAGTGCTTGCTATTGTTGCATTGTATATGGAGCTACCTATCTGGATGGTTATGGTAGTATTGTTTATCCGTAGCATTGGAACGGCTTTTCACACCCCGGCTCTCAATGCGGTTACGCCACTTTTAGTACCAGAAGAACAGCTTACGAAATGTGCAGGCTATAGTCAGTCTTTGCAGTCTATAAGCTATATTGTTAGTCCGGCGGTTGCAGCACTCTTATACTCCGTTTGGGAACTAAATGCTATTATTGCCATCGAT
>JAGBBN010000001.1:0-1786 GCA_017938445.1 Clostridia bacterium | reverse complement strand
GCCGGAAGAAAGTGCGAATTTCTCCCGGATATATTGACATTATAACGGAATTTCGACATAATGTCAATATCTTTTTTGTATTTTTTGTAAGTCAAGGTAAACAAAGCCATTATACCGAAAGGGGAAGCTGATGTATAAAGGACGTATAAAATCTACTGAAACTACTATTTCCTGCCGGATTGATATCGGACAAAAAAATGCTTTTTTAAATACTTTAGCTCGTTATGACTTGGGCTCAAATGAACCTTATAAGTACAGACCAGGAACTATTCTTCGGAGCTTTATACGTGCGTATACCGCAGAGCCGGAACTGTTTCAGAAGCTAATAGAAAAATACGATTGATACTATCCCATTATTGGGATGTTGATATAAAAAATTAACCTTGTCAAGGGCGGGAAGCCGTGTAGGGGCTTTCCGTTTATATACCCTTGATAAGGTTATTTTTTTATGTTATGCTGCAAAATGTTCTTAATGGAAATTTTTTCCATTAAGGACATAGCCCCCTTATAACAACGAGGTTGCTGCAGGAACAGAAGGGGAATGTATTCCCCCCAAAGATTGGGGGGAAGGGGGGGTTTGTAAAGAAAGCTCAAACTTATACGCGAGCAATTATCCAAAAAAAAAGTTTTGTCCCCCCTTGTGGGGCTTGTAATTGCGTAAGCAATTAGACAAAACTCTTTTTTTGGATTCACTTTATAATTGCCGTGAGCACTATCTAAGCCCGGCAAGGGCAAAGGAAAAAGCGGGAGTTTTTTCCTTGCCCGATGTCGGGCGAACTGATGCGGTATATGGGAGGTATATACTTAATTAAGCACTTACTATCCGGGGGACCTTTTCCGCCCGGAGAGAGGTCACACCCGAACGGAGGGCGGGAAAGGTTACACGGATTATGGGGAAACTAAGGGGTAAGGCATAATGTATCTGCGGAGCAGATGTAATGCCTTACCCGGTTGCTGATTATAATACATAGACTTCAAAGTGTCAAGGGTATACAAAGGAGCTCCGCTCCCCTTGACACTTTAAAGGTCTATGTTATCACACCCATTTATTGTAAAATGAAATTCACTATTCTGCAGACCGAATACTTCCGTAAGATATGCCGTACAATCATCTGTGAATTGTGTTATGATATTGCGTACTAAATTTAATGGTACTTCATCAATATGCATTGTTACGGATGCACTCAGTTTTACTATGTCTATACTATCCATAAGTGACACCTTTCTTTATGTTCGAGGTGAAGACCGGAAGGGTATAATACCCCCTTGTAAAAGGGGGTTTTATGCCGTCGGAGTTAGCCGTCAGTAGCATACCTACACAACTGCAAACTAACCGCCATACTGCCCGACGGAATTGCAGAATACCCTCTCCAGTATTCCACCCGGTAAATTTATATAGCGGTGTTCCGTTTCCGCTTTACGATACATAGTTTAATGTGGTGTAGGTCACAACTATGCACCGGGAAGTTTTTTTGCGTCGAGATTCCACCTCTGCCCATTTGAACAGTGGGCGCTTAACTGTTTTAAGATATTTAATTAAAAAAGAAACCCCATTCGCACAACGGAAATGGGGTTGACAAACTGTTATAAATGGTTTATAATGTCAGTATAAGCCTTTATACAGACCTCATTTCTGTATAGGGGAGCCGGAAGAAAGTGCGAATTTCTCCCGGATATATTGACATTATAACGGAATTTCGACATAATGTCAATATCTTTTTTGTATTTTTTGTAAGTCAAGGTAAACAAAGCCATTATACCGAAAGGGGAAGCTGATGTATAAAGG
>JAGBBN010000028.1:0-2504 GCA_017938445.1 Clostridia bacterium | reverse complement strand
GGAAGAATGGTAATAAAAAACACTGAAGATAATTTCTCTTCAGTGTTTTTTTATTTAAGCTATATACTGTGTAAAGGATACAATTAACGGAATAGTTATTAATGATAATACAGTGCTGATGGGAACAACATTTACCGAGGATTCGGTATCGCCACGCACTGAACAATAATAGTAAAAAACTGTCGATTTTCTTGAAAAATCAACAATTTGATGAAATCTCGTCAAGATTTTCTTAAAGTATCAAATTTTTCACATTTTGCTATTCACCTAAAGGTGATAGAATTATTGTGTAAAATAAGCGGTTTAGTCTGCCAAAATTATAAAAAGGAGTTGTACACATGGTAAAAAAGCAATTCAAAAGAATAATTGCGCTTGGCATTTCCTTGGCACTTCTGCTCACAAGCTTAATTTGTGCAAATGCAGAAGTTAATTTAACAGCGTCTGGAACCATAGAAGATGCGGATATTATTTTCGAACCTTCAACCGTATCAACCGGTTCACTTGGTTGGGTAGAAAACACAAGCGATGTTAACAACATTTTAACACCGTCGGATTACGGCGTACAGGCTAACGGTCTTTATAAGTTTGTCGGCGATAACCGAAACGGAGACTGGCAGTCTATGTTCATCTACGATGAAACAAGCGGTGAGCTTAAATATAATAAGATTTATCCGCCCGGAGTAAAATATCCTGTTGCCTATAAGGTTGATACCTCTGCTTATAGCGGTATAAGTAAAATCACTTCCTATAGTGGTAAATTATATTCAACAAATAATTTTGCTTCAAATGATGCTGATGCCGCAATAGTAGTAAACTATATTGATAACGGTAATTTCGATTATGTGTTTCCCTATATTGAAGGAAATAACCTTTGGGCTCGTACCTATTCCGTTCGTACCGAAACGGTAACGGTTGGCGAAGTTTCCTATAAGAAGATTTACGGCGGATATAATTCAGATACCATCTTTATGCGTTTTGAACAGCATAATAACGGTGAACAATTTGTTCTTGATACTGAAACCGTTGATGGCGCAGAAGTTTCTTATATAGAATTTGATGTTGCTTATTCTGATGCAGGTATTACAATTACCTTCAAAACAGGTGATTACACTGCCACCAGAACCTTTGCAAACGATTATTTCTTAAACTATAATGTTAAGAATCACTATGATTTCTCAAATAACACAGATATAAAGAGCGTTGCATCGTTCGGAAATTACCCCCTTTCTGCAGCAAAAGCAGTAGGTGTTGCAACCGTCCGTTCGAGTGCATCGTATATCAGTGATGTTAAGGTAACATTTGATTATAATAAGTCTGTGGCTGATTTAGCTAATGACTTTAGAACTAATCACAAAGATATTCTTGAAAAGGAAACTGCAACCGAGGCGGATCAGGCAGCTATCGATGCGGCTTTGGCTGATTATAACTCAATAATAGCTGTAGCACCAGGAGCAGAAAGTGAACTTGCAACCGAAAAGGCTAAGCTTGATAATTTGCAAGGTTCTATAATGGATGCTGCTGTAAATGCATATTTTGATGCGCATAGCGCAGCACTTGTTATCACGGCAGATACCGTAAATAAGGATAACGTTGCTTCTGTTATCGCTGCAAGCACAGCTTATAAGGCTTTGTCCGATGCAGTCAAGGCAGGCGTTCTTGCAAAATATAACGCTGATAACGGAGCATCTATAACTGATTTGGGCGCAACCCTCGATGCAATAGCAAAGGCTGTTTATTATGATAAGGATGGCGCGCTTATCTATGATGATTTCAGCGGCAATAATGCTGATGCTTGGGAGCATGCATCTTATGATTCAGGCATTAAATATATTAAAACCCGTGGCGAAAAGCCTATCGCTTCTGTTACATATAATCTTGAAATAAAGGTTCCCGAAAGCGGAAAAGACTTTAAGAATCAGTTAATGTATTATTATGACAATCCTGCAAGAGGAGCTTTCTATGTGGGATATGATGGCAGCGGAAAACTATTCCTGCAAAGAGGAGTATGTGTTTCTTTAAACGGAAATTACAGTATGATGAATACTCCTATATGGCTATCTGAAGTTAAAGGAAGAGATGTTGTTCATCTCACCGTAAAATTTGGATATGATTATGATCCTTTCTATGCTGAGGCATCAAAGCTCCCTTATGGAAATATTGAGTATGCAGCAAAGTATATCAAGGTTTCGCTTGAGGCAACAGTAGAAGAAACACAAGAAACCTTTAACTCCAGTTACAATTCGGTTTATCCAAACCAGGACGGACCTGAGCTTACCGATGTGTTCACCGTTGGTATGAATAGTATAGATCCTGAAAATGAGCTTCAGGTAGCAAGCATTGAAATTGCTTATGCTAAATCTGCTGATGAATTCCGTGCAGAGTATGCAGAAACATTAGCTCTTACAACCGCAACGGTAACAGTCGATGATACAAAGGCTGTTCTTGATGCAAAAGAGGCTTTGGATGGTTTAACTAATGTTGTAAAAGCTCAGCTTAATAAAGAG
>JAGBBN010000027.1:0-5467 GCA_017938445.1 Clostridia bacterium | reverse complement strand
TTTGAAAAGCAGGAAATGATAGTAATTTCCAAGCCTGAGGACAGTATGGAGTGGTTCCACAAGATGTGGAGATACACTGTTGACCTGTTCCGTTCTATGGACGTTCCCGTCAGAACTATCGAGTGCTGCTCCGGCGACCTTGCTGACCTTAAAGTAAAATCCTATGATGTTGAAGCTTGGAGCCCCCGTCAGCAGAAGTATTTTGAGGTGGGAAGCTGCTCCAATCTGGGCGATGCTCAGGCAAGACGTCTTGGTATCAGAGTAAAGGGCGAGGGCGGAAAGAAATATTTTGCTCACACTCTCAACAACACAGTTGCCGCTCCTCCCAGAATGCTTATTGCACTTCTTGAAAACAATCTCAACGAGGACGGCTCTATCAGGATCCCCGAGGCTCTCAGACCCTATATGGGCGGCAAGGCTGTTATTGAGGTTAAAAAGTAATATTGTTCCACGTGGAACTATGCAGAACTATGAGGCTGCGTAATTACGAAAGTTACCGAGCTGCAAAGTAATAAAACTGCTGCTGTTTTACCAACAAGGTGGATTCAGCGACACGAAGACGAGGCAGATGTACGGTTTGTACATCTGCCTCGGTTTGTTTTTATAAGAATGATATAGCGGTAAAATAATTTATGCCTGTAATGTTATAACATTGCGAATGGCAATTCCTCTGCAGTCGTCTTCCCAGTCTTTGGAAAAATCATCAGCTGAAACGAACTTGCGTATAAGCTCTTTTCCCTGTCTGATTATTATCAAATCAGAAAACCATATGTCTTTTTCAAATGAAATTTCGCTCCCGTCTTCAAGGAGAAATATAATTCCTCGTGTAACCCAAACATCATATATCTGCTTGTCGGATCTATAAACTTTCTGATTTTCATTCACAATATCTATGCTTGTGATATTCAGGCTTATAGGGGTAATGAGCCTGTTAACATCTTTGTTATTGATGTAAGAATCAATATCCTGTTCTGATATATGAAGAAGCTTGAAAACAGCAACATCTTCGTCTTCGCCATAGTAATCAAGCGACTCAAAAAGATTTGTAAAAGCAAGCCATATATCATCAATTTTTATGCAAGATATTCCATATATGCCATATACAGTCGGTGAGCAGCAAAACGGATCGCTTGTATAGCAAATAAATTGTTTTCCAATCAGCATTTTCAATTGGTTTATAGCACTGTTATCTATACTTACATCAATTTGTTTCATTATAAATCCTCCGCAAAAAAGTCAGCCTCGGTTTGTTTTGTCCTATTATTTTCTCACAACAGGCACCCATATAGCGCTGTCATAGTCCGAAGCACTTCCGTCGCCCTTTGAATACCATTCGATATTAGCTCCGCAGGCAATGGAATAATCGGGATTTCCGGGGAGCCATTCACGGAATATCTGAGTGTTTACCGACTGCAATGCGCCGGGGAGCGGACCCTTGCAGAGAAACTTTGCCCAGTCCATATCCTCAAATTCATACAGGCTCATTCCGTCGGGGATCTCTCCTCCTCTGTATCCGCCTGCAATGAAATATCTGAACCTGCCGCCGCCTATGTCGTCAACACACACGCCGAACTCGCCTATGCAGTTATCGGCAATTGCTTTTTCCTCTGCGGTTTCGGGGGCTTTGCTGAAAAGGGGGTGTATCTTTTCTGCGCATATCTTCTGCCAGATTTTCGGAATGTCCGAATAAGCTGTTTCAGAGCTTACGGTAAATTCATAGCCGATAATTTTAAAGCCGTTCATTTTTTCTACGATAAAGTCCATAGTATTTCCTCCTGTGATCTCGATTCGTATTTTCAGAGGAAGGAAAGGTCTGACTGAAAAGGGATCGCTTTTGATTTTTGACGGAGCTGTTCCGTGAAAGCGTCCGAATGCCTTTGTGAAGCTTTCGGGGGTATCATAGCCGTATTTCAGGGCAATGTCTATTATCTTATCCTCTTTTCCGCCGAGTATATCCAGCGCTGAAAGATACAGTCTGCGGCAGCGTATGTATTCGCTGAGGGTAAAGCCTGTCATAAGCTTGAAGCCACGCTCAAGATAAAAGGGAGATATATTCACCGCTTTTGAAATATCGTCGGGGGTTATATTCTCCGTAAGGTTTTTCTCCATAAAATCAACTGCTCGTTTTATAGTTTCTGTCCAGTCCATTCTCTCACCTCCTGAATCTATATTACCACATCAGAAAAGACTTGTCCTGACATTTCCTGCTCACTTTTGACAGGCAGGGCGCAGCACTGCACCCAGCAGGGTAGAACCCTGCACCCACCTCGTTGGGAAGTTTTGCAGGTAATGTTTGTTTGCGGCTCGGTAACATGAATAATTCGTAATTCGTAATGCTTAATGCGTAATTGATTTAATTGCGAATTGATGATTTTTTAATGAGGAATATTATTACTTGTGGTAAAATAACACAGATAAATTACGAATTGTATTACGTGCCAAAAAATAATTACGCATTACGAATTACGCATTACGCATTAAATTTCAGATAATATTGAACTTGTTAATTTCTATGCACTGCATATTGGCGTCAAAGATAAATTCTGCAGCCCATGGCATAAGGTCTTTTATTTTTTCAAAATCGCTGTACCCGAATGAGCTGTCATAATAGTTTATTATTGTGCTGAGAGCTGTTCCGTGACTTCCGACAGCAATATTTTTGCCCTTATATTTCTTTAATACCGCTTTAAGTGCTGAAATATTTCTATCCTGCACCTCTCTCAGACATTCTCCGTCGGGCAATCTGAAATTGAAATCGTTCCATTGCTTTTCGGAAAATTCGTTGAAATTATCTATCCAGCCGTCGGATATTTTTCTTTCACGAAAATCGTCATTTATCTCAATAGTGAATCCGTATTGGTCAGCGAAAGCTGCGACCGTATCAACAGCTCTTTTATAGGGGCTTGACAAAACGGCAGAAATATCTTTATCGGCTAAAAAGGCTGTAACATACTTTGTGTCGTTCAGTCCCTTAGGCGATAATTCACGGAGAAAATCGTTATGATTGTTATAATCCGGCTGGGCGTGGCGGATAAAATATATTTTTGTCATACAAACTTTATTACCTTTCTCATACCCTGATAAAGCCTTCCTGCCAGTGAAGCTTTCCTACTGTCATACAGTCTGTTATCCATTCTGTTCGTGTATATTTTTCTTTCATTCTATTAAGCTCCTGCACGGCTTGTTCTTCGGAGGTAAAGAGGCTGCTTTTTATTATGTCGGTTTCATCAAGGCTTTCATTAGTGTTATAGCCTGTTACTATCCAAAGCTTACGGTGTTCCGTGCTTTCCGAACAATTCTCTATGAGCATCGGGACTATCCGATAAGTACATGAGTAATCGCAGAAGCCTTTTACATTTTTGAGATAATACTCTGCAATATCCTCGGCTTGTTTTTGGGTTTCAAAAATACCTATTTCAAAATCTTCGGAAATCTCAGTGTCGGTGATAATCAATAAATAAAGCATAGCTTCACCTCTTTCGGAATAATATGGCGGCAGATGGCAGGGGTCGAACCTGCAGAATCACGGCAGGCGCTCTATTGCATAAGCCGAATACAAAAGCTTGACAATTATGCGTCCGCAGTCGTGTTACCGTTTCACCACATCTGCCGTTTTATACTGATATTATATCATCCGTTACAGAATAAGTCAACGAAAATCAAAGCGCCAAGCTATGGTGATGGATTTTCTGTCTGTCCAAAGTGTAAAAGTTTCTTAGACCGTGAATATCAAGCATTTTGTACATATTGCGGTCAGAAGTTGGATTGGAAAGGTTTTAGTAAGTGTAAGGTTATCAGGTGGAAACGTAAATAACTATGAATAATTATTGTTATTTTAACATATAATTATATTGCGGATAGATTTAGTTCTAATCGCAAGTGATTGTGCTTGCATTTTGTTTTTGAGGTATTAACAGTGCAATGTAATACACTATAACAAAGGGATGTTCCTATGGCTCAGGGTGCGATGGACACAAAAAAGCCCAATACCTAAAGAAGCAGTCGGTTTAATTATCGGCTGCTTCTTATTATATTCCGTACAACAGGTGATGAATATTCTAACATTTGCACACTTGTAATTTGTTCTTGCTTATACGCAGTTGGTATGACACCATAAGTTAAATTTTGGTCTAATTGTATTGATGTAGGAACGTAATACCCTGTTTCTTTATCTTGCTTGAAGACAACGGTTAAAAATTTATTGTTATTTTTAATCATAAAACTTACACTGATAGCCGTTCCTAAATTATTATTTTTATCTTTTGTGTAATATAATATTGGAGCATTAAGAATAGCAGTTTGTATCTTATCAAAATTTGATATTTTCATATCTACTAAATTACGGTCTTTGAAATTTTGATATGTATATTTTAAAGTATCTTTTAAATATTTTTGTTTGATACAATCATTGTAAAAAACTGTTAAGTTTTTTACTTTATGCAATTCTTTTGTGCGTTGCATACCTGTTAGATGTAATAAATTTCTTGGAAAAGTTCTAATGTAAAGAATATTGCTCTCAGTATTAATTATGTAAAATTTATCAAGTAATTGTTGTTTAAATAATAATGCTACATCATATAAATTCATAATTCGACACCCCGAATATATAATAAAAACCCCACTTTTCAGTAGGGTTTAGTAATCGAATTTTGAGCATTGATTATCTTGGCTTCATGACCCCCGATAACTGGGAACTCCCCATATTTAAAGTGCCTAACAGATAAATAATGCTCACGAATTTAGAGCTGTTACTACACTCGATAAGTTATTTCTTATCTTGGTTATATTTTACCACATAATGTAGCATTTGTCAACGTCAATTTGAACAAAAGTTCAAACTTATTTTTGTTAATTATAATTATATTTTACCATCTCGCCTTACAATTCAAACACTCATAGTTCTTTCCTATCTTGCCACTTAATAAGCCAAATACTCCTACCGATACGGCACGATTAAGGGTTGAGATGTGTTTGATATTTGTAGACCCACAGGTTGGACATTTAGGAATGTTTTGTTCAGATTGATGTTTAGGTTGTGGTGGTATAGCTTTGCTCATTGTGGTGGAATTTTTATAAGTACCCTTTTCACCATTAACTTGGCGATATTTTATCATCCTTTGATATTCTTTAGGATATTGAGTTTTAATATTATCGTATCCATATAAATAAATACGTTCTGCTATCTTCCAATCCATTAATTCAATATTACATTGATTACACTTTAAAACATCATCTTGATATTTTTTATTACAAATTGGGCAGCCTTTCATATAAATATACCTGGTATAATTAAATCATCCCCCAGCCGAAGATTCAATTACACACAACCTTTCATAAAAGTAATAAGTGTGATATAATCAAAAGTGCTTTTACCACACAGGAGGATAGGGCAACGCTGGGGAGCGACCTGAGCGCCTGTGTGAGTTTTAGAAAAGGGGGATATCCCCGTTGGATGAGGTTCGCCCTT
>JAGBBN010000026.1:0-10007 GCA_017938445.1 Clostridia bacterium | reverse complement strand
TTCGTTTCGTCTTTGCTTGCTCCTACAAAAGGTATCGTTATATGTTCCAGTGAAGAACAACCATAGAACGCAGAATCGCCGATAGAAGTTACGTTGTCGCCGATTATAATGTTCGTTAAATTACTACACCCATAAAATGCCATGTATAAAATATTCCCACCCGTAACTGTTACTGATTTTAATGAGGACGGAATGTAATATGTCGTAAAGGTCGTCTCGAGCGAGCTTGAACCGTAATAATATTGTGTGGTTGAGGTACCACCCGTATAACTACTTGTGCCGAAAATATACCCGAACGGATATTGATAAGTATCGCTTGCGGTTTTTCCTGCTTCTGCCCCTACGAACGGTATCGTAATTTCCGTTAAGCTACTGCAACCAGAGAATGCTCCCTTGCCGATTGAGGTCACACCGTCGGGGATTTCTATACTCGTCAAGCTACGGCAACCATAGAAAGCATATTGATTGATTTTCGTGATATAGGAAGGTAAAACTAAATCCGTTTCCGTTCCGTTATATCCCACCAAAATCTTTTCATCACCGTCCGTATATAAGATATAGCCGTTATCGTTTAAAAGTTTTGATTCTTCAATCGTATCGCCACTATTATATACCGCCAAAGCATAATAGCCCACGTATCCGTTAGAACTTGAACCCTTTGAAACTGTAATATAATCAGATTTATTGACAACTTCTACAAGATTATAGCAACCCAAGAACGCATAAGAACCAATAGAAGTTATGCTTTCGGGTATAATTATACTTGTAAAGCTATTGAAATTATAAAAAGCTTTCGCTCCGATAGAAGTTACTTTATAGGCTACGTTTTTATAAGTAATTTCCGTTAATATGGTCGGGTTTTTAAGATTTGACGATTGCGGTAAAACTGTCGCACTACCGTCTTTAATACCATAACGAACGCCGTTAACTACTACGTGTATATAGCCGTCGTTGGCAACCTCGTTATTTTTACAATCCCATACTACGGGACAACTCGAAGAATTCCAATTAGAAGACCAACCGCTGGGTTTGCTGGTTGTTTCGCATAAAATTGTCAAGCTGTAGCATTCCTTAAATGCATACTCACCAATAGAAGTTACGCTTTCGGGGATGGTAACGCTCGTTAAGCTACTGCAATCCTTAAACGTATTAGCGCGAATTGACAAAACACCATCGGGAATAATGAAAGTGTTATCGGTTTTACCAATTGCATATTGAAGCAACGTTGTTTTGTCATACGTATATAAGTTTCCGTCAATAGAGGAATATACTGTGCTATTATCGGAAACGCTGATATCCGTTAGATTTTTACATAATTCGAAAATAGAAAAATCAATATTCGTTACACAATCGGGAATAAAAATCTTTGTTGTCGTATTATCTTTCATTCCCGTAATTTCACAACTCGTTGTCGTTGAAGTAAAATAGAAATTCTTCATTTCTTCTTTTAATGCAAACGTTGCAACTACGTTTTGCTCAACGGTAAAGGCATACGTTAAATCAGTCGAAAGCAATTTGTCGCCGTTATACCAACCCAAGAAATCGTATCCCAAATATAACGTTGCCACGGAAACGAGCTCTGTGCCGTATTTGTAAGTTCCTACGTTCGTAATAGAGCCAGCAGAACTATTATCAAACGATAAGGTGTATATATCTCTCGTATAATATACGCTTAAAATGCGACTTCCGTCGGGATCGATATTGCCAGTAATTGTTGCCAAGCTTGCTTGTTCGTTATACGTAAAGTGTTTATATTCCTTTATTTCCGCGATAGCGAGCGTATCCGTCGTGCCTATACATTCTACAGATTCATACAAAGTATATTTATCGTTTTCAAGGTTTTGAAGATAATATTCCACTGTATATTTGGTGTTGTCGTTGGCTTTCCAATTTGCCGTGATTTCAGTATCCCATATAATCGGCGTTGTAAAATCGTAATCCCAAGAATCGAACGTGTAGCCAAGCCTTGTCGTTTCGGGAATCGTCGCAAAGGAATCTTCTTCTACGATTTGGTCTTCGACTTCCGTGCCGCCTTTGGTATCAAAGGACACGGTGTACATTTTTCTGCGGTAAATCTTTACAACGTATTGCGTGTAATATTCTCCGTCGGGGTGGAAAACTACGATATAATAGGTGTTATTCCCTGTATTCAAGGGAACGACCTTCAAATCGTAAGAAACGGAAGAATACTCGTCGCCGTAAACCTTCCACGTACAGCCTTCGCTAACGGTGATTTTGCCCTTGAAGTCAAATCTTTCCGTTGCGTTGCTTACTTTGGTTGACAATTCGGGCATTGCGCCGTAGTAATTGATATTAAAGCCCTCGGCTTCTTCCACGCGATAACGCAACCATTGCGCGTACAGCGTAATATTTCCTGCCATATCCGAGGAAATTTTTGAAACCGCAGAAGCCGCCGTAAACGTATTGTCCGTAAACCAACCGCCGAAGATAACAAGTTCTTCGTCTATCGTGGGGGTATAAAGGGTATGAGAAGTGCCAAAAACGTATTCGGTGGGGTTGCTTGCGTGATTTGTTCCGCCGTTTAACTCATACGAGATAGTATAGGTAATCGGGGTGTAGATTGCTTCAACGCTGAAGCTTTCCTTTTTCATTTCAAAGTCTGCCCAAACGCCCGTATGCCCTTTTTTATCGGGAACAACGGGAATGATAAGGCTGTTCATAGTGTTTACGTTGAACGGAAGAGTTGTATAAATTTCGCCGTCTACTATAAAGTCGATTTTGTATTCGATGGGAATTTCACATCTTGAGCAAAGCCCGTCTACATCGTTATGTCCAAGCGCGGGGATTTCCGTTTGCTTAACGACAGTTGTTTCGCATTCCCAACAGAATACTCCGTCCGTTAAACCTGTGTTCGTACAGGTAGGCGCGTAACCTTCTACTGTTTCAAGCAGTAAATGTCCCCAAGGGAGAGAGCGTTCGAGATAGGATTTGCCGCACCCATAAACACAGTAAAAAACTTCGTACCCTTGTTGCGTGCAGGTGGGAGATTCATATACCGCAACCGAGAATTTACAGATATGGTCGTTCGTTCCTGTGCTTGTACTTTCATTTTTTACTTTATAGAGTAAAATCGTAAGCTTATTGCCGACAAAACCGACTGAAAGCATACGCGTTCCGCTTGCGTTGTATCCAACGTAAGAACCGTACGTCTTTTGTACGTTGTAAGTATATGCGCTCGCTGAAACTTGCGATAAGTAGTTATCAATGACGGATTTACTTGCCGTAAAATAACCGCCAGCCCAACCGTAATAATCGCCTAATTGCGTATTCATATTATCAAGCTCAAGGGTTTGTACGGTTGCGCCTGTTGGATATGGAACGTTAGCCAAAAGTGGATTACTTCTCCATCTATCAGAGTCGCTTGCGCCAGAGGAAGAGCCCGAGCCGCTTAAAGTGATTATATCGTGGGCTAAATCCATTTCGCAATATTTACAAAATACCCAATATTCGTAATAGCCGACGCTCGTGGACGTTGGCTTAACAATGTCTTCGTCGAAAACGGGATAGTGCGTACCTGCGGATTCTTCGGCTACGTCCTTTTCTCCGCAACCGTATTCGCAAAGGGCGGTTTTTGTGCCGCTCTTAACGCACGTAGCGTTTCCGTCGGAGATGTAATATTTGAAAGAATGGCTTTGAACGGGGATTACCGTTTTTTCCGTCGCATACGAGCAATTTGAACACGTTACGTAAGCCGTAAAGCCCGATTTTTGACAAGTCGCAGGTTCTTCGGGGTGTTCTACTTCGCTATGTCCCATAGCAGGTACGTCTTCGGTATAATTTGCCGTTGTGCAAGTGGTACAGGTAAAGGTCTTTATGCCTTTTTCCGTACAAGTCGGTTCAGTAGTGTTTTTACCACTATCCCAAATATGTACGCCCGTTGCAGGAAGTTCTACATACGTTGTATAATCGCAACGAGTACAGGTTTCGTACGCATTCCAACCAATTTCGGTACAGGTAGCGGCTTGCGCATTATGTTGTACTTTGTTATGGTCTAACGCAGGAAGTTCTACATAGGTTGTATAGTCGCAACGAGTACAAGTTTCGTATGAATTCCAGCCTTTTTCAGTACACGTTGCCGCTTGTGCGTTGTGCTGTACCTTATCGTGAGTTAATGCAGGGATTTCTACATATGTTGTATAGTCGCAACGCGAACAAGTTTCGTAAGCGTTCCAACCTTTTTCCGTACAGGTTGCCGCTTGTGCGTTATGCTGTACTTTGTCGTGCGTTAATGCAGGAATTTCTACATAGGTTGTATAGTCGCAACGAGTACAAGTTTCGTATGCATTCCAGCCTTTTTCCGTACACGTTGCGGCTTGGGCGTTATGTTGTACCTTATCGTGCGTTAATGCAGGAAGTTCTACGTATGTAGTATAGTCGCAACGAGTACAGGTTTCGTAAGCTTCCCAACCGATTTCGGTACACGTTGCGGCTTGGGCGTTATGTTGTACCTTATCGTGCGTTAATGCAGGAAGTTCTACGTATGTAGTATAGTCGCAACGAGTACAGGTTTCGTATGCGCTCCAACCTTTCTCCGTACAGGTTGCCGCTTGGGCGTTATGCTGTACTTTGTCGTGATTCAACGCAGGGATTTCTACGTACGTTGTATAGCTACAACGAGTACAAGTTTCGTAAGCTTCCCAACCGATTTCGGTACACGTTGCCGCTTGCGCGTTATGCTGTACTTTGTTATGGTCTAACGCAGGCACGTCTTCCGTATAAGTTGCGGTTTGGCATACTGTACACGTAAACGTTTTTACGCCTTTTTCCGTACAAGTCGGCTCGGTAGTAATTTCACCTCTATTCCAAGTATGATTGCTAGTTGCAGGGATTTCTTCATACGTAGAATACTCGCAGCCATCTCTTTCGCAGGTCACGTATTCGTTCCAACCGATTTCCGTGCAAGTGGGAGCTTGCGCTTCGTGCGTTTTTTCGTCGTGCGAGAGCGCAGGAATTTCCTCATACTCGGTATAATTGCAACGGGAACAGGTGTTATATGTATTCCACCCAATCTCCGTGCAGGTGGGAACTTGCGCCTCATGGGAAACGTAGTCGTGTCCGAGTGCAGGGAGTTCTTCCGTGTAGACGTTGCCGCAGTTGCAGGTGTAGATAGTCACGCCCTTTTCCGTACAGGTTGCATTTATGGTTTGTTCGGTATACGAGTGGGTATGGTCGTCTTTACACGCAGTAAGAAGAGTTGCGCTCATAAGACAAGCGCAAAGCCCTGTTAAGATAGATATAAAAAGTTTCCTGTTTTTCATAGGAATACCTCCGTTTTTCGTATAAATGAAAAAGTGCCGCTTACCAAACGATAAACGACACTGTAAAGTGCCTTATCGCTTAGCTGCGACACCAATTAACAAATATCTTTAAGAACAAGATTTTTATGTAATGCGAAAAAGGTACACTTCACCAAAAGTATACTCGTTCTTAAAAATATTTAATTGGGTCGCATTATTATTTTAACACTTTTTGCCTTTTCCGTCAATGGAATTTTATATTTTATATAAAATTTTTCGGCTTAACGGCAATTTATATTGCGGATAAGGCTACATAAGCGACCTTCCGAGAAGTGGCGCAAGATTTTGTCAGGGGATTCCGCAAAGCGATAATACACCCGTTTCGTGTACTTATCGGGGTTGCCGTAATACACTACGTAGCGCAAGCCAAAGGCAAACTCTTTCTTGCGGAATAGCTGTTCAAGGGGTGCTTGCCAACCTTCCAAAACGTTGTCTGCCGTGTGCCATATAAACACTGAGCGAGTCTTCGGCGTGGGGTATTTATTGCCGTAGTTCATCACGTTTTCAAGCATTTTCAACCCTTCGCCAAAATCGGGGTTGCCGTGGGGCAGGTATGCGTTGAACGGGTGAATGAAGAACGCTTTATCGTTATAGCCGATAATATGCAACTTCGTCTTATAAGGGCAGAATTTTAATGCCCGTGCCACTTTGGTTATGTTTTGCTTAATGCGGTTTGCCGTGTCGCCACGGGTTTTAACCGAGCAGTCCACGATATAGTAAATATTCGTTGTTTTCATTATTGATTCTCCTTGTTTTTGTGAAATGATAAACGCCCACGGTCAACTAACCGTGAGCGCGTGTTTTTGTGTGATTTTTGCAAGAAGGCAGTGTTCCTGTCCCACCCACCCCCTAAGCGATTTTTTATGGAAATCTAACCCTGTTGTGCCCATTCGGGCATCCCCCTTTCGGGGGCAGTCCTTGCCTGTCTATCCCGTTTTAACTGGGGATATCGGGGAAGGTGGGGATTTTGGAGCAGGTATGACGTGTTCCACGAGAACGCACGTCTACCGAGCCGACGGTACAAAACCCTAAACCTTTAAGATTAAAGTGATTTTACCCTGTTTCCCCGATTTCCCCACTTTTTAAGGTACAGATATCGTTTGATACAAAATCCTTAATGTCTTGTATTGCGATTTTTCAAAAATCGGCATTTTCGCCTGAAACACAGTAAGAAACCCTATCGTGTTTCGGGCTAATACTAATCATACAGGGGAAAATGGGGATAAAAAGCAAAACACACTTCCATACCCCTAATAATTCAAGGTGGTGGAAGTGTGCTTGGTTGGAGCAGGTGACGAGAGTCGAACTCGCCGGGAACAGCTTGGGAATTTTACTTTCCAGTATATTTTTTGGCTATTTTTGGCGTTTTATTCATTTTTTATGCAAAACACCCCCATTTTTAACCTTTTTATGCAAAATTTTATTCAAAATATCCACCCTAAAAATGGTGCAAAAAACAGATGGTGCAAAAATGGTGCAAAAAATTACACCTCTGAGGCGCAATTTTTTCTGCATATTTATCCAATTATTCAAGGCTTTTTTCAAAGAAAAATTTGATTAACTTCTTATGGCATTTTGAAATATAATCAGTAGTAAATTCCATATCAAAAGCCAACGCTTCTTGTGTCTGCCCCCAAATATATAATCCAACATAAATATGGTATAACAATATAGGTGCGTCTTTAATAAGCCGATTATACTTCTTTGCGATTTGCGTTATTTGATTGGGAATACCATTCTTTAATGAAATATCCAAATGTTTTTTGTGTAAATGATAATACCGTATTTGCCGCAATTCCGAACGAATTTCATCTTCTGTCATAATATAATCCTCCCCGTTAATATTAACACCTTCTTTTTATAAAAGCAATAACCAGTAAGTTATATTATTAACGATGAGTTATCTCTCATAAGGACCATCCCAAAAAAAGAGGCTTTTTCTATCAAAACTATAGTGCTTTCCTATGGAATCTCTCAAAACGTAATAATCCCTTAATTTTATTTTTCCTTTATGGTACATACCGTCAACCATTGACATCATTAAACTATATCTCATAGCCCTTACTCTAAGCTCATCAATAACTTTTTTCTTTTCTTCCTCTGAAGGTGGCTTATAAACAGGCATTTCACCTATATCTTTATCTTCAACATTCGTTTTATCGTCGATAGACTCACTACTATTAGTAGATTTTATCTTTGGTCCATAATATATATCCAAGACGGATAACACGTTTTTAAGAGCTTTTTCTTCGGCATAGGACTTAAGATAGTGATACCACGCAAGCAGTGTAGCGCAATACTTATTCTTAAAATCATTAAGCAATTCCAGCCTTTTATCCAAATCTTTTTCATACTCAAGCCTTCTTGCTATGGCTAATATAATCCCGTCAATCTCTTCCTTTGTAAACATACTCTTATCTCCTTTTTCCGCACGGACCTTTTCTACCTATCCGAACCCCGTGTTCATAGGCTTTTTGATAATGCAGAGCATATTCCCGATGTTCCATATACCACTTATGTTTTGCCGCACGACATTTTTCCTTGTTCTTTTGATAATATTCACGACTTCTTTGACGAGAACGTTCTCGCCTTTCTTCTAATGTTAAAGGGGCAGAAGATGTTCTTGAAGAGGTTTGCTTTTTCTTATATAATGCCTTATTTCGCTTGCGTTGTTTTATACGATATTCACTCGCATATTGATCTACAGCTATTTTACTTACCGAATATCCATAACAGTAGAAATCCTCCAATTCAGATATGATAATCAGGTTTTTTAATACATAATCTCTATATAAATTAGTACACTTAAACGTAAAAGCCGTATAAAACAGGTTAAAAAACTTAGCCCTTCCATCATACACTCGTTTTTTTAATAACAACCATAAAACGAGCGAACCTTCTTGTATATAATCATCTATTTCGTAAATGTGCAGTTTAGAAAGATGTTTACGCCCAATTTTAATCATAGCAGGGCGCAAATTCTTTATCAACTGCATAAACGCAATTTCCACATCCTTATCGGCATAAATCATACCAACCAATTCTTCATTTGTCTTAGTTTCCATATCAACCTCCAATAATTTAATTTTATATTATAAATCATTGAAAGAAAATTGTCCATAGCCAACTGACTATATTATGCCCTGTGGCTAAAGTGCAAAGAAAAAAGTGGTACCGCATACAAAATATGCGATACCACTTTTTATTACTTCTTATTCGTCCTTTCAACCTCTATTGCCTGTTGGATGCCAAGTTTTATCTGTTCATAAACACTTAATTCTTGTTTCCCTTCCTCGAAGGACTCTTCGTTTTTTTGCACTTTATCGTTTTTAATATCGCCTTTAGATTTAGTATGAGGCTTATATAGATTTTCTTTATTCATAATTATTCACCGTTAAAATTTTCATCTAAAAATGTCTTAGTCGTTTGATTTTATGACAATTAAATCACCATTACCTACAAAAAAATCCATTGTAAAAGTATATGTATAATCGTCGTTTCCGTTATTTATAGTTGGTCCTTGACTCTTCCCCATATAAATAGTTGCATTTGGCAACAGATAATACTCTGGAGGATTTTTTATATCATACTCTATAGAAGTTGTACGGTCATAGGTTGAATGAATTTCGCCATTTGGCTCATATTTTGTTACGTGTGCGGTAAATCCAACAATTACAGGCTTTATATCAATACTTGTTAGCAAAGAATAATACGTAATAGGTTCTTTCAAAGATATAGCATTTATTGTTTTTATTGCTTCTTTAGGTAAACAAGATATTTCGATTGTAGAGCCAATCTGCTCGTATGTTATTTCAAAATAATCCATAACATTGTCGGGCGTTATCTTAATTAACTCCAACACCAAATCTACTTTTGCGCCACAATTAGTAAGAGCGCACGTACCTGTAAGAATACCTGTTTCCGTTTCTGTTGGCATTTTTTCTAACTCGTATTCAGTACAAAAATGCGATTTGCACGATGTATCTACTGTAATGGTATCATCAGTATCGCAACCAGTCAACGAGAATAATAAAATCACAGATAAAAATAATACTAACAAACGTTTCATAAAACAACCCTTAATTAAATATGTCTTTTATGCCGCTTCCAAGTCAAATATAGTATTTTCAATCTAAAACTTGGAATTGTATCACCCCAATATCCACTCCAAGCCGCCTTTATCTTGTTCCCATATATGAATTAGAAATTTAATATACATTAACGCTTCAACTTTCTCTTCAAGCGTTTCTTGCAAACTATCTATCGAACTAAGGGTGTCAAAAATATCCTCCTTTTGCGTTAATAAACTTAAAGCTTTATTTTCTCGTTCAATAGCCTTTTTGCAATTACTAATTTCCTCCTGCAAATCATCATATCCCATATTTAAATCACGTATATCGCATTCTGTCCATTTATCATAAGACGCCCGTTCATGCAAAGCCTCATAAAATATTGTATTGCGACTGAAAGAGCATATTTTAACGCCTTGTTTCTTAATTGTTAAATAACTACTCATATTCTATCTCCTTAATTTTATACTACAATTAAAATTACCTATTTTAATCTATAATAGCAAGTATTTCTACCACTACCTTCTCGTTTTACTTCACCGAGTTCTATCAGCTTACGCAATGCTCCTTCAATGGAACTTAAACTTAAAGCAGGACAAAGCTCACGTATATCTTGTTT
>JAGBBN010000025.1:0-70139 GCA_017938445.1 Clostridia bacterium | reverse complement strand
CTCTTTATTAAGCTGAGCTTTTACAACATTAGTTAAACCATCCAAAGCCTCTTTTGCATCAAGAACAGCCTTTGTATCATCGACTGTTACCGTTGCGGTTGTAAGAGCTAATGTTTCTGCATACTCTGCACGGAATTCATCGGCAGTTTTATAGTATTCCAATTCGAAATTATCGAAACACATAGGATTTGTGGTAAGATTAACTGCACCGTAGCCTACCCTGAAATCATCGCCTATAATATATTCTGATGTGAGGTTTTTAGTTATAACAACCTCCCCAGAAGATTTTTCAGTAACAATAAGCGTGATTGCGGTTGAATCTTGATTATATACATAATCGATTTTAAAGTTATACCACAAGCCTAATCCGGTATCAGATAGTTTAGTATTACTTGCACGATTAATGGTAGTCATATTTTCGCCGGTGGAGGTTCCTGCTTGTTCAATTATTCTGAAAGAAAGCGCCGTACCATTCAAGTAATACTCTATTCTTCCCCAATTATATACATCCTTGTAATAGTAATATATACCGGCGCTTGCATCCCAGGAAACAGCCAAATCGCATCTGACATCGGTTGAAAAAGATTTCATCTGAGCATCCGTACGCATATAAGCTTCTTTTAAGGTAAGCATTTTACGTTTGCGGTTTACATTCCTGTATTCGGGAGCAAAAACATTATTTGTAGAATCCTGAGAATCAGCTATTACACTTGCCGGTGTTCCGGAAGTCGTTGTGCCCGTAAAAAATGAAGATGAGCTTGCATTCCATGTCATAATATCGCCGGTATAAGGTATGCTCTCCCATACTCCGGCAAAAAGATTAGGATTTTCAAAATCATCGCAAGTTATTTTGTAAGTATTTAAAAGCCCTGAAAGTTTACTATTTTCTGCAGAAAGCTGTTCTTTTACATTTGCAGGAAGGGCATTTAATGCGCTATGAGCTTCCATTACCTTTTCAAATTGTTCATTAGAATTTATAGAAATTATATTTAAGGCATCTGAATATTCGCTTCTGAATTCATTTGCGATTTCCGAGAAGGATTTACCGTACTGAACAGAAAAACTATCATAATAACAATAATAATTTGCACCCGAACCGGCAATTCCAACCCTAAAGTTTTCATCATATGCAAGATAAGCTGCAGATTCGGTTATATTACCGTCCGCATCGGTACAGTCATAAACAGTATCATCAAACTTAGCAGAAAATGCGGGAATTGTTCCCTCATTTCCATCAGCATCCTTTAATGTTGCCGAAACGGTTATGATATTGTTTGCTATTTGAGAATAATCATATGTAAGAGTAACAGTAAGCCAATCGGTAGTATCTCCAACAAGTCCTGTGCTGTAACGCCATTTTTTTACATTTGTAACCTGGTCATTATAAATTTCTACACAGTTGTTCTTGGCATTTTTAGTATCGGCGGTTGCATAAGAATATCTGCACCAACTGTAATATATGTAATCATTATTCGGGTCTTCTGCGTTTTTGCTGTTGACATAAGGGTATACGCAAAGAACCAAAGAATTTCTCGAATTTATATGAAACGCAACTATTCCCGAAGAAGCGTCTTCATTGGCAAAATCCCTCGGTTGCTTAAAGGTTGCCGTTACGCTTTCAACCCTTCTATCCTTGGGCATATTAGTAAGAAGATCACCGATATTATTTGTGTTGGAAGCGCCATCGCTTGCTCTCAATACAGTTCTCTCATCCTCTGTGGTGATATAAGAGGCTTCATTCTTAGTCTGAAATGCAGTGCCGTTATAGGCAGAGGGTATTGCTGCCTCCCAATTTGAAGAAGTGAAATCTGCATTTGAGAAATCATCGGTAAAACTTCTTTGCGAACTTGCAGTTTCAGCAAAAGCCCCAAAAGGAATAGGTAATGCAGAAAATATTATCATTGCACTTAAAACTATAGCCAATGTTTTGCGAATTAACTTATTTTTCACTTTTATAACCCCCGTTTATTTATAAAATACATTATACCTCTTTTAGCATAAATAATATTTTAATGCATTTCAAGGGTATTAAATTGACATAAGGGTATAAAATTGTCACATTTGTGAAAAAATATATTCAGAGGTGAAAAAAATGCAATTAACACAAAAAGAAACTATGCTGATATCAGATTTAAAAAATCAGGAAAAGCTTTGTATTGAAAAATATACAAAGGCGGCTTCAACCGCACTTGACCCACAGCTTAAGGACCTTTTTACCAAGCTTGCAAATGTTGAACAAGGACATCTTAACACCCTTTCCAAACTTGAAGCGGGTGAAATACCCTCAATGGGCGGAGCCAAACAGGAAACCCCTTCCTCCTTTAAGGAAACCTACGGAATGGGAGATACCGAGGATAAAAAAGCCGATTGCTATTTATGCAACGATACTTTGACTATGGAAAAACACGCTTCTTCTGTCTACGATACTGCCGTGTTTGAATTTACTCAAACGGGTATGAGGGATGTTCTTAATCATATCCAAAAGGAAGAACAGGAACACGGAAAACAGATATACGATTATATGAGCGCCAACAATATGTATTCTTAAAACGGGATTTTTCCCGTTTTTTTATTGACATAAACCTCTGTATGTGATATCATAATGATATCAAAAAGATTTGGAGGTTATTATATGAAAGAAATAGTTTTGGAAAACAAGAAAAACGGTATGCTTATGATGCTGCTGATTATTGCGGCAGGTATTTTATCAATCGCAGGTGTTATCGTAGGTGCTATATATGAATACATAGCCCTTATTATAGCTTCAATAATTGTTATGACAGTAATCTGCATCGCTACTGCTGGTCTTAAGGTTTTAAAGCCTCAGGAGGCATTGGTACTCACCCTTTTCGGTAAATATGTGGGCACAATTAAGGGTGACGGATTCTATTTTGTTAATCCTTTCTGCGTTGCAGTAAACCCCGCCGCTAAAACCAAGCTTAACCAGAGCGGTGATGTTAGTGCAAAATCGGTTATTTCTGCTGTGAACGGCGGAGAGGAAATTGAAATTGCAAGTAAAAAGCTCTCCCTTAAAATTATGACGCTTAACAACAATCGCCAGAAGATAAATGACTGTCTTGGAAATCCCATTGAGATAGGAATTGCCGTTACCTGGAAAATTGTTGATACCGCAAAGGCAGTATTCAATGTTGATAACTATAAAGAGTTTTTATCCCTTCAATGTGACAGTGCTCTTCGCAACATAGTTCGCCTTTATCCTTACGACGTTGCTCCCAATGTTGACACCACAGGGGACGGAATTGCCGATGAAGGAAGTCTTAGAGGCTCCAGTGAAATAGTTGCCGGCAGAATAAGGGATGAAATTCAATCCAGAGTTAACGAAGCAGGTATTGAAATAGTTGAAGCCAGAATAACCTACCTTGCCTATGCTACCGAGATTGCCGCAGTTATGCTTCAGCGTCAACAGGCATCTGCAATTATTGATGCGAGAAAAATGATAGTTGACGGTGCTGTTGGTATGGTTGAAATGGCACTTGAGAGACTTAACGAAAAGGATATTGTTAAGCTCGACGAGGAAAGAAAGGCAGCCATGGTTTCAAATCTTTTAGTAGTTCTGTGCGGAAACCACGATGCTCAACCCGTAGTAAATTCAGGAAGTCTTTACTAATATGGAAGATAATAAGAAAAAGCAAATCCCCTTGCGACTCTCCTCAAAGCTTTACAATGAGTTAGCCGCCTGGGCGGAGGATGATTTCCGTTCTGTTAACGGACAGATAGAATATCTGCTTACCGAATGCGTTAAAAAAAGAAAAAACAAGGGCTGCTGAGCAGCCCTTGTTTTTTTACCATATTATCTGCCAACGGGATTTATATCCCTTTTTTCTCTTGGCTGAATTTGAAGCGTGGGAAAAAGAAGAGTTTTCTTGTTTCTTCTCAAGTATACTGTCAAATTTCTCTTCGTCAAATGGAATATTTATGGGGACGCTTCCTTTCCAGGAGGAAAGATAAGCAGCATTTTGAATAGTAACCTCATTTATACCCTCATACCCAGGCGCTATCAGTTCTTCGCCCTTTAATATAGCGTTGGCAAAATTCTGTAAAATTTGCTTGTGACCTGAAGCCGTATCCTCCAAGACTATTTCCTCGTATGAGTAATCTAAACTATCGCTTTTTTCCTTTTCAAAACAGTATTCCCTCTCATCTTTTGATAGCTTCCACCATTTTAAAACACCGTTTTCGAGGACTAATTTTCCTTTGCTTCCCGAAATTTCGAGACGGTTTGTTCCGGGATATTCCCCTGTTGAGGTGATAAATACGCCGTCCGCACCGTTTTGGAATTTTACATAAATAGTGGCGTTATCCTCCACCTCAATATTATGATATTTTCCTTCATCACAAAAGGCGGTAACGCTTATGGGCATACCGCATATCCATTGCCAGATATCAAGCTGATGAGGAGCTTGATTAACAAGCACTCCTCCACCTTCGCCTGCCCAGGTTGCACGCCAATTTCCCGAATCATAATATCTTTGCGACCTATACCAGTTGGTTATCAACCATACACTGCGCTTAAGCTCACCTAAGTCTTTGCTATCTACAATTTCCTTAGCTTTTTTAAAAAGCTTGCCTGTTCGTTGATTAAACATAACAGCAAACTTTTTGCCGCTTTTTTTGGCTTCCTTATTTAAAAGCTTTACCTTTGATACCGATATATCGGCAGGTTTTTCAACGAGAACGTTTTTACCCTTTTGGAAGGCTTTTATAGCTATTTCGGAATGAAGCGGATGAGGGGTTGCTATTATTACTGTATCAATATCAGCAAGGTCAAGCAAATCCTCATATTTTTCAAAAAACCGTACGTCCTTTAAATATTCATCAACAGTTTCCTTTACGTTGACGTTTATATCACATACTGCCGCTAAGGAAAAGCCATCTATTTCATTATTATATATACTCTGGGCATGGGCAAAGCCTATGTTACCTATGCCGATTACTCCCACTTTAGATATATTCATAATAAAACTATTTTGCGCCACCGTAGGTGTTGGAGGTATCGGCAAAGACAGCCTTTACCTCGGTTTTTCTTCTGGAGGTTGCAACCCTCTTCATAAGCTCCTCATAATAAAGCTCTTCATCAAAGGGAAGCTCAATTGTTTTACCGAGCCAGGAGGATAAGTGCATTGCATTAGATAGAGTTAATCCGTTAATACCCTCGCTGCCGTCAGCCACCAAGGCTTCTCCACGGAGTATTGCACCCGCAAAGGCATTCATAACGCCTATATGCTGCTCATTCTTGCCATCGGTTTCAAATTCTTTTTCGATAAACTCAGGATGGGCAAAGGGAGTTTTATTAGTTTTAGTAAATTCAGGCTCACTTACATCATACTCTATAACCTTAAGCTCTTCGTTTTCGGTTACAAGCTTTGCCTTATCAAGCTGAATTTCAAAGCGGTTAGTACCATAAGCATCTCCCGTTGAGGTTATAAACACACCTGTTGCGCCGTTTTCATACTCAACATAGGTTGTAACATCATCCTCAACCTCAATATCGTGCCATTTACCGTATTTAATCTCGGAACGAACCGATTTAGGCATACCGCAAATCCACTGCCACAAATCAAGCTGATGAGGGCACTGATTAAGAAGTACGCCGCCGCCTTCTCCCGACCAGGTTGCACGCCAATCGCCCGAATCGTAATATGCCTGAGGACGGTACCAACTGGTTATAAGCCAGTTAGTACGGCGAATTTCACCGTATTCACCCGATTTTACGAGCTCACGCATCTTGCGGTAAATATGATTTGTTCTCTGGTTGAACATCATAGCAAAAATAACATTATGCTTTTTTGCTTCCTCGTTCATTTCTCTGACCTGCTTGGTATAAACACCTGCAGGCTTCTCCACCATAACGTGAATACCCTTTTTCATACACTCGATAGCATACTTGGGATGGTCATAATGAGGAACTGCAACAAGACAGGCATCAATAATACCGCTGTTTATCATATCCTCAGCATTATCGAAATATGTAATATTTTCACCGTATTCCTGTTCCTTTGCCCAAGCAAGACGCTCTTCGTTTATATCGGCTATTGCAGTAATTTCGAATTCGGGGCACTTGCCATCCTTAACGTTTTTAGCGTGGCCTGAGCCCATATTTCCTATACCGATTATACCAAGTCTTATCTTTTTCATTATTCTAACCCCATTGCTTTCAAGTAATCATAGCTTCTCTTAAGACAATCAAAAGGATTCTCGCCATAGCAATCATCCTGTTCAACAAGAAGATATTCTACTGCAGATTTTTCAGCCGCCGCAATTACCTTATCAAAATTGATATTGCCTTCGCCTATAACAGCCATCTTTCTGCCGTAGGAACAATCCTTAAGGTGGATACAGGGAATTCTGCCTGCAAATTCCTCTATGTATTCGGTGGGGTTTGCGCCACCTGCCTGAATCCAGAATGTATCAAGTGTAAAGCCCAATTCATCGGGGGCAAAATCCTCGGCGATATGGCGAAGAATAGTTTTTCCGTCCAACTTTATAAATTCCTGGTCGTGGTTATGATACATAAAATAACCGCCGTTTTCCTTTATGCCCTTTGCAATAGGAGTATATAACTCTTTAAATCTGGGATAGTTATCATCCGGCTTTTCGCCGTTATATCCGTACCACCCGAGTCCTATGTTTTTGCAACCGAAAATTCTGTGGTCCTCACAAACCTTTTTACTATCCTTCAAAACAGCCAAAGGCTTGTGGGTTAGAACACATTTAAGACCGTTTTTAGCGAGTTCATCACGAAGCCACTGGGGCTCATAATCGCAAACGCCCGAAATCTGAACGGTTTTATAGCCTATATCGGCTACCTTTTTTAGGGATTCGGATAAACCGTTTAAATCCTTACAAAAATCTCTTACTGTAAAAAACTGAGCACCTATTTTCATATTTCTGCCACCAATCCTTTAAGATTATCAACTGCAAAATCAAAGGCTTCTTCCGCTGTTGAGAAGGACATTTGTCCAACAATGCTTTCGTCACCCTCACGCTCAAGACTTTTTAGCCCCACAAATTCGTAAAGATGGGGTTCTAAGGTTAAAACTCTTCCGCCTTTTGCCGAATACTTTTTAAGCAGTTCTCCAATATTTCCTATTCCCTTTCCGGGGGCTACAACCACACCGTTTGAAAGAGCATCCTTAATGTGCATATACTCAACATATGGCTCAAGCTCCTCCCAAGCCTTTAAGGTATCCTGTCCCGACTGAACAAAATTTGCAGGGTCAAAAACCGCTTTTATTTCGGGAATTGCCTTATGTATATCGGCGCAACGGGTTGCTATATCGCCGTAAATTCCCTTTTCGTTTTCGTGACAAGGAGTAATACCGTAAGCCTTGGCAATTTCGGCAATTTTGCCCATTCGCTCAATTACAAGATTTTTATAGCTCTGAGGATTTTCATCCTTAGGCATAAAAAAACTAAAAAGTCTTATACTTTTAGCACCGAAAACATTTCCAAGCTCTAAGGTGCGCTTATATAAATCTATATGAGCATCAAAATCTCCGTTTATATCTATCTTTCCTATAGGGGAACCTAATGACCACACTCTAAGACCGTTATCATCAAGTTCTTTTTTTATTTCCTTAGCGTCCTCTAAGGTTAGCTCGGTAAAGTTTTTGCCGTCAATATTGCGGATTTCAAGATAATCGTAGCCATTGCGCTTTAAAGCATCTATCTGTCCGCCCAAAGCATTACTGCTTTCATCGGCAAATGCACCGTAAATAAAATCCATATTAGCACCCTCTAAAAATTCTTCATAAGATTATCAAAGCCACGGTTTCCTTCATAACCTATAAGACGCTGATTTTCATCTTCCCGTGCATAAAGGGTAGGACAGTAGTCATTTTCCTCTTTAAGCTTCTCCCACTGCTCCCAAAGGCTTAGGTATCTTGCCTTTGCATCCTTAACCTTATCTTCATGACCGGAAAGACGGTCATAAATATTAGCAGTATACATAGTTTCAAAAAGACTGAAGAGATAATAACCGTACTTACAGGTTACAACTATATAATCACGAAGCTTACCTGTTGTTATACTTTCGGCTATTCTTATCATTTCTTTCCAAAGGAAAACACTGTGCTCCTTCTCCCAGAGGATTATTTCCCAATCCCCCGTTTTGATTGCCTTTTCAACGTTGATATTGAAAAGAATCGGGTCTATATTCTGGTCTCTTGTCCACCAGGATTCCCATTTGAATTTATCTGTATTAGAGCCTCTGCCGAAAAGCACAGCCTTGGCAGAAAGAATACAAATCTCATAGAATTTAAGAGCATCCGCTTCGCTCATTCCGAGAATTTCACGGGCATATTTAAGCACATAATAACGGTCAGATTTAGAGGTATCCTTTGCCCAGTTTGAAATAACATAGGCGTTGATATCACACCACAGCTCGCTACCGTTTTCAACGGTAACCTCACCGTTCATACCATTTGCGCCATTGATATAAGGACCATCCCAACCGCCACCTCGTGACCAGGTCCAAACACCCTTAATAAGGGAATTCTCAACATTGATTACATCCCTAAGACTTCTGTTTTTCTCATCGGGCATAATCCATTTAAATTCCTCACAGCCGTTGATAACACCATCAGCAATATAATCGGGGAAAGCGCCCTTTCCCTCATATTCCCTTGCCGCCTGCACCTCAACTATCTGGTTATGCTTACCGCAGTTAAGGGACTGGTTAAAGGGAGTGCAACGCTGAAAATCTCCCGTTGTATGCTTAATGCAGAAATAGAAGTTTTCGTGAGGCTCGATTTTTTCACTTATTCTCAGATATGTATCCTTATCGTGCTGGAATATACCAAAGCCCCAAGAACGGTAATAAATTTCTCTGTTATGCTTTTTGCAAACATAATCTAACAGATAATTTATCAGGGTGATATGATAATCCTCACCCTCTCCAATTATGGGGTTATTACCGATATAGTAAGGCAAGCCGTATCTTGCGCCCGAATAGGTTTCTCCATAACGCACATAAATACCCTTAATCTGAGGAAATGCAGTAAACATTTCATCAAACATTTCCTCGATCATTGCCTTTGCCATAGGCTTCTTTATATCGATTTTACCCTCATCATTTAAAACCTCGGGGAAAATTTCGGTAAGGGAAAGAGGCAGAACTATCATATCCATCATAAAGGATACTTCTACTCCCTCTTTAACCATAGCATCGTAAAGTTTGGTTAATTCTTTGCGCTTTTCTTCAACCCATTTTCTTGATTCGCTACCCTCAGGGAATATGGGCTCTCTGCCGTATTTCTCGGTAAGGCCATCCCACAAAAGTCCGTATTGAGCGCAGTTATAAAGGTCAAAGGTTTTACCGTCATATCCTCTTTCACTTAGGAAAACGGGATTATTATAATCGGAGGTGTATTTTACTAAACAAGGATTATCGTGCACAAGGTCGTGCACGAATAAATCCTTTCTTGTGATTCTTTTCACTTATCTTATACCCCCGAATATGCGGAGAATCCGCCGTCAACAGGAAGAACAACACCTGTTATAAAGCCTGCTGCTTCGTTGTTTACAAGGAAAAGAAGACCTCCGTCCAACTCCTCGGATTCGCCGAATCTGCCCATAGGAGTTGCGGCAAGAATCTTACCTGTTCTGGCAGTAGGAGTTCCATCCTCATTGAAAAGAAGTTTGGCATTCTGCTTGGTTGAGAAGAATCCCGGAGCAATTGCATTAACCCTTATTCCAACCTTGCTGAAATGAACAGCAAGCCACTGTGTAAAGTTGGAAATTGCGGCCTTAGCACCCGAATATGCGGGAATTTTGGTAAGAGGTGTATAGGCGTTCATACTCGAAATATTTATGATATTGCAGCCCTGCCTTCCAACCATCTGACGAGCAAAGCTCTGGGTGGGTATTAAGGTTCCCAAGAAGTTAAGGTTGAATACGAAACCAACACCGTCAGCATCCAAATCAAAGAAGCTCTTGGTATCGGCATCAATATCGCCGATTTCAAAATATTCCTTATCGGTTGTGGCTCTGGGGTTATTACCGCCTGCGCCGTTTATAAGAATATCACATTTGCCGAGATCCTTTTCAACCTCATCGGCAACGGCATAACAAATTTCCTTATCGAGAACGTTGCATTTATAAGCCTTTGCAATTCCGCCCTCTTCAACTATTTCTTTAGCAAAGCCCTCAGCCGCCTCAAAGTTAAGGTCGAGAAGAGCAACCTTTGCTCCTGCTCTTGCTAAGGTTTTTGCAAAAGCCGAGCAGAGAACTCCGCCTGCACCTGTTACAACGGCAACCTTGCCGGTTAAATCTGTGTTAAGTACATTCTTTTTCATCTGTTTTTAAACTCCTTTTCACAAGCTTCAAATAATCCGTTTATATAGGCCGCTCCCAAAGCTCGGTCATAAAGTCCGTAACCGGGCTTTCCTGTTTCGCCCCAAATCATTCTGCCGTGGTCAGGACGAACATATCCGTCAAATCCCGTCTCCACAAGAGCCTTAACTATTTCATACATATCAAGGCTTCCGCAGGAGGAAAGGTGACCTCTCTCCTCAAAGCTTCCGTCATCCATTAGTTTAACCTGTCTGATATGCATAAAGGCTATGCGGTTCATAGCACTGTATTTTCTTACCATCTTGGTTATATCATTGAAGGCAGCGCAACCGAGAGAGCCTGTGCAAAGGCATAAGCAGTTAGAAGGACTATCAACAATGCTTAACATTCTATCAACATTAGCCTCGTTGGTTATAATTCTCGGAATACCGAAAATGGGATACGGAGGATCATCGGGATGTATAGCCATCTTAACATCGCATTCCTCGGCAACGGGGATGATTCTCTTTAAGAAATGCTCAAGATTTTTCCAGAGCCCCTCCTCGCCTATTTCGGCATAGGCAGAAATAAGCTCTCTTACCTGATCCTGAGTGTAGCTTGAATCCCAACCGGGAAGATGAATATCATCCTTAAGAGGATCAAGACCCTTAAGCTGCTCCATATACATAACAAGGCTGGTAGACCCATCCTCTAAAGCCTTATCAAGCTGAGTTCTTGTCCAGTCAAAAACCGGCATAAAGTTATAGGTTATACACTTGATTCCGTATTTTGCGCAGCGGCGGATATTTTCACAGTAAACATCGATAAGCTCATCTGCATCGGCAGCGCCCAGTTTAATGTTCTCGGGAACGGGAACCGATTCAACGATATCAAAGAGCATACCGTTATCCTCTACCTGCCTTTTCATTTTTGCAAGACTTTCCTCAGGCCAAACCTCACCCGGCTTAACATCGTATACCGCACTTACCACTGAACGCATATTGGGAATCTGTCTTATGTTTTCAAGGGTTACGGGGTCGCTTTCTCCATACCATCTGAAGGATAATTTCATATTAACTACACCTTTCTATGTAATTTTTTATTTACAATAGCAATTATATTGTACTATAAAAACTTTTGCAATGATATTGTTAATATTTGCAAATTATATTGCAAATATTATCAAGCAATGATATAATACCCTCAGGTGATTAAAAATGAAGCATTTTTTTGAATATGCAGACCAAAATTTTGGTATAAATCATGTGTATGATAAAAACCCATCAACCGAAAATTTCCAGATGCACACCCACGATACAACCGAAATATTTTACTTTATTAAGGGCAAGGGAATTTATCATATTGAGGGCAGTGAATATATCCTTGAAGCAGGAGATATTATTATAATGCGCCCCTCGGAATCCCATTATATTGAAATTGATACCAAATACCCTTACGAGCGAATTGTTATAAATTTCAGCACAGATTTCTTTGAAAAAATTGATAGCGATAATTTATTACTCAAGGCAGTTTTAGAAAGAAAATCGGGTAAGCTTAATCAATACAAATCCTATGATTTTAGAAATGACAGTTATAAGCAGTATTTAGAGAATATGATATCCGATGACGGTAACCCCCGAATAAATATAATCACAAATCTGATGCCGCTGCTCAATGAAATTTATCTTGCCTATATTTCCAGACAAACCGAGGAAAACTCCCTTGACACCACAGAATATCGCATAATAAGATATATCAACAAAAATCTTTCTGCCGATATTAATCTTGATACTATTTGCAGTAAATACTATGTAAGCAAACCTCAGCTATGCCGAATATTCAAAAAATCCACCGGCACTACGGTTTGGCAATATATCACGATAAAAAGGCTGATTATGGCAAAACAGCTTATACTTTCGGGCAAAAATCCAACCCATATTTTTGCCGATTGCGGCTTTAATGACTATTCCACCTTTTACAGAGCCTATGTAAAGAATTTCGGTCATTCGCCGAGAGAAGAAATATAGCGGTCATAATTATGACCGCTATTTATTTCTGCCTTTAGTTAAATATTTAATTTTTTCGATTAAGCCTTCATCAAGAGCCGAAGGGTCTAATCGGTATTCCCAGTTTCCTTTCTCGGTTCCGGGAGTGTTCATCCTGTATTCACTGCCAAGGCACAGATAATCCTGAATTGGTATAATAATAAGCTTTGCAACCGAATTCATACCATACTTTATAAGTCTGTGACAAGCAGATGAAATTCTATCCTTAGGCACTATTCTCTCGAATATAATCTTTTCCTTTTGACCCAAATTTTCATACCAGGATACAGTGGTATCATTATCGTGAGTTCCCGTATAGCAAACACAGTTAGGATTATAGTTACGAGGCAAAAATTTATTCTGCAAATCGCTGTCAAAAGCGAACTGCAAAACCTTCATATTAGGAAAGCCTGTATCCTTTACAAGCTTTTCAACCTCGGGAGTTTCTCCTCCCAAATCCTCGGCAATTATTCTGCCGCTTCCGATATAGTTTTGCATACTTTTCCAAAAAGGTAACCCCGCTCCCTTTTCCCATCTGCCCGTTTTGGCATTTTTGCTTCCAAAGGCAATGGTATAATAATCTGCGAAGGCTCTGAAATGGTCAATTCGCAGAACGTCGTAAAGGGAAAGGCTATGAATAAGCCTTTTTCGCCACCATAAATACTTGGTTTTCTTTTGCAAATCCCAATCGTATATAGGATTACCCCAAAGTTGTCCCTCCTTAGAAAATATATCGGGAGGAACTCCTGCAACCTGAACTGGAGTCATATCTCTGCCGAGCCTGAAAACCTCAGGATTTTCCCAAACATCAGCGCTATCAAAGGATACATAAAAGGGTATATCCCCTATTATTTTTACTTTTTTAAGCGCCGCATAGTTTTTAAGGGCAAAATACTGCTTGAAAAACAAATACTGGGTTATTTTATAAAATTCGGTTTTTTCTTTGTTTTCATCCTTAAAGCTTTGAATAGCTGCAGGCAGTTTGTATTTAAGACCATCGGGAAATTCGTTAAAGGGCTTATCCCCCGTTTTATCCTTTATAGCCATAAATACGCTATATGGCTCAAGCCAATCCTCGTTTTGTTTTATAAATCTTTTATACTCAGATTTTGTTATATCAAAATTTTCTGCCGCTTTTTTAAGAAGCGGCAGTTTTATTTGCTTTGCTTTATTATAATCGGTTTTTAAAGCCTTAATATCCTTAGGCAAATCCTCTTTTTTAAGATATCCGTCACGCACTAAAAAGTGAAGGTCGATAAACAGAATTTCTCCTGCAAAGGCGCTATAGGATTTGTAAGGTGAATTTCCCTCCCCTATAGGACAAAGGGGTAATATCTGCCAGTAACGTTGATTTGCCTTGCTTAAAAAATCTATAAAATCATATGCCTTTATACCTAAAGAGCCTATAAAATAGGGTGACGGCAATGATGATATATGCATCAGCACTCCGCTCTCTTTTCGGATATTTCTACCCCTTAACAGCACCTGCAGCCACTCCTTTGATAATATATTTTTGGCAGGTAAGATAGAATATTACCACCGGAATTATCGCAAGTACAAGCATAGCCATCATAGCACCCATATCCACCGAGCCGTATCCACCCTTTAAATACTGAATAGCAACGGGTATGGTTTTATAATCTCTGCCTATTACAAGGTATGGCAGAAGATAGTCGTTCCAAATCCACATAGTATTGAGTATTGCCACCGTTATCGCTGTTGGCTTTAAAATGGGAAAAACTATCTGCCAGAAGGTCTGCACCGCATTGCAGCCGTCAATGGTTGCCGCCTCCTCTATCTGAACGGGAACGGATTTTATAAATCCCGTAAACATAAAGACTGAAAGTCCCGCACCAAAGCCAAGGTAAATAAACACTATTCCCAATGGGTTATCAAGGGATAATGCATTTGCGGTTTTGGACATTGTGAACATAACCATCTGAAAGGGAACTATCATTGAAAAGACCAATGCATAATATAAAATCGAATTAAAGATTCCCTTAACCCTTACGATATACCAAGCAGTCATAGAGGTAAAGACCACTATAGCCGCTACCGAAAAAACCGTTATAAAAAGCGACCATCCGAATGCTGAGAAAAAGCCTGTATTCTTAATACCCTCGGTATAGTTTTCAAGCATCACAAAGGTATTGGCATCGGGTAATACAAAGGGATACTGACTGATAGAAAACCTTGATTTAAAGGAGTTCATAAGAACTACCGCTACAGGCATTATAAATAGCACCGCAAAGAAAAGAAGTATTAAAAACCCGAGTAAATTTTTAAGTTTTTGTTTACCCATTAGCTCTCTACCTCTTTTCCCCTTGTTATCTTAAGCTGAAGCAGAGCGATTATTGCCACAACTATGAAAAATACAACCGCCTTTGCCTGTCCCACACCCTCATAACCGCTTCTCGAATAGAAGGTGTTATAGATATCAAGAGCTACCATCTGGGTTTGTTTTGAGGGTGCACCTGCAGTTAGTGCTAAGTTTTGGTCAAACAGCTTAAATGAATTTGTTATTGTCAAAAACAGGCAGATGGTGATAGAGGGCATAACCGACGGGATTGTTATCCTTGTGAGGGTTGTAAATGCCCCTGCTCCGTCTACCTTGGCGGCCTCTAATATATCTGTTGATATATTCTGAATTCCCGCTATATAGATAATCATCATATATCCTATCATCTGCCAGTTCATGAGTATTACCAAACCCCAAAAGCCAAAATTGGGATTTGAGGTTATGGAATACCCGTAACGGTAGAGAAAACCGTTGATTATAAGCTGCCATATATATCCGAGAACTATTCCGCCTATAAGGTTCGGCATAAAAAATACCGTTCTGAATAGATTTGTTCCGGGAATAGTCTTTGTTAGCATTAAAGCCAATATAAAGGCCAATACATTTATACTTATAACCGAAACTACTGCAAATTTAACAGTAAAGAAAAGAGAATTTAAGAACAGATTATCCTCGGAAAAGGCTCTGATATAGTTCGAAAAACCAACAAATTCGGCATCGGCTACTGTGCGGAAGGAGGTGAACGATAAATATATTCCCATTAAAAACGGTATAACAAAGGCTATTAAAAAAGCAATGAGTGTTGGCATCATAAACAATGGAAAATATCTTTTAACCGTTCTCACTTAAAATTTCTCACCTTTCACTCTTCCATTTATCCTTAACGGTTTTTGCAAGTTCTTCCCACTTTTTACTGCCCTGAACATAATCCAACATACCGCTTCCCACAGAAGACTTGAATTCTTCACTTGGGAAAGAGGTAAATATCCAGGGAACTGTTTCATAGGAATCATCATTCATATATCTTACAACCTCTCTTGCCAAAGGGTCATCGGGGAGCTCATCCTCGCTGAAGGTCTTAAAGGGGGTTATAAAATCAAGTCTGTTTGTTACATAATCCTTACCCTTATCGCTTGAGAACAGCCATTCGAGGAAGGCAAGAGAAGCCTTCTGTTGTTCCTCGGTTGCGTTTTTGTTAATGGCAATATAATTTTCAGTTCCTATGCAAAGACCCTGATTCTTTTCACCGTCTATGCCTGTATAGATAGGCATAAATTTAATATCATCCTCATCAACGGTGTTGCCCTCAACCTCGGCTATCTGCGACCATGCCCAGTTGCCGTTCTGAACCATTGCAACCTGTCCGAGAGCAAATTCAGCCATAGAATCGGCTGTAGATTTAGAACCCAAAAGAGTTTTTCCCGTAATGGAATTTTCGGTGTAAAGGTCAAAAACCTTTTTAAAATTATCGGAATATTTAAACTTAATGTCTTTAGTATTAAGACCTGCTAAGGTGGGGTCATCATACTCTTCATTTTCCCTGAACTCGTGATAAAGAGGAATATTTAAAAGATGAGTCTGCCAACGCCAGTCCTCACCGCTCGCAAGGGAGGTTGATGCAAATACGCCGTCTATGCCCAAAGCCTCGAGGTTTGCAGACATATCCTCAACCACTGCCTTAAGCTCCTCAAAGCTATCTATCTCATCAACAGAATCTATATCTGTTTTCTTATTCTTAAGGGCAAAATATTTGTTCATAATAGCGTTGTTGTAAATGATTCCGTAACCCTCAACAACATAGGGTACGGCATACACTCCCCCATCCTCTTTGATGGCGAGAGAATCGTCCGAAAGGAAGGAATAAAGCTTACTATCCTTAATATCAAGACAGTAATCTGACCATTCGTCATATCCGATAGGTCCGTTCACCTGAAAGATAGTAGGAGCATCGGATTTTGCTATTTCGGATTTGAGGGTTTGTTCGTAGGTATTAGCGGCGGCGGTTACAACCTTAACCTTAACACCTGTTTCTTCCTCATAGGTCTTGGCAATTTCTTCATAAACACTTGCCGCCTCAGGCTTAAAGTTTAAAAAATAAACCTGAGATTTTTCCTTGCCGCAGCCTGCAAGAGAAAGACAGGATATACAGCATACTGCCGCAATTAGAAATGAAATGATTCTTTTTTTCATAAAAAAGCCTCCTGATAAAATAGTGAAAAACAAATTTTCATACCTTATTTTGCCGTAGAATCCCGCTTTTTATTCAAATAAAGATAAATGTTACCCTTCATTTTAAAAAAATGCATTTTTTTCTTGACAAGCCCCGTTAATTATGGTATATTATTTAGGCGCTTAAAAATGCTGGTGTAGCTCAGTTGGTAGAGCAGCTGATTTGTAATCAGCAGGTCGGGGGTTCAAGTCCGTCCACCAGCTCCATGCTTTATGAGTCCTTAAACGGACTTGAAGCCTATGAGGGTGAGCGTAAAAGTAAATATGGGAGAGTTCCCGAGTGGCCAAAGGGGACAGACTGTAAATCTGCTGCTTTTCAGCTTCGATGGTTCGAATCCGTCCTCTCCCACCAAATTAGAAGAGTACCACCGTAAGGTTGGTGCTCTTTTAATTTTTGGCTGAGGGGACGTGATGAGAACAGCGCGGCTTGCGAATCCGTCCTCTCCCTTGCAATTTTCAGCCATAAATGGTAGAATAGTTACCGTATAAGAAAGGAGGATAACTATGCTCAGTAATTTACATACTCATACTCTTTTTTGTGATGGTAAAAGCTCGGCTGAAGAGGTAGTTTTATCCGCCATTAAAAAAGGATTTTCCTCCATTGGTTTTTCTGGGCACGGATATACGAATTTTGATTTGACCTACTGTATGAAGGATATGGATGGATATATAAAAGAAATCCTCCGCTTAAAGGAAAAATACAAAAAGGATATCCAGATTTATCTTGGAATTGAAGAGGATGCTTATGCTCCCCTTGATAAAGTACCCTTTGATTATGTTATTGGCTCATCACACTATTTACATATAGGTTATAATTATTATCCCGTTGATTCAGGCTATGAGGGATTTAAAAAATGTCTTGATTTATTTGATGGGGATATCATAAAATTAGCCGATTCCTATTACAGTAATTTTTGTGAGTATATAAAAAAACACAAGCCCGATATAATCGGTCATTTTGATTTAATAACCAAATATGAGGAATTGGATAATCCCCTTTTCTTTTCAAACGATGAATATAATAAGCTTGCGGAAAAATATATAACTATTGCGGCTCAGAGCGAATGTATGTTCGAGGTTAATACGGGTGCTATATCCCGAGGAGTGAGAACAACCCCCTACCCTAAGGATAATTTGCTTCGTATCCTAAAAAAGCAAGGAGCAAAAATCGTTCTCAATTCCGATTCGCATCACGCCGATACCCTCGATTTTGCCTTTGATGAGGCAAAACTGCTGCTAAGGGACATAGGTTTTGAATACACATACGTTTTATATAACAACGAATTTAAAAAGGACTTGCTTTAAGCAAGTCCTTTCATTTTACTATTTAAGCAAATCTCCAACACCGTTTAATATATATTTCGGACGATAAGGAAATTTATCTATATCCTCAACGGAGGTAACGCCTGTTAGCACAAGAACCGTATCCACATTGGATTCGATACCGGCTATGATATCGGTATCCATACGATCGCCTATAAAGGCTATCTCTTCACTGTGACAGTCTATCTTCTTAAGTCCGTGACGAAGCATAAGGGGATTGGGTTTTCCGACGAAATATGCCTTTTTACCAGTTGCAATTTCAATAGGAGCTATAAGTGAGCCCGTTGCAGGCATAACTCCCCTTTCGGTAGGTCCTGTAATATCAGGATTTGCACCTATAAGCTTGGCTCCATTGTTAACAAGCTCGATGGCCTTTTCGATTTTTTCGAAATTATATGTTCTTGTTTCCCCCACAACCACATAATCGGGGTTTACATCGTTCATATATATACCCTGGTCATAAAGCGCCTTGGTAAGGGCCGCCTCACCTATAACATAAGCGGTGCAACCGGGATTCTGGCTATTGAGGAAGGATGCGGTTGCCATAGCGCTGGTATAAAAATGGTCTGCCGAAACCTTAAGACCCATTCTCTCCAGCTTCATACTAAGCTCGTGAGGAGTTTTTTCGGGACTGTTGGTTAAAAATACGAATCTTTTATTATTATTTATAAGCCAATTAACGAAATCGGCAACACCGTCCAAAATCTTGTTGCCATGGTATATAACACCGTCCATATCACATATAAAACCGGATTTATCTAATAACTCTTTCATATAAGTGCCTCCTTGTCCCTATAATTTTAATTGATATAAAATTAAAAGTCAACCATAACGAAATAAAAATGCAAAGCTCCTGTCAAAATCCGACAGGAGCTTTGCTTATTTTACTTTTTCTTAGGTCTCTTAATCTTATTAAGCTTGGCGTTAAGCTCGAGAAGCTCTTCCTTGGTGAATTTAACATCCATCATTCCGCCCATAAGAGTGAAGAGGCGAAGAACGGTGAATCCGCCCATCATACTCATCATCTCAGGACCTACCTCGAAGCCCATGGCTTCCATTTTGCCATCCTTGCCTTTATCCTTACCGCCCATAAGCTTGCCTACAAGGCCCATGAAAATCATCTTGCCCTGAATTGTGCTTATAACATCGCTCATTTTATCGTTAAGAGATAGATATCCCTCAGGAGCATCAATATCAAACCAGTTGAGAATTGCACCCTTTTCCTTAAGGCGATATTCCTCATTAAAGGTATCAACCTTGCGGATAAGGCTTTCATCACTATATTCCCCTGCTTTTGCGGTAAGCTTGGTCTCACCAACATTGGGAACATCAAAATAGAAGAAATGCTCAGGGCTTTCCTTAACACCAAGGCTTACACCGTTAGCAAAGAGCTCAACAGTAGGCTGATTTGAATAAACGGTAACCTTGGTTGTTTCTTCAACACGGTCAATATAACGCTTTCCGCAGATATGAACAAAGGGCTCATCCGAAAGCCATGCCTTATAAGCATAGAAGGAATCCTTTTTATACTTACGGTCAAAGGTTACAAGTCCCTTATGGTTCTGACCGTTTTCTCCGCCCTCGTTACGGGCATCTGCGCCAAAGTCAAACATATTCCAAACGTGGGTTGCCCACATATATTTTCTTGAGAAGAACTGCTTTATAAGCTCCTCGTGATAATAAGCCTGATATTCCTCGGTATAGTCACCCTGCATTGGGTTTGAGGTATGCCAGTTAAGAGCCTCACAGCCATACTCACTGCATCCGATAGGAATATTGGGATATTTTTTATGGAATTTATCAAACCAGGGACCGTTCATATCGGTCTCACCGCCATACCAACCAAAGTAATGATTGTAGGAAACAACATCGGGTATCTGGAGATAAGGATCATCCATTTGACACATTGAAACGGCAGCAACGGTTGTTAAACGGGTGCTATCCATCTCGTGGCATAAATCTTTAAGTATACGGTGGTTTTCTAATAAATCTTCATCAGAGCCGCCGATACCTATCTCGTTTGAAAGTCCCCAAACAACGATAGAGGGGTGGTTATAGTTCTGGGAGATAAGCTCCTTCATCTGAGAAATTGTATTCTCTCTGCCTGTGGGCATATGCTTGGAGATATAGGGAATTTCTGCCCAGATTACAAGACCGTATTCATCGCACAAGTCATAGAAATACTGGTCATGCTGATAGTGAGCAAGACGAATAGTAGTTGCACCTACCTCATAGATAAGCTCGATATCCTCCTTATGGTCTTCAGGAGAAAGAGCATTACCCTTGCCCCAACGGTCCTGATGGCGTGAAACACCTCTCAAGGGATATTCCTCACCATTAAGGATAAATCCGTTTTCGGGGTCTATCTTAAAGGTACGGCAGCCAAAACGGGTGCTAACATTATCGAGCACCTCGCCGTCTTCCAAAAGGAATACCTTAGCGGTATAAAGATAGGGGTTTTTACGGCCGTGCCAGAGGTTAACCTTTGGTATATTCAAAACAACCTTAGTATCATCGGCTGTAGTTTCGGCAACCACATTACCCTGCATATCCTCTATTACATAACGAAGCTGCTGACCGATTTTAGAATTGCTTACGTAAACCTCAATCTCTACATCGGCATTATCGCCCTTGATTTCGGGGGTTACCTTAATACCGGGAGCTCCGTAATAATCAAGGTCAAAATGGGAATTGTTAACGCAGATGATGTTAACATCACGATAGATTCCGCCGTAGAAGGTGAAGTCTGCCATCTGAGGATAAACTGTTTCATTAGCAGAGTTATCAACCGCAATTACAAGAAGATTCATCTCCTTAAGTGAATCGGTGATATCAACACGCCAGGTGGAATAACCACCGTCATGATGAGCCAGTGCCTTGCCGTTTAAATATACATCGGCAGAGGAGTTTGCACCCTTGATTTCGAGATAATAACGGTCACACTTCGGAAGGTCTGCCTTTACAAGATTCTTGGCATAATAAGCAGTTCCACGGAAGTAATCGTTGTCACCATCCTGTCCGTCAATGGCGTTCCAGGAATGGGGAAGATTTACAAAATCCCAAAGTTTAGGCATTTCGGCAGGAATTTCATTTGCCTGCTTGGTAAAAGCCCACTTTGCATTAATGTTTACTATTTGTCTCATATATGGTCCTCCAAAAAAGTGTTCGACTGCACCTGACAATCGAACACTTTAAAATAAATTAAGCTAAATTGTCAGCATCCTCTGCTGTGGTATGGGTTAAAACATCGTCAGACTCACCGTCACGACCGAGTTCATTGTTCATCTTAGCAAGTGTCTTCTTATCATGATTATAGATTACTCCAAGACCGATAAACTGGAGAATTGCAGAGAACATATAGGTTGCAGCAACGATATAGCGCATATTAACTGCAACTTCCCAAGCCTGATTACCTTCATCAGCGCCAACATAACCGAAGGCTACCATGATGATAAGAACGAGAGAAGGTCCTATACCCTGAGCTAACTTTCTGAAGAAGGAATGGAGAGAATAAACTGTACCCTCTTCACGCTTTCCTGTCTTCCACTCGTTATAGTCAATAGCATCACCCATCATAGCCCAGGAAACTGTTGAATAGATACCGAGACCAAGGGAGAATATCAACTGACATACAATATAAATAATAAGGTCAAGATTTGTATTGTTGGGGGTTACAATGAAAAGTCCGAGACCGGATACCATAGATACGATAGAGCCAAAGGTTGCAAGTTCTTTTTTACCGAACTTAGCAACAGCCTTACGAGCAAGAGGAGTGAAAACAACTATCGGAATCATTGCAAAAAGTTGAACGATACCGGAAATCTGAACATTTTTAAAGTAAGACTGGAATATAACTGTTACTGCGGTTGCAGCGCCCTGCATACCGATGAACATACCCATAGCAGCAACGGTTGCGCCAACTGCGGGACGGTTCTTAATAAAGTTACCAAATGCTTTGAAAACATTGAATTTTTCTTTTTCTTCACTTAAGGTTACATTCTGCTGAACACGGATTTCTGTGTTTCTGATCATAAACTGGAAGCAGATAAATCCAAGAACGCCCATTATAAGAGCTGCAATGAAAACACGCTCGCCGATGAGATTGTTATCCTTATCATAAATGATGAAGGGAAGAATTACCATGGGAAGCATATTTCCAAAAATAGAACCTACTGAACGCCAAGCGGAAAGAGAAGCTCTATCCTTAACGTCATTGGAAATGAGAGAAAGAAGTGAACCGTAAGGTACGTTAGCTACAGTGTAGAAAGCATCCCAAACAACATAACCTGCAATAAAGATAATAAACTTAGCCCAGGTAGGAGCATTCGGGAAAGGAAGGAAGCAACAAGCTCCGCCTATGATAAGACCAATAGAACCTGCCCATATGTAGGTTAAGAATTTGTTTCTCTTGTAGGTGCGTGTGTCAGCGTCAATAATTGAGCCGATAAGCGGATCGTTAATAGCATCCCATACCTGAACGATGATGAGAAGTAATGCATACCAAAGATCCATACCCATAAACTGGGTCCAGAAAATAGACATGGTGCCTTTAAGAGCAAAGCTCATATTACAGCCCAAGTCACCTGCTGCATAGGCTACACTATCACGAATGCCGAACTTGCGGTAGCCGTTTGCATCTAATTTAACTGCTTTTTTCATTCTTTAATTCCCCTTATAATTTATTTTGGCCACAAAAAGAACTATTTACATTATATATGATAATAAAAAATCAAGTGAGGAGAATTTTTATATTTTTTTGTAATTTTTTTATATTCCGTTAAAAAATGTTGTTGAATAATAAGCAAAACTATACTATAATAATAAAAAAGTTTATTAATTTTTACCATATTATAGGAGGACACGGCAAAATGTTTTATAAAGATAGACTTTTATTTTTATGTGATATCTTTAAAAAATGTCGTATTCAGGTCAATATTATTAATCCGGACAAGCCTATACCTCGAGATATTCCCTTCAACTTTAAGAATATGCTTGAAAACACTGATAATATTGCATCCTTCTCCGAAACTATGGGGAATATAGATACACATATAATTTACAGACTGACCGATAGCTTTGAGCTTATGTACATTTATATGCTCTTGCCCGAAACCGCAGAAAAACAGCTATTACTGATAGGGCCTTATCTCAATTCTGCCGTTGAAAAAATAGAGATTTTAGAAATTGCCGAAAAGCATAACATACATCCCAATAAGCAAAGCACACTGGAGAGAATGTATGAAAGCGTTCCCGTAATAACCGATAGCAGTTATCTGTTTGCTATGCTTGATACCTTTGGAGAGTATATTTTCGGTGGGGCTGACAGATTTAGTGTTGTGGACCTTAACCGTGAATCACTTGAGGATACTCTGACTCTTAAGCAAAATGAAACGGATGACGCTTCTGACCAGCTTATTAATATGAAGATTATGGAGCAGCGATATTCCTACGAAAACGAAATTATGGAAGCGGTTTCCCACGGTCAGATACGAAAAATCGATTTATTATTACCTAATCTTTCAAAAATTTCTTTTGAACATCGACTTTCAGACCCTATAAGAAACCTGAAAAATTACTGTATAATAATGAATACGCTTCTGCGCAAAGCCGCTCAAAACGGTGGTGTTCATCCTTTGTATCTCGATAATATTTCCTCCTCATTTGCCGCTAAAATAGAGATAATTTCATCAACAAAAAGCGGATATTCTCTTATGGAGGAAATGTTCCGTTCTTATTGTCGACTTGTAAAAAAGCATTCTATGAAGGATTTCTCTTCTCCTGTGCAAAAGGCTATTACCTGTATAGACGCTAATCTTGCAGGTGATATATCCTTAAGTGTGCTCGCTTCTACTCAAAATATAAGTGCGGGTTATCTTTCTACCCTTTTTAAAAAGGAAACGGGAAAAACCGTAACCGAATATATAAATAACAGTCGTGTTGAATATGCGAAAAAGCTGCTCGGAACAACCAAGCTTCAGATTCAGACCATTGCTCAACACTGTGGAATACTTGATGTTCACTATTTTTCCAAGCTGTTCAAAAAATACACAGGGAAAACCCCAAAGGAATACAGAGATTCTGCAAAAAATTAAATTTATATACATTTGACTTAATACACATAATTTAGTATAATAAATTACAATAATTTAACTGTGCGGTGATAAAATGAGTGAAAAAACAACAACTAAAAAAGGCGGCTTTACAAGTTCTTTAGGCTTTGTATTAGCTGCAGCAGGAAGTGCCGTAGGTCTTGGCAATATATGGCGTTTCCCCTATCTTGCAGCCAAAAATGGTGGCGGACTTTTTATTCTTATATATTTAGTTCTTGCCTTTACCTTTGGTTTTGCTCTTCTGACTACCGATATTGCCATAGGCAGAAAAACTGGCAAAAATGCCCTTGAAGCCTTTGGTGAAATCAGCAAGAAATGGAAGTTTATCGGAGTTTTAAGCTTTATAGTTCCTGCTATTATACTTACCTATTATTCGGTAGTTGGCGGTTGGATAACAAAGTATATGTTCTCCTATCTTATAGGTGAGAGCAAACAGTTAGCGAATGACGGATATTTCTCCAATTTCATATCTGCCCCCATTGCTCCCATTGTATTTATGCTTGTTTTCTTGGCTTTAACAGCTTTGGTTGTTTATGCAGGCGTTGAAAAGGGTATTGAAAAGTTTTCAAAATTTGTTATGCCCGGACTCTTGCTTCTCATAATCGGTATCGCAATTTTTGCGGTAACCAGAAGCTTTACCGATGAAAATGGTGTTACAAGAACCGGTCTTCAGGGTATGGCGATATACTTTATTCCCGATTTCAGCGGACTTACCTTTTCCAAATTCTTCCAGATAGTGCTTGATGCAATGTGCCAGCTTTTCTATTCGCTCAGCGTTGCTATGGGTATAATGGTTACTTATGGTTCCTATGTTAAAAAGGACTATAATCTTTCAAAGAGTGTTACTCAGATAGAAGTATTTGATACCGGCGTTGCAATTCTTGCAGGTCTTATGGTTGTTCCCACAGTTTATGTTTTTTCGGGAATAGAGGGAATGAAAGAGGGCGCAAGTCTGATGTTCATTTCTCTGCCAAAGGTATTTGATGCTATGGGTGCTATAGGTCCGATTGTAGGCTTTATATTCTTTATCATGGTTATTTTTGCAGCCCTTACCTCCTCCGTTTCTATTATGGAAACCTTGGTTGCAAGCTGTATGGGCTTCTTTAAAAAATCACGTAAGACAACATCCTTAATAATCTTTGCCGTATTTGCTGCAGCAGCCGTTGTAATTTGTATGGGTTATAATATATTGTTCTTTAATATTACACTTCCCAACGGAGCTCAGGCGCAGCTTCTTGATGTTATGGATTATATCAGCAACTTCCTTATTATGCCCATTGTTTCACTTTGCACCTGTATCCTTATAGGCTGGGTTGCTAAGCCCAAAACAATAATTGAAGAAATGGAAGCCAGTGGACATAAATTTAACAGAAAAACTCTTTATTCTGTTATCGTTAAATACTTTGCTCCCGTTATAATGGTAATTCTTCTTGCTAAAGCTTTGGGATTGTTCTAATAATAAAAAACGAAAAATCAGGTACCCTACGGTACCTGATTTTTTTATATCACAAATTATTTTTTACTGTAAATAACAGTTACATCGGGATGAAGCTGCAAAATTGATGCAGGTACTTCGGGGGTTATAGGTCCATAGAAGGATTTCTGGAGAATATCCCACTTTGCTTCTCCGTTAGCAACAAGAAGAACCTTCTTTGCATTCATTATAGCTCCCATACCCATTGTTATTGCCTTTTTAGGAACTTCATCTTCATTGGCAAAGAATCTAGCGTTTGCCTTAATTGTGGATTCGTGAAGGTCTACCACATGGGTTCCCTTAACAAAAACCTCATCAGGCTCATTAAAGCCTATATGACCGTCAAGTCCGATGCCTAAAAGCTGTAAATCAATACCGCCTAAATCTTCAATAAGCTTATCATAGGCTTCGCCCTCAGCAGATAAATCCTCAGCGCAACCACCGGGAACAAAGGTCTTATTCTTATCAATATTTACGTGATTAAAAAGATTATCGTTCATAAAATAGCGGTAGCTCTGGTCATTTGTGCCGTCAAGACCGATATATTCATCAAGATTAACCGAGGTAACTGTGCTGAAATCAAGGTCACCTGCACCACACTTCTCGATAAGCTTTTTATATGTACCAACGGGTGAAGAGCCGGTTGCAAGGCCTAAAACGCATCTCGGCTTCATAATAATCTGAGAAGCAATAAGGTCAGCTGCCTTACGGCTTAACTCATCATAGGTTTCAACTGTTATAAATTTCATACTTATATCCCCTTTTATATATTATCGTATTCACCGCTATCCATCTTTGCAACGATAGCAGAAACAACCTTTTCCTTATCCTCTTTATAGGTAACTCCATACCATTTATCCTCGGCTATAAGCACCCTTACCTGCTTTTCATTTCTTTCAATAAGAGAAGAAACAACGCTCGGCAAATAATATTCAGATTTTGGCTCATTTATTCGCTCATCAAGGAATTTTTTAAAGCCTTCCTCAATATAACCGAATATATCAGGCGTAAATCCCCATAAATTCATTGAAACAACGGTATCAGGATCAAGAGCAGTCCAACTCTTACCGTCATCCTCGGTGTATTTACAGTCCATTATCTTTGTTCTCTCGGTTACCGATTGTAAAATTCCGTTTTCAATTTCGCAAACTCCTCTTGAAACGTGACCGTTCTCGGTAAGAGTATTCTGTAAACGGAAGCCTACCATACTGTAATCATCTTGGTTTGACATAAGAAAATCTGCTATCTGTTTAAATGCAGATTTACCGTAATAATCATCGGCATTAATAACGGCAAAGGGCTCCTTTACTATATCCTTACAGCAAAGGATAGCGTGGGCAGTACCCCAAGGCTTAGTTCTGTCACTCGGAGCCATGTAACCTTCAGGCAACTTATCAATTTCCTGATACGCATATTCAACCTTTACCTTTTTTGCTATTCTCTTTTCGATAATTTCCTTGAAATCCTTTTCAATTTCGTGTTTTATAACGAAAACCACCTTATTAAAGCCGGCTTCAACAGCATCATAAACTGAAAAATCCAGGATAACCTCTCCGTTTTTGCCGATGGGCTCAATTTGTTTAAGACCGCCAAAACGGCTACCCATACCTGCTGCCATAACAACAAGCGTAATATCCCTTTTCATAAAATCCCCCTAAGAAAATTTTTACAATATTATTCTATCATATTATTATGCTATTTGCAATTTACAAAGTTAAATTTTTTAAATTTTTTCGGTTGCGAAAAACAAACGGGAACGCTCAGAATCGTTCCCGTTCATTACTATTATACTGAATATTTCTTTTCGTACATATTATAATCATCTATAAACTCGCCAACACCGGAATTTTTAATCTTACGCAGATATTTATGGGTATCAAGAGTATCACTGGATAACTGCATTGTATAAACTGCAATATTGGAGCAATGGTCCGAAACACGTTCGTAATTCGAAAGCAAATCGGTAAACACAAAGCCAAGCTCAATAGTGCACTCATTATTCTGCAGACGTGCAACGTGACGTGCTTTAAGGGTTTTCTTCAGCTTATCAATAACCTGCTCAAGCGGCTCAACATGACTTGCCGTTTCAGCATCGTTATTGATAAATGAATCAACCGTCATATCAAGTATCTCTGTGATAGCCTCGGTAACAGTTGCCAATTCCTTAGTTGCTTCGTCTGAGAATTTTATATTTTTAGTATGCATTTCCTCTGCTACCTTGCAGATGTTAAGAGCGTGGTCACCCATTCTCTCAAAATCTCCTATACCGTGCAAAAGTCTTGCAACCTTATGAGAATCCTTTTCGGAAAGGGAGTGATTACTAAGTCTTACAAGATAGGTTCCAAGCTTGTCCTCATATTTATCAATAAGACTTTCAAGCGCTCGGATTTCCTCCACCTTATTGGCATCAAAGTTGTCCATAAGCTTTATTGAATCAAAAATTGATGTTCTTGAATAATTCGCCATTTCTACTGTCAGACGGGTACACTCATCAATTGCCAACGCTACATTGTTGAATATACGCTCGTCCAAAAATACGGTATGTTGTTTTTCCTCTTTATCGGGAACAACAACCTCGCAGAACTTGATAATCAACTTCTTAATTGGGAGAAGAAGAACAGTATTTATAGCGTTAAAGAGAGTATGAACGATAGCAACGCCCACCATAGCAATTTCAGCAGTTAAAATCGGGATATTAAATGCCTTAAGTAAATACATAATTATCATACAGATAATTGAGCCGAAGGCATTAACTGAAAAATGCATAATAACAACTCGTTTTGCATTTTTGTTTGTACCAAGGGAACCGATAAGTGCTGTAACACAAGTACCGATATTGGCGCCAAGAACAAGAGGAATAGCCATTTCCCAGGTTATTCCGCCCGAAAGAGCAAGGGCTTGAACAATACCGATTGTTGCAGCCGAAGACTGAATAACACCTGTAAATACTGTAGATATGAGAAGTGCTATAATCGGGCTTTTAAGGGTTGCAAGGAAGGTATCAAAACCGGGTAAGGTACGAACCGAAACCATTGAATCACTCATAAGGTCCATACCAAAAATAAGTATTGCAAAGCCTATAAAGATGTTTCCAAGATCCTTTTTCTTGCTACTCTTTGCAAACATCTGCATAGCGATGCCGATAAATGCCAAAATAGGGGCAAAAAAGCTTGGGTTAAGTATTTCAATATACCATTTACCCTCAAGGCCTGCAAGACTCAAAAGCCATGCGGTAAGAGTGGTACCAACATTTGAACCCATTATAAGGCCGAAGGTGTTATTGAAATTAAGAAGTCCTGAGTTTACAAGACCAACGAGCATTACAGTAAATGCTGAGGAAGACTGAATAGCAACGGTTATACCCGCACCAAGGAAAAATCCAAAAAAGTCATTGGAGGTAACCTTTTTCATAGTGCGTTCAAGTCCACCGCCCGCCATTGTTTCGAGACCGCCTGACATTACGTTCATACCGAACATAAAGAAGGTGAGTCCTAAAATAAGCGGTATTACCATAGTGTTCAAAATTTCCATTGATTTTCTCCTTTTTTATGGGATGCACTCGTTATCTTAAAATTCGATAACCTTCTCTATATAGCTCTTTAAGTCCTCTATCTTGATACGCTGCTGTTCCATTGTATCTCTGTCTCGAACGGTAACACAACCATCCTCGAGAGAATCAAAGTCATAGGTAATACAAACGGGAGTTCCTATTTCATCCTGACGGCGATAACGCTTACCGATAGAGCCAGCCTCATCGAAATCTACCATGAAATATTTAGATAACTCGGCATAAACCTCGCTTGCCTTTTCGGAAAGCTTCTTGGAAAGAGGCAGTATTGCAGCCTTAAAGGGAGCAATAGCAGGATGGAAATGCATAACAACTCTTGTATCGCCCTTTTCATCAAGCTCCTCATCATAAGCTTCACAAAGAAGAGCTAAGGTCACACGGTCAGCACCGAGAGAGGGCTCGATAACATAGGGTATATATTTTTCATTTGTTTCGGGGTCAAAATATTCCATAGGCTCACCGGAATGATTAGCATGCTGAGTAAGGTCATAATCCGTACGGTCAGCAACACCCCAGAGTTCACCCCAACCGAATGGGAACAAATATTCAAAGTCGGTTGTAGCCTTAGAATAGAAGCAAAGCTCATCCTTATCGTGGTCACGAAGACGCAGGTTTTCATCCTTAACGCCTAAATCGGTAAGCCACTTATGGCAATAGCTTCTCCAGTAATCAAACCATTCAAGGTCGGTTCCGGGCTTACAGAAAAATTCAAGCTCCATCTGTTCAAACTCACGGATACGGAAAATAAAGTTTCCGGGAGTTATTTCGTTTCTGAAGGATTTACCTATCTGTGCAACGCCGAATGGCACCTTTTTACGGGTTGTTCTCTGAATGCTCTTGAAATTAACAAATATACCCTGAGCGGTTTCAGGACGAAGATAAAGGGTTGATGCATTATCCTCGGTTACACCCTGGAAGGTTTTAAACATAAGGTTAAACTTTCTGATATCGGTAAAATCATGAGAACCGCAATCAGGACAGGCTATTCCCTTTTCCTTGATATAGTTCATCATATCCTCATCGCTCATAGCAGCCGGATTATCAGATAAACCGTTTTCGGCAACATAATCCTCAATAAGCTTATCGGCTCTGTGTCTTGTCTTACAGGACTTACAGTCCATAAGAGGGTCGGAGAAACCGCCCAGGTGTCCCGAAGCAACCCAGGTTTCTGGGTTCATAAGGATTGCACTGTCAAGTCCCACATTATAGGGAGACTCCTGAACAAACTTTTTCCACCAAGCACGTTTTATGTTATTCTTAAGCTCAACTCCCAAGGGGCCGTAATCCCAGGAATTGGCGAGACCGCCGTAAATTTCACTACCGGGATACACAAATCCTCTACCCTTGCAAAGAGCAACAACTGTTTCCATAGTCTTTTTTGAATTATCCATAAATTTCTCCTTTTCTCTCCTGAAAGCTCAGAAAAAGCCAGATTTCTACATATATTATATTATCCTAATTTTGGATAAAAGTCAACTTTGGCTATACTTTTCTATGTTTTCGTAAGTTTATTAAATACCTCCTTAATTATTTTAATGCAAAACGACGGCAAATTAACTTGACTAAGTCCCGAAAAAGAGGTATTATTATACTATAGTTTGCGCTTATACCTCAGCTGGATAGAGGGTCCGCCTCCTAAGCGGAACGCCGCGCGTTCGAATCGCGCTAAGCGCGCCAGTGGAGGTTCGACAAATTTTGTCGAACCTTTATCATTAAGCCTTTCAATGAATAATATTTTGAGGTGTTTATGTGAAAAATCCTATTGTGAGTATTATTATGCCGGTATATGGGGTAGAAAAATATTTGGACAGAAGCATTCAAAGCGTTCTAAATCAAACCTATTCAGACTTTGAGCTTATTCTTGTTGATGATAGATCCCCCGATAACTGCCCTGCTATCTGTGATGATTATTCTAAAAAAGATGATAGAATCAAGGTTATTCATAAAGAAATAAACGAGGGTCTCGGCGAAGCCAGAAACACGGGAATTACCTATGCCGAAGGAAAATATATCCTATTTATGGATTCCGATGATTATATCGATGAAAATTTGCTTGACTCGGTCCTTGCCTGTACCGAAGAAACTACGGATATAACCGTATTTGGAATAAGAAGGGTTTACGAAGACGTCAACGGAGAAACAGATTATACCGAGGAGCTGCTGCCAAAAAACTCTTTTTATGATAAAGACAGCCTCTCTGATGCTTTTATAGAGTTGAATAAATCCAAAGCATTTCCTTTTGCCTGGAATAAGCTTTATAAAAGAAGTTTTCTAGATTATTGCGATAAAAAATTCGAACGAACAAAATTGATTGAAGATTTTTTATTCAATATAGCCATTTTTTCAAAAGCAAATCGCATTAAAACGTTGGACAAGGCGTTTTATAATTACCGTAAGCCCGCCCATGAAACCCTGGCGAGTGCATATTCCCCTGATTTCTTTGATCTGTGCAAAAGAAAATACCTTCTTGAAGAGGAATATCTGATAAAAACAAAGGGTGACTCCCCCGAAAATTTGCAGTTTATATCTGAATCCTATATAAAACACCTAATTTCAGTTTTTATTAAAAACAGTTCAAAAAAAGCGAGTTTATCTGTAAAAGAACAAAAACAATTAATATATTCCGTTCTCAGCGATGAGTTAACAGTTAACGTTTTGGCAAAATATAATTGCTCAGATTTAAAATATAAGTTGATTTGCGGTATATTCAGAAGAAAAAATATTTTTCTTTGTTATATACTTACAAAATCAGTACAACTAATGCAAACAAAATTCAAGAGAGTTTTAAAAAAGGTGTTCTAAGATGTTAAAAAAAATTAATTTGTCTTCTTTAAATTTAATCTACATCTGTTTTATCACAGTATATATGGCAATAAGAGAGGTTCTTCCCCTTAACTTCCTTATAAAACCGACTATCATTTCATTGGGGATATTTTTCTTTGGTTGTGTTCTAATACTTTTAGATTTGTTAACCAATGCAAACTGTATAAAAACCAGAGTTAGTGATTTACTTGTGGCATTTATAATTATATGTTGCATTTCTTCACTGATTAACATTAAATATGGTATTTTCGGAAATGTTAAGCTTATTGCCGCTCTCATAGTAGAATTCTTTCTGTTTTTCTCGTTTTCTTACGGAAATACTAAGGAAGAAAAAGAAAAAAAGCTTAACTGTATCACCTCAACATTAATAATTACCTGGGCCATTCTTAGTCTTATTTCAGTTCTTATGTATTTCTTCTCTTTGGAATATGTTTTATACGGACTTGGCAGTTGGGGTAAAGTAACCCAAGGATATTCCTTCGAATATAACCGTTTATGGGGAATTTTCCAAGACCCTAATTACGCAAGTTTTATAAGCATTATTTCTATCCTTTCATCTGTAAGACTTGGGGTTAAAAGAAAAAATGCATTGCTTAGAATACTACTTACTTTGAACATTATTTTGCAAATCTCTTATATATTGTTAGGTGGATCCAGGGCTGGTCTTATATTGCTGTTTGCCTCTATTTCCATAATACTTGTATGGGGATTTGTTGTGAGAAATAAAAACGATGCCCCCATTAAGCAAAAGCTTAAAGGAGCAATGCTTTCGGCACTAAGTATTTGTATTTGTGTATTATTAATTTATGGACTAAAAGCTTCCATCCCTCATTTCAAGAAGGCTGTTTTTGGCAGTTCTACAAAAATTTCTGCTTCTGCAGGAAAGGTCTATGATTACCTTTATGATGTATCGGGATATAAGTATTATTCATTGAATGATAATTTTGAAATTCCCGAAAATATAACTGATATTGACAGACTGGACTTAGAAGAAGATTCTGATGTTTCCAATGGAAGACTTAAGCGTTGGAAACACACCCTTTCTATCTTTATTAAAACTCCGATAATCGGAACCTCTCCAAGAAATGTCAGCGCATTTGCACAGGAACATAATCCCGAAACGTTAATGGCTCTTTATGGAATAGTTTCTCATAACGGATATCTGGATATCCTGGTTCAAACGGGTATAGTAGGCTTCGTAACCCTTCTTGCCGCATTACTCTCTGCTTTCCTTCCCTTCTTCAGTTCTATTTTTAGAAACAATAAATTTGAAGATTTTTATTTGTTTTGCGTAATATTTGTTTTGGCCGCTTCTGCTGTCTTTATCTCCGATATATATATGATATTCTCTATGGGAGCATTTCTATTTTGGTTATTCCTTGGATTTGCTTACACTAGCCATTCCGATAATATAAAAGAAGGTATTTGCATAAAACTATACAACCGTTTTAAAAAGAAGGATAGTATATGACACGAGTTTTGATAGCCGGATTAAAGGAACCTCCCGGAGGGGTTGAAAATGTTGTACTTTCTTATGTGCAGCATTTTGACCATCAGAAAATACACTGCGATTTTGCTTTTATAAGCAATACCGTTTCATTTGAAAGTAAAATTACAGAATTTGGCGGAAAGGTCTATTATCTTCCAAACCGTGTCCGCCATCCATTTGAATACAGAAAACAACTAAAGTTGATATTTGAGCAGAACCTTTACGATGCTGTTTGGTGTAATTTTTCCGGACTTACGAATATTGACTTCCTTAAATTAGCTAAAAAACATCACATAGATAAAAGAATAGCCCATGCTCATACAGCAAATTATTCATGGGGAAATATATTAATGAAATACTTGGTTCCCATTTTTCATTTAAAAAACAGAGCGGTTATTTCAAATTATGCAAATATTCTTTGGGCTTGTTCGGAAAAATCTGCAGATTTTATGTTTGGAAAAAAGCTTGTACATTCTACCGAAATTGTTCCTAATGCAATATCAACCCAAAACTTTAAAAGCAATCCCGAAATGAGAAAAAAAATTCGATCAGAATTTGGCATTGGCAGTGAAGATACTGTAGTTGGTCACGTTGGTAGAATGTGCACAGAAAAAAATCAATGCTTTATGCTTGATGTCATGAAAAAGGTTATCGAAAAAAAAGCAATCAGCAAACTTCTTTTCGTTGGTGACGGCGAATTGCACAATGAAATTATAAATTACTGTGAAAGCATTGGTATATCAGATTCTGTAATATTTACCGGTTCTCGAAATGATGTTGCTGATATAATGCAAGCCTTTGATGTCTTTCTGCTTCCCTCTCTAACAGAAGGATTCCCTGTAACAATTTTAGAAGCTCAAGCTGCAAATCTCCCCTGTGTTACAAGCAAAGAGGCTGTAACCAGCACTGCAAATATTACGGGAAATGTTATTTTTCTTTCACTTAAAGACAATACGGAGCTTTGGGCGCAACAGATCCTTTCCTGTGCAGATTTGCAATGTAACGACGGAATTGAAAGCTTAACAAATGCAGGGTTCGATATTGTATCGCAAGCAGAAAAAATACAATCTTATTTAACAGGAGAAAATTAGCTTATTATGAAAACAGGTATTATAACCTTCCCTACGGCAATCAATTACGGAACTGCATTGCAGGCCGCAGCATTGGGTAATGCTTTGGCTTCTTACGGAAATGATGTATCCTTTCTGGATCACCGCTGTCCTTTAATCGACCAAAGCAACAGTATATTTAATCTATCCGAAATTTTTGATATTAAATATACCCTAGCTCATTTAATTAACCTGGATGTTTCAATAAAGAGAAAGCAAAAATTCAAATCTTTCCAAAAAAAATATATTCCTTTGGCTGAAGATAATCCTGATGCTTACGATGTTCTGGTGGCAGGAAGTGACCAGATATGGAATTATAATCTTACAGATGACGATTTTTATTATTTTTTAGATTTTAAAAAGAACAATAATAAAAAGGTTTCATATGCAGGAAGCTTTGGTATTGCCGAGGTGGATGAAAAATATCATCAAAAATTAAAGAGATTATTTTTAGATTTTGATCATATTTCAGTGAGAGAAAAACAAGCTGCGAATATAATCAATAATATAGCCGGAATTGATGTTCCTGTGGTTGTTGATCCTACTCTTCTGCTTAATAAATCACAGTGGGAAGAAATGGCAAAAGGTACATCTTCTGATTCAAAATACATCTTCGTATATACCGTCTTTAACGATGAAAAGCTATGGGATTTTGCTGAAAAGCTATCCAAAGATACCGGTTTACCTATTAAGACTATAAGTTATTCTAAACTACATCGCCATAATGCGATTTATGATTATACCGCAGGGCCCTCTGAATGGTTGGGCTACATTAAAGATGCGGATTATGTTGTTACCAATTCCTTTCATGGTGTTGCCTTCTCTATAAACTTTAAAAAGAATTTCTTTTTCAATATTCCTGCAAATGCAAAAAGTGTTGGCTCAAGACTTTTAGATATAACCAACCGATATGGATTTGAGAGCAGAAATCTTAGCGGCAAACTAAGCTTCGAGCTTAATTTTGAAAAATGCGATGCCCTATTGGAGCAAGATCGAATTTTTTCACATAATTTTATAAAGAGTTTCCTTAATATAAAAAGCAACGGAAGTGATTAACAGTTGACATCCCGCAATGAAAAATTAGCTAAAAATACAATTTTGTTTGCAATCGGTAATTTGGGTTCAAAGCTCTTACAAATTATTTTAGTTCCCTTTTACACAAGGGTTATGACCAGTTCAGAATTCGGAACGGCCGATGTTCTGCAAGCAATTGTATCTCTACTCCTCCCCATTTTTTCATTAACTATATACGAAGGCGTTTTTCGTTATACAATGGAAAAAGAATATAATAAAAATGCAGTGTATACCGTAGGCATTATAATTTCTGCACTTGGTGCAATTATCTTATGTATTATCGGTGGCTTTTTATCTGCATTTACCCTTATTGACTATGTTTGGATAGTTGTTTTCAATTCCATAGCAGGTTTCTTCCGCAGCCTTTTTTCTCAATATGCCCGAGCTGTGGACAAGACAGGTCTTTTTACATTGGATAATGTTCTGCTTACCTTCTATGTACTTGCTTTTAACATAGTATTTATAGTTTTCCTTAATATGGGCGTTATGGGCTACATGTTGGGATATACTGTTGCAAATCTGCTTTCCTGCATATTCCTGTTCATATTTTTAGGTCCTTACAGAAAACTGGACTTCAAGTCTGTAAAATTTCCCCTTTTTAAGGAAATGCTATGGTTTTCAATTCCTCTTATTCCTAATGCGATATGTTGGTGGATTTCCAGTTTTATAGACAGAATAATAATAACCTCCGTTATCGGAGAGGCCGCTAACGGTATATATGCCGCAGGCCACAAAATACCAAGTCTACTTTCCGTTGTTGTTACGATTTTTTTCCAGGCTTGGCAAATTTCCGCCAATCAGGAGTTCAAAAAGAAGGATATTTCCCAGTTTTATACAGAAATACACGACCAGATTTTTGCAGTTATAATGCTTGTTTCTTCAGGACTTATTCTTCTTTGCCGTCCCGTTACTTCCATTTTCTTAGGAAAAGATTACTACGAAGCTTGGACGGTTATGCCTCTTTTATTGATTGCAATGTCATTCTTTTCCTTTGCTCAATTTTTAGGTTCAATATATTCGGCTAACAAAAAAACCGTTATGGCTTTTGTAACAAACTTTATAGCTGTTATAGTAAGTCTGGGTTTAAATATACTTTTAGTTGCTTTCCTTAAGATTGGTATCATAGGATCTGCCATAGCTACATCCATCGGTTATTTTGTTCTTTGGATCATAAGAATAAAAAGCACGAAAAAAATTGTTCCCATATTTTATAACATTAAAAAAATGTTTTCTTGCGTTTTGCTTATTATCCTCCAGGCAATTCTCATTACACTGAATGTTAATGTGCTGTTTACCTATATTATCGCCTCTATAATCACAGTAGCATTAGTGATTATATTGAGAGACAACATTATCTCTCTTATAAATTTTGCATTTAGCTTTATTAAAAAAATCATACGCAAGGAAAAATAACCTTCCGCATCAGATAACAATGTAAAGGACGGATGTTTTTATGAAGCATGCCTTTCTAATAATGGCACACAATAATTTTCCTCAATTAAAAAGACTTTTAAAAAAACTTGATCATGTTAATAATAAAATTTTCATTCATATTGATGCTAAAGCTGATTTTTCTGATTTTGACAGAGAAATGCTTGTTGGCGCCTGTAATGAATCCGAAATATTTTTTATACAAAGATATAGCTTGTCTTGGGGTGGATATAGTCAGGTATTCATACCCCTTAAACTCCTTGAGGAAGCAGTAAAGCACTCCTGTGATTATTATCATCTTTTGAGCAATGCAGATTTTCCTATAAAATCCATGGAATATATCCATAGCTTTTTAGAGGAGCACAAGGGAACGGAATTTATACATTTTTGTTCTGATGAATTCGTTAAACAAAATATTTCCAGAGTTTCATTATACAGCTTTTTTAGGGACAGATTTGGAAGAAACACAAAAAGTATTTATTATTTACTTGAGAGAATTTCTGTTACCCTTCAACGCGTCCTGAGGGTTGACCGTACAAAAAAATATCCCGACCTTGAAATTAAAATGGGTTCCAACTGGTTTAGTATAACCGATGCCTTTGCAAAATACCTATTAAAAACCTTTCCGTCCATCCAAAATATTTTCAAATATACAACCTGTGCAGATGAAATATATATTCAAACAATAGCCTTTCATTCTCCTTTCAAGGATAATATATACTATTTTAAGAATAACATTCCTGCTAACGAAAGTTATTTGCGCAGCGTAGATTGGTCAAGAAAGGGTTCTGCAGTAGGTGCGCCTTGTGACTATACGGTTGATGATTATGATACCTTGATAAATTCTAAAAATCTTTTTGCAAGAAAAATAAGCGCCCTAACCGAAAAGGGTAATTCTTTAATAGAAAAGCTTGAGCTTCTGTAAAAAGCAAATAATCTTAAGGAGTTTTCGTTTTGGAGTTTGTTTATAAGGATAAGAAGAATTGCTGCGGATGCTCCGCATGTGAATATATTTGTCCTAAAAATGCAATTAAAATGCTTCCCGATAACGGTTTTCTTTATCCTGTAATAGATCAGGATTTATGTGTTGATTGCGGTTTATGCCAAAAGAACTGTGCTTTTCACAAAGACACTTCTAAAAATCCCTCCAATGAGGCCTATGCTGCAAAGCACATTGATATGGATATAATAAAAGAAAGCTCTTCCGGAGGCGTTTTTACTGCTATATCAGATTATATTTTAAATTCAGGCGGAACGGTTTACGGCGCGGATTACAATAATGACATGGTTGTTTTCCACATTGGCACTAAGGATAAGCAAATACGCGACCGTATGCGTGGGGCTAAATATGTTCAAAGCAATACATCCGGTGTTTTTGATGCAATGAAAACCGATATTAGTAACGGCAATCCTGTGCTTTTTACCGGTACTCCGTGTCAAGTAGCAGCCGTTAAAAAGCTCTTTGGAAATAGAGAAAATCTCTATACAGCAGATATAATTTGCCATGGCGTACCCAGTCCTGAGGTTTGGAAAAAATATGTTGATTTTATAGAACGTAAATACGATAAAAAATTAGTTTATTATAAGTTCCGAGATAAAACAAAGGGATGGCGAAGTTATGCCGCAAAACTGTTTTTCGAGGATGGTACGATAATATCCCACAATAATCTTACCGGTAGCTTTATTGAACTTTTTCGCTATGATGTTTGTTTGAGGGATTCTTGCACTAACTGTCCTTTCACCTCCCTTAATCGCCCCGGAGATATAACCATAGGAGACTTTTGGGGTGTTGAAAATGTTATGCCACAAATCAGCGATAATATGGGAACCTCTGCCGTTATTGTTAATTCCGAAAAAGGCAAAAAAATCATAGAAAGCATTTCCGCTTCCCTTCAACTTTATCCCTGCTCCAAAGAAGATATTGCGAAAAAGCAGCCTCCTCTAAAATTCCCCTCCTCTTTTTCTAACAAATATAATTCTTTTCAACACGACTTCAAAACCTTACCCTTTGATAAAGTTTTGAAAAAATACACCCGAGTAGGACTAAAACGAAAAATAATTGATTTTGCAAAACAAATTATTAAAAAATAAAAAATCACCTCGAATCCGAGGTGATTTTTTATTATCTTCCCGCCTTTAATTTAGCAAATAGCTTTGTATTGGTGGATTTAACCTTTGAAATAACACAGCTCATCATATACATAAGACCAACGCACTTCCACTTTATGGGCATAAGAAGTATCTTCATATAGGATGAATTCGGAACTGCTGTGTGGACTGCCTTCTGAGCAGTATCCGAGCAAATCATTTTCTTTATTTCTGCCTTCTTTTCCTTAGGGGAAAGGGTGCAGTTCTTGTTAGTTACGTTTTCAACGCAACCGATGATTCTTTCGATATATCTTCGAGCAATGAACTCTCTTACTTCAGGAGTATCTATATTCCAATGAGCATAAAGCTCCTCCATCCATCCGTTTTCTTCCTCACGCTTATCATACATATCACTGCGATAACGTGCGGTTTCACTCTCGGCACGTTTACGGATAAAGTGATAGTATTTTTTATCTGTAACAGCAACCCTTTCAACATCCCTTACAACGCTGAGATTAAAGGGGAAATCATCCCAGAAGGTGTTGGGGAAATAAAGCTTGTTAGCTCTTAAATACTCGGAAGAGAACAGCTTATTCCAGGGAGTATAAAGCAAATTCTTATCAAAAAGCTTATATGCCGCCTCACGGAATTCCTGCTGAGTTTTATAAATTGCCGAAGGTACAAACTGCTCCTGAGTAAACTTTTCCTCATCGTTATAGTAGGTATCAATGTAATAACCTGCTACAACCAACTGACGGTCATTCTCAGTGGCTATTTTATACATATCCTCAAGCATTGTAGGCTCTGCCCAGTCATCCGAATCCATAAAATACATAAATTCGCCAACCGCTTTATCAATAGCAACATTTCGAGCCGCAGGAGCACCTGCATTTTCCTGATGAATAACCTTTATTCTGGGGTCTTTTTTAGCATATTCCTCGCAGATAGCACCGCTATTGTCAGGCGAACCGTCATCCACAGCAAAAAGCTCCCATTCAGTCAATGTCTGAGCCTGGATACTCTCAATAGATTTTCCAACATAATCCTCAACCTTATATACGGGCATTATTACACTGATTTTTACCTTTGACATTTATAATTCCTCCTTAGCAAGCTCTAATGAAGCCTCGATAACCTTGTCCATATCAAAATACTTATAAAGACCGAGTCTTCCGCCGAAAATAACCTTATCCTGCTCCTTCGCAAGCTCGGCATACTTACTGTAAAGTTCAGTATTTTTTTCATCGTTTATAGCATAATAAGGCTCCATGCCCTCCTGCCACTCTGCAGGATATTCCTTGGTTATTATGGTTTTGGGCTGTTTGCCGAAATTAAAATGCTTATGCTCAATTATTCTCGTGTAGGGAGTTTCTCTATCGGTATAATTAACAACCGCATTTCCCTGATAATCCTCACGGTCAAGGGTTTCGGTTTCAAATTTAAGGCTTCTGTATTCAAGCTTACCCAACTTATAACCGAAGAACTCATCGATAGGACCTGTATAAATAACCTTGTCCGCCATAGCGAGATATTCCTCACGCTTATCAAGGAAGTTTTCATTGAGTCGAACCTCTATTCCCTCAAGAAGCTTTTCAATAAGAGCGGTATAGCCCTTCTCAGGGATACCCTGATAACGGTCATTAAAATAGTTGTTGTCATAGGTGAATCTAACGGGCAGACGCTTGATTATAAAGGAGGGAAGCTCCTTACAGTCCCTACCCCACTGCTTTTCGGTATAGCCCTTAATAAGCTTGGTATAAATATCTCTGCCCACAAGGCTTATTGCCTGCTCCTCAAGATTTTGAGGCTCTCCCTTTATCTCGGCTCTCTGCTTAGCAAGAACCTCCTTAGCCTCATCGGGAGTTGCAATACCAAACATACGGGCAAAGGTATTCATATTAAAAGGCATATTATAAATCTCGCCGTTATAGTTAGCTATAGGAGAATTTATGAAATTATTGAATTCACAGAATTGGTTTACATAATCCCAAACTTCCTTGTTGCTTGTATGGAAAATATGAGCGCCGTATTTATGAACATCGATACCCTCACATTTTTCGGTATAGATATTTCCGCCCACATTGGGACGCTTTTCAATTACAAGACATTTTTTTCCTTTTTTGTTGGCCTCATGGGCAAAAACTGCACCGTAAAGACCGCTTCCGACTATAAGATAATCGAATTTCATATGATGCCTCCTAAAACAATTGCGCAAATGCACATAAATATACGATTTTATTATAACAGAATATAATTATAAAGTCAATAAAACAAGAAGGGATGATGCATCTGGCATCATCCCGTAAATCCACTTATTTTTTCTTAAATATAAACAGTTTGCTAAAAACAAAATTCAAGACTATTACTATAATATTGGTTATCAATTTCATAATTGTGCCGTTGAAAAACAGAACATCAACAAAAAGATACATAATACCTAGTTCCAGCGCTCCGCTCCCTATCCGACATCCGAAAAACGCCATTGCTTCCTTTAAGGTTTTATTCCATTCTGCCGAGCGGCTTTCAAAGACAAAAATTTTGTTTGTTACAAAGGCAAAGGCTACCGAAACAAACCAGGCTATCACCGTAGATAAACTGTTGCTGATATCAAACATATTGTAACACACGTGATATATCGCAACATTAATTACGGTTGTCATACCACCGAAAAACAGATAGCTCAGTATTTCTCGATGTTTTTTAATTTTTTCTTTAACTTTCATACTATTCCTTTATGTTATCTTCCTTACTGATATAAATAGGCCTTTGTTTAATTTCAAGATACGCCTTGGAAAGATACAGACCTAAAACACCTATAAACAGCATCAACAACCCACCGATAAGAATTATAATACAAACTAATGAGGGCCAACCGTAAGCCGCATCTATTCCAAACACTAACTGCCTTACAAATATAAACACTATTGCCAAAAAAGCGATAATGCACATTATAACTCCGATAAAGGACGAAAGATATAATGGAAATGAAGAAAATGCAACTATACCATCAAGCGAATATTTAAACAGTTTCCAGAATGACCATTTTGTTTCCCCTGCTGCCCGTTCAACATTTTCGAATTCAAGCCACTTGGTATTAAATCCAACCCAACCGAAAAGTCCCTTGGAAAAACGGTTATATTCCTTAAGTTTAAGTATAGCATCAACATATTTTCTGGTCATAAGACGGAAATCTCTCGCTCCGTCCTTAAGCTCTACATCGGAAATTTTGCTCATAAGAGAGTAAAACAGCTTTGCAAAAAACGACCTTATGGGAGGCTCACCCTTACGAGTAACTCTGCGGGTTGCTATACAATCGTAATCCTCAGTAGTAATAGATTTAAACATCTCGGTCAACAATGACGGCGGATCCTGTAAATCTGCATCCATAACGGCTATATAATCACCCGTAGCATTTTCAAGTCCTGCATAAAGAGCGGCTTCCTTACCGAAATTTCGGGAAAAGGAAATATATTTTACATTTTTGTTTTCTTTACTGAGCTTTCTTAAAACCGAAAGAGTATCATCCTTTGAGCCATCATCAACAAAAATATATTCCGGCTCAAGCTCTTTGAGTTCGTTTTCGAATATTTTATTGGTTTCTTCAAAAAGGAGCTCTACTACCTTTTCTTCATTATAGCACGGAACAACAATTGATATTTTACTCATTTATATCGTCCCTCCTCTATCATTAAACTAATTATACATAAAGATTAGCCCATTATCAAGAAAAACCGTTCGATAAATTATCGAACGGTTTTACATTAAACATCTTTCGCTCTTGCACTGACTGCGCCTTCGGGTTTAATATCCCCTGCCTTAAGCAATGCAATTTTGGTCATCATAGGACCTATAAGCTCATATACAAGAACGGCAAAAAGCGTTATGTTTCTTATGATATGTCCGTCACTTCCAAGGGTTGATGCCTTTAACGCCATACCGAGAGCCACACCGGCCTGTGGAAGCAGTGTTATACCAAGGTATTTTACAATATGGTCATCGCACCTTGTTGCCTTAGCACTAGCATATGCTCCTGAATATTTACCTAAGGATCGGGAAATTATATAAACCACACCTATCAGAACAATGGCGCCGTCCGAGAAAACAGAAAGCTCAAGCTCCGCTCCGCTTAATACGAAGAAGATGATAAATAATGGCGCTGTCCAACGGTCAAGCCTATCCATAAGCTCTGCAGAAAAATCGCATATGTTGCAGAAGATGGTGCCGAGCATCATACAGGCGAGTAAGGATGAAAATGCGATATGTATTCTAAAAACATCGAACTCAAGCATAGAGATTGCAACAGTTAAAAATACGAAGGCAACCGAAATGGAAAGTCTTTTCGACCTTGAATGAAAAAATCTCTCGCAATAGGTAAACAAAAATCCCATTAAAGCACCGAGAAGCAAGGAAAGAGCTACCTCCAAAATAGGTTCGAGAATTACGCCTATAATATCAACATGACCTGCAATAAGTGCCTTTGCTACACCAAAGGAAACTGCAAAAAGCACAAGTCCCACAGCATCATCAAGAGCAACTATCGGCAAAAGAATATCGGTAAGAGGACCTTTAGCCTTATACTGCCGCACTACCATAAGGGTTGCCGCAGGTGCAGTTGCCGAGGCGATAGCACCGAGCACTATAGCCGATGGTAAAGAAAGCTTATCCGGCATTATAAAATGCATTCCGATTAAAGCGGCGTCAACGAGAAGTGTTGCCACAACCGCCTGAAATATGCCGATTATTGTTGCCTGTCTTCCGGTCTTTTTAAGCTGACCCAAACGGAATTCATTTCCTATTGAAAAGGCGATAAAGCCTAATGCAGCATCACATAAGAGAGAATAATATTCCACATCCTCCATACTGATAAAGCCTATTCCCTTTACGCCGAGTTTTCCTAAAAAATAGGGACCTATTAAAATTCCTGCCACAAGGTAAGCCGTAACAGCAGGAAGCTTTGATTTTTTCGCAAGTCGGGATAGCATAAGACCCGCTAAAATTGCAACCGATAAACTAAGTAAAATTTGCATAGTAAAACCCCTTTTCCTCAAAACAGTTTATCACTCCGAAGACTTAAAGTCAATGTAACAAATATATGAAAATTCTTATTTTTATTGTAATTTTTCGTGAAATATTGTATCATAATTATATAACATAGCAAAGAGGGTAATCTTAATGTCTAACATTTGGCACAATGTATCACCAAAGCGCATAACTCCTGAGGATTTTTTATGCGTTGTTGAAATATCAAAGGGAAGCAAGAAAAAATACGAGCTTGATAAGGAAACGGGATATATTATACTTGACCGTATTCTTTACACCTCAACCCATTACCCTGCAAATTACGGTTTTATTCCAAGAACTCTTGGTGACGATAATGACCCGTTGGATGTTCTTCTTATTTGCGCCGAGGCTCTTGAGCCTTTAACCCTTGTAAGAGCTTATCCCATTGGTGTTATAACCATGATAGATAACGGAAGAAGCGATGAAAAGATAATTGCTATTCCCTATAACGACCCCAATTATAATCAGTATAAAAATATCGATGAATTGCCTAAGCATATTTTTGATGAAATGAAGCATTTCTTCACCGTTTATAAAAATCTTGAGCATAAAACAACCGCAGTTGACGAGGTAAACGGCAAAGAAGAAGCTATAAAAATAATCAAGGCTTCTATTGATAACTATATTGAAAGCTTTTGTAAATAATTAAAATCCGTACCGTCAAAAACGGTACGGATTTTTTTATAATCTGATTTCTTTTCCGAGGCAGAAGGAATAGATTATTTTTTCTTTTACGGGCAGACCAAATACCTTCTGGCAAGCAAGAGCATAATATCTAAGTTGCTCTGCGTAGGCTTCAATAAGCTGTTTTTCATCGGTTACTCTATCGGTTTTAAAATCGAGAATAACAATGCCGTCAGCCTCCTTGAAGCATAGGTCAACTGCACCCTGAATTATTATCTTTTCTCCCGTTTTTTCGGCTTCTTTGCTCAAAACGTTAGCATCAAATTCGGTAAGAAAACGCATTTCTCTGTGAAGCTCATCCGCCTTTTCTATGCGACCGAAAATATTACTGCTAAAGAAAGTATTTAAAGCCTCTAAATTTGCCGCCTTTGCCTCATTTTCACTTATAAATTGCCATTCATAGAGTCTTTCGATTTCTCCCTCTAGGTCATCTTTTTTTGAAAAATCAATAAACTGCATTATCTTATGCATTGCAGTTCCTCTGTCAGTTGCGGTTACTCCGCCCTTGCTAAGACAGGAGGGTATTTCACTAAAGGCAAATCTTTCTCCCTCCGCCTTATTGGCAACCGCCGAAACCGAAGCCTTAGCCTCTATTTCTCTCACCTTTTCGAAGGGATATTGAAATGCGGTGTTTTGGGCGATTTTAAGGGCAAGGTTATCATCCGCAGTAAATAATTCTTCAGGTAAATCTTGTGCTTCTTCCCTTATTTCTTCTTCCGAAATAATTTCAAGATTAAAGCAGGAATCACTATACATAGGAATTATATCCGAGGACTCTCCCCTTATAGCCTTTCCGTTTTTATGCAGAGCTCCTGCCACCAACAGCCAATCGGCAAAGCTTGAGGTTCTCTCGAAAAGCTCGAAGGATATTTCACCATCAGATAAAAGCAATCTTTCGCAAATATCTGCACACTTTTTCTCCGCATCGCTTACGGTAGCAGTAAACAAAAGTCTTTCCTGGGCTCTTGTCATAGCAACATAAAGTAATCTAATCTCCTCTGCAAGAGTTTCCTTTTTAGAAAGCTCTCCCATAACCTCATAGCCCACAGTTGTTGTTCTTTTGCCTTCCTTTTCATCAAAAAACTTAAGGCCTATACCGAAATCACTGCGGTATGTTACTGCATTTTTGTTGTAATCGTTATTAAAGGCCGAGCTGGTACCCGCCACAATACATATGGGGAACTGCAAGCCCTTTGAAGCATGTATACTCATAATTTTAACGGTGTTTCCGCCAACATTATTAACCGCCGATTTCATACCCTTTTCCGACTGAGAACGGATATAATTAACAAAGGAGGAAATACTTCCGGTATTCGTTCCCGAATAATCATTAGCATACTTTACAAGCAACAAAAGATTATTTCGGCGGGTTGCCCCCTCCTCCATTGCACTGACCATATTTATATATCCACTGTCATAAATAAGTCTTGAAATAAACTTTGGAAGATTAAGGGTTAATGAGAGCATACGGTATTCCTCTATCCTTTTTATAAAGGCCTTTACATGCTCGTTATCTTTTTTCTGGGCATAGGCTACCGCAGAATAGAAATCTCCCTTTTTAAAGTCTCCTCTAATATTGGCAAGCTCTTCGGGTGTGAAACCAAATATGGGAGAAAGCATAACGCAGGCAAGCTCAATATCCGAATGAGGATTATCTATAACCTTTAAAAGAGAAAGAATTGTTGCTATCTCATTTCTCTCGGCGAAGCCCTCTACACTGAAGTTTACAGGTATTCCACACTGCCTTAATATCTCTGCCAATTTATCCGCCTTGTTTTTTGTTGCTCTCATAAGAATAGCAAAATCGCTGAACTTTGCTTCTCGGTAGGAATCCTTATCCTTTTTTATACACTCGCCCGAATTCATAACCGATTTTATGTATTTTGCTATTGCTAACGCTTCACAGACTGCGGCACTGTTTTCGCTATCCTTACAGTCAATTACCTGAAGCTCAACCGCCTTTTTATTTTCACGGTAATCCGCCGAGGCGACAAGACGCTCCTCTTCGCCGTAATCGAGACCTGCGTTTTCCTCCGTCATAATATTCTCAAAAAAGAAATTTACAAAGGAGCATATCTCTTCATTACTGCGGAAATTATTTCTTAAAATTATCTTTTTAGCATCATCTTTCTTAGCTTCATCGATAGCTATGTACCTATTTTTCTTTTCTAAAAAATTAATGGGATTAGCTCCTCTGAAGCCGTAAATACTCTGCTTTACATCACCTACTGCAAAAAGCTTCCTTTCGTATGCCGAAAGCACAAAGAAAAGTCTATCCTGTAAATCGTTGGTATCCTGATATTCATCCACCATAACCTCATCGTAAAGATTTAAAAATTCTTCACCCTCGGTTTGGGTTAAAAGCTTTAATGCCAGATGCTCTGTATTATGGAATGTAAGGGTATTTTCCTTCAAATATTCCTCTAATAAACGCTCCTGCAAGCAAATTAGTATTTCACAAAGTAAGCTTATAGGTTTATCAAGATATATGAACTGCTCTTCATTTTCTTCAACACTGCGCTCAAACAGCTTTTTCAGTTTTTCGGTACCCTTACTTATGGTTTCGAACAAGGTTTTAACTGCACTCACGGCGCAGATGCCGCCAAATCCTCTGGCATTGGGCTTTTCGGGAAGGTTAAAGCTCAAAAGCTTTTCTCGAAAATCGTTCCAAACCCTTTTTTCGGCTGCCTTTTCCAACTCATAAAGCAATTCCGATAAAAGCATAAGTGTTGGCATAAATCTTTCGGATGCTGCTTCATATAATCCTATTTTATCAATTATTATTGCAAGGGATTTTCTCAAAGACTTTATCTTTTTTATCGCCGCATCAAAGGAATAGTTGTACCAGATATTATGCTCATCAAAGGCTTTACCAAAGGGCTCACAAAAAGATTTAAACCATTTTTCGGGCTCAGGCAGCTGACGACTGTAGTTATAAATCTCTAATACCTTTTCGTTAAAATTACGCTCGTCATATTCTGCGCCGATAATATCCAACAGCTCAAAAAATGTCTCGTTTTTGGATTCTATATATTCATTTGTGATTTCTGCCATTACCCGTTCATCAATGGCTTTAAGTGAGTTTCCGTCACTCATCTTGAAATCGGGACTTACTCCCGCTTTTTCAAAATTTTCTCTCACAAGGTCTATACAAAAAGAATCTATCGTGCAGATTTTGGCGTTGGCAAGAAGTCTTTTCTGCCTCAAAAGCCCCCTATCCTCGGGATTTTCACGGCATACCTCATCCAGTCTGCTTTCAATTCGCAGTCTCATTTCTGCGGCGGCGGCATTTGTAAAGGTTACTATCAGCAACCTATCCGCCGCTATGGGGTTTTCCTTTCGGGTCATAAGAGTTATAACCCTTTCAACCAGAACGGCGGTTTTACCCGAGCCTGCCGCCGCCGATACTAAAACATTACCTTCGGTTTCAATAGCTCTTTGCTGAGCTTTTGTAAACTCAATCGCCATTCTGAATATCCCCCCTTATCCTATTTATAACCTCACTATTGCTAATAGCCGGAACCTTTTCTGCCTGTTTTTCCTCAATTCCGCAAATGGCGGCATAATCACAGTATTTGCAGGCAGGGGATTCCCTTCCATCCACAGGGTCAATATCAATTTGTCCCTCGGTTATTTTGTTGCCTATTTCTCCGATAAGCTTTTCAATATGGTCAAATATAACGGTGAAATCCTCAGCAGATACAAAGGAGGCATTTCTTTTGGAGATGGTTCCATCCTTGTTTAAGGATAATTTCGGCACAAATTCGCCCTTGTTTTCCTTCTCCATAGCGGTAATCAATTCCAAATTGCCCTGGGCTAGACCGTTCATAGCCATACCGCTTTCATTCAAATCTCTCTTTGAGTGAAGATAGAATATTCCTGCGGCATTTTCATCAGAGCTACCAACACCCCTTACTGCAGCATAAAGATATATAAGCATCTGCAGATTTAGTCCAAAAAGGATATCGGGTAATTTAAAGCTTCGGCTACCCGTTTTATAATCTATAACCCTTATATAGCCGTTATACTTGTCCACACGGTCAATACTTCCCGTTATATGGATATTTCCCTCGCTGTACGGTATCACAAGCTCGGGAATTTCTCCATCCGAGCCTATCTTCATCTCGCAGCGGTAGGGCTCAAAGTCACTTTGGGCAAATTCCCTTGCCATCTGAGCTACAACCTCTTTAAGGGAACGGGAAATTCGGCTGATTATAAATCTCATACGCTCATTTTCAACCGTTCTGTAGCCGCTTACACTATCGAGGTACTCTTCAATGTACTCATCAACAGCACTTGAAATTTTATCCTGCGAAAGAGCAGCTATATTCTTTCCATAATCTGTAACCACTCTTTCCAACACATAGTGAACGATGGTTCCTCGCTGCAATGCATCAAAATCTGCAGGCTGAAGCTTTTTAAGTTTTAATCCGTAACGGCAGAAATAGGAGAATTTACAACGGTTAAAGGTATCAAGCTTTGAAGCAGACATATAAATTTCTTTACCGTAAAGACCTTTAGCCGCATCCTTTGATATTCTACTGCCTCTATTCTGTGATTCCTTTAATGCGGAAATTCTATCCTTATATTCTGTATTCTCAAGAGATTTTTCCAGGGTTGCCGCATCATCACTTTTAATACGGAAATTCTCACAGTATGCATTAAATGCGGTCTGTGCCGTTTCGGGGATATTATTATCATTAAGCGAGGAATCCGGTTCATTTACTGAATTACAGGATATTTTTTCACATATTGTTTTAACAAAGGGAGAGGGCTGTCCCTCCTCGCCTATAAGGGAGCTTGAATAATAGGAAATATAAAGCTTGTCCGAAGGACAGCAAACCGAGGTATAAACAAGATAATCCTCATCTGTTGCGGATGAAACGGAGTTATCGGCTATTTCGATTCCGCTTTCTATAAGCTGTTCTCTTTCTCTTATGTTGAGCAGACCGCTTTTTCCTATTCCCGCCGGGAATACCCCCTGATTTGCGCCGAGAATAAAGGCAACCTTAGGTCGGGATGGCCTAATTCTGTCTGCCGAGCCAAAGGTAACCTCATCAAGGGTTTGGGGTATTGTTCCAACCGAAGCCGAATCTACCGCCATTGATAAAGCCTCTACGTAATCATCCCTTTTGATTTCGGCCTCATTATAACAGTTAACGATACTGTCAAGTATACCCATAAACATACCGTAGCTGGAGCTTAAGGTATCTGCAGAAAAGCTGTTACCCTGTGTTTTATAATCATCGGAAAGCCTTTTGAGATGGTCTGCCATATCACATTCCTTTAAGAGCTTAACTATAGCCCCCGTCATACTAAGGGCCGTTCCCTTAAAGCCTTCACGGAAGTTAAGAATAGGAGCTATTGCCCTTTCCCTTAAAGCATTTATCTCTAAAAGAGCCTCTTTTTCTTCTTGACTTTGTTCCTCGGTTACAAAGCCTCTGATATCCATATCCCAATTCTGCTTCCAGGCGCCGCCGCTTATATTCCATATTGCAGTATAATTTTCAAGTATGGATATTTCTTCGGTTTCAAGGGTACCAAGTCCCGTTTTATGGAATCTTAAAATATCCTCGGTTGAAAGGGATGCCGCCGCATTGATTGCAGAAAAAACTGCAACGGGGACAGGGAAAGCGCCCAAAGGTATTCTCTTATCGGTAAAGCATCCTATTCCGTTTTGCTTGCAGGCAAGCTCAACCGCTTCCTCATAGTCCTCAGCGTTTCTTGCTATAATAACAAAATCTCTGTAGCGATAACCCTGCTTGCGAACTAATTTCCTTATAGTTCTGGCGGCAAAATTTGCTTCGTGTACGGTGTTTGCGGCTTTGCATACAGTTATACTGCCGTCATTTTCCGATACATCGACATCCTCACCCGCCATAAGCCTTTCCAATGCCTTTAAATTGCCGCTGTTATATCTTCCCTCTGAAAGGAAAATCGGCTCATCCGATGATACGCCGCTTTTTGCAGCACTCCTTTTTATTCTTTCAACGGTTTTCTGTATATTTGAATAAATACCGAATTCATTATCCTTATGAATATCATTATTAAGGCAAATATACACATTTTTTGCCTGTGAAAAAATTCTGTCAATAATCTTATATTGCTGCCCTGTAAAGCCCTTAAAGGAATCTATAAATACATTTTTTCCTTTAAAAAACTCAAACTGTTCAAGTTTCTCATAAAGCTTGGTAAGCTTGTCCGCAGGGTCAATAAATCTTTCGCCCAAAATCATATTGTAATTTTCAAAAATAAGGGCGGTATCAACGAGCTTATTTTTAAGGGATACGGAGTTTACGGAATTGGCAGTTTTCCTCAGCATATCAGGAGTTACAGCATTGATCTTAAATTCACCGATAATATCAAGGGCTGATTTTGCAAAAGAGGTGGAGGCGGTGTATTTAGACCAAAGAATAAGGTCCTCCTTAGCCTCCTTAAGGGCCCTTTTCATAATTATTATTTTATCGGAATCGGAAAGAAGTCTGCCTGCTGTTCCGCCTACAACCCTTCCAACCTCATCATAAATTCGGCTGAAGCTCATAACCGAAACGCCAAGGGCCGCCCTCTCACCTACGGCATGTAAAACACTTTTTTCCGCTTCGAAGGAATACTGCTCCGGCACAATAAGAACAGAGTTCTCCCCTGCTTGCTGTGCTTTTTTAATATATTCAAGCATTGTATAGCTTTTTCCTGATGAAGGTCTGCCGAATATGAATTTTAACAATCCTAAAACTCCTTTTAGTCATTTGTTTTATTGTAACATATTTTTTGATTTATTACGAGTATATTTTACAACTTTATATGTACCATTTTCGGTACTATACCAAAATCCCGAAAATTAATATTCCTATCACCCCCGGAAGACCGAATACCGCTCCCGAGCCCACTGTCCATTGATTTATTGGAATATGTACTCCCGTAAAAGAGGATGTAAGATTTATAATTATCATTGCGACTATTCCGAATACCGCATTTAACAACAACGTTCTTATTAACCTCTTGCTGAAAAGAGCTATTATAAAGATAATAAATGCCCCTAGACTTAGTAATACAATAGCTGATATTTTAAGTGCTCCCATAATTTTCTCCCATACTTTTTTTACTAAATAATATGAAAAGCACGAAAATTAAATTACAAATAAAAATAAAGGATCCCGAAACAGAATCCTTTATTTAATTATTCTTGCGATAATGTCTTTTTCTTTTCAATAACTCGGTTGGTATGCTCCTTGAGTAGGGTTAAAAGCACTGCACATAAGGGGATGAAGAAAATCATACCAAAAAGTCCCATAAGACTGCCGCCTATTAAAACGGCAATAAGGGTCCATAAGGGACTGAGTCCCACAGAATTTCCAACAACATTGGGATATATAAATTGATTTTCTATAAACTGAACAACCAGATACACAATTACACAGATAATTACTTGTGACGGATTAACCAGAAGTATCAGAAAAGCGCCAATAAAGCAGGAAGCAAAGGCTCCTATATAAGGCACGAAGGCGCAAACTGCCGTAAGCACACCTATAAGACTGGCATAAGGTATTCTGAAAATGCTAAAGGATATAAATATAAGAACTCCTAATATGCAGGCCTCTATGCACTGACCCGATAAAAACTTAGAATAGGTATCGTTGATGAGTCGGCAGATATGATAAATTTTGTCAGCCGTCTTCTTTTTCAAATGAGCATCCATAAGTATCTTAATTTGGCCCGAAAGCTTATCCTTACTGAGAAGGATATAAATTGATATTATTATTGAAATTAAGAACTGTGAAACGCCCGAAACAGCAGAGGATGCAAAGCCTACAACCGAGGTTATAATCGTTCCTGCGCTGTTGGTTATCTTACCTATCAATGTTTCAAAATTAAGGGAGGAAAGCCATTCGGATATCTTGGTTGTATCAATATCATAAGATTTGAGCATCGCTATCCATTCGGGAGTCTTCTTTACAATGAGCTTATAAAGGCTTTCGATAGAAGATATGAGCTCCGGGATTAGCATTGTTGCAATTATGGCAATTACAAAAATAACGCATATTAAAGTAAGGCAAAGACTAATTATGCTTATAAGCTTTTTCTTGGGTTGCTTTTTAAGCTTTTTAGAAAGCTTGAAAAAGAGCTTTTCAAAGCCCTTCATGGGAACATTCAGAATAAAAGCTAAAACAAATCCGATTACAACGGGCAGAATCAGTTTCAGAATATTACCAAGAAGATTATATACTGCTCCTATATTCATAAGAATGGCATAAAGCGCAACACCGAAAGCTACCAACAAAAAATTATGCTTTAATTTTTTATCCATATCTTTTTTATGCCCCTTTCATAGTAAAACTAATTATATTTTATTATAATACATATATTTTTTGTTGTCAATTAACCTGTTTTTAAATATCATTGTTTAAAAGGAATATACTAACAATGGCAATACTTGACATAATATTTTTTTCAAGGTATAATTTTCTAGTGCGATACTGAAAAAAGGAGTAATAAAATGAGTGAGCTTTTTGAAAACAAAGGAAAACAGCTGATTATTGAAAAGGACGGAAAGCGCTACCAGCGTCTTCCCATAAAAACCCACGTTATAACTAAGGAAGATGATATTTGTGATGTGGTTGAGAAATATGCAAAGGAGCATATTTTGGAAAATGATATCGTTTTCATTTCCGAAAAGGCTGTTGCCTGTTCTCAGGGACGTGCTATTCCTATGGCTGAAATCAAACCGAGAAAGCTCGCCGTTTTCCTTTCAAAATATGTAACCAAAACCAAACACGGTATAGGCCTCGGAATACCCGAAACAATGGAGATGGCTCTTCGGGAATGCGGAACTCTCAGGGTTTTGTTTGCCGCCGTTATAAGTGTTATTGGCAAACTGTTTAAGCAGAGCGGTTGGTTCTATCATGTGGCAGGAAGCAAGGCCTCTTCTATTGATGGTCCTACCCCCAACACAATTCCCCCTTATAATCAATATGTGGTTCTTGGTCCTAAGAACCCCGATAAAGCAGCTGCTGCCATTGCCCAGCGAATAGGTTGCAACTGTGTTATCGTTGATATAAACGATTTGGGCGGAAAAATACTCGGCGCATCCGATAAAAATCTCCCCTGCGATACCCTCGTTGGCGTTTTATCGGACAACCCCTTAGGTCAGGACTCTCAGCAGACTCCTATGGGTATTATCCGTGAGGTTGCAGAGGAAAAATAATAATTTTCAAACGGGTAAACATAGCTGTTTACCCGTTTTTTATCCCCTTTTTAGCCCTCATATTTTTAAATCTAAAAAAAATAGATTTTTTAGTTGACAACGCCCCTTCATAATGATATAATAATTGGGCGCAATAAAATGCGAGTGTGCTGGAATAGGCAGACAGGCACGTTTGAGGGGCGTGTGTCTTCGACGTACGGGTTCAAGTCCCGTCACTCGCACCAAAGCATTCAAACCCGAACCTTTTACCAATCGGTGAAACGTTCGGGTTTGTTGTTTTCTTAAAAGATGTTAAATAGCCTTTGTTTGTGGCAGTACAGAGCGTTTTGCTCTGTACTGCCTCTTCTTCGTTTCAAAGAATTTTCGTACATAAAGGAGATTTGAAATGAAGACTTTTAAAACAATTGTTTTAGCATTAATGACATTGATAACTTTGCAGACCGGATATTTAGCCTTATTGTATAAAGTTGATATAGCGACCGGCTCTTTTCTCATATGCTTAGGTTTGACATTGTTTGTTGCAAGTGACGGTGGTCTTAAAAGAAAATCGAATTGAATAATTGCTATTTTGTTTGATATATGGTATAATTATAACATACGAAACGAGGTGAAACTGTGAACGATATTTTTGAAGAATACTTGCGTGAAAAGGAACCGCAGAAGAAAGAAAAAGGTTATGCTTGGCATACCGCAATCGGACTTCAAGCGGTTGACGGACTTAACACAAGTGAATATTTGATTGAAACCGCTAAAAAGAACATTGACGGTGATATTACCTTTGAGGAAGCTAATGATTTAATTCACAGTTATTATAAAGAGAATATTGCACACACGAATACTGACAGAACCGAAGAAGCTGACAAAGTTTCTGTTCGCATCGCACAGTTGTTATCCGAAAAGTCTTTTGTCTTTTCTCCTGCACAGTATATCTCTATTCATTCGCAGTTATTTAAGGGAATATATAAACACGCCGGTAAGATTAGAGATTATAACATCACCAAAAATGAATGGGTTCTTGACGGCGATACCGTTATGTATGGCGGTGCTTTGGATTTGAGAGCAACATTAGATTATGATTTTTCGGTTGAAAAAGAGTTTTCCTATAAAAATCTTTCGATGGATGAGATCATAAAACACTTGGCCGTGTTTGTTTCTCGCCTTTGGCAGATCCACATTTTCTCCGAAGGCAACACAAGAGCAACAGCAGTTTTCTTTATTAAGTATATCCGTACATTAGGATTTGATGTTACGAATGACATCTTTGCCGAGAACGCTTGGTATTTTAGAAATGCACTCGTTCGTGCAAACTATACCAATCTCAAAAAAGGTGTTCACGAAACAACCGAGTATTTGGAGTTGTTTTTAAGAAATTTGTTGCTAGGTGAAAACAACCCACTTAAGAACCGTGATATGCATATTAGCGGCTCGTTATCTTCCCAAAAGTGTCAAATCAAAAACAAAAATGGCACTTTGGATGTCACTTTGGACGAAATGCAAGTTTTAAATCTGATTAAAAAGGATGGCAAACTAACACAAAAGAAAATTGGAGAACTAATTGGCAGGTCAGATAGAACCGTTAAACGTATTACCGCTTCACTTGAAGAAAAGAAATATATCGAACGTGTAAACGGCAAACGTTTCGGATATTGGAAAGTGAATATTGACTGATACCACAAATAACCCTGCCTTTGCAAACCTGCAAAGGCGGGGTTATTATAATTCGACTGAATCATCGCTAAATAAATCAGTTGTTTTATGTTGTAAAAGAGAAGGTGTCTTCCGTCAATGAAAGACACCTTCTTTAAAGTCGCTTTGAAATTTAATCAAAAAAAGATAATTGTTCGCTTGTTTGTCGCAACAGCCCATCTACTTTTAGAATTAATCGCCCAGCATTGTTTTTGTGAACATTGAAACTAATTTCTTGAATATTTGGTAGCATTTTTTGTATCTTAGGGTTATCAAAAATGACTTCCCATTCATTAACAGCAATTGGCAAAGAAAATCTAAATAACAAGCGTTCTTGATTTTTTTCTAAATTTTCTAGGAACTCAAAGTATTTTGTATTTTCTCTTTCAATTTCGTGTATTTTTTTACAGTTAACCGGATTAAATTCTAATGTTTCATCTATAATGTTATCTTTTAACACAGTTTGTTCGAGAACATAACCATTATTAAATCCACCGACTTTTGACTCTTTAGCAACTCTTTTATTCTTGACATGCTGTAAAGAAATATTAAGGCAACCGCACAACTCAGCAACATATTCATTTATTTTATTTATGTAATTCATAAGTTGCTTTGAACTTTTACTCTTTAAGGCCAGGGAAGCATTAACGATAATATTTGTTTTAAGCGCTTGCAACTCATCGATAGAGTTTATATTTTTCGGTTGCTTTTGATTCGGAAAATTTTGTAGATTAAACTCAATTCTATATAAAGTTTTTTTACGCTGAATTGAAATACTTCCATAAAACTTTTCAAATTTAAAGTTCTGGATAAAATCTTGAGTTTCAGGACTTATTTTTAAAGTTTTAAGCACATTAGATTCATTTTTAAAATAACTTCTTTTGTTGTTTAATATATCTTTACAAGATATTGGATATTCAGAATGTGCATTACATATGCAGTTACATAATTCAGTCAAATCAGCTAATTCCGAAATGATTTCATCTACAGTTTTCGCATCATTTACTTCGTAGGCCTCTTCTAAAAGTTTCTCCAAAAGTAAACGATCCAAAAGTGGACGAGTAACAACCGAGCATTTTACATGCTCTCCATTTGAAATTATTTTCTCTGGAATTTTGTCACGCACTAATTTATTAAACTCGAGTGTATCAGAATATAATAATTCATCCTTATCAGAGCATACAACTTTTGCACCAGTTGATTTCAGTTGATAATATGAATGCGTTAGTTGCGTTCCGTCCAACAAAATCATGATATCATTATCGGCGGCAATCTTTCCTATATTCGCTATCAGATCTTTGTTTCGTAAATCTTTTTCGCAGTTTGGCTTCAATCTAAAACACTTTTTGTCTTGAAAGTTTCCTGAAGAAATTAATTCTTGTAATTCCTCACTATTATTTATTACAATTTCTTCTTCCTTGAAATATTTGCGTTTGTATTCGTCCTTGGTGTATGAAGCAAAATTTACTTTTTCATGAAACCATGGCAAATTTTTGGCTCCATAAAAAGAGTCGTCAATACCAACAAACCACATTACTGAAATTTCTTCTTGTAATGCATTTGCAAGTTTTTGTGATTTAACGGCTATATCAAAGATAGAGTCATTGCTTTCAATTGAACATTTCCAATCATATGGTTCTTTAATATCGTAAGCAATCCAATTACCATTCTCATCAGGTGATATAAAAAGATCCTTATATCTATTTTTTATAGTTACCTTTACATCGGATGGTGTAATTGCGCCTAGTTGCTTAGTTCCTAGGTCGACAATAATAGTATCATGATAATTATAATAAAGTCCTTCTGGCAATCCCCATAACGATTGTATTTTAACTAAGCGATTATTAGGAAGTGCGTGTGCAAAAGCTGAAGAAGTTGACGGAATAAAATTATGAAATATAAATATCCCATTTTGTTCTGCTAAGATAAGATTCGCATGTTCCTTGAGCCAAAGAATCACATCAGTATAATTATATATTTCGTTGCTTCTTGGCAAAAGTTGCTTTTGAGATTTGTTTCCGCTACTAATATCCATTCTTATTACAACGGATTGAATTTTTAATAAAGTTTCTATATCTTCTTTAAGTTCAGAGGATACAATATCTCGGCTCAAATCATTGATTGTGTTAATATCATCAAGAAAATATAATGGAACTGTACAAAAACCCAAATCGTTATAATTCTTGACATTTTGAAGTTTTTTGAATTGAGATGAGGTGTTAACATTGAATTGCTTTAATACTTTAGGTATCCATGTTTCTGCAGTTTTAGAGACTTTAATATTATAAGATTTTGGATTTACCGAATTCTCCTTCTTGAAGTCACTGTCAGCTTGAACAATATAAATTGTTTTGCCATCAAAAACAAATTCCAAATGAAATCTACATTTCATATTTTTGGATTCGTTATACCAAAAGTATGCTACTTTCTGCAATTCGTTTAAAACAGTATGCTTATTGGCATATAAAGTGTGTGCGGCGATATCTTCAATATTATACCTTTTTCTCCAAGTCCTAATTCCAATGGACTCTTGTTCAAAATTACCATTTGGGTAATATATTTCTACTTTCCAGTCGCGGTTTTCTTGCGAAAAACGTCGCTCGTTGGATAAATGGCCTGTGAAAAGTGGGGTTACAAGTTTTTGAACAATTATAGGCATACCTAAATTTGGGATTCTTTTTAGATTATCTAACAACTCCTTTAAAGATTTTTTCAGATTATCTACTGTTGTTTCGATAGAATCAAATTTACCGCGTTCTTCCATTCCTTCATTGACGGCCGAAGAACGCAAAATAATCCCTTCATCGATATTAAGAACATCAATAACTATTTTTATATTATCTATATAATTGTCGATGATTGTTTCATCATTTGTCAAAATATATTCTGCATACAAATCTTTAGATATTATAAAAAAAGGAACTGACCATGCACAAGGCACCTGGCATAAGCCCAGAGCCTTTCCACCAATCACTTGGGCGTTTTGTTGGTCAGAACCTAGTTTTATGATATTTTCTTTTTCAACCAAATAAATATCATTGTTTGCCATGTTTTTTATTTTCCTCGACATCGTCAGATTTTTTCTCGCCAGTATTAAATAACACCTTGGCAACTTCCGCCATCTTTCCTACGGCTTCATCAGAAAAGTAACCGGCTAAAAATCCAAGAGTAGCTGCGGAAAAACCATCACCGTGAATTATAATATTATCGCTAAAGATACATGCTAAACAGAAAGAGAATGATAAAGATATTATTGGTGTAAAGATGCGCCAATATTTTCTGTCAATATTCCAATATCCGTGTGCAATGGATTTATAAAACCATTTCATATCAAATATTGTACCGCCTAGCATACCACATGTTACGCAAGTAATCATTCTTGAAAGATGTAATTGCTTATCTTCCGGAATGTTAAACCAGTTTTCAATAACACCAGCGTAATTTAAGTAAATTATTGCAAATGATGTAAAAACCATAAATAGCAGGTAGGCTGCCTCAGCAATTTGAATCCACTGCGCTTTTTTAGGATATCTGGATTCCCACTGGCCTTGGTTTCTTTCATCTGTTTTTCCGGACATTGCTGTCGAATCTTTATTCTCCATTTGCAATCTCCTTTTTTAAAGTTTGAAAAGTTGCATTGGAAAGATCAAGATTGTTATTATCTCGATAATTATATTTCTCTGGGCAGCCCAGTTTTTGAGCAATTATTTTTCTGAAAAATTGAGATATTGGTTCTTTTAAAATGTGAACATAACATTCAGATGTTTCTGATTTTCCTGTAACATCTGAATAAAGCAAATATTCAGATTCCTTTACAAAATCACTCACTTTATCAAAAGACATCTTTTCAAACTTCAAACAATCAGAGATATCATTTAACAAAGAATCTAATATTGGAACAATATGTATATGGCAATGATTAGTTCCACACGCTGTCATAGATCCAAATTTATTAGCACCGTGCTCAAAAACAATAACCTTATCTATGTTATAAGCTTTTTTTACAAGAGAAATGCAATGATTTAAAAAGTCAAAGAAATCTTTGTTGGAATAATGTTCTTTCATAGAGTATTCATGCTTTTTAGGTATGACTAAAGACCAACCTTCAACCATTGCACCTACGCTAGACAGTAAATAATAACTATCATTTTCGATGATAGGTGTGTCTATCGTATCAAAAACTTTTTCGCCGTTTAATATAGAGCAAAATCTACATTTATCAGAACAATTCATGTACATACCACCATTTAAAATTTTTTCGGGAATATTTAGGTTTTTGCTAAAAAACATAAACTCATTATTTTTTGTTTTATTTTTTGCACTGTAACTTACCGGAATAAGACACTGCCGATATTTATTATACAAATCAGCGATAAAATCGCACTTATCGTAAGTTACTATCCAACTTTTATTACAATTGTTAATGCATTTGAACAAGGAAATATGATCATCTTTTTTAAATGCGTTCTTATAGAGTTGCGCCCCTTTTTTAACATAAGGGGGATCGAAATTAATGAACACCTTACGCAAATTTTTTAAATAATTTCCGGTTATTAATTCTTCAGCATCAAGATTATATAGAATTATATCGTTTTTGCGAGCCGCAATATCACTGATTCTTTTTTTTAGTTCGCTTTTGTTAAAACGTGCATTCATTTTATAAGAACCGTTTTGATTAATGCCGCCAATAATGCCACCATTTAATATTCCAGATATATTCGTTCGATTTAGGTAAAAAACTGAAAATGCAAATTCAATGTCATTTCCAATATAACCCTTCTTAAATATCTCTCTTTGCCTTTTCCATTCGGTTATATTTAATTCTGCCGCATCAATACATTTAAAAAACTCATTAGTCGAGTTAAGTATGGTTTTCCAAAAATAATAAATAGCAGGATCAATATCGTTTAGAACAATTTTTTTAACATCATTTTTAAGCAATAGTTTGAGCGCTAAACCTGAACCGCCTGCAAATGGTTCAACATAGGTTGCTCCTATTAAATTGTTGTGTATTAGTATTTCTTTAACCGAATCGTACAATTTTACCTTGCCGCCAGGGTATCTTAAAGGCGAATAACTTTTTGACATTTTAGCGTCCCTCAACTGTAAATATTACTATCAAATAAGATTTATTATTCCAAGCATTATATGTAATCAGCACTTGTTAAGTTCATTAACAATAAACTGATCTATAGAATTTTTTTTGCAATATTCAAGTAGTTGCATTTTTGCTAAAACACTTGGTACAGTGCGCCCATTCTCCCACCTATTTATAGTGGAAAAACTGACATTTAATTCCCTGGCAAATTGCTCTTGGGTATAATTATATTGCTTACGAATAAACTTTACGATTTCAGAGAAAGACATACTAACACCTCTTATGAATTTATTATAGCATGTGCTATAGCAAATAGCAAGTTTAAATTATTAATCATTGCTACAAAAGGATATCAATATTTGACGTGTTGAGAATGTAAATAATGTTTTCTTGAAACTCGTTTTTTTGTTCCTTATATTATCTCAAAACAAAAATCGCCCAAATATTGTAAAATAATATTGGGCACAGGAGGTAATATTATGGGAAATATTTATGGTTATGTGAGAGTATCGAGTATCGATCAAAACGAAGACAGGCAACTTGTTATTATGGAAGAAAACAATGTGCCGACTAATAATATTTATATTGATAAGCAGTCGGGCAAGGATTTTGAGCGGCCGCAATATAAAAAACTCGTTAAAAAATTAAAGTCAGGAGATTTACTCTACATACTTAGCATAGACCGCTTAGGTCGCAATTACGAAGACATTCAAAAGCAGTGGCGAATACTCACGAAAGATATTGGAATAGATATCTGTGTTATTGATATGCCGTTGCTTGACACGAGAAACGGGAAAGACTTAATGGGAACATTTATTGCTGACCTTGTCTTGCAGATACTTTCTTTTGTGGCGCAGAGCGAACGCGAAAATATAAAGAAACGACAAGCACAAGGCATTGCCGCCGCAAAAGCAAGGGGTGTTAAGTTTGGTAGACCGGAATCTCCAGTTCCGATTGAATTTGATGAATTAATAAATAAGTGGGAGAAAAGGCAATTATCTCTTGAGCAAGTATTAACAATCTGTAATATAAGTGAAGCTACATTTTATCGTCGCTTGCGTGAGCACAGAATACTGAGAAATAAATAAAATGACTCTCAAAAGGTGTACCTTTTGAGAGTCATTTTATTCTATAGTATTTTATCATAAATGAAAAGAAAATGCAAGTACTTTTAAGAAAAAATCGAATTTTTGAAGATATTTATTTAATGATAACTGAAAAGCAATTCCTTACCTGTTAAAAACGGCCATTATCAAAAGGTACACCATTTGATAATAGTCATTTTGTCGCAAAAATAGCCCTATATTAACGGGAAATCAGGAGTTGTTGAATTTTGTACTTTTTTATTGTGTTACCACGCGGACATCCTAAAGCTTATAGCAAATGTAAAAACAAAAACTAATAAGGAGAAAAAATTATGAAGAGACATTTTTCTAAAATCTTTGCAATGCTTTTAGTATTATCAATGCTCTTAACACAGCTAATAATACCTGCATCTGCATTAGAAGCAACAAAATGTGAATGTGACCCTGCAACACGCACAGGCACAGTAACAAGTGAAGTTGCTCCTACCTGTGCAAACTTTGGATACAAAGTATATGAATGTGACGAGTGTCACGGAACATATGCAGAACTTACCGCAGTGCCCACAGGTGCACATGATTACGTAAATCATGATGCTCAGGCTCCCACCTGTACCGAAATCGGTTGGAATGCTTACAGAACTTGTAACACCTGCGATTTAAACGAGTATGTAGAAATTCCTGCTACCGGTCACTCTCACAGTTCTGTAGTAACCGATCCTACTTGTACTGAGAAGGGTTATACCACCCACACTTGCCCCGATTGTAATGATACCTACCTTGATACATATGTAGATGCATTAGGTCATACTGCAAGCAGTGAGGTTGAAGAAAATCGTGTTGAGGCCGATTGTGAAAACAACGGCTCATACGACACCGTTATTTACTGTTCTGTATGTGGAGAGGAATTTGTTCGTACTAACCATGTAATTGATGCTACCGGCCACGACTGGGTTGAGACCGGCAGACAGGATGCTACTTGTGTTGTAGATGGTTATATCGACTACGAGTGCTCTGTATGCCACGAAACCAAGAGAGAAACTATTGCATGTGTTGGACATCACGACTATGATAAGCAGGTAATCGGCGCTACTTGTGAAGATGCTGAAATTGTAAGATATACTTGTAAGGTATGTTCCTTCACTTTTGATGAGCCTGTTGGTGAACCTCTCCAGCATGTTCCTGGTGAAGCTGTTAAGGAGAACGAAGTTCTTCCCGATTGCGTAAACTCTGGTTCTTATGATTCCGTTATTTACTGTGACGTATGTGATGCAGAACTAAGCCGAGAAAATATCGTTGTTGATCCTCTTGGCCACACCGAAGTAATTGATGATGCGGTTGCTTCTACTTGTACCGAAACAGGTCTTACTGAAGGAAAGCATTGCTCCGTTTGTGATGCAGTTATCGTTGCTCAAGAAGTTGTTGACGCTCTCGGACATGATTATATTGCTACCGTAACTGCTCCTACTTGCTCTGCTCAAGGTTATACTACTCACGATTGCTCACGTTGTGATGAGTCATATGTTGACACCTACGTTGACCCCGATCCGCTTTCTCATAGAGGCGTAGTTACTAAAAACGAAGTTAAGGCAACCTGTACTGAAACCGGTCTTACTTTCCAGATTGAGTGCGGCGATTGCCACATCGTTTTAGCAGCACAAAAGACAACTCCGATTGATCCTGATAATCATAATTATATAGATGTAGTTACCGAAGCTACTTGTTTAGATGCTGGCTTTACTACTCACACTTGTTCACGTTGTGATGATACATATAAGGATGCTTTTGTAGATGCTTTAGGTCATGATGAAGTTGCACACGAAGCTAAGGCTGCAACTTGTACTGAAATCGGTTGGGATGCTTATGTTACCTGCTCAAGATGTGACTACACCACCTACAATGAGTTAGCAGCTCTTGGTCACGACTATGCTTCAGTAGTAACCGATCCTACTTGTACCGAGGAAGGTTTTACCACTCACACTTGCTCACGTTGTGATAACGAGTATGTAGATTCTACTGTTCCTGCAACAGGTCATTATGACTGTTTAACTTTAGGTATCGTAGAGCCCAAATGTACTGAAGAGGGTTATACCGTTAAAAAATGCCTCATTTGTGATGAAGTCTTCAAGGATAACTTTGTTGATGCTCTTGGACATGATTTAACTCAGCATGATGCAGTGGCTCCCGATTGCACCAATATTGGTTGGGAAGCATATGAGGATTGCTCGAGATGTGACTATACTACTTATGTAGAGAAGGCTGCTCTCGGTCATAGACTCGAGAGATATCTTGAGAAGCCCGCTACCTGTACTGAGCCCGGTTACACCGATCACCTCGAGTGCGCATTCTGCGATTACACTACACTCTTCTTCGATATCGCTCCTCTTGGCCACGATTTAACCCACTATGACGCACAGGATCCTACCTGTACTGAAATTGGTTGGGATGCTTATGAAGACTGCTCTAGATGTGATCACACTACTTATAATGAATTAGCAGCTCTTGGTCATGATTTAACTCAGCATGACGCACAGGCACCTGATTGTACTAATATTGGTTGGGATGCATATGAAGATTGCTCCAGATGCGATCATACTACTTATAATGAGTTGGCTGCACTTGGCCACACCGAAATTATCGATGAAGCTGTTGCTCCTACTTACGACACTACAGGTCTTACCGAAGGTAAGCACTGCTCCGTTTGTGATGAAGTACTCGTTGCACAGAATGAAATTGCTGCATTAAATGAAGAGATAACCTTTACTTATGAAGCAATTGGTATTAACGGTAGTGATGTAGCTGTAAATTCCGGTTATATTACACTTAATGTTTATATGAATGTTAATAGCGATATCGCAAGACTTTATGGTCTTAACTTTGCTATTGGTTTCAATCAGAACCTTACATTGGTAAATGTTGAAGGCAAGGTGTTTGATGTGACCGCCAACACATATATTGATGCAGCAAACAGTTCATATGTTGTTGCACTCGCACAAAACATGGGATATAACTATGTTGATAAAAAATTCGAAAAAGGCGAATACCTTTTTGCAACTCTTACTTTTAAAGTTAATAAAGACTTTACCGGTGTTGCAGACTTCACTGTAGCTCCCGGTGTTGCCGCTCGTAACGACGATGATGCTTATATTAACGAATTGATAGTTGATTTTGGCACAGAAGCAGGTATTAACGTTGTAACACTTGGTGATGCTGATGGTAACGGTGTTATTGATTCTGCAGATACAATGAATTTTGCAAAATGGTATAATTCTGCAGATGCAGCAGAAGGTGTTTACGAAACCGTATTTGACCTTGATAAGGATGGATATGTAACTGCTTATGACTTTGCACTTCTTCACAATGCAGTTGTTGGCAACGATGACTATTTAGATATGTGATTTGGAGGTATAAGAGATGCAACTTAAAAGAATCTTATCGATGCTTTTGGCTGCCGCTCTAATCTTCTCAACTTCAATGGTTACTGTTAATGCTGAAACTGTTGAAACTATCGAAACTTTTGAGGTGGGAGTGGTGGCAGAGACCACCACTCCTGTTTCTTTCTCGCCAGCTATTTATAAAAGCGGTGACGAAGTTTCTGTAAAGATTAGTGCAGACCAAAATACCGGCATTACTATTCTTAAATTTTCCATTAAATTTGATCGCAATGCGCTTGAGTTTGTTGACTATACTAGTGCAAATCTGTTTTCTAATGACATAGAAGGCGTTTATATTTATAGCGATAGTATTTGCTACACATTAATGATGAACAATGTTTCTACAGCAACTGGCGAAATGCTTACTTTGAACTTCAAGGTAAAAGAGGCTTTTTGCGGAGATATCGCTATTTATGCAGAGGTTTTTGATGGACAGGATAAAAACTGTATAAACGGTCTCAAAGTGGTTCCTTTTGTGGGCGGTCGTGCATCTTTTGCAGCACATGCAGTTGATGTTGACGCCGGAGTTGTGACAGAACCTACTTGTACCGAAGAAGGCTATACAACCTATCACTGCGATATTTGCAATGAAAATATTAAAGGTAACACTCTCGCTTCCCTTGGTCACACATCCAGTGACCCTGTAGAAGAAAATCGTATCGAACCCACCTGCACTGAAGATGGTGCATACGATAGCGTAGTATATTGCTCAGTATGCGATGTTGAACTTTCACGTGAAGTAATTACAATTGATGCTACAGGACATACTGCCGGCAATGCAGTTGAAGAAAATCGTATTGCTCCGACTTGTACCGAAAACGGCACTTACGACAGTGTAGTATATTGCTTAGTATGTAATGATGAACTCTCTCGCGAAACAATTACAATTGATGCTACAGGTCACGATGCTGCAAATGCAGTTGAAGAGAACCGTGTTAATCCTACCTGTACCGAAGACGGATCCTATGACAGTGTAGTATATTGTTCGGTATGCAACGAAGAACTTTCGCGTGAAACAATTACACTTAATAAGCTCCGACACGATATAATTACACACGAGGCGCAGTACCCTACCTGCACCCAGGTTGGTTGGGATGCTTATGATACATGCTCACGTTGTGATTATACAACCTATAAAGAAATACATCCGCTTGGTCATAATCCAACTGTCACTAAAGAAGAAAATCGCGTAGAAGCAACATGTATCACCGATGGTTCTTACGATAGCGTAGTGTACTGTTCAGTATGTAATGAAGAACTTTCAAGAGAAAATAAGTTGATTAAAGCACCTGGTCATAATTTAATTCATCACGATGCAAAAGATGCTACTTGCACCGAGATTGGCTGGAATGCATATGAGACTTGTAGGATATGTGATTATACAACATATGTAGAGATATCCGCTCTTGGACACCAATACGGAACACCGACAATTGTAGAGCCCGAATATAAAAAAGACGGTTACACAACACATACATGTAGCGTATGTAACTACGAGGAAAAATACGATATCACTCCTGCTCTCACCTACATTTTAGGCGATGCCGACGGAAACGAAACAATTGACAGTGACGATGCAATCTATCTTCTATTCCATACACTTCTACCGGAAGAATATGCCGTTAATCAAAAATGTGATTTTGACGGTGATGGTGATTTAGATAGCGATGATGCAATTTATTTGCTTTATCACACCTTGCTTCTTGAAAAATATCCATTACACAAATAAGGAGATAGATTGATGAAAAAGATTATTAGTTTTTTGATTTGTTTAGTGTTAATATTCTCACTTTCTGTTTCTGTTTTTGCGGCAGAAGCTGTAAAGGTTAACTCTAAAACATCTGCAAACACTGTAAAGCTTGGCGATACAATTACAGTTACAGTTTCTTTAAATAGTAATGCAGAATTTAAATCCATGGCACTAACCCCTGTATACGATGAGAATGTTTTTGAGGTTGTATCGGGCGAATGGATTTTAACCGGTGCAATGATTGCTAGTTTTGATAATAAAAACGCTGCAATCGGTTACTCTAGTGCAGTTAATAAGAGTGGAGATGTTTTTAAATATGTTTTAAAAGTTAAAAACAACGCCTCTTTAAAAGACACAACAATTAAAACAGAAGCCGTTATAAAAAATGGTAGCACAGTTATAGCTTCCGCAGCCAACTCCACTACTGTAAAGGTTATTTGTAAAACCCACAGTTTTGGTGCATGGAGTAAAGCGGATAATAACAATCATAAACATACTTGCACTGCCTGTGGCACCGCAGAATCCTCAGCACATACATGGAACGGCGGTACTATAACAAAGGCTGCAACATGTAAAGAAACAGGCGTTAAGACTTACACTTGTACTGTTTGTAATGCAACAAAAACTGAAACAATTGCCACAACAACAAATCATACATTTGGCAACTGGACTCAGACCAAAGAGCCTACTTGCACTGCAAAAGGTACCGAATCTCGCACCTGTTCTATTTGTCAAAAAGTAGAAACAAAGGACATTGCTGCTAAAGGTCATTCTATGGGCAACTGGACTACTGCAAAAGAAGCAACATGCGAGGAAAAAGGTAGTCAAACAAGAACTTGTTCAAAATGTTCTCACAAAGAAACTAAAGATATTAAAGCTATTGGACATAAGTTCTCTAACCCAACAGTAACTAAAGAGCCCACTTGCTCTGAAGAAGGTATTGAAAGTGGTAAATGCACCCGTTGTGATAAAGAAACCACAAATACTTTACCTAAAAAAGAGCATACTTTCGGCAAAGCAGTTGTAGTTACTCCCGCCACTGAAACCGCTGTTGGGAAGCAAACAAAAACTTGTACTATCTGCAACACAGTCGTTGAGGAAGAAATTCCTATGCTTGACAAGAATGATGTTGAAACCAATGTTGAGCCGGATGATACTGTTAATATGGATAATTCTGATGATGTATCTGAAAATGAAAATAGCAGCTGGATTATTTGGGTTGTTATTGGTTCTATAATTGTTTTGGGTGGAGTTATTACAATTATTATTGTTAAAAAGAAAAAATCTAATAAATAAGACAACTTTACAATGTTTGAATAACTCATAATTCTGTTTTGAGTTACCTCTCGAACCGCACCTTAGAGTGAAATCTATGGTGCGGTTTTTCTTCGATAAAATTCAAAAAATGTATCCTTTAATTTACCCTTTTATAATGTTAGCAAAATAATAACAATGACCAAAAACGGTATCAAAATGTATATAAAAAGACCAAAACCGATATTAAAACGACCACTTTTCCGCTTGTAATTGCTTCTAATCGCGCGTAATCGCAAATAAGAGGCCAATAAGCAATTTGACAAGGTAAATTTTATACTGTATAATATATACGAGCTTTAAAATAATGAAGGAGTTATTCAAATAATACATTGAACCCAGAAGGTTAAGTGTATTGGTGTGCTCTTTCGTAAAGCTTACGATAAAGCAAACAAAGACACTTATCTTTCATGATAGGTGTCTTTCTTTGTTTTATGGTGTTTTGTTTCCTCTAAACGAGGTTCAAATATATCCCACTGATATGCTCTAAATTGGCATGTAGTGGAGTTGAGAAGGAGTGTTTTAAATTTTTGTGATTGAAACATGGGAAGTTATTTGCACTAAAGGTTTGGTGCCGAATGCTGCAGTCTGGGTTCTGCGACAGACTGAGAATCACTAGCAGAAAACCTTTAAAGTCGGGTTAGACTTTATCAGACGATGCTCTAAGGCTGATTATCCGTATAACCGAAGAACTGGAAATACGGAACTAAAGAGCTATCACGGTTACGGCAACGGACAGGGTGATATATAGAAGATAGGCGACACATTTTTAATCGACCTATTACGTTGCTCGGTTTTATGATTTCCGCAAAAAATCAGAACCCACTTTCACGCGGTGGTCTGAAGAAGGTAAGTAAGAAAAGCCGTGATATACAAAGCCCTTCACAAAGGCAATGTGAATTATAGGTTGATGGCAATTGAGAGGTCAACTTATGTGCGGATAGCAGAGTCGTTACGAAATAAGGATTGTTCGACTGCGAACCTGTTTCACTTGTTACAGCGTTTATTAACGAAAATAAGTGCATAACGGCGGTAAGGATTCCTACCAAAGTTATTGACGAGAATTTAGGAATCCACGACGTTTGAGAGTTTCGTCGTAAAATTAAACTGCTCAAGCGGTGATGCTACCGTCCATTAAGGGAAATCTCCAGCCCTTACGGGAATGGCATACGAAAGTTACGGGATTTAATCGGTAATGAAAATCCCCGCCGAACGAGTTGTTTAGTCTCGGCTGGGCTGAAATGCCTTGCACTCGGCGTAGCGTCAGTAAACAATACAAGGTTGTTTGCACTCTTGGATTACAAGGGAACACGCACGGAAAATCTATTAATCTTGCGATGAAAGCAAAATAGATTAAGCCAAGTACTAACCTTATTTTACAGCAGAATACCAGAACAGAACTTTCGCTTCGGGATGATTTATGACTGTCTCTTCGAGAGTGTATGATTTACCTTTCGAGAGCAAGTTGCACCT
>JAGBBN010000024.1:0-80223 GCA_017938445.1 Clostridia bacterium | reverse complement strand
GAAGCAGGTGCTATGACTATCATTTCTATGATGATAGATGATTGTCCTTTAGAAATGATTTATGACTCTCTTTTGGGGAGCCGAGCCGTTTCTATTGGACGATAGTCAGATAGAAACGGCTCGGAGACAACGTCGGAGAGCCGAGATGAGCAGGGCATAATACCCAGCGTCAATAAAGAATCAGTAAGAAATGAAGTTTGCAGAGACCTTTGACAGTGGGTGTATTATGCCCTGCGGACTTTCATTTTAAGAGCCATATAGGTTAATGATAGATTTATTATAGATAACATTAAATAATGATAATTTGTATTTATGATGTTATGTAATATGGCTCTTGTATGATTGATGATTTACTTTTCGATATGCTTGATGATTATAATTTCGATATGTTCTATGATTATAGTTTCGAGAGAATATTTCGAAATCACTTTCATTTCCCGTAAAAAAGGATTGTGCTGACCGTCCGTTTGAGATTACTTACTTTTCGATATCAGGTCAGCACAATCTATAAAAGCAATTTTTGATGCTCCACGGTTTGAGATGATATATGACTTTCATTTGCAAATGAGCAGAAAAATTTTCGTACACAAAATTATTTTCGTCAAGAGATGAAGAGATATTTTATTGACGAAAATGCACTTATTATAAACATTTTGGTTCACAGCTTTTTACGCAAGGCTTGGTCCCTATCCTTGCGTTTAAATAAAATTTTTGGAGAAAGGAGACGGTTTGCTATGTCAGATTCTAATAATATTACAGTGCTGAATCCGGGCTTGTATAAGAACTTACTTGCTCAAGTCGAGTCCATCTATAAGCACAGCAATGAACTTAGCTTTAAAACACGAGCGCGGTATTTTGAAGCAACAAAAAGGTTCTGTAAGTTTTTAGCCGATAATTTTCGTCTACAAAATTTTAAGAACGTAGAAGATCGGCACTTCAAAGCCTATGTAGAACACCTGAAAGAAAACAACTCTGCCGCGACTATACAATCCGATCTATCAGGTATACGGTATTTCCACAGAAAATCAGGCAGTAAGAACAGGCTATCCCCTAATAGCAAGTTAAATCTGCCCAAACGAGCAACAGGTGTTAAAGATCATTCGTGGTTAAAAACCGAGATTGATAATATGCGACAGTTGGCTACAGAGCAAGGCCGACAGGATGTTGTTATTGCCATAGACTTTGCCCATGAGTTTGGTTTACGGCTTGAAGAAATCTGTACGCTCAGAGTTGAATACCTTATGTCAGCAATAAAGACCGGACAACTCGTTATAAAAGGCAAGGGCGGCCAGACAAGATCGATTGATTTAAGTGCAAAGCAACGCAGTATTATTACTAAATATTTGGATTATGCACGATGCTCGGGCAGATACCCGAGGGATTACTTAATTTCCGCAAGCGAAAAGGATGGAGTCAAGCGTGAAAAGCGCTCTTTGCAGAACTGGATGAGTTATAACCGAAAAAGCTTCATAGTAGAAAACCGTGAAGATTTATACGAAGACGGTAAAAAAGAAAGAACTGAGACAATCTCATGGCATGGACTCAGACACACCTACGCACAAAGAACCTATGCCGAAGCTTTGGAAGAGAGACCAAAGAAAGCACGAAAGATTGTAAGTGAAAACTTAGGTCACCATCGGACTGAAGTGACAAGAATTTATTTAGCTGATAAGCCGAAGAAAAAGTAATCTATTAATTAAAATTATGAAGGAAGAATTTAAATTGACTACAATATCCTGCTGACTAAACTGACAGGATTGATATATAGGGACAATCAAAGGAAGAATGTAACGGCGGTGGCATCCGACACCGCCCGTAAGGAGAATTTATATGTTATATGTTTCTATGCTTGCCTCCGGCGGAAATGGAGGTAATGAGATTTAAGGAGGTGTAGCTCATGAGCGATCCTAAAATTGTTTTTAAGTCTGATGTTCCCGAAGATGCGCTTAATTCTCTTGCTATGTTAATGATGGAAGAGATGGAGCGTTTTATCGAAAGCGACATTGGAAAAGAAGAGTTTGAAAGATTGATGAGAGAAGCTTCGGAAGACGACGAAGATTAAGATATAAGCGGTACGGCTGTACTGCCGTACCGCTAAATAAAATTATTAACGAAAATGGAGTGTATAAAAATTGTTTTACGTATTGACTATAAACCGTTTATGTGTTATAATAAACACAAATCATTTGGAGGTGAATTAGAATATGAATATTGTAGGAGAACGACTAAAAGAACTAAGGGTAAATGCGCGTTATTCACAAAAGCAGTTAGCGGAATTGTGCGAGACGACACAAGCAACCATCGGTCGCTATGAAATGGGTGTTGCCGAGCCACCGTTCCAAAAACTATTGTGGTATGCAGACTTTTTTAACGTATCTTTGGATTATATCTTCGGAAGGACGGATAATCCCAAAGGTATGGCTCAAAGTAAGGAAGCCTTGAAATCTGCACTTGCGGTAGATGGCGGTCTGGAGGCACTAATGACAATGTGCTTTACTCCCGGAACTGTGTTTAACGAAAAGTTAAAAGAGGTCATTTCCCAGATGCTGCGGGAGGTGAAGGAAGAATGATTGGAGTTATTTACGCAAGATATTCTTCGGATAGCCAACGCGAAGAAAGTATTGACGGTCAGCTTCGAGAATGTTACGCTTTTGCCGAAAAGCAAGGAATTTCAATTATAGATACCTATATTGACCGAGCGTTATCGGCAAAGACTGACAATCGACCAGCGTTCCAACAGATGATAAAGGACAGCGATAAGCAGAAATTCGATCTGGTTATCGTTTGGAAACTCGACAGATTTGCCCGTAACCGTTACGATTCGGCTCGTTATAAAAACACATTAAAAAAGAATAATGTTAAAGTGGTTTCTGCGACGGAAACAATATCACAAAACGCTGAAGGCATATTGCTTGAATCAATGTTGGAGGGTTATGCAGAATACTATTCGGTTGAACTTTCCGAAAAAGTTACACGAGGTATGACCGAGAATGCGCTAAAATGTAAATTTAATGGCGGTACAGTCCCTATCGGCTATGTTATTAACAAGGACCAAATGTTTGAGGTGGATCCTGTTAAAGCACCGTATGTGGTTGCTGCTTTCCAAGCATACGCGGATGGTAAAACAATAAAAGAGATTGTGGAAATGTTAAATGCAAAAGGTGTTACTACTTCTCACGGAACGAAAATAACCATTAATATTGTAACGGGTATGCTGAAAAACCGAAGGTATATTGGTGAATACAAGTTCCGAGATATTGTTAACCCAAATGGCATACCGAGGATAGTCCCACAGACGTTATTTGATAAGGTGCAGCGTGAGCGTGCGAAGAATAAGAGAGCAACAGCAAGACATAAAGCCGAAGATGATTACTTACTGACCACAAAGCTGTTTTGCGGTAAATGTGGTGTATATATGACCGGTGAAAGCGGAACCGCACGAAACGGTACAGTTCATCGATATTACAAATGCAATAACGCTAAGTACAAACATACGTGTGATAAAAAGACGGTTAAAAAAGAATGGATTGAAGACATTGTTGTTAAGCACACCCACGAGATGATGATTGATGATAATGTAATTGAGGATATTGCAAGTATCGTATTTAGGAATGCAAAGAAAGAAAATCCCGCAATACAACTACTTAAACAACGGCTTAGTGAAACAGAGAACGCACTTAACAATTTGCTTAGAGCAATAGAAGAAGGAATTATAACTCCAACCACAAAACAAAGAATGATAGAGTTGGAGCAGACGAGAGATGAGATTAAATTAAAGCTCATCAAGGAAGAGATGAAGAAGCCCACCATCACGAAAGAGGGCTTAGTATTATGGCTCAGGCATATTCAGAACATGAGCTTAGAAACGAAGGAACACAAACAAAGACTAATCGACATTTTTGTAAACGCCGTATATCTTTACGACGACAAATTGGTCATAACATTTAATTATAAGGAAGCAAGCAAAACCGTCACTCTAAAAGAGGTAAACGGTTCGATTATAGAATGCTCAGGTGCACCAAACAAAAAGACAGGCTTTTTTAGTCTGTCTTTTTTGTTTTATGACGAGACTTGAAGCCTAAGAGGGTTTCAGCGTAAAGAAAAACAGTCCGGTGGACTGTTTTTTAGCTGAAAGGTGCGCAGACGGGTACCGAATGCAAAGCATTGGGTCGTCAAGCAGGGCAGATTGCCAAAGGCAAGCTGCGTCCCGTCACTCGCACCAAATATTAAAAGCACTTAACTTTTGTTAGGTGCTTTTATTTTTTATCATCATAATTGCGGGACTTGAAGCCTAACAAAAAACGGCTGAACGGGAATTCCGTTCAGCCTTAATTTTATCTGTTTAAAATTTTTAAATATTCCTTATAGGGCTCTTCCCAGGCCTCGCTGTTTTCGGGCAAGTACTGATTAAGCTCGGTGGAATTTGATACTACTCTTCTTATATCCTTAAGATCCTTGATATCGCCTAGAGCTGTATAAGCAACAGCAATATTACCCATAACGGTAGCTTCGGAAGGACCTGCCAACACCTCAACATTACAAGCATCGGAGGTCAGACGGCAAAGAAGCTTATCCTTAATTCCGCCTCCGAGAATATTAATTCTCTTATACTTTCTGTTGCCTAATTTTTCAAGGTCATTAAAGGTATACTTATATTTCATAGCGAGACTCTGATAAATACAGCGCATTATCTCGCCACGACTTTGAGGTACATACTGACCTGTTTGCTCACAGAATTTCTGTACACGCTTGGGAAGATTTCCTGCAGCCTCAAACATAGGATCATCAACATCAACGAAGCACTTGAAGGGCTCGCAAGCCAATGCTTCTTTTTCTAACTGGTCAAAGCCTACATCCTCACCCTCACGCTTCCATTGACGGCGAGACTCCTGAATAAGCCAAAGGCCCATAATATTTTTAAGGAAACGGGTGGTATCATTATAACCGCCCTCGTTGGTAAAGTTAGACTGGGCAGCCTCATCGGAAATAATAGGCTCCTTGCTCTCTATACCAAAAAGGCTCCAGGTTCCGCAGCTGATATAAACAAAATCCTCAGAATCACTGGGAGTTGCGGCAACGGCAGAAGCTGTATCATGACCGCAGACAGCGATTACGGGAACCTTTGCGCAGCCAAGCTCTTCGCAGATTTCATCCGAAAGCATACCGAAAACACTGCCACCCTTTACAATAGGAGCAAAAATTCTTTCGGGAAGACCTAACTTTTTAATAAGATCAAAATTCCAGTCATGCTTATAAGGATCATAAAGGTTGGTAGTTGAAGCAATACTTGCCTCATCCTTAATTTCGCCCGTAAGCATATAAGCAAATAAATCGGGCATTAAAAGAATTTTATCTGTACGCTCAAGAAGCTCAGGGTCCTTAAGCTTTAAAGCCATAAGCTGATAGATAGTGTTGATACGCATTGTCTGAGTACCGGTAAGCTTATAAAGCTCATCCTTGGGTATAATCTTGAATACCTCTTCGAGCATACCCTCAGTTCTTGCATCACGGTAATGAACGGGATTTGCAAGAAGCTTGCCGTTCTTATCGAGCATACCGAAATCTACACCCCAGGTATCAATACCGATAGCATCAAAGCCACCGTCATTAACAGCCTTGGTTATACCTGTTTTAATTTCGAAAAACAGACGCAAAACATCCCAATACATTGTTCCGTGAAGAATAACGGTATCGTTACTGAAACGGTGAATCTCACGGATGGTTATTTTGTCTCCATCAAAAGAAGAGAGCATAGCTCGACCACTCGAAGCACCGAAATCGAAAGAAAGAATTTTTTTCATACCTTACCTCCGTAAAAAATACAATATTTACTAATTTATTGTAACATAAAGAATTTAAAATGTCTATATCACTTGTAAATTTAAAATTAAAATTATATAATGAACTTGGTGAAGTTTATGGTAAAAGAATTATGGCAAAATTTGAAATGCACAGATAAGCCCATCGTTCTTTACGGAATGGGCAACGGTGCAGAAAAAATACTCGATACTCTTGAAAAATTTGGTATTAAGGCTCAAGGTGTTTTTGCCAGTGACGGCTTTGTTAAAAACAAAATATTCAGGGGCTTTAAGGTTGAAAGCTACAGCGAAATTAAAAACCGCCTTGAAAAAATGATAGTTTTAGTGGCTTTCGGCAGTTCAAGGCCTGAGGTAATAGATAATATAAAAAGAATATCCTTGGAGCAGGAGTTATATGTACCCGATGTTCCCGTTTACGGAGGCGGACTTTTTGATACAGATTATCTAAAAGAAAACTCCGAGGATATCAGATATATTTATTCTCTGCTTTGTGATGATATTTCAAAAAAGACCTTTGAAAATTTAATTTACTACCGACTTAGCGGCAAGCCCGAATATTTATATTCTTGCGAAAAAAGTGTTGACGAAGCATATGAAAGCTTTTTAAAGCTTGATACTGACGAAACCTTTGTTGATTTAGGAGCTTACAATGGGGATACCGTTAATGATTTTATCACAAGAGTAAATGGTAAATACCACGAAATCTATGCGGTGGAGCCTGACGAAAAAAGCTACAAAAAGCTTGTTTTAAATACAGAAAAGCTATCCGATATTACCTGTATTAATGCCTGTGTATCGGATACTGACGGCACCGCCCAATTTTCCATGCGTGGGGGAAGAAACTCAAGCATCGGAGCAGGTAAGGAAATAAAAAGCATCACTGTTGATACGTTACTTGGCGGTAAGGGAGCAACCCTTATTAAATACGATGTTGAGGGGGAGGAAGCCGCGGCAATAGGTGGGAGCAAAAATACTATATCCTCCTTTAAACCTAAACTACAAGTAGCGGCTTATCACCGCACCGAGGATTTACTCTCTATCCCCAAACAGATTTTAAATACCCGAAGCGACTATAAAATATATCTTCGCCACAATCCATATCTTCCCGCCTGGGATACAAATTATTTCTTTATATAAATTTTAAGACCGCCTTTAAAAGGCGGTCTTTTTTTACCTTTATGTATTTTGTTTCTTTATACCGAATATCATTCTTAGAATTCCGCTTAGTAGCTTAGGGCTTTTAAAAAGAACAACTTTCATAAAATTACTCCATTCAATTACATTTTGAATAGGATAATCCGAGCACTATAACCCAGATAGCTAAAACCGCTATGAGTAATTTCGGCGGACAAAAGCAACTGCAAACAAGTCCCACAGCGAACATAATGGCGCACATTCCTATACCCATTTTGTGCTTTCTTCTCACCGAAATCCCACCTTTTACTGCTTTAGTCCCTACATTACAGTATATCGCTCTTTTCGGTATTTGTTACTTTTTTCTCTTTTTTGACGCCTGCCAGGGCTTTAATTCCTTTAATTGTTCAAAAATTTCTTTATATGAATTATGTCTGGTTTGGGATATCTTCCCGCTATTTACCGCTTCGATAACGGCGCAACCCTTTTCACAGGTATGACTGCACCCCGTAAAACGGCAATCGTTTGCAAAATCATCAAACTCAGGAAAACACTCGGCAAGATTTTCCTTAAAACTATAATCATCTGTATCTGCTTCTATTGAGGAAAATCCCGGTGTATCAGCAACATAACCGTCGTTCACGGCAAATAACTCAATATGGCGTGTTGTATGCCTTCCTCTGCCGAGCTTTTGGCTTACATCTCCCGTTTGAAGGTTAAGACCGCCGAAAAGCCTATTTAAAAGACTGGACTTACCAACACCCGAATTGCCCGTAAAGGCGCTGACGCACCCTTCAAGCTCTTTTTGAATATTATCTATTCCCTCACCGGTATTTGCAGATACAACCAAGGTTTTAAATCCCGTTTTTTCATAGATTTCAACCCATTCGGAGAAATCTCCCATATCGCATTTATTAAATACGATAATCGGCTCGATATCGTTATATACGGCTATGGCTGTAAGTCGGTCTATAACCGAGGCATTAGGGGAGGGTGTTTCAAAGGAAGAGATTATGAAAAGCTTATCTATGTTTGCAACACTAGGACGGGAAAGCTCGTTTTTTCTGCCGTAAATTTTATCAATGGAGCCCTGTTTTTCATTGAGCACCGTTATTTCGGCATAATCGCCGACAAGAGGCGAAATTCCGCCTATACGGAAATTGCCTCTTGCTCTGCATTCATATATTTTATTATCACAGCAAACATAGTAAAAGCCCGATAAAGCCTTTATTATTATTCCCTTCATAAACTACCTAATCTCCGCTGGTAATTTCTTCGGGCGGTAATTTCGAATAATCATCATAAGAGGTTATTGTAGTGTATTTACCTGTGCTGCAATCAACCTTAATCTTAAGATATTTTTCATAATTCTTACCGTCATTGGTAAATTCAACTATATAGGTTTCGGTTCTGTTATTTTCGGTTATACCGCTTGATTTAACATTTTCGAAAACAACATCGCCCTTTTCGTTGATATTTATTTTCTGACTCTCGGCTATAAGAGAACCGCTTTCCCACAAGGATACCATACCTGTATCATAGGCATAGTCCATAGGCAGAGAAATTGTGAGGTCAAATACATATTCGCCCGAGCTTTCATATAAAACAACGGTTGTTCCCTCGGGAACCTGAGCAGCACCTGCAACCGGCTCCTGAGCCATTATATAACCCGAAGGATAATATGCATCGTTAACCGCCATATCCTTTTTCTTTATATCGGCTACAAGACCAGCTGATTCCAGCTCCTTTTTAGCATCAGTTGCCTTGCGACTTACAACATTGGGAACCTGAACATTTTTAATAGGCTTGCCTGTGCTTATAAATACGGTAATAGTTGCTCCCTCTTCCACAACGGTTGTTTTTGCGGGTTCGGTTTTTGCAACAAAGCCTGCCGCATAATCCTCACTGGGCATCTGGGAAACAGTAACCTTAAAGCCGTTGGATTTAAGCTCTGAAACGGCGGCAGATTCGGTTTTACCGTAAACATCGGGCACCTTTTTAGTGGACTGACCCATACTTATATAAACGGTTATTTTAGCATTCTTTTTAAGCATCTTACCCTCGGGCTGAGATTGCTCAAAGATATATCCGTTTTCATACTCTGAGTTATTTCCCCATTTAACCTCAAAATCGAACAGCTCATTATATTCATCGTGTTCCTTAAGCTGTTCATAGGTCATACCAACAAAGTTGGGGCACTCTATTTCACTGCCTGTGCTTGAGAAAAGCTTGGGGATAAATATAATTCCTAAAACAATAATAGCTATTACCAATGTAACGGCAATTCCTGCAAGTATGGGAATAATGGTATTCTTTTCCTTTTCCTCGTTGTAAACCGTTTTTGCAGGTTTATTATTGGCGGTAGCCCCTCCACCCACATACTTAGTGGGAGAATTATCAATAAAATAAGGATAAGAGAAGGTAACCGCAGGGTCCTTACGGAAGGAATCAAGGTCACAAAGCATTTCTGCCGCCGACTGATAACGGCGTTCCACCGTTTTCTGCATAGCATGCATGGTTATCTGCTCAAGGCCGAGCGGAATCGACCCGTTAATCTCGGTTGGGAGCTTTGGCTCTCTTTGAAGCTGCATAATAGCCACCGATACGGCACTATCAGCCTCAAAGGGCAATGTTCCTGTTATCATTTCATACAGCATAACACCAACGGAATAAATATCGGCTTTTTCATCGGTCTTTTCGCCCCTTGCCTGCTCAGGACTTATATAATGCACCGAGCCTATAGCCTTATCGGTTATAGTGCGCTGTTCGCTTCTTGCAAAACGGGCAATACCAAAGTCGGTAACCTTTATGGTACCGTCCGGCAAAACAATGATATTCTGAGGCTTAACATCTCTGTGAACAATTCCCTTATCGTGAGCGTGTTGAAGTCCCTTTAATATCTGTATGGTGAGATGAACGGAATCCTTCCAGGAAAGGCTTCCCTGACGTTCAATAAATTCCTTTAGAGTGATACCGTCAATATACTCCATAACGATATACTGAATCAAATCGCCGAAGCTTACATCATATACCTTTACAATATTCTGATGAGAAAGCATAGCAATTGCCTTTGATTCATTTTTAAATCTGCGTACAAACTCCTCGTTTGTTACAAATTCTTCCTTAAGTATCTTAATGGCAACTATACGGCCCTCCTGATTATCGTATGCCTTGTAAACAACGGCCATTCCGCCAACACCGATAATCTCTCTTATTTCATAGCGTCCGTCTAATCTTTTTCCTACAAATTTATCCATAATAGCATTCCTTTCTTAAAGGGTTATGGTGACAACCGTAATATTGTCACTTCCGCCGCCCTTGTTGGCAGCGTCAACCAGCTTTTGAGTTACCGTAGAAGGTTTATACTTATCAAAAATTTCTTTTATACAATCGGCATCAACAAAATTTGTCAGCCCATCGGTACAAAGCAACAGATGCTCTCCCTGACCTAGCGAAACCTCATCAAAATCTACCGAAATGTTTTCTTCAACACCGATAGCTCTTGTTATAACATTTTTTCTCGGATGGAACTTTGCCTCCTCGGGAGTAAGCTTTCCATCCTCTATAAGGGACTGAACAACCGAATGGTCGGTCGTTATCTGCGTAATACCTTCTGCTATCTTGTAGGCTCTGCTATCACCTATATGGGCGATTACCGCAGTATTTTCCTTTAACAACACTGCTACTGCCGTTGTTCCCATCCCGCTTAAATCGGGATTCTTGAGAGCCATATCGTATATCTCGATATTGGCAGATAAAAAGGCGTTTTTAAGCAGCTTTTCTATTCCTATACTGTCAAGCCCTGAACGGTAGGAATTAACGGTATACTCGGTAATTCTTTTAACCGCAGTTTCACTTGCAATGTTTCCTGCATTGGCGCCGCCCATACCGTCACAAACGATGGCAAAAACCGCACCGTCAGACAATTCGCAGTTGAAAAAGGCATCCTGATTCGTAGAACGCACCTTTCCTATATCTGTTTTACTGTTTATCTGCACAAGGTATCCTCCTTTCTGCTCTGCTTCGAAGCTGACCGCAGGATGCATCAATATCCGAACCTAAGGTTCTTCGTACAGTTGCATTAACTCCCCTATCGGTAAGCTCTTTTTGAAATTTAAGTATTTTTGTTCTATCCGGCTTTTTAAAGCTGTTTTCCTTAACGGGATTTGCCGGAATAAGATTTACGTGGCACATTATACCTTTGAGTATCATAGCTAATCTATCAGCACACTGCGTACTGTCATTAACTCCTTCAATCAAGGCATATTCGAAGGAAATTCTTCTGGTTGTTACCGCCTGATACTCTCGGCAAGCACGAAGCAATGCCTCAATATTCCATTTTTTATTTACCTTCATCATTCCGCTTCGTATATCATCAAAGGGAGCGTGAAGGGAAATTGAAAGGGTTATGGGGAAATTATATTCTTTAAGCTTTTCTATTCCGCTTACAACACCTGAGGTTGAAAGTGATATATGACGAAGCCCTATATTCATACCCTTATCAGATGAAACAAGCTGTAAAAACCTTACTGAATTATCAAAGTTATCTAAGGGCTCACCCATTCCCATCATAACAACGTTTGAAACCCTTATATTGTTATCCCTCTCAGCCGCCATTATCTGGGATAGCATTTCGGAAGCGGTCAGGTTACGGTACAACCCGTTTATTCCCGAAGCACAAAAGCTGCAGCCCATTCGGCAACCCACCTGGGTTGAAATGCAAACCGTATACCCGTGCTCATATTTCATAAGCACCGATTCTATAAGCTCACCATCATAAAGCTCATAAAGGTACTTAACCGTTCCGTCTATTTTTGAAACAAGCTTTTTTACTATACTGACATCGGCTATATAGCAAAGCTCTTTTAACCTTTCTCGCAGTTCCTTCTTTATATCGGACATTAAATCAAAATCCGTAACACCCGAGTGAAGCCATTTGAAAATCTGCGAAGCCCTGAACTTGGGCTCACCTAACTGCATTATAAAATCGGCAAGCTCGGGCATATTCATAGATTTTATATCAATTTTTTCCATAGCCTGCCTCCTTTTTTAATTCCTTACGAGTAATGCGCAGTAAAAACCGTCAGTTCCATCCCTATGGGGCATAAATGTATGCTGATATTCTGCCTTAAACTCTTTATTGGCATCAAGGAATTTTTTTATAATTTCCTCGTTTTCAGCCTTTCTCAGCGTACAGGTGGAATAAAGTAATTTACCGCCTTTTTTAACATTCCTTGCGGCATTGTAAAGTATCTTCTCCTGAATTTCTTCAAGAAGGGAAAAATCCTCTGTTTTCTTATATTTTATATCGGGTTTTCGGCGGATAATACCTAGTCCCGAACAAGGAACATCGCAAAGCACACAGTCAAATTCACCAAAATCAGCAAAAACTGTCGCATCGTTCACCTTTGCCTTAACTATATCAAGGTGGAGCCTTTCCGCTCCGTTTTTTATAAGTCTTGTACGGCTTTCATAAAGGTCGCAGGAAATAATTTCGCCCTGGTTTTCCATAATTTCCGCCATAGTAAAGGTCTTTCCACCCGGAGCGGCGCATATATCGAGAACTCTGTCGCCCTTTTTGGGAGACAGAATACCGCAAACCCTTTGGGAAGCCTCATCCTGAACGTGAAAATATCCCATTTTATAAAGCTCGTTATTTTCTATATCAGTTCCACCGATAACAAGGCAATTATCAAGATTACCTCTCTGCACCTTTATATCTAAGCCTTCAAATTCTTTTATAAGATTATCGGCTGAAATTCTTGTGTTGTTAACTCTAATATTCAGCGGAGCCGATTTAAGGCTTTCCTCTAAAATACTCCTTGCTTCCTCAAAGCCATAATCCTTAACAAACTCATTCACTATCCATATAGGGCAGGAATAAATTACGCTAAGCTCTTGCGCCGTTTCCCCTTTCGGAAGCTCAAAACCGCTACGTATTGCATTTCTGAGTACTGCATTAACAAAGCCTGAATTTCGGCTTTCCTTTGAACGCTTTACAAGCTTTACAGCCTCATCAACCGCCGAAAACTGAGGAACACTATCCATATAAATAATCTGATAAAGTCCCGTTCTCAGCACGCAAGCGGTGAAATCAGATGCCTTTTCTATTGGCTTTTTCATAACCTTATTGAGAAAATAGTCAAGGGTTATTTTTCTATCCAGAACACCGTAAAACAGCTTGGTTGCAAATGCTTTTTCTTGACTCGTTACATCTGAATCCTTAAAAACTGAGTTTAAGGTGATATTGGAATAGGCTTTATCCTTTTCAACCCTCAAAAGAGCATTTACTGCAAGTTTCCTCGGATTAGCCATATCTATTCACCTATCTTAGTTCCCACCGTTATGGGATTACCGAGAAGCATCTGCGCCGCCTTCATAGGCTTTGCGCCCTCGGGAATTACCGAAATAAGTCTTATTGCGGTATTGCCGCCGCAGGCTATAACAAGTTCGTTGTTATTTGAAACAACCGTACCGGCTATTGCCTTCGTATTCTCTGCAACCTGAGCCTCGGTTACCTTTATTCTCTTTCCGTTTAGGAAAAAGAATGCGCAGGGCCAGGAATAATATCCCCTTATTGCATTGTAAACCTCGGTTGCAGTTTTATTAAAATCAATAAGCGCCATTTCCTTTTTTATAATGGGGGCATAACTGGCGTCTTCCTCATTTTGCTTTGTTCTTTTGGCAGTACCGTCAGCAATTTTTTCAATGGTTTCAACCATTAAATCTGCGCTGACTACAGCCAGACGGTCAAACAGCTCATCTGCAGTTTCTGTCGGTTTTATGTCAACCTCGCGGATGGCTATAATATCTCCCGTATCAATGCCCTTATCCATATACTGAATGGTGATACCCGTTTTTTCTTCACCACAGATTATCGCCCATTGTATTGGAGAAGCGCCTCTGTATTTAGGAAGAATAGATGCGTGACCGTTAATACATCCGTATTTTGCAATACTTAATATCTCCTCGGGTAAAATCTTACCGTAAGCCACAACAACTATAAGCTCAGGGTCAAGCCCTTTTATAATCTCAACCGCATCGGAATTTTTAAGACTTTCGGGCTGATAAACATCAAGTCCCTTACTTATTGCTAACTGTTTTACCGGCGGCGGGGTTAAAATTCTCTTTCTGCCCACCGGTTTATCGGGCTGAGCAAAAACTCCGCACACCTCATGCCCTGCCTCAATTATTCTTTCAAGGGTTTTTGCGGCATAATCGGGTGTGCCCATAAATAATATCTTCATAAGTTTATCCTTCGATGTTTTCTTTAATAACCTTATCGATATATAAGGTTCCGTCAAGATGGTCTATCTCGTGACAGAAGGCTCTTGCTTTAAAGCCCTCAACTGTCATTCTGATGTTTTTTCCGTTTCTGTCCTGAGCGTGAACGGTAACGGTATAAGGTCTTTTAACCTTGCCGTATTCTCCCGGAACAGAAAGGCAACCTTCATCCCCTATCTGCTCTCCGCTTACCTCTTCAATTACGGGATTGATAAGCTCAATAAGACCGTCACCCACATTGATAACACAGTATCTGCGCAGTATACCAACCTGAGGGGCAGCAAGTCCTACACCCTCAGCGGCATACATAGTTTCTGCCATATCATCAAGAATGGTATGAAGTCTTTCATCAAAATTAAGCTGAGTTCTGCATTTCTTCCTCAGAACCTCATCGCCTATCTTAACTATGTTTCTTATTGCCATATATTTTCTCCTATATAACCGTTTCGGGATTTATGTCAACCAAAACAGAGGTGTCTCTTTTTGCCCTAATAGAAATGGAATTTCTCAACATCTCTCTGAAACGGCGGTTGTTTTTGCATTTAATTATCATTCTGTATCTATACTTATTATTCATCTTTGGAATAGAAGCAGCACTCGGTCCCAAGATTATTATCTTGACATCCTTATAATCTCCCGATAGATTTTCCTTTATTTTATCGAAAATCTCCTTTATTGCCTCCTCGGCGCAAAGCTTATCGATAGACTGGGTTACAAGGGTGCATATATCACAGTAGGGTGGGAAGGTCATAAGCTGTCTTACCGATATCTCCTCATTATAAAAGGATTCGTAATCCTGACGGGAGGCAAGTTCTATTATATTAGAATCGGGGTCCACCGTCTGTACAACGGCTTTACCTGCATTTTCTCCCCTTCCTGCTCTGCCTACAACCTGGGTAAGCAATGAAAAGGTTCGTTCAAAGCTTCTATAATCCTCACTGTACATAGCCTTTTCGGCTCCCAATACACCAACCAAGGTTACATTGGGAAAATCCAGTCCCTTTGCCACCATCTGAGTTCCAAGCATTATATCATATTCTCCCCTTGAAAAAGCTTCAAGGTAGGTAGAATACGAATCCCTTGTCATAGTACTGTCAGCATCTAATCTTAGAATACGGGCTTCGGGAAAAAGCATTTCCAGTTCTTCTGCAACCTTTTGGGTGCCAAGCCCCATAAACTTCATATTTACTCCCGAGCATTCGGGACATTTATTATCTACGGATTTTGAATATCCGCAATAATGGCACATCAATCTTTTGTTTGCCGAATGATAGGTAAGAGAAATACTGCAGTTAGGACACGCCTCAACATATCCGCAGTCGGGACAGGATATATAGGTATTATGCCCTCTTCTGTTAAGAAGAATTATTGCCTGCTTTTTAGCTTTTAAGGTATCCTCTATACTATCATAAAGCACTTTACTTATAGCCGAGGTGTTACCCGAAAGGATCTCCTTTCGCATATCAACCGTTTCAACCTCGGGAAGCACAGCATTACCGTATCTGTTTTTAAGGGTGAAAAGCGAATATCTGCCCGATTTTGCGGCGGTATAGCTTTCCATAGAGGGAGTTGCCGAAGCAAGGCATAAAAGAGCATTATTGTATGACGCTCTGAATTTTGCTAAATCCCTTGCGTGGAATCTCGGAGATTTCTCCGATTTATAGGTATGCTCCTGCTCCTCGTCTATTATTATAAGTCCTAAATTTTCAAAGGGGGCAAATATTGCGCTCCTTGTTCCTATTGCTATAAGGGCTTTACCACTCTTTATCCTTTTCCATTCATCCATTCGTTGACCGGTGGACATAGCACTGTGAAATACCGCTATTTTATCCCCGTAACGACTGCTGAATATATTAATCATCTGAGGAGTAAGAGCAATTTCGGGTACCATTACTATAACACCCTTACCTGCATCCGAAACCTCATCAACGAGCTTTAAAAATACCTGAGTTTTACCCGAGCCCGTAACTCCGTAAAGCAGGGAAACCGCTCCCTTGCCCGAAACTATCAGCTCTTTCATACCAAGGTATGCCTTTTGCTGTTCATCGGTAAGAACAATTTCAGGACGAATCTGGGGTTTTACACCTCTGTAGGGTGTACGGAAAACCTCTTTTTCGTAGGCCGTAACCAAACCCTTTTCTATAAGGGCGTTCACTACCGATACACTTACCCCCGTAAAATAGCAAAGCTCCTTAAGACTTACCGCTCCGATATCTGTGAGTACCGAAAAGACCTCTTTTTGTCTTGCGGTAAGCTTGATTCCCTCGGTCTCCTCTAAGGTTTTCAGAGGACGAAGCCATTTTTCGGTGGCATCCCCAGTATTCCTTATGGGGGTACAGTTCTTAAGAACTGCCTCCTTTTCGGAAAGTGAAGCCAGCGTATCCGATATTACACCGAATTCTTTTTTAAGCTTATCAAAGGATGTTTCACCCTTTGCTTTTATAAATTCTGTAATCCTTTTTTCTTCCTCCGATAAAAACGCATCGGCAGAAAACTGAGGATTATAGGAATAGTAATCGGTCAGCTTGTAGTTTATACCCGTTGGCAGCATAGCGTGTACCCCGTCATACCTTGTGCAAAAGGTATGCTCATAAAGATACTCGCTCATATCAATCATTTCTTTATTTAAAACAGGGGTTTTATCGGTAACCGATATTATCTCCTTCAGGTTATCCGTTTCACCTTCGCTGACATCAACAATAAGGCACTGCTTTTTTATATTGGCTCTACCAAAGGGTATCAGCGCTCTGCAACCCACTGTTTTTTCATCAAAACCATCGGGCAGCTTATATGAATACTTTTTATCAAAAGCCGCAGTAGCACCGTCAATTATAACCTGAGCTATCTTGCCCTTCATATAAACCCTCCCTTTGTTTTATTTTAAGAAAATTACTTTTCTTCTACCCCGCAGGCAAGCTTATCAATAGCAATGCTAACAGGCTTTTCAATAAGGATATCTCCCGATTCCTCAGCCTTTTTTGCTATGCTTCTTGCCTCATGGGCAACATCGATTACCAAACGGTAACGGTTATCATAATTTTCGATTAATTTTCCAATATTAGGATTTAACATTGTTAAGCACCTCATCTATAACATTTAAATTTTTATCTAATTTCAAGCGATTGCTCGAAATAATTGAAACAACATTGTTTACGGCAGTATCCAAATCATCATTTATAACTATATAATCATATTCCTTGGCTCTGCCGATTTCCTCTAAAGCCTTATACATTCTTTCGGCTATAATTTCATCACTTTCGGTTCCTCTGCCGCTGAGTCTTCTTCTCAGCTCCTCAAAGGAAGGTGGCATTATAAAAATGCTTACCGTATCAGAAAGTTTACTTCTAATAGCGGCGGCTCCGTTAACATCAACCTCGATGATAACATCCTTGCCTTCCTCACTCGCCTTTAATACGGGAGCTTTGGGAGTACCATAATAATTGCCCACATAGTTGTTATGCTCAAGCAATTCATTATTTCCAATCATAGAAATAAACTTCTCTTTAGAGATAAAGTTATATTTCTCGCCCTCTTTTTCACCCTCACGCATAGGTCTTGTAATAGAGGATATAGAAAAGAATATATTATCTATTCTCTTAAAAAGCTCGGCAAGTAAAGTATCCTTACCTGAACCCGAAGGTCCCGAAACGATATAAATATTTCCCTTACTCATCTGCTTCCTCCTCATCCTCTATATCACTGTTCTCCTCAGTTATACGGTTAGCAACCGTTTCAGACTGAAGATATGTGAGAATAATATGGTCACTATCGGTAATGATAACGGCCCTTGTTCTTCTGCCGTGGGTAGCGTCTATCAGGGTTCCCCGTTCCTTCGCCTCCTGAATAATACGCTTTATGGGAGCCGATTCGGGACTTACTATCGCCACCATTCGGTTGGCCGATACCATATTACCGAAGCCTATATTTACAAGTTTCATATTTTCACCTACTCGATATTCTGAATTTGCTCTCTTATCTTCTCTATTTCGGATTTAATATCCACAACCGTGTGAGCAATATCAATATCCTGAGCCTTTGATCCGATAGTGTTGGCTTCACGGTTCATTTCCTGAATAATAAAATCAAGCTTTCTGCCGATAGCTCCGCCTTCACTGAGCATATTCTTAAGCTGCTCGATATGGCTGCGAAGTCTTACAGTTTCCTCGGCAACTGCAATTTTATCGGCAAATATAGCGGTTTCGGTTAGTAATCTCTGTTCCTCAATATTAACATCACCTAAAAGCTCTTTTATCTTTTGTTCAAGGCGAAGTCTGTACTCCTTAACGGTTTCGGGAGAACGCTCCTCTATAAAGGCTACCTTAGAAAGAATAATATCAGCCCTCGAAATAACATCATTCATAAGGCGTTCGCCCTCGACTGTGCGCATATTAATAAAGCTTTCAATGGCTTCGGCTGCAACCTCGCTTACGGCGGAGATTACAACATCATCCTCCAAAGACTGCTGTCTTATCTTAAAAGTATCGGGATTTCTTATAAGGGATGAAGCCTTGATATCATTCTTTATTTTGAATTTTGAGGAAAGCTTTTTTATAGCCTCAAGGTAGGCCGATACAAACTGACTGTTAACCTCAATTTCAATAGCGTTTTCGGTATTATCCTCAATAAGAACAGATACCTCAACCTTTCCCCTTTGAATGTTCTCTCTGCAAAGCTTATTCAGCTTTTCATCAAGAAACATATATGCTCTGGGCACACGGGAAGAAAATTCAAAATATCTGTGATTAACCGATTTAATTTCAACGGTTATATTAAGGTCAGATACGGTTTTTCTTGCCCTTCCGAAGCCGGTCATACTTCTTATCATTTTATATCACTTCCAAAAAGTATAATATTATATAATAATATTAATTATAATAATTCATATTATTTTACCAAAAAAGTAAGGTGTATGTCAACTATTTAGCAAGTTTGTAACCTTTTTTTAACAATTAAGACACAAAAAAAGAACCCTTTTTCAAGGGTTCTTTGATTGTTTTATATTACTCAGCAGCCTCTTCGGTTGCAACCTCTACTGCTTCCTCAACAGGAGCTTCGGCAACCTCTTCAACTACAGCAGCTTCCTCAGTAGCCTCTTCCTCTGCAGGAGCGGCATCCTCAAGAAGAACACGGATAGAAAGGCTAACACGCTTCTTCTCATCGTCAACAGCTATAATCTTAGCCTCAACCTCCTGACCGATGGAAAGCTCATCCTGGGGCTTAGCAACATGCTTGTTTGCAATCTGAGAAATGTGAATAAGACCGTCAACACCGGGGAGAATGCGGGCAAAAGCACCATAGGTAGTCATACTAACGATAGTTACCTTTACAACATCCTCAACCTTGTAGGTGTTATTGAAGATAGTCCAAGGATTATCCTCTTCCTTCTTATAGCCGAGAGAAATCTTTCTCTTTTCGGTATCGATAGCTTTTACATAAACCTCAACGGTATCGCCAACGAGAACTACCTCAGAGGGATTCTTGATGCGCTGCCAAGAAAGCTCAGAGATATGTACCATTCCGTCAACACCGCCGATGTCAACAAAAGCACCGTAGCTTGTAAGGGATTTAACGGTTCCGGTGAACTTATCGCCAACTGCAATATTCTCCCAAACCTTATCCTCTGCCGCCTTGCGTTCCTCAATGAGTACGCTGCGGATAGAGCCAACTGCTCTTCTGCCTCTGCCGATTTCAATTATACGGAAGGAAACCTCCTTACCCTTCAAATCGTCAATAGGCTCGTTTCTCGACATAGTAGCCTGAGAAGCAGGAATGAATACTCTTACGTTATTGGTATAAGCAACTACGCCGCCCTTGATAATGTCTTTAACAAAACCAGTCATGATTTCGCCCGAATCCTTGGCGGCAACTATATTGTCCCAACCGGCAATAGCATCATAACGACGCTTTGAAAGCATTGCAGTTCCTTCCTGATCGTTGATTTTCATAATGATAAGATTAATCTTATCATCGACCTTAACTTCATCCAAAAGCTTTACATCAGGATCAGATGAATACTCCTCAGCAGATACATAGCCTGTAACCCCTCTGCCGATATCAACAGTAATCTCAGATGCATTAACTGCAACAACAGTTCCGCATACCTTCTGATCTCCTGTAAGGCCGCTTAATGAAGCCTCAAATGCTTCCTCGTCTGTCATTTCCTCGAAGCTTTTTTGAACAGTTTCTTTTTCCTCCATAATCTGTTCGTCAACCGGTTGTAAATTTTCCGACATGGTTTTGATAACCTCCTTTATTATACCCGCCGGCGTAGAAGCGCCAGCCACAACCCCAATTTGGGAACATCCCTCGAAACAGCCCATTTCGAGTTCTTGGGCGGTTTCAACAAGATAGGTTCTTTCGCAGTTTTGCCTACATACATCAAAAAGCTTTGATGTATTGGAGCTATGCCTTCCGCCGATGACAACCATAGCATCGCTAAGGCAAGAAAGCTCATAGGCTTCCTGCTGCCGCATTGAAGTCGCATTACATATTGTATCAAAAACTTTCGCATTTGTACATACTTTTTTTAATTTTTTTTGGCATTTAGCCCAAATTTGTGCATTAAATGTGGTTTGAGAGACCATAATGAGAGGTTTATTTGCAAGAGCTTCATCATTTTTGAAAAGATTTTCTATATCCTCTTCATCTGATATGACATAATATTCACTCTCGCAGTGCCCCGCAATACCTATAACCTCCTGATGCTTGGCGTCTCCCGCTATCAAGACGGTATAGCCCTCTTTACTGTGCTCCGACACAATTTTATGAATTTTCATAACGAAGGGACAGGTTGCATCGGCAATCTCTATTCCCTTTTCGCTCAGCTTATCATAAACATTTTTGGTAACACCGTGGGAACGGATAACAAGAATTTCTCCATCCTTTACCTCATCTGTTCCCGAAACGGCACGTACACCCTTGCTTTCAAGCTCTTGGACAAGCTGAGAATTATGAATAATAGGACCTAAGGTACAAGCCTTTTTGTTCTCCTCTATTAAATCGTATACCATCTGCACTGCACGGTTAACACCGAAGCAAAATCCTGCAGTTTTTGCAAGTGTTATCTTCAAATTATTATCCAAGCCTTTCCTTTACAATACTCAAAATAAGCTCTAAGGACTCATCAAATGTGCATTCCGAGGTGTCTGCCAGAACGGCGTCATCAGCCTGCTTTAAGGGCGCAATGGGTCTGTGGGTATCGTTATAGTCCCTTTTGAGCATATCCTCATAAACCTCATCGTAGGTTACTTCGCTGCCCTTTTCTATAAGCTCCTTATAGCGACGCTCAGCTCTTGTTTCAGCCGAAGCGGTAAGGAAAATCTTTACGGTGGCATCAGGCAAAACCACAGTGCCTATATCTCTGCCATCCATAACAACGTTGTTTTCCTTTGCAAGTAGTCTTTGCATTTCCAGTAAAAAGGCTCTGACAGGTGGCTTCGCCGAAACGGCAGATGCCATCATAGATGCCTTTGGTGTTCTTATTTCATCGTTAACATCATTATCATCAAGAAAAACGTGCTGCTCATTATCTATAAAACGGATATCAACCTTTGTGTCACTTAAAATACCCTCTATATCACACTCAAGCTTTTCATCGGCTCCGCTTTTTAGGAATTTGAGACCTACTGCCCTGTAAAGAGCGCCTGTATCAACATAAATAAAGCCGAGAGCCTTTGCCGCCTTTCTTGAAAGGGTGCTTTTTCCTGCTCCTGCAGGTCCGTCAATAGCTATTGAAATCATTTTCTTTCTCCTTAATTAGTACAAGATTTTGCCGCCGTATATGCCGTTGAAAAGGCTATTTGTAAATTAAATCCGCCTGTATAGGCATCAACATCAATTATCTCTCCTGCAAAGAAAAGCCCCTTTATAAGCTTCGATTCCATCGTTGCAGGATTAATTTCCTTAACCGAAATTCCGCCGCTTGTAATTATTGCTTCATCAATGGGACGAAAGCCCGTTATATGAATAGTTAACCCTTTCATAACCTCGATTAAGCTATGCCTTTGTTCACGGCTTATCTGATTCACCTTAATACGAGGGGGTATACCCGATAAATTAACAACAACGGGAATAAGACTTTTAGGTAGCAATGCACCTAAGGAATTTATAAAATCACAGTTAAGCTCCTCTGAAAAATCCTTTAAAACTCTTTTTTCGAGCTGTTCGAAGCTTAACGCCGGTTTTAAATCTATTTTTGCGGTATATTCCTTTTTATCCATATACCTAAGATGAGCCGATGCGCTCAGCACTAAAGGTCCCGATATGCCAAAATGGGTAAAAAGCATTTCTCCCATTTCGGAGAAAATCGGCTTTTTCTTATCCTTTTCGTATATAGTAAGGGTAACGTTTTTAAGGGATAATCCCGAAAGCCTTTCGCAAAAGCCCTCGTGAATATTAAGAGGCACCAAGGAGGGTTTAATTTCTGTAACGGTATGTCCAAGGTTGCCTGCCATCCTATAACCATCTCCCGTTGAGCCGGTTGTAGGATAGGAAAGTCCTCCCGTTGCAAGTATAACACTATCGGCAAAAATTTCTTCGCCGTTTTCAAGTCTTACACCCTTAACCGCACCGTTTTCGGTTATTATTTCCTTTACCTCACCCTTTATTATCTCGGTACCGTTTTTACGAGCCGCCTTTACCAAGGCATCAACAATATCCACCGATTTATCGGAAACGGGAAAAACTCTATTCCCTCTTTCGGTTTTAAGGGGCGTTCCTCTCTTTTCAAAAAACTCTATTGTATCTTGAGAGTTAAATGCAGAAAAGGCGGAATATAAAAATCTTCCGTTTTTGGGAACATTGGCAATAAGGGTATTTTCATCACAGTTGTTGGTTACGTTGCATCTGCCCTTACCCGTTATCATAACCTTTCTTGCAGGACGGTCATTTTTTTCAACAAGGGTTATTTGGGCATTTTCTATCTGCGCCGCCGCCATAAGACCTGCGGCACCGCCTCCTATTATAACAACCTTTTTCATGCCATCACCGCCTTTTCGATTTATTTTACTATATTTTTTTAAAAAAGTAAACTATATAAATATAAAACAGGTTGGCTATAAATATAAAACAGGTTGGCTGTACCAACCTGTTTTTTGTTATCTTTCTTTTCCTAAATAGAAAATTGCAAGTGTTCCGGGACCTGAGTGGGAAACTATAACGGGGTCAAGGCAGTTGATTACAAAATTCTTAACGCCGTATTTTTTCTTAACAATATCTACAAGAGTTTTAGCATCCTCTTCACAGTCGCCGTGAACGATATAAACCGCATCCTGATTTTTAATATCAATTGCGTTATTCTCAATACTGTCAGCAAGACCTTCAATTGCGGCCTTTCGACCACGAACCTTGCTCACTACATAAAGCTTACCGTCATCCGCCATATGAAGCATCGGCTTAATACCGAGAGCAGCGCCCATAACGGCACTTGTTGCAGAAATTCGGCCTCCCCGCTTTAGGAAGAACAAATCATCGATAGTAAACTTATGAACGATTGATAGCTTATTATTCTCAACCCATTCGGCTACCTCTTCCATAGATTTGCCCTCGTTTTTAAGCTTAACGGCATAATGAACAAGAAGTCCCTGTCCCATAGAAGCGCAAAGAGTATCAACAACAATTATCTTTCTATCGGGGAACATTTCACTGTAATCCTCGGCGGCAAGTCTTACATTCTGATAGGTTCCCGAAAGTCCTGACGAGAAGGAAAGAACGAGAGCATCCTCGCCGCTTTCTAAAACTGGCTTGATAACCTTATCGCAATCCTCACGGCTTGCAAGGGATGTAGTGATTTTCTCCTTATTGCGAAGATTTTCATAAACAACGCTAAAGTCGGTTTTTTCATCCTTTATATAGCTATCATAATCCTTTTCACCCATACGGTATTTCAGTGACATTATTTCAACGCCATACTCCTCTATTTGTGCATCGGTAAGGTTGGCGCAGGAATCGGTAATTATTTTGTAACTCAAATTAAAGCATCTCCTTTTTTGGGTTGGCTTTTGCCTTCGTTTTAGATTATAGCCCAATGTGCCGTCTTTGTCACTCTATATTAATTATTTTTTATTCTATTATAAAGAAAAATGCAGTAGAGAAAAATTTCTTTTCTCTACTGCTGGTAGAATCGCCCTTAAATAAAGGCTTTAAGGCCTCTTTCTAACGCTTTTGTCAACGGTTTGTAGAGCAACAGGGTTGTAATAAGATTTCCTGCACAATGCAAAATATCAAACCAAAGTCCGTTAACTATGTAGGCTATTCCTCCGCCAAATCCTAAGGTTATAAAATAAGGAATTGAGCAAAGGGTGCCGAAAGCAAGGCCAAAAACAGCCGAAACAAAAGTATAGAGTATAACACTATCTAGCTTTCTTATAAGGCATATCAGGATCGCCAATATCAACCATACATAAAGGTAATTTATAACCCACATTGAAAGCCCGTAGGTTAAAATTTCGCACAGAACAAATATATAGATTGAGAAAATAACCCTATAAGAAAATTTTCTTGCTATAACTATTATTAAAAGTGATACTATCTCGATATTAGGCAGTGAAGCCATTATAACCTGAGAGACATACATAAGTCCCCCGAATAATGTGAGCAGTATCCACAAGAAAAGCTTTTTAAGCCGGGGTGTAGACGATTTCAAATTCATCCCCATCCTCAACAGGCAGCTCGTTCATACCAACCGAGGTCATCTCCCCTGCCTCATAAACACACCACCATGCGCCATCGGCATTGTAATCGGCTCTTACACCGTCAATAACTGTGTAATATCCTGCATCGTATTCTTCCTTTGAAACCAGTTTTTCTTCGAGAAGCGCATCTGCAAGATATTCCTTATCGGTTGCAATCTCGATTTCCTTTTCTTCGCCATCCTTATACTCAATAGTAACCAAAATATCCTTTTTACCGTCATCAGTTTCGGGACGGGTTACAGCAAATATAACTGCAGCTGCAGCTATAAGAACTACAAGTACTGAGCAAAGAATGATAATTAGCTTTTTGTTTTTCATAAAATAAAACTCCTTTGTATTGAATTGTAAAACCTTTCAATACAAAAGAGTTAGTATAAAGCAGTATTTGCCGCCGCAATACCCGACAACAAATCAAACTGTACACTGCCAATTACTCGTGGCTTTTGTACTGAAAAATCTGTGGCAAGTATTCCGACTTATTGCTTCATCCGGACTGTGCGATATCCGAAAACAGTACTTTAGCCTTCCCGTTTTCACAGTGACATATAAAAGCACCTTGCAAATTACGGCGACGAGTTCGCAGAGGAATTGCACCTCTATTCCAGTTTAAGTTTTGCCTCAAGCAAAACACCGCAGACCTGTTCTACGCTATGATTTTACCATTACGGTATTTATTTGTCAACAATATATTTAAGCAAGCTCTTCCCACTGAGCCATTAATCCCAAAAGCTCCTCCTCGGCAGCTTCAAGCTCACTTGATAATTCCTGTAATTTTTCGTAATCACACATATTTTCTTCCATTGAAAGCTCCTTTTTAATTTGTAATATTTTTTCCTCTGTAAAGGCTATTTTTTCTTCACATTTTAAAAGGGCTTTTTCTCTTTTTGCTTTTTCCTTTAGGGGAGTTGTAAAGCTCTTTTTAGCCTTAGGTTCCTCTTGCACTTTTACCTGTTCGCTTTTCTGGGATTTTTCTCCTGATTCAAGATACTGAGAATATCCGTAAGGAAAATACTGTGTGTTTCCTTGTGAGAAAACCAAGAGGCTATCGGATATTTTTTTAATAAAATATCTATCGTGAGAAACAAAAATTATAGTCCCATTATACTGCAAAAGAATATCCTCAAGGGTTTCCTTACCCACAATATCCATATGGTTAGTAGGCTCATCGAAAATAAGGAAATTAGGTCTTCTTTTAAATATTTTACAAAGGGCCAGTCTTACCTTTTCTCCACCTGATAACACATTAACACTTTTAAAAACATCCTCACCCGAAAACATAAAGGCACCAAGAGCGCTTCTTGCCTCGAAATCGTTAAGATGAGGAAATGTATCCATAAAATCCTCAAGAACACTCTTTTCGGATACATATTGAGCCATCTGCTGATCGAAATACCCAACGCTCACCCGTGGACCAAACTTATAATCGCCGGATATAGCCTTAATATTTCCCATTAAGGTTTTTATAAAGGTGGATTTTCCAAGTCCGTTTCCGCCGATTATACCGATTCGCTGACCTCTTTCCACCTTAAGATTTACTGTGGATAAGGGTTTTTCGAAGCCTATTACGAGATTATCCACCGATAAAACATCCTGAACACCTAAATCCTCAGGCTCAAAATCAGCATGGAAGGTTCGGTTATCGTAGCTTTCAGGAGGGGTGGGCGGTATCATTCTCTCAATTTGCTTAAGTTTTGACTGGGCCATAGCCGCCTTTGTAGGCTTGTAGCGGAATTTTTCCACCAACTCCTCAAGGCGCTTGATTTCCTTTTTATATTGCTCGTAATTTTTTCTCTGTTGCTCACGAAGTTCTTTCTTCTGCTTGGTAAAGCTGCTGTAATTTCCGTTGTATTTAGTAGTTTTGCCGTGCTCTATTTCATAAACGGTGTTAACAACGTTATCTAAAAACATACGGTCATGAGAAACGATAACAACAGCCTTTTTATATTCATTTAAATACTCTTCAAGCCAGTTTACCGCCTCGATGTCTAGATGGTTGGTAGGCTCATCCAAAAGAAGAATATCAGGTTTTGAAAGCAGAAGCTTTAAAAAGGCAATTTTAGTTCTCTGTCCGCCCGAAAATTCGGTTAGAGAACGGTATTTTTCCTCCTCGGAAAAGCCAAAATGCTTTATTGCCGATTCGTATTCCCGCTCGAAATAAAAACCACCTAAATTGGTAAAATAATCGAGCAAAGAGGTGTATTCCTTAATGTTATCCTCCGTCTGCTCACTTTCCATTTTTGCTTGGGCTTCCTCAAGGGAAAATTTCACCTTTAAAATATCGTCATAAGCAGAGCGGATTTCCTCTATGAGAGTTTTATTTTCATCGCTAAATGTCATCTGACTGAGCATACCTATATTTGGCTTGCCTGATACCGCAAAAAAGGTATTTTCATCGCTATCAAGCTTTGTTATGCTATATTCCCCTGCAATGGTTTTAAGGAGGGTGGTTTTTCCGCAACCGTTTCTTCCTACAATGCCTATTTTACTGTTATCGTTAATTTCTATATTAATCTCTTTAAGTATAGCCTCACCCGAAAGCTCAACTATACCGTTCTGAATTTTCAGTTGCAAAAAATCACCCACCTTACTAAATTCGGGGTTGTGCTTTCAACACAACCCCGAAAATTAATTACTTATTATCACGCTTTTTGAAACCACGACGGGGCTTTCTATCGTCCTTACGGGGAGCCTCATCGGCATCATCCTCAACAACGGCACCGTTGATTTCAACCAAAGCATCTCTACGGGAAAGATTGATTCTTCCCTGATCGTCAATCTCGGTTACCTTAACGAGAACCTGATCGCCAACAGTTACAACATCCTCAACCTTTTCAACACGCTTAACATCAAGCTTGGAAATATGAACAAGACCTTCCTTACCGGGAGCTATTTCAACAAATGCGCCGAAGGTCATAAGGCGGGTTACCTTACCGCTGTAAACAGCGCCAACCTCGGGGTCATTAGCAATAAGCTCGATAATAGATACAGCCTGTTTTGCCTTTTCAATATCAAGACCGGAAACGAATACCTGACCGTCCTCTTCGATATTGATAGTACAGTCACACTGTTCCTGAATAGACTGAATAACCTTACCCTGTTTACCGATAACATCACCGATTTTCTCGGGATTAATCTTAAGGGTGAGCATCTTGGGAGCATACTTAGAAAGCTCAGCACGAGGCTCGGCAATACACTTAAGCATAACCTCATCAAGAATATATTCACGGGCAGTTCTTGTCTTAGCAAATGCCTCCTTGATGATTTCGGGAGTAAGACCGTGAACCTTTAAGTCCATCTGGATAGCGGTGATACCCTTATGAGTACCTGCTACCTTAAAGTCCATATCGCCATAGAAATCCTCAAGTCCTTGGATATCAACCATGGTCATAAAGTCGCCGTAAACGCCTTCATCACCGGTGATAAGTCCGCAGGAAATACCTGCAACGGGAGCCTTAAGAGGAACACCTGCAGCCATCAAAGCCAATGTTGAACCGCAGATAGAGCCCTGAGAGGTTGAACCGTTAGAGGAAAGAACCTCGGATACTACACGGATAGCATAGGGGAAATCATCCACAGAGGGAATAACGGGAGCAAGGGCACGTTCTGCCAATGCACCGTGACCAATCTCACGACGGCCGGGGCCACGGGAAGGCTTGGTTTCACCAACTGAGTATGAGGGGAAATTATAGTGATGAATATAACGCTTTGAAACCTCTTCATCAAGACCGTCAAGCTTCTGAGCCTCACTAACGGGTGCTAATGTAGCAACCGAGAGAACCTGAGTCTGACCTCTGGTGAACATACCTGAGCCGTGAACTCTGGGAAGAAGGTCTACCTTAGCGTCAAGAGGACGGATTTCATCAATGCCTCTACCGTCAACACGCTTCTTTTCATTCTTAAGCCAGTTTCTTACAACGTGCTTCTGGATAAGATAAAGAATTTCATCTATCTTACCTTCGTTGCCTTCAAACTGAGCATCATACTTTTCGTGTAAAGCGTTGCTTATAGGAAGCAATGCAGCATCACGAACAAGCTTATCATCGGTATCGAGAGCCTTTTTAACATCCTCAATACAGAAGTTTTCCATCTCCTCGAAGATTACAGGATCAGGATCGCTTGTTTCAAACTCAAACTTAGGCTTGCCAATTTCATCAACAATACCGTTTATAAACTTAACAACTTCCTTATTTACCTCATGACCTGCCATAATGCAGTCAAACATAAGGTCATCAGGAATTTCGTTACCGCCTGCCTCTATCATAGCAACCAAATCGGCTGTTGAAGAAACGGTAAGAGTGAGCTCAGAAACAGCTCTTTGCTCTAATGTGGGGTTGATAACAATTTCACCGTCAACAAGTCCTACAAAAACACTGGATATAGGACCTGCCCAGGGAATATCGGAAATAGCAATAGCGGTGGAAACACCGATAGCTGCTGCAACCTCGGGTGAGCAGTCGGGGTCAACCGACATAACGGTTGCTACAACCGAGCAATCGTTACGCATATCCTTGGGGAAAAGAGGACGGATAGGACGGTCAATACAACGGGAGGCAAGAATTGCCTTATCGGTTGCTCTGCCCTCACGTCTCTGGAAAGAGCCTGGGAAACGACCTACGGAATACATTTTCTCCTCATAATCAACAGATAATGGGAAGAAATCAACGCCCTCACGGGGCTTTGCAGATGCAGTTACTGTACATAAAACCTTGGTTTCACCATAGGATGCCATAACTGCAGCGTTTGCCAACTGAGCCATCATGCCTGTTTCAAGCTTTAAGGGTCTGCCGGCAAGGGTAGTTTCATAAACCTTGTAATTTTCAAACATACCTTTTTTATCTCCTTGAATTTTTTCTTTGAGATTTCTCGGTTAGCAATAAATCCAACATCCGATACCTCAGGTGCTCGATTTACCGCTAAGACACGAAAAATCCCGTTTTTATTTACAACAAGGCAGACCGAAATTAAAGCGGTCTGCCTTGAATGTAACATATTACTTACGAAGACCGAGCTTCTTGATGATTGCACGGTATCTTTCGATATCGTTCTTCTGCAAGTAAGCAAGAAGGTTTCTTCTGTGACCTACCATCTTAAGAAGACCACGGCGGGAATGGTGATCCTTAGCGTTGTTCTTAAGGTGAGCGTTGAGCTCATCAATTCTGGTAGTGAGAAGAGCAATCTGAACTTCGGGAGAACCTGTATCTCCCTCATGAGTAGCGTAATCAGCGATTACCTGCTGCTTCTTTTCTTTAGTCATTTTTCTTCACTCCTTTTATTATTTACCTGTAAACCGAGCCAAAGGTCATGAGTGTTCCTCGAGTTAATCTCAAGGCAGACGCCCAAAGCCCAGAATACGGCAGCTTAAGTATTATATCACGGTTTTTAAAAAAAGTAAAGTACTTTTTTATTAGTATCTAATTACTTCAACAGTATTGTTCTCCTTAAAGATATTATAAGGAATTACCGCAACTGCTCCAATGCTCTTGCCGTTAAGGATTACATCCTTAATATTCTTTCCGCTTCCCATCATTTTAACATCGAAGTTTTTCTTGCCAAAATGAAGATTCAAAAGCTCGAGCTCCTCGCCGGAATAGGGATAAATATTCATTCCCTTTTCATCAAAATCAACGCCCACAAAGGCATGAACTAATGAATTATAAAATCCTCTCATACTGTAGCCATGCCATATTCCGCAAAGGCAGTTCCAGTTATCAAAGGGAACCTCGGCATCGTTATCGTAACAGGGTATTCCCTCGGGACACATTAATTTTTCTGTCCAATACTCAACCCAGGAAAGATACTGTTTTACTAAATCCCCACGGTCATATTTATTAACAAGCCTTGTATAAAACTCACTCATAACAATCCACCAGCAATGGAGCTGATTAGCATCAATATCGTAGCACTCGCTCCATTCGGGAATAGGACGGAGTCCTGCAGGGGATACAATGTTTTCTTCATAGAATTTAAGGTATTGCTCGCCTCTTTTTTCTACAAGTTCACCACAATAATTGTTTTCCCACTTGACTGAATTATTTGAGGGAACATTACGCTTTTCATAGGTTGTAGCTTCAACCGAGGAATCAATAAAGCCTATTTTTTCGTTATACATAATATCCTCGAAATTCGAAGCCATCCTATCAGCAAATGCCTTGCATCTATCACTCATTTCACTATCGTTTGCCGCTTTTGCTATCTTTTCCATTGACCTTACGGCACAATAGCTAACAGTATTATTAAAGGTACTGATATCATTACCTGTTTCATTTATAAGAGCTCTATGGTCGGGATAAAGAGAGGTTCCGCTGCAAAATCCCGTATTTTCCACCTCGGTTGCAAAAATAGTTTCTATAAGCTTCTTAGCAAAAGGATAGTATTTTTCCCATTGACCGCCTGAAAGACGATAAAGGTCAAGCATGGTTATGTACATACCCTGTGCCGGAGGGGGTGCCGCAGTATCTCCCGACATTTCCATTTTATAATTAAAAGCGTGGGCTATACCGTACTCTGGATGGGCATGCTTTTCAAAGCATTCAAGCATATCGCCCATAAATTCGCTGTCACCCCAATAAAAACAAGCATTATTCGAGGTCATGCTATCCCAACCCCACACCCAATAATGGGTGCTTTGAGCCCTTATAGCACCCTTAACATCGGTGGTTTTAAGCGACTCATGATACATTGGTGCCAGTTCAAAAAATTGATTTATAAGCGGATGATTAGACTTAAGCACAGGTGCTTTTTCGGCCACCCTTTCATATCTTTCAAATTGTTTTTTAAGAAGCTCCTTATAGCCCTTATAATCCTTTGTTTCGCCGTTAGCAACGCTCAAACAAAGAACGGCTTCCTCCCCTGACTTTAAATTATTTAAGGTTAGGGTATATTTAACATTTTTAGGAGTTTGCTTAAAGGTAAGAGGAGCGTTTGATGAAAAAGCAAGGCTTGTTAAAGCGCCATTTTCGGTAAAGGAGGAACGAAGCTCACCCTTTTCAAGTTTGAATTCCTCCCATATTCTTTCACCGCCGCCAAGACCTATTCCCTTATATTCATGTATTTCGGGGCGGAAAACAGAATCATCATAAAATTCAACATCCAAATTACAGTCAAATTCAGGCTTTGCTATGACAAAAAGGCAGTCATTTACAGTATATATACTGTATTCAAAATTTTCTGACTTTGATTTAAAGCCAAAGGGCATTATCTCACATTTTTTAGGTTTAAGGGCAGTTCTTTTCCCGCCTTGGTTAAAATAAAAGCAGATTCCATCCCAAAAACGCTTTTTAAAAACCCTATAATTACCCGAAAGTTCGGGGCCGAAATAATCAAGCTGACTGATACCCTTATTATCAATTTCTATAGCCATTCGGCCGTCACAAAACCAACGGGGTGCAAAAGGAAGACCCTTTTCGGTTAATATTTTTCCATTTTTGACCTTGTAATCAATGTTACTCATATAAGACACCTTTTTATAATATTTATTTTCTGTTATCATCGCTAAGTAATATTTTTGGTTCGTTTTCAGTATACCAAAACCAAGATAAATGTCAACTTGAAAAACTGTGATGTAAAAAATTCACCAAAAGAAGTAAAATTTGCCCGACAGATATCTTTCTGACGGGCAAAAAATTTATATGTTTTTGATTATTTCCTTTAAAAGACCGATTCCCGATGCATTATCGTGAAGCTTCATCGTTGTAACGGCAACACGGTCGTTAATCTTTAAAAGATAACCCTGCTGACGGGCGTTAAATGTTTTAACTGCAACATTCTTTTGCTCCTTAATTGCATTGGGGTCCTGAACGATGCTTTGTGCCTCATTGACTACCGGCATTTTGGAGAAGGACTCTACAACAGCCTTAACCTTATTACCAAACACCTCTTCAATAATTTCAGGCTTCATAATACGAGCCGACTGCATTAAATCATAGAAATGCAAATCGCAGAAATTCTCGTGGGGGAATTTACCTAAAATTTTATCGGCATTAATATTTGTTACAAGATTACCCAAAGACCAACCTGCACGGAAGGAACAGAAGAATCTTCCGGGATCCCTTTCTCCGAGTTCCTCTCTGATAGGCGGTAGCATCCAATTATCAGGCAGATATCCGCCATCAACAATCAGAACCTTGCATCCTTTATCGATGCAACTCTTTGTAACCTCATCATATTGGTCAGATATTATAAGAATATCCGGAGTTTTAGATGCAGTTTCGGCAAGTTTCGGGTCTCTCCAGCTGCGACAACCGATAATAACCGAATCAACAGAGGATAGACGCTGAGCATTTGGGAAGGTCTTTTTTATACCCCTGAAGGTTGCCATATCCTCGATATGAAGATAAATTTTAGCCTCATTATCGGGAGAAGTATCAAAGCACCAGAAATCCCATTCGTTTTTAAAGGTCTTTCCGCATTCGCATTTAAACTCCGCCTTTAAGCAAACCTTGTTTCCGCCAAGGAGGGAGGGAGCTTTAAATTTGAAATCCAAAACCTTCTTAGTAACACCCATTTGGGCATCACAATCAACCGACTGCTGCGCAATAACGGTATCACCCAAAACAAGTTTTACACACATACTTCCATTAACATCACAAATACCGAAATTGGAAAGGGCAATTGCAATGCTTTGCTCAATCTCACAGGGGAATGAGCGGTTTAAGAAGCCTCTGTCCATAAGAACGGCAACATCGGCATTTACACCTTCTTTGAAGATATCGGGGTTGCAGTTATAGTTGCCGCCGAGGTCATCACAAAGGCCTGCGTTACAGCTACTTCTGCGATAGAAGGTCCAAAGTGCATATCCGCTCACATATGGCATAAAACGAGCCTGTTCCAAAAGGATGCGGTTATAATCCGAAGCGGAACGTCTCGAATTTTTGAGTAAAGCTTCTTCTCTATCTTCAATTCCGTTTTCCTTTAACCAATTATAACTTTGTGTGCCGTGGTCAGATTTTATACCGTAAGGCACAGTGCAATCCTTTTCTTCTTTACGGCTGGGCCAAACACCGAACTTGCCGTATTCGTGTATAACACAGGGCTTTCCGCCTGTGGTTCTGCCAAGGTCTTCCCAAGGAATATCGGTTAAACCGTCATAAGCCCAAAGGAAGTTATCGCTCCAAAGGTGGGGGGTTTCAAAATCGTTTGGTAATTCAGGAAGCTCACCCTGCATACCAAAGGCAATAATACCAAGTTGATTTTGAGTGTTTTCCTTTATAATGTTATAACCCATCTTTGCTCGGTTGCATTCAATTAAACTATCAACCATAAGCTGAGAGCCCTCGTTACCTATGCAATAAACGGCGATTGATGGATGCTTACGACTTTGACGAATAAACTTTTCCCACATTTCCATACCTTTTTCGATAGGTGTGGTTTTATTAAAATTTGAAACAAGGCCAAATTCAACATCAAGCATAATGCCCATTTCATCGGCTATGCAAAGTTCCTCTTCGGTTGGAACATGGGTATGACAACGGAAGAAATTAAATCCGTAATCCCGAAGAGCATTAAAGCGTTTTCTTATAATCTCACTATCTGTTAAGGGTGCTATTGTTGGTGAATAATATTCGGAACCTGTTCCTTTAAAGAAGGTTGGATTTCCGTCAATAAGGATTTTATCGCCTTCCGCCTTAATTTCGCGAAGTCCTGTTTTAAACTCATTAGTTATAACAACTCCGTTATTATCAATAACAGTCGCTTTAACCTCAACAAGATTAGGTGCACGATATGACCAACGGGGCAAGTCAACAACATTAACGGGGATAGAAATTTCTATGCTCTCGCCTGCTTTGAGTGAAACCTCGCTCTCGGCTTTTTTACCCGAAATATCAACGCAAATCTTACCCTTGTAATCAGCAGTGTCTGAGTTTATAAGCACACCCTCAAAAACCGCTTTTCCGCCGCTTTGAGCAATATAGGTATCTTTAAATTCAAGTGTACCGCCGATTTCAACAAAGGCTTCGCTATGTATACCCGACCAATTCATTCCTGCAAAACGCATACCTGAAATCAATGAGGCATACTGCTCGGTTATAACAACGGTTAAGCGGTTGCTACCCTTCTTTATGAAACTCGTAATGTCAACATTTATATTATTAAGCGCATAGATGCTCTTAGCGGCATATTCGCCGTTTATGTAAATATGACAGGATGGTCCCGCACCACCTATTTTAAGACGGCAACGCTCACCCTTACTCAGCTCAGGGGTTTCGAAATTGGTTTCAAGGAAATAAGTACCCTCATAGCTGTTGCGCATAGTCATATGCTGCGGATATTCTTCAACCAAATTATCCAGCTGTTGAATACAACCGGGCACCTTAACCTTAAAGTCAGGTTTTATTGGCTCTTTAAACCACGCTTGCGCCAGACCGTTTTCCTCGGGGTCTATCCTTGCATCCCAAAATCCGTTAAGTGAAATTTTCTGCATTTATATTACTTCCTTTCGCAATCAATAACAATGTGAATGGTGCCTTCAGGGCTATTGTTACGAAGCGCAAATGCTTCATCTATCTTATCAAGGGGGAATTTATGGGTTATCATTTCGCTGGTATTTACCATGCCATCCATAACCATCTGAACACCCTCCTCAAAGTATCTTCTCATATCGATATCGCGGCGAGGCTCTGTAAGATAGTATTCAAGACGCTTTCTGTGAGCCTTGAAGAAATCTATGGGTTTACGGCAAACACCGATACATCCATACATAACTATTTTTCCGCACATTGCGGCACATTCCATAGCATCTATAACACCGTCTCCCTCTAAGAGACAGGGAATAACAACATCAAAACCATCAGGGAAATCCTTTCCCGCATAATCCATTGTTGCCGCATCCTTATCGGGAAGCAAATACGTATGTGTAGCACCGTACTTTTTACCAAGTTCGAGCTTTCTTGGACTCAAATCGGTAACTGCAAGGTTTTTAGGACTGAACTGGGATACAACCTGAGTCATAATAAGTCCGCTAACACCCTGTCCCATAATAAGAACATTTTTGGTCTGGTCAATTTTACCAAGCTCTGCCGCATGGATAATACCGGGCAGAACCTCGATAGGACTGATTTCGAGCATGGGGAAATCGGGAGGTAAAACCTTAACGTTAAAGGGCTTACAAACTATATATTCGGCAAATGCGCCCCATACATAACGGCAGGTAACCTTATCGCCAACCTTAACACCAACCACCTTATCTCCTACCATATCTATAACACCCGAAACCTCGTGACCGAGACGGGCGGGTATGGATACAAATTCGGGTGCACGGGTGCCTCTGTATGCCTCAAGGTCAGAACCGCAAATACCAACCCACTTTATTTTAACCCTTACCTCGTTATCCGCAGGAACGGGTATTTTAGCATTCTGAATGCTCATTTTAAAGGGCTCATCAAGAACTGCAACCTTTTGGGTATCCTCACCCTCATAGTCTACAAGCTGTAAATCAGCCATCGACATTTTAGTAGCCATAATTACTCTCCTTTTAACTGTGCAAGATTTTTATAGTCCTCTTTTAGATGACTGTATAACGTTTTATAAATATTGTAAACGAAAGAATATTTTTCGTTGTTCTCTGTGTTATATTCCTTAGTTGCCTTAAGCTTCACAATTTCTGCGCAAGCGGTTTTAACATCACTGTAAACACCGGCGCCAACCAAGGCAAGAATAGCAACACCTAAAGCAGGACCCTCGCTTGACTCTATAGTTGAAATAGACATACCGTAGATATCAGCGAGCATACCTCTCCAAAGGTCACTTTTAGCTCCTCCGCCGCAGGCCAGCATTTTTTTAGGTTTAACACCCATTTCGGATAAAACCGAAAGACAATCCTTAAGGGAATAGCTTACACCCTCCATAACCGCTCTTATCATATCATAACGGTTATGAATTGCCGAAAGACCTATAAATGCGCCTCTTGCATTAGGATCAAGATGGGGAGTTCTTTCTCCCATCAAATATGGTAAGAAAAGAAGTCTTCTTGCTCCTATTCCCGATTTCTGCGCCTCATCATCCATAAGTGCATAAGGGTTGCCACCGTTTGCCTTTGTTTTATCGATTATATCCTGACAAAACTCTTCCTTAAACCATTTGAGTGAAAGACCTGCGCCCTGAGTAACACCCATAACGTGCCACTCATTAGGTACAGCGCAACAGAAGGTGTGTACCCTACCTGACATATCAACACTCATCTCTTTGGTATGGGCATAAACAACACCCGAGGTTCCTATGGTGGTAAAGGCATCTCCATCGTTAACAGTTCCTGTGCCCACAGCCGCAGCAGCATTATCGCCTGCTCCTGCAACAACTATTGTACCCTCTTTAAGACCTGTAAGCTCGGCGGATTTTTCGGTTATACAACCTGCCACCTCGGGAGATTCATAAACCGTACCGAGCATTTTTTTATCAATATCAAGCTTTTCAAGAACCTCATCCGACCAGCAGCGGTTCTTAATATCCAAAAGCTGCATTCCCGATGCATCCGAAACATCGGTTGCATAATTGCCCGTAAGCATAAAGCCTACATAGTCCTTAGGAAGCATAATATGAGCACACTTAGCATAATTTTCAGGCTCATTTTTCCTAACCCATAAAATTTTGGATGCAGTAAAGCCTGTAAGTGCGGGGTTGGCGGTTATCTCGATAAGACGCTTCTTACCCACCGCATTTTCAATATCCTCACACTCGGCGGCCGTTCTCTGGTCACACCAGATAATTGAATTTCTAATAACGTTGTTGTTGCTGTCAAGCATAACAAGACCATGCATCTGTCCCGAAATACCAACGCCTACAATATCATCATTTGAAATGCCGCTCTCGGTAATAACCGATTTTGTTGTTTTAACTGCCGCATTCCACCAGTCTTCAGGATTCTGTTCCGCCCAACCGTTTTGCGGCTGATACATAGGATACTCAACTGTACTTGAAGCAATTACCTTGCCCTTTTCATCAAAAAGCACGGTTTTTGTACCCGATGTGCCAAGATCAATTCCAATTACGTATTTCATTATTTCACCTTAATTTTCAAGCATTTATTACTGCACAGTTCATTACTTCTCTCATCAGGCTGATGAGTTCCCGCATAAAAGAGAATTTCACCGTCAGGCTCAATACGGTTACCCTTTTCGTCAACCGCCATCACCCAATATTTATCCACATTTATTTGAATAGTTTTGCTTTCGCCCTTTTTAATATCCACAGCCTTAATTCCGCAAAGCTGGAAATTAGGGGTTGAGGTTCTGCTATCACTGTATTTTGCATAAATCTGAACTTTTTCGGTTACATCAAAGCTGCCTTTATTCTCTACGGTTACACTCAAATTGTACACCTTTTCGTCCTCTAAAGCAACGATAAAATCTTTACATTCAACGTTTGAATAGGTAAGTCCGTAGCCAAAAGGATACACCGGCTTTTCCTTAATGTATCTGTAGGTTCTGCCCTCCATTGAATACTCGTGGAAATGTGGCAGCTTATTATCGTTTCCATAGAAGGTTACGGGAAGCTTTCCGCAGGGTGAATATTGACCTGCTATAAGCTGTGCGAGAGCAAGTCCACCCTGAGCTCCCGGATACCAGGCATGAATTATAGCCTTTGCATGATTTCTAAGTTTTTCACCAATATCAACAGCGCTTCCGCTCATTACAACAACTATAACATTATCACTGTAATCACAAACAAGCTCTGCCATCTGACGCTGAGTTTGTGGGAGACTTAAATTACGTCTGTCTCCACCCTCAAACACATCATCGTCAATATCAATTTCCTCTCCCTCAACGGTGCGGTCATAACCAAGGCAAAGAATAGTTATATCTGACTGCTCAGCAATTTTAGCCGCCTCAAATTTAAGGAAATTAAATTCTCCAAGCTCGTTGGATTCCAGGGTTGTATCGTATAATTCGCAACCACCTGATACCTTGATTCTCGAATCCTTAAACACTCTGCGAATTCCGTCAGCCACAGTAATATTTTCCGAAGCGTGTCCGTTATAATTACCCTCTAAAGCAACAACAGAAAGTGCATTTGGTCCGATTACCGCTATGCTTTGCTTTTTATCAGGATTAAGCGGCAAGAATTTATCCTCATTCTTTAAAAGAACGGCACATTCTCTGGCAACTTTGAGATTAAGCTGGCGGTGTTCATCACAGTCAATAGCGCTATAAGGTACATCCGCATAGGGGCGCTCCTCCTCAAATTCACCAAGCAGAACTCTGGTAGTAAAGGCACGGACTGCTGCCTCGGTTATATCCTCTTCAGTTATAAGATCCTGTTCGTAAGCTTCCATCAAATGAATATAGGTATCTCCGCAATTAAGATTACAACCGTTCTTAAGGGCTGCTGCCGCCGCCTCCTCTACGGTATTTACATATTTGTGGCCGTTATAGAAATCTTTTATAGCCCAACAGTCGGAAACAAAATATCCGTCAAATCCCCACTCTTTTCTAAGGATTTCACCGATAAGTCTGGGACTTGCACAGCAAGGCTCACCGTTAGTTCTGTTATAGGCGCCCATAACGCCTGCTACTCCTGCCTTTACAGCCCATTCAAAGGCAGGAAGATAGGTTTCAAAAAGATCCTTATCGTTAACCTTTGAATCAAACTCATGGCGTAGCTTTTCGGGACCCGAGTGGGCGGCAAAATGCTTAGCGCACGCACCAGCTTTTAAAAATTCGCCCTCTCCTTGTAATCCCTTTATGTACTGAGTTCCTAAAGTTGCGGTTAAGAAGGGGTCCTCACCGTAGGTTTCCTGACCTCTTCCCCAACGGGGATCACGGAATATATTTATATTGGGTGTCCAATATGTAAGTCCCTTATAAATTGTTCTGTCCCCAAACTCAACAGATTTATTATACATAGCTCTTCCTTCGGTGGATACAGCTTCAGCTACACTGTGAACAAGCTCACTGTTAAAGGTTGCCGCCATACCCATTGCCTGAGGAAATACCGTGGCTGTGCCTGCACGAGCAACACCGTGGCAGGCCTCGTTCCACCAGTTATGCTCGTGAATTCCAAGCCTCTCAATAGCAGGAGAATTATAAGAAAGCTGCGAAGCCTTCTCTTCAACCGTCATTTGCGAAACTATTTCTCTTGCCTTTTGTTTTGCCTTTTCGATTGTCATTTTATCACCTTAAAACATTATCTGGTTTATAACATTCTCAAGATATTCCTGCTTGCCGCTAATATTGGTTTTAACGTCACCCATATTAAGAGCATAAGCTTCGAGCTCTTCCATAGTTACATCGCCATCAACAATTTTTTTACCAATACCGCTGTTATAGCTTGCATATCTCTCGGCAACGAAATTATCGATTCTACCGTCAGCAATAATCTTATCAGCTATACGAAGACCTAAAGCAAAAGCATCCATACCTGCAATGTAAGCTAAGAAAATATCCTCGGCAGTGTTGGAGCCACGACGGGTTTTAGCATCAAAGTTAAGACCACCCTTAGTAAATCCGCCTGCCTTGATTACCTCATACATACACATAGCGGTTTCATAAACATTGGTGGGGAACTGGTCGGTATCCCAACCGAGGAGCATATCGCCCTGATTTGCATCTATAGAGCCGAAGACTCCGTTATCCCTTGCAACACGAAGCTCATGCTGGAAGGTATGCGCAGCAAGGGTTGCATGGTTTGCTTCGATGTTCATCTTGAAATCCTTATCAAGACCGTATTTTCTTAAGAAAGCGAGTACGGTAGCGGTATCAAAATCATACTGATGCTTTGTGGGCTCCTTGGGCTTGGGCTCGATATAGAAATCTCCCTTAAATCCGATTGAACGGGCATAATCAACAGTAAGGCGCATAAGTCTTGCCATATTATCCTGTTCAAGTGCCATATTGGTGTTAAGCAGAGTTTCATAGCCTTCTCTGCCTCCCCAGAACACGTAGCCTTCGCCACCGAGCTTTGTGGTTATCTCAACAGCCTTTTTAATCTGAGCTGCAGCAAAAGCAAAAACATCAGCATTGGGGGAAGTACCTGCGCCGTGCATATATCTCTTATTACCGAAGCAGTTTGCTGTGCCCCATAAAAGCTTCTTGTCGTATTTTTTCTGCAAATCTGCCAAAAGGTCTGCAATAACATCAAGTCTTGCATTGCTTTCAGCAAGAGTTTCACCCTCGGGGGCAATATCTCTATCGTGGAAGCAGTAATAATCAATACCAAGCTTATCCATTAATTCAAATGCGGCATAAGCCTTGTTCTTTGCTATTTCCATAGGATCGGTTGCACCGTAATCCTTGGTTATTGTTCCTACACCGAACATATCGGTTCCCTCTGCACACATTGTATGCCAATAGGACATTGCAAAGCGAAGATGCTCACGCATAGTCTTACCCGCAATTACCTCATCGGGGTTGTAAAACTTGAAGGAAAGTGGGCTAGTGCTTGCCTTTCCCTCATATTTGATTTTTCCAATTCCTTTATAAAATTCCATATAAAAAACCTCCAAATATTTTTCTACATTTTAATTATAACTGTTGACACCGATATTTTCTCGACATATAATATACTAAAATAGACATTTCTTGCAAAAGGAGGTTAAAAATGAACCCTTTTTTCGAACACAGAACCACTATTTTGCAATCTCGCAGAGAAAACATATTTTTTACATTCCCCTTACATATGCATCTTTCCCCCGAATTTTTGTATATAAATAAAGGGAAATTAAAACTTAACTGTCACGATACGGATTTTGTTTTAGAACAGGGCGATATTGCCGTTATTTTTCCGGGTACTATCCACGGCTATACCTCCCTTTCGGAAACAACCGATTATTCCCTTGCAATATTTCGTATGGAGGAATCGGCAGATTTTTATAAGACGCTTTTTGAAATGCACCCCTCTCCTCCCGTTATAAAGGCAAAGGATTTGCCCGATGATATCGGAGGACTTATGAACGAGCTTATCGGTCTTAACGAAAATGACGGTAAATCCGCCTTAATCAAAGCAATAGTCTCCCTTATTTTTGCAAGGACCATACCTCTGCTTAATCTCAAAACAAACACAAAAAAATTCAAGGCTAATCTTACAGTTAGAGCGGTTACCCACGTTTTTGAGCATTATAAGGAGCCTATATCTCTTGACAGTGTGGGTGAAAGTCTCGGCATCAGTAGGTTTGCAGTTTCTAAGCTTTTTAATTCTTCGGTTAAGATAAATTTCGTAAAATATGTGCGGTTTTTAAGAATTAATTACGCAAAAGAGCTTCTTGAAAACACCGATAAAAGCATAGTTGATATTTCCCTGGAATCAGGGTTTGACTGTCTTAGAACATTTAACCGTGTATTCAAGGAAGAAACGGGCACAACTCCGCTGAAATACAGGAAGGAATTTTTAATATGAGCTGCAAATTATCTAAACAGTTGAAGGTGTTAACCAGTGTTTGTGACAACACCTCTAAAATGAGTATACCTTCGGTCTTTTCCGCTTTTATGGACCTTGCCACTGAGCACGGAAATGAAATAGGGGTTGGAGCCGATAAATTATCGCCAAAGGGACTTTTCTGGGTTACGGCTAAAACAAAAATAAAAATCCATAAGTTACCTGAAGTTCTCGAAGAAATAACCGCCGCCACATGGCCTGAAAAGCCCGGCAGAATCAGATGTAACCGCTATTATACCTTGGAAAAAGATGGTGAAATCCTTGCCGAGGGCAAAACCGAGTGGGCAATAATAGATATAAATTCGGGACGGCCTTGCAGACCAAGCGAGGTTTACCCCGAAGGAATAATTCACTGCGAGGATACCGTTTGCGAGGAGGCCTTTTCTAAAATTTCAGAGGATTTTGAGGGTTGTCCCGTAATTGATACATATAAGGTACGCTCCACCGATATTGACTTAGGTCAGCACCTTAACAATGCAGTTTATGCAAGAATTCTTTTCGGAGCATTTTCCTGTGATGAGCTTTCAAAAATGAACATAAACGAGGTTGAAATTCATTTCAGAAATCAGTGCTACGAGGGAGAAAACATTAAGATTTACTGCAGAAAAAATGAAAGCGCTTTTGAAATAGGTATGTTTAAAGAGGACGGCACTGTTGCCGCCACCGCACTAATAAGATAATTTTCATTATACAAGCACCTTCTTTCATATATTTTTATGAAAGAAGGTTTTTTTATGTTTTTAAGTCTTTTACTTGAGCTTGCTTCGAAAATATTTTATTTTGCTCTTCACGTTACGGGGGCAGGCTCCTTTCCCCCTCCCCTTTCTGCCTCAAAGGAAAGAGAGCTTCTTGAAAAAAGTGGTGGAGGTGACCTTAATGCGAGAAACAAATTGGTTGAGCATAACCTTAGACTTGTTGCCCATATAGTTAAAAAATACTATGTTCCCGACTGTGACCAGGATGACCTTATATCCATAGGAACTGTTGGACTAATAAAGGCAATTTCAACCTTTAAACCAACCAAGGGTATAAGACTTGCCACATACGCCTCCCGCTGTATCGAAAACGAACTGCTTATGCATTTCAGAAGCAAGAAAAAAACAGAACGGGATGTTTATATAAGCGACCCTATCGATACCGATAAGGACGGTAATGCCCTAACCCTTATGGATATAATAGCGGATGAAAGCGATATAGCCGAGGAGATAGACAAAAAAATTAAATTACAAAAACTGAAAATCTATCTTAATGTTTGCCTTGATGAAAGGGAACTTAAGATTATAGAAATGAGGTACGGAATAAACGGTCACCAAGAGCTTACTCAAAGAGAAATCGCCAAAAAGCTTAAAATTTCCCGAAGCTATGTATCCAGGATAGAAACCGCCGCATTGCAAAAATTAAAAAGACAATTTTAATAAAAAAAGACTATTGCACGAAAAATGTGCAATAGTCTTAAATTTTATATAGAAGTTGTATTTGCAACCTCGTACATCTTATCCTCAAAGGGCTTCTTCATATTGAGAGCCTCAAAGATATCCTCGTTGAGTATTTCTCCCTTTCTGAAGCAGATAACCCTGTTGCCTATTCCCTGGCTTAACAATTCAACTGCGGCATAGCCCATCCTGGTTGCCATAACTCTGTCACGAACGGTAGGTCTGCCTCCGCGCTGAACGTGGCCGAGAACGGTTGCTCTTGATTCAATTCCGGTTTTTTCCTGAATGGTTTTTGCTATTTCTTCAACGCCGCCGATACCCTCTGCAACAACGATAATAAAGTGCTGTTTGCCTGTACCCTTGGTAATCTCAATCTTTCTTATAATATCATCAAGGTTGTATTCCTTTTCGGGAACGATAACGGCGGTAGCACCAACGGCAATACCTGTTTGAACAGCGATATAGCCTGCTCTTCTTCCCATTACCTCAACAACGCTGCAACGGAAGTGGGACTGTGCAGTATCACGGATACGGTCAACCATTTCCATAGCTGTGTTCATAGCGGTATCAAAGCCTATTGTATATTCAGTAGAGGAAATATCGTTATCAATAGTTCCGGGTACACCTACGCAGGGAATTCCGTGCAAAGAAAGGTCACGTGCGCCTCTGAAGGAGCCGTCTCCTCCGATAACTACAATACCCTCTATTCCAAACTTCTTACAGTTCTCAATAGCCTGATTTACGCCCTCTTCGGTTTTAAATCTGGGACTTCTTGCGGTATAAAGTACTGTACCGCCCCTATGAATAATATCAGAAACAGAACGAACGTCAAGATCAATGATATCTCCTTCTATGAGTCCGTTATAACCGCAACGGATTCCCTTAACGGTCATACCCTTATCTATTGCAGTTCTAACAACGGCACGAACGGCAGCATTCATACCGGGAGCGTCTCCTCCACTTGTCAAAACACCTATTGTTTTCATTTCTATCATCTCCAAAAAAGTATCAAAACTGATTTTATCACAATATTTTCCAATATTCAACAGTTTTTTCTTTACATTTATAATATTATTTTTACGTTTTCATCACCGAGTATACCGGAAAATTCCGATATAGCCGCCTTTTCTCCGTTGAATTTTAAGCTTTCGGGGGCTACAAGACGCTTACCGTTATCGGTACAGTAAATGAAAACCGGGATATCACCCTTATTTTGAGCAAGAATTCTGCGGCAATTTAAAAATTCCTCACATTCGGTATTTTTAACCCGCAAATAAAGTCCCTTTTTATATTTAGGACTAACATTTATATTTTTAGCATTTTCGGGAACCGCTTCTATTCTTTCACAGATAATTTCGGGGTCGTGCTCCTCCATTTCCGAAACTCTGCCATAAAAAATTATCGGTTTTCCAGAGGTTAAAAGATGCTTATAGCTTCCGTAGGCATTGGCGAAAACTGTTATACCCACCGAGCCGTAAATATCCTCAATAACACCCGATGCTAAAAGGTTATTATTTTTAAGCTGTCTTACCTTAAGACCGCTTATTATACCTACAACGCAAACCCTTGAACGGTCAGCAAACTTATGAGCATTTATATCCGAGGTTTTTGCCGCTCCCGAGGAATTCACAAAGCCCATATATTCATCCATCGGATGACCCGACATATAAAGCCCCGTTGCTTCCTTTTCCATTGAAAGTAGGAGTTCCTTAGGCATTTCTTCCATTTTCTCAAGGGTAAAGGCCATTTCCTCATCCATATCTCCGAACATACTCAGCTGTCCTTCCCCTGCGAAGCGCTTCTCATTGTCAACCGCCGCAAGCACACTGTCTATACCGAATATCATCATTCGGCGGTTTTCCTCGAGTCCGTCAAGTGCGCCGCCCTTGATTAGTCCCTCAAGAGCACGGCGGTTAAAATCTCTGCCGTGAACACGCTTGCAGAAATCGTACATTGAGGTATATTCTCCGTTTTTGCGCTCCTCAATCAGCCTTTCTATAAGACCTCTGCCGAGATTTTTTATAGCCATCAGTCCAAAGCGTATATTATCTCCATCGGGGGTAAATCCAACCTCACTCTTGTTAACATTAGGAGGCAAAATCTTTATGCCCATTTTTTTGCAATCGGAGGTATACAGCGCTACCTTTCCGGCATTATCTGCCATACTTGTCATAAGAGCAGAAAAATATGCGGCGGGATAATGGCATTTAAGATATGCCGTTCTGTAAGCCACCACAGAATATGCAGCGGCGTGGGATTTGTTAAAAGCATAGGAGCTGAACGCCGACATATCATCAAATATTTTTTCGGCAACGGCTTCGGGTACTCCCCTTGCTACCGCTCCCTCGCATAAAACATTTCCCTTTTCATCCTTTTCTCCGTGGATAAAGAACTTTCTTTCCCTTTGCATTACGGAATGCTTCTTTTTAGACATTGCTCTTCTAACAATATCCGCTCTACCGAGAGAATAACCAGCAAGGCTTCTGAAAACCTGCATTACCTGCTCCTGATAAACGATACAACCGTAGGTTACATCAAGAATAGGCTTAAGAAACTCGGTTTCATAGCGAACATCCTGAGGATTATGGCGGTTATGGATATATTTTGGAATAGAATCCATAGGCCCGGGACGGTAAAGGGATAAAATTGCCGTTAAATCCTCTATGTTTTCAGGACCGAATTTACGAAGCACGTTCTTCATTCCGTCCGATTCGAACTGGAACACTCCGTCGGTAAGTCCCTTACCCATCATTTCATAGGTTTCTTTATCGTCAAACCCTACTTTTTCAATGGAAAAATCGGGGTTTTGTTTTCTTATAAATTTCTCTGTATCGGCTATAACAGTAAGGTTCCTAAGTCCTAAAAAGTCCATCTTTAAAAGACCTAATTCGTCAAGGGCGGTCATAGTATACTGGGTTACAACCGCACCGTCATTAACCGATAAGGGAACATACTCGTTAATAGGCCTGTCCGATATAACAACGCCTGCGGCATGGGTTGAGGCGTGTCTCGGCATACCCTCTAATGCCATTGCCATATCGATAAGCTCTTCAACCGTGCTATCGGTTTCATAAAGACCCTTTAGCTCCTTTGAACCCTCCATAGCTCTGCTTATGGTCATACCTATAGCCTGAGGAATAAGCTTGGCTATTTTATCGCAGGTAGCATAAGGGATATCCATCGCTCTGCCCACATCACGCACTGCGGCTCTTGCCGCCATAGTTCCGAAGGTAACTATCTGAGAAACCCTATCCGTACCGTATTTCTCCACAACATAATCTATAACCCTTTGGCGGTTTACATAGCAAAAATCTATATCAAAATCGGGCATAGATACCCTTTCGGGGTTTAAAAATCTTTCGAAAAACAGATTATATTTAATCGGGTCAATTCCCGTTATACCTATACAGTATGCCGCAAGGCTTCCGGCTCCCGAGCCTCTGCCGGGACCTACGGGGATATTGTTATTCTTTGCATAGTTTACAAAATCCGCAACTATAAGATAGTAATCCACATATCCCATTTCATTGATTACGGAAAGCTCGTAATCCAGCCTGTCCGTCACTTCACTTGAGGGGTTTTCTCCGTAAATTCTATACATTCCCTCATAACATTTATTTTTAAAATATTCAAAATGGTCTTTATCCCCAATATCGAATAAGGGCAGTTTGATTTTGCCGAATTCGAACTCAACATTGCATCTCTCGGCGATTTTTACCGTATTCTCTATAGCTTCGGGAATTGAGGGGAACAGCTTTGCCATTTCATCTCCCGATTTTAGATAAAATTCGTTGGTTTTGAATTCGAGAGGGTTGTCCTCATTTATCTTTCTTCCTGTTTGTATACATAAAAGCACCTTATGCATTTTATAATCATCTTCGTTTATATAATGCACATCGTTGGTGGCAACGAGGGGTATTCCCGTTTCCTTGGATAATCTTATTATCTGAGGATTTGTTATTTGCTGCTCTTTAATACCGTGGTCCTGCACCTCAAGGAAATAATTTCCCTCGCCGAATATATCTTTGTACCAAAGAGCGGTTTTTTTAGCATTTTCATAATCCCCCTTTAAAAGCGAACGGGGAATTTCACCTGCAAGGCAGGCAGAAAGGGCAATAAGGCCACCGTGATACCTTTCAAGAAGTTCTCTATCTACCCTTGGTTTTGAATAAAATCCGTCAGTAAAGCCTAAGGATACCAGCTTTATAAGATTCTGATATCCCTCGTTATTTTCACATAATAGCACAAGGTGGGAATATTCACTATCCAGTGCCTTTTCCTTATCAAAACGGCTTCTTGGGGCAACATACACCTCACAGCCTATAATGGGCTTTATTCCCTTTGCCTTCGCCGCCTTGTAAAAATCTATTGCGCCGTACATAACGCCATGGTCGGTTACGGCAATGCTTTTCTGACCTCTGCTTATTGCGGCATCCATAAGTCTGTCAATACGGCAGCAACCGTCAAGCAGACTGTATTCCGTATGCAAATGCAGATGAACAAAATCCATTACCGTTCCCTCCCTTTTTATTTTCTTAAATTTTCGTAAATTTCTATGATTTTTTTAAGTCTGTGATTAAGCCCCGAAAGGGTTATAGACTCCTCTGATAGTTTGCAAAGCTCTTTTAATGTGCTGTTAGGATATTTACTTCTAAGCTCTGCCGCATTTTGAAGCTCCAAGGGCAGTGAAGAAAGCATACCTATCTTCCTTAAATGTTCTATTGCTCTGCGCTGATTTATCGAAGCTTCAACCGTTTTGGAAATGTTTCCGCTGTCGCAGTTTCCTCGGCGGTTAATATTATTTTTAACGCTTTTAACTATTTTAGTATTCATAATATCAAGGCTTACGTTGGATGCACCGAGAAGTGTCAGTAAATCCTCTATCATACCGCTTTCCTTGATATAAACCACCGAGTATTTTCCTCGGCTTGAAATTCTTGCGGAAATCCCGAATTCCATTAAAAGCTCAATAAGACTATCGGCATTTTCTTTTGTTTTAACAAGAAATTCTGCCCTATATTCCTTTTCGGGATCGCTCAATGAGCCGCAGGCTAAAAAGGCCCCTCTCAAAAATGCGGCGGCACAACACTCTCGGTTGAAAACCGATGTGTTTATAACCCCATCCTCTATACCAAAATCCACCGATGCTAAAACCTTTAATCTATCCGCATCGGAGGAAATCTCGGCTCTATATGTAATACGGCTGTTTCCTCCCTCGGTTATTACGGTATCTGCACCGTAAACCTTACGGGCAAGCTCGCAAAAAAGCTTTGCCATATTGAGATTTGTTGTTTGAATTGCCATCCTTTTATAAGAAAAGGAACGGCTGAAAAGCATAAGCCCGTAGGCTAAAGCCGGTCTGCAACAGCCCGACACCCTAAGGGATGCTAATTCATTCTTAACATCAACGCAAAAAGACATTTCTTTATCCTCGTTATTTGTGTATATCTCTGTGTATTGCTTTGCAGTTATAATTTTTTTCGGTTAAACGCTTGCACATAAGCTGCGCAAAGGTTACCGAGCGGTGCTTTCCTCCAGTACACCCGAAGGCAATTACAAGCTGACTTTTGCCCTCCTTTGAATAAAGGGGTACTGCGCAATCGATAAACTCTGCTAATTTATCAAAAAACTGCCTGCTTTCATCGGTTGAAAGCACATAATCTCTGACCTGCTTTTCAAGGCCGGTTTTATTCTTTAATTCTTCAACATAAAAGGGATTCGGTAAACATCTTACGTCTATAACCAAATCCGCCTCCGTATCAGCACCATACTTAAATCCGAAGGATTTGCACTGTATATTAAGGGATTTGTTTACTCCCATACCGAAAATATCCGATAGTTTTTCCTTTAACTGCGAAATAGAAATATATGTGGTATCCACCACATAATCCGAAACGGCCCTTATTTCTCTGAGGCGATTTCTCTCTTCCCGCACCGCATCGGATATTGAAACCATTCCTTCAGAAAGTGGATGCTTTCGGCGGTTTTCTTTATATCTGCGTACAAGAACGTTATCATCTGCATCGATGAAAATTATTTTGTATTCAATTTCCTGTTTTTTAAGCTGAGAAAGGATATCCTTTAAATCGGCAAACATATCTCCGCCTCTTATATCGGTTACGATTGCCACCTTTTTAAGGGTGTTTCCCTCTCTTGAGGAAAGATTTACAAGGGCAGGAATTATGGTTGGAGGAATATTATCAACGCAGTAATATCCCATATCCTCAAGGGCGTTTGCCGCCTGAGATTTTCCCGCACCCGACATTCCTGTTACTATCAGCAAATCCATACTAAAAATTATCTCCCAACAAATATAACTTCCGTTTGGAGCTTAACTCCGTTATTTTCAAAAACGCACTCTGATATACGATTTATCAGTTCTTTTACATCCTTACAGCTTGCATTTTTATAATTTATTACAAAGCCTGCGTGCTTTTCGCTTACCATAGCTCCGCCAACGCTCATACCCTTTAATCCGTTTTCCTCAATAAGCGCTCCGGCAAAGTAACCTTCAGGTCTTTTAAAGGTGCTGCCTGCGCTTGGATATTCCAAGGGCTGTTTAGATAAACGCCGATTCATATAATCCTCCATTGCGGCGGTTATATCCTCCTGTTTACCCGATTTCAGCTTAAGCTTAGCACTTAAAACTATCATTCCGTTTTTCATAAAAACAGAATTTCGGTAACCCAGCTCCATATCCTTTGCGGATATCTCGCATATGTTACCATCCTTATCCATACAAGTAACGCTTTCCAGCACATCGGCCATTTCGCCGCCGTATGCCCCTGCATTCATATACACCGCTCCCCCTACACTACCGGGGATTCCGTATGCAAATTCAAGCCCTGCAAGGGAATTATCCCTTGCAAAACGGCAAAGGGAGGAAAGAGGAACGCCTGCGGCGCAGCTTATCCTATCGTTTTCTGCAGAAATCTCATCAAGACCTAAAAGGCTTATAACCGCACCCTCTATTCCCTCATCCGAAACAAGAAGATTTGAACCCTTGCCGAGAATGAATACGGGAACATCATTTTCCTTTGCAGAGAAAATAGCGTATTTAAGGGAGGAAATATCCTTAACCTTTAGGAATATATCGGCCTTTCCGCCGATTTTAAAGCTTGTATGGTTTTTCATAGGCTCAAGGGTTTTGTACTCTATCCCTTTTTCATCCAAAGCCTTTTTGAATAAATCAAGCTTCATATAAATCCCCCAGATATGCGGCACCTATTATGCCTGCATCGTTGCCTAAAGCCGCTGTTTTAACAACGGTTTGCTTTTTATTGTTACGGGCATAGTTTTCGCCGTCAATAAACTCTTTGATAGGAACGATAAGGGTATCTCCCTCCTTGGAAACACCTCCGCCTATGCATACAATATCGGGCTGAAAAACATTTATAACATTTGAAATACCAACAGCAATATAATGGATATATTTATCAACAACGAATCTTCCTGCCTCATCGCCCTTGCGCATAGCATCGAAGGCGGTAAGACCTGAAACCGCATTAATATCTCCTTTGCACATCTGCCACATAATACTGTTAGGATATCTAATCATCGCCTGCTTGGTCTGGCGAATGAGGGCGGTAGCAGAGGCATATGCCTCCCAACATCCGTTTCTTCCGCAGGTGCAATATTCACCATCCATATTAATAACGGTGTGTCCTAATTCTCCGCCGGCATAATTTGAGCCTGTATATATCTTGCCGTCTATAATAACTCCGCCGCCAACGCCGGTACCTAAGGTTATGGCAATAAAGTTTTGTGCTCCCTTGCCTGCTCCTGCGATATACTCTCCGTATGCCGCCGCGTTGGCATCGTTTTCAATATAGAATTTTTTGCCCGTTCTCTCTTCAAGCATATCTACTATTGGCAAATTCACAAAGCCAAGATTGTTTGAATACGGAATTATTCCCGTCTGAGGGTCTATTGAGCCGGGAGTTCCCACACCAAAGGACTTTATATCATCTATCTTAAGTCCTGCCTTTTCTATAGCTTCAAAGGTTGCGGCTGCCATATCGTCAACAATACTTTCAGCGCTTCTTGGCGTGTTGGTTTTGCGCTTGCCTACTGCTATAATTTTATAATTTTCATCAACAACACCGGCAACTATATTTGTGCCGCCTAAATCAATACCAAGTCTGTACATTAATTATTCTCCTAGCTAAAACGGTTCTACATTTTTTTCAACTGTGGGTGCAGGGGTATCATCCATCATACCCAGCTTCTGCAGTAAATCCTCAGCCGCATTGTAGCCCAGTTTTTTCTGACGGCTGTTCATTGCTGCAACCTCAATTATAACCGCCAAATTTCTTCCCGGTTTAACGGGAATTGTAAGTGACGGAATATTTAAATCAAGTATTTCGGTAGTCTGACTTTCAAGTCCCATTCTGTCATAAACCTTATTGACATCCCAGGGCTCGATATTTATAACCAAATCTATTTTTTCGGTAAGCTTAACAGCACCTGCACCGAAAATACGGCTGGCATTAATAATGCCTATTCCTCGAAGCTCGATAAAATGCCTTATATTATCGGGGGCTGTACCAACGAGGGATTTATTTGATACCTTGCGAATTTCAACCGCATCGTCAGCAATAAGACGGTGACCACGCTTTACAAGCTCAATAGCCGTTTCGCTCTTACCGACACCGCTTTCACCAAGTAACAATATACCCTCACCGTAAACCTCAACCAAAACGCCGTGACGGGTTACTCTCGGAGCTAAATGAAGATTTAAAAAGGCAATGAGAGCCGATGTGAAATCAGAGGTTGAATCTGCTGTGCGAAGCAGAGGAACGCCATATTCCTTTGCAGTGTTTATATACATTTCTCCCACTTTGAGATTTCTTGCTATAACAACCGCAGACGGCTTTTTAGAGAAAAAGTCTCTTAATCTCTGCTCGGCTTTTTCCTCTGTAAATCTATCTAAAAAGCTTTGCTCGGATTTTCCGAAAATCTGAATACGGTCAGCATCAAAAAACTCATAATAACCTGCCATTTGCAAACCGGGACGGTTAATTTCGGTGGTTGATACCGATATATCCTTTGGATCACAGGGCATATAAAGAGTTTCAAGATGAAATTCGTTTATAATACGCTCAAGCGCCACTGAATACTTTGTTTTCATAATTTGCACCTCGGAATATAATTATTCAAAATAATTATAATATATATCTTATAAAAAATAAAGTATTTTATTATGCTTTTGAAATTTTTCTTGATAAAGCGAGTGTTTGGTTATATAATTAGTTAGACAATTCACTTTATAAGGATGATAAAATTATGAAACTAGGTATGGTTGGTCTGCCAAATGTAGGCAAATCCACTTTATTTAATGCAATAACAAATGCAGGTGCGCAGTCGGCAAATTACCCCTTCTGCACCATTGAGCCCAATGTGGGAATGGTAAGCGTTCCCGATGAGCGTTTGGAGAAATTAGCTGAAATTTACAACCCCGATAAATTCACCCCTGCTGTTATCGAATTTGTTGATATTGCAGGTCTTGTTAAGGGCGCTTCAAAGGGCGAGGGACTTGGAAATAAATTCCTTGCAAATATCCGTGAGGTTGATGCAATAGTTCACGTTGTTCGTTGCTTCGAAAGTGATGATATTATTCACGTTGAGGGCTCGGTTGACCCTGCAAGAGATATCGAAACCATAAATTTAGAGCTTATATTTTCGGATATTGAAATTGCAACCCGCCGTCTTGACAAAGCAAGTAAGGCTCTAAAGGGAGATAAATCCTTTGCGGTTGAGGTTGATTTCCTTAAAAGACTTATCGACCATTTGGAGCAAGGCCTTCCTGCCCGCTCGGTTGAAATTCTTGATGAAGCCGAAACCGAAATTCTCGGTACTACCTCACTTTTATCTGCAAAGCCTGTAATCTATGCCTGCAATATGAGTGAAAATGATTTTTCGGATATCGAAAATAACCCTCATTTTAATACCGTTAAGGAAATTGCCGCCAGAGAAAAGGCAGAAATTTTGCCCATATGCGCCGCTCTCGAAGCCGAAATTTCGGGTCTTGACGATGAGGAAAAGGTGCTTTTCCTTGAAGAGCTTGGACTTGAACGTTCGGGACTTGACCGAATGATTCAAAAATGCTATTCCCTTTTAGGTCTTATATCATACTTAACTGCAGGCAAGCCCGAGGTTCGTGCCTGGACCATTACGGCAGGTACAAAAGCTCCTCAGGCTGCAGGTAAAATTCATACTGATTTTGAGCGTGGCTTTATCCGAGCCGAGGTTATTGCATATAAAGACTTTATGGATTGCGGCGGAAATATGGTAACCGCAAAAGAAAAGGGGCTTGTTAGAAGCGAAGGCAAGGAATATGTTATGAATGACGGAGATATAGTTTTATTCCGTTTCAATGTTTAATTTTAAAAGAGATAGGTTTTTCCTATCTCTTTTTTGCATATAAAAGCTTTGTCATCCAATAATATTACGGGTGATAAAATGAGTGATAAAAAACGCAAAATTGTACTTTTTTCCATAGGCGGAGGTCTGTACGGAATAATTGAAATTCTATGGCGTGGACATACCCATTGGAGTATGTTTACGGCAGGTGGTATTTGCTTTGTTATTTTTAGTGAAATAAGCAAAAGATTTAAGAATTTATCCCTTTTTGCAAAGGCTTTTTTAGGATGCGGAATAATTACCTGCATTGAGTTTATTTTCGGTATAATTTTCAATATTATACTCAAGAAAAATGTTTGGAATTACAGTAAAATGCCCCTTAATATTGGAGGACAGATTTGCGCCCTCTATTCATTTTTTTGGCTTATTTTAAGTATTATAGGCATACCACTTGCAGGACTTTGTAATAATCGATTGCAAAAACGAAATAAAATGGTATAATAAATATATATTATATAAAGGTGGAAAGCGATTTGGACTTTTTACACAGAACCTGGGCAGAGATAGACCTTACTGCCCTGATACATAATTTTAAGGAAATAAAAGCTAACTGCCAAGGCTCTAAAATTATGGCGGTAGTTAAAGCCAACGCCTACGGTCACAGTGTAGGTGATATTGCTCCTGCTCTTGATAAAGCGGGGGCGGACTGGTTTGCCGTTTCCAATATTGATGAAGCTATTCAGCTTCGTGAGCTTGGTATAAAAAAGGATATTCTAATATTGGGCTATACCCCCGCCGAGCTCGCCTGCGTTTTAGCCGAAAACAATATTACTCAGGCAGTTTTTTCCTCAGTTTATGCCAAAAGCCTTTCGGATGAAGCTACACGAAAAAATGTAACGGTTAAAATACATATTAAGCTCGATACGGGTATGGGAAGAATAGGCTTTGATTGCAGGGATAATTCCCTTTGTGAAATAGATGAGGCTATTGCTTCAGCAAAGCTTCAAAATCTTGAGTTTAATGGTATTTTTACCCATTTCGCCTTCTCAGATAGAGTAGATAACGAAGATAACGGCTTTACCGATGAGCAGTATAACCGTTTTACCGAGGCGGTTAAAAAATTCAAAGCAAATGGGCTAACCCCTGAGCTTTGCCATTGCTGTAATTCGGCGGCAACAAGTCTTGATGTTGAAAAAAGACTCGATATATGCCGTCCCGGTATAATACTTTATGGTCTTACCCCCTCAAATAATTTAAAATTAAAGGAAAATCTTATACCTGTTATGACCTTGAAATCTGTAGTTTCAATGGTTAAAGAAATAAGAAAAGGTGATACCGTAAATTACGGCAGAACCTTTAAAGCTCAAAAGAATATGCGAATTGCCACAGTTGCCGCAGGCTATGCGGACGGTTATCCCCGTCTCCTTTCCAACAAGGGATATGTTCTTGTCAATGGCAAAAAAGCTCCTATTGTTGGCAGAGTTTGTATGGACCAGTTGTGTGTTGATGTTTCCGATGTCCTCGATGCAAAAATGGGCGATGAGGTTATTCTGTTTGGAAAAGAGCTTCCAGTAGAAGAACTTGCAAAAATTTGCGAAACCATTAATTACGAAATAGTTTGCGGAATTTCACCGAGAGTGCCGAGGGTAATACTATGATAAAAAAATACATCCTTGCCCTTGATGAAGGCACAACCAGTGCAAGAGCTATCCTTTTTGATAAAGATTTCAACATAAAAGAATCGGTACAGCACGAGTTTACCCAGATATATCCAAAACCGGGCCTTGTTGAGCATAATCCCTTGGAAATTTATTCCTGTCAATATGCGGCTATGACCGAGGTTGTTGCCAAAAGCGGCATTAATCCCGATGAAATAGCGGCGGTTGGTATCACAAATCAGCGTGAAACCACCATTGTTTGGGATAAAAACACAGGTGAGCCTATATATAATGCAATTGTTTGGCAATGCAGAAGAACTGCAGATATATGCGAGGATTTAAAATCCCAAGGACTTGAGGATTATATAAGCGATACCACCGGCCTTAAAATCGATGCCTATTTCAGCGGCACAAAAATAAAATGGATACTTGATAATGTTGAGGGAGCCCGTGAAAAAGCAGAAAAGGGCGAGCTTTTATTCGGCACGGTTGATACCTGGCTTGTTTGGAAGCTTACCGATGGAAAGGCACATATAACCGACCGTACCAACGCCTCCCGTACAATGCTTTACGACATTAACAAGCTTTGTTGGGATAAAAAGCTCCTTGAAATTTTAGATATACCCGAAAGTATGCTGCCAAAGGTTTGCTCCAGTGGTGAGGTTTACGGCAGCGTTAACGTTCTCGGCAGAGAAATTCCCATAGCAGGAATCGCAGGAGACCAACAGGCTGCCCTTTTCGGTCAGAAATGCTTTATGCCCGGTGACATTAAAAACACCTACGGAACGGGTTGCTTCCTTCTTATGAATACGGGGGAAACACCCTATAAAAGCAAGAACGGACTTCTCACAACCATAGCCGCAACAGTAAAAGACGAAAGGGTTAATTACGCCCTTGAGGGAAGTGTTTTTGTTGGTGGCGCAGTAATTCAATGGGTAAGGGATGAATTAGGTCTTATAGCTACCTCCCGAGAGAGTGAGGAATGCGCCCTTAAGGTTAGTGACAGCGCAGGGGTTTATATAGTTCCCGCCTTTGCAGGACTTGGCGCTCCCTACTGGGATATGTATGCAAGGGGCACCATTTGCGGATTAACCCGAGGAAGCAATAAAAACCACATAGTAAGGGCAGCCCTTGAATCCATAGCATATCAGTCGGATGACCTTATAAGTGCTATGAGGGCAGACACCGAAATAGATATTGGAAATATCAGGGCAGACGGAGGAGCCGCCGCAAACAATTTCCTTATGCAATTCCAGTCAGATATTTCGGGAATAGATGTAACCTGTCCCGACTGTGGGGAGGCCACTGCCTTAGGTGCGGCTTTACTTGCAGGTTTGGCTGTTGATTTCTGGAAAAAAGAGGATATACTGGTATCATCCGTTAAGGAAAAAACTTATTCCCCCTCCATTACGGAAAATGAGCGAATAGGGCTTAAAAACGGATGGAAAAGAGCAATTAAATCCACAAAATGCTTTTACACGGAGGATAATATATGAGCTACGAAATTAAAAAGGTTGGAACGCTGAGCTCTGACGGAATTCACGAGCTTTCGGGCGTTATGTATGTACCCTCGGGAGATATTAAAGGCCTTTTTCATATTATTCACGGCATGACCGAGCATATCGCCCGTTATGACCATATAATGAGCGCTGCTGCCGAAGCAGGCTTTGTATGCTTCGGATACGATAACCTTGGTCACGGCAATACGGCCAAGGATGATAGTGAGCTCGGTTTTATAGCCAGCGAAAAGGGTTGGGAAAAGCTTGTTGACGATACCTTTATTTTTCAGCGTCAGGTAATGGCTTTATATCCCGATAAAAGATTGATTGTTATGGGCCACTCTATGGGCTCTTTTATAGCCCGTCTTGCCGCACTCAAATACGGCAAGTATTATGACCGCCTTATTATCTGCGGTACGGGAGGACCTAATATTGCCGCTCCCTTCGGAATAGGTCTTACCGCTTTGATAAAGAAGCTCAAGGGAGAGAAATATATATCAAGGTTAGCTCATAATATGGCTTTTGGCGCATACAACAAACGTTTTGACGATAGCTCTAAGTATAACTGGCTATCCAAAATACCCGAGGAAATCGAAAAATACGAATCGGATAAATTCTGTACCTTCCCCTTCACCGTTTCGGCTATGCATGACCTTATTATGCTGACAAGCCTTGCTAACTCCAAAACCTGGTTTTATGAAATTCGCAGAGATTTGCCCATGCTTATAATTTCGGGTGAAGATGACCCTGTTGGAGATTACGGCAAGGGCGTTAAGGCTGTTTATGACAAGTTAAAGGCAAACAGAGTTAAGGATGTTACCCTTAAGCTTTATCCCGACTGCCGTCACGAAATACATAACGATACCTGCAAGGCAGAGGTTATAGAAGATATTTTAAGCTTTATAGAATAAAAAAGCAGGAGTTTAGAACTCCTGTTTTTATTTTACTCTATACCCAATATATCATAAATCATATCCCTTGTTTCGGGGAAAACATTATGCCAGGCATAAGAACAACCCGATACATTTTGCATATAGCAGATAGCTATATGATTTTCGGTATCAACAAGGCCGTAGCCACCTGTCATACCGTCCCAGGCAAACTCACCTAAGGGAGTTCTTGCGCCGTAACCTTTATCTATAAGGGTGCGCACACCCAGACCATAGCTATATCCCTTTTTAAAATGACTTAAAATGAATTGAGATTGCTTTAATAAATCGAGCTGAGGCTCTTTAATTTTCTCAATGCTTTCCTCACTTAAAATGCGCTCGCCCGTTTTACCCACGCCTCCGTTAGCAAGGGCATCCATTAAGAGAATATAGTCCTCAGTGCAGGAGATAAGTCCCTGACCGCCGCACTGGGCATTTTTGCTCCAATTAGAATTGGTTTTTGGCAGAGGCTTTGCCACCTGATTTACATCGTCATACTCATAAAATCCGCTTATATGCTCCTGAACATAAGAGTCAAAGAAATCGAAGGTGGTATGCTTCATACCAAGGGGGTCCATAATATATTTCTTCAGATAATCCCCGAATTTCATACCCGAAACCACCTCTATAACAGCGCCGAGAACATCGTGGCTCTTACTGTATTTCCAACGCTCGCCGGGGTTGAACAAAAGAGGGTCCTTAGCGAGGGCATTTATCAGCTCCATAGTTGAAGCCTCGTTATTTGTTTCCGCTATAACCTTATCAACAGACACACTCGCATCATAGCTAAGTCCCGATGTCATAGTGAGCAGATGATAAATAGTTATAGGGGTTGTTGCCTTTTCTATTCCCTTTCTTGTTTTAAAGGTCATATCCTTAAAAGCGGGAATGTAATCGCATAACTTGTCCTCTAAAGATAGTTTGCCCTGCTCTATTAACTGCATAGTTGCAACAACGGTAAAAAGCTTAGTATTGGAATAGATATTATATAAATCCTTATCGCTTACGGGAACTGTTCCCTCATAGTCAGAATAGCCTGCCATAGTTCTGTATAAAAGCTTATGGTCCTTCATAACCATAATATCGCAGGCAGGAATTCCGTGAGCGCTAAGCCCCGATAAATATTCTTCTAATTTGCTAAAATCCATTTATATCTCCTCCGAGAATAAAATTCACGAGGTAATTATACTATTATTTCTTTTAAATATCAATAATAACATAAAAAAATCCGCAACAAATAGTTGCGGATTTTTATGTTACATGTTTTCTATGGTTTCCATTAAATAATCGGAGAATTCCTTACAGGTTGCGCCGTCCTCATAGCCTGTTACAACTATTTTCTTTTCCTCCTCGGTGCAGAAATTGATTGCTTTACCAAGCTTATCTGCCTTATCGGTAAAGCCGATATGACGAAGAAGCATTTCTGCCGCCTTGAATATACTGGTAGGATTAGCGTAATCGCCGAGTCCTGCCTCTATCATACGGGGTGCAGAACCGTGAATTGCCTCAAACATAGCGTATTTATCGCCTATGTTTGCGCTGCCTGCCGTACCCACGCCGCCTTGAATCTGAGCCGCCTCATCGGTTATGATATCACCATAAAGATTAGGAAGAAGAACAACCTGGAAATCACTTCTTATTCTCTCGTTAACGAGATTTGCGGTCATAATATCAATATACCATTCTTCAGCAGTAATTTCGGGATATTCTGCCGCAACCTTATGACAAATTTCCGAAAATTTACCGTCGGTCTTTTTCATAATATTAGCCTTGGTTACAATAGCAACATTGGTTTTTCCATTGTTTTTAGCATACTCAAATGCCGCTCTTGCAATTCGTTCAGTACCGGCATTGGTGGTAACCTTGAAATCAAAGGCAAGAGTATCGGGAATTTCAACGCCACGGCTACCGAGAACATACTCGCCCTCGGTGTTTTCTCTGAAGAATGTCCAGTCAATATTCTGCTCTGGAATAGCAACGGGACGTACGTTTGCATATAAATCAAGCTCCCGGCGCATTGCAACATTGGCGCTCTCTAAAGTACCGCCCTTTAATGTGGTTGTAGGCCCTTTAAGGATAACATTACAAGACTTAATTTCAGCGAGAACATCATCGGGAATAGCTTTATTTTTAGCTATTCGGTTTTCGATGGTAAGTCCCTCAATATTTTTAAGTTCAACCTTACCGCTTTCGATTTCATCCTTTAAAATAAATCTCAAAAGTCTTTCCGACTGAGCGGAAATAATAGGACCTATTCCGTCACCGCCACAAATACCGATTACTATTTTTTCAAGCTTTGAAAAATCGGTGGCACCGCTATCCTCTGCCATTCTCTGCTGACGGGCTATCTGCTCGGTAAGTAGAGTTCTGAACTGCTCAACAGCGCTTTCAATATATTTTTCCATTTTATTCACCCTTTGTGTAAAGAAGCAGACTTCCTGCCTTTAAGATATCCTTTTGTCTTTCGGTAAAGCTGCAAACAAGGGGGAAGCTTTCGCCCGTTGTTTCATCCTCTAACATAATTTCGCCCGAATCCATACCTGCAAAAATATTCTTCATTGTAAGCTTATCGCCCTGATTAATTCTGTCATAATCCTCGGGGTTTTTAAAAGTTAGAGGCATAATTCCCGCATTTATAAGGTTTGCAATATGAATTCTTGCAAAGCTCTTGGTAATAACCGCTCTAACACCTAAATACATAGGCACCAATGCGGCGTGTTCACGGGAGGAGCCTTGTCCGTAATTGCTTCCGCCCACGATTATACTCTCACCCAAAGCCTTGGCACGCTCGGGGAAGGTTTTATCGCAAACACCGAAGCAGAACTGAGAAAGATGAGGAATATTTGAACGGTAGGGCAGAATTTTTGCGCCTGCAGGCATAATATGGTCGGTAGTAATATTATCCCCAACCTTCAGTACAAGCTCAGCACTCAAGGTATCAAGCTGAGGCTTAGCCTCGGGGAAGGGTTTAATGTTGGGACCTCTTAATACCTCAAGACTCTCTGCTATAGACTCAGGTGCAGGAGGAATAACTGCGCTATCATTTATCTTAAAGCTTTCGGGCATCGCAATTTCGGGCATTTCGCCTAAAAGTCTCGGGTCGGTAATCTCACCCGTCAGTGCCGCCGCAACAGCAGTTTCGGGGGAAACAAGATAAACCTTACCGTCAGCCGTTCCGCTTCTTCCTTCAAAGTTGCGGTTAAAGGTGCGTAAGGATACACCTGCCGAATTTGGAGAAAAGCCCATACCGATACAAGGACCGCAGGCGCACTCCAATATTCTTGCGCCCGAAGCTATAATATCGCTCAGCGCTCCGCTATCTGCAAGCATAGTAAATACCTGCTTTGAACCTGGGGATATAGAAAGACTTACGGAATTCTTAATTGTTTTACCTTTAAGTAAAGCCGCAACCTTAAGCATATCAAATAAGGATGAGTTTGTGCAGGAACCGATACAAACCTGGTCCACCTTTGTTCCCTTTAAGGATTCAACGGTTACTATATTATCGGGACTGTGAGGACAAGCAATAAGAGGCTTTAACTCGGAAAGATTTATATCAATAATTCTGTCATACTCGGCATCGCTATCGCTTTCAAGAGGAATATAATCCTCCTCTCTGCCCTGTGCCTTTAAAAATTCTCTTGTAATCTCATCCGAGGGGAAAATTGAGGTTGTTGCACCGAGTTCAGTACCCATATTTGTTATGGTTGCTCTTTCGGGCACCGAAAGGGTTTTTATTCCCTCTCCGCCCCACTCAATTATAGCTCCAACACCGCCCTTAACGGACAAAATGCGAAGTATTTCAAGGCTAACATCCTTTGCGCTTACAAAGGGATTAAGCTTGCCTGTAAGATTAACCTTATACATTTTGGGCATGGTGATATAATATGCTCCGCCGCCCATGGCAACTGCAACGTCAAGACCGCCTGCGCCCATGGCAAGCATTCCTATACCGCCGCCTGTGGGGGTATGGCTATCCGAACCGATAAGGGTTTTGCCCGGTTTACCAAAACGCTCAAGGTGTACCTGATGGCAAATTCCGTTACCGGGGCGTGAAAAGTATATACCGTGCTTTTCAGCAACTGACTGAATATATCTATGGTCATCAGCATTCTCGAAGCCTGACTGTAGGGTATTATGGTCTATATAAGCAACGCTTTTCTCGGTTTTAACCCTCTTAAGTCCCATAGTTTCAAATTCAAGATAAGCCATAGTTCCTGTGGCGTCCTGAGTTAAGGTCTGGTCTATCTTTAAAGCGACCTCGCTTCCAACCTTCATATCGCCGCTTATCATATGATCCTTTATAATTTTTTGCGCAATAGTGTAACCCATCTTTACTGTCCTCTCTTTTTTATATGGGAATAAGCATTCTCCACATGCTCCAAAACATATTTTTCGGCAAGTGCTCTGTTTCCTGAAGCAATTGCCTCGTATATTTTTCTATGTTCCTCAACCGATGCCTTAGCTCTACCCGAGCTTTGAACGGCGATTTTACGGTACTTTTGTATTTTCTTATGCAAGGGTACCAGAATATCATAAAATACGGTACTGCCACTTAAACGGTATACAATATAATGAAAGCGGTTGTCCATCTGCTTTATCTGCTCGGCATCGCCCTTTTCAAGATAAAATTCCTGAAGCTCCAATGCCTCTCTCAGCTTTGCAAGCTGCTCATCGGTACGGTTCTCCGCCGCAATGCCTGCCGCAAGGGTTTCAAGCTGTTTTCTGATAACAAAAATATCGTCAACATCCTTTTCGCTGATGCCGATAACCACCGAGCCCTTGCCCGTTTCTTCGATTATATGCTCCTGCTCGAGTCGACGCAGAGCTTCACGAATAGGTGTACGGCTTACACCCAATTCCTGACTGAGTTTACTCTCGGTTATTATCTCGCCACGACTATATTTACCGCTTAATATATCGGTTTCCAGATGGTCAAATACCTGGTCTGCAAGGGAAACAGTTTTATGCTCTATCATAGCTTTTTTCTCCTTTATAATCTGTTAAATCTACCGCCCGACAGCTCCTCAATTTTGCTTTCAAGCTCAACGGTTGTAAGGGAGGTCTGTCTGCCGTCCTCATATTCTAAGTCTATCCACTTTTTAAGCTCTACAACAAGCTCATCGTTTTTGCCTATTGCCTCTTCGGGAGATAAGCGGTAATTCTGATTTATCCAATAGGCAATTCCTGCAAGACCGGAGGTTTTACTAACCGTAACCGAAGCGGGACGGTTGAGTATTTTTTCCGTATTGAAAATATTATAGATTTCCTCATCCTTTAAAAGACCGTCTGCATGTATTCCTGCCCTTGTAACATTGAAATTCTCACCTACAAAGGGGGTCATAGGGGGAATATTATAACCGATTTCCCTTTTAAAGAATTCTGCTATATCGGTTATAGCGGTGGTATCCATACCGTCAAGCGAGCCACGAAGAGAGGCATATTCCATAACCATTGCTTCCAAAGGAACATTACCTGTACGCTCGCCGATACCAAGTAATGAGCAGTTTACTGCCGATGCGCCGTAAAGCCAAGCGGTAGAAGCATTGGAAACCGCCTTATAGAAATCATTATGACCGTGCCATTCAAGCATCTCACTCGGAACATCGGAATAATGCTGTAATCCGTAAATTATACCGGGAACGCTTCTGGGAAGGGCAACCTCACTGAAAGGTACACCGTAACCCATAGTATCGCAAGCACGTATTCTTACGGGGATTTTAGCATCCCTCGACATCTTCATAAGCTCATTTACAAAGGGAACCACAAAACCGTAAAAATCAGCTCTTGTTATATCCTCTAAGTGACATCTGGGCATAACTCCCGCCTCAAAAGCCTCGGCAACGGCAGAAAGATAGCCCTCCATAGCCTGTTTTCTGGTCTTTTTAAGCTTTTTGAAGATATGATAGTCACTGCAGGAAACAAGTATACCCGTTTCTCTGATGCCTAAATCACGAACAAGCTTGAAGTCTTCCTTTGTTGCCCTAATCCAGGTTGTAATCTCAGGGAATTTAAGCCCTAAATCCTGACATCTTGCAATGGCTTCCCTATCCTTTTTACTGTAAACAAAAAACTCGGTCTGACGGATGATTCCGTAGGGACCACCAAGACGGGATAACAGCTTATAAAGCTCAACTATCTGCTCAACGCTATAAGGCTCAACCGATTGCTGACCGTCACGGAAAGAGGTATCGGTTATCCAGATATCCTTAGGCATACCCATAGGCACCCTTCTATGGTTAAAGGCCACCTTGGGAATATCCGCATATGTATAAAAATCACGGTAAAGATTTGGGTCCTCTATATCCTGCAAGGAATATTTATATGTATCCTGCTCTAATAGATTAGTTTTGTTTGATAATTCTAACACTGTGATAGCTCCTTTTGTATAATTGTATACAATTATACTCGTTTTTCTGTATTTGTCAATATTTAAACTCAATTTATTGATTAAAAATAAAAAATAATATATACTACATTATAGTGCACAGCATAAGCATTTCTTTTATTCTTTCATAGATATCCTCGGTGTCCTCTATAGGGAGAGGATTTTTGCCCTTTCCCACCTCAACGGTAAATCCGGGACGGCAAAACTCTTCAATAAACCAATCCTTAAATCCCCCGCCCGAAGCAAGGCCCAAAGGATAATCAAGAGCATAGCCTGAGGAGGTTGCCATTATCTGTGCCATCTGACGGCTTCTATAAGGATTATTTTTTCCGTAGCTCCAGTATATTACCTCACCCTGAGAATGGAGCGCTACGGCGTGACGGATTCTCATAGTTCTGCATAGCTCGGTAAGTGCTAAGGTCTCGGGCTCGCTTTCGGGCTTAAAGCCTCCGAATCTTGTAGCAGCGGGACCGTATATTCCGTTTTCTATTTCAAGCTTTCTAAGCTCCTCCCAACCTGCAGAAAAGTTATGGTTTATATCAACCCCTCTGAGATTTGCATTCCAGTGCTCAAAATCATTTTTGCAAAGTGCCGAAATTTTGTCGGCGAATTTTCCGCAAACCGTTTTTCCTCTAAGGGATATTTCACAGCCATCGGGATTAACACAGGGAACGACTATGAGCCCTCTGCCGAAAAGAGCCCTCTTTGCATTCATCCCTGCAATAGAGCTATCCCTCATCAATGCACTGCACAGCTCCTCGACAAACATAAGTAATATAAGGGAGGTTATTCTCTCACTTCCGTGGAAAGCGGCTGTTATCAAGGAGTATTCCTTGGCTGTTCCTATTTTAAGCGAAGGTATCTCTCTGCCTCCACAGCTCACCCCTATATTGCTTTTTTTAATAAAGGGATATTTTAAACATAGCTCGTCTATCGCTTTTTTGCGTTCAAAATAATCGTATTCCCTCGGTTCAAAAATTCTATCCATTGTTTTCACTCCGTTTTGATAAAATATCTATATAATATAAATATATTAGGAAAGGACAAATTTAATGAATCTCACCGAAAAACAATTAAAAGCTGAATATATGTATGAAGGCAGGATTATTAATCTGCGACGGGATGAAGCTCTGCTCCCCAACAATACTACTGCTCTAAGGGAGGTTGTGGAGCACCCGGGAGGTGTTTGTGTTGCCGCCCTTACCGATAATAACGAAGTGCTTTTTGTAAGACAATACAGATACCCTTACAGTGAAATACTGCCCGAAATTCCTGCAGGTAAAAGAGATAGGCAGAACGAAGACCCCCTTGAATGCGGAAAGCGTGAGCTTAAAGAGGAAACCGGTGCTACTGCAGAAAAGTTTATCTTCTTAGGTAAGATGTACCCCTCCCCGGGATTTTTAAATGAGGTTATATATATGTATGCCGCCACAGGCCTTTCCTTTGGAAATCAAAACTTGGATGAGGATGAATTTTTAACCGTTGAAAAAATTCCTCTCGAAAAGGCAGTCGAGATGATACTTTCAGGCGAGATAACCGATGGAAAAACCCAGACTGCGATACTCAAATTAAAGCTTCTTAAGGATAAAAACCTGTTATAATAAAAACAAGGACTTACCGTAAAGGTAAGCCCTTGTTTTTATTTTACTTTATTGTTACAGCAATGACAGGAAGAACAACCGCCAGGGCATCCGATACATTTTTTGCCCTTCTTTTTTGCTCTGATTACATAACCTGCCGCAAAGCCTATAATAATTAATAAAATTGCTATAATAATGAAATCTTCCATATTATTTTCCTACTTTTACTTTTTCATTTTTGGCCTTACCGCTCAAAGCATATTCTGCCTTAAGCTTGTTTTCACTTTTAATAATGAGAGCAACTATTATTGCCGCCATAACGGCAACTGTAATAAGACCTATAATAGCTGTGCCTATATTCAAGGCTGCGGGGTTTGAGAAAAGAGTTCCTAAGGTGTATACAAAATATGCTACTGTATATCCTACTGCAAGCTGAAGACCGATACCGCCCCAAAGCCATTTTGCACTCTTCATTTCGGCGTTCATAGCACCGATAGCGGCAAAGCAAGGAGGTGTATAAAGATTAAACATAAGATATGCAAGGGCTGCAGCCTTGGTAAGTCCCATAGCCATTGCAACCTCATTTGCACCGCCTACTAAGGCTAATTCATCTGTATCAATGAAGTTGGTAATTGAGAAGCAAACAGCAAGTGTTCCAACAACATTTTCTTTAGCAATAAAGCCTGTAACAGCGGCGGCGGCAAGCTGCCAGCTGAGAACACCCACAATGGGAACAAGCAAATAAGCGAAAGGACCTGCAATAGAAGCGAGGATAGAATCGTTTGCATTTTCTGCAACAGCAAAGGACCAGGTAAACGTCTGCATAATCTGAACTGCTGTGTTGCACAGAAGAATAATTGTTGCTGCTTTAACTATGTAAGACCAACCACGGTTGCACATCGATTTAAATGCGCCCCAAAGGGAAGGAAGCTTATATTCGGGAAGCTCGATAATAAAGAAGGATTTTCTTGCCTTATAGCCTGTAATTTTATTTACAAGCAAAGCACCTAGGAAAATAAGAACTATACCCGAAATATACATAACGGTGCTAACCCAACCGGCCTTATTAAAGAATACTCCGGCAAAAAGTGCAATTACGGGAATCTTTGCACCGCAGGGCATAAAGGGAGCTAGCATTGCAGTAGCACGGCGCTCACGCTCATTTCTGATTGTACGGCTTGCCATTATACCGGGAACCGCACAGCCTATAGTGATAACGAAAGGAATAACCGATTTACCCGAAAGACCAACCTTTTTAAATATGGGGTCTAAAACAACTGCCACACGGGACATATATCCGCAATCCTCAAGAATAGCTATGAGGAAATACATTACCATTACGAGCGGTAGGAAGCCTACAACGGCAATAACACCGCCGATTACACCGTCAACAAGAAGAGCCGAAAGCAAGGGCGATGCGTTTTCAAGCAAACCGCCAACCCAGCCTTGAAATGCTTCGAGCCAACCTACAAGCAGATCTGCGATAGGAGTACCTACCCAAACCTGAGAAATCTGAAATACAAGCCACATAACAACGGCAAAAATCGGTATGCCAAACCACTTGTTTGTAAGAACAGCATCGATTTTATCACCGAAATTCTTATCCTTAGTGAAAACCTTTCGGCTTTCAACCTGTTTAACAATTGAGTTTACAAACTCAAAACGCTTGCGGTCAGCCGCCTCAACAGCCTTTTTATCGGTTAAATCAATATCACCCTGAACATAGGGTGCCTTCTGTGCTGTGCCTACCTGCTTGACAGCGGCATCAATAACCGCCTTCAAACCGTCAGCGGAGGTGGAAATTGTATTGATTACAGGACAGCCAAGCTTTTCGGATAATACCTTTGTATCGATTTTTGTTTCTTTCTTTTTATTTATATCACTCTTATTAAGTGCGACAACCATAGGAATTCCTAATTCCAAAAGCTGTGTTGTGAAGAAAAGGCTACGGCTTAGATTGGTGGCATCCACAATATTAATTATAACATCAGGATTTTCCTTTTTAACATAAGAGCTTGTAATACTCTCTTCACTAGTAAAGGGTGACATCGAGTAAGCACCGGGAAGGTCAACTGCAACAAGCTTCTCATCCCATGCATATACTTTTTTGATGTTGTGCTCCTTTTTGTCCACCGTAACACCGGCCCAGTTGCCCACCTTTTCATTAGATCCCGTTAAGGCGTTGTACATCGTGGTCTTACCGGAATTCGGGTTGCCGGTTAAAGCAATTCTCATATTAACTCCTCCGTCATCTCAAGTTAGCAAAGGCTAACCGAATTTCAAAAACAAAAGGCCTTTCGGCCACCGCAGCCATTATTCAACCACAATGGCTTCGGCAAGTTGTTTATCAATATTGTATCTTCCATCCTTTATAGATACAACGCATCCGCCTTTACTGTGCGATACAACTGTAATAGGCTCACCGCTATAGCAGCCTAAAGAAAAAAGAAATGCATCTAATTCTTCATCATCGGTTTCTATCTGTTTTATGATGTACTCTTTTCCTTCTTCTGCACTTGTTAAGTTCATCATTACCCTACCCTTCAAAGACGAATTAGCATATGCTAACTGTTAATAATATACCACCTGTATTTCCTTTTTGTCAAGCATATTTTGGAAATTTTTTAAAAAAATAACGGCTATCAATATACTTGATAGCCGATTATTTAAATTATCCTAAAGCAATTTTCTTTTTGTTTATAAATTGAATAACAGCCACTACTGCAACCAAAGCAAGACCGATAACATCGGTTACAATACCCGGATATATAAGCAACAGTCCTCCTGCTACGCTCACTATTCTTTCATACCAAGCCATATGGCCCAGGAAAAAGCCTTCCAGTGCTGCAGATACCGCAAAAATTCCTACAAATGAGGTTATGCAGATAAGAACTACCTCAAATACAGAGGTATCAATAAACAGCATTGCGGGGTTAAGAGCAAATACATAAGGCACGATAAATGCGCCGATAGCAAGTTTGGTGGCAGTGAATGCCGTCTTCATTGGATTTGCCTGAGCTATTGCCGCTCCCGCATAAGCAGCCAGTGCTACAGGGGGAGTAAGGTCGGCAACTATACCGAAATAGAATACAAAGAAGTGGGCTGCAATCATGGGAACTCCCATCTGCACCAGAATAGGTGCACAGGTTGCCGCCATAATGCAGTAATTAGCGGTAGTCGGTACACCCATACCGAGAACAATGCAGCATAGCATTGTTAAGAATAATGCTATGATAACCTGATTTCCTGCCAGAGCAACTATGCCGTTAAACAGCATATAGGCAAGTCCCGTTACGCCGATAACTCCGGCGACAATACCTGCAACGCCACAAGCAGCAGCAACGGTTATCATGCCCTGACCGCCAGCAGCCAATGCTTCAAGCAAACGCTTGGGTGTGATACGGTGTTCCTTGTTGAACATACTTACAACTATTGCAACAACAATAGCAATAGCGGCAGCATATGCAATAGAACGGGTGCTTGTTCCAACGAGATATATAAGTAAAATCAAGGGTAAAAGCAGATACGACTGTTTAAGCAAGGGCTTTAATTTTGGAAGCTCTTCCTTAGTTAAGCCTCTCAGTCCCTCTTTTTTAGCCTCTAAGTGAACGGCAATGAAAACGCCTGCAAAATATAATACTGCAGGTAAAATTGCCTTTACAACTATATTAGAATAAGGAACGCCTACTGTTTCAGCCATCAAGAATGCGGCAGCTCCCATTATAGGAGGCATAATCTGACCGCCTGTAGATGCCGAAGCCTCAGCAGCGGCGGCAAATTCGGGTTTATAGCCTGTACGCTTCATAAGAGGTATCGTAACAGCGCCAGAGCCTACAGTATTAGCAACGGAAGAACCCGAAACCATACCCTCAAGCGCAGAAGCTACAACCGCAACCTTTGCAGGTCCGCCCGAGAAGCGGCCAACAAGGGCGTTAGCAATTTTAATAAAGAAATCTGCTATTCCGGTACGCTCCAGGAATGCACCGAAAATAATAAACATAACAATATACTTAGAACAAACATTAACAGGTGTTGAAAGTATACCCTCTTTCGAATAAAACAGTACACGTACATTTTCGGTAATTCTGGCTACCATACTGGGATTGGTAGAGCCCCAAATAAGAGCATACGCCAACAATGCTGCTGCCACACACAAAATCGGCAGACCAACACTACGGCGGCAAAGCTCTGCCAGACACAGAATACCAACTACTCCAACTGCAACCTCAATAGGTGTAATCTTGTATCTTGATACTATTTCGGTAGCATTAATGCAATAGTATAGGAAAGAGCCTGTCCCTGCAACCATTAAAATCACATCATACCAGGGTATGTAATTCGTTCTTTGCATACCCTTCTTTGCAGGATAAACCAAATATCCGATAAGCATAATAAATGCCATAAAGGATGTAAGTCTTACCTCATCAAGCCAGGTAGCAAATAAGGTTACATATATACAAAAAACAGAAAATATAGCTAGTATACAGGTAACTATCAGTTTTGGAGTTCCCTCCCAAACTCGGGTGTTTGACTCACGGTCAAACTTTTTCATAACTGCATCAAGGCTCATTGGCTCTTGAGTTTCTTCTGATACAGTCTTTTTCTTGAAAAGTGCCATAAAAGCCTCCTTTAGTGAATGTTAAATAATAAAATTGGCTGCAGTTGTTTCGACTGCAGCCAATCGATAAAAGCACACTAAAAAGTATTACTTGGTTTCAACAGTAACGCCTTTTTCTTTAAAGTACTTAGCAGCGCCTGCATGGAAGGGAACGGTTATACCGTCAGTAGCATTCTCAATAGAAAGCTCTGCACCCTTTGCATGAGCCTCTGTAATTGCATCTACATTATCAAAGATGGCCTTAGTAATATTATATACATCATCCTCAGAAGCAGAAGCACTTACAATTAAGGTAGCCTTAACTGTAACGGTAGTTACTTCCTTTTCCTGACCGTCATAGGTCTTTGCAGGAATCTTATAGGTGGTGTAGTAGGGAGATGTTTCCATAAGCTTCTTAGCAACATCGCCGTCAACAGGAACAAGATATGCCTTTGCAGTTGTGCAAAGCTCCTGAATTGCAGGAGTAGGAGCACCGGCAACTATAAATGCAGCATCTATCTTTCCATCCTTAAGTGCATCAGCACTGTCTGCAAAGGACTGATACTGAGGCTGAATATCCTTTTCGGTTAAACCTGCAGCAGCAAGAATATCAACGGCATTAAAGTAAACGCCCGAGCCTGCAGCGCCGATAGAAACCTTTTTACCCTTAAGGTCAGCAACGCTCTTGATGGCAGGATCCATAGTTATAAGCTGAACAGCCTCTGCATATAATCCGCCAATAACACGGAAGGAATCAAGCTTACCCTCCTGCTCGAAGGTACGAGAACCTTCCCAACCGTAAGCCATAACATCCGACTGTACAGTACCAAGCTGATAGTTACCTGCGTCTATACCGAGGATGTTAGCCTTTGAACCGTCAGTAGAAACAACGTTAACGGTAATTCCAGAAGAATTTTTAATCTGGGTTCCGAGAATTCCGCCGTAACCATAATAAGTACCAGCGGTACCGCCTGTACCCATAGTCATAGTAGTAGCTTTGCCGTCAGCTCCGCTTGAGCCGCAAGCTGCCAATGAGAATATCATTGCCAAAGCCATTAAGATTGCAATAACACGTTTCATAATTTTTCTCCTTATTTTTAATTAATTTTAAAATTAGTTAACTACATTATACATAAAAATCAACAATTTTGCAAGAAAAACATATATTTGTTTCACAACTGTAACTGCATATGCAATAAATTGCATAGTTTTATGCATTTTTACAGCTTGTTCGAAGCCCTTCAAACGAAAAAGAGAGCTCCAACCGCAAGGGTCGGTCTCTCTTTTTTGGCCCGCTCGAAGGGATTTTGTCTCGGTGCTGCCCGCACCTATCGCCTCGCTTATGCTCGTTGCCCCGCCTAAAAAACAGTCCACCGGACTGTTTTTTTACGGCTTGTTCGAATCCCTTCGTGAATAGATATTAATTAAAAAGAGAACCAGTCCTTTCGGACTGGTTCTCTTTCTAATTGGCCCGCTCGAAGGGATTCGAACCCCCGTTCTTCAGAATCGGAATCTGCTGCGTTATCCATCTGCGCCACGAGCGGAAATATTAAATTTTCATTTTTGGTTCGAATCATTCGAACCCCCGTTCTTCAGAATCGGAATCTGCTGCGTAAGGCTAATTAAAATTAAGTTTATTACGCCTGATATTTGAAAAAATTTTGTCGGACTTGTTTCATCATTTAAAATACGTCAGTATTTTTTCATTCTTCAACTTCGCCCGAGCTTTATTTTTTCTAAATATCAGGTCGCAGAGTTTGTGGTAGCCGCGCTTTTTATTCGGCTAAGCACGAATTTGCAGATATATTCACATATTTCAAAAATGAGTGCGACGCCGTGTGAAAAAGGCGGCACCCAAACCGTAATCAACTTAATTTTAATTAGCCGTCAGCTGCGCCACGAGCGGAAATAGAAGACGGACACAAGGTCCGTCTTTTTTATTTTTCGTATCCGTTAGGATTATTTTTCTGCCAACGCCAGGAATCCTCACACATTTCTTCAATTCCTCTTGTTGCTTTCCAACCGAGTAAGCTTTCTGCCTTATCGGCATTTGCATAAACCTCATCAGGGTCACCGGGACGGCGTGGGTCAATTACATAAGGAACCTCGGCATTTGATGCCTTTATGAATGCATCACGAAGCTGTAAAACACTGGTGCCGTTACCTGTGCCTAAATTTATAGCTTCACAACCCTTGTTGTTAAGAGACCATTCAATAGCCTTTACATGTCCTAACGCCAAGTCAACAACATGAATATAATCTCTCACGCCTGTACCGTCAACGGTATTATAGTCATTACCAAAAACGTGAAGCTTTTCAAGCTTGCCTACTGCAACCTGAGAAATATAGGGCATAAGATTATTTGGTATTCCCTTGGGGTCTTCACCTATTGTTCCACTCTTATGAGCACCAATGGGATTAAAGTAACGAAGTAATGCGATACTCCAATCGCTGTCAGCCACATAAAGGTCACGAAGAATTTCTTCAATAAACAGCTTTGTTCTGCCGTAAGGATTTATAGCGCCTGTTGGCATACCCTCCTTAAGCGGCATTTCGGTAGCAACACCGTAAACCGTTGCAGAGGAAGAGAAAACTAATTTCTTTACATTAAACTCGGTCATAACCTCTATGAGCGCAATTGTGCTTATAAGGTTATTGTTATAATACATCATAGGCTCTCGCACCGATTCGCCTACAGCCTTTAATCCTGCAAAATGAATTACAGCCTCTATATTATTTTCGGTGAAAATTTTGCGAAGAGCTTCCCTATCTCTTACATCCTTTTCATAAAACTTAACAGACTTTCCTGTTATAGCCTCTACCCTCTTTAAGGATTCCTTACTGCTGTTATCCAGGTTATCAATAACTATAACATCATATCCTGCATTCTGCATTTCTATACAGGTGTGACTACCTATATATCCTGCTCCGCCTGTTACTAAAACTGACATAAAATCGCTCCGTTCGGTTTAAAATATTGCCTATATATTATATTATCTAGTTTATTCTTTTTCAAGTATATTACTTTAAAATATTTTTATAGCCCTTTCCATACTGCAAAGCACGGGAAACACGGCTTAAGGTTGCCGAGGAAATATCGGTTGCTTCTATTATACGGTTATAGGTTTTACCCTCTAAAAGAAGTTTTGCGGCGGCAATACGCTGTGCCATATTCTCTATTTCCTTATCAGTGCACATATCCCGAAGCAGTGCTTCGCATTCTTTTTCATCATTGACGGAGGCTATAACGCCGAATAAATCGGCTATCATTTGCTCATTTACCTTTGAATTTCGCATTTTTAAAATTCCTCTAAAGATTTGCTTAAAAAGCTCTTTGTTTTTTCGGATTTGGGATTATCGAAAATTTCTTCGGGAGTTCCCATTTCCTCAATAACACCGTCTGCCATGAAAATTACCTTATCGGAAACATTTTTAGCAAACTCCATTTCGTGGGTTACAACAATCATGGTGCTATCCTTACTCTTAAGGCCCTTTATTACCTTTAAAACCTCACCTGTAAGTTCGGGATCAAGGGCTGAGGTGGGCTCATCAAAGCATAGAATATCGGGCTTTAATGCAAGGGCTCTTGCTATTGCAACACGCTGCTGCTGACCTCCCGAAAGCTGACAGGGGTAGCTTTCTGTCTTATCAGTAAGACCAACCCTTTCAATTAATTGCCTCGCGTGGGCTTCATTTTCTTCCGGAGTATCCATTTTAAGCAGATTAGGCGCAAGGGTTATATTATCCAAAACATTATATTGGGGAAAAAGGTTAAATGATTGGAAAACAAGTCCGAAATGCAGACGGTTTTTTCTGATTTCAGAATCGCTTAGATTCTTTTTTACCATTCCGTCATAAATAACCTTTCCGTCAATAGCGATAGTGCCGTTTTCGGCAAATTCAAGGAAATTAAGACAACGAAGCAGGGTGGTCTTACCACTTCCCGATGAGCCTATTATGGATAAAACCTCACCCTTTTCAAGTGAAAAGCTTATGCCCTTTAGAACTTCGGTTTTGCCGAAGCTTTTTTTAATATCTTTTACCTCTAAAACTGACATTAACTATTCACCCCTTTAACTAAAGTAGCTCATTTTCTTCTCTATGTATCCGAAAAGAAGCGTTAAGACACCACAGAAGAGCAAGAAATATGCACCCGTATAGAACAAAGGCCAGATAATTCCCTTACCTGCAAATCTTTCGGCGGCAAGTAATATTTCACCTACGGCAATAACCCTTGCAAGGGAGGTATCCTTAACGAGAGTTATAATTTCATTGGACATAGGCGGCATTATCCTCTTTACAACCTGCAAAAGCACGATTTTCGAGAATATCTGGGATTTTGTAAGTCCCAAAACCTGCCCTGCTTCATACTGTCCCTTTGGAATACTTTCAATACCGCCACGGAATATTTCGGAAAAATAGCAAGCGTAATTGATAACAAAGGCAATAAGAGCAGCCAACATTCTGTTACGCATAGGCATATCGAACAACAGCCCCGGAACATACAGCACAACAAAAAGCTGCAGCATAAGGGGTGTTCCTCTGATACACCAAACAAATATTTTCATCAAATAGCTCAACGGTTTAAACTTTGACATTGAGCAAAAGCTGATAATTAAACCTAGGGGGATAGAAAAAAGCAGGGTTTCAAAGAACAGCCTGCAATTTTCTAAAAATCCCGCAGCAAGGTCTAATGTAACCTGCTGAAAAGACATTATATTAACCTCTTAAAATCTTATTTTGATTTAACAATCTTAACCTGCTTGTTCTGCATATAAGGAATGGAGATGCTCATATTTTCTTCTCTTTTCTCGTTAATGGTCATACCGTTCCATATACAGTCAATATTCTTAGCGGCAAGCTCGGTTTCCTTAGCAGCCCAGCTTATCTCCTGGAACTTAGCCTCAACGCCCAGCTTTTCACAAACAGCCTTGGCAAACTCGGTTTCAAAACCAACCAACTCACCGTCTTCATTCTCATAGTTCATGGGAGCAAAATAAGTAATACCTATAATGAGGGTTCCCTTATCCATAACATATTTATAATCAGAATCGGTTTCAGCCTGAGCAAAAGCATCAGATTCCTCATCGCCTAAAAGGATACCGTCAAGCTTATAGTTTTTACCGATTTCTTCAAGCTTGCCCTCCTTCTTGAGCTCTCTGATAACTTCATTTACCTTTGCGGTAAGGTCAGAGCCCTTTCTAAAGGCAATACCGTATTCCTCTTCGGAGTATCCCTCACCATCAACAACAAGGTCTTCATAATCTGTACCCTCACCGATAGAACCAATGGACATAACATAGTCAACAACAGCAGCATCTGCAGTTCCTGCGCTTACTTCCATTAAAGCTTTAGCTTGGGTATCAACTGCATTGTAGGTATAATCCTTAAAATCATCCTCGGTTGTTGCAACACTCTCACCTGCAGATTCCTTTTCTGCTACAATGATTTTTTCTGCTTCGCCGCAGCCGGCAAAAGCAAATACCATAATTAAACATAAAATAATTGCCAGTAACTTTTTCATTTTAATTTCTCCTAACGAATAAATTTGTATATATTATACTTCATCAAACTAAAGTTGTAAAGTGTTTTTTAAAAAATTTTAGATAATACTAAATACTGACATTTTATAAAATTTATTATCTACATATTGATATGTATTTCTTGACTTGAAGCCAATATAGTGATAAAATTATTACGATATCTTATATATTAATAACTATTAGTATATAACGATTCTTGCCTCCGGCTTTGGCGAAGCTCCGGCAAGTTCGATTTTATCACGGGAGAAAACACGGCTCCCGTTTCCGATTAACTTATCGGGCAACTCCGTGATTATTATATAGGAGGTGCATTTATATGCCACCAGTAGTTCAATATGTCATTTTTGGCATTGTTGCTTTGGTTCTTGCAATTATCGGCTTTGTGCTCGGTTCTGCTTACAGACGTAAATCTGCAGAAGCTGCAATCGGCTCGGCTGAGGATGAGGCAAGACGCATTTTAAACGATGCAATGAAAACGGCAGAAACAAAGAAAAAAGAAGCTTTAATAGAAGCAAAAGAAGAAATTCACCAGCTCCGTCAGGAAACCGAAAAGGACCTGCGTGAGCGCAGAAGCGAGGTTCAGCGTCAGGAACACCGTATTCAGCAAAAGGAAGAGTCCCTTGACCGCAAGATGGACAACCTCGAAGCAAAAGAGGAAAAGCTTGCAGCCCGTTCAAAAGAAATTGATGCCCGCATTGAAGAATGTGACCGCATCAAGCAAAGCCAGATGGATCTTCTTGAAAAGATTTCAGGCTTTACTAAAGAGCAGGCAAAGGTTCATCTTTTAGAAATGCTTGACGGTGAGCTCAATCACGAAAAGGCTGTCAAGATTATGGAATACGAACAGCAGACTAAGGATGAAGCTGATAAAATTGCAAAGAATATCATTGTTCAGGCAATTCAGCGTTGCGCTGCCGACCATTCCTCCGAGGTAACCGTATCGGTTGTAGCTCTCCCCAACGATGAAATGAAGGGCCGAATCATAGGCCGTGAGGGCAGAAACATCAGAGCCTTAGAAACTGCAACCGGAGTTGACCTTATTATAGATGATACTCCCGAAGCAATTACAGTTTCGAGCTTTGACCCTGTAAGACGTGAGATTGCAAGAGTTGCCCTTGAAAAACTTATTCTTGACGGCAGAATACATCCTGCCAGAATAGAAGAAACCGTTGCCAAGGCCACTGCCGAGGTTGAAGCTATAATCAAACAAGAGGGCGAACGTGCCATGGTTGATGCCGGTATTCACAGCCTGCATCCCGAAATCATTAAGCTACTTGGTAAGCTTCATTACCGCACAAGCTACGGTCAGAACGTACTTAATCATTCTCTTGAGGTTTGCCATATATCCGGCCTTTTAGCTGCAGAGTTGGGTGTTGATGTAACACTTGCTAAGCGAGCAGGTCTTTTACACGATATCGGTAAGGCTCTTGACCATGAGCAAGAAGGCACTCACATTCAGTTAGGTGTTGAGGTTGCTAAGAAGTACCGTGAAAATGAAGAAATTCTTCACGCTATACACGCACACCACGGTGATATAGAAGCTAAGACGGTTTATGCATTTATCGTTCAGGCTGCCGATGCCATTTCGGCTGCCCGTCCCGGTGCAAGACGTGAAAATATCGAAAACTATATTAAACGTCTTGAAAAGCTTGAGGAAATCGCCAATTCCTTCAGCGGTGTTGAAAACTCCTTTGCTATTCAGGCAGGCCGTGAGGTTAGAATCGTTGTTAAGCCTGAGGCTGTAAGCGATGATAAAATGGTTATTTTAGCCCATGAGATTTCACAGAAGATTGAAAACGAGCTTGAATATCCCGGTCAGATAAAGGTTAATGTTATCCGTGAGAGCAGAGCAGTTGATTACGCTAAATAAAAACATTAAGAACTATGCTGAAAATTCAGCATAGTTCTTTTTTTGTATAATTTTTATATGCAAAAAAACAGCACTCAGTAAACTGAGTGCTGTTTGATTTTTGTATTATAGATTAGCCGTTGATAGCAGTAACAACGCCTGAACCTACAGTACGGCCACCCTCACGGATAGCGAAGCGGAGACCCTCTTCGATAGCGATAGGAGTGATGAGCTCAACGTCCATCTCTACGTTATCACCAGGCATGCACATCTCGGTGCCTGCAGGTAAGGATACAACGCCTGTAACGTCAGTAGTTCTAAAATAGAACTGAGGACGATAGTTGTTGAAGAAAGGAGTATGACGTCCACCCTCTTCCTTGGTCAATACGTAAACCTGACCGTGGAACTTAGTGTGGGGGTTGATGGAGCCGGGCTTACAAAGAACCTGACCACGCTCAACTTCGTCACGGCTTACGCCACGGAGAAGAGCACCAACGTTATCGCCAGCCTCACAGTAAGTGAGGGTCTTGCGGAACATTTCCATAGAAGTAACAACAGTCTTAGCTCTCTCTTCGGTAAGACCGATGATTTCAACTTCGTCACCAGCATTTAACTGACCACGCTCAACACGGCCGGTAACAACGGTACCACGACCGGAAATGGTCATAACATCCTCGATAGGCATAAGGAAGGGAAGGTCAGCCTTACGATCGGGAGTAGGAATGTAGCTGTCAACAGCATCCATAAGTTCCTGGATAGGAGCATAGATAGGATCAGAAGGATCCTTAGAATCGCTGTCAAGAGCCTTGAAAGCAGAACCCTTGATGATAGGAGTATCATCGCCGGGGAACTCATACTTATCAAGAGTCTCACGGATTTCCATCTCAACGAGTTCGAGAAGCTCTTCGTCGTCAACGAGGTCGGTCTTGTTCATAAATACTACGATGTAGGGAACGCCAACCTGACGAGCGAGAAGAAGGTGCTCCTTGGTCTGAGCCATAGGACCATCAGTAGAAGCGATAACGAGGATAGCACCGTCCATCTGAGCAGCACCGGTGATCATGTTTTTAACATAGTCAGCGTGTCCGGGGCAGTCAACGTGTGCATAGTGACGAGCTTCAGTCTCGTACTCAACGTGAGCGGTATTGATTGTGATACCACGCTCTCTCTCTTCAGGAGCCTTATCGATGTTAGCATAGTCCTCGAACTGTGCCTGACCCTTAAGGGAAAGATACTTGGTGATAGCAGCGGTAAGAGTGGTCTTACCATGGTCAACGTGACCGATAGTACCAATGTTAACGTGGGGTTTGGTACGTTCAAATTTTTCTTTTGCCATTGTTATTTCCTCCTTAAATTTCCATTTGTGGAATAAGAATATTATCCAAAAAATATTCTACCAAATTTTTTAGTAAATTGCAAGACCTTTTTAGAAATTAATTAGTCATTCTTGGTTCTTGCAGTAATAATTTTTTCAGAAATGCTCTTGGGTACTTCCTTGTAGCCGTCGGGCTCCATAGTGTACTGACCGCGACCCTGTGTTTTAGAACGAAGGTCGGTAGCATAACCGAACATATCGCTAAGCGGAACGCGAGCATTAATCTGCTTAACGCCGCCTGTACGATCCTCGAAGCCTTGAACCTCACCACGGCGAGAGTTAAGGTCACCGATAACATCACCCATATAATCCTCGGGAACAATAACAGTTACCTTCATAACAGGCTCCATAATAACGGGGTCTGCTTTACGGCAAGCACTCTTGAATGCCATAGAACCGGCAATTTTAAATGCCATTTCAGAAGAGTCAACCTCATGGTAAGAACCGTCATAAAGCTCTACCTTAACGTCAACTACGTTGTAGCCTGCAAGAACACCAGACTGCATTGCACCCTGGATACCCGAATCAACAGCGGGGATGTATTCCTTAGGAATAGCACCACCAACAATAGAGTTAATAAATTCATAACCCTTACCTGTTTCATTAGGTGAAATTCTGATTTTAACGTGGCCGTACTGACTCTTACCACCGGACTGACGAGCATATTTCTCATCAACCTCGGCATTGCCGCGAATGGTTTCCTTGTAAGCAACCTGAG
>JAGBBN010000023.1:0-51122 GCA_017938445.1 Clostridia bacterium | reverse complement strand
TTGGTCCTCGCGGTTTTGACTCAGGGCGTATTAACACGCCGTTACGAAAATATACATTTTCGTATTTCTCGAAATAAACAAATAATCCGAACCCGTCTCCCACAGGGAAAATTTGGTTCGGATTATATTGCTTTGGTGCCGATGACCGGACTTGAACCGGTACGGAGTTGCCCCCGAGGGATTTTAAGTCCCTTGTGTCTGCCTATTCCACCACATCGGCATATTTAATATGATATCCTAAACCTTATCATTTGTCAAGTGAAAATTCCGCTTTTTTTACTCTATAGTTTAATTGACAAAAATAGCCTTTAATGATATAATTCTAATAATTATATTTAAAATTTAGGAGGACAAAATGAATTTCTTTGAAGAGCTTAAAAATTACGACAGTGAAATAGCCGATGCCTGCCATTTAGAGCTTGAGCGTCAGCAACACAATATTGAGCTTATAGCTTCCGAAAATATTGTTTCAAAAGCAGTGCTTTTGGCTGCAGGCGGAGTTCTTACAAATAAGTATGCAGAGGGATATCCTACCAAGAGATATTATGGTGGATGTCAGTGCGTTGATATAGTTGAAGAAATTGCCCGTGAACGTGCTAAGAAACTGTTTGGTGCCGAGCATGCCAATGTTCAGCCCCATAGCGGCGCTAATGCTAACTTGGCAGTATTCTTTGCGCTTCTTAACACAGGAGATACCGTTATGGGTATGAATCTTCAGGAGGGTGGACATCTTTCTCACGGTTCTCCCGTTAACATTTCGGGTAAATACTTTAATGTTGTACCTTACGGTGTAAACAAGGAAACCGAAATGATAGATTATGATGAAATGCTTAAAATCGCTCTTGACTGTAAGCCTAAGATGATAGTTGTTGGTGCAAGTGCATATTCCAGAACTATTGATTTCAAGCGTTGCCGTGAAATTGCCGATGAGGTTGGCGCATATTTAATGGTTGATATGGCTCATATTGCAGGTCTTGTTGCCGCTGGAGTTCATCCCTCTCCCGTTCCTTATGCCGATGTTGTTACCACCACAACTCACAAGACCTTAAGAGGCCCCAGAGGCGGTATGATTCTTTGTAAGGAAGAATATGCAAAGCAGATAGATAAGGCTGTATTCCCAGGTACTCAGGGCGGACCTCTTATGCATATAATTGCCGCTAAGGCTGTTGCTCTCGGTGAAGCTTTAACCGATGAGTTCAAGGCATATCAGCAGCAGATAGTTAAAAATGCAAAAGTTCTTTGCGATGAGCTTATGGCAAGGGGAATTGATATAGTTTCAGGCGGAACAGATAACCACCTTATGCTTTTAAAGCTTATAGGCAAGGATATAACAGGTAAAGAGCTTGAGCACAGACTTGATGAGGTTCATATCACCGCCAACAAGAATACCGTTCCCGGTGAGCCATTGAGTCCCTTTATAACAAGCGGTCTTAGAATCGGTACTCCCGCTGTAACTACAAGAGGCTTCAAGGAAAATGAAATGAAGCTTATTGCAGGTTGGATAAGCGATGTTATAAACGATTTCGAAGGAAATAAGGATAGAATCTCCAAGGAAGTTCAGGAGCTTTGCTCAAATTTCCCGATATATTAATTCAGAGGTGAATAAAATGGGTTATTTATCTGATATTGAAATTGCACAGCAGTGCAAAATGAAGCATATAAGCGAAATAGCAAAAACTGCAGGTGTTGATGAAAAATACCTTGAGCAGTACGGTAACTACAAAGCAAAAATTGATACTGCTATTTTAAATGAATCCGACCGTAAGGACGGTAAGCTTATCCTCGTAACCGCCATTACTCCTACTCCCGCAGGCGAGGGTAAAACAACAACAACCATCGGTCTTGCTGATGGACTTCGCAGAATAGGAAAGAATGTATCGGTTGCTCTTCGTGAGCCCTCCTTAGGTCCCGTTTTCGGTGTTAAGGGCGGTGCTGCAGGTGGCGGATATGCTCAGGTAGTTCCTATGGAGGATATAAACCTTCATTTTACAGGGGATTTCCACGCTATAGGTGCGGCCAACAACCTTTTAGCCGCTATGCTTGATAATCATATTCAGCAGGGTAATGCTCTTGATATTGATGTTAGAAAAATAACCTGGAAGCGTTGCGTTGATATGAATGACCGTCAGCTGAGATTCATAACCGACGGTCTTGGCGGCAGAGTTAACGGTGTTCCCCGTGAGGATGGATTTGATATCACTGTTGCCAGTGAAATAATGGCTGTTCTTTGCCTTGCAAATTCCATTACCGATTTAAAGGAAAGACTTTCGAGAATAATTGTAGGCTATACAAGGGATGATAAGCCCGTTACCTGCGGTGAGTTAAAGGCTGCAGGTGCTATGACGGCGCTTTTAAAGGATGCTATAAAGCCTAACCTTGTTCAGACTCTTGAGGGAACTCCTGCATTTGTTCACGGCGGTCCTTTTGCTAATATTGCCCACGGTTGTAATTCAGTTACCGCTACGAGAATGTCAATGAAGCTTAGTGATTACGCTATCACCGAGGCAGGCTTCGGCGCTGATTTGGGCGCTGAAAAGTTCCTTGATATCAAATGCCGTATGGCAGGACTCACCCCCTCGGCAGTTGTAGTTGTAGCCACTGTGAGAGCACTTAAAATGCACGGTGGTCTTGCTAAAACACAGCTTGGAGAGGAAAACCTTACCGCTCTTAAAGAGGGTATTCCTAATCTCCTCCGTCATGTTTCCAACATAAAGGATGTTTATAAGCTTCCTTGCGTTGTTGCAGTTAACCGTTTCCCAACCGATACGGATAATGAAATTGACTGCATTATTGAAGAATGCAAAAAGCTCGGAGTTAATGTTGTTCTTTCTACCGTTTGGGCAGAAGGCGGAAAGGGAGGAGAGGCCCTTGCCCGTGAGGTTGTAAGACTTTGCGAGGAGGAAAAGGGTGATTTCACCTTTAGCTATGAGCTTGACGGAACTATAAACGAAAAAATAGAAGCCGTTGTTAAGAAGGTTTATAGGGGAGCGGGTATTAATGTTCTTCCCGCTGCACAAAAGCAGATTGACCGACTTGCAGAATTAGGCTTCGAAAAGTGCCCCATTTGTATCGCAAAAACACAGTATAGCTTTTCGGATGATGCTACAAAGCTTGGCGCTCCCGAAAACTTTACTGTAACGGTAAAAAATGTTAAGATATCCGCAGGCGCAGGCTTTATCGTAGTACTCACAGGAGATATTATGACAATGCCCGGTCTTCCCAAGGTTCCCGCCGCAGAAAAAATTGATGTTGACGAGAGCGGAAAGATAATCGGATTATTCTAAAATTAAAGAGCTATGAACAAACAGTTCATAGCTCTTTTTTATACGATTTCACCGATACAATAATCATCATATGCTTCGGTAATCTTAACATTATGGATTTCTCCTGTAAAGGAAAGGGGAGAGGATACAAGAATTTTTGAATAATTGGGTGTATAACCTACCGCAAAGCCATCATCTGCAGTTTCAAATAAAACGGGGTAGATTTTACCAACAAGGGTATGAAGAAATGTTTTTTCACATTCACTTGCGGCATTAATCATAATGGAGCTGCGTCTTGATTTTTCGGTACGGCTTACTTGGTCAGGTAATCCATAGGCAATGGTTCCTTCTCGGCGTGAATAAGCAAAAACATGGGATTTCGCAAAGCCTACCTTTTTCAAAAACTCAACGCTTTTTTCAAATTCTTCTTCTGTTTCACCGGGGAAGCCTACCATTATATCGGTGGTTATGGCGGCATCGGGGAATATGCTTCTTATCCTTGTTATAAGCTCCATATAAAATGCAGAATCATAATGGCGGTTCATTCTTTTTAAGGTTTCATCACAGCCCGATTGTAAAGAAAGGTGAAATTGAGGGCAGAATTTATCGCTTGATTTAAAATCAGTAAGCATTTTATCGCTTATGTGGTCGGGCTCAAGGGAGCCTAAGCGTACCCTTTTAATACCATCAACACCGCAAACTGTCTTAACAGCATTCCCTAAATCAAAGTCCTCATCTTTGCCATAGGCAGAAAGGTTTATACCAACTAAAACTATCTCAGAATAACCGTTTTCAGCTAAATTTTCTGCCTCATTTTTGATTTCTTCAAGGCTTTTTGAACGAACAGCACCTCTTGCTTTAGGTATGATACAGTATGTGCAGTAGCGTTCACAACCGTCTTCAATTTTTACATATGCCCTTGTTCTTTCGGCAAAGCTTGAAATTAATGGTGTATTGAAAGCTTCGTTTCGCTCATGTGGGCAAACATCAACTATTCTTTTTTTACTTTCTAAAAAAGAGGCAACGAGGCTTGGTATTTTAGAAATATCTGTGTTACCAACCACTATATCTGCTTCATAAAGTTTGGAAGCATCCTCGGGAAAGGCCTGAGCCATACATCCCGTAAGCAGTATAACTGCATTGGGGTGGTTCTTTCTGAAATGCCGAACAGTCTGCCTTGTTTTACGGTCACTTTCGGCGGTAACCGTACAGGAATTGATAACAATAATATCAAAATCCTCACGGTCGCTCACAACTGTATAGCCTAATTCGTTGAATTTTTCTCGGAGCACCTCGGTTTCATATTGATTAACCTTGCAACCGAGGGTATAAAAAGCAATTTTCATATTTTGCAACCTAACATTCATTTTATTGAAAAAATTCTATTTCTATGATATTATATATTATCCGCAAAAAGAATGCAACACAAAACGGGGTAATCGTATGAATTGGAGTTACTGCAAAATATCAGATTTTTCCTCCGAAGAATATGATAAAGCATATGAAAATCTATCCTTATCGAGAAAGCAAAGGATAGATAGATTAACTGCGCCCGATTCCCGTAAGCGTTCTTTGGCGGGGGAGTTGTTAGTATTACAAACACTTAAAAAGGAATATAATATTGACGGCGTAATCGAATGCGATGAAAAGGGAAGGCCTTATTTAAAAGAAAATAAAATATTTATCAGTATTGCCCATTCGGGAGAATATGTTGCTTGTGCTGTTGATGAAAGCCCGATTGGTATAGATATAGAAAAAATAAGAGATATTGATTTTAAGATTTCAAATAGGATTTGTACCGAGGAAGAAAAAGAATATTTATTTAAAAATGAAAAGCAAAGGCTTTATAGATTTTATGAGATATGGACCGCTAAGGAAGCCTTTTTCAAAATGCAGGGTACAGGAATTAAGAATTTTAAATCGGTAAATATTTTAGAGCTTAACAGAAAAGTATTTAATTTAGGTGAATATTTAGTTCAGATAGTAAAAAAAGACGAATTTTAATAAATTCGTCTTTTTTTATTTAACGTCCTTTATATTCGGCTTTAATAATTTCTGCCATTTCTTCGGGGGATTCCTGACAACCGCCATCAAGCCACATTTTAATAATAGCGTTAATTCCGTTGCGGAAAAATTCTATGTGATATTTAATATGCTTATTGCCGAAATCCTTTTCGGCACGGGCAGTATCGTATATAAGTACTTGATTTTGTTTTTCATAGCCTAGCTTAAAATAGGTTTTATAAAAAATCTGATTTTCCTTGATATGACGAAACATTTTAAGAGCTCCGTTTTGTTCTCTTTTGGAATCATCCTTAAAAGCAACCGAAAAATCATGTTCCAATTTTTCTCTTAATTTATCTGCAAGGTCATAAATATCTAAAAAATTAGAATAAAATGTACTGCGGTTTAAACTTGTTATTTTACATATATCAGAAACGGTTATTTGGTTAAGCTCTCGGTCCTGCAGAAGCTCTATAAAGGCTTTTTCTATTTTTTCAACCGAATTCTTGCGTCTTTTATTGTTTTTAACATTCATATAATTTTCTCCATTATCCCAACACTTGTTGTTTAATTGATGATTGTTTTTATTCATCAAAGATATTATACTTTAATTGTATTAAAAATACAAGTGTTGGTTTAATGAAAGGAGAAAAGTATGAAAAAAAGTAGTTTTGTTGCAATGATTTTAGGAACAGTAAGCGGAGTTTTATTCGCTCTCGGTATGTGTATGGCATTACTTCCTGAGTGGAATGCATTTACCGAGGGAATAATATTCGGAGCAGTAGGTTTACTTTTGGGCGCAATAACTTTATTTGTGTGGCGTAAAATGGAGAAAAAGCCTCCGATAAAGCTTAACTCTAAAACTGCTCTTATTATCGTAATTGCAGTAATAGGTGCTTTAATTTTGGGACTTGGAATGTGTCTGTGCTTAGTTTGGGAAAAGTTTGTTGTTGGTACGCTTATCGGCATTGTCGGTATAGTGGCACTATTATCACTTATCCCTTTAATTAAAGGCATAAAATGAAAACGCAAAAGGTTTTAAAGCTGTCTTATTATAGCTTGTTTTTAAATTTATTATATAGCATTTATAACTGCATAATAGGTTTTTCATCCCATTCCTGGTGGTTTATAACCATGAGCGCTTATTACACTATATTAAGTGTAATGAGATTTGCGGTACTTCGTATTGAAAAGAAGAGTGATAACGGTGAATCACCTGTAAATTTCGTTAAAAAATTTGTAGGTATTATGTTTATGCTTCTTGCAGTAACCTTAGCGGGCATGGCATATCTGTCAGTGTATGAGGATAGGGGAATAAAGCATAACGAGATTGTTATGATAACAATAGCTCTTTATTCCTTTATAAAGATAACACTTGCCGTTATAAATCTTGTAAAATCAGTGAAGGGAAGCTCTGCTATAATAAAGACCTTGCGTAATATTTCCTTTGCAGATGCCCTCGTTTCTATATTTGCGTTGCAAAGGTCAATGCTTGTGTCATTTGAGGGGATGCAGGCGGGAGATATTATGCTGTTTAATATTTTAACAGGCACAGCAGTGTATATACTGGTGTTTATATTAGGAATTAATTTGATATATGAAAGGAAAATTTTTATGGCAAAATCAAAAATAGTTAAGGCAAATGAAAAAATAGCCGAAAAGGTTGTAGGCGGTTATAAGAAAATCGAAAATGCCGTTGTTGGCGGTTATACAAAGATTGAGGATAAATTTGTTGATATGTATTTAACCAAAGATGGCGAAACCGTTGAACAGGCAAAGGAAAGACTTAAGAAAAAATAAAAAAATCTCCGAGTGATAACTCGGAGATTTTTTTATTAATGATGATGGTGGTGGTGATGATGTCCTGAATCGGGATTAATCTTTATATCGCAGTTCTTTTCGTGGCAGTGCTCACCTTCAGCTTCGAGCTCGAGAGTGGCGTGAACAATGCCGTGCTCTGCAAGCTCTTCACGGATAAGCTCCTTTATTTTATGAGCGTCACTATTAGTTACAATATGCATTGTAGCAAAGTTGCTTTGCCCGTCCATACTCCAGATATGAATATGGTGGGCATCGAGCACCCCGTCAATTGAGCATATATGCTCTTTTATTTCTTCAATATCAATTCCACTCGGTGTTTTTTCGAGAAAAAGGTCCAGAACCTCTTTTAAATTCTTGGTTGCGTTTATCAAAATGAAAAGGGCAACGCCTATTGACATAAGAGGGTCAATTATGGCAAAATCGGTAAATCTCATTACAACTGCGCCTATTAAAACCACTATCCAACCAAGAACATCCTCAAGCATATGCAGATTAACGGCCTTTTGATTAAGGGAATCACCCTCACGGGTGATATATGCAGCGCCAAAATTAACAACTGCACCCACAACCGCAAATATTATCATACCGTTATAGTTTATTTCGGTGGGGTTAAAGATTTTGTGAACTGCATTGTAAATAACCGATACAGAGCCAAAAAGGAGAATAAGGGTGGTTATAACACTACCTATAACAGAATATCTCACATAGCCGTAGGTATATTTGCTATCGGGCTTTTGCTTACTCTTTTTTTCAAGAAAATAGGATATTCCGATACTTGTGGCATCTCCGATATCGTGTATCGCATCAGAAACGATAGCCACACTGCCGGTGAAAATACCGCCTACAAATTCAAATATCGAAAACACTAAATTTAAAATAAATGCAATTAAAATATTTTTTTCGGTTTTCATACAAATTCGCCAACCTAACAGAATAAATTATGCTAAATAATTATAGCATAATTTATTAGATTTTTCAATAAGCAACGCTTGTCGGTTCGACTCGTAACAAAGGAAAAATCTCAGTCTCCCAAAAGGGAAACTGAGATTTTTGGCAAGTTGTAACGATTTAGATATCGGTTAATTTTTGAAAATGTCAGGACGAAGTCCGTCATTTATAAAATCATCATTTCGAATCATACTGCCGCCGAAGCCTGCCGTGCGCATATATTTCCATTCGGGGTCAATCTCAGCAGAAACACTGCCAACATCTTTCCCCATGTCTTTAAGTATCTGCCCGTTTGGTGCAATGATCATGGAACAACCGCCCTTTTTATCGCTATCCATAGAATAAGAAGATTTAGCTACAAAAGCGTTGCAACGAAAAGCAATCATTGTTGTTTGAGCACGTATAATATCTGTAGCTTCTCCACGCTGATAACCGGGAATCAGTATTATGTCGGGTTTTTGAGACGCAAGGTATTCGATCTGTTCATTAAAATAAACATCATAGCAAGTCAAAAAACCGAATCGTATACCATCCAAATCGCAAACGCACGCACCATCCCCATATTTAACACCTAAAGCGATTTCACTTGGCGGAAGATGAATTTTATCATAAATAAAGGAGATATTTCCCATTTTGTTAAACAAATATGTACTGTTTCTAATTTCTCCGCTTCTGTCCTCCAAAACATTGATGGCAACATAGGCAGACTTTTCTTTTGCAACGGTCGCCGCCATTTTCAACATTTTATTGGCGCGAGGTAAGGCGGCTTTTTCGCTTTCAATATCTGAAATGCCGCCCGCATTAGAATATTCGGGTAAAACGATTAACGAGTCTTTTTCAACTTTTTGCAGTTCATTTATCAAAAAGTCGGCAATTTTTTCATCAGGATTATCGCCCATAAAATATGGCGGTTGTACGACTGTGATATTCAACATTAGTCACCCTTTTTGTAAATAGTTTTGCATCTTGCTTCCCATTATACTACCGTTCAATTTAAAGTGCAAGGCATAGCCTTACAAAAAATTTCTTCACTATTCACTATTACTTATTGCTTTTGGTTTCGGTGCCCGACATTGCGCCCGTCGGTCGTCGGTTCTGCTCATAACAAAAGAAAAATCTCAGCTTTCCAAAAGGGAAACTGAGATTTTTTTGGCACGTCGCACCGAAAAAGATATCGCTTTTTATGGAAGCGTAACCGTTATTTGGGAGGGGTGTGTCACGGATGGCTTTTTCCCCTCCTTCATTTCGCAAACGACTTTCCCGTAGGGGGTCAGCAGTTCGACCCTTGCGTGATTGAGTCCCAGCAATGATGGAGAAAGGGTAATCTCCTGCATTCTCGGTTTTGCGATCTTAAGTCCCATTAACGCCTTCGGCAAAGAATACAGCGGTGTCCCGCCCCAAGCATGACTATGGTCAAAACGATACGTCGGCTCGGGGGCAACGAAACCTTCCACCAAGCCTTTTCTGCAATTAAGTACAGGCTCTTTCCATCGGTTACAGATTTCCAACGTATATTTTTCACGGAGCCCCAATCGATAAACAGCCTCCAACAGATAATGCATAAAATACGGCTGACAGTCCCCGGCAATATCATCGGACATAACTTTGTCAATTAAGATTCTTCCGGTATCATCATCACATACACCAAAATATGCAGCAAGAATATTGGAATGCTTCAAACAGTAGCGCTTTTCTACGTTTTGAGGCATCCATTTGCCAAGCAGCTTCGGTTTTGTGGGAGTGTTAAGGCCTTCAAAATAGCAACCTTTCTCTCCATCAAACAGCAAGCTGTTGATGGCGGAACGTAGAGTTTCTTTTCTTTGGCGACACTTTTCAGCAGAGTGCGAATCTCCCAATTCAATATAAATTTTAGCCGCATTTTCCAAAGCACCGAAGTAAAACATATTCAGGCAGCTTTGCCCCAACGCTTTTGGTGGGTGATGCATGGAAAGGCCGTCAATATAAATCCAATCCACAAACATATAGTCGGGTGGATTTTCGATCAGTCCGTTTTCTCCCAAATAGGTTTCAAAGCGGTTCAAAAGAAGTTCCAGCGCCCTTTCGCATTTCATAAGCAGGGTTTTATTCCCGGTCAGCATATAGACGTCATAGAGCATTTTGACCCAGATCAAGCTGTAAGTGGTGTGGAACATTCTGCCGTTTTCCCGTTCGAGCATCACTGCTGTGCGAAGCAAATCAAATTCAGCAAGGCGCATATCGCCGAAGGAAAAGGGCGTCATCAGGCTTTCGATATTGTAATCACCCGTGCAAGCCAGCGGTTCGCAATGCTTTGGGCTGTCGAGATGATGGGTCTGACGGCAAATTTTAAGCGTATGCTTGCAGGTCTTTAGGACTTCATTCAATTCTTCATCGCTTGTTATTGTGTCTGCTTCCTCATAAATCGGATAATGAGTTTTTATAAAAGAAACCTTAAGCTTTGCGCTTTGGGCGGTAAGGTTCTTCGCAGTTACCTCTATGTTTCCTGCACTGTGCATACAAAAACCGCGATAGCTCTGATTTTCAGAGAATATCAATATTTCCTGAGACGATTCTTCTTCCAATTCGCGACAGAGAATCTCTGCATGTAATTCGCCCTGTGTTTCTGCCTCGACCTTAATGAATCCTCCCCAAATTTTATCGAGCTCCAATATTACTCTTTTTTCTTCCCGAGGGGTGAGAAGGATGATGCTGTTTTCGGGGCAGAGTTCCGTTTCTTCTCTTACGGGAATCTGTGCGGTGATGGTGTTCCAGATATTTGGGGTGATTTCTGCGTTGGTAAATTTATCCGGTTTGATTCGTCCATCAAAAGATTTCGGTGCGTTATATCCACCGTTTTTACGAGCAAGCCAGGTTTCGTCTGTATGGACTGCCTTTTCCGAACCATCTTCAAAGGTTAGCAGTGCAGAAAGCATGAACCCGCCGTGTCCTTTGGAATATTCGCAAATATGATAAGGAAACATTTGCACCCGCGCAAAAAAATCAAGTTCCGTATTTTCGGGACAAATTGTCGTTTCAAAAGAATAGAAATTATCACGAACGGTTTCGTTTCCCAAAAAATCACCGCCTACGCATGCGGGACCTGTGGCAACAATGCTGTCATTGCAGAAAAGCTGAAACGTAGTATCTCCGCTGAACCGAAGACTTGCTCGAACGACCTTTTGAGAGAAGGTATACGTTCTCTTGAATTCCGCAACAGTGTAATTGTCTGCTTTATCCTTATTGAAACCACTGTAGACAGTGGTTTGCTCATTTTTATAAATATCTTTCGGAAGCCAGATCCATTGTTCTATGTGATTCATAGGTAATAACCTCCCTTTTAGATACTGCTTTTATCGAATCAATTATAGCATCGACCCTCGGTCTCTCTCAAACACTGCGTGTTTGCTCGCCCTCTTGCGGTACCCTAAATTTTCTGCGAAGGACGCGCCTTCTTGAAAATTTAGACCGCTGCGCCGAAACAACCTGCGCTTTATCCGCCCCCGGCGGCGCTTGGTTGTTTCGCCCAACGATCTACGCTCGTCGGTCTCATAACTCTGCAACTCGAAAATTTCTTGACCACTATGTTTTAATTATACCAAAATCACAAAGAACGTTCAATATGTTTTAGTTCAAATTCTGCCCAAAGGTCGGTTTTGGGGAATGATATCTTTTAGATTTCACCTTAAAAAATGGCATAACAAAACCCCGAAACCGCTGTGGTTTCGGGTTCACAATGTTGGTTGCGGGGGCCGGATTTGAACCGATTCGCACAAAGGCTATGCCTTTGTTTGCACTCTTGCGGTGCCCGACATTGCGCTCACTTGGAGCGTGGCGCACTTGTCGACCGCTGCGCTTCGTTTTGCTCGCTGTATCACCCACCGGGTGCGCTCGCAACCTCACTCCGGGAACCCGTCGGTCGTCGGTTCGACTCATAACAAAAGAAAAATCTCAGCCTCCCAAAAGGGAAACTGAGATTTTTTTGGTTGCGGGGGCCGGATTTGAACCGACGACCTCCGGGTTATGAGCCCGACGAGCTACCAGACTGCTCTACCCCGCGATATATAGGGCACTTTTTGAGTGCCTTATTATTATACACACTTTGTGTATTTAATGCAAGTGTTTTTTTAATAATTTTAAAAAATATTATATAATATCTTTTAACTGTGATATTTTATCTATGCACTCTGAGCATATTTCGTAACCTTCGTACTTTGTTCCGTCAGATATGTTATCACAGAATATACAGGTTGGGTGATATTTTTTAAGTATTATTTTATCCCCATCCATAAATATTTCAAAGCTATCCACATCATTTTGTATCTGGAGTTGCTTTCTTATCTCCTTGGGGATAACAACTCTGCCCATTTTATCAACCGGTCTTACTATTCCTAATGCTTTCATAATCATCCCTCCGATTGAATAATACCATACTCGCAGATAAATGTCAATATTTGACATTTATCTAATTTCCCAGTTAATAGGCTCCATACCGAACTGCATCAGTAATTCGTTTGTCTTTGAAAAATGCTTGCATCCCATAAAGCCTCGGCTTGCAGAGAGGGGACTGGGATGAACGGTTATAAGCTTTTTGTGTAAAGGATTTGTAATTATCTGTGCTTTTTTCTCGGCATTGGCGCCCCAAAGAAGAAATATAATAGGTTCTTCCTTGCGGTTAAGCTCGGAAATAATTCTATCGGTAAAAATTTCCCAACCCATACCCTTATGACTATTGGGCTGACCTTCTCTTACTGTCAGAACGGTGTTAAGAAGCAAAATGCCCTGCTTTGCCCAGTGGGTAAGTTCACCGTGAGATGGTATTGGCATTCCGATATCCGAATTTAACTCTTTGTAAATATTTTTAAGAGAGGGTGGAGGAGTAACGCCTTTTTTTACCGAGAAGCAAAGCCCGTGAGCCTGACCTTCGCCGTGATACGGGTCCTGACCGATAATTACCACCTTGGTATCCTTAAAGGAGGTATATCTAAGTGAATTAAAAATATCATGCATATTAGGATAAATTTTCTGTTCCTTATATTCTGCCTTTAAGAATTCCCTGAGTTCTTGATAATAGGACTTTTCCCATTCATCAGCTAATATTTGGTCCCAGTCGTTACCTATATTTACCATAGCTTAAACTTCCTTTTTTTAATCTTCGTAAGGGCGGATGCGAAGTGTTGCTCCTACCGATTGGCAGATTTTTCTGCAAAGCTCCTGCTCTTCGGGTGAGGTTACAACGTCTACTACTGTCATAATAACATTTGGAACGTAATTTGTACAGTCTTTTGTGAAGTTAAGCATTGCTTCGTAAGAATCTATACCAAATTTTGGGCGGACAGTTTTTAGGTAATCCTCTTTGCTTGTGGCGTTAAGACTGATGGAAACTGTATCAATAAGTCCTTTGAGCTTATGTGCGGTTTTTTCACCGTGTATAAGGTCGCAAAGACCGTTAGTGTTAATACGAATTTTTATATCGCTTTTGGATTTAATGTATTTTGCCACTTCGAGTAAATCGTCAAGTCTTTCGGTGGGCTCACCGTAGCCACAGAAAACAATTTCCTCATAATTTTTTAAATCCCATTTATCAATGTCGGCGCATACCTCCTCTATGGTAGGCTCACGCTCAAGCCATAAAGGGTCAGAGCCATAAACGCTGTCACCGTTCTGACGAAGGCAGAAGGTACAAGCGCAGGGGCAACGGTTGGTCATATTAATATAAATTCCCTTTTTTACGGGATATGTTATTGTCATCATAATTATTTTCCTCCGTTAATTAAATGTTTAATTTTGAGTTTATCACAGGAAATACCTGCAAATATAAATAGAACACTGCTTAAAATGCTTTGGGTTACATAACCGGGTATACCTGCAAGGGGCGACGTGAAATTGCCCGTTATCAGAGATTCGTAGAGGTAATATCCTCCTATGCAAAGAGTACTTGCCGGAAATAATGCAAGACAATTCTTAAGAGTGATTATTTTATCATTTCGGCAAAAGAATATAACCGAAAGAGATTTTATAATAACCGAAGCGGGAGCCCACAGGGCAAATCCCGTGAGACAATCGGCAAGAATAGCTCCCACAGCGCCTACAAAAATACCGTATGGTAATGGTAATATACAGGCGGCAAGGTAAATAAAAGCATCGCCTATATGGGTGTATCCTGTATGACTTGGTATGTGAAAATATGCTGTAAAAACAAATACTATAGCGGTAAAAATACCTGTTAGGCTAATTAACTTAATTTTCTTCATAACTTAAATTTCTAACAAAAATTCTTCAAAGCAAATGCCATCGGTTTTGGGTAGGTCTAATTCAATAGTTTTTCGAAGCACCTTGGCAATAAAGCCGGAAGCGTGGGCTACGGAGTCGGCAAAATTCATACCGTTAACCGCATCGGCGGCTATAATGGATGAGAAAACATCTCCTGTTCCTGAACGGCAAGGGCCTACCTTGTGTTCACGGATAATTTGTGGCTTATTTCCCGATTCATAAATAAAGTTTTCCAGGTCATCGCCCCGTTCGAGCCCCGAAATAACAATTTTTTCAGGACCTAATGAGCTTAGCTTTTTGCAAATTTCAGTAAGCTCGAAAGCATCCATATCGGCTTTATATTCGGTACCTGTCAATATACAAGCCTCGGTAAGATTAGGGGTTAATATATCTGCAAAGGGGACAATGGAACTCATTTTTTCGGCTAAAAGGGGAGAATAGGTTGGATAAAGCTTGCCGTAATCCCCCATAACAGGGTCAATAACCGTTATGGTATTATCTTTTTTAAAGTTATCTAAAAAGCTTTTAACTATATCTATCTGCTCGGGAGAGCCTAAGAAACCTGTAAGAATACCATTAAAATTGAGGCTTAATTTTTTCCATTCATTTATGTAGGCGTTCATATGCTTGGTATAATCGGTGTAATAAAAGCTGTCAAATCCCGTATGGTTGGAAAAAATAGAGGTAGGAAGGGGACAGCACTGAATTTTAAGCGCCGATATTATAGGCAGCGACGCCGCAATAGAGCAACGGCCAAAACCGCAAAAATCGTTTATAACGGCAATCTTTTTCTGATGATTATGGGGCATTTTTATAGCCTCCTTGATTTTTGGATAAAAATACTATATAATAAATTTGGTTGTATTAAAATAGTCAGAAAAGGAGAAAATTATATAACCAGATGAAATATGTAATCGAAAAAAGCCAAAATTCTCCCGCATATATCCAGCTTTATAAACAGGTGAGGGAGGATATCGTAAATAAAATATATCCATATAACAGTAAGCTCCCTTCAAAGAGGATAATAGCAGATGAAACAGGTGTCAGCACCGTAACGGTGGAGCATGCCTATGCTTTGCTAAGCGAAGAGGGATACATTGAGTCGAGAGAACGAAGCGGATATTTTGTTATTTTCAGAACAGAGGATGGCTTCGTTTCATCAAAGAGTGTGAATATACCGTCTCCCCATATCCACTCGGCAAAATCCTCTCCCGAATTCCCCTTTTCCGTTCTAGCAAAAACTATGAGATGGGTAATCAGCAATTACGGAGAATCTATATTCGAAAGGTGCCACAATTCGGGAAGCGAGGAGCTGCGTGATGCTATTTGCCGCTATCTTGCGAGAAGTAAAGGTATATCGGCTAATGTGAATCAAATAATCATCGGCTCAGGCTCTGAGTATCTTTACAGCCTTATAGTAGAGCTTTTGGGCAGAGATAAAATATATGCTATAGAAGCCCCCTCATATAAAAAAATAGAACAGGTTTATAGGTCATGCGATGTAAAATATGAAATGTTACCGTTAGGTAATGACGGTATCGAAAGCTCATTCCTTAAATCCACCGATGCGGATATCTTGCATATTTCACCATACCGAAGCTTCCCAAGCGGAGTTAGCGCATCTGCCTCCAAGCGTCACGAATATGTTCGGTGGGCTTCGATTAAAGAAAGATACATTGTTGAGGATGATTTCGAATCGGAATTTTCTCTCTCCAAAAAAGCAGAGGAAACATTGTTTTCCCTTACCGACTCCGATAATGTTATATATATGAATACCTTTTCGAAAACAGTATCAGCCTCACTTCGAGTAGGGTATATGGTACTGCCAAAGCATCTGGTGTCCGCCTTCGAAGAAAAATTAGGCTTTTATTCCTGCACTGTGCCAACATTTGAGCAATTAGTTCTCGCCCAGCTTATAAATGGAGGCGATTTTGAAAGACATATAAATCGGGTAAGAAGAAAGAAAAGAAAAGAAAATACGGTGTAGCTATATGCCACACCGTATTTTTTAATCTGTATTTTTTAATCTGTAGGAAAGGGTCATAAGAGTGTCCACAAAGTGAACATTTTCAACCGAAACATCCTTATATTTAAGAGCAATATCATAATGACTGAAATTCCAGAAGCCTTTAATTCCTAAAGAAACAAGCTGGTCTGCAATAGCAACTGCCGCATCCTTAGGTATACAAAGAATAGCAACCTCAGGTCGGGCTTCTCTGCAGAACTCATCAAGGGTTGATATGCTTCTTACAGGCAAACCCCTTACAATTTGTCCAACAAGGGATTCCTTACTGTCAAACATACCGGCAAGATGGTAACCCTGAGCTTCAAAATTGATATGTAGCGCAACGGCTTTACCCAAATTGCCTACGCCGATAAGTATTGCATTTTTAGGTCTGTCTAACCCCAAAATTTTGCCTATTTCACTGTATAAAAATTCGATATTGTAGCCATATCCTTGGTGACCGAAACCGCCAAAGCAATTAAGGTCCTGACGAATCTGACTTGCTGTAAAGCCCATCTTTTCGGATAACTCACGAGAGGATATACGATTTAATCCCTGTGACTTTAATTCACCTAAAAAACGGTAGTATCGAGGCAATCTCTTTATAACCGAATCTGATATTTTACAGGTGTTCATATATATTTCTCCATAAACATTAATATATATAATAATATATTCTTGTGAAAAAAATGTCAAGTTTTAAAAATTTCCTATTGACAAAATCCAAAAATCGTGTATAATAAAAACAGTAATCATTACTGATTTTGAGGAAAACCTATGAAAAACTATTCAAGACAACGGGAAGCAATAATGAATGTTCTTCATTCAACCGATATGCATCCCACTGCTTCACAGGTTTATAAGAGGGTAAGGCAGATAATCCCTAATATAAGTTTAGGAACTGTTTACCGTAATCTTTCAGCCCTCAGCGAAGCGGGTGAGATATTAACCATATCGGTGGGAGAGGGATGTGACCATTTTGACGGTAATGCCAAACCGCATCTTCATCTGCATTGCAGAAATTGCGGAAACATTGCCGATGTGGAATTCGATTTTAAATCGGTGGAAAATAAAATAGCCGATTTAAGCTTTGCGCCTGAAACATCAGTTCTTGTTATTCATGGAGTTTGTAAAAACTGCAATAAATGATTACTCGTAAAGTTAATTAAAATTTTGGAGGAAAATATTATGAAAAAGTATGTATGTCTTGTTTGCGGTTATACCTATGAGGGAGATGCTGCTCCCGCTGAGTGCCCCATCTGTCACGCACCTGCATCTAAATTCCAGGAGCAGGCAGGGGAGAAAACCTGGGCTGCTGAGCACGTTGTAGGCATTGCTAAGGGTGTTGATGAAAAAATCATCGAAGGTCTTCGTGAGAACTTTAACGGCGAGTGCTGTGAGGTTGGTATGTATCTTGCTATGGCAAGAGTTGCTCACAGAGAGGGCTATCCCGAAATCGGTCTTTATTGGGAAAAAGCAGCCTATGAAGAGGCAGAGCACGCAGCAAAGTTTGCTGAGCTTTTAGGTGAGGTTGTAACCGATTCTACCAAGAAGAACCTTGAGATGCGTGTTGACGCTGAAAACGGTGCAACTCTCGGTAAATTCGAGCTTGCTAAATACGCTAAGGAATTAGGCCTTGATGCTATTCATGATACCGTTCACGAAATGGCTCGTGATGAAGCACGTCATGGTAAAGCATTTGAGGGACTTCTCGCTCGTTACTTCAAATAATAATTTTAAGTATAAAAAAGACTGTGCTTAGTAGCACAGTCTTTATTTTTTATATTCCATTATATCTTCTATATCGCAGTCTAAGGCGGTACAAATTTTGTCAATGGTTTTAGTCTCAATATTCTCATTTGCTTTTAAGCGTCGTACAGTTTTACTGTCAATTCCGCAATTTTCTCTTAGTTTATAGGTCGAGAAGCCTTTTTTCTTCATTGTTTCCCATAATTTATCAAATACAATCATAATAACCCTCCTTGACAATATCTATTATGGGGATTATAATCTCAATTATTAAGGTGATATAATCCCCACATAAAAGAAGGATTTATATGATAAAAAGAATAGTTGTTGCAGGTTGCAGGGATTATAACAATTATGATGAAGCTAAAAAATATATTGATTTATGTATAGAAAAAATAAGGCAAAATTATAAGCTTATATTTGTATCGGGCGGTTGTTCGGGAGCGGATAAATTAGGGGAGAGATATGCCTTAGAAAAGGGATTTGTGATTGAACGGTATCCTGCCGAGTGGGAGAAATACGGTAAAGCCGCAGGTCCATTGCGAAACAAGAAAATGGCGGAGATTTCAGACTGTGTTATATGCTTTTGGGATGGTAAAAGCAAGGGCACTAAATCAATGATAAACTATGCAAAAGAGCTTAAAAAGCCGATAAGAATTAAAAGGATATAAGTTGAAAGCTTATATCCTTGTTTTTTATTGATTTATTTTTCTTGTAATTGTTAAGAATTTAATATATAATAATATATTAGATTGGAGTGGTATATCTTGTTGAGCAGTCTACTTAACGGCAGTATGGATTTTACTTCCGTAATAATTTATATATTGTCAGCCTTGATAGTTGTTTTCTTAACGCTGCCTATTCACGAATTTGCCCACGGATATGCGGCGGTAAAGCTTGGGGACCCAACCCCAAGATATCAGGGTAGATTATCTATTAACCCCTTCGCTCATATTGACTATGTGGGTGCCCTTTGCATTATTCTTTTCGGCTTCGGTTGGGCAAAGCCCGTTCAGGTTAATTCCTATAATTTTAAAAATCCGAAAAGGGATATGGCAATAACAGCATTAGCGGGGCCTCTTTCCAATGTGGTTTTGGCATTTGTGGGCTTGCTCTTGGCAAACGGAGTTGTCCTTATCTATAACGCAACGGGTGCAGTAATTGCATTTTATGTTTTTTATTTCTTTTATTATATTGCGCAGATTAATATCAGCCTTGCGGTGTTTAATCTGATACCAATACCGCCTCTTGACGGTTCAAGGCTTTTATCGGCGCTGTTACCCAATAAATATTATTACACGCTTATGCGCTATGAAAGATATTTCTTCATTGTTTTGTTGGTGCTGCTATGGGTTGGCGTACTTGATGTTCCGCTCAGCTTCCTTTCGGGCGGGCTTATGTCGGGACTTAATTTCTTAGCAGGATTACCTTTTAGATTTTAGCTAAAGTTTTATAGGATAGGAAAAAATATGGAAAGTACATTTTCTTATAAGCTGGAAAGCTTTGAGGGTCCTCTTGACCTACTTTTGCAGCTTATCGCACGAAATAAACTTAATATTAACGATATTCCGCTAACCGAGCTTATCGACCAGTATCTTGAGCAGATTCAGCTGTTCAAAGAGGAAGAGATGGATATCGCCAGTGAATTTCTCGAAATGGCGGCAAGGCTTATTTATATTAAAACGGTAAGTCTTTTGCCTAAGCACGATGAGATAATTCAGCTCAAAGCCGAGCTTACGGGTGAGCTTCTTGAATATCAGCTGTGTCAGGAAATGGCGGGTAAGCTATCTTTAATGACGGCGGGCTTCGATACCTTTATCAGAAAACCTACCGAATATGAATTTGATAAAACCTATCAGTTAAAGCATGAAAAGGATATTCTTTATAACTATTATTTTGCCGCTGTTGGCAGAGGTCAGCGTAAGCTTCCCCCCGATACAACGGCATTTACCAAGATAGTTGCAAAGAAGATAGTTTCGGTTTCAACCAGAATAGTTTACGTTATGCGTAACCTCTGGCGTGGCGGAACAAAGAGACTTTCCTCTCTTTATAAGACCGCCCGTACCCGTTCGGAGCTTGTTGCCACATTTTTGGCGGTGCTCGAGCTTTGTAAGGCCAACAGGGTTGAGGTTGAAGGTAATTCCGATGAAGCGGAGATTAAATTGATTAAGGGGCACAAACGAAATGAAAAGGGATGAATTAGTAACGGCTTTAGAGGCGGTATTGTTCGCTTCGGGTGAGCCACTAAGTATTGAAAGAATTTCTCAGATTTTAGAAATAAAACCGGAAAATGTTGAGAAAATAACATTAGAGCTTGCAAAAAAACTTGATGACAACAAAAGCGGTGTTGCATTGATAAGACTTGAAAACACCTATCAGCTTGCAAGTCGCAAGGAATACGGTGCTTACATTAAGAGAGCATTTGATATCAAGCGCAAAACTCCGCTTTCACCTGCGGCTTTCGAGGTTTTGGCGGTTGTGGCTTACAATCAGCCCGTAACAAAATCCTTTATTGAGCAGGTAAGAGGAGTTGACTGTTCGGGTGTTGTTTCAACCCTTGTTGAAAAGGAGCTTATCGAAGAGCGTGGCAGACTGGAGCTTCCGGGCAGACCTCTTCTTTACGGAACAACCAAGAACTTCCTTAGATGCTTCGGTATAAGTGATTTAAGTGAGCTTCCCGAGCTTCCTAAGGCACAGTCCGATATAAGAGATATCGGCGAACAGCTTGAATTAACCGAAACCGAAATACCAACTGCAGAGGTGGAGGAGAATTGACGGTATTTATTATTATACTCGCAATAATTCTCTTGGTAATCAGCGTAATACTACTTAGCAAAGTAAAGGTCTTTTTAGCCTTTCACGGTGAGCTTGAATATTTTGTCAGCTTTTTAGGATTTAAGGTTTTCAGTTCCCTAAAAAAAGACGAAAGCTCTCAAAAAACCGATGAAAAAAAGACGGAGAAAAAGGATAAAGATAATTTCTTTAAAAGGCTTCAAAAAAAGCGTGGCTTTACGGGTGCTGTAAAGGAGTTAGCTGATTTTACGCTTAAGGCATTAAAAAAGCTTATGCGCCTTTTAAAGCATTTTTCTTTCCGAAGAATTTTTCTTGATATAAAGGTTGCAACCGAAAGTGCGGCAGATACAGCTATTGAGTACGGTGCTGTTTGCTCGGCGGTTTATCCTGTGGCTTCGATTTTTAATTCCATAGCCGATGTTAAATTCAAAAAAATTGATATTTCCGCCGATTTTAATTCAGTAAGTCCCCAAATCGAATTTGAATTCGAGGTTGGTGCAAGGGTTTTATATCTTTTGATATTTGCTTTTAGTATATTCAAGGAATACAGAAATTTTATTTCAAGGAATGATTTAAATGAGTGATAACAGTATTAAGACTATAATGGACACCACGATGGACAAGCTTCGTGCAATGGTTGATGCGGATACCATTATCGGAACTCCCTTAACGGTTGGCGAAATCACCTTGATACCCGTATCCAAGGTTGCCTTCGGTCTTGCAACGGGAGGCAGTGATTTCCCCAGCAAGAATCAACAGCAGTTGTTCGGTGGCGGTGGCGGTGCAGGTGTTACCGTAACACCCGTTGCATTTATTGCCGTAAGTGGGGACAGTGTTAAAATGATGCCGATTTATAATGAGCTTACCTCTCTTGATAAGGCTATAAATATGGCGCCAGAGCTTATAGAAAAGGTTAAGGATTTGTTCCCTAAAAATAAGGAGCATAATATCCCTGAACTGTAATAATAATACCCGTCATCTTAATAGAATTTATTGAGGTGACATAGGTTTGAAAAGGTTAATTGCTTTAATATCTGCTTTAATATTATGCATTGTGCCGCTGAGTGTAAATGCGGTATCGGATTCGGCAAAGGCATCGGTTGTTATAAACGGTGAAAACGGCGAGATAATTTATTCTAAGAATGCCGATGCCCGTCTTTCAATGGCGAGTACAACCAAGATTATGACGGGACTGCTTTTATGCGAATATGGTAATTTCGATAAGGAAATCACCGTCAGCGCCGATATGCTTCGAGTTGAAGGCTCTTCTATGGGACTTTTGCCAGGGGATAGAGTAACACTCCACGATTTGCTTTACGGACTAATGCTGGCTTCGGGCAACGATGCGGCAAATGTTATTGCAACGGTAGTAGGCGGCTCGGTTGAGGGCTTTGTAAAGCTTATGAACAACAGAGCAAGAGCAATGGGACTCGAGAATACCTCCTTTGCCACTCCTTCGGGACTTGACGCTGAAACCCACTATACAACCGCCTATGAGCTTGCGATAATCGCTATGCACGCTATGGAAAATGAAGCCTTTGCAAAGGCGGTTAGCACAAAAAAAGCTACCCTTAATTACGGTAATCCTCCATACAGACGAACACTTACAAATCATAACAAGCTTCTTGATATGATGAACGGTGCTGTGGGTATAAAAACGGGATTTACTAAGAAATCGGGCAGATGCCTTGTTTCTGCAGTGGAGGGGGACGGAAAGCTTGTTATAACCGTAACCCTTAATGACCCTAACGACTGGCAGGACCATATAGCCCTTGCAAAGCACGGACTTTCTCTTATAAAGCAGGTGCAATTTATTCCCGAAAATAAAGAGTATAAAATTCCCGTTATAAACGGTGAAAGCAATTATTTAAATGTAGAGCTTAACTCTTTTTTTGTTAATACGGTTGATACTTCGGGTATTGAATTTCAGGTAAATCTGCCCGAATTTTTATATGCTCCCATTAAAAAAGGGGAGGAAATAGGAAGCGTGGTTTACAGCAGAAACGGAACTGTTTTAGGAGAGAAAAAAATAACAGCTTGCGAAGATATATATGAAGCCCAAATAAAAACAGACTTTTGGCAAAAGCTTTTTAATAAGGTTAATTTGATAATAGATAACATTTAGGAGATTTAAATGAAAGATAATAAAATCAGGTTGCAAAAATTCCTTTCGGAGTGTGGTGTGGCTTCACGCCGTAAGGCAGAGGAGCTTATAGAATCGGGAAAGGTTAAGGTTAACGGCCATCCCGCTATTCTCGGTAGTAAGGTGGACCCTAAGAGGGATAAAATTACCGTAAGAGGTAAGAAGGTTACTGCCGTTAACGAAAAGGTTTACATAATGTTGCATAAGCCCCGTGGATTTGTCACAACAATGAGTGACGAAATGGGCAGAAAATGCGTAAGTGATTTGGTTAAGGATGTTGGGGTAAAGGTTTTCCCCGTTGGCAGACTGGATAGGGATTCCGAGGGCTTGCTTATCATGACTAATGACGGTGATTTTTCCAGTAAGCTCACTCATCCATCAAGTTTGGTGAACAAAACCTACCGTGTAACCGTTGAGGGTGATGCGGATGAGGAACAGCTCTTTAAAATGCAGCAGGGAATAGAGATTGACGGCAGAAAAACCGAGCCCTGCGATGTTTTTATAGCTGAGAAAAGAGGAGAACGCACAGTTCTGATATTTATAATTCATGAGGGCAGAAACCGTCAGATAAGAAAAATGTGCGATGCTGTAGGCCTTACCGTAAAAAGGCTTAAAAGAACCGAAATTTCGGGAGTTAAGCTGGGTATGCTTCCTCAAGGAAAATGGCGCCCCCTCAATGAAAGAGAAATGCGCCATCTTACTAATATTACAACAAAAGGAAAAGAAGAATGATAACTTTAGGACCTGTTTTAGATAAGGACAAGCTTACCGATATATATAAGGAAAAAGGTTTCCCGATAAACGAAAATTCCGGTTGTGTTTTAGCAAAATTCGGCGAAGAAATTATCGGTTACAGTCTTTATGATTTAGATGAAAGCAAAATGGTTGTTTTTAAAATTTCTCCAGAAAATGACCTTGCTTTGGCAGACGGAATACTTAGAAGCACCTTGCATATTGCCGCTGAAAGAAGCATAATGGATGCTTTTTGCCAGGGAGAAGAGATAGAAAAACTTTGTGAAAAGCTTATGTTTTTTAAATGTAAGCAGAGCAAATCCTTAGAGATAGAAAAGCTTTTTCAAAGTTGTTGCGGATGTAATTAAAAAAACTGTTGCAAATTTTTTTGATTTGTGATATCATATATTTTGCTTAGTTATGTTTTGGAGGTGCAAATAATGAATGCATTTGAGATTATAATCGGAATTCTTGTTATAATTGTTTCTATTATTATTATCGGCGCTGTTCTTCTTCAGCAGGGTCACCGTGCAGGCGTTGGAGCCGTTACAGGTGCTGCCGATACTTTCTTTTCTAAGAATAAAGCAAGAACCTTTGATGCCGTTTTATCACGTTGGACAAAGTATATAGCAATTTTGTTCTTTGTTTTGGCTATCGTTGCAAACGTTATTGCTTTAAGAGGTTAGTTTCCTAAAACTTAAGATGCTGTTCTCGCAAGGAACAGCATTTTTTATGAAGGCTTTTTTTAATAATTTGGCTAATATAACCAATATATTAAAAATTGCTTGACTAAATTTTCTTATTATTGTATAATTAACTTTGTAATTAGCAGACCCCTGCTATCTTGCGGAGGGAGGGAATATAAATGAGTCAGGTTAGAATTAAAGAAAATGAATCACTCGATAACGCGCTTCGCCGTTTTAAGAGACAAACTGCGAAAGACGGTGTTATTCAAGAAGTTCGCAAAAGAGAGCACTATGAGAAGCCCTCTGTAAAGCGTAAGAAGAAGTCGGAAGCTGCTCGTAAAAGAAAGTTCCGCTAATATTTGCATTTTAAAAAGCGGTTGGCTGTCAACCGCTTTTTTCTTTGATTTTGGAGTTGTAAAATGATTTTAAAACCGGATATAAAGCTAAATAGAGTAACAGATATAACCTGTGAACTTTTAAATAAATACGGTATTACTGCATTGATTCTCGATGTTGATAATACCCTTTCAACACACCACGGTCAGGTATTAACCGATGGTTTGCCTGAGTGGCTTATGTATATGAAGGATAACGGTATTAAATTAACCGTTCTTTCAAATTCTAAGAGAAAAAGGGTAGAACCCTTTGCTTCTAAAATAGACCTTGATTTTATAAGCCTTGGCTTAAAGCCGTTGCCTTTTGGGTATCTTAGAGCTGTAAAAGCCCTTGGTGTTAAGAGAAAAAATGCCGCCATCGTTGGCGACCAGATTTTCACCGATATTTTAGGCGGAAATTCTGTAGGTCTTAATACAATTCTGTTAACTCCCATTAAAGAGGAGTCTGGCTGGAGCTTTAAGCTCAGGCGCAAAATGGAAAAGAAGCTTTTTAGTTTTTGGGATTTAAAGAATACGGAGGTATAGAAAATGTCTGCTAAATTCGGACCTGCCGGTAATTCGGTAAGCTTCGGCGAAATGGGATATAAGGGCAGTCTTCAGGTGCCTGAATATATAGAAAAAATGGGGCTTGATGCCTTTGAGTATCAGTGTGGCAGAGGGGTTAATATCGGTATGGATAAGGCTGCCGAGCTTGGCCGCCTTGCCGCTGAGAAGAATATAACCCTTTCACTTCACGCTCCTTATTATATTTCTATGTCCTCAGTGGAGGAAGAGAAGAGACTAAACTCCATCAACTATATTCTCGCAAGTGCGAGAGCTGTAAATGCAATGGGCGGTAACCGTATAATTGTGCATACAGGCTCTTGCGGAAAAATAACAAGGGAATACGCCTTGGAGTTGGCTATAGATACTATGAAAAAGGCCCTTGATGCTTTGGATGCGGAAAATTTAGGTCATATCCATATCTGTCCCGAAACAATGGGTAAGGTAAATCAGCTTGGAACTCTGGACGAGGTGCTTTCCCTTTGCGAAATTGATGAGAGGCTGATACCCTGTATAGATTTCGGTCACCTTAACGCAAGGGATTTAGGTTGCCTTAAAACCTTTGAAGATTATCAAAATATTTTTGATTCTATTGAAAATCGATTAGGGGAAGCAAGGCTTAAGAGCTTCCATTCTCATTTTTCAAAGATTGAATATACAACGGGCGGCGAAAAGAAGCATCTTACCTTTGATGATACTGTTTACGGTCCCGATTTTGAACCGGTTATGGAATTAACCTATAAAAAGGGATGTTCGCCCATTTTCATCTGTGAGTCTGACGGTACTCAAGCCGAAGACGCAAAACAGATGAAGAATTACTATGAGAAATTGGGAGGTAATTTATGATTTGGCATAGCACAGAAGCCTCAGATGTACTAAAAGAGCTTGAGGTTGATGAAAATAAAGGTCTTCATAAGGGCGTTGCCCAGCTTCGTCAGGAGAAATACGGCAAAAATATAATAACCGAGAAAAAGGAGATAAAATTTTTAAATTTCTTTATTTCTCAGTTGAAAAGCAAGACTGTTATTTCTCTTTTCATTATTGCGGCTCTTGCCTTTGCAGTAGCGCTATTTTATGAGGATACCTCCTTTTATACACCCCTTTTAATAGTGGGTATAATCGTTATTAACGGGTTAGTAAGCGCTCATCACCTATGGAACAGTGAAAAGGCTCTAAATGATCTTAAAAAGTTTTCAAGTCCAGGCGCTAAGGTGCTGCGTGACGGTATTATTCAGAATATACCTTCTGAGGATTTAGTTCCCGGTGATATAATTCTTCTTGAAACGGGGGACTATGTTTCTGCCGATGCGAGAGTTATTGACAGCAACGAATTTCGTATCAACGAAATTAATTTATCGGGCGAGGAAATTCCCGTTGAGAAGGATGGAAATCAGATTTATGATGATATAACCCCTCTGCTCGATAGAAAAAATATGATTTATGCGGGAACAAGCGTTGTTCACGGTACTGCAAAGGCAGTTGTTGTAGCAACGGGACTCAGTACCGAGATAGGTCATACTACCGCTATTATGCTGCAAAAGGGCGAGGAAACTAAGCTTCCTATTCAAAATAAGCTTGAAAATATAAGCAACATTGTGAATACTGTGGTTTTAATAGGATGTATTCTGATTTTTGTAATCGGTCTTGCCCAGAATTTCCATGTAAAGCCCTTTGCAAATACAACTCTTAAGATGCTTGTTAATGCCGCAGCTTTGGCAGTGGCGGCAATTCCCGAAAGTCTTCCTGCAATAGCAACAACCGTTATCGCTATAGGTATTGGGCGAATAATGCACAATAATATTATAGTTAAGGATATCAAGGCCTTGCAGACCTTGGGCGAAACAACGGTAATATGCTGTGATAAAACGGGAACACTCACAAGAAATAAAATGAATCTTAGCTGCATTTTTGATGGCAGCAAAATGATCGATGTTGAGAATGAGGCTATTGATGAGCCTTCAGCTCTGCTTTTAAAATTAGCAACGGCATGCTCAACACTTAAAAATGATTCAACAGAATATGCTATTGAACAGGCATGTCTTGCATATACATCCTTTTCCAAGGTGGATGTGGATGCTCATTATCCGAGATTTTCCGAAATCCCCTTTGATTCGGAAAGAAAAACTATGACCACTATCAATATGATAGATTCTGTACCCGTAGCTATAGTAAAGGGTGCGCCTGAGGTGGTTTTACCCAAGTGTGTAAACTGTGACCCCGATAAGCTTTTAAAGATTAATGAAGCTATGGCTAATGAGGCGCTGAGAGTGGTTTGTATAGCTGTGAAGCCTTTAGATAGTGTTCCTGCAAATCCTCATCCCGATGATGTTGAAAATGAGCTTAAGTTTGTAGGATTACTAGGATTTACCGATCCTCCCAGAGAGGATGCTTATGAAAATATAGCATCCTGTAAAAATGCGGGAATTAAAACCGTTATGATAACAGGCGATAACCTTGCAACCGCTAAATCTATAGCTGAAAAAATCGGTATCCTTGAGGAAAATGATTTGGCTATTACGGGTGAAGAATTAGATGCAATGTCTGATGAAGAGCTAGAGGCGAATATCGAAAAATATTCTGTATTTGCCCGAGTTTCGCCCCATCATAAGCTGAGAATTGTACGAGCATGGCAAAGTATAAAGGCTATGGTAACCGTAACGGGGGACAATATGGATGATGCCGATTCTCTTACCGCCGCCGATACGGGTTGCGCTATGAGTAAATTCGGTACTGATGTGGCAAAAGGAAATGCCGATGTTATTATTCTCAATAACAGATTTGATTCATTGGTTTGCGCTATCAGAGAAAGCCGAGGCTTAATCGATAACATCAAAAAGGCTCTCCACTATTTACTGAGCTGTAATCTTGCCGAGATAATAACCGTTTTGCTTGGTATGATTTTCTTTGGCGGAATGCCGCTAACTGCAGTGCAGATACTTTGGATAAACCTTTTAACCGACTGTGCTCCCGCCCTTGCTATTAGTATGGAAAATGCCGATGATTTTGTCATGGATAAGAAAAATCATACACTTATATCAAGGCTTTTCGATTCCAAATCAACCCTCAATTTAGTTTCAATGACTGCTGTTATGACTGTGTCCACATTAGTAGCGTTTGCAATAGGCGGAATTTACGGCAGAGGAGCCGCCGCCACAATGGCGTTTTTGACCTTGGGGCTTATTCAGATTTTCAATTCATTTAACTATAAGAGCAATAAGAGTATTTTCAATAAAAAGGTATTTTCTAACCGTTTTATGAATCTCTCTTCAATGCTGAGTGTGTTTATCGTTATTTTCCTTTCCTTCACACCTGCAGGTTTTGTGTTTGGATTAACCATCCTTTCCTTCGGTCAGTTCTTAATTTCTCTTGCCCTTGCGGCATTGGTAATCCCCGCAAGCGAGCTTGTGAAGTTTATTAGTAAAAAGTATTTATAAAAAGAAAAAAGTCCGTTCTGCATTTGCAGAACGGACTTTTGTTTATCCTTTAAACCGAAAGGTCTTCAACTATAAGATTACGGATGGTGTTTTCATCATCCTCTTTTTTATCTCTAACGGCGAAGAACTTTTCAGCAACCTGGGGGAAGAGGGCATAGCTTAAAATATCCTCTTCGCACTTGCCAATGCCTTTTTCCTTCATTTCGGTGGCATATTTAACAAGCTCAGGCTCGAGAAGGTCGGCAGGACGGCAGGTGATAACCTTATCATTGCCGATAGCCTTTTTACGAACCTCTTCGTTAACCTCACCGGGAAGTCTTCCGTATTCACCACGAAGCAGAGCCTTGGATTCCTTAGGAACCATCTTGTATCTTTCACCCGAAAGAACGTTAAGCACAGCCTGAGTACCAACTATCTGGCTTGTGGGTGTTACGAGGGGAGGATATCCAAAATCCTTACGAACTCTCGGAACCTCGGCTAAAACATCGTAATATTTATCCTCAGCATTTGCCTGTTTAAGCTGAGAAAGAAGGTTTGAAAGCATTCCGCCGGGAACCTGATATATAAGAGTTTTAGTATCAACATTTAAAACCTTGGGGTCAAGTGTGCCCTCTGCCTTCATCTTATCAGCAATCTTGCGGAAATGAGCAGCGGCTTCACTTAATTTTGTAAGGTCAAGACCCGTATCTCTCTCGGTACCCTGTAAAGTGGCAACCAAAGCCTCGGTTGAGGGGTTGGATGTTCCGTTTGCAAAGGGGGAAAGAGCACAGTCAACAATATCAACGCCTGCCTGAGCAGCCATAAGATAGGTCATATCACCGGTACCCGTGGTATTGTGGGTGTGAAGATGAATCGGAACCTTAACATTTTCCTTAAGCTTTTTAACAAGTGAATAAGCATCATAGGGGAGAAGAAGGTTTGCCATATCCTTGATACAAATAGTATCAGCGCCCATCTTTTCGAGCTTCTTAGCAAGGTCAACAAAGTATTCTTCATTGTGAACGGGGCTTTCGGTGTAGCTCAAAGCAGCTTCACATATACCACCGTATTTTTTACAGCTCTTGATAGCCTGTTCAATATTGCGAACATCGTTAAGAGCATCAAATATTCTGATAACCTCGATACCGTTCTCAATAGACTTTTTAACAAACATATCAACAACATCGTCAGAATAATGCTTGTATCCAAGAAGATTCTGTCCACGAAGAAGCATCTGCAGCTTAGTGTTAGGCATATGCTTCTTTATGGTGCGGAGTCTCTCCCAAGGGTCTTCGTTAAGGAAGCGCATACAAGAGTCAAAGGTAGCGCCGCCCCAACACTCAACAGACCAATAGCCCATAGAATCCAATTTCTCAAGGGCAGGAATCATATCCTCAAGCTTCATTCTGGTTGCAGCCTGAGACTGATGAGCGTCACGAAGAATGGTATCGGTTATATATAACTTTTTATTTTCCATTTAATTTACCTCCAAATAGGCTGGTTTGAGTCTAAATGATTTGGTTATCCAAAGAGGGCTATAAGCACACCGGCAGCGATAGCCGAGCCGATAACACCTGCAACATTCGGTCCCATAGCGTGCATAAGAAGGAAGTTGGAGGGGTTAGCCTTCTGACCTTCAGCCTGAGAAACACGTGCTGCCATAGGAACGGCAGAAACACCGGCAGAACCGATAAGAGGATTGATTTTGTTTTTGGTGAAAAGATTCATAAGCTTTGCAAGTAAAACGCCGCAACCGGTACCAATACCGAAAGCAACAATACCCATAGCAAGAATCTTAAGTGTTTGAAGATTCAAGAAGCTTTCTGCAGTAGCAGTAGCACCAACAGAGATACCTAAGAAAATTGTAACTATGTTTAAAAGCTCGTTCTGAGCGGTCTTGCAAAGACGCTCTGCAACACCAGATTCCTTCCAAAGGTTACCAAGCATTAAGCAACCAACTAACGGAGTAGCAGAAGGAACAAGTAAAGCTACAAAAACTGTAACGATTATGGGGAATAAAATCTTTTCACGCTTTGAAACCTCACGGAGGGGCTTCATAACAATGGCACGTTCCTTCTTGGTAGTGAGCAGTCTCATAATAGGAGGCTGAATAACGGGAACGAGGGCCATATAAGAATAAGCGGCAACCGCAATGGGTCCTAATAAATCAGGGAAAAGCTTTGAGGTTGTGTAAATTGCGGTAGGACCGTCAGCTCCACCGATAATTCCGATAGAAGCGGCTGCTTCCTGGGGGAATCCAAGGTATACGCAGCCTAAGAAGGTGATAAAAATACCGACCTGAGCAGCAGCGCCCAATATCAAGGATTTAGGGTTGGAAATCAGAGGACCGAAGTCAGTCATAGCGCCAATTCCAACGAATATAAGACAGGGATAAACGCAGGTTTTAACACCTATATAAAGTATATCGAGTAATCCGCCGTCATGCATAATTGCACCGTAGCCGATTTCACCGTTCATAAACTGTGCCCACAATTCACTGTGGTACATTTCAGCGCCGGGCAGGTTAGTTAATAACATACCAAAAGCAATACCGATAAGCAGCAGCGGTTCAAACTTTTTAACAATGGCAAGATAAAGAAGAAGGAAGGAAACAAGCATCATAACAAGATATTTCCAACCGCCGTCTGCCTTAAAGCCGCTGATGAGCATATAAAAGCCGGTTTGCTCAATAAAATTCCAAATAGCTTCCATTTTAATACTCCTTAAATATCAAATTCAAAAATGAATTATGCAATAACGCAGAGAACAGTTCCGGTCTCAACAGAAGTACCGTTGGAAACGTTTAATGAAGAAATTGTTCCGTCACAAGGAGCCATAATTTCGTTCTCCATCTTCATAGCTTCAAGAATCATAAGAACATCACCCTTCTTAACAGAAGCGCCAACGCTTACGTTAGTGCTTAAGATGGTTCCGGGCATGGGGCTTGCAACGGTTTCACCGCCTGCAGGAGCAGTTGCAGCAGGTGCGGGAGCAGGGGCTGCAGCAGGTGCAGGAGCTGCTATGGGAGCAGGAGCTGCAGCAGGTGCAGGAGCAGCCTTAACATCGGTAGCGTCAACTACCTCTAAAGTGATTTCATAAGAAGTGCCATTTACGGTAACATTATATTTTTTCATAGTAAAAACATCCTTTTCTTAAATTTTTTTAAATGAATGAATTCTTATTGCCGAGATATCTGTTCCCAGTTCTTCGGCTATTACAGCGGATACAGCGGCTATAATTTCCTGCTTGTTTTCAATAACCTGATTAACAGGGGCAGGGGCTACCGCAGCGGTATCAGCTTCAGGCTTTTTTTCTGTTGTTCGGCATAAAGCGCTCATAATTGAGGTTATGATAACAATTGAAATCAAACCAACAAACACAACGCCAACACCCATTAAAACAACAAATGAATTTGACATATAAGCACCTCCTTAAAATTCACAAAAATGGTATCAACAACAAAATATGGTGTAAAAATTACCAATTTTCGCCCTTTTATACTAATTATATACTTTTTGTCAAGGAATTACAAGCATTTTTTTAAATAAGGTACGTATTCATTATAATTATTTGTAACTTTTATGAAATTACTACAAACAAAACTACTTTTATTAACCAACAGAAATGTTAGCTTGTCACCAACCCTTTTAATTAAAAATATAATGTAAGGGACAATCAAAAATAAGAATCTATAAAGGAGAATTGGTATGGAACAAAATAATATGAATACTGCGCTTTTCAGAATTAACACCATAAGTACGGCAGAGCCTATTTTGGCAATGGCTTTTGTTAATATGCAGCCCCTCGATAAGCTTTATACTTTAGAGGATGCATTTGAGGCAGGAACATTGTTTAAAAATCTGAACAAGCCATATCTTGGAGGTAATGTATATGAGAAATGAGAGGGAACAAATGATGAAGCAAATTCATAGAATAGATTTTGCTATTCATGAGTTGGTTTTATTTCTGGATACCCATCCGAGAAATGTTAAGGCTTTACAATTGCTAGAGGAATACAGAAATCTACGCTGCGAAAAAATTGCCGAATATGAGAGAAGATTTGGTAATTATGTAGCAGTTGTGGATGATGTTAAACCCACAGAACCGTGGGGCTGGGTAAAGGGACCTTGGCCTTGGGAAAATAAATTTATGATGGAGGATTAGAAAATGTGGAAATATGAGAAAAAACTTCAATATCCTGTAAACATTAAAAACCCGAATCCTAAGTATGCCCAAATAATTATTAGTCAATATGGCGGTCCCGATGGCGAGCTTGGTGCTTCAATGCGCTATCTTACCCAACGCTACAGTATGCCATATGATGAAGTAAAAGGCTTATTAACGGATATCGGAACGGAAGAGCTTGCTCACTTAGAGATGGTATGTGCTATGGTTTATCAATTAACAAAAAATCTTACTCCTGAAGAAATAAAGAAATCAGGCTTTGATAAGTATTTTGTAGACCATACAACGGCTGTTTATCCCGTTGCGGCTTCAGGCTTGCCTTGGACTGCAACCTATATTCAGGCAAAGGGCGATATTATAACTGACCTTCACGAAGACCTGGCGGCAGAGCAAAAAGCGAGAACCACCTATGATAATCTTCTCACGCTAATCGACGACCCCGATATAAGAGAACCATTAAAGTTCTTGCGAGCAAGGGAGATAGTCCATTATCAGAGATTCGGTGAGGCATTACGCCTTACCACTGATAGACTTGACAGTAAAAACTTCTATGCTTTTAATCCCAGCTTTATTCCAGGTAAAAAGTAATATAAAAACACCCGTAAGTATAACACTTACGGGTGTTTTTTATAAATCGGCTAAAGTCCAGAGCATTCTTGATGCGGGATGTACCCAAACTTCAAAATAGGTTGCTTGATTTGTCATAGGCATATATGGTATATCGGTATCTTCAAAGCTATTCATTCCAACGGGTATTTCACCCACTACATCACAGGAATTTGAGGGGGAATCCATATTCGGATAATCATAACCCTCTCCATACATAAAGGAACGGGAGAAGGGGTTATTTCCCAAAATCCAAGCAACCTGCTGCTTGGCAATCTCTAAAAGTTTATTATCGTTTAAAGCATGGCTCAAGACCGAAATTGCCTTTGCTCTTGACATTTGGATGCCATAGCTACCACGGAAGGTGAGAACAACGGGCATTCTGCGAAGGTAAACTCCGTCGCTGAGTTTTACACCGCTTCGAAGCTGATTTATATATTTTTCATCGGCAAAGCGATTCTTTTTATGGTCACCGGTGCCTGTTAAAGTACAGGGAGCATTTTCAAAGTAAATTCCTGCAGGAATTTGATTATAGGGCTTCGAAAACTCCGCAAGCTTCATTATATAATTACGGTAAAGCTTAAGTGAATCGGTCCATTTAGTGGCATTAGAATGCTCGGGAGCAATTTTTAGAAGCTGGGCTATGCACATTATAAGCACCTGGTCGTGAGCACGGTGATCATAATTGAGAGGTGTGATTTTCTCGTTATTTTCATAGAAAAATCCACAGAAAGGTATATCCCAATCGGTAGGTTCTTTTTGTTGACAACTCATAACATAGTCTGCAAATTTTACAGCATAATCAAGATATTTATCATCATTGGTAATACCGTAAAGTATTGATGCTGCAAAGGATGCTTCGGCATAAAGCTGTACCGCCACTACCGATACTGAGTTATGAAAAAGTAAGGGATTATCGAAATCTATATCCTGTAAGGCAAAAAAGAAATCTTCTTTAGCACATTTAAGGCAATAATCTGCAAATATGGAATCGGTATCCTTATATGCATTAAAGCAAACCGCTTCTGCAGCAGCGGCACAAAGGCATTCAAAGGGATGTCTTTCGGCATGCTTGGTAAAAGAATCCTCGCCATCTGTATAGCCTAATGTCCACTTTCCGCAGGTGTTCCATACACAGCGATATCCATCCTCAAAACGGGTGGAGAGAAGCCACTCGGCGCCGTAACGGGCTTCGTTTAGTAGCTCTTTCGATAATTCGGGGTTTTTATCTTTTATAGCGAGGGCGGCATCAATAAAACTATGTACAGCCTCGGCAGTATTGCACAGACCCTGGGATAAATCGGCGGCATCATGCCAACCACCTGCTACGGATAACCTTCTTCCGTCAGGATGCTGCGTATATTCATTGAGGTGGCAGGCAAGATGGATATCCTCAATGCAGCAACCGCATCTCTCCTTATAAAAGAAATTGCGGATTTTATCCATAACACCCTCCCAATGATTTTGGGAAATTTTAAAGCTGGGTGTGGAAATATTATTATATTTTATGTAATATGTTCCTTCTGTTTTAAATGAACTGAAATCCAGTACATTAAATTTTCCAAGTTCATTTTCGAGTATTTGTGTTTCACCCGTAAAAACGGGGTTGTTACTACCGTCCTCCAAAATATAAAATTCTCTATCACCAAAAAGGGAGGTAACGGCGGTCTTTATATCATCAGGGGCATATCCTGAATGACAAAAACTGATTCTATCCTCGTCGGTATTCCAACCCATATATTTATCAGCTTCAACCTTTTCGATTTTAAGGTCACTTATATATGCAACAGAATGAAGCTTCATATTACGCTGCATTCCGTTAGCAACGAAATTTATTTGAAACATTGTAACGGCATCACGGGGAAGCTCGGGTATTTCCCATATAATGTGATTCCACTGTCCGGCTATAAGGGGGAAGGAATGGCATCCGCTTAAAAAGTTTCGGTTGGGGAAGGTTTGCTCACCTTCGCTCCTGTATTCCATAAGGGCATGAGGGTAATCAAAGCCATTTTTTTCAGGATACATCCAGAAGGAAATACGGTTATATTCGCTCCAATCCTCTTTATTGAAATCGAGACGGATACGGGTGCAGTCATAGTTTCTATCAACATTTGGTACGGGAAATATCATATGCGGATAGGTTACCTTGAGAGTTTTGTGGGAATTAAATGGTACTTCATCACTGATTTCCATTTCACCGGGACCGGTGATAAAAACCCCCTCGGTATCAGAAAAAGAGTGAATTAATTTTGAAGAAATAACGCTCTTTTCGAGCTGACGATTTATAGCGGCATTTTTATCATTTAAAAACATTTTGCGCACCTCTTTCGATTACTAAGTACATAGTATACTTAAGCCAAAAAAAAGTCAATATAAAATTAGTACCGCTAATCACAATTTTCACAAAAAGTTACTTACCCTTAAGGGTAATTTTTTTGACTATAGGGCATTATTTTGACCGTTTTGCCTTAGATGTATTGTGAAATTTAATATTAAATGTTATAATGTCAACAACATAAATTTTAAACAAGGGGAATATCAATAATATGGTTAAACTGATTTATCCTGTTAATAATGAAATAATACCCATTTTAAACGATTTACAAAGAAAATTTGTTAATGAGGATGAGCATCCCTTTAACGAAAATTATATAAACTGGGCCCACCTTGAGCGTTATAAGGAGCAGGATGATACTTTTCCTCAGCTTAACACCTTCCGTTGGAAGAGTGACAGCGAGGAAGCCGTTATCGAGATTTCCGAAAATGAAGATTTTTCTGATGCCCGTATTATAAAGGTAAATGGAAATAAAGCGGATATTCATAACTTTAAGGCCAACCGTACATATTATTGGAGGGTTAACGGTTGCGAAGCCGAAACCTTTAAAACCGAGGATGTTGCCCCTGCTTTTTATGAGGTGGACGGTATATCAAATGTCCGTGATGCGGGTAACTGGAAAACGAAATACGGTTGCCGCATAAAGCAAAGCTTACTGTTTAGAGGCAGTGAAATGAATATGCATCATACCATAACCGAAAAGGGTATTGATGTGATGCGCAACATTCTTAAAATTCGTACTGATTTGGATATAAGGGGAGAGGCAAGGAGATTTTCTTGCTCACCTATAGGCGAGGATGTTCAGTTTTTAATAGTGCCTGCAGGTCCTTATAAAAACTTTATGCAGGATAAGGAAACCTGTAAAAAGCTTTTTGATATACTGGCAGATGAGAGCAATTATCCTATATATTATCACTGCTGGGGCGGTGCTGACCGTACAGGAACCATCGCTTGTATGCTTGGTGTAGCTCTCGGTATGTGCGAAAAGGATACCTTGCTCGATTATGAGATAACCTCACTTTCTGTATGGGGTGAGAGAAACCGAGTAAGTGAGCTTTATCAATCCTTCCTTGAGGAGCTTTCAAAATATGAGGGGGATACCTTTGAAGAAAGAATAATGTCGTTCCTTTATTCTTGTGGTATAACCGAGGAACAGTTGGATAAAATACGTGATATTTTGCTTGAAAAATAGAATAAAAAAGGCTGTCGAAGGACAGCCTAAATATTTTTATAAAGGATGGGTTATAATTGGAATTTGCATTTAAAATTATTTTCAGATGCTTTCTTGCCGTTGTGGTAGGCGCTTTTATAGGAGCGGAGAGAGCACGTCACGGCAGAGCAGCAGGTATGAGAACGCATATTCTTGTATGCCTTGGTGCTGCCCTTACCGCTATGACGGGTGTGTTCGCAAACGAGGTGCTGGGTGTAGTGGGGGACCCCTTTAGAATTTCCGCTCAGGTTATATCGGGTGTAGGCTTCTTAGGTGCCGGTATGATACTTGTCAAAAACAGCAACACCATAACAGGACTTACCACCGCCGCAGGTGTATGGACTACTGCCGCAATAGGAATTGCCGTAGGTTATGGTTTTTATGTGGGGGCTATAACGGTATCTTTGCTTTTCGTTTTAGCAATTGTGTTTTTCGCCCGATTTGAAAAAAGCAGAAAACAGCATCAGTTTATTTATGCCGAGATAGCCGATATGTGCCGTCTTAACGAAACCATAGAACAAATAGAAAACACCTTTTCCAAGGATATTGCTTATAAGGTTGTACCTTCAAGAAGCAATACGCCCAATCATTTAGGATTGGAGATAGATTTCAAGGCTTCCAAAGAGGATAATATAAAACTTCTTACGGGTTTTGACAATGTAATTTTTGCTATAAAAGATAATGATGAAATATAACCGAGCAAATAAGCTCGGTTATTTTTTGCATATGCAAAAAAATATGCATATATTACTTGAAAAAACATATGGGGTGTAGTATACTTTATTATGTATAAATTCAAAGAAGGTCGGTGCGGTATGACAAGAAGACAGGCACGTGAAGAAGCATTTATTTTAATATTTGAAAAGCAGTTCAATGATGACAGTTTGGCTGATATTTTAGAGTTGGCAACTGAGGTCAGAGAATTTGAGGCTGATGACTATATAAAACAGGTATTTTTCGGAGTTTTCGAAAAGCTCTCCGAGCTTGATAGTGTAATATCCGAAAAGGCAATCGGTTGGTCCATATCCCGTATATCCAAAACTGCACTTGCCATACTTCGTTTAGCACTTTACGAGATAAAATTTATGGATGATATTCCTGTTTCGGTTTCGATAAATGAGGCTGTTGAATTATGCAAAAAATATGCAACCAAAGAGGATGCAGCCTTTGTAAACGGTATATTATCAACCAAAGATTAATTTGATTGGAGCGGTTTTATGGAACGCAGTGTTCTTTCCGTAAAACAACTTAATATGTATGTTAAATCCCTTGTTGAGGGCGATGCAAGACTTGCCTTTATAAGCATCAAGGGAGAAATTTCCAATTTCAAAAATCATTTTTCAAGCGGACACTTTTATTTTACCCTTAAGGATAATGATGCCGCCATTCGTTGCGTGATGTTCCGTTCCTATGCTTCGGCGGTAAAATTCCGTCCTGAGGACGGTATGGAGGTAATTCTCACAGGCAGAGTTTCGATTTACGAGAGGGACGGTCAGTATCAGTTTTATGCAGAGGAGATGCATAATGCAGGTCAAGGAGATATTTCGGTTCAGTTTGAGCAGATTAAGAAAAAACTTGCCGATGAGGGACTTTTTGATGAAGAAAACAAAAGACCTATTCCAAAATTCCCCGAAAATATCGCCGTTGTAACTTCGGATACAGGCGCCGCCGTTCAGGATATTATGAATATCCTCTCAAGGAGATATCCAAAGGCAAGGGTTGTTATGTGTCCCGTAGCTGTTCAGGGTGAGCTTGCAGCTCCTGATATGATAAAAACCTTAGAGCGAATATACGCTCTTGATAATATTGACTTGATAATAATAGGCAGAGGCGGAGGCTCTATTGAGGATTTATGGGCTTTCAATAATGAAGCCCTTGCCCGTAAGATATATGAATCGCCGGTGCCTGTTATTTCGGCTGTCGGTCACGAAACAGACTTTACAATATGCGATTTTGTTGCCGACCTTCGTGCTCCAACGCCGTCAGCGGCGGCAGAGCTTGCGGTACCCGATAGTGCAGAGCTAAAGGGTATAATTGAAAAATTGCAGAGTAATATGTGTTCTCAGTTAAGGGCAAAATACAATTACTGTGAAGCTCGGTTTGATGCCGTTATCTCATCAAGCATATTCAAAAAGCCTATGGAGGCGTTGGTGTTTGAGAGATATGAGTATCTAGATAAATTAAGTGAAAAGATATTCAGTTTAACCGATAATGCTATAAAAGAAAGTGAGAAAAAGTTTTCATTGCTTTTATCGGTTTTGGAAACACTGTCACCCTTAAAGGTTATAAACAGAGGTTATGCTGTTGCTCAGTCAAATGGTGAGATAGTAAAAAGCATAGCACAGATAGAATCTGGGGATAGCTTAAGCCTGAAACTAAAGGATGGCACTCTTACTTGTGAAGTTTTAGAAAAGGAGCAGACGAAATGAGTAAAAAAATTAAATTTGAAGAGTCCTTAAGTGAGCTTGAAAATATAGTAAAACAATTAGAGGACGGAAACTGCTCTCTGGATGAATCTATCGAGCTTTTTAAAAAGGGAATCGAAATATCAGGTGAATGTAAAAAGACCTTGGATAATGCAAGGCAAACCGTTATCTCCTTAACCGAGGCCGAGGCGGAGGAAAATGATGATTAATGCTCTTTTAAAGGCACATGCCCAAAAAATTGAAGATAATTTTAATTTTTTGTTGCCCGAAAACGATGAAAAATACAAAAAAGTTACCGAAGCTATGCGTTATAGCTTTTTAAACGGTGGAAAGCGTATCCGTCCCGCATTAATGCTGGAATTTTTCAGCCTTTGCGGCGGTGAGGGTGAAGGTGCTTTAAATTTTGCCACAGCCCTCGAGATGATACACTGTTATTCTCTGATACACGATGATTTACCCTGTATGGATAACGATGATATGCGCAGAGGAAAGCCCTCTTGCCATAAAGCCTTTGGTGAGGATACAGCTCTTCTTGCAGGGGATGCCCTTTTAACCTATGCCTTTGAGGTTGCTTCAAAAACAAAAGGAGCTTCAAAGGATAATGTTATTAAGGCTATCGGCGTTCTTGCAAAAAATGCGGGTTATGCGGGGATGATAGGCGGTCAGGTTATTGACCTTGCTATTGAAAATACACCCTGCGATATAGAAACCATAAAGGAAATGTATCTTCTTAAAACAGGCGAATTGCTGTGCGCTGCAGCCGAAATCGGTTGCATTTTAGCGGGAGCGGATGGTGAAAAAATATCCGCCGCCCGAAGGTATGCTCAGAATGTTGGTCTTGCTTTTCAGATTATCGATGATATCCTTGATAATATCGGGGATGAGAAGCTTTTAGGTAAACCTGTTGGCAGTGACCAAAAGAATAATAAAACTACCTTTGTTTCAAAATACGGAATAGAGGAATGCAGAAATATAGCCGCAAGGCTTACTGAGACTGCTAAAGAAGCACTCAACACTTTTGAAGGGGATAAAACAAATATTGTCGCTCTGACAAATTATCTTCTTGAAAGAAATTATTAAGTATTAAAGGATGTTCGTTTAATTGGATTACTCTGTTATAAAGGGAATTAAAAGCCCTGAAGATGTAAAAAAATTAAATAAGAAAGAAATAGAAGCTCTTTGCGATGAAGCAAGGTCGGTTATTATTGAAACCGTTTCAAAAAACGGCGGTCATCTTGCGTCTAATTTAGGCGCTGTGGAGTTAACTGTTGCTCTCCACAGAAGTTTTTCTACTCCTAAGGATGCTATAATTTTTGATGTCGGCCATCAATCCTATACTCATAAGCTTTTAACGGGACGCTTCAATGAATTTTCCACCCTTCGAACCAAGGGAGGAATATCGGGATTTATGCGCCCCGATGAGAGTGAGCACGATGCTTTCGTAACGGGACACAGCAGTAATTCTATTTCAGCCGCATACGGAATTTATAAGGCTAAAAGGATATCCGGCGAGGAGGGTACTGCCGTTGCTGTTATAGGTGACGGTGCTTTGACAGGTGGTATGGCCTATGAAGCGCTTAACAATGCAGGAAGTGCCCGTAGCAATTTTATTATCGTGCTCAATGATAATAAAATGTCCATTTCAAGAAATGTGGGCGCATTGGCAAGAAGCCTTACAAAAATGCGCAACAAACCCAAATACCATAAATTTAAAAATGCCTTCAGCAACTTTTTAATTGATATTCCTTTTGTAGGAAAAAAACTTAATTCCTTTTTCTTCTATTTAAAAGAGGGAATTAAGAATATCATTTACCGCAACAATGTTTTCACTGCTATGGGATTTAACTATTTAGGCCCTGTGGACGGTCATAATGTTGAAGAGATGGAAACCTTATTTAATATTGCAAAGACATATACAAGACCCTCGGTAGTCCATGTCATAACAACCAAGGGTAAAGGATATGAATATGCGGAAAGCAGTCCTAAAAACTACCACGGTGTTGCCCCCTTTGATATAGAAAAAGGTGCTTCCTTTGGCGGAAAGGAATGCTTTTCCGATGTTGCGGGTGAAACCCTTTGCTCCCTTGCCGAGAAGGATAAAAAAATAGTGGCTATAACAGCCGCTATGACTTCGGGAACAGGACTTAGCAAATTCGCTCAGGATTACAAACAGAACTTTTTTGATGTAGGAATAGCAGAGCAACACGCAGTAACCTTTGCGGCAGGCCTTGCAAAAGGGGGATTAAAACCCTTTTTTGTGGTTTATTCATCCTTTTTGCAAAGGGGATATGACCAGCTTGTTCACGATGTGGCTATAGCAGGGCTTCCCGTAAAGCTTTTAATAGACAGAGCGGGAATAGTAGGTGAGGATGGCGAAAGTCACCAGGGTGTTTTTGATGTATCCTATCTTACGGGGATTCCGGGAATCAATGTGTATTCTCCCTGCAATTATAATGAGCTTAAGGCTATGATTGAGCAAACCGCCGATAATGATGAATTTGCGGCTATAAGATATCCGAGAGGAGCGCAGCCCGAAAACTGTAAATTTGATTATTCCGGTAAGGATTTCGATGTTTTTGGCGGCAATAGTAAAAAGGCAATAGTTACCTATGGAAGATTATCCTCCTTTGCCCTTGAAGCAAAGGAAAAACTCAAGGATATAAACGTTATAAAGCTTAATAAAATTTACCCCTTAAGCGATGAATTGATATCCTCTTTAAAGGAATTTGATGAGATTCACTTTTTTGAAGAGAGTGTTAAAAGCGGCGGTATAGCCGAGCATATAGCAGGTAAGCTTTATGAAAGCGGTTTTAACAACAAATTCAAGATACATGCAATTTCTGATACTTTTATACCTCATATGAGTGTATCAGAAGCATTAAACGAAAACGGACTTTCTACGGAATCAATGATAGAGTGGTTAAGTAAATGACAGAAAAATTAAGACTTGATGTTGCTCTTACCGAAAAGGGCTTTGCCGAAAGCAGAGAAAAGGCAAAGGCGCTAATTATGTCGGGTATAGTTTATGTAAATAATCAAAAATCCGATAAGGCGGGTACAATGGTTAAGAGCGATGATATAATCGAGGTAAGGGGAGCAACTCTTAAATATGTAAGCCGAGGCGGATTGAAGCTTGAAAAGGCAGTAGATTGCTTTTCGCTTTCTTTAGAGAACTGTGTGTGTGCTGATATTGGCGCATCGACTGGTGGCTTTACCGACTGTATGCTCCAAAACGGGGCATCAAAGGTTTATTCTATTGATGTGGGTTACGGTCAGCTTGCCTGGAAACTGCGAAGTGATGAAAGGGTAATAAACCTTGAGCGAACCAATTTCAGATATGTAACTAAAGAACAGGTTCCCGATGAACTGGATTTTGCTTCGGTTGATGTATCCTTTATCTCCCTTGCACTTATACTGCCCGTAATGAGAACTCTACTCAAAGATGGAGGAAAGGCAGTATGCCTTATAAAGCCTCAGTTTGAAGCGGGTAGAGAAAATGTTGGTAAAAAGGGTGTTGTACGGGATAAAAGCGTACATATAGCCGTTATAAATAAAATAATTGATTTAATAGCAGAAAATAAATTTTCTCTTTTGGGCTTGGATTTTTCTCCTGTTAGAGGCCCTGAGGGAAATATAGAATATTTATGCTATATTGAAAAAAATGAAAATCCGACTGTATTGTGTGAAAAGAGCGCACAAGAGGTTGTGGATGAATCTTATATAGAATTGAAGGGGTGATATGATGAAGGTAGCTGTTTTACCGAATCTCGATAAACGAGGTTCTGCGGATATGGTTGAAAAGCTGGGAGATTTTCTAAAAAAAGAAAATATAACCGCTTATATTCCCGATAGCATACTTAATCCGAAATATATTCCCATACCCGAAAATGAATTATTCCGTGTTGCAGATATAATTATAACAATCGGTGGCGATGGCACGATTATGCGATTTGCCAAGCGTGCCGCATTGGATGGTAAACCTATTCTTGGTATAAACGCAGGAAGAATGGGATTTCTTGCAAATATTGAGCAAAATGAACTGCATCTTCTTACGAAATTGTTGGATGGTGATTACACCATTGAAAAAAGAATGATGCTTTCGGTAACCGTTAAGGAAAACGGTAAGATTTTAGGTGAGTATAATGCTCTTAATGATGCGGTTATAACAAGCGGTTTTATTTCAAGAATAATTGATGTTTCCGCTTCTGTTTCGGGGGATGCTATTAATTACCGTGCAGATGGATTGATTATATCAACGCCAACAGGCTCAACAGCCTATTCTATGTCAGCAGGCGGGCCCATTATAGACCCTGCCGCCGAGACAATATGTATTACTCCTATTTGTTCACACTCCCTTTCTGCAAAACCAATTATTTTGGGAGCAGATACTAAAATACGTCTTAAGGCTTTCTCAAAAAAGAGAACCGATATATTCCTTACTGTTGACGGCAGAAAGGTTTGTTCGGTAAAGCCTTATACCGAAATTTATGTTACCAAATCTGAAAGCACAGTTCAGCTAATAAGAATTAACGAGCGTTCTTTTTATAAGACCTTAGCGTGTAAATTTGCAGACGGAAGGAGTGTATACGGTGAAAAGCAAGAGACAAGAACAAATTATCAACCTGATAAAAAATAAAATTATAATAACCCAAGAGGATTTACAGAACGAGCTTGAAGCTATGGGCTTTAATGTAACCCAGTCAACTGTTTCCCGTGATATAAAGGAATTAAGAATAGTTAAGGGGCATGACCAGAGCGGAAATTATCGTTATATTGCAGGGGAAGGAAAATCTGCATCGCAGCATTCCGATGACCATTATGCCGTGCTTTTTGCAAAGTCGGCTAAAAGTGTCGATTATTCACTCAATAATGTTGTTGTAAAGTGCTATAACGGTATGGCATCAAGTGCTTGTGTTGCTATTGATAATTTATTTGGCGATATGATGCTTGGCTCTCTTGCGGGGGACGATACCATTATAGCCGTAACTAAAAGCGAACAGCATTCGGTATTGCTAACCGAAGAACTAAATAAACTTCTGTAAGTAGGATAAAAGATGTTAAAATATCTTCATATTGAAAATATTGCGGTAATCGAAAAATCTGATATTGATTTAAGCGGCGGATTTAACTGTCTTACGGGTGAAACGGGTGCAGGTAAATCTATTGTAATTGATTCTATTAATGCTGTTATGGGCGAGCGTACATCTAAGGAGCTTATCCGAAGCGGATGTGAATTTGCCGAGGTTTCTGCTGTTTTTGGCGATGTGAATACAACCGCTCTTAAGCAATTAGAGGAAAATGGAATTGCCCCCGATGAGGATGGCAATATAATAATTTCGAGAAAGCTTAGTCTTAATGGCAAAGGAATTATTAAGATAAACGGTCAACCTGTTACCGCTGCAATACTTAGGGAAATTTCAAAAAATCTTATAAATATTCACGGTCAGCATGATAATCAGGCTCTTTTAAACCCCGATAATCATTGCGGTTTTATTGATGCAGTAGCCGAAGACGAGAAATATATATCGGATTATTATGCCGAATTTAAAAAGCTTAATGAAATTCGACGTGAGCTTCAGTCCTTGGAAATTGACGAGGATGAAAAACTGAGAAAAATCGATCTTCTTAAATACCAGATAAATGAGCTTAAATCAGCGAATATAAAAATAGGGGAAATAGGTGAGCTTAATTCACGCCTTGTTCTTGTAAAGAACTATGAGAAGAATATGAGCAAGCTTAACGAGGCCTATTTCGCTTTGCGTGGTGATGACGATAGCGAGGGAGCTTGCGGTCTTACACAAAACGCCCGAAAGGCACTCAGCGTTTTAGAGGATAAAGGGCTTCAAAAGAGTGCAGAAGAGCTAGGAAATGCCATAGAAATACTGGAAACAGTTTGTGCCGATATTAGAGATTTCAGTGATAATTTGGCTTTAGGTTCATTAAATGCAGATGAAATCAACGAAAGACTTGATTTGCTCCATAAACTTATGTTAAAATACGGTGATAATGAAGAGAAAATGCTGGATTTTCTTGAAAAGGCCGAAAAAGAGCTTGAAAATATTGAGTTTTCCGATAAAAGAATGGATGAACTTAGTATTTTACTGGACAAATCAACCGAAAAACTCATAAAACTTGCCGATAAATTAACCGAAATAAGGAAAAAGGCAGCGGCAAAATTTGAAAAACAGGTTTGTGAGATTTTAAAGTATCTTAATATGCCAAATGTTAGATTCTCTGTCAATATCGATAAAGGAAAATACACTAAAAGAGGCTGTGATACGGTAGAATTCTTAATTTCCGCCAATGCGGGGGAGGATATGAAATCTCTCCATAAAATAGCTTCGGGCGGTGAATTATCCCGTGTTATGTTGGCAATTAAAAGTGTCCTTTCGGATAAGGATACGGTTGATACCCTTATTTTCGATGAAATCGATTCGGGAATCAGCGGATATGCGGCAGGAAAGGTTGCAAATCAGCTAAGGGAGGTAGCGCAAAACCGTCAGGTAATATGTGTTACCCATTTAGCCCAGATAGCGGCTGTATGCGATAATCATCTGCTTATTGAAAAGAAAACCAAGAATAACAGAACATTTACCGAGGTTAAAAGCCTCGATTATGATGATAGAATTGAAGAGATTGCAAGAATTATGTCAGGTACACAGATGACGGAAAATCTGTATAATTCAGCAAAGGAACTTCTTGAAAGGAAAGTAGACTATGAAAATTTATGATGAATTAGTAGCCAGAGGCCTTATAGCTCAGGTTACCGATGAGGACGAAATCAGAGACCTTGTAAATAACGGAAAGGCTGTTTTTTATATTGGTTTTGACCCCACGGCTGATAGCTTGCACGTTGGTCACTTTATGGCTCTTTGTCTTATGAAAAGACTTCAGATGGCAGGTAACAAACCCATCGCTCTTATCGGCGGCGGTACTGCTTATATAGGTGACCCCTCAGGCAGAACCGATATGCGTTCTATGATGACTCCTGAACAGATTCAGCATAACTGCGATTGCTTTAAAAAGCAGATGAGCCGTTTTATCGAGTTCGGCGAGGGCAAAGCTCAGATGGTTAACAATGCCGACTGGCTGCTTGGTATGAACTATGTTGATATGCTCCGTGATGTAGGCGCTTGCTTCTCGGTTAATAATATGCTTCGTGCTGAGTGCTATAAGCAGAGAATGGAAAAAGGACTTTCCTTCCTTGAGTTCAACTATATGATAATGCAAAGCTATGACTTCTATCATCTTTTCAAGGAATACGGCTGTAATATGCAGTTCGGCGGAGATGACCAGTGGTCTAATATGCTGGGCGGAACCGAGCTTATAAGAAAGAAGCTTTCTAAGGATGCCTATGCTATGACGATAACCCTCCTTCTCAATTCCGAAGGAAAGAAGATGGGTAAAACCGTAGGCGGCGCTGTTTGGCTTGACCCCGAAAAGACCTCTCCCTATGAATTTTATCAGTATTGGCGTAATGTTGGCGATGCTGATGTTCTTAAATGTATCAGAATGTTAACCTTCCTGCCTCTTGAGGAAATAGATAAAATGGATTCCTGGGAGGGCAGTCAGCTTAATACCGCTAAGGAAATTTTGGCGTTTGAGCTCACAAAGCTTGTTCACGGTGAAGAGGAAGCTACCAAGGCTCAAAATACCGCAAGAGCAATTTTCGCCGGTGGCGGAAGCGATGAGAATATGCCTTCAACAGCATTGTCTGAGGCTGATTTCACCGATGGTAAAATTGGTATTCTTGATGCTATGGTTAAATGCGGTCTTATAGCCTCTAAGGGTGAAGGTAAGCGTTTAGTTCAGCAGGGCGGTATTAGTCTTAACGATGAAAAAGTAACCGATCCTTTCGCTTCAATTACTATCGATGAGGTTAAGAGCGGTGCAGTAATCAAAAAGGGCAAAAAGGTATATCATAAGGTAACCTTGTAAATAATAATTAATATAAATTTTTAGGAGGAAAAATCATGAAAAACTTATTAGGAACAAAAACCGAGCAAAATTTAAGAGATGCCTTTGCAGGCGAATCCCAGGCAAGAAATAAGTATACCTACTATGCTTCTAAAGCTAAGAAGGATGGCTATGTTCAGATAGCCAAGATTTTCGAGGAAACAGCTGCAAACGAAAAGGAGCACGCTAAGATTTGGTTCAAGCTTCTGCACGATGGCGGAATCCCCACCACAGAGGAAAACCTTCTCGATGCCGCCGAAGGCGAGATGTATGAGTGGACCGACATGTACGCTCGTATGGCTGAGGAAGCTAAAGAAGAGGGCTTTGATGATATTGCAAGACTCTTTGCTCAGGTTGGTGCTATCGAGAAGCATCACGAGGAAAGATACCGTAAATTACTTGCTAATGTCAAAGAGGGCTTAGTTTTCTCAAGAGATAACGATATGATTTGGCAGTGCTCTAATTGCGGTCATATAGTAATCGGTAAAAAAGCTCCTGAGCTTTGTCCTGTTTGCGCTCATCCTAAGGCATATTTTGAGATTAAAGCTGAAAATTATTAATCATTTGAAGGCACAGAATTTTTTCTGTGCCTTTGTTTGACTTTAGGAATTTAATGTGTTAAAATTATCTAAAAGTGAGGGTTTTGTATGCAAAGAGAAAATTTTTTAGATGATTTATATGAAGCAGTCTTAACCTTGAAAAACAAGGACGAATGCCGTATATTTTTCAAGGATATATGCACTCCGAAGGAAATGGATGCTATAGCCCAAAGATTTGTTGTTGCAAAAATGCTTAACGATAATTGTGTTTATAAGGATATCGTTGAAGCAACGGGCGCAAGTACGGCTACGATTAGCCGTGTAAACCGTTCCTTGGATGAAGGCCTTTCTATGGTGCTTTCGAGGTTGGATAAATAATGGGGGAATACGGATGCTTTGCGCAGGTCTATGATAGACTGATGCGTGATGTTGATTATAAAAAAAGAACAAGGTATTTACTGTCCTTATTTAAAAAGTTTGATAGAGAGCCGCAGCTTTTACTGGATGTTGCTTGTGGAACGGGCGGTTTTTCCAATGAATTCGCCCTAAAGGGAACACAGGTAATAGGTGTTGATATGTCGGAGGATATGCTGTCTGTAGCAAGGCAGAATTCTGCCGATTTAGGCACCGATGTGCTGTTTCTTTGCCAAAAAGCAGAGGAACTCGATTTGTATGGCACGGTGGATGGTGCCGTATGCTGTCTCGATAGCCTCAATCATATAACAGAATATGAAACCCTTTGTAAAGCATTAAAGCGTATAGCGCTTTTTTTAGAGGAAGACAGACTCTTTATTTTCGATGTAAATACGGTTTATAAGCATAAAAACATACTTGCTGATAATATATTTGTTATTGAGCAGGAGGATGTTTACTGTGTTTGGCAAAATGAGTCCTGTGAAGATAGTATGATAACCGATATTTATCTCGATTTTTTTGTTGAAGAGAATGGGAAGTATAATCGTTGTTCCACCGAGTTTTCAGAAAGAGCCTATACTCATTTAGAATTGGAAAAAGCCTTAAATTATGCAGGACTTCAGATAGTTGAAGTTTATGCTGATATGACCGAGGAAAAACCCTCCGATGAAACCGATAGGGTAATTTATGTAACAAGGAAGAAAAGAGAAAATTAAATGGCAAAGCTTATAAGATGTATAACGAGTGACGGTGCTATAATGGTCAGTGCTATTGACAGTACTGATATAGTGTCCGAAGCTGAAAAAATTCATAAAACCTCAGCGGTTGTTACCGCTGCTTTGGGCAGACTTTTAACCGCAACCTCAATGATGGGTAATATGCTAAAGGGTAAGGATAATTCTATTACCCTTAAAATTGCGGGCGATGGTCCTGCTGGTTCCTTGATAACGGCCGCCGATGCGGACGGTAATGTCAGAGGATACGTTATGAATCCTGTCGTTGAGATACCTCTCAAGGAAAACGGTAAGTTAGATGTTTGCGGAGCAGTAGGTAAAAACGGCAGTCTGTATGTAATAAAGGATTTAGGTCTTAAGGAGCCATATAACGGTTTTGTGCCTATTACTTCGGGGGAAATTGCCGAGGATATTACGGCTTATTATGCAATAAGCGAACAGATACCTACAGTGTGTGCTTTAGGTGTTTTGGTTAATCCCGATTTATCTGTAAAAAAGGCGGGAGGATATATAATTCAGTTATTACCTGCTGCTGATGATTCAGTAATAGATAAACTGGAAGAGAATGTAAAAAAAGCAAAGCCTGTAACAACAATGCTTGAGAGCGGAATGGATATAGAGGATATTGTAAAAAGCGTTCTTGAAGGCTTTGAAGTGGAGGTTCTATATACCGAGAATCCCGAATATAAATGTAAATGTTCGAGGGATAGAGTAGAGCGTGCTTTGATAAGTCTTGGAAGCAAAGAATTGGATTCAATGGCCGATGAATTACCGGTAAGTGAGGTCAAATGTCACTTCTGTGATAAGGTTTATAAATTCACCAGTGAAGAAATAAAAAAATTATCAAAAAATTGCAAAAAAACACTTGACATTAAACCCTGATTATGCTATTATATTGCTTGTCGCCGGTGAGTGATACAAACCAGGCGCGGCCGATGTGGGAGCATAGCTCAGCTGGGAGAGCATCTGCCTTACAAGCAGAGGGTCACAGGTTCGAGCCCTGTTGTTCCCACCACATGGCCTGGTAGTTCAGTTGGTTAGAACGCTAGCCTGTCACGCTAGAGGTCGTGGGTTCGAGCCCCATCCAGGTCGCCAGCTGTATTCTGCAGCACATGCTGGTATGGCTCAGTCGGTAGAGCACATCCTTGGTAAGGATGAGGTCACCAGTTCGATTCTGGTTACCAGCTCCAAAGGAATTGCCCATTCACAGGAAACTGTGGATGGGCATTTTGGTTTTATAGCAAATCTTGTTCTTGACGAATTCCCGGATGTGTTGTATAATATAAAAAGGAAAGAATTGTTAACAGCAGGAGAAATACACATATGGGTTACGGAATCATCGTCTGCGGTCTGAACGGAAGCGGAAAAAGCACTGTCGGACGCGCCCTTGCAGAAACACTCGGTTATCACTTTATCGACAATGAAAATCTGTTTTTCACGCGAAGTACGCCGAATGAACCGTATACCAATCCGTTTACACGCGCAGAAGCAGAAGCACTTCTTGCCAAAGAAGTACGTGCACACGAAAATTTTGTTTTTTCTGCCGTCAAAGGTGATTACGGTGCTGACATCACGCCGCTTTATCGCCTTGCCGTTCTGATTGAGGTACCAAAGGAAATCCGATCACAGCGCATTCGACAGCGTTCCTATCAGAAATTCGGGGAACGCATGTGTCCCGGCGGAGATCTCTATGAATCAGAAGAAGCATTTTTCCGCTTTGCCGAGGCGCGGGATGAGGATTATGTCAGATGCTGGACACAAACGCTTTCCTGCCCTGTCATCTGCATCGACGGTACCAAACCGATCTATGATAATGTTAAAAAAATCATACAATTTTTAAGGAGTACATCGTTATGAAAACCAAAATTCCCTATCGGTGTCTTGCAGGCGTCATTGCAGCAGCGGCCATTCTCTGGATCGCATCTTATCTGACGCTCCGCAATCTCGGCCCTATACTCGGCGGCATAGATGAT
>JAGBBN010000004.1:0-100394 GCA_017938445.1 Clostridia bacterium | reverse complement strand
TGAGTTATAATGAAAAAGCAAGGTCTTCGTCTATGTTCTTGTATAACCCTTTTTAATCTCAACCCGCCAAAAAAGGACAAACTTTTTTAGCGTGAGAGAAAAAAGAAAAAACAAGATAATAACGTGAAAAACGACCTTGTATACCTTCGGGTATGCAGGGTCTTTTTTTATGCACTGACAGGACTCATTGCACTAGCAGCACGTCAAAACACTGACCGACAAAACTATGGGTGCACTGGCAACTCTAAATGCACTGGAAATCCATAAGAAATCTTTTTCTTTCCCTCTTTATCCTTCTTTTCCTGTTGCGCATTAACCTTTGCTAATGCACTGGCAAACCTCAATAAAACCGCATAAAATGGGGGTTTTTGCGCTGAGAAAGCTACGCTAACATCAGCGTCATTCCATTTCTTTCAATCTATTTCCTGTTAATCCGTTTACTTCCTGTTAACCCCCTTTGAAGTCGAAATAAGTCGAAAAAAAGGGATAAAAAAGTAGCCTCTTAATTTCCAAATTGCACTCCGCAAATTCTCATAAAGCTTGACCCGATGATGAGAGATACGGAGAGATACTTGGAGAAAAAGAGGAAGAAAAAGGGCGGGTCAAAATGGGAGAAAATTGGATGGGATGAGGATAAAAAAATTTGTCCCTTTGACGATAAAAAGGTTTGTCCTGTAACAATTCATAAATAAACATTTCACCCTGCCGTTTTTTGGGCAGGGTGATTTTTGTTTAACGATTGTATTTATAAAAAAGATATGCTATGATATAATTCAAATAGAAACCTAATATATTTAGGAGGATTACTGTGAAAAAGATACGTTGGGGAATTGTTGGTCCCGGAAAAATTGCCAATAAATTTGCGATAGCTTTGAAAAATGTTGAATGCGCTGAGCTTGTTGCGGTGGCATCCACCAACAAAGAACGAGGAGAAGCATTTGCAAAAAAATATGATATCCCTTATTCATTTTGCGGTTATGATAAATTATCGGAATCGGATATTATAGATGCAGTTTATATAGCCACTCCCCACTCGCATCATAATATTGTTGCAGAACTCTTTCTAAAGAAAGGAAAACACGTACTGTGCGAAAAGCCGGTATGTGTTAATGCATATCAGGCTCTGAAGCTCAAGGAATGTGCAAAAGAAAACGGCGTGTTTTTGATGGAGGCTTTATGGACACGATTTCTTCCTGCAATTAATGAAGCAGAAAAAATTGTAAATCAAGGAAAAATAGGAGAAATTCTCGGAATCAAAGCAGATTTTTGTTTTGCTATGGAACCTCAGGCAAACAGAATTTACCTTAATGAACTGGCAGGTGGCTCTTTGCTCGATGTTGGGGTTTACGGTCTGCATTTTGCCGCTATTTTCCTTGGTTATACTCCTGAAAAGATAATTGCCCTTGCAAATACTGACGGTAAAGTTGATATCCACACAAATATGTTACTTAAATACAAAAGCGGAGCAATCGCCAACATTTCATCGGCAATCGGATTAAAAAAGCCCGCAACCGCATATATTTACGGCACAAAAGGTCATATTTCTATACCCTATTTTTATGGACCTTCTGAACTTTTTGTTAGTACTGACAATGGTGAGGAGCATATTATTAGAAAAAGCATAGGAGACGGATTCGAAGAGCAAATTATCGAATCATGCCAATGCATAGCAAATGGCAAACTCGAAAGTGAAATATTACCCCTTGATAAAAGTATATTAATATTAAAGCAAATGGACGAAATAAGGTCTCAAATAGGTATCACCTATCCTTTTGAAGGTGAAAGAAAAATTTAATTCTTAACTAATAAAATTATCCCCTCGGAGCTTTTCGAGGGGATTTTTCCGCTTAATTTTGCTTTTTAACCGAATACTTAAATTTACTTGAAAGATATTAAAAACAGTGATAATATGCACTTGAAAGGAGGTTTTTTATGAAATGCGAAATAATCATTGATGACACTTGTGAGGAAAAGGTCGTGATATTTTCAAAAGAAAACAACCGATTAATAGACGATATTAAGCAGTTTGTTGAAAAAAGTTCGATGGAGATTATCGGCTATAAAAACAAAGAAATTATCAAGTTAAATTCTGCAGATATTTTTTGCATTACGGTTATTAATAATAAGGTATACGCCATTTGTCAGAAAGAAAAATTTGAAATTAAGACAAGATTATATGTTATAGAAGAAAAATTACCTAAAAATTTTATTAAAATTAATCAATCATGCATTGCAAATCTAAAACAAATTGAACGGTTTGACGCTTCTATTTCAGGAACACTCAAGATACGCTTTAAAAACGGATATACAGATTATGTATCCAGACGTCAATTAAAAAATGTAAAGGAAAGGATCGGTATTTAACAATGAACAAATATTTGAAAACTTTTTTGCACAGAGGTCTTATTTTCGCAGGATTTGGACCTATTATTTTAGGTATTATCTATGCAATTCTGGAAAACAACATCGAGAATTTTTCCCTTAATGGAATCCAAATTCTCATAGCAATATTATCAATTTATATGCTTGCTTTTTTACAGGCAGGTGCATCGGTGTTTAATCAAATTGAGCATTGGAGTATTCCAAAATCAATGCTGTGCCATTTTTCAGTAATATATCTGGCATATATATTCACTTATCTCCTTAATAACTGGATTCCCTTTGATATTAACGTAATACTTATTTTTACTCTTATTTTTATTGTTGTTTATCTCTTAATTTGGCTGACAGTTTATATTTCCATTAAACTTATAAGCAACCGACTCAATAAAAAAATCGCATAAAATAAGCGCTATGGCAAATTGTCATAGCGCTTAAATTTTGGTGTAAAGAAAAAAACTTGACAGACACATTATTATATGTTATACTAACATCTGTAAAGTTTTTATCTTTACAGAGAGGTATTATATGGCTAAAGATTTATATATATCTGCTTTACTCGATGTTTACGGTGAATTTTTAAGCGAAAAATCCCGTACACTCACCGAATATTACTATAACGATGATTTATCCCTTTCTGAAATTGCCGAAAATGAAGGTATAACAAGGCAGGGTGTTCGGGACAATATCAAACGTGCTGAGCTTCAATTAAAGGAATTGGAAGCAAAATGCGGATACTGTAAAAAGTTTTTAAAACTAAAAGAACTTGCCGATGATATCAAAAGCGGTGAAAATTCAAAAATTAATGATATTCTTGATATAATTAATGAGCTTTAAGGAGTTGTGAATATGGCGTTTAACAATCTAACTGATAAACTCGGCGGTGTATTTAAACGCCTTCGTTCTAAGGGTAAACTATCTGAAGCAGATGTTAAGGAGGCTATGAGAGAGGTGCGTCTTGCCCTTCTCGAAGCTGACGTTAACTATAAAGTTGCAAAGGATTTTACCAATTCCGTAACCGAAAAATGCATCGGTGCAAATGTTATGGAGAGCCTTACTGCTCCCCAGATGGTTATTAAGATAGTTCGTGATGAGCTTACCGCTCTTATGGGAAGCGAACAAACTCATCTTAAAACCTCTTCAAAAATTCCCACAGTTATTATGATGTGCGGTTTACAGGGTTCAGGTAAAACAACCCATTCCGCTAAACTTGCAAAGCATTTAAAGGCTCAGGGCCACCGTCCTTTACTTGTTGCTTGTGATATATACCGTCCTGCAGCTATTGAACAGTTAAAGGTTGTTGGAGCCGCAGTTAATGCCCCTGTATTCGAGATGGGTACCGAAAAGCCCGAAATAATAGCTAAAAAAGCCATTGCTCATTCTAAAGATTACGGTTATGACTTTGTTATTCTCGATACCGCAGGTCGTCTCCATGTTGATTCTGAGCTTATGGATGAGCTTAAACGCATAACAGAGGTTGTTGAGGTTAATAACATTTTACTGGTTGTTGACTCTATGATTGGTCAGGACGCAGTTAATGTTGCAAAAGCCTTCAACGATATTTTGGAAATTGACGGAATTATTCTCACCAAGCTTGACGGTGATACAAGAGGCGGTGCCGCTTTATCACTCCGTGCAGTTACAGGTAAGCCGATTATGTTCACCGGTGTTGGTGAAAAATTAGATGAGCTTGATGAATTTCATCCTGACCGTATGGCTTCCCGTATTCTTGGTATGGGAGATATGCTCTCCCTTATTGAGAGAGTTGAAAATGAAATAGATGAGAAAAAGGCAGAAGAAACTGCTAAACGACTGCAAGAAAATAAGTTCGATATGAACGATTTGTTAGAGCAGTTCCAACAGATTAAAAAAATGGGTTCTCTGAAGAGTATCCTCTCTATGATTCCCGGTATGGAAAAACAAATCAGAGATGTGGATATTGATGATAGGCAGATGCTTCGTGTTGAGGCTATTATCAAATCTATGACTAAAAAGGAAAAATCCAAGCCTGACATTATAAATGCTTCCAGAAGGCGTAGAATTGCTGCCGGTGCAGGTGTTAAGGTTGAGGATGTTAACAAGCTTCTCCGCCAGTATGAACAAATGAAAAAAATGTTCAAACAAATGAATTCCAAAGGCGGAAAGCGTAAGTTCGGGCGGGGCATGAATATGCCCGGAATGCCCGGTGGTTTCGGTTTTTAAGAAGTTTTTTCTTTTAAAACATATATAATACTTATTATGGAGGTGTATTTCAATGGCAGTAAAAATCAGACTTCGCCGTTTAGGCGCAAAGCGTGCTCCTTTCTACCGTGTTGTTGTTGCTGATTCCAGATATCCCCGTGACGGTCGTTTCATCGAGGAAATCGGTTACTATGATCCTACTAAGGATCCTGCTGATGTTAAGATCGATGCTGACAAGGCTAAGACCTGGATCGCTAACGGCGCTCAGCCCACCGATACCGTTAAAGCTTTACTCAAGAAAAACGGTATCCTTTAATATAATTAATGAGGTAACAAAATGAAAGAGCTTTTAATTGCAATTGCTTCCGGTCTTGTTGAGAATCCGGATGCAGTTACTGCTACTGTTGATGAGCCCAATGAAGAGGGCGTTATCGTTTATCATCTTCACGTTGCTGAGAATGATATGGGCCGTGTTATCGGAAAACAAGGCAGAATTGCTAAGGCTATCCGCACTGTAATGCGTGCTGCTGCAAATCGCAACAATGAAAAGATAGCGGTTGAAATTGACTGATTTTAAGACCGAACTTTAATTGTTCGGTCAAAATTAACCTTCTCTACCCCCAGCTTTTCTGGGGGTATTTATATAAAGGATGTATTTATGAAAAAGAAATTTATCGAAACAGGAAAAATTGTGGGAACTCACGGCGTTAAAGGTATGGTGCGTATCCAACCCTGGTCTGATTCACCCGATTTTATCTGTAATTTTGAAAAATTCTATCTTGATGATAAGGGTGAAAATTCTATTAAGGTTATTAGCGCCAGTCCTCACGGTAATGTGGTAATCGCTAAGCTTGATGGTGTTAATTCCATTGAAGAAGCCGAAAGATATCGTAATAAAGTAATTTTCATTGACCGTAACGATGTCGATTTACCCGAAGACCGTTACTTTATTAATGACCTTATAGGATGCAATGTATTCGATGCAGATTCAAATGAACTTTTAGGAATTCTCAATGACATATCTGCTACAGGTGCAAACGATGTATGGCATATAACAAAGGATGGCAAAGAATACCTTGTTCCCGCCATACACGAGGTTATTATCTCGGTTGATATAGATAATGAAAAAATCATTTTAAGACCTATGAAAGGCATTTTTGACGATGAGAATTGATATTATGACTCTCTTTCCCGAAATGTGCGAGGCCGTTGTATCAGAAAGTATAATCGGCAGAGCGAGAAATGCGGGAAAGGTGGAAATAGTTTGCACAAACATCAGAGATTTTTCAGGTAATAAGCATAATAAGGTTGATGATGCACCTTATGGCGGAGGTATGGGTATGATAATGGCCGCCTCCCCTATTTATGATTGCTATAAAAGTCTTTACAAAGAGGATGAAGCAAAACCTCATCTGATATATCTCTCCCCAAAGGGTAAAACCTTTACTCAAAGCAAGGCTGTTGAATTATCCAAGCTTGATAGAATTGTTTTACTTTGCGGACATTATGAGGGTATTGACGAGCGAGTTATCGAAGAAATCGTTGATGAAGAAATTTCGATAGGAGATTTTGTTCTCACAGGCGGAGAATTACCCGCCCTGACCGTTGCAGATGCAGTTTGCAGAATGTTACCGGGCGTTTTATCCGATGATATTTGCTTTGAAGAAGAAAGCCATTTTTCGGGTCTTCTTGAATATCCCCAGTACACCCGTCCTGCCGTTTGGAAGGAAAAGCAAGTGCCCGAAGTATTACTTTCAGGTAACCACGCAAAAATTAACGAATGGCGCAAAGAAAAATCCCTGGAAATAACTAAAGAAAGACGTCCCGATTTATTAGAAAAGAGCAAGTAGATAAACTACTTGCTCTTGTTTTTATAACAAAACTAAAAAATTAAATCTGCGGCTACCTCGGGGTTCAATCGGCTGCAAAATTAATTCTGTAAATCAAATGAAAAAAGCAACCACAACTTATGTTGTGATTGCTTTTTTGGTCCGAGTGACAGGAGTTGAACCTGCGGCCTCTTGAACCCCATTCAAGCGCGCTACCAAAACTGCGCCACACCCGGAAATATGTACGGCTAAATTAGCCAGCTAGTATATTATAACACTAATTTAAAAAAAGTCAATGAGAAATTTAAAAAAATATCAGGCCGGTATGAAAAAATATCACATACCGACCCGACCGTTAAAACTAATCAGCAAAACCGGATTCTACTAACTTAACAAGACCATCAAGAGCTTCCTTTTCATCGGAGCCATCAACAATAATCTTTATTGTTGTTCCACCCACAATGCCTAAAGAAAGAACACCAAGAAGGCTCTTTGCGTTAACCTTACGCTCATCCTTTTCAACCCAGATAGAAGACTTATATTCATTTGCCTTCTGAATAAAAAAGGTTGCAGGACGTGCATGTAAACCAACCTGATTCTGAATTACTACATCTTTAACACACATAGTACAATCCCCTTAGAATTTGAAAATTTTATGAACTTACTATTAAGTATTATACCACAATAAATTCTTTCGTCAATTATTTGTGAAAAAGTTCTAATATTTTTCCAACTTCGTCAGAAAAATATAGCGATTTTTTGTGTATTTTCCACAAAACGTTTTTCAAGGATTTTCTTTAAAATCTAGTTTTTGGTAAAAATTATGTTCAGTTTTCGCCTGTCATTTTTTCTTGTTTAACCTTATGGTCAATAATATGTCGGGATGCAAGTTCCTTTCTTACATCTTCTAACGAAATACCCATCTCAACCATAAGCACCATAATATGATAAGCAAGGTCAGCAATCTCGTATACAGTCTCCTTCTTATCATCCGCTTTACCCGCAATTATAACCTCGGTTGATTCTTCGCCGATTTTCTTTAGTATTTTATCAACACCCTTTTGGAAAAGGTATGTTGTATACGAGCCTTCAGGTAATTCTTTTTTTCTGCCCTCAAGCAGTTCATAAAGCCCATCCATAGAGAATTCATTTTTATCATCACTCTGCCAAAGGGTATTATTAAAGCAAGAATCTGTTCCCTTATGACAAGCAGGTCCATCCTTTTCAACAATTACGGTTAAAGCATCATTATCGCAATCGGCTGTTATGGAAACAATATGTTGATAATTTCCACTTGTCTCCCCTTTTAGCCACAGTTCATTTCTTGAACGGCTGTAAAAACAAGTTAATCCCTTTTCCATCGAAATTTTAAGGCTCTCTTTGTTCATATAAGCCACAGTTAGAACCTTTTTCGAAAAAGCATCAACAACCACAGCCGGTATTAACCCTTTTTCGTCAAACTTTAATTGGTCAATATTAATCATAATTATAACCTCACCAAAATATTTTCATTTGAAAGTTGTTTCTTCAAATCCTCAATTTTTACTTCACCAAAATGGAATATTGATGCCGCAAGACCTGCGTCAATATCAGGTATTTCCTTGAATAAATCAATAAAATGTTGTATATTCCCTGCTCCGCCTGATGCGATTACAGGTACATTAACAGTTTCACAAACGCTCTTTAAAAGAGGTATATCAAAGCCACCCTTTACACCATCGGTATCAATGGAATTTACTACTACCTCTCCTGCACCCGATTCAACGCACCTCTTAATCCAAGAAATAGCTTCAATACCCGTATCCTCTCTGCCGCCCTTAGCAAAAACACGGAACTGGTATCCTACCCTTTTTACATCGCAGGATATTACCACACATTGGTCACCGTATTTTTTAGCAGCTTCAGAAATTAAATCGGGATTTTTAATAGCACCCGAATTTACGCTGACTTTATCAGCTCCGCATTTAAGCACTCTTTCAAAATCCGCAACAGTATTTATTCCACCACCAACAGTTAAGGGAATAAACACATTTCTTGCAACCTCGCAAAGAATATCGGTAAAAAGCTTTCTTCCGTCACTCGAAGCGGTAATATCATAAAAAACCAATTCATCGGCACCGGCATCACTGTAAAATTTTCCTAATTCTATCGGCGATGAAACATCGTTAAGCCCTTGAAAGTTTACTCCCTTAACAACTCTGCCATCCTTAACATCAAGACAGGGTATGATTCTCTTTGTAATCATTTAGCCGCCTCCAATGCCTCTTTAAGATTAATAGCGCCTATATAATATGCCTTTCCTATAATAGCACCATAGAGATTCATTTCTCTCAAGGCCTTAATATCATCAAGTGATGATACTCCGCCTGAAGCTACAATATCAATATCAAATTTTTCGCTCATCTGCTTATAAAGTTCTCGATTGGTACCCTGCATTGCACCGTCCTTTGAAACATCGGTGCAAATAACGGTTTTAACTCCGATTTTCTGCATTTTTTCGCAGAAATCAAATCCACTATACTGTGATTTTTCAAGCCAACCTTTAACGGCAACAAAGCCATCCTTTATATCGATACCAACGGCGATTTTTTCGCCGTATTTTTCTATTGCTTTTTTAAGCAGTTCTTCGTCATTTACAGCCGCAGTACCTAAAATAACCCTATCAACACCGCAATTAACATACTCCTCAATAGTTTCAAGGCTTCTGATTCCGCCGCCTATTTCCACAAATAAATCGGTTTCCTGAGCTATTTTTTTAACTATATCTTTATGGGGTGTTGTGCCGTCCTTAGCGCCTTGTAAATCAACAAGATGAATATGTTTTGCACCCAATTTTTCAAATTCTTTTGCAATTTCAAAAGGATTTTCGCTATAAACGGTTACCTTTTCATAATCACCCTTATAAAGACGGACTGCGCATCCGTTATATAAATCTATTGCCGGAAAAATATTCATTAAAATGTCTCCAATTCACAAAATGCTTTTAGTATAGAAAGTCCTACATTTCCACTTCTTTCGGGATGAAACTGGCATCCGAAAACATTATCCTTTGCAACAACTGCCGTAACATCAATACCGTATTCAGATACAGCAAGAACACTTTCTTCACAATCGGTTGCACAGAAGGAGTGAACAAAATAAACACAGTCGCCATTTTTTATATATTTAAAAAGCGGAGAATCTTTTTGGATTTTTAAAGGATTCCAACCGATATGGGGAATTTTAAGGCTACTCGAAACCCTTTCCTTCATAGATACTACGTTACCTTTTATAAGACCAAGTCCATCATATTCACCGTATTCATAGCTTTTATCGAATAAAAGCTGCATACCAAGGCATATACCCATAATCGGCTTCCCAGCCTTTGCAAGTTCTGTGACAAGCTTATCAAGTTGCGATTTTCTTAGTTTATCTATAGCATCTCCAAAGGCGCCAACACCCGGAAGAATTACCTTATCTGCACTTCTGAGAGTTTGCTCATCGTCAGTAACGATTACATCATATCCTATCTTAGCAAATGAGGATTTAAGGGAAAAAAGATTTCCCACTCCGTAATCAATAATTGCAATCATATTAAAGAATACCTTTCGTTGAGGGAATTTCATTTATATATTTCTGGTCAAATTCAACCGCCGCTTTTAAAGAACGGGCAACAGATTTAAATGTTCCTTCAATTATATGATGAGAATTTTCTCCCTCTAATTGTTGAATATGTAACGTTAAATTAGCATGACGGATAAATCCTAAGAAAAATTCTTTGGTGAGTTCTGTATCAAAATCTCCCACTTTTTCTGTAGGGATATTCAGACCATAAGTCAAATGGCATCTACCCGAAATATCAATAGCAGACATTATAAGGGTTTCATCCATAGGAAGAATAAAGCTTCCGTATCTCTTGATACCTCGCATATCGCCCAAAGCATCTTTTATGGCATCACCCAAAACTATGCCGATATCCTCGACAGTGTGGTGATAATCAACCTGTGTGTCTCCAATGCAAGTAAGCTCTAAATCAAATCTGCCGTGTTTTGCAAAAAGAGTGAGCATATGGTCAAGAAAACCGCAACCTGAATTAATGTTGCTTTTTCCCTCGCCGTCAAGATTTATTGCAAGCTTTATATCTGTTTCTGCCGTTTTACGGGATATATTTGAAATTCTCACAAAAAGTCTCCTTTAGTTTAATATTTCAGCCGTTTTTTCTAAAAAGATTTCCATCTCTTCACGGCTTCCTATTGTAACTCTGTTATATTCACAAATTCGCTCATCGGTAAAATGTCTTATCAGCACACCTTTTTCCTTAAGCTTTAAATAAAAATCAAGTCCCGAAATCTTATCTGATTTCACAAAAAGGAAATTAGCATCTGAATCTATTACAGAAAATCCCATTTCTTTTAAAGCGTTTGCAGTGAATTCTCTGTTTTCGATGATTTTTTTGCAGTTAGCAGTGTAATAATCATCTTGATTTAGCGCCGCAACACCTGCCGCTTGAGTTAATCTGTTGATATCATAAGGATTTGTTGAAAATTTAAGTTTTTCCAAATCCTTAATAATTTCCTTTGATGCAATTGCAAAACCTAAGCGGGCACCTGCAAGGCTTCTTGATTTTGAAAAGGTTCTTACAACTAATAAATTATCGTATTTATCTATGAGCTCATAGCAAGATTCTCCGCCAAAATCTACATAGGCTTCATCAATTAAAACAACACTGTTTTTATTGGATGAAACAATTTTTTCAATTTTATCGAGAGATAATGAAAGTCCCGTAGGTGCATTTGGATTAGCAATTACGATAAGCTTATCCAACCCAAAATATTTATTCTCATCAATAGAAAAATCTTCTTCAAGGGGTATTATCTGAGTATCTATTACATAAAGCTTTGCAAACACCTTATAAAATCCGTATGTAATATCAGGGAAAGCGGCTCCCCTATCGCCAAAAGCCATAAAAGCAAAATTAAGAATATCGTCAGAACCGTTGGAAACATAAATGTTATCAGAGGTAACCTCATAAATTTCGGCTAATTTCTCTTTTAAAGCCTTATTAGAGGGATCCGAATATAATCTAAGGTTTTTTACCTCCTCGCTGTTTACAGCCTCTAAAACCGAATCGGAGGGCGGAAACGGCGATTCATTTGTATTAAGCTTTATATATTTTTTATCTCTTGGTTGTTCACCGGGAACATATTCTTTAAGTCCGGAAAATTTTTCATCCAGAAATCTGCTCATTATTTATCACTCTCAAATCTGATAGTTGCGCTTTTAGCGTGGGCTGAAAGCCCTTCTTTTTCTGCAAAGAATGCAACCTTTTCGGCAACACTGCTTAAAGCATCCTTTGTGTAATAGGTAAACTGAGATTTTTTAACAAAATCGTCAACCGACAAGGGGCTTGAAAATCTTGCAGTACCCGATGTGGGTAAAGTATGATTAGGACCTGCAAAATAATCTCCCAATGCTTCGGGACAGTATCTTCCCATAAAAATGCTTCCCGCATTCTTGATTTTATCAAGATAATCAAAGGGATTATCAACACACAATTCAAGATGCTCGGGGGCAATTTCGTTAGCAATATCAATAACCTTAAATAAATCATCGGCAATTATTATTTTGCCGTTATTATCTATCGATGCACGGGCAATTTCTGCTCTTGGCAGTAAAGGAATCTGTTTTTCTAGTTCCTTTGATACCTCAAAAGCTAGTTCCTCGCTATCGGTTACTAAAACAGCACTTGCCATTTTATCGTGTTCTGCCTGAGAAAGCAAATCAGCAGCCACAAAGGCGGGATTACTTTTGGCATCAGCAATAACAAGTATTTCACTTGGACCCGCTATCATATCTATAGAAACCATACCGAAAACCTGTCTTTTAGCTTCGGCAACAAAGGCATTTCCGGGGCCCACAATTTTATCAACCTTGGGAACAGTTTCGGTACCATAAGCTAAAGCCGCAATAGCCTGAGCTCCACCAACCTTAAATATTCTATCCACCCCTGCAATTTTTGCCGCAGCTAAAATTACCGGATTTACCTTTCCATCTGCCGAAGGAGGAGTTGTTATACAAATTTCTTTACAACCCGCTATTTTTGCAGGAACGCTATCCATAAGAACTGTTGATGGATATGCGGCTGTACCTCCCGGTACATAAAGACCAACCTTTTCGATAGGTGTTACTTTTTGTCCCGTTACTACACCGTTTTTCTCGCTTATAATAAAGCTATTTCGAACCTGTTTTGAGTGAAATTCTTTAATATTATCGCAAGCTTCACGGAGTATATCTAGAAACTGTGGCTCAACCGCATTAAAGGCTTCCTCAATTTCATCCTCGGTAACCTCAAGACTTTGAAGGTCTGCTTTATCAAACTTTTTTGAATACTCAAATAAAGCCTTATCACCGTTTTGTTTAACGTTTTCAATTATATCGGTTACGATATCTGCAACATCAAGCTCATTGTTTCCTCTGGCAAAAATCTCAGAATTTGAAACCTCGTTGCATTTTAAGATTTTTATCATTTTTATCCTCTTTCCAATGATGATATTTCTTTTTTAATTTTCTCTATTCTTTCAGTTTTAAAGCTATAAGAAGCTTTATTTGAAATAAGTCTTGCGCTTATAGGTACTATCGTTTCATAGGGAGCAAGGTCGTTTTCAAGTAATGTCTTTCCCGTTTCAACAATATCAACAATAACATCCGAAAGACCGAGAATTGGTGCTATTTCTATTGAACCGTTAAGGTGAATAATATCAATATCACGGCATTTTTCAGCATAGTATTTTTTTGCTATATTAGAAAATTTGGTTGCAACACGAAGGGTTTTTGAGGTATCATCCTTGAAATCACTTTTAGCGGCAACTGCCATTCTGCATTTTCCGATATTCAAATCAAGAAGCTCAAAAACATCAGGCTCATATTCGAGTAAAATATCCTTACCTGCAACACCTATATCTGCCGCACCCCTTTCTACATAGATAGCAACATCAGAAGGCTTAACCCAGAAATATCTTATCTTCTTTTCACTGTTTTCAAAAATAAGCTTACGGTTGTTTTCCTTAATTGCAGGACATTCAAAGCCTGCCTTTTCAAACATATCGTATACCTTTTCTCCAAGTCTTCCCTTGGGTAAGGCAACATTGATAAATCCGTCGTCCTCAATTTTTTCTTCATCAAGGCGCTGGAGCGTATCAAGATAAACTGCAAATCCGATAGCGCAAGAGGTTCTACCCATTTGTCTAAGAAGCTTATCATAACGTCCACCGGAGAGCACCTGATCGGTAATTCCGTTTATATAACCCTTGAATACCACTCCGCAATAATATCCGTCTGCCTTAATACCGGAAAAATCAATCTTGATTTTATCCGAGAAGCCCTTTTGACACATAGCTTCATATATTTTTGAAAGTTCCATTAACGAAGCCTTGGTTTTTTCGCCCTTAACTATCTCGGCAATTTTTTGAATATTGCAGTTATCCTTAATAAGAATATTAAGAGCATTAAACTGTTCATCATCAGTAATATCTTTAAGAGCACCTGAATTTTTATCGCATATTGCTTTTATAACATTGTTTTTAGCAGAGTCTTTGATATTATAATCCTCAAATAAACCTTCTACAAGACCCATATGAGATAAATTTACAACAAAATTCTCATTTATTAATTTAAGACTTTCAAATGCAAGCAAAACAACCTCTATAGAATTCTCTTCGGTTATATCGCCAATGCATTCAAGACCGGATTGCATAATTTCCTTGTATGTATGTGAAGAATCGGAAATTCTATAAACATTTTCGTTGTAATATACCTTTTGAACCAAGCCTTCCTTATCGATAGAATTTTTAAGTATGGAAAGGGTTACGTCAGGCTTTAAGGCTAAAAGCTTGCCATCCGTATCATTAAAGGTTATAACGCCTTGAGAAACCAAGAAATCTTTATTTTTCATATAAAGATCGTATTCCTCAAATTTACTCATCTTAAACTGAGTATAACCGTTTTTGCTATACAGCGCACGAAGGGCGAAAACGGCCTTTTCTTCATTTTTAAGTAAGCTTTCATCAATAGCCATTTAATTACCCTCCTTTTCTAACCTTTCAATAACCTTTTTATAACCGCCGTTTCCGTAATTAAGACAACGGCTTACTCTGCAAATAGTTGCAGTACTGGCACCCGTAAGCTTGTTAACCTCGGTATAATTCTTTCCGTTCTGAAGCTCGCAGGCAACCTCGAATCTTTGAGCCAAGGCCAGTATTTCCTGAACTGTGCAGATATCGTCAAAAAAGTTTTCACATTCCTTTTTATTTTCAAGCGACAATATCGCCTTATATAAGCGTTCAATTGATTTTTTGTTGTTTTTACACATAGAAAAACTTCTCCTATCGCTTTATTACTTTAGCATTCTATCACATTAGCGCACTAAAGTCAACACCCTAAAAGATTTTTTTGACATATTTATTTTTTTATGGTATATTTTAAGCGAATAATATATAATTTTGGTGATAAAATGAAATATTTGATTGCATCTGATATCCACGGTTCTGCGCACTACTGCAGATTATTAATTGAAAAAATCGAAACAGAAAAACCCGATAGAATAATACTGTTAGGTGACCTATTATACCACGGCCCCAGAAACGATTTGCCAAAGGAATATAATCCAAAATTGGTAATCGATATGCTTAATAGCATCAAAAATAATCTTTTATGTGTAAAAGGAAATTGTGAAGCTGATGTTGATCAGATGGTTTTAGAATTTCCCGTTATGGCTGATTATACTATTATTGAAGCCAATAATAATTTAATCTTCGCTACCCACGGGCACAAATTTTCCGAAACTAATCCCCCACCTCTTAAAAAGGGTGACTTTTTGCTGAACGGACACACCCATGTGCCCAAATGCACTGCCCACGAGGATTTTATTTATTTAAATCCCGGCTCGGTTTCCATACCAAAAGAAAATAGTCCTCACAGTTTTATGACCTTTGACGGAAAAGAGTTTTTATGGTACGATCTTGAAAACGGAAATGTTTATATGAACTATAAAATATAAGAAAATGACGGGAAAAATCCCGTCATTTTTTATTTCAAAAATCCGTTAACTATCTGTTCTTCAGCCTCAACTTCAGTAAGACCTAATGTCATAAGCTTGATAAGCTGTTCACCTGCAATTTTTCCTATTGCCGCCTCGTGAATAAGTGAAGCATCAATATGGTTGGCAGTAATTTCTGGTATAGCGCTTACTACTGCATCATCCATAATAATAGCGTCGCATTCGGTATGTCCCGAGCAAAGATTATTACCATTGATTTTAGATAAAAATCTCTGCTTTGATTTATCCTTTGCAACCGAACGGGAAACAACATTTGCGCTTGAATTTTTGCCGTTTAAATCAACAGTAAAATCCGTTCCTGCAAACTGATTTCCGTGAGTCATAAGCTTCTCGTGAATTATAAGCTTAGCATCCTCACCTAAAACAGCCTTGGTTATACGGTTGGTGGAATCAATACCCTTAATCTGGGTTATTTCCATTTCCATATATCCCCCATCGGCTATATTTATAACCGTGGTAGGATTCATATTTTTCTCACCATTACCGTCACCATCGCCGTAATGCTTTTCAATATATTTTATTTTAGCGTTCTTGCCAACATAGAAGGTGTGAATACCATCGTGTCTTGATTCTTTTTCACCGCAGTTATGGATTCCGCAACCCGCCATTATTGTAACATCGGAATCGTCACCAATATAAAAATCATTGAAAACCATTTCGCTATAATCGGTTTCGCTGATGATAACCGGAATATGCACAGTTTCACCCTTTGTTCCCGGGCTGATTATTATATCGATTCCGGGCTTATCGGTCTTTGTTTTTATATCAATATTTTCAGTAACGGCTCTTGAATCAAGTTTACCGTTTGCTCTGATATTATAAGCACCCTTAGGAGTACCCTCTATATCTGCAATCATCTTAAGGAGGTCAAGTTCGATATTATTCATTATTCGTTACCTCCAAAAGAATCAGTTAAAACCTTACAAGCAGAGGCAGTTGCACCCAAAAGCTCAGGGAGAATCTCATCCTTTGTTCCCTCGGCTTTTATGCTGCCGTTAGCAACAACAATAACCTTGTCTGCTATATTGAGAATTCTCTCCTGATGAGAAATTATAAGGATTGAGCCTCCTAAGGTATTACGCATTTTCTCAAAAACCTTAATAAGGTTGTTAAAGCTCCAAAGGTCAATACCTGCCTCAGGCTCATCGAATAATGATACCTTTGTTCCCCTTGCCAAAACGGTGGCAATTTCAATTCTCTTAAGCTCACCACCCGAAAGGGATGCATTAACCTCACGGTTAATATAGTCCCTCGCACAGAGACCTACCTGAGAAAGATAATCACAAGCTTCATTTATGCTTATATCCTTACCTGAGGCAAGGCTTATAAGGTCATGAACAGTAATACCCTTAAAACGAACGGGTTGCTGAAAAGCAAAGCTGATGCCCTTCTTCGCCCTTTCGGTAATGGAAAGCTCGGTTATATCCTCTCCGTCAAGATAAATCTTACCTTCTGTTGGAGTTATAATTCCTGCAATAATCTTAGCAAGTGTAGACTTTCCACCGCCGTTAGGTCCTGTTATAACATTAAATCCTTCATCTATTTTCAGATTTATATTCTTTAGTATCTCTTTGCGACCATTTTCACCTTCAGCCGCAAAAGAAATTCCCTTGAGTTCTAACATTAGAATCCTCCAAAACAAATGAAATAACTATTGATACTATGATACCTTTTTTCTCGCCAAAAATCAACAATTTTATTAGAATAATTATTTGATTTAAAATAAAATATATGCTATACTTTTTGATTAGGGTGATACAATGAATATTATAAATACATTAGTAGAAGAATTTTCTTTAAAAAGCTATCAGGTTGAAAATACCGTAAAGCTTATTGATGAAGGAAATACCATTCCTTTTATAGCAAGATACCGTAAGGAAATGACCGGCTCTCTTGATGATCAGCTTTTAAGAGAACTGTTTAACCGCCTTAATTATCTTAGAAATATGGATGAAACTCGTTCCAAAATCAAGGAATCTATCGAAGATCAAGGTGCTCTTACTGAAGAATTATCCCTTGCTATTGATAATGCCAAAACTTTAGCAGAGCTTGAGGATTTATACCGTCCGTACAAGAAAAAGAGAAAGACCCGTGCTTCGGTTGCTAAAGAAAAGGGACTCGAACCTTTAGCTGAGCAAATCTACGAACAGGCTCCCGATTGCGATGAGCCTATTGTTATGGCAGAGAAATTCATTAATGAAGAACTCGGTGTTTCTTCTGCCGAAGATGCCTTGCAGGGAGCCATGGATATTATAGCCGAAAAGGTATCCGATGATGCAGATATCCGAAAGAGAATGCGCTTTGTTTGTTCTGCTCACGGCATACTCACCGTTAAGGGAGCTAAGGACGACCTTGATGTATATGAAATGTATGCCGATTATTCCGAGGCTGTATCAAAAATTGCCGACCACAGAATTCTCGCAATAAACCGAGGCGAAAAGGAAGAGTTTCTTAAGGTATCAATTAAATTTGACCAGGAAAAAGCCATGTTTATTATCGGTAAAAACCATATAAAACAGGGCTCCCCTGCTACCGAAACCGTTACAGCCGCCTGCGAGGATGCATATTCACGCTTGATTTTCCCATCAATAGAAAGAGAAATCCGCTCTGATTTAACCGAGAGGGCATCCAAAAATGCAATCAAGGTTTTCTCTTCAAACCTTAAACAGCTTCTTATGCAGCCTCCTATTAAGGATAAAATAACTATTGGTCTTGACCCTGGTTACAGAACGGGCTGTAAGGTTGCGGTTGTTGACGGAACGGGCAAAGTGCTTGATACCTCAGTAATTTACCCTGCCCCTCCCCATAATAAAATCGATGAAGCAAAGAAAATAATTACTGATTTAGTTTTAAAGCATAACGCACAGATTTTTGCTATTGGTAACGGTACTGCAAGTCACGAAACAGAAGTTTTTGCCGCTGATTTAATCAAAGAATTAGGCAAGGATATTTCCTATATGGTAGTAAGTGAAGCGGGAGCCAGTGTGTATTCTGCATCAAAGCTTGCTGCGGCAGAATTCCCTGAATTTGATGTATCGCTGAGAAGCGCAGTATCTATTGCAAGAAGACTTCAGGACCCCCTTGCAGAGTTAGTTAAAATCGACCCCAAGGCAATAGGTGTTGGTCAGTATCAGCATGATATGCCTCCTGCTCAACTAGGCACCGCTCTTGACGGTGTTGTAGAAAACTGTGTTAACTCGGTAGGTGTTGACCTCAACAGTGCCTCTGCTGAGCTCTTATCCCATATTGCAGGCTTATCTTCTGCTGTTGCAAAAAATGTTGTTTTATACCGAGATGATAACGGAAAATTCAATTCAAGAAACGAGCTTAAAAAGGTTTCAAAGCTCGGTCCTAAATCCTTTGAGCAGTGTGCAGGCTTCTTACGTATTGCTGACGGTAAAGAGCCACTCGATAACACAGGAGTTCACCCTGAAAGCTATGGTGCCGCTAATAAACTTTTAAAGTTATGCGGATATTCTGACAATAATCTTTCTAACATCCAAATCAGAGCAACTGCTGAGAGGTATGGATTAGAAAAATTGGCTGAAGAGCTTGAAATTGGTGTACCAACACTTAATGATATAATCAACGAGCTTGAGCGCCCCGGAAGAGACCCTCGTGAAGAGCTTCCGCCACCCTTACTCAGAAAGGACATTATGTCTATGGAGGATTTAAAGGTTGGTATGGAGCTTACGGGCACTGTGCGTAATGTTATAGATTTTGGTGCCTTTGTGGATATTGGCGTTCATCAGGATGGTTTAGTTCATATTTCGCAGATAACCGACCGCTTTATAAAGCATCCTTCCGAGGCTTTAAAGGTTGGCGATATTGTTAAGGTATGGGTACTTGGAGTTGATGTTTCTAAAAAGAGAATTTCCCTTACCATGAGGAAGGAAAAGGTCAACTATGAAAAGGAATAATCTGAAAGGCAGTATAATCCTTGCCAGTGCTGCCCTTATCTGGGGACTTGCCTTTGTTGCTCAAAGCGATGCCGCTCAAACTATCCCCTCTTTTTTCTTTAATTCCCTGCGCTCCTTTATTGGTTCTGCATTTTTATGTTGTTTTATTTTAATTAAGGATAAGAAAAATAATATTCCGCTTTTCCCAAAAGAAGAAAACAGCAAGAAAGATTTATTAACAGGCGGAATTATATGCGGTATATTCTTGTCAATTTCCATCAATTTTCAGCAGTTTGGTATTGCCGCCTACCCTGAAGGGGTTGCTAGTGAAGCCCGTTCAGGCTTCTTAACCGCTCTTTATGTAATACTTGTACCTATTTTTTCTGTTTTCAAGAAAAATAAAATTTCGGCAAAGGTTTGGCTTGGGGTTTTAATTGCTATTTTCGGAATTTATATGCTTTGCCTTACAGACGGAATAACCGGTATTTATCTCGGTGATATTCTTGTTTTTGCATGTGCTATTTGCTTTACCTTCCATATAATGTGTGTAGATTTCTTTGTGGAAAAAGTTGACGGAATACGCTTATCAATGCTTCAGTTTTTCGTGTGCGGCATTATTTCGGGCATTTTGGCGCTTATATTTGAAATAGACAAGATATCTTTGCAAAACGTTATAGGTGCTATTATACCGATACTTTATCTTGGTATAATGTCAAGCGGTGTTGCTTACACAATGCAAATAATCGGTCAAAAATATGCCGAACCTACAATAGCCTCCATTTCAATGAGTCTTGAAAGTGTATTTGCCGCATTGGGTGGTTGGCTGATTTCGGGCAATTCTCTATCTTTACGTGAAATAATAGGCTGTACCCTCGTTTTTATCGCTATTATTGTGGCGCAGCTTCCATCTTTAAAAACAAAAAACAAGTCTTGATTATCAAGACTTGTTTTTTAATTCTTCTAAAAATTCTCCGATGCGCTTTATTGCTTCTTTGATATGCTCTGTTGAATAACAATAGGAAGCTCGGAAAAACCCTTCGCCGCTATCGCCAAACGCAGTACCCGGAACAACTGCAACATTTTTACTGTAAAGTAACTTTTCACAGAATTCCTCACTGGTCATTCCTGTGCACTTAATAGATGGGAATGCATAGAAAGCTCCTTTAGGCTCTCTACATTCAAGACCGATTTCATTAAAGCCGTTAACCATAAGTCTACGGCGCATATTGTATTCCTTAACCATGCGCCCAACCTCATCGTCACAATGGCGAAGTGCCTCTATAGCAGCATATTGAGAGGTTGTTGGAGCACACATAATTGCAAACTGATGAATCTTGGTCATCTGAGAAAGAATTTCCTTCGGTCCGCAGGCAAAGCCCATACGCCAACCCGTCATAGAAAATGACTTGGAGAAGCCGTTAACCGTTATCGTTCTTTCCCACATTCCTTCGATAGACGCCATAGATACATGACAACTGCCGAAGGTAAGCTCTGAATATATTTCATCGGATAAAACTAATATGTTAGTATCTTTTAAAACCTCTGCTATAGCCTGCAAATCATGCTTTTCCATTATTGCACCTGTGGGGTTGCAGGGATACGGCAGAATAAGCACCTTGGTTTTATCTGTAATAGCTTTTCTTAGCTCATCAGGGGTAATTTTAAAATCGTTTTCTGCCTTCGTTTCAATAATTACGGGTATTCCCCCAACAAGCCTTGTTATGGGCTCATAACAAACATAGCTCGGTTGTGGGATTATAACCTCGTCTCCCGGATTAACCGTTGCTCTGATACAACCGTCAATAGCTTCACTGCCACCAACTGTAATTAGTATCTCATCCTTAGGGCAATATTCAACAGAATATTTTCTCTTCATATACCGTGATATTTCTTCACGAAGTTCATTAAGACCTGAGTTGGAGGTATATTTTGTCTTACCGCTTTGAAGGGAGTTGATTCCCTCTTTTCTTATCTGCCAGGGTGTTTGAAAGTCCGGCTCTCCAACACCCAAGGATATAACATTATCCATCGTTGCGGCAATATCAAAAAATTTACGAATTCCGGAAGGCTTGATTTCGGTAACAGCAGAATTTAAAATCTTACTGTAGTCAATCATATCCAGAACTGCCCCCTATCATCCTGTTTTGTATCAACAAGAGCAACATCCATTTCCTTATATCTTCTCATAACAAAATGAGTAGTCGTGGATGTAACGCTATCGATAGTAGCCAACTCTTTAGCAACAAACTTTGCAATATCGTGAAGAGTTTTACCCTTAACAACAACATTAAGGTCATAAACGCCAGACATAAGATAAACAGACTCAACCTCATCGTATTTCATTATCTTCTCGGCAACCTCTTCAAAGCCAAGACCTGCCTTAGGCACTACGTTAAGCTCAATAATTGCGGAAACATAAGCGCTATCAAGCTTTTCCCAATCTATAACAGCCTTGTATCCTTTAATAAGACCATCTTTTTCGAGTTCTGCTATTGCGCTTTCTACATCTTTTTCAGCTATATCAAGCATTACAGCCATTTCCTTAACTGTATATCTCGCATTTTTAGCAAGTAATTTTAAAATTTCGTATTTCATCATTATTCCTCCTAAACAAGAGTTTATTAATATAATAATAAATATAATTTGATAATTTGTCAATATTCTGATAAAAAAGACTTGAAAATTTGTTTTAATAATGTTATATTATTTAAGACAAATGCGTTGACAAAGAAAAGTAGAGCATATTTATCTTTCAGAGAGCATCTGCCATAGGCTGAAAGCAGATGTAAGAATAGAGTGTATCGAAGTTCCCTTTCGAGCAGCAACACCGAACTAAAAGTAAGTGTTGACGGTCAGATCCCGTTACCGATCTACAGAGTGTTTGCTCTAAGAGCGAAAATTTGGGTGATACCGCGGAGATTATTATGCTTCGTCCCTTTTATGTGGGGACGGAGTTTATTTTTTTAGGAGGAAATCAAATGAAAGAAAACCTTGAAGCCATAAAAGCTCAAGCCATATCGGCGATAGAAGCTGCTGCCGATGAAAAAGAAATCGAAGAACTAAGAGTTAAATATCTCGGTAAAAAAGGTGAACTCACTGCCATACTTAAGCAGATGGGCTCATTAGACCCCGCCGAAAGACCTATTATGGGACAACTCGTTAATGAGGCTAAGCAAAGTCTTGAAGAGCTTATCGGTAAAAAGAAAACCGAGCTTTTAGCAAAAGCTACCGAAATGAAATTAAAGGCAGAAACCATTGATATCACCATGCCTGCAAAGACAGCTAAGCCCGGTAAGCTTCATCCTCTGAATTCCGTATTGGATGATATGATAGATATCTTTCAGTCAATGGGATTCGATGTTGTTGACGGCCCCGAGGTTGAAACCGATTATTATAATTTTGAATGTCTTAACGTTCCTGCCGACCATCCCGCAAGAGATATGCAGGATACCTTCTATTTAGGCGAGAATCTGCTTCTGCGTACTCAAACCTCAGCCGCACAGATACGCACTATGGAAACAAGAAAACCTCCCATAAGAGTTATCTGCCCCGGTAGAGTTTACCGTGCAGACGAGGTTGACGCTACCCACTCACCTGTCTTCCACCAAATTGAAGGACTTGTTGTTGATAAAGGTATCACTATGTGCGACCTTAAGGGTGTTCTTGAGCAATTTGCACATGAGATTTATGGTAAAGATACAAAGGTTAAATTCCGTCCCTCCTTCTTCCCCTTCACCGAGCCTTCTGTTGAGGTTGATGTTAGCTGCAGTGAATGCGGAGGCAAGGGTTGCCGAGTATGTAAGGGCAGCGGTTGGATTGAAATTCTCGGTGCCGGTATGGTTCATCCGAGAGTTCTTGAAAGCTGCGGTATAGATCCCGAGGAATACAGCGGCTTTGCCTTTGGTATCGGTCTTGACAGACTTACAACAACACGTTATAAAATCAGCGATATCCGTCTTCTCTTTGAGAATGACAAGCGCTTCTTAGAGCAGTTTTAAGGGGGAACATAAAAATGAAAATATCTTTAAATCAACTTAAAACCTATGTGGATATTAATATCCCCGTACTTGAAATGTGCGATAAAATGGTTATGGCAGGCTTTGAGGTAGAAAGCATTGAAAAGCAGGGCGATAATCTTGTTAATGTTGTTGCCGCCAAAATTCTTGAAATAGCACCTCACGAAAACAGTGATCATCTTCAGATTTGTCAAATGGACATTGGTAAAGATGAGCCTGTTCAGATAGTTACAGGCGCTCAGAATATCAGTGTTGGCGATTTAGTTCCTGCCGCCCTTGATGACAGTTATCTCCCCAACGGAATGCACATCGTTGCGGGCAAGCTTCGAGGAGTACCCTCTAACGGTATGCTTTGCTCAGGAGAGGAGCTTTGCCTTACTGAAAATGATTATCCAGGTGCTTCTGTTCACGGTATTTTGATACTTCGTGATGAGCATCCAGCAGGTACCGATATGCGTGAGGTTTTAGGTCTTGACGATTATATTATCGACTTTAAAATTACCGCAAACCGTCCTGACTGCAACTGCTTCTTAGGTGTTGCAAAGGAAATGAGCGTTGTCCTCGGCACAAAATTTAATCCTCCTGTTCCCGAATATAAAACCGTCGGCGATAAAATTGAAAACTATATTGATGTTCAGGTTGAAAATTATGATCTTTGCCCTCGTTATATGGGAAGGCTCGTTAAAAATCTTCGCATTAAACCCTCTCCCGATTGGATGCAAAAGGCTATTACTGCATCGGGTATGAGACCGATAAATAATATCGTTGATATCACAAACTTCGTTATGCTCGAAACCGGTCAGCCTATGCACGCTTTCAACTATAACGATATTGCTGATAAAAAAATCATTGTTCGCAATGCCAACGAGGGTGAAAGCATCACTACATTAGACGGTATTGAACATAATCTTAACGCCGATATGCTTGTAATTGCTGACGGACAGAAGCCCTCCTGCCTTGCAGGTATTATGGGTGGCAGAGAAAGCGAAATTGAAGATGATACTAAGGATTTATTCCTTGAATCTGCTAAATTCCGCCGTGACAATATTCGTCACACAGGCAGAGCACTTGGTATTCGTACAGAAGCCAGCGGACGTTATGAACGTGGAACTGATATTAACAATGTTGAATTTGCAGTGAACCGTGCTTTACAGCTTATATACGAACTGGATGCCGGTGATATTATCGACGGTGTGCTTGACCGTCACGAAGGTCTGCCTGAGGACAGAATAATCACAACCACAATCGGAAAAATATTAGAGCTAATAGGTGTTGAAGTCCCCTCCGATGAGATTATTTCTATTCTTAACAGCTTAGGTCTTAATGCAACCTTAAAGGGTGACGAGGTTACCTGCCGTATCCCCTCTATCCGTGATGATATTGAAGGAAGAGCTGACCTTGCCGAAGAGGTTATGAGAATTTACGGCTATGACCACATTATCGGAACTCCTATGCGTGGCGAGGTTATCAGAGGTAAAAAGCTCCCCGAAAGACTTAAAAACGATAAAATCAAGGCATTACTTTCGGGACTTGGTGCTTTTGAGACAACAACCTATTCATTTATTGCTTCCAAAGCTATAGATACCTTAAAACTCGCCGAGGATGATAGTAGACGTAATCAGGTTAAAATTATCAATCCTCTCGGTGATGAATATTCTGTTATGAGAACGCAGCTTGTAACAAGTATGCTTACTGTTCTTTCCACTAATATAAACCGAAAGAACGGTGATGGCAGATTTTACGAAATAAGTAAGCGTTTTATCCCGAAACAGCTTCCGGTTACCGAACAACCAGACGAGTTGCCTGAAATGTGTATCGGTATATACGGAAAAGACGAGGATTTCTTCACATTAAAGGGTATGGTTGAAGAAATTATGAAATTATTCGGTGCTCATACAAGATACGAACGTTCCTTTGAGCCTTATCTCCACCCCGGAAGACAGGCACTTGTAAAAGCAAATAATAAGCCTGTTGCTGTGCTTGGCGAGGTTCATCCCGATGTTGCCGCAAGTTATGGTATTGATGCAAGAGTTTATATTGCCGAAATCAAGCTTGATGTACTCTACTCAATCGAAAAGAGAAGGACAACTTATAAACCGCTGCCTAAGTTCCCTGCTGTTGAGCGTGACTTTGCTATGCTTTGTGACATCGACATTCCTGTTGGAAACCTTGAACAAGCTATTGTAAGCGGTGGTTCTAGACTGCTTGAAAAGGTTGAGCTTTTTGATGTATACACCGGCTCTCAGATACCCGAGGGTAAAAAGAGCGTTGCCTTTAGTGTTACATTACGCTCAAGCGAAGGCACTCTCAGCGATACCCAGATAGAAGAGGCAAATTCACGCATAATTAAGAAGTTAGAAGCAGCCGGAGCTGAACTTAGAAAATAGTTCTTGAATTTTCTTTAAGTTCAGTATACAATATATCTTAAGAGAGGTGTTATTTATGATGGATAAAACTATGACTTTTTCAATTGGTGACCAAACCGAACAACAAATCCGTGCCACCCTTACTGCGGTTTATGATGCATTAAAGGAAAAAGGTTACAACCCGATTAACCAGATTGTGGGTTATATTCTTTCTGAGGATCCAACCTATATCACAACCCATAATAACGCCCGTAATCTTATTCGCAGAATTGACCGTGATACTCTGCTTCAATCATTGGTTAAGTATTATATCAGTGCTTAATTTAGTAACATTAAATGCGTTTGAACTTCCGTTCAAACGCATTTTTTATTTATTATTGATAATACTAATTTTGTATTATGGGGGTTGAAAGCAGATGGTTATTCTTTTTTCCGGAAGAAAGGAAAAAACTGAAAAGGAAATCATTGATATATTAACGGGCTTTGGAGCAAATTATATTTCCGATAAAAAAATATCCGCCGCAAGCGGCGGATTTACTATTATAAGCGAATATAAAAAAACGGATATTAAAATTGATTCAGGAATTGCCGTTATGTTAGATAACAGTGAAAGATTTGAAAATCAAGTGTTTCCCAAAGGAATTATAGGAATCTGCGAAAGCTCGAATTTAAAAGCCCTCGAAATTTTCAAAGAAAATAATACACCCGTTATCAGCTGCGGTATGAGTTCGAAAAGCAGCATAACGCTATCAAGCCTTAGTCCCACTTCCCTTTTGCTCACAGTTCAGCGCCGTATAGCCGTTGCCGATAAAATAATCGAGCCCGGAGAATATAAAATACAAATATCAGGAAACTATTCACCATTTTCAATTATGGCGAGTGCAATTATTCTATTCCTAAAATCTGATAAACACTATTAATAATTTTTATATACGTGCAACGCCTGATTTTCTTGCGGCATCGGCTACAGCATCTGATACCGCTTGGGCTATTCTCTTATCAAAGGCTTTAGGTAAAATATATTCATTGCTCAGTTCATCATCACTGACAAGACCCGCTATAGCATAAACGGCAGCCATTTTCATTTCATCATTTATATCAGATGCTCTTACGCTAAGGGCACCTTTGAAAATACCGGGGAAAGCAAGTACATTATTAATCTGATTAGCAAAATCAGACCTGCCCGTCCCAACAACGGCCGCCCCTCCTGCCAATGCCTCATCGGGCATAATTTCAGGAGTTGGATTTGCCATTGCAAAAACAGCTGCTCCGTTATTCATTGAAGCGACATTTTCCTTTTTTAAAACACCGGGTGCCGAAACCCCGATAAACACATCGGCACCCTTTATAATTTCAGATAAAGCGCCTTTTTCCCTGTTTGGATTGGTTTTTTTAGCCAAATCGGAATGAGCTTTGCTAAGACCCTCCATTTCTTCGCATAAGGCGCCGAATTTATCACACATTATAAGATTTTTAAGGCCAAGTTTTAACAACAGTTCACCAATCGCTGTTCCTGCTGCTCCCGCCCCGTTTATAACGCACTTAATATTCTTTATATCTTTTTTTACTAGTTTTAATGCGTTTATCATCGCCGCCGCAACACAAATCGCAGTACCGTGCTGATCATCGTGAAATACGGGTATATCGCATTTTTCTTTAAGCTTTCTCTCGATTTCGAAGCAACGAGGAGCCGAAATATCCTCAAGGTTTATTCCACCAAAGCTGCCTGAAATACGGTATACCGTATCAACAATTTCATCAACATCATTTGACCGAATACAAATAGGAAAAGCATCTACACCTGCGAATTCCTTAAATAAAACGCACTTGCCCTCCATAACCGGCATACCTGCCTCAGGGCCAATATTTCCAAGCCCTAAAACCGCCGATCCATCGGTCACAACCGCAATTAAGTTTGCACGACGTGTTAGCTCAAATGACTTATTATAATCCCTTTCAATTTCAAGGCAAGGCTCGGCAACACCGGGAGTGTAAGCCACCGATAAATCCTCGGAGTCTTCCACCTTAGTTCGTGAAATTACCTCGATTTTTCCATTCCATTCATAATGCTTTTTTAATGCCTTTTCTTTTATATCCATAGTAACACCTACTTTTAGTAAAGTATATCATAATAATAGAAAAATTACTATAAATTTTGAATATTTTTTCCTTAGTTTGAAAAAAATATTTACGGAGTTGATACTATGGAAATTAAAATGAAAAAAAACATAATTATAATCGCTGTTGTAGTAACAATTGCGCTTAGTATATTGATAATTACAGCAGGATTTGCCGCAAGTGCTAAAAAAGAATCTCCGGGAGAATGTGTATTGGCATCTTATGAAAATACCGTTGCACTTTTTATTGACGGAGAGCTTGAAGAGGTATATTCGGATATAGTTCTTAATACCCTACCTAAGCAAGATATTGATCAGCTTAATCATGGTATTTATTTTTCAACAGTCGATGAAGCAAGACGAGCAATAGAAGACTATGACGGATAAAAAAATCGGAAGGTATAACACCTTCCGATTTTTTTTAGGCCTTATATAATGTTTATTTCATTAAAAAATTATCCTAAAGCTACCATGCTGAAAACGAGTGCAAACAAAGCAACGGTTTCGCAAAGACCAACAACAGTGATGTATTGCGAGAAGCCTTTACCTGTTTCTGCTAATGCATCAGCACCTGCGGCACCGGCTTTACCCTGAAAAACAGCCGAAAATGCCATTGCTACACCCGATGCAATTCCAAGACCTAGTAAAAAGGCAGGATCAGCAGAGGATGCCTTCATCTGCTGCATCAAAAGAAAGCCGTAAATTGTCTGTGTAAGCGGAGCACCGGCAAAAACGGTAAGAATGAACGGTGCAGCTTTATTGCTCATATAGCATTTTTTCCAAGCTCCGATTGAAGCCTGACCTGCAATTCCGATACCGATAGCCGAGCCAATTGCGGCAATACCCATTGCCAATGCAGTTCCCAATAATCCTAAATTCATAATGATTCTCCTTTTAATCAATTTGTTCTTTAAACGGTTTAAATTTATGCCCACTCCACGACATATCTAAATGTGAAGAGAACTCTAAAGTATTAAGCCTTATTCCGTGAACGATAACGGAAAGAATATTCAAGATCATATTAAGTCCGTGACCAAACACCAAAAGAATGATGGCAAGTATCATAAACATAAAGTTTCCAAGCAATGGTCCTGCCAGTTCATTTACTGTAGCAGAAATAGCGGCACCTGCAAGACCTACAGCCCATAGTCTGATATAAGAAACGATATCCGAAAAAACATTAACCACACCAAGCAATACAGACACAATGTTTGTAAGACTTGAAAGTATAGATTTTATGATACTTCCTTCATAGTTTGAAAATACAAAGCTGAGAACGAATCCCACCCCAATCAAAGCGATGGCAACCGTTCCTACGGGAATACCGCCGATAATCAACCCAAAACTGAATACCTGAGCATTTACCACAAGGCTTAGCACTAAATAATAAATACCTAAAAGCTGTAATATTGAACCGATATCACCAAGCATTTTAATAGAACTCTTGTTTCTTAAAGCTCCCTTTATATGAGCCACAATTAATTGTATCAGTGCCAGCGAGAAACAGAATATCTGCAGATTTTGTGCTGTAGTTAGTCCTGCAGTGCCGTTGGTCCAGAAGGGATACCATAGCTTATCGGCATACACATTTGAAATTACGGGTATGGATAAACTTTTTAACCAATTCGGTAACTGTTCAGGAGAAAGACCAAACCAAGTACAGGTAAGCGTTCCCCACAAAACTGTTGATAAACCGAAAAGACCTATAAGCAAAAACATAGGTGAAATCTGCTTTTTGCTAATAAGGGATTTTATAATCGGAATAGCCGATATAGCGCAAATTAACAGTCCGTATCCACCATCTCCAAAAATAATTCCGAAGAATATGAGTATAAATGCCAAAAACCAACCCGAAATGTCATATTCAAAATATCCGGGAACGGTACCCAAAAAGTCAGTTAACGGATAAATAAGACTTACAAACTTATTGTTTTTAAGCTTGGTGGGAACGTTATCCTCTTCGCACGGGTCTTCTACCAGGAGACCCCAGGAATTTTCCGCAGCTGTTTGCTTTAGTTTATCAAGATTTTCAGTTTCAATGTATCCTTTGAAATATGCAACACAAACAGCCTGACTATTATTATCAGATAGATTTTCATCTGCCATACCTGTAGCATAAATTTCAAATTCAACCTCGTTTTCAAGGGCTTTTATCGCACTTTTTATGCTCTCGGTATAGCAAACATAAGATGTAATCTGTGCATCTATCGTGTCGATTCGAGCGTTTAGTTCGGAAATTTTTTCCTTCATCGAATCAGTTGATGCTTGAGGTAATACTAAACGATAAGCAGATATTGAAGAAATTACTTTTTCTTCATCCTCCAAATCGGATTTAATCAACAAGAATTTAACCGCTGATTTATTTTCTCCTAATTTTACTGTTCTTACACTGTCCCCTAGTGTTTCATACTCAGCTTTTGGCATCTCATAAAAGGATAAATCATATCCCTTTAATACCAAAGCATTTATACTGTCAGGGTCAATATCGCCCCAGTTATTTAAACGCTCAAGTTCAGTATTAAGAGCAATCCTTTCAGCAAGACAATTCTTTTTTTCCTCATTAAGGGCTGCAATCTTAGTCGCAACAGATAATGCTTCTGCAGTATCTACCTGCTTTTGCTCTGCATCCTTGCTTTTTCCTACGATAAAAATCGCACCTTCAAGCAAGTCGATTTGCTCTTTAAGCTCTAAAAGTTTTTCACCTGAGCCTTCGGTTATCTCAATATGAACTATTCCTAATTTGCGAAGCTTTTTTAAAGTTTCTTCCTTTTTATCCCCCATAATTACGAGAGATACTTTTTTCATAGGCACTATCATAATGAATAAACCTCCCTTCGGGAAGCCTCAACATTACGAAGGGCTATCTTTCGTTTAGATATCTTTGAACGCACTACGGCATTAACCTGTTGGTCTGCCATGTAAATCGATATTTTCTTTATATTTTCCTCTGTTTCGGGAATCTTAACCTTTTCAAACAGGTTAACCCTTTGAGAGGTGGCAAGAAGTTCAGCTTCTAAAAGTCGAACCTGCTCATCCAACACCTCTGCCTCTAAATCGAGGGACATCGCTTTCTCCATATGATTTGCAGCGATATCCACCCAAAGTGGCGTTTTGTATAAATCATAGTCTCCTCTACGAAAATCTGCACCCTCAAAGGTAGGAATATCAACACCTGCAATATTCCCCTTTCCTTTACGGATATTACTAACCGTTATTATTCCTTCTGGGAATGCATCATTCTCGCTAAAAACAGCAATCCAATCCTGAAAACCTTTTTCAAGTTCTTCTCTTTGATTTCTTACTGCTTTAGCCATAGCCTCTATTGAGCGAATTTCCGATTGGAGCTGCTGCTTTTTCAGTGTCAGAGTAGGCAAATATCTGCGGTACATTTTTAGTGCATCCTTTTGTACCTTTAACTCATTTTTAGTTAGTTTGATTTTTGCCAAAACTACAGTCCTCCCTTACTTTTTAGGCCAAAATTCATCAGTAAGATCTGACTTTATTCCGGTTTCATCTTTTTCGAAGCAATCAGATAAAATCTCCCAGCCTAAATCCAATGCGCCTTCAAGCGGTAGATTAACCGATAGTGCCATTAGCTTATCTTCGAAAAGTTCACCGTATTTCAGTAGTTTTTCATCCCAACGGCTCATAGAAAAGCCCATATTCTTTTTTTCGAGTGTTTCCTTATAGGAAGAATACAAACGTATCATTGCATCCATAAGGGCTCTGTGGTCTTTTCTTGTTTTGCCGTTTACGTTTTGTTTAAGACGTGAAAGGGATCCAAAGGGTTCAATACGACCACCCTTTAAATAATACTGACCCTCTGTGATATAGCCTGTATTATCGGGAACGGGATGAGTTACATCATCGCCCGGCATAGTTGTAACAGCCAAAACAGTAACCGAGCCTGAATTTGCAAAGTCAACCGCCTTTTCATAACGGGCAGCAAGCTGTGAATAGAGGTCGCCGGGATATCCACGGTTAGATGGTACTTGCTCTTGCGTAATAGCAATTTCCTTCATAGCATCGGCAAAGTTGGTCATATCGGTAAGAAGTACCAATACATCCTTATTTTGCAATGCAAACTGCTCTGCCACAGCCAATACCATATCGGGAATCATCATACATTCAACGGTTGGATCGGAAGCTGTATGAATAAACATAACTGTTTTACTCAATGCTCCACCCTTCGATAACGCATCCTTGAAATACAAGAAATCGTCATATTTTAGTCCCATACCGCCAAGCACTATTACATCAGCCTCCGCTTGCATCGCAATACGTGCAAGAAGTTGATTGTAGGGTTCACCTGAAATAGAGAAAATCGGCAATTTTTGGGATACGACCAACGTATTAAACATATCGATCATAGGGATATTGGTTCTCATCATACGGTTAGCAAGAATACGTTTGGTAGGATTAACGGAAGGTCCACCGATAGATTTCATGTTTTCTGTCAGTGCGGGACCTTTATCCCTGGGCTCACCCGAACCGTTAAATATACGTCCCAACAAGTCTTCACTAAAGGATACTCGCATTTCACGACCAAGGAAACGGACTTCGTCTCCTGTAGAAACACCTTGACCTCCGGCAAACACCTGTAATGATACGATATCTCCTTCTATCTTATTAACCTGGGCTAAGGATTTGCCAAAACGGGTATTAATCTGAGCCAATTCCTTATACTGAACGCCATTAGCTCGGACGGTGATAACGTTACCAATGATAGATTCTATTCTATTATAAACTTTATTCATTATCATTCACCGTCCTTTAGTAAGCTTTCTGCTTGTACTGTTAATTTACCGACACCCTCATTATAAAGTGTATCAATTTCTGCCTCTGCCTTTTTGAAGGTATCACTCTCAAATTCGGTATAATTCCAGTCAATAAATCTCTGACGCATACGGTTAAAGAAGCTGCGTGCATCATCCTTGTTTTCAAGAGCGTAATCGCTGCCCAAAACATAAATTAGCTTATCTGTAACATAACGTTGACGTGAAGTTCCGCAGTTGGCTTCAACCAAATCAAAAGAGTTCTGCTGCAGATAAACAGAATCCAGCATTTCAGATTTCAGATAAATTATATAATCGGAAAGGGTTGTACCTTCCTCACCTATAACCTTCATCATAGAACCGATTTCGTCACCATGATGGAGAATATTTTTGCAAAACTCAAGCTTTTGGCTGTCGATAACACTCTTGTATTTCGACCAGGAAATAAGAGGATCAATAGCAGGATACTTTCTCGCATCCGAACGCTCACGGGAAAGACCGTGGAAAGCACCCACAACCTTTAGAGTAGCCTGTGTTACAGGCTCTTCGAAGTTACCACCCGCAGGAGAAACGGTACCACCAATGGTAACTGAACCGGTACTGCCATCAGGCAGACGAACATATCCTGCTCTTTCATAAAACGCCGCAATATAAGATTCCAAATATGCAGGGAAAGCTTCTTCACCGGGGATTTCCTCAAGTCGTCCCGACATTTCACGGAGTGCCTGTGCCCAACGGGACGTGGAATCTGCCAAAAGCAGAACATTAAGACCCATCTGACGGTAATATTCTGCAAGGGTTACCGAGGTATAAACCGAAGCCTCACGGGAGGCAACAGGCATAGAAGAAGTATTACAAATAATAATTGTTCTTTCCATCAGTGAACGGCCAGTTTTAGGGTCGGTCAGTTCGGGGAACTCAGTCAGTGTTTCAACAACTTCACCTGCACGTTCTCCGCAGGCGGCGATAATAACGATATCCACATCCGCATATTTTGAGGTAGTATGCTGCAATACGGTTTTACCTGCTCCAAAGGGTCCGGGAGTACAATAGGTTCCGCCTTTTGCTACAGGGAAGAAGGAGTCAATAAGACGGACCTTAGTTTCCATTGTTTCGGCAGGTGCTAATCTCTCGCTATAGCATCTTACAGCACGTTTAACGGGCCATTTAAAAGACATTGATACGGGAATCTCACGACCACGCTCATCAGTTAAAACAGCAACCGTTTCCTTTACGGTATATTCGCCTTTTTGTACTATTGATTTTACGGTATAGCTTCCAAGTAAATAAAAAGGTATAAAAATTTTATGAGTAAACGGGCCTTCGGGAACAGTTCCTATATATTCACCTGCACGAACAACATCACCAACATTAGCAGTAGGTGTAAACTCCCACTTTTTCTCAGTGTTTAGTCCGTCAGCATAAATTCCACGTTCCAAAAACCATCCTGCCTGCTCTGCCAAAAGAGGAAGCGGATTCTGCAATCCATCATATATCTGACCGAGCAAACCGGGACCGAGATCTGCTGAGAGCATATCTCCTGTGAATTCTACATCATCTCCGCATTTTATGCCATCGGTCATTTCATAAACCTGTATCTGCGCAATATTGCCTCTTACACGAATAACCTCGCTTTTTAGCGCAGTATCGCCGACTTTAACAAAGCATATCTCGTTCATAGAAACATTGCCGTCAAACTCAACCGACACCAAGTTTCCGTTTATGCTTACAACCTTTCCTTTATTTTCGGTCATTGTATTGCCTCCAACCTATCTCCATTTAAAATGGAGTTATAAATATTTCTGTATGCATTTTCTCCGACTTGTGTTTCAAACTGTCTTATGCGGAGAATTAGCTTTAATCTAAGCCCATAATAGAAGATATAATCCTGTGAAAAACTATCCATTGGTCTGAGAGTCTCTAGAATTTCCAAACGGTAACGGCTCAAAAATTTTTCAGCCTCCATAGGATTTTCCATCTCAATTGCCGTACTTGCCGCCTTGATGTATTCCACAGGCAAAATCCTGTTTTCAGTATCAAAGGGCTTTTTAATTCTTTCTGCTCGAACCTTACCGAGAGCGAACCGTAAATTTCGTTCGCTTTCATTCCAAGCGTCAATTAAATTAGAACCTGAACTTTCATAATTCTTAGGTGGTAATAGAGTAAGCTTTTTTAATTCAGACTGCTCCTTATCGCCTAAAAAGCGATTGCAAAGCTCTGTAAATCTTTCCTCGGTAATAGGAAGCGGCGTATTTTCACCTATTCCATCTAATGACGGCAACTGTGAAATCAAATAATATTCAGCCATAAATTTACGCCTCTTTCAAAAGCTCGGTAACCTTGGGACTTAAATAATTTGAAAGCATATCTACAACCGCTTCTGTTGAATAATCATAATAGGCGCTACCGTTATTTACAGCAATACGGAAACCACCGTCAAAATTATCATTTGCCTTCAGTGTTACACCCTTCAACATTTTATCTTTAAGCGAAGCGAGCAATACTTCCTCCATATTCTTAAGATCATCAGAGCTTAAAATTACTGCGATATCTTCAGCGTCAGGCTTATTTGCCCAGTTCTCTACGACATTTATAATCAGTTGTGCAAGAGATTCTGATGAGTACACAGCGGTAACATTTTCACCGATGATAGACTTGAGCTCTCTTGCTACACTTTCTCTGAAAGAAATAAGCAAATTACGACCTGCCTGACGAATAGCATCCTCGCTTGATTTTGTCATTCGTTCGGTTTCAGATTTTGCATCAGCCAAAATTTTCTCGGCCTGAGCCTTTGCATCGGCAACTATTTTTTCTGCCTTTTCTTGTGCTGAATCAACAATAGCCTTAGCTTCTGTCTCAGCAGCTGCTACACCATCCTTCTTAATCTGCTCAATAAGCTCTTGGAGTTGTACTTCCATAATATTATCTCCTTTTAATGTATTAAATCGCTTTTTGCTCGCTATAAAACATAAGGGAGCCAGTATCCTCTGCAGTCAGCTGGTTCCCTTAAATATTATTATAACTAATTAAATCTTTATTATTATAGCATCCTTTTTGTTCTTAGTCAAGATATTTGAGGCATAAAGGCATAAAGGCACAAAAAACACAGCATAGTTGATGTAACTATACTGTGTTTTTCTTACTTAATCATTTCGTTAAATTGAATTTCATCAATAACAGGCACACCCAGAGCATTGGCTTTATCAAGCTTACTTCCTGCTTCTTCCCCAGCTAAAACAAAACTGGTTTTTTTAGAAACCGATGAAGAAACCTTTCCGCCAAACTTTTCAATAATATCCGAGGCCTCTTTCCTTGAATAGGTTGGCAAGGTGCCTGTTAAAACAAAGGTGCGACCTTGAAAACGGTCATCCTGAATTTCTTTTAAGGATTTCATATTCAGACCGTAATTTTTCAGTCTTTCAATCATATTTTTGCTTTCTTCTAAAGAGAAAAATTCCGCTGCCGATTCAGCTAAAATACCGCCAAAGCCTTCAATAGCCTCAAAATCCTCTTTACTTGCATTCATTATAGCATCAATATCGCCAAAATGCTCAGAAATAAGCTTTGCCGCCTTACTTCCTATATGGCGAATACCAAAAGCAAAGATTAATTTTGAAAGGTCATTTTCTTTTGATTTATTAATAGCATTTATCAAATTTTCTGCGGATTTTTCGCCAAGACGTTCGAGAGCGGAAATCTGCTGTGCCTTAATGCTATAAATATCATCAATTTTAGATATAATTCGGGCATCTACAAGCTGTTCAAGCACAGCAGGACCGAGTCCCTCAATATCCATTGCATCACGGGAAGTAAAATGGATAAGATGGCGGAGAGCCTGGGCGGGACATTCTGCATTTGTACAACGGATAACCGCTTCCCCTTCTTCTCTGAAAACAGGAGAATTACAGGAAGGACATACTGTAGGCATTTGATATACATCTGCGCCACAGTGCTTTGAAACGCTGAGAACTTCGGGTATTATATCTCCCGCCTTGCGCACAACTATTGTATCTCCTATTGCAATCCCTTTAGAGGTTATAAAGTCCTCATTATGAAGGGTTGCACGACTAACGGTTGTTCCTGCAAGTTGAATGGGGTCGAATTCTGCAGTAGGAGTTAAAGCACCGGTTCTGCCGACAGCTATTTCAATTCTTTTTAACACTGTTTCCTTTTCTTCGGGTGGATATTTATATGCTGCCGCCCATTTGGGATATTTTGCAGTGCTTCCAAGCTCATTTCTGTATTCAAGGTTATCTACCTTGATAACAGCACCGTCAATATCATAAGATAAATTGCCTCGCTCATCGCCTATTCTCTTAATCTCGTCTATTACCTGTTCTATATTTTCGCAAGCAAGATAAGAAGGCAAGGTATGAAAACCTAAGGATTTTATAAAATCCAGTGATTCTATATGAGTTTTAAACTCTTTGCCTGTGATACGCTGAATATTGAATAAGAATATATCCAAATCACGCTCGGCAGTTATCTTTGAATTTTTCTGACGAAGAGAGCCTGCTGCTGCATTACGTGGATTTTTAGCGGGGGTTTCCCCCATTAACTCCTGACGCTCAACAAGACGCATAAAGCTTTCCTTAGGCATATAAACCTCTCCACGAACCTCAAGCTCACCCTCAAAAGGAATTACCTTAGGTATGCTTTTAATCATAAGAAGGTTAGCCGTAACATCTTCTCCGGTTATACCGTCTCCTCTAGTTGAACCTCTGAAAAACAGTCCGTTACTGTATTCAAGTGAAACGGACAATCCGTCAATTTTAGGCTCAACAGAAAACTTTGTTTTAGAGGTATCTATCTTTTCTGCAAAGGAACGAAGCTCATCAAAATTAAAAACATCCTGCAAACTTTCCATTTTAACACTGTGAGTAACAGGAGTAAACAGCTTTAATGCTGCGCCGCCCACCATTTGGGTTGGAGAGTCCTCCTTTTTGTGTTCGGGAAACTGCTCTTCCAAATCTTCAAGCTGACGCATAAGAGCATCATATTCAAAATCCTCAATCTCAGGAGAATCATCTATATAGTATTTTTTGTTGTGATATCTTAGTATCTCACTTAATTCTTTGATTTTTTCCAAAGCTTTTATACTGTCCATTTTATTCTCCTTCTAATATGCTCCGTAATCGTTTATAATACCCGCTGTATCGCTTGTGGGGTCTTCTATAACCTCTGTAAAGGAATTAGGTGTTACACCAACTATAACGGTTTGTGCAGCTATTGCCGTTGTTTTTACAGATATACTATCGGCACTACCGGTTGTGATTAAAAATCCCTTAGTTTCAATGTTAATTATTATTTTGTGCAATACCTGATTTATTCCGGCATCGGTAAACTCATGCTCAAAATCCACCACCGAGGTTGAGGTGAGTTGAAATTTAAACTTAATAAGTGGACCTACACCTGATAATAATTCATTGCCAAAGAATGTGCCTAAAGGTATAGCAGTACTGTAAAATTCTCTTTCGGCAATTATCTGTGATATCTTATTAGAAATGCGACTTTTTAAAAGATTTATATTTGTGATATCTGTTTCAAGGCTTGTTACATATCCACTAGAATCGTAAGAAAGCCTTATGATATCATTATAATCTGTATTTTCTTCTTTAAGTATTTCAACAATAGCATCATTTGAAGTGTTAAGTAAAATAGTTTCTGCATTGCTTACGGCATAATTCAAAATTATCGGACGGATTTTTAAAAACAAAAATCCCGCCACAATGCAGATTACGGTGAAAAACGAGGTAAAAAATATAGCTATTCTAAAAATTCTTTGCCTTTTTCTTATATAAATCACCTTCTTTCCGTACTATATTGTACGAAAAAAAGGATTTAGTTGTTAATCAGCCTTTTTCGAAAGATTAGAAAAAAATCTAAAGGTCAAAGGCCATATACAGCCTGCAAAGATAACTATAAGAAAATATCTTATACCGTCTGCAACAAAATGTCCGTCAAATAATGAATAAAGAGGTTGTTTGAGTCCTGACTTAATAAGCAAAAGAGGTACAATACCAATTATGAGTTTTAATAACTGTGCCCACCAAGAAGCCTTTGTTTCAAAATGTATAAAACGCTCATCAATTTCATAAGCGCAAAACAGTCCCAAAGTGCAACCGAGCATTTTATAAGCATTTTTAATACCATTTGCCAGATTATCGGCATCGGTGTCCGCAGGGAACTTATAGAAGGTTACGAAACCAAGATAAGCTAACGCTAATGCTATCATCGAAATTAAAACAATGCGCATTATATTTTTGTTTTCTCTTGCCTTTTGAAAAAGCGGATACAACCCGAATATTAAAATCAGGGCAATTATAGAGGAAACTATAACATCAGCCGGAGTATGAACCCCCAAATACATTCTGGAAAAAGGGACAAATATACAAATAATAATGCAGATTATTCGCACCCATTTTTGTTTGTTCCAACGGGCAATAGCGCCGAATACACCAACTGAAGACTGTGTATGTCCGCTCGGAAATGAATATCCCGTAGCTTCTGCTCTTGCAGACTCAACGATAGTAAAATTTTTATCCTTAACCCAAGGTCTCGGAATCCTGAAGAACAGCTTTAAAAATTGATTTATTATTGTACCTATCAGTCCTACAGATAGCAGATAATAACCCTGAAATTTATCAATACACCAAAAAAATACTAATCCTAAAAGTATGAATAGGGTTTCCTCTCCAAGATGAGTTACAGTACTAAAAAAAGCATCTAAAAAAGGATTTCTTAAACTTTCCAAAAGCTTTAAAAATTCCATATTATCCCATCCTTTTTCCTTTTTAACTTATTATACAACATATATAATGAAAATTCTATATTTTGTTTCAAAATAATTGATTTAATCTTGACTTTTGAAAAACAATAAAGTAAAATAGAATTCACGCAGCGTAAGTTGTATCATGCGGCTGCCTTTATTTTGAAAATTTAATATTGATATATAAAAAGTTTTTTACTTTTTCTATATGTGCGGGTGTGGCGGAATTGGCAGACGCACTAGCCTTAGGAGCTAGCGGAACTCCGTGCAGGTTCAAGTCCTGTCACCCGCACCATGCAGGGTGCCCTTATAGGATTTCAAGTTCCTATAAGAGCATCCTGCTTTTTTTATGCCTAAAACAGATGTAAACCACATAATAAATTATAAGAACATTCTGTGTGTAACACCACTGATCTGTTCAAACTGTTCGTTAGTAATTTCATCATCCGAAAATTTAAGTTTGATACCGTTTTCTTTAATAATATCACGGTATTTAATGACATTTAAAACACTTCGTGAAATTCGAGAAACATTTATCATAACAATGAAATCTGCTTGCTTTCTTTTCGCCAAGCGTTCTGCTTTTCTCAATCTCCATCGTCTTATGTTTTTGCCATTTCGCTTATCCCGAACAATACCGACGACATCAAGGTTTTCGCAGTCACAATATGATAATAAATGTTGCACCTGGCCGTCGATATAACGCTTGTTTGTATTCCTTGCATATATTACGGCTTTTTGCATACTCATCATTTCACCTCCACCGGTTTTATTTTGCCTATGTAGTCAAATTCCTTTTTAGGCTTTTGTATTGCAAAATATTTTTCTCCGCGCAGGAATCCATTAAAGATACTTCTTATTTCATCATCAGATATCTAAAAAACCGTTCTCGCTTGAGAACGGTTTTTAGTTTACTTAAAAGCTACAATTAATCCCCCACGTTCTGCATAGAAGCTATCTAAGCCTCGTGTTGTGAGAGTCATTATTTCTGCACCGGGCCAAAGTTGTAAAATTCTGTCGCTTAGCCTTTCTACCATATCTTTATTAAAGCAATGGCTTATAGCGACCTGCTCTCCGCTGAACCCTCGCTCCTTCATATCCTCAATAATTATATTTATTGCCTTTTCGGGACCTCTGGATTTTCCCTTCATTGCTATTGTTCCCTCTTCTGTGGCGATTCCTATTCCCCACATACCAAGCTTTCGTGCCACAAACCCGGTTAATTTACTCATACGGCCATTTTTAACAAGATTATCAAACGAGGATAATGCAAAGCAGGTGTGAGTATCTTTTAAGAAATTTTCTGCCTTTGACTGAACTGTTGAAAAATCATCTCCGTTTTTAATCCACTGGGCTAACTTATATATACAAAGGGCGGTTTCGGGCCCTGTAGAATATGAATTCAATACCAAAATGTTTTTCTCAGGATATTTTTCAAGTACCATATCCTTACCAATAATAGCGCTACTCAGACTTCCGGAAAGATTACCCGAAATTGTAATTGCTATACTGTTTTGCGCTTTTTCAAAATGTTCTGCCCACTGCTGAGGAGAAGGACATGCGGAGCCACATACTGTTGGACAATTCTCCATTTCCTCAATCATATTAGAAACATCTAAATTTTCGTCATCTATAAATTCTTTCCCACCAATATTTAGAACAAAAGGAATTGTTGAAAATCCTACCTCATCACATTTTATATTCTTGGACATTAAGTCGCACGATGAATCAGCAACAATATTCCATTTCATATAATCATACCTTTCAAAAATAATTTTGAGGTTATTATACGATTTTTTCTCTTGCAACTCAATCTACTGTTTTTAAAACGAGTATACTGTGCGATTTTATGTGAGTAGAGTTAAAAATATCAACTCTATTATCGGTAGAAACACCTTAAAATAACAAAAATCCGGATGATAACATCCGGATTTTAATTTAATTATCTATTAAGAATAAGCTTTGTAAGCTCAACGGGTTCAACTATCTTACCATCCTTATATACACGCATATTGCCTGATGCAATTTCGTCTATAAGAATTACTTCATCATTGTTATAGCCGAACTCAAATTTAATATCCCATAAATCAAGACCAATTGACTTAAGGTCATCTGCAACTATCTTGGTGATTTTCAAGGTCTGCTCCTTCATGCTTTCAAACATAGCAGGAGTCATAACACCTAATGCTGCAAGACCTTCACCTGTTACGAGAGGATCACCCTTTTCATCGTTTTTGAAGGTGCACTCAACATATCCGCCTTCAAGAACTGTTCCATCCTCCATATACTCGCCGTATCTGCGGATGAAGCTTCCTGTTGCAACGAGACGGCAAATTACCTCAAGACCGTGACCAAATACAGTTGCAGGTAAAACCTCCATAGTTGCATCATCGATATTAGCAGAAACATAATGGGTTTTAATTCCTGCCTTCTTCAAGAGTTCAAAATAATGAATAGAAGTTTCAAGATTTGCTTTACCGATACCCTCAATGGTAAGACCTACAGTATTCTCACCGGGATCAAATACACCATCTTTACCAGTACAATCATCCTTAAACTTAAGCATTACATTTCCGTTATCCAACGAATATACATCTTTAGTTTTTCCCTCATAAATTCTTTTCATAAGAAGCGCTCCTTTATTTACATCCTAAAGTATAATTTATTTTATCATATTTTAAGGAATTTGTATACAATTTTTTTCAAAAAAAGGTTGTTAATTTTAAACGAAAAAATTTAACCAAAGGGGTATCGTTATTATTGAAAATAAACTTGAAATAAGTGCTATGGCGGCACCTATCTCACAATTTTTTCCTACAAGTCTCGGGAATACAACCGTATTAAGACCGCAAGGCAAAATATACACCAACAAAATTGGAATAATAAACTCCTTAGGTAAAACAAACCAAAGGGCTGTTGCGATAATCAAAGGAATTATTATTAGCCTTAAGAGAGCCAATACATAAATTTTATATTTTTTGAATAATTCAGAAAGCTTGAATTCGGATATAGTAATTCCCATTATCAACATAGCCAGTGGAGCCATGCAGCCCCCTGCCTTTGTAAAAACCGACTGAAAAATCTCAGGTATTTTTATATTAGTTAATCCGATAATTACACCGATAACAATAGTTACAAGTGGTGGATTAATTAATTTTTTTATACTTAAATTTTTAACGCCGGTTAACATTGGCAAACCGATTGCATAAATAAAAATTGTAAGCGGGATGCCAACAATTATAACATCCATAAGCATCTCATCCCCAAAGATACCTGCCGCTAAAGCATAACCCATATATCCGTAATTAGGAACAATAAGAGAATATGTATATACATTACAATCATACGCATCTTTAGAAAAAAGCTTTGATGCGAAAAAGGCTGCTATACTTAAAAAAATCAGTACAACAACTGAAATAATTAATATCTTGTATTTTTGTGATAGATATTGGATTGTAAAATTTTTAGAAAAGGAATCCAAACAAACAGCGGGGCAAAAAACATATACTATCAGCGAAGACAGTATTTTAGTTTGTTCGGCCTTAATAACTCCTACTTTTGCCAAAGTATATCCTATAAAAGCAAAAATAAAAAGTATACTCAACTGTTGCAAAACAATAGACATAAAGTTCACCCCGAAAATATTATACTTAAGCGATTTTAAATGTCAATATTTTTATTGAATATTACATTTCTTTGTGATAGAATAGCATATATAAGTTTTTTGGAGGTATGTTATGACTATTACAGCCACTCTCTCAACTGCTCAAATTACAACCTTTGCAATTATCATTTGCATAATTGAGCTTATTAAATTGATACTTCTTATATGGCTTGTCTCCGCCTTTTCTAAGGTAAAGAGATATACGAGACTTTCTGCAAATCGCACAGGTCAGTTATGTAAATTAACAGGCGATACTCAGATTCTTACAAGAGGCATTTTCAAAAAACTAACCGAAGAAGATACTCCTTTAGAGGATTTCGTCGAAGAAAAACCTAAAAAAACAAGAACAAAAAAAGTAACCATTAACGAATAGTACAAACGGGATTACCTATTTTTAGGCAATCCCGTTTTTTATATGTACTTTTTGTTTTTATTGTAATTCACACCAGTTATTCCGCCTATGACCGAAGCTAATGTTATTATAATGAAATGGAATAGGGTATTCCCCGTAATTCCTGATTTATTTACAGCAAGAGCAATTACCGTGACTATCACAAAAACAATAATTCCTATTACTATACCTATAAGATACCCCTTACTTCCTATTTTTTTTGCCGTTACAAAGGAAGCAACAAATGAACCCGCTGCAACCGAAACCGTTGCAAAAGGAGCCGCAAATTTATAACCAAGTTCAAAAAGCAGCATAATAAGTGAAAAAAGTATAACGCACAAGGCTGTAGCAATTAATCCAAAAACTATTCCCTTAATATATGTAATATTTTTTTGACTGATTTCAATTTTTTTGTTTTCTTTATTCATAAAAAAATCCCTCCCGAACAATTATATTCGGAAGGGACAATTCTTATAACCTATTATTTAGAAGGAGCATCATCATGAACAGTAAGATTGCTCTGAAGCGCCCAACGAGCGAAGGTAAGCTTACTATGGTCACTCTTAGATTCAATAACCATAGTATCTTCCTTTAAGGAGATAACACGGCCATAGATTCCGCCGATAGTAACTATCTCATCACCTATCTGAAGATTCTCACGCATCTTCTTTTCTTCCTTTTGCTTTTTGCGCTGAGGACGAATAAGCAAGAAATACATTGCACCGAAAATTACTACGAGATAAATAATCATAAGCCACATTGAGCCGCCCTGAGGAGCTCCTGCCGAATCGGTTGCTTTTTCCAATAAAATAGGACTAAATTCCATTTTTTTAACCTCCAATAAATCATTAGTGTAATTATACTCTAAAAGATAAATTAATTCAAGAACAATTTGTAAATTATATCCTTTTAGAATAAATTATCTCTTTTTCCTTCTTAAACTGTGCAAATCTGCCCTCATCAAGAGCATTGCGAATATCGGTCATAAGTTGATTATAGAACCAAAGATTATGCATAACTAAAAGCCTTCCTGCAAGCATTTCACCGCTTTTTAGCAAATGACGGATATAAGCTCTACTGTATCTTTGGCATACAGGACATCCGCATTCATCATCAATAGGATTCATATCAAGCTCATATTTTTGATTATTGATATTAATTATACCTTTTGAGGTAAACAAATGTCCGTGTCTGGCATTGCGGCTTGGCATAACACAATCAAAAAGGTCAACTCCCCTTTCAACTGCATTAAGAATATTTGCAGGAGTACCAACACCCATAAGATAACGGATTTTATCCTTTGGCATAAAGGGAGTTACATCCTCAATTATTTTATACATAACCTCAGCAGGCTCACCTACCGCAAGACCTCCTATAGCATATCCATCCAAATCAAGTTCTGCTATCTGTTTCATATGCTCAATACGAAGGTCGGAATATGTGCAACCCTGATTAATACCGAATAGCATTTGTTCGGGATTAATTGTGGTTTCAAGACTATTGAGTTCTGCCATTTTTTTCTTGCAGCGCTCAAGCCATCTTGTCGTTCTCTCACAGGATGATTTGGCATAAGAATATTCTGCAGGGTTTTCAACACACTCATCAAATGCCATTGCTATGGTGGAGCCCAGATTTGACTGAATAGTCATACTCTCCTCAGGTCCCATAAAAATCCTCTTACCGTCAACATGGGAAGCAAAGGTAACACCCTCCTCCTCAATATGACGCAATGAAGACAGAGAAAAAACCTGAAATCCGCCGCTATCGGTAAGAATCGGTCCGTCCCACGTTGTAAATTTATGAAGACCACCGCATTTTTTAACGACCTCATCCCCCGGTCTTACATGAAGATGATAGGTATTGCTGAGCATTACCTGACAGTTAAGGGTTTTTAAATCCTCTGCCGAAACGCCGCCCTTTATTGCGGCGGCAGTTGCAACATTCATAAAGGCAGGAGTTTGAACCGTTCCCCTATTGGTAACAAATTCTCCTCTTCTTGCCGTCTGTTCATTTTTTATCAGTTTGTACATTCTTAATCACCCTATAAACATTGCATCACCGAAGCTGAAAAATCTATACTTTTCATCAACGGCAATTTTATAAGCCTTCATTGTATTTTCATATCCTGCAAAGGCGGAAACAAGCATTATAAGAGTGCTTTCAGGTAGATGGAAATTAGTTATTAATGCATCCATAAACTTAAATTTATAACCCGGATAGATAAATATATCCGTATCATCACTGCACTCTTTAATTTTGCCGTATTTTGTTGCAACACTCTCAATAGTACGACAGCTTGTAGTTCCAACACATATCACTCTGCCGCCCTTTTCTTTGGTGTCGTTTATTATATCAGCTGCCTGCTTGGATACAACATAATGCTCAGAATGCATTTTATGCTCTGTTATTTCTTCAACCTTAACAGGTCTGAACGTACCAAGTCCCACATGGAGGGTAACATAAGCAATATTTACTCCCTTTTGCTTCAATTCTTCAAGCATATCATCTGTAAAGTGAAGACCTGCAGTGGGGGCGGCGGCTGATCCAATCTCCTTGGAATAAACGGTCTGGTAACGTTCCGCATCCTCAAGCTTTTCTTTGATATACGGTGGCAAAGGCATCTGCCCTACCTCATCAAGAACAGAATAAAATTCACCATCACATTCGAATTTTAGGATTCGGTTACCATCGGGTAATACTTCCTTTACAACGGCAGAAAGTTTATCACTGAATATAAATTCGTGACCCTCTTTTGCCTTTTTACCCGGTCCTGCTATACATTCCCAAATTAGCTGTTCCTTTTGCTTTAATAAAACAAATTCAACAACTGCGCCCGTATCTTTTCTCTTACCGAAAATCCTTGCAGGCAAAACTCTTGTATTGTTAAGAACAAGACAGTCGCCAGGCTTTAAATATTCCATTAAATTGGAAAAATTATCGTGAGAAACCTCTCCATTTTCTTTTGACAAAACTAAAAGTCTTGAACTATTTCGTGGCTCAATAGGAGTCTGCGCTATTAAATTTTCGGGCAAATCATAATAAAAATCGCTTTTTTTCATCATAAAACAATAAACTTTCCTTAATTTACAGCATAAAATAGTTTGACAAAGGTACGCTGCAATGTTATATTTATTTAATAGATATATTATATTTTAAAATGTAATATATATCAACCCCAAATTTGCAGAAAGTGTGTGAAGATTAATGAAAAAGTATAATGTGGGAATTATTGGTGCAACCGGTATGGTTGGTCAGAGATTTGCTCTCTTACTTGCTAATCATCCCTGGTTTAATGTTACTGCCCTTGCAGCCAGCGGCCGTTCCGCAGGAAAGAGCTATGAAGAAGCTGTTTCAGGCAGATGGGCTATGACCGATGCTATTCCCGAAAATTTAAAGGATATGACAATCTATGATGCTGTTGTAGATATGAAAACTGTTGCATCTAAGGTTGATTTTGTTTTCTGTGCCGTTGATATGAAGAAGGATGAAATCAAGGCTCTTGAGGAAGCATATGCCAAGCTTGAATGCCCTGTTGTTTCCAACAACAGCGCTCACCGTCACACCGAGGATGTTCCTATGATTATCCCCGAAATAAATGCTGACCATCTTGAGATAATTTCCTCTCAAAGAAAGAGACTTGGCACCAAAAAAGGCTTTATTGCAGTTAAATCCAACTGCTCACTTCAAAGCTATGTACCCGCCCTCTACCCCATTGATGAGAAATTTGAAATAGATAAATGTCTTGTTTGTACCTATCAGGCTATTTCAGGTGCAGGTAAAACCTTCGAGCGTTGGCCCGAAATGGTTGACAATGTTATACCCTTCATCGGCGGCGAAGAGGAAAAGAGCGAGCTTGAGCCTCTTAAGATTTGGGGCAAGGTTGAAGGAGACAAAATTGTTCCTGCCACCAGTCCTAAGTTTACTGCTCAGTGCCTCAGAGTTCCCGTATCTGACGGTCATATGGCGGCTGTTTTCGTTTCATTTAAGAATAAGCCCTCAAAAGAGGAAATACTGGATATATGGAAAAACTTCAGCGGAGAGCCTCAGTCCTTAGAGCTCCCCCATGCTCCCAAGCAATTTATAAATTACTTTACTGAGGATAATATGCCTCAGACAAAGCTCCACCGCAACCTTGAGGGCGGTATGGCTGTAAGCGTTGGCAGACTGCGTGAGGATTCCCAGTACGACTATAAGTTTGTTTGTCTTTCCCACAACACCCTTCGTGGTGCAGCAGGCGGTGCAGTTTTACTTGCCGAGCTTCTTTGTGCAAAAGGTTATTTTGACTAATTTTAAGCATATATTTTATAAACGGAGTTGATTTTATGAAACAGCGCATATTCACAGGTGCTGCTACAGCACTGGTTACCCCCATGTTTGAGGACGGAAGTGTAAATTTCAAAAGACTCAATTCTCTTATAAAGGAACAGATTACCGCAGGAATTGATGCCCTGGTTATTTGCGGCACAACGGGAGAAAAATCCACTCTGCGATATGATGAGCACGTAAAGGTTATTGAAGAATCGGTTAAGGCTGCTGACGGCAAGGTTCCGATTATTGCCGGTACAGGAAGCAATGATACGGTTTACTCTGTTGAGCTTTGTAATGATGCCGAAAAAGCAGGAGCCGATGCTTTCTTGATGGTTGCTCCCTACTATAACAAGACCTCTCAGGATGGTCTTGTTGCCCACTACAATTACATTGCAGACCGAGTTAATAAACCTATCATTTTGTATAATGTTCCCTCAAGAACAGGTGTTGCAATAAAGCCCGAAACATATAAAGAATTATCTAAGCACAAAAAAATTGTTGCTGTTAAGGAAGCCAACGGCGACCTTTCGTCAGTTGCTAAAACCCGTTACCTTTGTGGCGATGATTTGGATATTTATTCCGGCAACGATGACCAGATTATTCCTATTATGTCATTAGGCGGTATCGGTGTTATCTCGGTGCTTTCTAACATTCTTCCTTCCGAAACACATCAGATGTGCGAAGCCGCCCTTAAAGGCAATTTTAAACTGGCATCTGAGCTTCAGGTTAAATATACGGGACTTATCAATGCCCTTTTCTCTGATGTTAATCCAATACCCGTTAAGGAAGCTATGAATTTGATGGGAATGGAAGCAGGTCCTTGCCGATTACCTCTTTACCCCATGAACGATAATGTAAAATCTGTTCTTATTCAAAAGCTTAAAGAATGTAATTGTCTATAATATATTAATACAGGATGTGTAACTTATGATAAAAGCCCTGATTTGCGGAGCTTGTGGCAAAATGGGAAAAAATGTAGCCCTTTGTGCCGCAGAGGATACTGATATAGAAATTATAGCAGGTGTTGATAAATTCAATACCGGGGCTGATTTTCCTATATTTTCAAGCTTTTCTCAAGTAAATATTAAACCGGATGTTATTATTGATTTTTCCAATATTTCAACCCTTGATGATATGTTGGATTATGCCATTAAAACAAAAACTCCGGTAGTTATAGCAACCACCGGATATTCGGATGAGCAGATAAATAAAATTAAAGAAGCATCAAAACAAATTGCGATTTTCTTTACCTTTAATTTATCCTTGGGTGTTAATCTAATCTGTAGTCTTGCTAAAAAAGCCGCAGATATTTTAGGTAACGCTTTTGATGTTGAAATTGTTGAAAAGCACCATAATCAAAAGATCGATGCCCCTTCTGGTACCGCTATCATGCTTGCAAATGCCGTTAATGAGGTTTTTGACAATAAAATGAAGTACGAGTATGACCGTCATTCAAAGCGAGAGAAACGCCCTAAAAACGAAATTGGTATTCACTCTGTAAGAGGCGGAACCATTGTTGGAGAGCATGATGTTATATTTGCCGGTAGAGATGAGGTTATAACCATTTCTCATTCGGCAGCTTCAAAGGCAGTGTTTGCTGCAGGTGCCGTAAAAGCCGCTAAGTTCATCGCATCGAAGAAAAACGGACTTTACGACATGAATAATATAATAAACTTTGATTAAAGAAAAACACGGTGTTAAAAAACACCGTGTTTTTTTATTACATTTTAATCTGATATCCACCAACGGGTCTAACATTAAGAACACTGCAGGAATTCTCACCGAAAACCTTTTCAATCATTGCTTTATAATCACCTAATATTTCAGTAGGAATATAGCATTGTATTGTTCCTGCAAAGCCGCCGCCATGAACTCGGCAGGCTCCTCTTCCCTTTAAGAACTGCTTTGTTAAAGCAATTCCTAAGGAAAGGCCCTGTTGGCTTACATCTGATGTTGAATAAAGATTCTGAAGATAATCATAAGAAGAATTTCCTGAATCGTTAACGAGCTTTAGAAACTCCTGAAAATTGCCTTTCTTCAGGGCTTCTCTCTGCCCATTAACTCTTTTTTGCTCGTTTATGAAGTGGTATGCACGAAGCACAGCCCTATCACCGCATTTTTTACGAAGGGAAGCTATACTTGAATAGAATTTCTCTTCGTCAACATATCGGAGATAATCTTCACCTAAAGCATTGCTTATTTTTTTGCATTCAAGAGTTATATCGGCATAGTCATGAGTGAGATTAGCGTGGTTACCGCCAGTATCTACTACACAAAGAGTATACCCAAAGCTATGAATATCAAGATTTACCGTTTCGGTAACGGGATTTTTAGGATTATCAAAATCTGCAAAAGTAAATCCACCTAAAGAACTGGCAGTCTGATCAAGTAAACCGCAGGGTTTACCAAAATAAACACTTTCGGCAAACTGACCAATTTTTGCAACATCGATATTGGATACTTTATTTCCGCAGAATAATCCATTTAAGATAGTTCCTATAAGCACCTCAAAGGCAGCAGAAGAAGACAAGCCCGAGCCTTTTAATACATTAGAGGTTGTATAAGCGTCAAATCCCTTAATATCAAAGCCAAGCTCTTTAAACTTAGAACAAACACCCTTTATTAAGGAAACTGAACGACCAATCTCTTTTTCCTTTTTAGCAAAATCCTTAACATCAACCGTATCCATATTAAAGCCTTCTGATTTAATACGAATGTTATCAGTATTGTTAAGAGAAACCACGGCAATTATATCGAGGTTAACACTGGCGGCAAGAATTGAGCCATGCTGATGGTCGGTATGATTTCCGCCGATTTCTGTTCTTCCCGGAGCGGAAAAAAACTTAATATCCTCTGCCTCACCAAAGGTTTCAACAAAACCTTTTAATGCCTTAGAATATCTTTCTCTTGCAAAATTGCTATCACCGTAAAGCATGATAAAATCATTATCATACTTACCATCAAGAATATTATTTTTTACATCTTTAATATTCATAAAAGCCCCTATTTGGATATAATCTCGAGTGTATCTCTTGCGATAGCAAGTTCCTCGTTAGTAGGAATAATATAAACATTAACCTTACTGTCATCGGTAGAAATCTTAACTTCTTTGCCTCTTACAGCATTCTTCTCATCATCAATAGTTACACCGAGATAAGCAAGGTTTTCGCAAACATACTTACGAAGCTCGGCATCATTTTCACCTATACCGCCTGTAAATACAATAGCATCTACACCGTTCATAGCGGCTACATAGGAGCCGATGAACTTGAGTATCTGATAACGCTGCATATCAATAGCAAGCTGAGCACGTTCATTTCCGTTTGCTGCAGCATTGCCGATATCACGGTTATCGTTGCTTACGCCCGAAATACCGAACATACCTGATTCCTTATTGCAAATACGGTCAATTTCAGCAAAGGAAAGATTTTCTTTATCAGCAATATAAGTAATGGTAGAAGGATCAAGAGTTCCTGTACGGGTGCCCATAATGAAACCATCAAGAGGTGTAAGACCCATGGATGTATCAACACCAGCTCCATCTTTAATAGCGGTAATGGAACAACCATTTCCAAGATGGCAGGTTATAACCTTACTGTTTTCTTTACCTAAAAGCTCAATAGCACGGTTTCCTACGAAGCGGTGTGATGTACCGTGGAAGCCATATTTACGAATCTTATATTTTTCGTAATATTTATAGGGTAAAGAATACATATAAGCCTTAGGAGGCATAGTCTGATGGAAGGAAGTATCAAATACTGCAACCTGAGGAATTTTTTCACCAAAGGTTTTGATACAAGCTTCAATACCAAGAATATTTGCAGGGTTATGAAGAGGTGCTAAAACACTCCATTCTTCAATGGCTGCAATAACCTCTGGAGTAATAAGACAAGAATTAGCAAACTCGCTTCCGCCCTGAACAGCACGGTGACCGATAGCCGAAACCTCATCAAGCGAATCAATTACCTTAGCATCGCTCTTGGTTAAAGCATATACAACTGCCTCAAAAGCCTCACTATGGGTAGGCATAGGAGTTTCAGCCTTATACTCTCTGCCGTCTGCCGCCTTATGAGAAATAGCACCGGTTACACCGATTCTCTCGCAAAGGCCCTTTGCCAATACCTGCTCATTTTCCATATCAATAAGCTGATACTTTAAGGATGAGCTACCTGCATTAACAACAAAAATCTTCATTTTTACTTTCCTCCATTGGAATTATTATTGATTACCTAAAAAAAATATGATAAACTATATAATAGTTATCCTAATAAATAATAATACTTTAAAAGCTTTGTTTTTTCAAGGCTTTTTTGAAAAGAAGTGATAAAATGTCTACCGTTGGAATAGTTGCCGAATTTAATCCTCTTCATACAGGTCACGAATATCTGATAAAAGAGGCCAAAAAGCTCGGTAATGTTGTATGCGTTATCAGCAGTAACTTTGTTCAACGGGGTGATACCGCTATATATGATAAGCGCATACGGGCAAAGTCTGCTTTGCTTTGCGGTTGCGATATATGTATAGAATTGCCTGTACTCTGGTCAATGTCAACAGCCCAGAATTTCGCTCTAGGAGCCGTATCTAATCTTATAAATATGGGTTGTGATACTATTGCTTTCGGCAGTGAATGCGGTGATATAGATGAATTAACTGCACTTTCCTGCATTATAGAAAGTGACGAATTTAAAAATCACCTATCCTCAGAATTAAAAAAAGGTATAACCTTTGCTAAAGCGAGAGAAAATGCCGTAAGGCTTTGCGGAGGCAATTATAAACTTTTGAGTGGTGCTAATAACAACCTTGCTATTGAATATATTGCGGTTGCTAAAAAAATAAAGCCCGATATTAGTTTTTTTACGGTTAAGCGTATTGGTGCCGAACACGATTCTAAAAATGAGGATGCATTTGTTTGCGCCTCTTTTATTCGTGAAAAAATCAAAGAAAATCTTCTTTCCGAAACTAAAAATTATATACCCGATATTATTTATGAGCTATTTGAAAAATCGCCTTATTCGGATATTAACCGATTAGAAAATGCTATTCTGGCGGTTCTGAGAACTCGAAGCAAAGAGGATCTTAAAAACCTTCCCGATGTTAGTGAGGGTATTGAAAACAGATTATATTCTGCAATTAAGGTTTCCTCCGATATGGTTTCCCTTTATAATGAATTAAAGGTTAAACGGTATACCTTGGCGCGAATACGAAGATTAGTTATTTCTGCTTTTTTAGGTCTCGGCAATTCCCTCTTTATGAAATCTCCTCCCTATATACGGATTTTAGGATTCAACAAAACAGGAGAGCAAATTCTAAAAAACAGTAGTAATACTTCTACTGTTCCCGTTATTACAAAGGTTTCAGATATTGATTCATTGTCACAAGAAGCTAAATTGGTGTTTGAAACCGAATGTAGGGCTACGGATTTATATAATCTTTCTCTTAATGTTCCATCAAAAAGCGGAACTGAATTTACAGAAAAAATAATCAAAATGGAGTGTTAAATTATGGTAACAGTAAAAGAAATTTCTTCCTTTAAGGATTATGGTCGCTGTGTGAGTATATCAAACGGAGTTATCGAAGCATATGTAACGGTAGATTTAGGGCCCCGTATCATTAAGTTCGGATTTGTTGATGGACAAAATCTCATGCAGAGCAACCGCAAGGAATTCGGTAATAAGACCGATGAAGAGTTTACTAAATTTTTTGGTGAAGGCAAGGCTTGGGAAAACTTTGGAGGTCACAGAATTTGGTTATCTCCCGAAGCGTATCCCGACACATATTACCCTGACTGTGACACGGTAAAATATACCACAACCGAAACTGGTGCCGTATTTATGCCTAAGCCTGAAACCGAAAACGGTGTTGCAAAAACACTTGAGATTAAAATGGACCCCGATGATACTAATATGCAGGTTATCATGAAGGTTAAAAATATAAGTAACGAAAGCAAAAAATTTGCTATTTGGGGACTTACTGTTTCCGAAAAGAACGGAACCGTTATTATTCCTATGAATACAAATGATACAGGTCTTCTTCATAACAGAAGCATATCGGTATGGCCTTACACCGATATGAGCGACGAGCGTATTTATTGGGGCAAACGTTACGTTACCGTAAAGCATAATCCTGATGCCCAAAATCCGTTAAAGCTTGGTTTTGACCTTAACGGTGGTACTGTTTATTATGTATTGGGTGATGATGTGTTCTGCAAAAAATACGATACAAAGCATCCTGATGCCGAGTACCCCGATGCAGGCTGTTCCTTTGAAACCTATTCCTGCGCAGTATTTACAGAGGTTGAAAGCCTTGGTGAGCTTAAAACTGTTAAACCGGATGAAGTTTCAACCCACATTGAAAGCTGGTCATTATGCAAGAAGAATATAGATGTTGATTTTAGAAATGATGACTCCATCGATAACCTTTTAAAAAGCATATAAATTAAAAATCCTTTCGCAGTTTGCGAAAGGATTTTTTTAACCTCTTAAATATATTGTTCTGGAATTTCTATGCATATAAACGCTAAGCACTAGCCCTACACCCAAAAACAAACATAGTAATGATGTTCCGCCGGCACTGAAAAACGGTAAGGTAATACCTATAACAGGCAAAACAGATACGCACATTCCGATATTTATAACCGCTTGAGCAAACAGCATAGCAAACATACCAACACAAATCAGTTTGCCGCTATCTTTACTGCACATGCGAGCTATTCTTATACATCTGAAGCAAATTGCGGCAAGGAGTATTATAACTGCCATACATCCAAGGAAGCCCAATTCCTCACCGATGCTTACAAATATAAAGTCGTTATGCCCCTCAGGAACCAAGCCTGCAGAGGTTAAGCTACCTTTAAGATATCCTTGCCCGGTAAATCCACCGTTAGCCAGGGCGGTTCTACCCCTCCATTGCTGGAAGCCTATACCTTGAATATCGGCTTCAATATCAAAAATACTCTTAATACGAGCTCTATGGTCATCATTCATAACAAAGAAATATATAATTGGTGAAGCAATTACTATTGTCGAAATTGCCACCGCAAAATATTTCCAGGAAACCCCTGCCGCCCATAGCATAAAGAGTACCATAATTGCGAATACAAGAGCTGTTCCGTCATCACCCTGAAAATGTATTAGCAATACCGGAATCGCTCCATGGAAGCAAGCAGGAAGCAAATATTTAAGTTTATTGATATTTGGTTTAATATGACTTAAATGCGCAGCAAAGGTTATTATAAAGCAAATTTTTAATAACTCAGAGGGCTGAAATGTAGTTATTCCCAAATTCAACCAGGCTTTATCATCGGTCTCACCGGGAGCAAAACCGATAAAGAAGGTCAAAATAACAGGAATTAAACCACCGGCTGCAAATAAATACCATCTTTCAAGATATGTTTGATAATCAATTCTGGAAATAAAAACAGCGGCTATTATTCCCGCAATCATACAAAAGCTTTGTACTATGAGCGGTCTTGCACTGCCGTTGTGCGCCGTCGCAGAATAAACTGCCATACAACCGTAAGTGGATGCAAAAAAGCAAAGAATCAGTAAAAGCTTGTCCGTCTCACGAATAAAATCCGCAATAGCCGATATAATTTTTCCCAAATTCTTCACTTCCTTTTTATAAGATTAATATTATTATATTTTATTTTGTAAAAATATGCAAGTGGGTCTTTAAACCAATTAAAAAATGTGTTATACTGTTAAAAGTGAGGTGAAAGTATGGAAAGAATTATATCCCACAGCCCCCTTGAGACGGAAGAAATCGGCGCAAAATTTTCAAATCTTTTAAAACCCGGTGATGTTATTGCATATAAGGGCGGACTTGGCATGGGAAAAACCTGTTTTACTCGGGGAGTTGCCAAGGGACTTGGATATTCGGGTAATGTAACCTCTCCTACTTTCGACCTGATAAACGAATATATCGGCGGCAGACTTTCACTTTATCACTTTGATATGTACAGAATTGAATCCTGGGAGGATTTATATTCCTGCGGTTTCTTTGAATATATAGAATCCGAAGGAATAGTTGCAGTTGAATGGAGCGAAAACATAGAAAACGCTCTGCCTGAAAATACTTATTTTATAGAAATCAGCCGTATTGATGATACCGTAAGAGAAATTATAATAAGGGGTAACAATATATGAAAATTTTAGCTGTTGAATGTTCCGCAGGTCCAGCCTCAGCCGCTATTATTGAAGACGGCAAGCTTTTATCCAATGCTTTTGTCAATGTAAAAATAACCCATTCACAAACCCTTATGCCAATGGTTGACTGTGTACTTAAAGCCTCCGGAATAAGCATTGATGATATCGATGGCTTTGCTGTTGGTGCGGGTCCCGGTTCTTTTACAGGTATTCGCATAGGAATCAGTGCTGTTAAAGGTATGGCTGCAGTCAAAAATATTCCTTGTGCCCCTATTTCAACCCTCCGTGCTATGGCAGAAAATTATAAGGAAGAAGACTGTATTGTCTGCGGAGTGATGGATGCTCGTTGCAATCAGGTTTATAATGCTTTTTTTGATATAACTAACGGTAAAATAAGAAGAATTTGCAAGGATAGAGCTATAATGTGCGATGAACTTGCAGAGGAAATTAAAAAAATATCGAAAAATGTCAAGAAAAGTGTTATAATAGTGGGTGATGGAAGTGATTTGTTTTATCCGTATATTGAAAATTTAGAATGTACTGTAAAATCTGATTCCCATAGGCGTTATCAAAACGCCATTGGCATTGCCCTTGCCTCTGAGGAAATCTTTAAATCAGGAAACAGTGTTTCACAGAAGGACTTGTTACCTGTTTATCTGCGACTTCCACAAGCAGAAAGAGAATTAAAAAAGAAAACGGAAGGTGTAACAAAATGAAAATTGCAATCGGCTGTGACCACGGCGGTTTTGAACACAAGAATGCTATTGTAGAGCATTTGAAAGACAGAGGTTTTGAGGTTAATGATTTCGGTATAACCGAGCCTGTTTCGGTTGACTATCCCGATATTGCCCTTGTTGTTGCAAAGAGCATTGCAGCGAATGAAAACGACTTAGGAATACTTGTATGCGGCACAGGAATCGGAATGTCCCTTGCAGCAAACAAGGTAAAGGGCATTCGTGCTGCTGCTTGCAGTGAGCATTTTTCCGCAAAATATACAAGACTCCATAATAATTCCAATATTCTCTGTCTTGGCGGCAGAGTTATAGGCGTTGGTACCGCTTTAGAATTAGTTGACCTTTTCGTTGATACCGAATTTGAAGGCGGACGTCATCAGCGCAGAATTGATAAAATAACCGAAGCAGAAAATTAAAGATAAGGAGAAAAAATCAAATGAGCAACAAAGTTTTCGTTATGGACCATCCCCTGATTCAGCACAAGCTTACCATACTTCGTGATGAAAGAACTGGCTCTAAGCAATTCCGCGAATTAGTTAGCGAAATTGCTATGCTTATGTGCTATGAATCTACACGTGACCTTCCTCTTAAGGAGGTTAAAACCAAAACTCCTCTCACAACGGCTAAAACCAAGGTTTTGGCAGGAAGAAAGATGGCTTTTGTTCCCATTCTCCGTGCAGGACTTGGTATGGTCGACGGTGTATTAAGTCTGATACCCGCCGCAAAGGTAGGTCATATTGGTATGTACCGTGACCCCGAAACCCATACCCCCGTTGATTATTACTGCAAGCTCCCTGCCGATCTTAACGAGCGTGATGTTTTCGTTCTTGATCCTATGCTTGCAACCGGCGGAAGCGCTATTGATGCCGTTACAAGAATTAAGGAATTTGGTCCTAAGAGAATTAAGTTTATGTGCATAATTGCGGCACCCGAAGGATTAGAGGCCTTCACAAAGGCTCATCCTGATGTTCCTGTTTACTGCGCAGGTCTTGATGACCATCTTAACGATCATTGCTATATCGTTCCCGGACTTGGTGACGCAGGTGACCGTATTTTCGGTACAAAATAAAATTTATAAATTTAAAAAGCTCCGTTCAATGAACGGAGCTTTTCTTATATTCTGAATTATTTATTAAAGAAATTAATAACGTCACCATAAGCTTCATCATCGTCAACATTTCCGATAAGTGAAGTTAAATCAGCGGCCATATTATCCTTTTTCTCATCGCCAAGACCGGTTGCAACAACTGTTACACGGATGGTATCCTCAAGAGTATCATCAAGCTGAGCACCCCAGATAATGGTTGCATCGGGATGAGCCATATCAGAAATGATAGAAGAAGCAAGTTCAACCTCTTCAAGACCGATATCCTCAGAACCGGTGATACTGATGATAACGCCACGAGCATTATCCATTGAAGTTTCGATTAAAGGACTGCTAATAGCAGTACGAGCAGCCTGCTCTGCCTTATCACGGCCTGTTGCAACGCCAACACCCATATGAGCATAGCCTGCATCAAGCATAATGGACTTAACATCTGCAAAGTCAAGGTTAACGAGTGCAGTTGTGTTGATAAGCTCAGAAATGCTCTGAACACCCTGACGAAGAACATCATCGGCAATATCAAATGCATTCTTGAAGGTTATCTTCTGCTCGGAAACGAACTTTAAGCGCTCGTTAGGAATAACAATTAAGCTATCAACATGCTCACGCAGAGCAGCAATACCTGCTTCAGCCTGAGTCATACGCTTTTTGCCTTCAAAAGCAAAGGGCTTAGTTACAATACCAACGGTAAGTATACCGAGTTCCTTAGCAATCTGAGCAACGATAGGCGCAGCACCTGTACCGGTTCCGCCACCCATACCAGCGGTAATGAATATCATATCTGCGCTACGGATAGCAGCGGCGATCTCATCACGAGATTCCTCAGCAGCAGCACGACCGTTTTCGGGCTTACCGCCTGCACCCATACCGGATGTAGTTTTATCGCCAATCTGAATTTTCTGATTAGCTTTAGAAAGATATAAAGCTGCCTTATCGGTATTTATAGCGATAAATTCAACGCCACGAACACCTGCGGTTACCATGCGGTTAACTGCGTTTCCGCCGCCTCCGCCGACACCTACAACCTTAATTTGAACAACATTCTCTAACTCTTCTGCAACTTCAAATGACATTTTAAAATTCCTCCGTCTTTCTATGTAAGTAAAATTATATAAGTACCTCAATATAAGAATATTAACATATATTCTTACAAATTTCAATACTTTTTATTACAAAATTGTAATTTTTTATTTATTTTTCTTTGTTTTCAACAAAAGTACCCTCTGCTTTGTCGGTTGACCAGTGGCTTAAATTGATTTTGCCGCTCTTTTCTTCGCCAATTTTTGCAATCATAGAATTCAAATGCGCCATCTTTTCATCAAGATTATTACTGGTACCAAGGCTTACATCAAATCTGTTATCCGATACAATAGATATTGAATATTCCTCTGTAATATCTATTTCATTGATTTTACTCTGCTGCGCAAAGGAAAGCAATTTTTCTAAAATCTTTTGCTTTTTTTCATTCTCGTAAGAAATATAATTTCCAACCTTAAATTTGGCATCCATACCTTTAATGAGGATTAGGTTGTTTGGCAACTCAGTATAACTGTTAATTACGAAACCATCTTCGCCAATAGTATAAAAGGTTTTATCATTTTCAAAGCAGAGCTTTTCCTTACCGTCCCGAACCTTAAGATTCAAAGTGCCTTTTAATGAACGTTGTACCTTCACTTCCAAAATATACGGTAATTTATTTCTGATTTCGCTTTCCAACTTTTCAGATGAAAAAGCAAACATATTATCCCCTGTTTTTATCGGGCATATACCTATTATTTCTTCAGCCGAATAAATTTTGCTTCCCGCAACAGATATTTTTTCTATTGGAAAAAATACAGTAAAGCAAAGTGTTATACCGACTACCAACAATAGAATAATTATCGCTATAAAGGTTGTGATAATTCTTTTTTTGCGCATTTTTCTCTGCCTTTCGGCACGTCTGCGAGAAAAATTATCCGGATATTCCGTTTGTTTCAAATTATCACCCTTTTCTTTATTCCTGACTAATTATTGCTCCAACCGAGCTTAATGTTCCTACTATATCATCATATCCACGCTCGATATGATGAATTTCACTGATTTTTGTTTCGCCTTCCGCTACAAGACCAGCTAGAACAAGTGCTGCACCGCCTCGTAAATCCGTACATCTCACATTAGCAGCCGATAACTTTCGAACTCCCTCAATTACGGCCACTTTTCCCTCAGTTTTGATTTTTGCACCGAAACGCTTTAATTCATCAATATATTTATATCGGCTTTCAAAAATATTTTCAACAAAAACCGAAGTTCCTTTTGAAACACTGAGCATTGAAATCAATATAGGCCCTGCATCGGTAGGAAATCCGGGATATACAAGACTTCTAACCGTTGGTATCCTTTTTAATTCCCCATTTGATTTTATTGTTATAGACCTGCAGTTAACCTCGGTTTTACAACCGCACTCATTAAATGCCCATAACAGAGAAACCATATTAGAAGGCATAACATTTTTAAGTTTAATTTCTCCACCGTTCATAACAGCAGCAGCCATATATGTAGCCGCTACTATTCTATCGGGAATTATAGAATGGTTTGTTCCGTGTAGCTTTTCCACACCATGTATTACTATCGTATCAGAGCCTGCGCCGTAAATACGGGCGCCTGCGCTGTTTAAAAAATCGGCAAGATCACTGATTTCCGGCTCTTTTGCCGCATTATTGATAGTTGTTATACCATCTGCCGTTGCGGCAGCTAAAATGATATTTTCCGTTGCGCCAACGCTTGGGAAGCATAAATTAATTGTTTCACCTTTTATTCTTGATTCGCAAGTACAGCTAAGCATCCCGTGCTCTTCTTTTATGGAAACTCCCATCCTCTTTAAGGATGACAAATGCAAATCAATCGGTCTCGGTCCCAACTCGCAGCCTCCGGGACTGCTTAAAACCGCCTTGCCACATCGGGCAAGAATAGCACCGAGAAAAACTATCGATGACCTCATTTCTCTCATAAGGTCGTCAGGTATTTCACAGCAATTAATATCACGAGAGTTTACCGTAACCGTATTTCCTTCAACGCTACAGCTACAACCCAAATTTCTTAAAATTCTTACCGATGTATCAACATCAGATAAATTTGGACAATTATGTATAACGCATTCTCCGCCGCACAAAATCGTTGCGGCCAATACCGGCAAAATACTGTTTTTTGCTCCCTGGATATCAATTTCTCCAAAAAGGCTTTTTCCGCCCTGTATCCTTATTTCCTTCATAAACCGCACCTCTGATTATAAACTGAAACTCCACAGTTCATAATATGCATTATTGCGGTTTTTGGTTTTTATATTGAATTCAAGCTCCTGTATATGCCTGCATAATTATTTCATAAATTCTTTCATTAGCATCGAGAATGGCATTATTAAGCGCTGCCTTACTCATCTTTTCGAGACGAGGTTTATTCTCAATTAAATGACTCACCAAATCAATAAGCAGGTCTGATGTTAACTCCTTCTCCTCAATAACCTCGGCAGCTCCTGCCCTCTTTAAGGTCATTGCATTATGGAATTGATGATTTTCGGCAACATAGGGTGATGGAATCAAAATTGCAGGCTTGCCCATAGCGGATAATTCGCTTAAGGTTATAGCACCCGCACGGCAAATCACCAAATCGGCTGCTGCCATACAAACATCCATATCATTTATATATTCACGGATATCAATGTTGTCACTTAAATCTGTATCACTGAAAGAATTTTTAAATTCCTCGTAACCTGTTTTGCCTGTTCCGTGAATATGATAAAACTTATCTGTACCGTTATGCCATTTAATGAGGCCTGTAACGGCTTCATTTATCTTTTTTGCTCCTAAAGAGCCACCGAAAGAAAGAATTAAAGGCTTATCATCTAATCCAAGCTTTTCTCTTGCTTCTTGCTTGGAAATATTAAGCAATTCGTTTCTTATGGGATTTCCTGTTATAATAGGCTTCCTTTTAAGCTTCAAAAACTTTTGTGCCTCAGGCATTGCAAGCATAACAAAGTCTGCTTTTTCGGAAAGCATTTTGGTTGTAACACCGGGAAAAGCATTCTGTTCGTGTATAACGGTTTTTATTCCAAGCTTCTGAGCTTCCCTTAAAACGGGACCGCTTACATAGCCGCCAGTTCCCACAACAACATCGGGCTTAATATCCTTTAATATTTTCTTCGAACGAGCAGACGAAGTAAAAACCTTTTTAACGGCAGAGATATTTCTTCCTATATTTTCTACCGATAATCTGCGCTGAAAGCCTGCTACATCAATGGTATAAAAATCATAGCCCTTTTCGGGAACAAGCTTAGCTTCAAGCTTATCAGCTGTTCCTATATAGCTAATTTCTGCATCCTTATGCTTTTCTTTAATGTAACCCGCTATGGCTAAGGCAGGATTAATATGTCCTGCTGTGCCACCGCCCGCAAACAATATACGCATACTATTACCTCTTTGTTATTTTTCTAAATTCGCCTGTCTCGAAACCGAAAGAACTATTCCCATTTCCGCTAACAAAATCAGCAATGATGTTCCTCCGTAACTAAAGAACGGTAGACTGATTCCCGTATTAGGAATTGTATTGGTAACAACCCATATATTAAGCATTGCCTGTAAACCAATCTGAAAAACAAGACCGATAGTGAGCAATGCTCCGAATCTATCAGGAGAGCGCATAGCAATAGTAAATCCACGCCATACAAGTAAACAGAACAAAAGAATTATTACCAAAGCACCAATAAGGCCCAATTCTTCACAAACAATAGAGAATATAAAATCATTATGAGGTTCGGGAACCCATAAATATTTTTGGCGGGACTGTCCTATTCCCCTGCCTAATATTCCGCCAGAGCCTATTGCCAAAAGGGATTGTATGGTTTGAAATCCCGAACCACTGGCATCTGCCCAAGGGTCTAACCAATATTTAATACGGTCCGAGCTGTATCCTACTATTGTTATAGCCGCAACAAATAATCCAATCGCTGAAAAACCGCCTGCAACTATATATCTAAGCTGTAAGCCTCCCACAACCATTAAAACAACGCCGATAGCAAAAATCAGAACAGTTGCAGAAAGATGAGGCTCTAAAACTACTAATACACAGGTAAGCCCTAAAAGTATAATTAGAAAAGCTATAAATTTAAAGCTTTTCATATGCTTATAATTTGCTGATATCAACGAAGAAAACAGCAAAATAATAGCAAATTTTGCAATTTCGGAGGGTTGGAAGCTGAAAGAACCGATAGCCAACCATCTCTTAACATCAAGGTCGGTAGCCATAGGAGGCAATATCAAAAGAATACCTAACATTATAATTGAGGCAAAAAAGACCATCCACGAGAATTTCTTCCAGAAATGATAGTCTATCTTTGATATTCCCATCATAATGCCTACACCTATTACAGCAAAAATTGACTGTCTTAAAATAAATTTATAGCTGTTATCAAAATAGGCATAGGAATATGCATAGCTTGCCGAAAAGAGCATAACAAGTCCTACAGTTAGCAATATTAATACAAAGGAAAGAAAGCTTATATCAAGTTTGCCTTTGCTGATAAAAGAGCTTTTCTTCTGCTTAACTGCATTCGACATTTGTTTCACTCCAAATAATTAAAAATTCAAAATCAAAGGAAGAAGAGAAATAACACATCCTACCAAGGTTACGGCAGAAAATACTAAAACCACCTTATCTTCCGACCATCCACACATTTCAAAATGGTGATGCAAGGGACTCATTTTAAATAAACGCTTTTTAGTCTTTTTATAATATGCAACCTGAAGCATAACAGATAAAGCTTCAATGAAGTATATACATCCTGCAAAAATGAGCATTACGGGTCTGCCTATTCCGAAGGATATAGCAACTACCATACCGCCTAAGAACATTGAACCTGTATCACCCATAAATACCTTTGCAGGCTTTGCATTCCAGAAAACAAATCCTACACATGCGCCTGCCAATGCGGCAGAAAGCATATTTACAGATATATTACCAATTAATCCCGCACCTAACATAAATGCACAGGCTACAACCATTGTAACCGCCGAAGCAAGTCCGTCAACACCGTCGGTGAGATTAACTGCATTTGTAAATCCATAGATAAATATCAATGCTATAGGCCAAAAGATTATACCTACGCCGTGCATAACATCAACATCACCTATAAAAGGTATGTAGGTTGTATTCATACCCGAAAGCGCTAAGGTTGCAAGATAGCCTGCAGCCACTAAAAGCTGTAAAAAGGTCTTTTGTTTTGCAGAAAGTCCTAAATTACGCTTTTTTACAACCTTGATATAATCATCAAAGAAGCCTATCGCACACATACATAATGCCATCACTATGCCTGCAATAAAAACAGTAAGACGAAAAGAGGATTTTAATTCATCAAAAAATCTGCCTTGCGTTAAAAAAGAATAACCTATTGATACGCCGATAGCTACCAGTATACCGGCAACCATCATAATTCCACCCATAGTGGGTGTACCCTGCTTTTCCTTGTGCCACTTAGGACCGATTTCCAATATAGTTTGCCCAAATTTCAGTTTGTGTAAAAATGGTATAACTATATATCCGAGTCCTGCAGTCACTAAAAATGAAACTATTGCAGCAATAATAGGTGTTAGCTCTCTCATATTATCTCTCCGTTTCTTATTCGGATAGCTCTTTAAAAGCTTCCGCTACAACTTCCCGTTCATCAAGATGAATGGTACCGGTATTCAAAATCTGATATGTTTCGTGGCCTTTACCGGCTAAAACTATTATATCATCTTTCTGAGCATTTTTCACTGCATATTTTATGGCTTCAATTCTGTTGGGTATGACCTTATACGGAGTTGTTGCTCCTTTCATACCCACCAGGATATCCTCAATAATACTCAAAGGCTCTTCACTACGTGGATTATCACTTGTAACTATAACATAATCTGCATTATGTACAGCAATATTTCCCATTATAGGTCTTTTGGCTTTATCTCGGTCTCCGCCACATCCGAAAAGAACGATTAAACGATTTTTCTCGCACTCTTTGAAGGTTTTTAGTATATTTTTAAGTCCATCGGGAGTATGAGCATAGTCGATAATAACCGTAAAGCCCTTATCATTAGGAACAACCTCTGCCCTACCCTTAACGCCGCTTATAGAAGCAATCGCTTCGGCAGCGACCTTAATATCTATACCTAATTCCAAGGCACAAACAACTGCAGCCATAGAGTTATAAACAGTAAAATTGCCGCCTGTGTTAACTCTGATATGATTTATCATACCGCTGCTTACAAGCTCATAATCTACGCTCTCAGGACGGTATTTAATACCCTTTGCGCTATAGGTAGAATCATTTCCTGTTGAATAGGTTACAACCTTACATTCTAATCCAGAAATAATTTTATTAGCATATTCGTCATCACTATTGATAATTGCTGTCTTACACATTTTGAACAGCTTTTTCTTTGCCTCAAGATAGTTTTCCATAGTCTTATGGTAATCAAGATGGTCCTGAGTAAGATTTGTGAAAACAGCAGCTTCAAAATCTAAATTGTATACTCTATACTGGTCAAGAGCGTGGGAAGAAACCTCCATAATAACATAGCTACAACCCTTTGCCTTCATTAAAGCAAACAAGGAATTCAGTTCATACGCATTAGGAGTTGTGTTCTGGGAAGCGACTATCTCTTCCCCTATCATATTCTGTATCGTTCCAATAAGACCTACGGTATATCCTGCCGATTCGAGTACCTTCTTTAACATATATGTTATAGAGGTTTTTCCGTTAGTTCCCGTAACACCGATAAGCTTAAGAGAATCCGCCGGATTACCAAACCATTTAGCGCACATTTCCGAATAGACAAGTCGTGTGTTTTCAACAATTATCTGATTATCAAGACCTAAATCTCTTTCAACGATAATAGCCGCCGCACCCTTATTATAAGCATCCTGAGCAAACTTATGTCCATCAACTGCTGTTCCGTTAATGCAAACAAACACATAACCGCTCTTAACTTCTTTAGAATTGCAGGTAATTCCTAAAATATCGGTATTACCCAAACTCTTATCAGAACATAAAATCAACTCATTAAGCTTCATATTTTCTCCTATTCTGCAGCGATATCCGCTACGTTTTCGTTATCCTTGAAATAAACGGTAACAACCGTTCCGTAGGCAACCTTTTCGCCCTCAGGAATACTCTGTCTGTAAGAAATCAGACCTCCGTCCTGAGTGTTGCCGGAAAACTCAATATTTATTCCGGCGGTGGCCGCCGCTGTATTAACCTGAGTAGCCGTTAATCCTACCAAATTAGGAACCTCTACGACTTGGCCATCAGTCTCTTCTGTATAAAGTATAATCATGCCGCCCTTGGAGATTTTTTCTCCCTCTTCGGGTAACTGCTTGATAACCTTTTCGCCGTTACCGACTATTTTATAGGTAAGGCCTCTGTTAGTTATAGTGTTTTTTGCCGCATCGGTTTTTGCTCCAACAACATTTGGAACATTAACCGATAATTTTTTGAGCTCTTCTTCGGTATATTTAGGCTCATATCCCATATAAGGCAGAACATCTGCAAGTATGCTCGAGCATACAGGTGCTGATACTGCGCTTCCGTAATATTGTCCTGCAGTTGGCTCATCTATCATAACCAAAACTGCTATTTCGGGATTTTCAATAGGTGCAATAGCAACACAAGAGCTGATATATAGGTTGCTTTGACCGGTGCTGAGTATCTTTGATACCTTTTGAGAAGTACCAGATTTTGCTCCCACATTGTATCCCGGAACTAAAGCATTTTTAACGCCGTTTTCCGCAACAAACTGAAGGAATGTACGCATTCTGTCAGAGGTGGTTTTGGAAATAACCTGTCTTTTATATTCGGTAGAAACAGTTTCAATAACCTTATTTTCGGCATCAAGCTTTTTGGAAACAAGATGGGGTTGAACAAGATGACCGCCGTTTACAGCAGCAGACACCGCCGAAAGCATTTGCATAGGCGTAATATTGAAGGTCTGACCGAAGGATGATGATGCAAGCTCAGTGGGGCCCATATTTTCCTCTTTATGATAATTCGAGGTTGCCTCACCGGGCAAATCTATACCCGTTTTTTCGGTAAAACCAAATGCTTTGAAATACTTCGAGAAGGTTTGACTTCCCACTAACTGTCCTATAGTTATAAATGCAGGGTTGCAGGAATTAGAAATTGCCTGTGCCATATTTTGTACACCGTGTCCCGTCTTTTTGTGGCAATGATATGACTGACCTGCAATATTTATTACGTAAGAGCAATTAAAGGTGCTCTTTTCGTTTACCAAATCCTCTTCTAATGCAACCGATGCGGTTACAATTTTAAAGACAGAACCCGGTTCATAGGTATCCGAAACAGATTTGTTTCTCCATTGACGGTTAAGAAGCTGAGTTCTCAGTTCCTTTTTCTTATCTGTATCGGTTTCTGCCTCTAATTTATCTTTATCCTCTTTTGAAAGAGTAAAAGCTTCATTGGGGTTAAAGTCGCCCTTTACAGCCATTGCTAATACCTCGCCGGTATTAACATTCATTGCAATAGCGGCGCCTCTTTCGGCTGCCTTGTGCTCATCAACGGCGGCGGCTAAGTGCTTTTCACACACATACTGCATATATGAATCAATAGTAAGCACCAACGAATTACCCTTAATGGCTTCTTCAACCTTTTCATAGGTAAAAGGCATATCGGCACCGGCAGCATTTTTTGCCGCTACAACTCTTCCCGAAACGCCGGTTAATGAATTATCATAATAGCTTTCTATTCCTGCAAGGCCTTGGTCATCGTCACCTACAAAGCCGAGAACAACCGAAGCCAACGAATCATTGGGATAGTATCTTTTTGTGGTTTCATCAAGACCGATATACTGAGTAAGCTCCAAATCTTCATTTTCTGAGATAAATTTACGAATCTTATCAGCAACAGTTTTGTCTATTTTCTTTTTAACAACCACGTAATAGGAGTCTTTTTTGGTGTATTCGTAAACCTTTTCGTAATCAAGCTCCAGTATTTCCGAAAGGTTTTGTGCAATTATCTTTCTTACATTTTCTTTTTCATCGTCAGATTTAATTTTTTTAAATCCGTTTGGTGTTATGTAAACCGTCCAAGCAGTTGAGCTAGTTGCCAAAATATTCATATTACTATCATAGATATCGCCTCTCGGCGCAGTTACGAGGTTATCATAAAGCTGCTGCTCAGATGCCATACCCTGATATTTTTCGCCGTTGATTATCATAATGATAACAAGGCTTACGGTTGAAACGGCAAACAATGCTATTACCAGAATTAATGTAACAAATTTCATCCTTTGCATCATAGGTTTTCCAAGTTTTACAGCCATTGCCGTTCCTCCTTTCAATGCGCTAATACGAGAGCTATAAAATAACTCTCGTATCCATACTAAATTATTATATTATTCCTATAGGTATTATTATTACTCCTCAGAGATAATCTTACCCTCGGCAGTCTTTGCCGCATTTTTATCGTTAACCCTTATATAAACAACCTGATCCTTTGAAAGCTTCTGCATACCCATCTGTGTTGCCTCAAACTCAACATTAGAATATGATATTCTTCTCTGCATTTCAACCTCAAGGCTTGTCCTTTCACTATCAAGCTCGTTTAAGGAAGCCTTCATATCATTAATTTGGGTATTAACCTCATTGATTTGCAAACGTAAAGCGATATTTCCGCAAAGAGCCGCTAAAATAAAGGCTGTTGTCATTATAGCGAAAGCAGATGATGTTAATGCCTTAGTTGCCGCACGCTGTCTTTTTCTTGCAGTTGTGCGGTTTTTGGGCATTGCAACAATATTTTCCTTCGGCGCAGGGGCAGTATTGGTTCTGGGCATAAATCTTTCAAAATCATAGGCTAAGCTATCATTATAATATTTTAGATTATTCAATTTTCTGCCTCCTTAATTATTACCCTCAGTTTTGCACTTCTGCTGCGTGGGTTTAGTTCAAGTTCTTCCTTTGTAGCCTCAATAGGCTTTCTGCTAAGTAATCTGCCTCTGGGCTTTTTGCCGCATACGCAAACCGGAAAATCCGGAGGGCATGTGCAACCCGTGCAGTATTCTTTAAATTTATTTTTCACCATTCTGTCCTCAAGAGAATGGAAGGTTATAATAGCAAGTCTTCCCTCGGCTTTTAAAAGATTAAATGCCTTATCGAGCACCTTTTCAAGGCTTTCAAGCTCGCCGTTAACCGCAATTCTAAGGGCTTGGAACACCTTTCTAGCGGGGTGTCCGTCTCTCCTTGCGGCCGCAGGTACTGCACCCGCTATTATTTCGGCTAATTCGAGGGTTGTTTCTATAGCCTTTTTGCTACGTTCCTCGACTATTTTTCTTGCAATTCTTGAGGAAAATTTTTCCTCACCGTACTTATAAAATATATCGGTTAATTCTTCAGCCGAAAGATTATTAACCAAATCTCCGGCAGTAACTCCGCTACTGCTCATTCTCATATCAAGAGGCGCATCCTTATGGTAGGAAAAGCCTCTTTCGGCATTATCCAGCTGATAAGAAGAAACACCTAAATCTAAAAGTATTCCGTTAACTCCATCGATTTCGAGTTCAGATAATACTTTATCCATTTCACTGAAATTGCTGTTTATAACCTTTGCATTGTAGCCCTCTAAACGTTCCGTTGCTACCTTTACGGCTTCAGGGTCTCTATCCAAAGCTATTAAAAAGCCTTTATCTAATCTTTTGGCTATTTCCTTTGAGTGTCCTGCACCGCCGGCAGTGCCGTCAACATAAATACCGTCAGACACAATACCCAAAGATTCTATTGTTTCATTAAGTAAAACCGATATATGTTTAAATTCCATAATCAGAAATTAAGCTCTTCCATAATCTGAGCAACAGATTCGGGAGTATATGTATTGTTTTCCTCTGCCCAAAGAGCAGTATTCCATATTTCAAGGTTGGTATCCATACCTATAATATGAGCTTCGCTTTCGAGCTCACCGTATTCTCTTAAAGCGGCGGGTATTAATATTCTTCCCTGAGAATCAAATGTAACATTAAAAGCACCTTCATACAAAAAGCGCTTTACACCGCTTGATTTTGTACTAGGCAGTGTACCGATTTTTTCAACCAGCTTGTCCCACTGTTCAACGGAATACACACACAAGCAGCGTTTACCCGATATTCCACGGCAAATGATAAACTCTTCTCCGAGTTCTTCTCTAAACTTTGAAGGGATGAAAACTCTGCCCTTTTTATCTATACTGTGCTGATAGCCACCAAAAAGCATTGTTTTCACCTCCGTTTTCACCACATTTAAACACTTTTATGGTTTTTTGCTACACTTTTCACCACATATCTGTATTATATAACCACTGCACATAAAAATCAAGACTTTTTTTGCATTTTTTTATATTTTTTCAAAGGAAATAAAAAAACAAGCTCTCACGCTTGTCTAAAAGTAAACATATAATATAAAAAACTGTGTTTAAGGAGAATAAAAATGGATAATAAATTACCTGCTCATATAACCAATGAAAAGGATTTGGAGTTTTACGAGGCTTTTATTTCGGATATGAAAAGCAATAACGGAAAGGCTATGCAAATCCAACACTCAAACATACCTATGACTAAACAAAAGCAAATCAATTTTAAAACCGACTCCCCCACCCTATGCCCAGATATGCTTTATAAATTTTTATCAAACCATATAGGTAAACTAATACGAATCGATTTTCTCATCGGCAACAGAACAGAGAGCAAAAGCGGCAAATTGCTAAATGTAGGTAAAGAATATGTTGTCTTAAAGCTTTTCCGTAACGGTTGCACTATGATATGCGATATAAATTCCATTAAATTTGTAACGGTTGTTCACGATAATGATATTTCAAAGCTCAGAAAGCTATAACCGCATAAAAAAAACACGGCTATGTAGGTTACATAGCCGTGTTTTTATTATTTATGCTCATTAGCAAAAGCAATGTCTTTATCAAAAATTTGCAAAGATTTGTTCAAAAGAGATAGTTTATTCTTCTCAAGCCAGGTTTCGCTTATCTCGTTTTTCAAAATCTTGGCTTTTCTCAATATCTCTTTGAGCATTTGCGGTTGTTCCTCACCGCTTTGTTTTTTTGTTAGGATATATTTACCCTTATAAAGTCCGTAGCAAAGAGTATCTATTCCGATAAGATATTCTTTAACAATAAGTTCTCTATCAGATATTTTCATATCGGCTGTACATAAAACTTCTTTAAAGCCTAAAAGATAATTTTCAACCTTTTCTAAATCCTTTTGGGTTAAATTTTCAACCTTTTTTTCATCATCAAGAGAGCATTTGAAAATTTCAAAGGTATGTGATGTATTTTCAAGCTTTATTTTCTCAATATCAACAAACCTACCTATTTCAAGCGATAAATCTCCCATAACCTGCGCCCTATCCTCAAATATATGCATATTAAGAACAGAAGGTAAGTCTATATGCTCATTATTAACCGGTTGCCAAGAGAGAGCCGCACCATAAACAATTGAAGGATATGCGGGTGCTATACCCTGCAAATGACCGTTATCTCCCCAATCGGTTGTTACAACGCCTATTGCGGAATGACGGTAGCCTTTCATTACAGTATCGTGAATATTCTCAAGCATCTGCGTGGTATTGCCAACCATCGTATTCCAAACGGCAGAGCCCGGACACACACAATAAGGTACACCGCTTTTCTCGAAAGCTATGCAAGAGTCCTCCTTAGGTAGGTCATTATAATAACCCCAGTTAAGAGCAACTATATCCTTGGGTATTTCGGGAACAAGCTCAGGATATTCATTTATTATATCCGCCCAGAACATCATCGTTTTGCCCTTTTCGGTGCAATACTTATGAAGTTTGAGAAGATAATTCAGATAAACTCTGCCAATTCCGATTTTCTCGGCTAAAGGCTTTGATTTTCCAAGTCCTACTTCAAGAGTTTCATCACAGCAAACATTATATTTATCAGATGAGAAATATGAAAGCAGGTCATCGGATATATCCTTAACAAAATCAAACGCCTCCTCACTCGTTGGGTCAAGGCACAGTGCCCATGGCACAACTCTGCCATCCTTGGGATAGGTAAACCCGTTAGGGCATTCCGCAAGATGGTTATAGCCCTCCGTATCGGTAAGCCAAAATCCCATATGTCCAAACGTATTTTGAGTGGGTACCAGCTCAATAAATCTTTCCTTGCAGTATTTATCAAACTCAGCTATTTCTTCACCCGTTATAACGCTGTTGCCCTCCCAAGCAATTTTATGATTGCGGAACTTAAAGGGCGCACCCTCTACATAAAGCTCAAGATGATTAATTTTAAGCTGACAAAGCATATCCGCCTTTTCCTTTAGATGCTCGAGGGTTGGAATTTTATTCCTCGATATATCTAGCATGTATCCACGTATTTTAAAGTGAGGCTCGTCCTTAATTTCGACATAAGGCAGACTGTTTCCAAACTGGCGTACAAGCTGACAAAGTGTCATAAATGAATAAAACGCACCCTTTTCGCTTCCTGCAGAGATAACAATACCATTTTCATTTATATCAAGAGTATAGCCTTCCTCGACAATATCTGTTTTTTTAAAACTAATTTGAGGTGCTTCATCTCTATAATTTCCGATTACAATTTCGAGGTTTTCGGCAAAAAAACCGTTAGCAGTTTTAATAGCATCAAAGAATTTTTTATTTGGAACGGATATATACCCGTAAGTATTTAAAATATATTTTTTCTCAAAATCAAATTCCGCTTTTAGCGGCACTGGCACTAAAACAGCCTTCATAAAATTACAACCTTTCGTAATTCAGGGATAGATACATTATAGGATATTATTAATAAAGCGTCAATCCGCAGGATTTACGGATTAACGCTTTATTTTACTTAAAATTAATTGTCTTCCTTGAGAGAAGGAACGTCAGCCCATTCCCAAGTTGTACTGCCATCCGGCAGTGTACAAATTGAATCATCAAGAGCTATAGAGCCTGTAATTTTAATTTCGGGGATATCATATTTTTTCATAATTATCTTTCCTCCTTATAAAATTACTTAGCCAGATTTTCAATGTTCTTTACATTGGCTGCTGTAAACTTGATTATATCAGCACCGGCAATATTAGCTAAATCCTCAACCTTTGTTTCGCTTGTGATAACATCGGTTGTGTTATATGTGCCGGAAGCAATAAGGTCCTTAGCCATTGCTCTTGCGATAGAGTAAACGGAACGAACACAAACACCGTTTCTAACGCCCTGAGTTACAACCTCATCACTTGTATTTCTGCTTGCAGTACTGTAAACAGTGTACTCAATGCCTTCAATCTCATAGATTACATAAGCACGAGCAGCAATTCTTGTACCGCAACGGTTATCTGTGCTACCACTGTTTCCAAGATAGCCATGGAACTCAGAGGGCATTTCTTCGCCTTCATCTAAGGTTAATGCAGCATCAGCGGCATTAAAGGTATATCCTGCATATTCATAGCTTCCGCCTATAACAAGCTCATTATTACCGAGTGCAAGGTTGGGTACCATTACCATACCGTAGGAAACGATATTAGCAGTGTAACCATTAGCGGTGTAATAGGTCTTAAAGCGTAAATCCTGCTGATCCTCATTTTCAACCTTCTTGATGGTTGCAGAATACATCTCAGGACGGAAAGCATCAAATGCAGCCTGCTTATCAGCAATAGTAGCCGAAACAGCAGCGTTTGCTGCATTAAGAGCCTCAAAATCTTCAACAGCCTTTTCAATAGCAGCCTCAGAAGCAGGTGTTACAACAATAGCATCGATTTCAGCGTGAAGGTCAGCTACTGCCTTTAATGCAACGAGCGCTTCATAATCGCTCACATAAACTGCCTTCTTGGTATCGTTAAGACCGTTATAAACTGCAATAGCGGAATCGATAGCAGTAATATCATCCTTGGTTACTGCAGAAGCGCTCTTACCATAAGTATCAGCATAAGCCTCAAATTCAGCACTGAATTCATCAGCAGATTTAGCATAAGCAATTTCAATGCTTGCTACCTGAAGCTCATTTTCAGGATCTATATTATTCATACCAACGGTGAACACATCGGTAAGCTCAGGTCCTTCTTGGTTTGGATAAACCGAAGTATAACTGGGGTTAAAGGTTTCTTGTGTTTCTTCTACTGTTGCCTCAAGCGAAACCTTGATATACTTCGCTGCATACTCAACATTTCCATAAGGGAGCTTTGATGCCTCAGCATAGAAAGGAGCATAATCATATCCAAATTTTACGGTGAGATGAACAACATCTCTTCCTTTAACTTCAGATAGCCATGCAGCACCATTCATATTGCTGTAATTTCCGTTTAAATCAGAATATGTTCCTCTTTGCAAGAATAGTTTTCCGCTGCCGCCATCATATCCCACATAGAAAGCTCCTCTTGCAGGATTGTTATAATAATACATTAACTGATTCTTAAAGTCTTTTCCGCTTTCGGGAACCTTTATTTCAAGATTATATGTAACAGAAGCGATAGGCTTTTCGCCACGGGTTTTAATATATTTAATGCCTGAATCATAAGATGCCTTCTCCCAAGCATCAGCATTATTGCCGCTGAAATCATCATAGATAAGCGCGCCATCCTTATCATAATAAACAGCCTTTGCTATTGCATCGAGGGTTGCGCCTAAATCAGTTATAGATGCTCCGTTATCAGCATTATATTTTGCAAGAACGCCTGTTTTTATTGCATCTGATAGAGCCTTATAAGCTGTGCTTGCAGCGATAACAGAAGCAACGTTATCCTTGTTTACGGTGTCTGCCGTGATAACAAGTGCTGCGCTATGCGCATCAAAATATGCATTTACAGCAGCATCCATTATAGAGCCTTGCAAATTATCAAGCTTAGCCTTTTCGGTTGCAAGTTCACTTTCTGCTCCTGGTGCTACAGCTATTATTGAGTTGTAATCAGCCAAAGCCGCATCAATAGCTGCCTGATCCGCCTCGGTTGCAGTTTCCTTTGCAAGAATATCTTTGTGATTGGTTCTGAAATCTGCTGCTAAATCAGCCGCAGATCTATTATACTCGAAGGTTACCTTAGCATCACCGATATACGAAGTATAATTATTGCTTACAACACCCACCGCCTTTGCTGCAGAAAGGGGATAATTTCCAAAGGATGCAATTGATTTTACATCAGTATTGTTGCTAAAATCAAAATGATTCTTAGCATCGTGACTTAAGAAATAATCGTTAGCGAGGGTTCTTACAGTGGTGCACTCGCCTGATTTAAAGGTGAGCGTGATACCGCTTTCAGAATAGGTAACATTGAATTCAATAACTGCAAACTCTGCGCCATCTACTGTTTCGGTTGCAACAGTAAACTCATCACCGTTACTATGCTGGTTAATGCGATAAAGAGGATTGTTTGCACTATAACTACCGTAAATCTTCTTATAAGAAACATCGCCAACGGTTACGGTTTCGGTTCGAACCGAGTAAGTGCGGAGATAAAGCCTGCTGCTTTCAACATAAGGATACACATAATCAAAGTTACCGTTATCAATATAGTTTACTACTATCGCCGCATCAGGACTGGTTACTAGATTGCCTGTGAACTTATAGCTTGAATAAAGCTTACCGCTATAAGAAGTGATATTACTTATACCACTATAAGCAGAAGTATCGATCTTATATGCTGCAGGATAGGCTACTGCAGGCGGATGAACCTTTTTATAGGTGAGTCCAGGGATCGTTTCATCATAAACGAACATCGACTGCCAGCTGCCGTTTCTAGTATTTCCCATGAACTTATATAGTCCATTTTCCTGTAATCCATAGCCTTCGGGGTTTAAAAGCTTGTTAACATCGCTTGTGTTTTCAACCCATCCAAGTGAACCGGTTGATACGGTTGATGGCTCAAAAACAATGTTGTTTTGCGCATCGGTTATTGTTGCCGATGCTGTTAAATTAACTTCTGCATTTGCACAAATTAAGCTTGTGAGCAGAAGTGCCAAGGAAATGCCAAGCGCAATTATTCTCTTTAATTGCTTTGTTTTTAACATATGTACAACTCCTTTTTATAATTTTGGCAGACTAAACTACCTATTTTACACAATAATTCTATCACCTTTAGGTGAATAGCAAAATGTGAAAAATTTGATATTTTAAGAAAATCTTGACGAGATTTCATCAAATTGTTGATTTTTCAAGAAAATCGACAGTTTTTTACTATTATTGTTCAGCGCATTGCGCTGAACAATAACTTAATAGTCTGCATCAATCCAAGAATCATCCTTAGAGGATATAAATTTCTCCCCTGTTAATATGTATCTTCTTATCTGAGACGCATCCTTAAGATCTACCACGCCATCATCATTAACGTCACCGTTAGTAATTTGCTCATTGGAAAGCTCGGTAAGACCTATAAAATAAAGTCTAACTAAGGTACTATCCTTAATGGATACCTTACCGTCAAGATTGACGTCACCCATATGGTCTTCTTCGTCTTCTGACAGAAAGTAATCCGTCATAAGCTTGAAGCTACCGTACTTATTAACTTCAGTATTCATAATACTAAGAGCTCTTGCGTTATAAACGTTTTCAACATCAAAAAGATTATTTCTGAGAAGCATATTATTAAAGGTGCGGGCCTCAAGCTCAAGTTCAAAGGCGCTATGTTTTACATTTAAATCGTGAAGATTGTTATCTTCAACCAAATAACCCTCTAATGCAGAATCCTGAGTGCAGAAGGTAAGTAAGAACCAATAGCCTTCTATATCGTTGCTGCGATAAGCCCAACCGATATTACCGAAGTTTGTTGTTCCGCCGAGCCTTGTTGCCAGAGAATAGATATCATCCTCGTGCAAGGTTATGCCTGCTCCGTCACCGTGAACATAAACGGGGTCAGTATATTTATTGTTTTCATTGGTGAGATACCATAATGAACCCGACTGATTATCGAAAACCTGTGTTCCAAAATCGGCAAAGGTGTTGCCATCAAAGAGTCCGTCAATCATAGTTCCATAGGTACCTACCGCATCACCCGATTTCCAGAAGCTATTTATAAACTGCATGGAAATTCTCGCATGTGTTACCGAAACAGTTCCGTTACGGTTGGGGGTTACGGCAAAGGGCTTTTCTACCTTAAAGTACTGTCCCTTCTGCCAAACTATCTGCCTTGACTGACCAAGTCCCTGACCGGAGGTAATATTTATTGTTCTACCAACATACGAATTATCGCTCGGCGAAAGACCGATAAATCTATAAGTTACCGTATCGGTACCTGACAGCCCTGCCTTTTCCATTAATTCCTGGTTATTACCTATGAATTGAATCTGTTTTCCCAAGGCAAAAGGTCCGCCGTCGGTAGTCATAAGCTCTTTGTTGTTACCGCCTGTACCAAGGTTGTTATTACGGGCATAATAAAGACCTGTGGCACTAGGGCCTACGCAACCGCTTATTTCACAATCTTCAACGATAAGCGCTTCGCCACCGAAGTGAATCCAGTTATTAAGGTCGTCTACATTATGAACTATACTGTGACTTGCCTCAAGGACAATTTCACGGCTTGTTCTTCTCGGGTTATAAAGCCACACATCAGAAATCTGAATGTTTTCAAGCTCCTTATGTGAAAAATCAAGGAAAACTGTTTTTTCTCCACTCATTTCGGCAAATAACTTTTGTGCTATTTCCATATTGGTAAGTTTGCCGGTTGTTTCCGTGCTGCCTGCGTTGGTTGGAGCGCCTGCATACCAAACAAAGTTTGTTCTGATGTCGTGGATATAAATATTTCCGTCGGTAGCATTCTCTGCATCTATAAAGCTGTTAATACGTGTACCATAGAAATAAATATCCGAAATTTCACAGTTGCCTAAAATTCTGATATGAGCATCCGGGAGTTTATTAAAATCCCAACGACGAGCTGTCCAGAAAATCATGGTGTTTCCGTTATCCTCGCCCTTTAGGTGAACATTTTGCGGAATAGGTAGGGTTGAAAGCACTCTATAGCTTCCTGCAGGAACATAAACTGTTCCGCCGCCTGCTTCATATGCTGCGGCAAATGCTTCCATAAAGGCGGGAGTATCGTTGGTATTGCCGTCTCCCTTCGCACCGCCTGCGAACTGGGTATCTCTTACATTGAAGATTTTTTCCAGTCCCCAACTATCACGGGGATTTTCGCCTACCTTAATATATCCTGGAATACTGTATGCAGTTTCATCACCGATACCGCTATGTACATAAACGGCATATTCACCGCCCAAAATATTATTCGGAACAACCGCTTCGAGGGCACTGTTATCGCCAAATCCCTTAATATTGGAACCTGCAATTGTGTATATCTCCCCTGTTGAAAGATTTTTAAGTTTAACAGTTGCGGCTGTATTCTCCCCATTAACATATTTTGTATTAAGGTTATGTCCTACAATGCGAATTGCTCCGCCTGCAGTCACCGTTTTGCCTTCATCACCGTTTACAAAATTTACAACAGGCGCATTTACATAAACATATTTATCCTCAACACCTGAAATTAGTGAGGTTAATTTAATGATATAAACACCGTCACCTATATCTTTTGGAATAACGGTATTAAGAGAAAGGTCGGAACGCTGAAGGATTCTCATTTCCTGAGCCTTGCTTTCATCCCATTTTGACGAGGGAGACTTTGCATAGGTAGAATCATAATAATCCATACCATCGGTAAAAGCACTTTCCTGCGCTATATAGGATAACTCTCCGCCCGAAACATCATTGAGCTTCATAATATACGCTTTATCAACCGTTTTACCGAGGCGTTCACCCGAAATAAATAAGGTTTCATCGGGACCTACATAGTTATTTCCTGTGTAATAAACCCTGATACCTATATCTGAAAGATCGGTATTAAGATCAAAGTCAGCATCGACAAAGGTGATATTAACATCATCAATATAAGCATTTTTTCCGTGGATATTATACCCACCGAAAAAGCTAAAGCCAAATTTTCCTCCGGGAACGAAAGCCGCTGTTCCAGTTGCACTTTCATCGTTTTTATCAAGGGCAACTATTTTTGCAGTTCCGCCCTCGCTGTAATAGATGTTAACGGTCACCCAATCGCTCCAGTCAAGACTTCTTTCTTCCCAGATAAGATTCCATAATAGGTCTTGTGAAGAAACACCGTTAACTACCTTTTTATAGTGCGCAACCTGATTTTCAAATTGAACGCAGGAATAATTTTCCTCATCGAAATATGAAAGCATAACCGAAAAACGAGCAAAAGGATTGTAATCAGCCATAAAAAGTTTAAACGAGACAACATTGGGCATACATTTATATGGCCAATATTTATCATCCATCAAATATGCTGCGCTATAAAAGTTTTCTGCATAAAAGGTTGTGTTTTCAGAGTTTAGCGGATCCTTTCTGAATTCGTAAATCTCATTTTCCTTTATAGGTAATGAGTTTACAAAGGGATTAAAGCCACCCTCAAAATTAACGAATATAGGCGTTTTATCATAATCATTTGCTTTTGGCGGAATATAGCCCTTCATATACGCCTGTACATCCAAAAGCACATTGTATTTTGCCTTTAGCAAGAGTTTTGATAAAGTATCAAGACCTTGATATGCAACTATTGCGCTATCAACTACCTCTTTATTCTCCTTGGTGGCATTATCTCTTGTGAGCTGCAAAGCAACCGAATGTTGCGCTTCAAACGCTATGGTTTGAGCAGTCTCAGTAATACCACGAACTTCATAGAGCTTTTGAACCGCATTTTTTGAATAAAGCAATTCTTGAACTATTTCATCAGAAGCCTCATAATCTGCAAGGGCATTATTCCAAGCATCAAGATCGGTATTTTCATCAAATTCTGACGGTGTTTTTGAAAGAATCGATAAATATTTTTTATACCAAGCGTTTGCCTTTTGCACTACGCTTTCGCCATAAGTGATCGATAAGTTATCAAAGAAAACGGTGTTTTCTATTCGGCTGCTTCCGATACCAAATTTGAGTGAATCGAGCACCTCAAATGGCAAGGTTGCATCATCAACGGTGTATTTTACATCAAGAAATGAATCTTTCTTTGCTAAACCGTTTTCATCAAGTGCATCTGAAACAAACATATAATCTACATATATATTGCCGTTCACATAATCGGAATAATCATAATTTAAGGTAATTGTTAAGGTTTCATCCCAAGAAAAGCATCCACCTTTACCTAGGTTTCCGCCCGACATATTAGTTGTTATGGCTTCGCCTTTTATTACCTTGCGGAAATATATTTTTCCATCCCAAATGGTAAAGGATATTCCCGCTCCGCTTTGATTATCCTCATCATAAAGAGAATATATCGCTAAAAAGTTATCCCTGTTTGCACCATTTTCAACCTTTGCGTTAAAGGTTACTGACTGAATATTTTCTTCTGGCAAAAATTCATCCTTAAAGGTGGTTAAGGCAGGGCTATCATTATTATCTGCAACAGCAGGTTTGAAAACTGTGTTGCCTTCAATTTCTATAAGCTCAAAATCGCTTTTAAACATACCCCCTAATTCACCAAATTGCTTTGTTTCAAGTAAGCTCTTCGTATATGCTTTATCCTCAAAATCCAAAAATGAAACATGTTGAGTGTTGATACCCGCAGCACCTATCGAGGGTAATGCACAAGAAAATATAATGCTTAAGCAAAGCGTTAACGCTATAAGTTTTGAAAATTTAAATTTCATTGCACTGCCCTCCTTTAATACGGTAATTTGCTGTAATTCTGAAGCCATTCATCCGGTCTTGGCTTATCCCAGCTTCCGCCGATTTCATTGTCATAATCGCCGCCGAGCGGGTCATTGAGCTTGTAAACATAAATATTATCAAGATTAATACAAGCACCATCAGTATTAAATCCAATGCAACCGCTTGTTTTAACCTCATATCCAGAACCGTTACTGTTAAGTTCTGACTTCACGTCATCGCCGTTATCGGTGTAGGATAACACTTCCTTCCCATCCCATTTAACAGTAATTATATTATCAAAAGCGGTAATCTCGATGGTGTGTTTGCTATCGCTATCGGGGTTTCCCGTAACCTCATTGAACTCAATATATTTGAGCTCGGTTTTAGCGAGAACTACATCGCCTTTTCCGTGATACCTCTTTGTACCGGTTCGTTGAGAAAGTTCGAGGGTATCGCCACCCGTAAGACTTACGGTATAGTTTTCATATCCGTACTGGTCATAATCTGTATGACGGATATAAAAATTCACCTCGTTTTTCTCAGTTTTAATGGATGTTGTTGTAAAGGTTATATCCGCTTTAAAGTTATAGTCGGTCCATTTGCGATCTCCTGCAAAAAATGCAGTTGATTTATCACCGTATTCAATGGACATCCAACGATTAGTAAAGTCTTCATCCGTAACTATCTCATAGTTACTGCCCTCAATTTTCCATATAGGATTAGTGTGATTCTCCTCACCTGCGGTCAATGAGCCATCAGTAAAGGTTTCACGAAGAAGAACATCATTTGCAACGCTGGGGTCCGAAGGTAGTTTTGCCTCTTCGCTTGAAGAACTACCGCTGCTTGAATCCCCTTCGGGTGCGCCCGGAGTTGTTCCCTCGGGAGCATAAACCTCATAGGAAAGATTCTCGAACACCGCAGTTGCCATATAGTCTTCCGCCTGTGAATACTGACAGAAACCGATATAAATATTATTGCTATCCTTCATCATAGGAACCGAACCATAGGATATCCAGTTAGAAGAATTGACGGTTTTATAATAGCAATAAACCGTTGTTTTCTTAAGTTCTATCTTGAATTTGTAAGGATAACCTGCTGAAATTTCGGCTGTTCCAAGATTTGTTGATTTACCGAGGTTACTTCCATAACCTGTTTTTGCTCGGTATGTAGTACAAATCTCACCCGGACGTATATGCAGCATTACTGTTGCGGCATCATCAGACAAGCCTGTTCTTATAAGAATACCTGCACCCGCATTAGCATTTTTTCCCGTAAAGGAATTGAGCGTGCCCTCAAAAGAAAGATAGGCTTTATTTCCGTAATTAAAATAAACCTTTTTATAAGCGAAACCCAAACCGTCAAGATCATACCACTGAGCGTATCCATTATTTGTTATGGTATATTTTCCGTCTGCCTGAGTAAGTTCTCCCTTAGTGGGCCAAACGGTGTAACCGCCGCCGGTTATACCGCCTTTAGCAGCAAGATTTATATACTCAAGAGGCATTTTTTCTTCTGATTTTTCAATAACAACCAAATCAGCACTTGCCGAAAGGGAAGAAATCAGAGCTACACTTATTACAATAACAACAGCTAACAACAAGGCTGCTATTTTCTTAAATTTCATTCCATTTCCTCCTCAGTTGTTTCTTCTGTTTCATCATCAATAAATCCTGTCTTTTTTCTCTGCCAAACCCTTAAAATAAAAGGAAGCAGGAAGGATACGATGGTTATGAACAACAGTATTAAAAGAACTATTAAAAACCATACATTACTCTTTGTGAGATAGATTAGCTTATCTATTGTATTGGTTTTTTCTTCAACCACTGTTTGTGTTATAGTGGTTGTGCCACCCGAAGGAGTTGTACTGCCTGAGTTTTGCTGATTGTCTGCAGTCTTCATTCCTTCAATAACGGTTAAAAGATTTTGGAACATTGCCATTCTTGAGGAAAGAGCATTTTTAGTATCCTCATCAAGTCCTTCATATTCCTTTAACATAATCTTTATTGCCGTTTCATCGCCTAAGGTTACATTGCTTGAATTCTTCATAAGAACATCCAGCCATTTTTTCTGGAATTCATTAACCTTTTCGACAATTTCCTTGGCAGATTCATCTGCATCAATATACTTCTGGGCAATTTCTCTTGATTTTTTCATTGATTCTGCCATAGGTAACAGAATCTGTTTAGCCTCGTCACCCAAGGTTTCGTAAACCAATAAGGCTTCATCTAGCAGGATAATATATCCATCATAACCTGCTGCAATACTTTTTTCGGAAAGGCCATCCAAATTGCCATAATTTGCTTTAAAATCAGCTACCTCTTCATTTGCTTCTTCGAGTGCTTCAATAGCACTCAGTAACTCGTTTATAAGATCAGTATACTTTTTACCGAGCAATTCTTTAGCCCTTGATGAAAGGGCATCTTTTTCAGACTTGGCAGCCGTTACTTTCTGCTTGTCGCCCAATTCAACCGTATCGACAGTTAATTTCCAGACCTGAGAATGCTTTGTAATGTAGGCGTTAAGCTCATCCTTAACAGCCTTTTCCCCTGCCTCTTCAGCTAAACGGTTATAACGGCTCTGAGCAGTTGAATAATAATTATAAAGCTCCGAATAATCAGATTTAAGTTGCTCTTTTTTTGCAGAAGATAAAGCATTAAAAGCATCGTTAGCAGACCTAATATCCGCAGAAGAATCGGGATAAACTATATCCTTTAATTTCTCAAAAGGTGCAAGCTCGTCTTGGGTTAAAAAGTTAACCTTGATACTGATATTTACGGTTTTTACCGTCACAGTAGGTATAATATTAACCTGTTTATCCGTTCCGTCATAAATCTGCTTAACAGCAACAGAAACGGCAGTTGTTTTATTCTCCTTCAAATCAGATTTGATTTTAAAGGCTGCGTAATAAAATTCACCGTTTGAATAAATGTTATCAGCAATTGTTTCCCATAATACAATTATACCGTCAGACACACTGTGTGTAGTCACACTGCCGTTCTCATCCTTTAGACTTAAAAAGGAAGATCCCTCTGAAAACTCAAGTATTTCTTTATCATAAGATAAAGCAAAACCGAAACCGCCCACAGTTGATGAGGTTTCAACCGAAACCGGTATATAAACGATTTTTTCATCTGAAGCGGCTAAATCAAACTCGGTTTTTGAAACATACTTTTTATCAACAGCAGAATATTTTTTTGAAGAGATATAAATATCTGCTTTTGCCTTTGCAGCGAAAGTTGTAAGTGAACTTACAGCAATTAATATACAAAAAGCAAAACATACCAGACGGCTAAAGACATTTCTAATCTTCATAATCAGAACCTCCGTCTTCTATCGCCGCTTTTCTCTTTTTGTTAAAGAAAATTATTGTTATAACAATATTTGCTGCCGCATTAAAGAAAATAACTGCGGCTAAGAGAACTAAAACCAAAATTTCGCTTGTTGTGAAGGCAGAAGATGATGCACCTGTTTGGGTTGCATTCTCAAGAGCTTTTACGCAATTCTCCAATTTGGTACGAAGCTCCTCGCTTATATAAGCTTTAAAATCTTCATCAAGGAAATTGAAATCCTCATAAATTGCTTCAACTTCCTTTTTGTCTGCCTCCTTAAGCTTCTTGGCTTCAGGTAATGCTTCTATGCGATTAGATAAATCGGCAACCATAAGGCTAGATACTGCTTTTTTCGCTTCAGTAAGCTTCTTATAAATTAAAAGGTCAAAATTATCCTTATCGGTTTCGCTAAGTGACTCATAAGCTGCTATTGCCTTTTTTATATCTTCTTTATTATCCAAGGTAACAAGCTCAGCTATGGGTAACTTATTTATAAGGTCGGTTAATTCCTCAATTGACATAAGAGCCTGTGTAGTCTCTGATGAGGATACCTGAGATGAAGTAGTATCTGAAGGTGTACTCGAAGTATTTGCCTGTGGCTGACTTGGAGTTCCAAACACTGCTCCTGCCTTATATCCCGAAAAATCATCAGGCTTTTTAACGGATTTCAATACAGGTAACTCACCTGAGGTATCCCATTCGGAAATACTTGCAAATGCCGCTTTAATATCCGCCGCTGAACCCTGTTTATATCCTTCATGAGTAAGAGCTTTTCCGCTTAGATACCAACCGTTAGATACAGTAGAAGCAAGCACCTCACAACTAGATCCTCCTGCGGTTGCATTTCCTGCATAATAACAGTTTGAAACTGTTGAATTTTCAATTCTTGCGATGAATCCGTCACGGGCATTACCGGTAGCATAACAGTTTTGCACTATAACCGAATTTGCACTTCCAATGAGAGCTCCAATAGTGCTTTGTGTGCCTTCTACATTACCGGTTGCAAAGCAGTTGGAAATCGTGGCATTCTCACCGGCTGAGGCTACAAGACCGCCCGGATTCCATTTTCCAAGTGTTTTCACATTAACAATGCTCCAACAATTCTGAACACTGCCGCCTTTAACCTGACCTATAAGTCCTCCGCAACCATTACTTCTGGCATCAACAACACCGGTTGCTCCGCAACCGATAACTGTGGAATTAACGCTTTGTCCAATAAGAGGAGCTGTAGGCATATCATCCATACCATAACGGATATCTTCATAAGTAGCTCCAATTCGATTATCACCGTAATTATCGTTTTTAATTTTGGCGTTAAGTATATAAATATTTTCAAAGGTTGAATCCTTTGCACCACCGAAAAGAGCTGCCTCCCATTTGCTCATACCTTCATCTACATAAACGCTTTCCGCAGTATGTATTGATAGATTCAGTATAGCGTATAGAGGGAATCCGTCAGTATTAAGGTCGCACTTAAAGGATCCTTTAAAGGGTTTCGCAATAGTTCCTATAGGCTTAAATTTAGCAATTGAAGAAACATCTATGGTTGCCGCCAGCTTATAGTGAGCAGAAAGATTATTTCTTATACCGTCAAGCTGTTCCGCCGTGGTTACAAGATAGGGGTCTGCGGCAGTTCCCGAACCTTGATATGAAACCGCAAGCAAACTCATAGGAACACACTGCAAAAGCATCATTACAGCAATTATCACAGTAATCGCTTTGAGAATTTGTTTTTTAATCATATGTTTCTCCTAATCTATTATTTTGAACTGATATATTCGTCAGCCTGCTTCTGAAGGTCCTCAATAACAGTCTTCATTCCGGCCTTATCAAGATTATCAGTAAGATTTTTCAAAGTCTGCTCAGTGTTAGAAGCCACACCGTAACCCAACTGACTTTCATACTCCTGATTAGCGTTACGTATATTAGTCATTTGAACGATAAACTTGCTCAAATCAAAACAGAAGCCGAAAAGCTCATGCTTTTTAATATTGGGCTCAATTTCAGTATAATAATTCTCGGCATATTCTATAGTTTTCTGCGTATAAGGATAAACAGCATACATTCCGTTCATCATATTTCCAAGCATCCAAGAAGGTATACCGTATTTTGAAGAAGCTGTTCCCTGACTTTCATAATCAAAAGCCTTTATATCGGTATCATTAAGCTTTTCATAATGGGTCCCCTCAATACCGTATGCGATAAGATTAAGTATTTCAGCACCCTTTTCTGTTCTCAAAGCTTCAATTAATTTTATAGCTCTTACAGGATTCTTTGCAGTTGCAGGTATTGAAAGATATGTCATGATAGATCCTATATCATAGCTTGCATTAATCTTGGTATCTGCAGATTCTATTTTAATGTATGTATCGTTTTCTCTTTCGTATATATTCTTATCACCGAAGTTAACATTATCGGTATTAGCGCCGAGCCACAGATTTCCGTATCCATCGCCAACCTTGGGAACTCCGCCTGCCATAACGTCTTTATTGATATAACCGTCCTTATACCATTTGCTCATCCATTTAATGTAGGTTTTAAATTCCTCGGTTTCATGCCAGTCAATAATCTTAACTTCCTTAGCGTGAGGATCATAACAAAGGTTGGAATTTTTTCCGCCTATGAAAACATAACCTATTTTTGCAGGACAGTTTTCCCACATATAGGTTGCATATATCTCTGTATGGATTCCTGCCTTATTTGCCTTAACAAGACAGTCATCCATAAGCTTGTAAGCTTCTTCGGTTATATGAGGTTTACCATGAGTTGCTTTGATCAATGCATCAGTATCAAAATACTTAACAATACTATTTGAGATGTTTAAACATCTATACTTATCAACATAGAACTGAATTGCAGGGATTCCGTATAACTCTCCGTTATAGCTTCCTGTGTTATAAAGATTAACATAAAGCTCATCACGTTCCTTTTTGATAGTAGGAGCATACTCATCTACAAGTTCATTTAATGAAAGGAAGGATTTTTTCTGAATTTCAGTGAAAAGGTCCATAGCAAAGCCGGAGCAAGCAATATCAAAAGAGTTCTTACCTGCAATCCAGAGCGACCATTTTTCTCCCATTGCTGCATCACATATGAATTCTATCTTTGTATTGGAGAGATGCTCGGGAAGCTTTTCGTTAACCTTATCCTGAACAAGGCTCAAATCAGTTTGTGAACCCATGGGAATAACCCACTTAAGTGTTACATCCTCACCGGAATCGGAATATTCCTTTCCTCCGCCGCATCCAGCTAAAACACCTAAAATTAACGATACCATTAAAAGTAAACTGACTAATCTTTTCATTTCAAAAACTCCTTTAAAATATATTTTTTATATTAGCCCTTAACAGAGCCTACCATAACACCTTTAGAGAAAAATCTCTGGAAGAACGGGAAAAGAACAAGCATCGGGAAAGTTGCCATAACGCATATTGCAAACTTGAGGGTTTCAGTGGGCGGTTCCTCGATATTTAATCCCATTTGCATTATCATTTTCTTTATCTGCTCAGCCTCCTGCAGTATTCCCTGAAGAAGATATTGCAGAGTATAAAGCTTTTTATCGGTTATATAGTAAAGTGTTGTCTGATAATCATTCCATTTATTAAGAACACCAAATAGAAAATAGGTTGCTATAACCGATTTTGAAAGCGGAGCTACAATTTTTATGAGTATGTTCATTTCGGTAGCACCGTCAAGATATGCGCTTTCCGAAAGTTCCTTCGGGAGCTGTGCAAAAAAGGTGCGGAAAATAAATATTTCCATTGCATTTATTCCAAAGGTGATAACATATACCCACATATTATCTTGGAGCCCTAAATACTGAGTTCTCAGTATGTAAGTAGGAACCAAGCCGCCGCTGAAGAACATCGTTATTAATAAGAAAATCTTCAATGGTTTCTTATATACAAAATCCTCTTTAGAAAGAGCATATCCGCAACAAGCTTCAAAAAATATACCGAAGGTTGTTGGAACAAAAGCATAAATTGCGGTAACTATATATGATGTTATCAAATCTGTAGGTTCACGGAATAGCGTATCATAAGCATATGTAGTAAAGTTTTCGGGAATAATTTTAAATCCCGCATTTATCAAATCCTGTTCGGTTGAAAAGGAAATGCCTATTAGCAGTAAGAAAGGCAATATAAAACAAAGAGAAAAAAGGAAAAAGAACAAATAGATAAAAAACTTATAATTAAACTTGATTTTCTTCATTTTTCATCCTCCTTACAGCAAAGAATTTTCAGGACTTATTTTTGCAATTACTCCATTAGTTATAAGGAGCATAACCAAGCCCACAACATTTTGGAACAAGCCTACAGCGGCTGTAACACTTAAATCACCCGAGGTTACACCACGCTGAATATATGTTGAAAGAACATCCGTAGTAGGATAAAGCGCTGCCGAATCTCTGGGCACCTGGAAGAAAAGCGCCTGATCTCCTCCCAGAACTCCCCCTACACTTGTTATCAGCAAAATGCAGATAATAGGAATCAATGCGGGTATGGAAACGTGAATTGTTTGTCTTATTCTTCCGGCTCCGTCGAGTGAGGCCGCCTCATAAAGAGAATTATCTATTCCCATAAGCGTTCCATAATATATTACCGAGCCCATTCCTATTCCCTTCCAGGCCTGAGTTATTGTAAGTATAACGGGCCAATACTTAGGCTCGTTATACCAAAGAATAGGTTCTGCCGAAACGGATTTAAGCAAGTGATTAACAACACCTGTATCATAGGCTAGAAGCGCATAAACTATGTAAGCCACAATAACATATGAAATTGTGTGTGGTAAAGCCATAGAGGTTTGGAATAGTTTTATACAGCTTTTATTATTAACCTCAAAAAGCAACAAGGCGATAATTATACTTAAAAACATATTGAGGAATATAAAAAACATATTGTATCCGATCGTTTTCATCAAAACCGAGGATGCCTCTGTTTTGAAGAAATAATCGAAGTTCGCAAGGCCTACCCATTGGCTTCCGAAAATACCCTCAATAGGTGTATAATTTTTAAAAGCAATAACTATACCACCCATAGGCAAGTAGTTAAAAATTATCATATATATAACTACCGGCAAACATAGCATTAAAAGTGGCAAATGTGTTATATATTTACTCTGTCTTTTCTGTAATTTTTTTTGTGGCTCCATTAAGACACTAAACCTCCTATTTTGAAACTGTAATCATTATACCAAACCTCAAATTTGTAGATAATATGAAAAACTTGATATTTTGAGAAAATCTTGATGAACATTGCAAAAAACAGGCGTTTTATTGAAAGTTTTCAACAAATTCACTTTACAAAATTTTTGCACTTTGATATAATTTTCAATGTAGTAATGTATGGGAGGGAAACTTATGCCAAATTATAAAGTCGTTATATGTGACGACGCTTCTTTTATACGCACAAGGCTTGCAAAATTAATAGAATCCCATTTCCCAGAAGTAGAAATTACGGGTGTATATCCCGACGGTGATGATATACTAAATCATCTAAAAAATGAGCCTATAGATATCCTCATTACAGATATTTGTATGGAAAATACGGACGGTCTTACAGTTACCAAATACATATATGAAAAAAGGCTTAATACAAAGGTTATCATAATAACGGGATATCAGGATTTCGAATATGCTCAGAAGGCTTTAAAGTATCATACAAGCGCCCTTATTACTAAACCTATAAGTACTGATGAAATGGTGAATGCCGTTAATGAAGCTATAAAAGACTTAGAAATTTCCCTTACAGCCGCAACTGAGGAGTCTTACCAATTTATTAATAGGTACAAGCAAACCGAAAAGCTTTTACAGCTTTATTTTTCAGGCAAAATTAATCTTAATGACCTTAATTCCAACAGAGAATTAGCAAATTCCGATGCTTTTAACGATATCGGTTTCTTAGTTAATTTATATATTCCCTCTCCCGTATCAAATGACCCGTCATGTAATTGGGATGATTTGATGCTTATCCAGAATGATAACTTTAAAATATATTCTTTGGAAAACAGTTCATCTGCTGCATCATATATAGTGCTTTTAACCGGAAACAGCGAATCCTGCCGTGAAATATTAGGAAATATAATATCTGATGCTATAAAATCCCTGCATATTTTTAATAATATCGAATGTGTTTCTTATGTATTGGAATTAAATAATATAAAGTCTCTTCTAATGACCGACAATTTTAAAGAATATAATAAATATTTATCTTCTATTCAAGAAGACTGGAACGTTAATCAGTATGAGATTATTAATTCAATTTCAAATAAGTTTTCCAATGATGAATTTAAGATAATTTTAAGCGAACTTCTTGTTTACATTTCAAAAATAAACCAAGGATTAGATTTATCTTCTTTCTACGAAGAAATAAAGCTAATTGATAAATTGGTTTCGGGAAAGGAAATTCTTTGCGAGCTCCACAAAATAATCGCCGAAGATGATTCTGAAAGCTATATCTTTTCCGAACTTATTGTAAGATATATTAATGATAACATTTTTGATAAGGACTTGTCACTGGAAAAGGTATCCAAGCATTTTGGTTACAGTCCTGAACACTTTTCAAGAAAATTCAAAAAGGCGCTTAACATTACCTTCCAGAACTACCTTGCCGCTCTCAGAATTGAAGAGGCTAAAAAATTATTGTCAGACAGTTCCCTTTCGGTTGTAGCCGTTTCAAATAAAATAGGCTTTAAAGACCCTGCCTATTTCTCTAAAGTATTTAAAAAGAAAACCGGTCTTTTACCTAAGGAATGGAGAAGTAAATAAGTAAAATTATGAAACCACAATTTTTGTTGAGTTCAAGAAAAAGCTTTAAAAACAATCTTGTTACGGTATTCAGCCTTATGCTGTCTTTAGTTCTCATTCTCACCATTATAACAATTGTTGTTGCAAACAGAACTATTTTCAACCAAACAAACAGCGAAGAATCTCAAAAGCTTTCTACCGTTGATTACAGATTTACAAATTATATAGACCAGGTTTCTCTTATAAACACATCCTTTTCTCTTTCAAAAATAGAATTTGACGGTACCTGGGCAGAAAAGGATTTATATGCCTACAACAGTGTAGAATATCAATCCTCCCTATGTATGGCGATGTATGAATTTATAAAGGGAATGTACATAAAAAATCCCCGATGCGAGGTTAAAAAAGGCATCATAGAACTACCGGACAATTTAGGAGATAACCCTCTTTTTGATGTTCGTTCCTGTAAGCTTGTTCTTCTTAAAGACAATATTCCTATATCTATATGCTTATATCAGGATTCTGCCCTCGGCAGTTCCTATGAAAACGATGTTTATATCAATATAGATTGCTTTGAAATGGGAAAGATTATAGCAAACACCTATTCCCCCTCCGAAAAAGAATTTATCGTTTATGAAGATGGTACTATTATTGTATCCGACCGTTCAAATCTTCCGGGAAAAAATATTTTCGAAGAATTTCAAGCGCCGAAAGAATGCCTTTCCGAGAAGAAGATGACCTTAACTTCTCTTCCTAAAGGATTTAATATTTCAGCAAAAAAAATAGAGGGTACTCCCCTTTATGCCGTAAGGGTATTTGATGATTCCCTCTATCGTTCTTTTTATACCTCAATGTGGATTATGATAATCCTACTTGATAGCTTTATTTTAATAATATTCCTTTTTGCAAGTTTCTTCATAACTAAATTTACCTACCGTCCCGTTCAAAAGATTATCGATAGCGTTTCAAGCTACTATCCCCTGCCGATATTAAAGGATTTCGATGAGGTTAATTATATCAGGGATACAGTAAATCAGCTTAATTCGAGTAATATCAGTCTTTCCGAATCAAACAAGGATAATCTTGTAGCGCTACAGCAACAACAAATGCTTGCGATGCAAGCTCAGATTTCTCCTCATTTTATGTTTAATATGTTGGATACCGTAAGCTGGATGTCCATAGATTTGCTTGATGAAAAAAATCCGATTGAACAGATACTCAAATCTATTTGCAGCATTTTAAAATACAGTATGGATTTAACTACATCCTTTGCTACCATACGTCAGGAATTGGACATTGCCCAAAACTGTATACATGTGCTTAAAACCCGATATGATATTGATATCGATTTTTGCTATGAGGTTGATAACGGTTTGTTGGACTGTAAAATGCTTAAACTCTGCTTTGAACCTATTATAGAAAATTCCATAATACACGGTTTTGCAAATAAGCGAGCCAGCGGACAAATTAAGATAAGGGTTTATAAGACTCAGGATGATATGCTAAGCATTGAAATTTCCGATAACGGAATCGGAATGAAGCCCGAAAAGAAGGAAGCCTTATTAGAAAATATAAATAACTTTGAAGGTGCTAATCCAAAGCATATCGGTCTTAAAAACGTTAATTTAAGACTTCATCTACTCTATGGCGACAAATATTCCTTCAATATCGAAAGTGAATACGAAAAAGGAACTGTGTTCCATATAAGAATACCGCTTATTGAATTTTAAAAAAATAAACCCCGGTTTCGGGGTTTATTTTTTATTATATTTATAACCGGTTAATGCACAACTTCCCGTAAATTCTTTGTCACCAAAAAGTCTTTCAACCAACATTTTAGCAGTTTCCTTTGAGGGCCAACAATTCATTTCTATAAAGGTCGGGTCCTCAGGAAAATAATCGGTAGCAAAATATGGCGAACGGTAATTTACAATTATCTTTTTGCTCTTATCAAAAAGGTGGGAAGCCCATATAAGCATATGCGGAATACTCCACTCTGCCACAAAAGAGGCGTTCAAATTAAATAGCACAATATCATACTGTTCTTGAATTTTATCAATATCAACCTGCCAACAAACTCTTGAAGGCACATCATAAATATCTCTCTTCGCTTCAGCTTTAATTCCTCTTGCCTCAAACTCTTTTACAATGAGTTTTGCTTCTTCTGATATTTCGCCGTTTGTTTCTGAAGCATCAACAATAAGCACCTTTTTGCATTTGCTGGCATCCAGTGGCAAAAGCCCTATTTCGTTTCTAAGCTCGCAAATTCCGTGTTCCGCCATATCGAACATTGCTTTATCAACAAACTTAGAATCAGGCTCATCATAAGAATGATTTTTAATGGCCTCTTCACGGAATTTTTCCATACGTTCAATGCGCTCTAAAGCATCCTCTAAGCGGCTCATCGGTATCTCACCGCTTAAAATTAATTCCTCGATTTTTTCTGCGGCCTCAACAGGGGGCCAAAGAAGTAAATCCGCACCCACTTTAAACGCCTGAACGGTTTCTGCAATTAAATCTCCTGTTGCCATACCGCCCATTATAAGCGCATCGGTAACAACCGCTCCCTTAAAGCCCAGTTCATTCTTCAAAAGGTCCGTAGTTAATTTTTTTGAAAAGGTTGCAGTAGGATAAAAACCGTCAGTAATTTCGTTATCGTAGGATTTAAGCGTAACGTGGGTAGTCATAACACTCATTACGTTCTCTTTAAACATCTCCTTGTAGGTGTAACCGTAGGTTTCCATCCATTCATCAAAGGGAAGAATATTTGATCCCGGTGCCATATGCATATTCACAAAATATGTACCAAGTCCCGGAAAATGCTTTACAGTGGAGCAAACACCCTGATCCTGTATTCCCCTTACAACCTCTCTGTAAAGCTCCGCCGTAACAAGAGGACTATCACTAATAGCGGTAAGATACATGAGATGGTCAAAGCTCATATCTATACTGGGACCTAACACCCAGTCGACTCCTTTATCATTCATCTGCATACCCATACATTTACCAAGATTATATGCATCCTTTAAGCTCTTTGAACCGCCAAGACATGACTGTCCACCGCAAGAAACTGTCTGACCTCTGATCGAAACTCCATCAGCACAAACGAGCAACTTCTTCTTTGAAAACTTTTTACATTCATTAAGCTTTTCAAAGGTGGTTGCAGTTCCCATTTCAAGTCCATTTTCATCAAGGAGCGGAGCTCCTTCGGAAAAATACATACCGCCTACCGGATATTTTTCAAAGAATTTTTCAGGTCCTCCGTGGGTATTAATCTCACGAATAGTAACAATAAAAGTTTTTAGAATTTTTTCTCTGAGTGTCATATTTTATGCTCCTTTTATAAATCAAAGTTATAGGTTTTTTCCCTGAATTCTCGCTTGATTTTAATGTTTTTCCATTCTGTTGGTAAACAAGGCTTAACCGACAAGCCCTCCCATGTGGGCTTAATACCTAACATATACTGCGTTACAGCAATATACATCCAGGCCGCCGTACCCGAAAGCCAGCTTACATTTGCAAGTCCGAATTTGTCCGATTCAGGACCAAAAATGTTGGAAGCATAAACATAAGGCTCTGCCTTATATCTCCATTCTCCCACTCTTTCCTGCGCCTCCATCGGAAGAAGCTGTTTGTAATACTGATAAGCTCTTTCCCCTCTGCCAAGCATACATTCTGCAATGATAGCCCAGGTATTGGCGTGGCAAAATACAGCACCGTTTTCCCCTGTTCCTTTATTATAATTTGTGAGAGTATTTTCTTTAGAGGGATAATCCTTAATAGATGGTTCTATTTTTTTAATTCCCATAGGGGTATTAAGCATTTCATACACACTGTCCATTGCTATACGGGCTTTATCTTCATCTGCCATACCTGAAATCACAGCCCAGGTCTGAGTATTGAGCCATATTTTTGCCTGTTCTTCTTTATCAGAGCCCAAATATCTTCCGTCATCCATTATTGCTCTGCGGAACCACTTGCCGTCCCAACCGAGCGTGTTTACAAGCTGCTTTTGTTTCTCATATTCTCTTGTGAATTTGCTATCATCTTCACCTTTTAAACGTGAAAGTTCAGCCATTTGCTTTAAAGCAAGACCAAATTGCATTGATGTCCATATGCTTTCTCCCTTGCCTTCCTTACACACACGGAAAAGCTGATCATTCCAGTCAGAACGTAGCATCAAAGGAAATCCTCTTTCACCTAAGTTAGCAAGGGTAAAATCTATTGCCTTGTTAAGATGCTCCCATACAGTCCCGCTTCCGCCGTCATAATAAGGAACCTTTTCTGCAAGAAAATCAAGGCTTCCCTCCTCCATTGCCATCGCGTGACAAGAAAGAATCGTCCAAAGGTGGTCGTCAGAATGTACGGTTGTAACAGGCTCCCAACCTTCAGTTGGGAAAAAATAGTGGTTAACATGCCCATCATTATACTGCTGGGAAAGCAAAAGCTTTATTTTTTCTTTAGCCCTGTCAGTATCAAAAGGAACCATAGCCAAAACATCCTGAGCAGTATCTCTATAACCTACACCTCGGAAGGTTCCCGTTGCATAATATGAAATATTTCTTGAAAACTGGAAATTTCTCTCGGCTTGATAAGGATTCCAGATATTTACCATTCTTTCGGTGTTTTTATCAGGTAATTCGCAACTGAATTTTCCTAAAAATGCGTTCCAATGTTCTTCTAATGCATTAAATGACTTTTCCGCAAAATCTTTTTCTCTGCAATTTTTAACGCTTTCTTTTATCTCATCCTCTGTCATAGCAGTGCCAAGGAATATATGTATGGTTTTTTCTTCGTTTTCTTTAAGGTCAACATTTATTTCAAATGCAAAACAAGGATCACCGCCCATCATAGTTGAGCCCGAGCATTTCCCCTGTTCTACTCGCAAAGGATTTTCTTCACTTCTATAAGCGCCCACGAACTCATCACGGTCTCCATCAAATGATGTTACAGGAACATCACAAGCAAAATAAACAAGTGGTGTTTCATCAGGCTTAGGTTGATTTTCAACCCCGTATTTATAAACCAAAACATCATCTATGTTATATACAGTTAACTGATGTTTATTGTAGCATTGCCATTGAAGCTCTCGCATAAATTCCATCATTCCGAGTTCAACATAGGGAAATATTTTAATGCTGCGGTTGCTACTACTCTTAAGTTTTAATTCCCATATAAGGCAGTTTTCAAATGGACCCACAAAATATTTTGCATCGGCTTTAAGTCCGTTTTTCTCGGAATTAAAAACGCTATATCCCATACCGTGAGTACAACTCCAGTTATCGGGTTTTTCCTTGGTAGGCTCATTTGTAGGACAAAAGACGCTGTTGCCATCCTTTATATATGTATAAAAACCGCTTCTATCAGTAGGTAGATGGAAAAATCTATAATGATTTATTCTCCATATCTGGGGAGATTTATAAAAAGCCACTCCTCCGCCCGCTTGAGAAATCATAGTATGAAACGTACCATTGCTAAAATAATTCATCCACGGTGTTGGCGTATCGTATCTATTTATTGTTATTTCTTTTTTTGCGTCATTAAAGCTATATCTATTATTCATAATAACTAACCGCCTTTCATTTTTAATTATATTATCAAGACGGTTGAATTTCTTTTATTATTGTGATAAAATCATTACAGTATATTGATATTGGGTGATAAAATGAAAACCATTCTTCGAGCTAAAGACCAACTGGAGAGTATATGTGAATATCGTTTTAATGAGTGCATCGTAAAGGAGGATAATTTATCTTTTCATTCCCACGAATATTACGAGCTTCATTTTTTAGTAGATAGTCCCCAAATGCACTATGTTAACGGAAGTGTAATTCATCTTCCAAAAAATTCTCTTGTTTTTGTGCGTCCTAATGATTATCACGATTTCTATAATGATACAGGCAGAGATGTTACTATCCTTCATCTTGCATTATCCTGCGAAATGATTGATGGTATGCTCAAATTTCTCTCCCCCGTTTTCTCTTTTGAAAATTTAATTAAGGATAAATATTCTCCCTATGTAATTTTGAACTCGGTTGAAGCTAAGTCTTTGCTCAAAATGATAGACACACTCAACACCATCGCCGTTGATGATAAAATCACTAAAGGAATTACCATGCGAGCAGTGCTAACTCAAATTTTTTCCAGATTCTTCTATAAACCCCAAATGGAAAAGCGAGAGGATATTCCGCTTTGGCTTGCAGACACCTGCACCGCAATGAATAAGGTTTCCAATTTTTCTGTCGGCCTTGAGAGGATGACCGAATTATCGGGTAAAACAAAGGAGCACCTTTGCCGCTCGGTTAAAAAATATTACGGTATTACCGCATCAGATTTTATTAATGATTTGCGTCTTACCTACATAGCCAACCGTCTGCTTAACAGTGATTTACCCATAATAGATATTTGTTATGAAAGCGGTTTTTCAAATCTCGGTTGGATGTATACCCTATTTAAGAAAAAATACGGCTTTTCCCCCGCAGTATTTAAAAAGAAAAATATACAAAATTAAATATTTATTCTTCACTCACACTTAAGAAGGTGCCGCTAATTTTTATAGGTATTACGATGCTATCCTAAGGCATACGTCCCATTGATGCATTCTGCGGTCTTATAGACACTATGTTATAAAAAGCAAAAAAGGAACCCATTTTTCAATGGGTTCCTTTTTTTTATTTACCACTCATCTTCTCCGCCTTGACCCGGTACAAAGAAGTCTTCTTTGCCGGTAACGCTTGTGTCGATAGCGATTTTTTCAACAAAGACAGAAAGTGTTTTTTCTCTTAAAGAAGGTTTAAAATATTTTTTCATTTTCTCTCCTCCTACTTACTGTCTTTCAAGTATTGCTACATTTTCCTTTATAATCTTGAAGAGTCTTGTAGCATCATCGGGAACGTTTGCTTCAGTGCCATTAGCACTAATGTAAGCTACAATAGCATCGTTCTCAATCTTAACAACGCTTGATACGTCAACGCTATTCTTGTTAAGGTGAATGAGCATAGCCTTGGTTATGCTGATTATTGAACGAACTATATAACCGTCCTTAACACCCTTACGGGCTGCATAATCGCCGCCCTCGGTAGTGTTCAAAGAATAGTAAACTGTACCGTCTGTACACTTAACATAAGCACGGGCAATAATGGGTGCACCATATTTTGAAGCATCTATTCCGCCAACATTTACATAATAGGTCATTCCAAGATTATCATTAGAAGCAGAACTGCTCTTTCCTATTATTAAGTATTTACTGTCACTGTCACAGGTCATATCCTTAAAGGAAAGTGTTCCGTTAGTAATATTGCGGTAATCAGCAAGTACCATACCATACTCAGCAATTTCTTTACCTGCAGGTACATTCTTGCTAACGGTTACCATAAAGCGCATATCCTGATTTACAGTGCTGTTCTTAATGGTTGCAGAAACTATTTCAGGAGCGAATCCGTTAACCGAAGCGGTTATATCATCACTGCTATAGTCATAGAATACCTTCTGACCTGCAAGTGAATAAGCATTTGCAGTAATCTCGGTTATAGCCTTTTCATAATGGTCTGCCATCCACTCATGCCCTGCCTCGTTCCAGTGGAGATTATCGCTCTGGAAGAGGTTTAAGCTTACATCATACATAGCATCAATATCAATAAGTGTTATGCCATATTTATCAGCAATATTCTTAATTACCGCATTTACACGCTCATAGCCTGTATCTCGCTCGGTTGAAGTGAGATTCTTTGTTCTTCCAAAGTTAGCAAGAACAAGAGTCGGGCTGTTCTCAAGAGCTAAATAGCTCTGAACAAACTCTTCATAAAGAGCTTCCCACTTTTCAGCCTTAGCTTCATTGTTAATCAAGGATGCATCGTTTGTACCAAGAGCTACAACAACCATGTCAAAGCCCATTGTATGTGACTGTGTCCAGAGAACGCTGCCGGCATCACGGAACTGAAGTCCCTCTATATTGGTTGTATCATTAACCAATCTATATCCGGATATACCGCCGTTAGAAACAGTGTAATCACTACCAAGCTTATTACCAAGAAGTGTAGTCCAACGCTTTGATGTATCGTTGTTTGAAACAACACCAAAACCTGCAGTATTACTATCACCCATAACAACTATATCGGTGGTGTTTGCTACCTGCTCCTCAGCTGCGAAGAGTGCAAGCATTGCTTCATATTCACTCTTAAGCTCTGCCTTTTGAGCAGCTGTTAAACGGTTATAAACATTATAAGCAATCTTGTAGTTAGAGGCGTTGATTGTTGCAAAGTTTGTCTTATAAGAAGCAACAATAGAAGCATCATCGGTTACATCCCACTTAGCAGCAGCATTTACAAATGCAGTTAGCTTAGCGGTTACGCCTTCATTAGTTAAATGAGCCTTAACCTTATCATCAAGGCTATCATAAGCTGCCTTTGCGGCGGTAATTTCAGCTACATCATAAGGAGCCACGAAATCTGCATTGCGAAGGAAGAGCTCTTCCCACTCTACTCTATAATCATTAGCCTTTGCATAGTAAGCGAGGTTTTCATCCTCTTCAAAGGTGATTTCAAGGTTATCAACATAAAGTCTTCCGCCATAGTAAATCGGGTTAGCAAGGTTTTGTATGTTAACACCTGTAAGCTTAGCCATAGCGAAGAATTTATTTTCAGCAGAAGTGGTATTCTGTGTTGATAAAGAGTAAATATGTCCGCCGTTAATAAATGTAAACTGAGCGGTTCCATCCTCGTTATAAGCAAAGGAGAACTTAACCCAACCATCAGTTGTTTCATCATCTGTTTCGGCAACTCTACCGATTGTTATGGTCGGATATGACTTAACAAGCGATAATGGTTTCTCGGTATTATCAGCATCGTAAACATATTCTTCAACCTTGAAGTTGCCTGCTGACATACCTGCGTTATTAAGGGTTGTGGTTCCTGAAGGACCAATACCGTTTATAGAAATCAAGCTATAGTGATTTGCATCGGTATATGAATAGATAATTGCTGGAGCATAAACCCAGCTTGCAGCGTTGCCGCCTACTGAAAATACCTGTTACACGGTCAAGCGAAAGTCCGTTTTCTTTTGCAGCATCCCAGAGATATTCATTTGCGGAATACTGGTTTGCGAAACGCAAATCATCTCTGCCATAAACCTTATAATAGAAACGGTTTTCAAGGCCAAAGGCATTGCTTGAGGTATTGATATCAAATCCCTTTAAGGTATCAGGAATAGCATAATTTTTATTTGTTGTATTTACATACACCTTACCGTTATCAGCAAAATCTGCTTTGCTTTCATCATAAGGATAGCCCGATTGATTCGGCAAAATGACTCGAATGACATAACGCCTTCATTGTACATCTTCTCACAGACAGTGAAGCCAATTAAGTAATCGAGTTCATCATATCGATCCGATTTCATCTTTCCTCCATCCTTTCAAAGAATATCTAATTGAACTTAATAAGAACGGAGTGTTTTACTATTTCCCACTTTCGTGGCCCCTATGAAATAACAAAAGCACCCATCCGAAGATAGGTGCTTGACATTTACTGTTCTTGTGCTAACAGACGAATGTGTAACTACATCCTACCATCGGTATTGCTTATCCCCGCCTGGTATGTAGTGATACATACTTTCCATCTGTTTGCCTATTCATGAAGCAATATATTATTAAGTTTGGGTTTATTTTAACACAGAACTTTCCAAGTGTCAAGTATAAAAGTGTAATAATTTGCTCGTTTTGAAAAATAGCGATTTTAAATATGCTAATTTGCCTGTTTTAATATTAAAACGCATAAAAATATGCCGTTTTGACGATTTAAAATCTGCTATCATAATAGCATGTTTTACCCTAAAACACATTTTTTCAAGTTTTTTGATGTTGCTTTTACACATTTTTTCAAGATTTCATATTACACACTTC
>JAGBBN010000022.1:0-12884 GCA_017938445.1 Clostridia bacterium | reverse complement strand
GCGATCGATCCCGATTACGGCACGCTTGAGGACTTTAAAAACCTGGTTGACGAAGCACACAAGCGCGGTATTCGCGTTATTATCGATTTGGTGGTAAACCACAGCAGTGACGGACATCCTTGGTTTACCGAGGCATGCAGCTACATTCGTCAAAACGGTGAGCCCGGTGGCAAATACGGCGATTTTTACAATTTCCGCATTACCTCCAATGGTGCTTATCACAATGTCAGCGGTACGAAATACTCCTATGAGGGACAATTCTGGAGCGGTATGCCCGATCTGAACCTCAGCAGTGAGAACGTAAGAGCCGAGATCAAAAATATTATGAAGTATTGGCTCATCGATTACAACGTTGACGGCTTCCGCTTGGATGCAGTTACCAGCTACTACACAGGCAACCTGCAAGGCAACATCGATTTTCTCGCGTGGCTCAACACCGAGGCAAAGGCAATTAAGCCCTCGGCTTACATTGTTGGTGAAGCTTGGGTAGGTGATGACTATACCATCGATCGCTACTACGAGAGCGGATGCGATAGCTTCTTCCTCTTTACCGGTTCACAGGCAGGCGGCAGCATTGCCACAGCTGTTAAGCAGAGCAACGGCGAGGCGGTTGGCAAGCTTTTTGTTAAGCTGCAAGAAACCTATGGCGATGCAATTCTCGCTCCCTTCCTCGGCAACCACGATACCATGCGCCCCGGCAGCTTTATGCCCGGTGTTGATAACCTTAAAATGGCAGCAGGTGTGCTTTCTATGATGAATGGCGGTACCTTTGTTTACTATGGCGAGGAGATCGGTATGATTAGCAAGGGCGGCAACAACTCCGACCCTGCAAAGCGCATTGCTATGAAGTGGGAAGCTAAGAACATTTATGAAGGATGCTGTTATCTCCCACCCGAGGGAACTCCCGTTGACGAGACCTCTTACTATTATCCCTCTGTTGCCGAGCAAGCAGCAGATTCCGGTAGCATTCTCAACTACTACAAGGCAGCTATGGAGCTGCGCAACCGTTTCCCCTCGATTGCGCGCGGCACGGTGACCTATTACCCCGAGGGACAAAACGGTTACATTTGTGTAATCACCAAAGAATATCAAGGCGAAAAAATTACGATCGTTTTCAATATGGATACCTTTGAGCAGACCGTAACGCTGAATCAGGATATGCTTGGTTACACCGAGCTCGTTGGCGAGTTGTATGCTGCGGGCGGTGAATTTTCTTTCGATGAGAGCGGAGCACTCGTTATGCCTCCGCAGTCGATAGCAATTTTTCAGTAAGGAGAAAATATTATGGCAAGTTTGTCACTAAAACATATTTTCAAGGTATATGACGGAGGCGTAAAGGCAGTAAACGACTTCTGTATGGATATTGACGATAAGGAATTTATCGTGTTCGTTGGTCCTTCGGGTTGCGGTAAATCCACCACGCTGCGTATGATTGCAGGACTTGAAGAGATTACCGCGGGCGAGCTTCGTATCGATAACGAAATCGTAAACGATTTTGAACCTAAGGATAGAAACATTGCAATGGTATTCCAAAACTATGCTCTCTATCCCCATATGAGCGTTTATGAGAATATGGCATTCTCACTGCGCACCATTCATATGCCCAATGATCAAATTTACGAAAAGGTAATGGAAGCTGCAGAGATCCTCGGCATTACCGAGTATCTCGAAAGAAAGCCCAAGGCACTCTCCGGCGGTCAACGTCAAAGAGTTGCACTCGGACGTGCCATCGTTCGTCAACCCAAGGTGTTTCTGCTTGACGAGCCCCTTTCCAACCTGGATGCAAAGCTGCGTGCCGCAATGAGAGCCGAGATCTCTCGCCTGCACGAAAAGCTCGGTACAACCTTTATCTACGTTACCCACGACCAGGTAGAGGCAATGACCATGGGCTCCCGTATCGTTGTTATGAAGGACGGCTACGTTCAACAAATCGATACCCCCATCAATCTTTACAAATATCCCGATAATATGTTCGTTGCCGGCTTTATCGGCACACCGCAAATGAACTTTTTCGACGGTACCGTTACCAAAACGGGTGAGGACGTTAAGTTTACGCTCGATTGCGGCACTACCGTAGATATGAAGTACATCCAAGCCGATAAGATCCCCGTTAAGTATATGGACGGCGCACATAAGATCGTATTCGGTATTCGTCCCGATGACGTACGTGTTTACAACAAGAACAATTATAATGACGGTTCTTGGGCACCTGCAAAGGCGGTTGTCAGTGTAGTAGAGGTTTTGGGCGGCGAGACGCTCATTTATGCAAACCTCAATCTCGATACCCCCGATGCACAAAGCGGTGCCATCATCATCAAGGCAAACCCCGATACCGAGGTTCGCCGCGGCGGCATCATCGATATTGAGATCTCCCGTCGTAAGTTCCACGTTTTCGATAAGGACACCGAAAAGAGCATTCGCAGAAGAATTCCTGAGGAGAACGTTATCCTGGCATCGATCGCCGGTGGTACGCTCAGCTTTGAGACAGAAAGCTTCCGCCTGCCTGCAGCCGTTCAGTGCGCAGATGGCAAGAATGCTGAAATCTCCATGCCCGTTAGTGCTCTTACGCTTGGTGAAGGCAACGGACACGCAAAGGTACAGTGGATCGAGACCATCGAAGGCAAAACGCTTTACTTCCTTAAGGTGGGCAGCTTAACACTGTTCTCCTTGGAGCAGGGCGAGGCAAGATTTGCCGTTGGTGATGATGTTCAATTTGATATTGACTTTACCCAAATGGCAATCGAGTCTCTCGGTGTTACGCCTCTGTCGCTCACCAACACGCTTGACGGTATCTTTACAAAGGTTAAGGACAAGTCTCGCAAGTTCTACCACTTCTATATGAACGTGGGAGAGGCAAAGCTTGTTCCTACCGATAGCATTTGCGAAAAGGTATTTGCTTGCAAGGGCAATAAGATCTTCCACACGCCGCTTGAATACATCGTTGAGGCAAAGTATTTGACAGTGGCACCTCATACCGAGGGCGCAGAAAACGTTCTGGTTGGTACGGTTCTTGAGATCTTGGACTACGGTCGTGCAAAATATGCCGTTATCGACGTATACGGTCAAAAGCTGATTGCCGCGTATAACGGCAACGTTGGAGAGACTGTTGACGTCACCGTTCCCGTAGAGGCAGTTACCATTAAGGATAAATCCATCGATATTATTATCGTATAAGACAAGTCAACACAAAGAAAGGGGCTGAGTCAAAAGCTTTTAATTAAGCTAATGGCTCAGCCTATTGCTATGCAATTTTGCGCGTTTCGGCAAAACAAAAGAAAAAGCCTCGAATTGAGGCAAAAAAGAGTATGACGAAAAGAGGATCGGCAAAATCCTCGTTTTCAAGGGTTATACAATTCCGCAGAGAATTGGTTTAAGAGGCGTTCAACCTGAACAAATCTAAGCCAATTCTTCCTTTTTTCGTGCGGTTGCATAGCTTTTCAATATTTAACGCAAACGCAAGAAGGAAAAATTGCGTTTCAATATTTTTCTTTCCTCTCGTCAAAAAACGCCTGAATCCGTAATCTTCTTTGAGTACACCAAACACACCCTCAACATGAATAGATCTATTCATACGCAGAAGTGTTTCTTCCTCACTCGTCAAGGCTTCAAGTGTTTTTGGTCTATGCTCAAGGATTACATATATTAAGACACACATTTACAACAAGATTGTGTGAAGCAGAAATGAATGTTAAAACAATTCAGGTGGTTTTAGGGCACTCTGATGTTAGAACAACATCGGATATATACACGGATGTTACAGAGTCTCATAAGCAAGCAAATTTCAGTAGTGTTAATGGCTTTTTTAGAGGCTTAATTTAATGGATGCCAATGGATCCAAAATGGATACCAATCTCCATCATATTGGAGATCAAATAGTCATATTTTAATACCGATAAAAACAGTAATATGCAAAGAAATTACAAGCTATCATAGGATATGCCACGCATCTTTTTGAATTCCCAACAATGAAGCCACTTACAGACAACTAAGTCTGAAAGTCCTTGTGATGTAAGGCTTTATAGCATTTTACAAATTGATAAAAAATCAGTTTGTCACAACTTTTACAAAAATTGTGCAAAAGAGAAGAACCTATTACGACAAAAGAAAATAGCCATAGGAACAAAAATCCTATGGCTTTTATTTTTGATTTCTTGCAAAGTAATAGGTTTTGCAATGCAAGCTTTTATTTGCTACTGCTTTATGTGGCAAATAAGTAGCAAATAAGTAGCAAATAAAGTAGCAAATAAATGTTGACAATATATAAAAAAAGGTATATACTAAAGATAACGAACACTGAAGGAGTGTATTTTTATGTCAAATATAGGTTTTGAAACAGAAAAGGTTGAATTCAAAAAAAGCACAGGTGAATTAAAAGAAGGTATCATTTCTCTTTCGTCAATGCTAAATAAAAACGGATACGGAACATTATATTTCGGTGTTAAAAACAATGGCGATATTGCGGGACAAAGTATAGGCGACTCAACACTAAGAGACATATCCCAAGCTATTGCTACCAATATTAAGCCTCAAGTAATACCTACAATTTCGATTGAATATATGGATGAGTGCAATATAATCAAGGTTGACGTGCGAGGTGATGAAAGACCTTATTCTGCTTACGGAAGGTATTATATTCGTTCAGCCGATGAGGACAGAGAGCTTTCTCCGTCTGCATTAAAGAATCTTATGTCAGTGGCAAAAGCAGATGCTATAATTGATATTCCTGCATCAAATCAAGAATTGACATTTAACCAATTAAAAACTGCCTATGCAATGAAAAATTTGACTCTTTCAAACGAAACCTTTGAGTCAAATCTTGGCTTGCGTACACAAGATGGTAGATATAACTTAATGGCAGAGTTGCTTTCTGACACTAATACCGTTTCTATAAAAGTCGTTACTTTCAAGGGTAATAACAAAAATGAAATCATTCGTAGAAATGAGTATGGTTATAAGTGCTTGCTTGTGGCAATGGACCAAGTTTTAACCTATGTAGAGGCTCTTAATGACACAAAGGTAACAATGGGCTCACACCAAAGACAAGAAGAAAAATTGTTTGATTTTGCGTGCTTTAAAGAGGCTTGGCAGAATGCTTGCTTGCATAACTGCTGGGCTAAAGAAAATCCACCTGCCGTTTATATTTTCAATGATAGAATAGAAATTATTTCAACCGGCGGTCTTGCTCCAGACGTTAATAAAAACGAATTTTACAAAGGCATTAGCCGTCCGGTTAACCCTAAGCTTCAAAAGATATTCGGCCAGCTTGGATATGTAGAGCAAACAGGTCACGGAGTGCCACTTATTATAAGCACTTACGGTATAACTGCATTTGATATTATGGACAATTTTATAAATGTTACTATACCATTTAGTAAAACAGTATTAAGAGATAGCACATTTATTCTTGATAACAGAGCATCTCTTAATGCATCGCAAGAAAGAGTGCTTAATTTTATAACACTATATCCAACAGCAACCATAGCACAAATAGTAAAAGAGCTTGAAATGAGCGATGGTTATGTTAGAAAAATTTTAACCTTCTTAAAAGACAATAATTACATTAAAAGAGTTGGCGGCAACAGAAGCGGCAGCTGGAAGATAGTATAATATGCTGATGTAGCAGAGTAGCACGAGCAAGAAACATTTATAGGAATAGAGGGATTTTTCAAGGGCATTTTATAGCCGTATGCCAAATATGCCAAAACGTATGCCAATTTGCAGGCGAAAACACACAAAAATAATTAAAAAACAACCCATATGGAATCAAAACCATATGGGTTGTTTTTGTGTGCCTCAGGCATAGATTTTTTTACTTAGTGATTTTTATTTTAGATATGATTTTCAGTGGTTCAGCTTCTAACACTTCAAAAAAACGGTCTATGTATTCGGAAGGTGAAACCCCTGCTTGTGCCGAACCGATAACAACCATAGGAAACAAGTGCAGATTCTTGAGAATATAGAGTTTTTCAATCTCTTTAGATATTGTTATCTTTTCCATTTTTCTTTTCCTCCGTCTTATTTGAAATAATCAATACACCATTTTTTTGTGGAACAACTTGAACTGTACAATTATCCTCAAATCCATAGTGTTTACGCATATCCTTTGGTATGACAACTCTACCAAGGCTGTCAAATTTTTTAGTGATTACAAAACCTTTCACTTTACAACTCCTTTTGATTAAAACTTAAACTGTGAGCTTATTTTATCACGATAAAAGTGAAAAGTTTGTCGAACTTTGTTGTTAAGTGAAAATTTTAAAAAAAATAAAAAAGGTGCTGACCTAGCACCTTATTTTAAATTTTTAATAAAGACATCTAACAAATCAAGAGCAGCTTTTCTTTGTTTTGGAGTTAGTCTATCAAGTCGTTCTGTAAATTCGTTATAGATGTATGGCTTCCCGGAAGAAATATTATCTCTCAAAAGGTAGTCAGCTGAAATGTCAAGGGCTTCCACAATGGCAATAAATAACGGAATGCTTGGCATTTTGTTTCCACGTTCAATTTCGCTTACATAAACATCGGTTATTCCAAGCGTTTCGGCTAACTGTTGCTGAGTAAACGATTTTTGTTTTCTGGCTTCACGAATGCGCTTGCCTAAAGCTTCGCGTTGCATACTGTACCTCCTTAAACTAATAGCTAAGATTTATACTACTATTATAAAATAAGAAAAGGAGATATTTCACAAACAAATAGTTTTAATATTAACTAACAGTTTAAGTTCAAAGCTTAGGAAAGCATTAATCAAGTTGTTTTTAGCCCCAAAAGAAACTTTAGATACTTTTGCGACTGGATTACAACTGATAATTGGCTCTTTTTTAGCAAGCTTTGCTACAACTTTTTCAAACTTACCTTTGATACGAAAATAAAAAATGAAAAGCCGCCTTTTAAACCTTGATTGGTACAAAAGGTGGCTTTGCTTATATCAATACATTAAAATTTCCACTAAAATTGACTAAAATTTCACTATTTTTCATTGTTGCTATAATCGCACGCTATGTATGCCAAAAGGTGCGCCAATTTATGAGATGCTTTTGAATATGTAAAAAGCCAAAAAGCCAACACATGCAAAAGCGTTTTTGCAAAAGCTCTTGTATTTTATTTCATATATTGATATAATGAAATTGTAATTAAAATTTTAGGGGGGAAATATGAAAGCATTTAAGTTTTTGATAGCACTTATGCTATCCTTAGTATTGCTATTTGCGTTTGTATCCTGTGGAAATGACAAGGACACAGACACAAATAAGCAAACAGGCACAACCGTAGATACAGGAGCAAATACGGACACAGAGTCGGACACAAATACCAATACCGACACAAGCACAGAAACTGACACAAATACTGATACAAGCTCAGACACAGAAACGGACACCGACACCGATACTGACACAGACGACGAGCCAACCGAGCCTGATATCCCAACAAAAAATTGGGCAGATGACGGTGAGCTTAAAATTTTGGCAATCGGTAATAGCTTCTCAGACGATGCAATGGAGTATGTTTATCAAGTGGCAAAGGACGCAGGCGTTGAAAAAATCACACTCGGTAATATGTTTATCGGTGGATGCTCACTGGCAAAGCATTTAGAAAATGCTAGGGGCGATAAGGGCGCATACGATTATCGCACAAACACAGAGGGTAAATGGTCAACTAAAGGTGGAGTATCCATAAAAACTGCTGTTTCAAGCGAAAATTGGGACTTTATCACCTTCCAACAGGTAAGCGGATATAGCGGAGTTGCTGACTCATACGACGACCTGAACGAGCTAATTACTATAGTTAAGCCACTTTGCCCAGATGCAACACTTGCTTGGCATATGACTTGGGCATATAAAACAGGCTCAACTCACGGTGATTTTGCTAAATACAATAGAGACCAAATGACTATGTATAACGCAATAGTTGATGCGGTAAACACTAAGATTTTAACAAATACCGATATTTCAATCGTAATCCCATCCGGAACATCAATTCAAAATGTAAGAACATCCTTTATCGGCGATATGACTCGTGACGGCTTCCACTTATCAACAGGTCTTGGAAGATATATTGCATCAATGACATTTGTAAAAGCGCTTACAGGGCTTTCAATTGATAATTCAAAAACCGTGCCAAAGGATGTGGACGATGTGGAGCTTAAAGCAATTATTGAAGGCGTAAATAATGCATTTAAAGCACCGTACACAGTAACTGACTCATTATATCCACCAAGGGCTTTAGGGTATGGCAAGGATGATTCCGCAAATATAGGTGTAATTCCAGAGGGCTATGTTCAATTAACTGCGGAGCAAATGGGACTTACTGAGGGAAGCTTCTATAATTCCTCAGGTATAGATACATGGAACGGTACAAGCGACTGGGCGCGTGGCTTTATGGCAACAAAGAAGTTCACAAGAGAGGAGCTTCCCGTTGGCACGATTATTGAAATTGCTGAGGGCTGGCAGTATCGCCCCGAGGGCTGGAATTTCAGAGAAACAAGACCGGATAATGTAACTGTTACAAGAATTATAATTGATGAGGATTGGTGGGGCTTTTATGCTGAAAGAGGCTTTAATATCTCACAAATAGATCACTCAACAAGCAATAAGCTTGTAATCAATCTCTCAACCGATGAGGTAGCAAGCACAATCTTTAAGATTATAGTTCCGGAGTCAGCAGTAGAGGAAGCATAGTTTTATACATGTTACGGAGATAAAAATGGACATTAAGCTAAAGGAATGCTTAGAAAACAAGCAGGGAAGCTATATTTTGCCTTTTCTATGGCTGCACGGCGAAAGCAAGGAAAGAATAAAAGAGGAAATATTAGCAATAAAAAACAGTGGCATAAAGGAATTTTGTGCCGAAAGCAGACCATACGAGGAGTTTTGCAAGGAGCAATGGTGGGAGGATTTTGGCTTTATTTTAAAAACTGCCCGTGAGCTTGATATGGGCGTATGGCTTCTTGACGATAAAAAATTCCCAACAGGCTACGCAAACGGATACCTTGAAAGCGAGGAGCGCGCGCATCTACGCAAGCGCCTTATAAGAGAAATACAAATTGATGTTCTAGGACCTATGCAAAATGCAAAGGTGCTGGTTAATACAAGAATAGACAAAAGCGATAAAATAATTAGCGTAATTGCCTACCGTCATACAGGCAAAAACGAGGAGCTTGATTATAAAACCGCTATTGATTTAACAGACACCCTTAGCGATGAAATGGTATATTGGAGCATACCCGAGGGAGCTTGGCGAGTATGCGTAGCTGTGGAATCTAAGCCATACGAATACAAGGATAGCCGATTCTTTTACTATATTGATATGCTAAATGGCGATTCCTGTCACGCAATGATAGATGCAATTTATCAGCCACACTATGAGCGTTTTAAGGAGTATTTTGGTAATACCTTTAAGGGCTTCTTTTCTGACGAGCCGGGCTTTTTAAACCTTATGGATACATATTACAATACATTAGGTAAAATGTACTCTCCTTACCCTTGGCGAGAGGATTTACCCGAGCTAATTGCAGAAAGCGCAGGCGTTGATGTAGCTACAGTAAAGCTCTGCATAAATGCATTATGGGAGGACTTAGGCGAGATTACATCACTTATCCGTATGCATTATATGGAGGTTGTAACCAAGCTATATAGTGAGAATTTTAGCTATGCACTCGGCAATTGGTGCCGTCAGCATAATGTGATGTATATCGGACATGTTATTGAGGATATGGGCGCACATATGCGCTTAGCCTATGGAAGCGGACACTATTTCCGCGCCCTTGACGGACAGGATATGGCAGGAATTGATATTGTGCTGATGCAGGATATTCCGGGTGCTTCAAATATTACTCACCGTTCCCCTCTGACTGATGGTGGCAAGGCAGATCCTGCATTTTTCCGTTATACCTTGCCAAAGCTGGCTTCGTCCCATTCCCATATTCAGCCGCTTAAGAAAAACAGGGCTATGTGTGAGATTTTTGGCGCTTTTGGCTGGGCAGAGGGGCTTCCCTTTATGAAGGGGCTAAGCGATATTATGCTATCAAGTGGCATTAATTACTTTGTTCCTCATGCATTTTCGCCTACCGAGGAGGACGAGGATTGCCCACCGCATTTTTATAACGGTGGTAAAAATATTCAATACCCACTCTTTAAAAGCCTTATGGAATATATGGGCAGATGCTCCCATATGCTAGACGGTGGCATACATAAAGCAGATGTTGCAGTATTCTATAATGCTGAGGGCGAATGGACAGGTGGCAAAAATCAGATTTTCTTTGAAATTTGCAAGCTTTTAACACAGTCACAAATAGATTTTGATATTATCCCATATGATGCTATAAAGAACGCAACCGTTGAAAACGGACGACTCTGTGTCAATAATGAGGACTATGGCGCGCTAATTATATCCGAGAGTGAAATAATGCCATACGACCGTTTAGAGTGCTTTAAGCGTCTATCCCAAAAGGGACTTCCTGTTATATTTACAGACACATTACCCACAAAATCAGCCGAGGGACACATCATTGAAAATTTACTACCGTATTTTGAAGCAATTCCAACAGATTTGCTAGCCTCACAGCTACAGAAAAGAGGCTTTTATCATATTATCGGTAAAGGCGAGGGGCTTAAGTCACTGCGCTGCTACCATATAAAGAGAGAAAATAAAGACATTTATTTGTTCTCAAATGAGGATATAAACAGCTCTGTTGATGCACAGATTACACTAAAGCAGTGCGGAGAGTGTCTGATTTATGAGCCTTGGGACAATAAATGCTATAGGTCAGAGGCTAAGGATGGTCAACTCCATTTAAAATTAGAAAAGGGAAATATGCTATTTGTTATCTTTGGCGAGGAAATCCCCCAAAGCACCCCATATCTTACCTATGAGATAGAAAGAGCTACACTCCCCCTTACCTTTGATATTTCAATCAAGGACGAAAATGAGAATGATTATCATACTATTGCTGCATCCTCTCAGCTATTTGATATTTCTGCGCCGGACAAGCATCCCCGTTTTTCAGGTAAGATAAAATACGAATGTAGCTTTACCTACAAAAAGGATTTTTCCGTAATAGATTTAGGACAGGTGGGCGAAATCGCACAGATATGGCTAAATGGCAAATATTTGGGAGCACGCATTAACGCACCTTATAAATTTAGCATGAGCGAGGCGTTAATTGACGGTGAAAACCACCTTGAAATCATAATAACAACTAATTTGGCACACCGCCGCCGTGATTGGCTATCCGGATATATGCAAATTCCACCGTCCGGAATTATTGGCGAAATTTCATTTTGTAAATATGTAAAATAATATATGTAATCTTAACAATAATTAATAAGCTTTATTAAGGAGATTTTTTATGAAGGTAACCTTTATGGGTGCAGGCAGCACCGTATTTTCAAAAAATGTTTTAGGAGATACAATGCTATGTGATGCATTTCACGATGTGGAAATTGCGCTTTACGATATAGACGAAAACAGACTTGAGGAGTCCTATCTTCTCATATCAAAAATGAACGAGTCTATAAACGAGGGACGCGCTACCGTTAAAAAGTATTTAGGCGTTGACGAAAGAAAGGACGCATTAAAAAATGCTGATTTTGTAATCAATGCAATTCAAGTAGGTCTTTACGACCCTTGTACAATTATAGACTTTGAAATTCCTAAAAAGTACGGACTTCGTCAAACTATAGGCGATACTCTCGGTATCGGCGGTATTTTCCGCGCACTTCGTACAATTCGTGTGCTTAAGGACTTTGCTAAGGATATTGAGGAGGTATGCCCAAATGCGTGGCTTCTTAACTACACAAATCCAATGGCTATGCTTATAGGCTATATGCTAAGATATACTAATGTGAAAACCGTAGGACTTTGTCACAGCGTACAGGTTTGCTCCGAATGGCTGCTTAAGAATTTAGGTATGGAGGATAAGCTGGAGGGCAGACTTGAAAAAATAGCGGGCATTAACCATATGGGCTGGCTGCTTGAAATTACAGATAAGGACGGAAACGACTTATATCCTGAAATTAAAAAACGCGCTAAAGAGAAAAATGCCAACGAAAAGCACGGTGATATGGTGCGTTACGATTATATTGATAAGCTCGGCTATTATTGCACGGAATCAAGCGAGCATAATGCAGAATATAACCCATTCTACATAAAACCAAATAGAAACGATTTAATCGAAAAATTCAATATTCCTCTTGACGAATATCCACGCCGTTGTGTAAATCAGATTGAGGGCTGGCAAAAGCAATATGCGGAGCTTATGTCAGGTGGTAAAATTGAGCATACTCGCTCAAAGGAATACGCTTCACACATTATGGAAGCAATCTATACAAATACACCTTACAAAATCGGCGGTAATGTTATTAATCGCGGTGTTATAACCAACCTACCGTATGATGCCTGCGTTGAGGTGCCTTGCCTTGTTGACGGTGAGGGAATACATTCTACCTTTGTTGGTGAGCTTCCACTTCAGCTTGCTGCTATGAACTCATCAAACATTTATGCCCAAATGCTCACAATTGAGGCTGCGCATACAATGGATAAGCAAAAGATTTATCAAGCCGCAATGATGGACCCCCACACAGGAGCTGAGCTTTCAACAGACGAAATCGTAGCTCTTTGCGACGAGCTTTTTGAAGCACACGAAAAGGCAGGCTACCCAATATTTTAATATCTGTAAATCAAAGAGGCTGACACATTAAGGCATAACCACATCCCACGAAAATAGCAAGATTTAGTTAACTAATAATTGTTTGTAAATAATAAGGTTGAAAAACTATGTTTTTCTCCATTAATGTGGGATGTTATCGCCGTTTTCGCTCTCGACGTACGTAAGTACGCCTATAGCCTCAAGATAACCAAACCAATATGCCTATGAACGGAAAATCGCTGAT
>JAGBBN010000021.1:0-2980 GCA_017938445.1 Clostridia bacterium | reverse complement strand
TTGATTTCTTAGATTTCTCTTAAGAATCGTCGGGTCCTTATTATTGTCGTTGTTTAATTTTCAAGGTCCATTTTTGCGCTCCCTTTTTCAAGTGCGCCAGATTATAATACCACATCACTTTCCCTTTGTCAACACTTTTTTCAGCTTTTTTTGCTTTTTTTTAAAGGGTTTTTTTGAGTCACTACATATTGTGTTTATAGGGGGTTGTTATCCACAATTATTCCTATAAAAAGTGGAAAACGGACGCTTTGAAAGCATCCGTTTTATATGTATTATCCTAAAATAACTATACCTGCAATTACAAGGGCTATAACAGCGTAATGCTTCCAGGACATTTTCTCCTTCAAGAAGATTCTGCTCCAGAGCACCGAGATAGCACAGTAAGCCGAAATGATTACCATACCGGCAGAGAAATCGCTGAACATAACCGCCATATAGAATATCTGACCTATAGTTTCGCAAAGGCCTCCAAAATATAAATGTTTGTTTCCTTTAAATACAGTATCCTTTTTAACGAACTTAAGCCATATGAACGCAAAAACAGCAAGAACAAAGAAGGTTAATTCAAATGCAGAATTTGCGGCATAATCGGTAATATCGGAATTAGCGAATATAAATTCGTCACCGGCAGTTCCTAACGCATCTATTATAAGGTAGGAAATGGGCAAAAGAAACGCAAGTATACTCTTTGTATATTTTCTGTTTGCTCTTTCTTGTCTTGCCTTTTTGACCTCTTCGTCCTCTCTTTGCTCAACAAAGCCCAGGGCAACGATGCCTACGGTTATCATTAAAATACCGATAACAGTTGTTACTGTGATATCCTCTATGGAGAAGATACCGAAAACAATGCAAAGCAAAAATGCCAAAGCGCCTGAGGAATTACAAATCGGAGAAGAAATGGAAAGCTCAATATAACGAAGACCGATATAGCCTAAAACCATAGCCAATATGTAAAGTCCTGCAACGGGAAGATAGTTGACAAAGTCAATCAATTTAAAATCTGTATAAAACAAACTTGCAACTATTTTATGAACTCCGTCAACACCTACCGTGCTATCGATTACTGCGCCGCCGATAAGGGTTATAAAGAAATGTATTCCCATTATCAAGCCGACAGCAAAAACAACCTTCCAATGACTGTTTTTATCACGCTCTCTCGTTCCCATTTTTGAAAACAGGTCCGAGCCGCTCCAACAAAGCAGAGCTAAAATTGAAAGAAAATAATATAACATTTTTGACCACCTTTTATAAAGTAAAACTTTTCCTTACTTCATATCCGGGGGTGGTCTGCGGCGAAAATGCTTATTTTCAAGTCTATCCTTATAGTGCATTATTTCTCCCCTGCAAGTCTACGGGCAAAATCAGCAAGCTCATCCTTGCTGTAGAATTCGAGGGTTATAGTGCCCTTTTCCTTGCCGGTGGATTTTATATTTATCTTACGGTGAAGCGCCTGCTTCAAAGAAAGCTCAACCTCTTCGTAGAATCTATCCTTTTTAGGAGTCGCCTTTGCCTTGGGGGCCTTTTTGCTTGCCATTTTTTCAAGCTCTCGCACCGATGCGCCGCCCAATGCCATAACAAGCATCATCTTTCTCTTATCATCCTCATCACAGGAAAGAAGCGCCCTTGCATGACCTGCAGAGATTTTTCCGCTTCTAAGAGCCTCCAGCTCATCATCCTTAAGCTTTAAAAGACGCAGAGCGTTTGTAACTGCGCTTCGGGATTTACCCATCTGCTCAGAAACCTGTTCCTGAGTAAGCCCGAAATTATCTATTAAGGATTTATATCCCATAGCCTCTTCAACGGCGTTTAAATCCTCTCTTTGGAGGTTTTCTATAAGGGCAATCTCTGCAAGGCTCTGCTCGTCCAACTCCTTAACAATAACGGGAACCTCGTCTAAGCCCGCCATACGACAAGCTCTCCAACGGCGCTCACCCGCAATTATCATATAGTTTCCGTTTGAAAGAGGTCTTACAATAATGGGCTGTAAAAGTCCGTGCTTTGCAATGCTATCAGCCAATTCCGAAAGGGCATCCTCATCAAAATCCTTACGGGGCTGCTCACGGTTAGGCTCAATATCGTAGAGCTTCACGGTTACTGCGCTTTCCTTTTCGGTTGAGTTTTCATTAAATAAAGATTCAAGACCTCTGCCGAGTCCACCTTTTTTTACTGCCATTACATTCCCCTCCTGTTTCTCTTTAAGAATTCCTTAGCAAGGTCGTTATAGGCTATAGTACCCTTTGACCTCTTATCGTAATACTGTATAGGCATACCGTAGCTTGGAGCCTCAGAAAGCCTTACAGCCCTGGGTATTGCGGTTTTATAAAGCTTGTTCTGGAAGAATTTTTTGATTTCTCCCACAACCTGCTGAGTCAGATTAAGTCTGCCGTCATACATAGTGAGAACTATTCCCTCAATTTCAAGGGTAGCGTTATAAAGTCTTTTTACCTGACGTACAGTTGCCATAAGTTGAGAAAGTCCCTCAAGGGCGAAATACTCGCATTGAATGGGAACAAGCACCGTGTCACTTGCAACAAGGGCATCAATGGTTATAAGCCCTAACGAAGGAGGACAGTCAATAAATATATAATCGTATTTCTCTCTGACAGTAGCTAAAGCCATTTTTAGCCTTGCCTCACGGTTATCGAGCTGAATTAAATCTATCTCAGCGGCGGCAAGATTCATCGAGGAGGGAACAACATCCACATTCTTAAACTCAGTTTTTACTATTGCCGCATCAATTTTAGCGTTGCCAACCAACAGTTCATATGTAGTAGCCTTTACATCCTTTTTGTTGATACCTAATCCGCTGGTGGAATTTCCCTGAGGGTCAGCATCCACCAAAAGCACCTTTTTACCCGCAAGTCCGATACCTGCAGTAAGGTTTACCGCCGTTGTTGTCTTACCAACGCCGCCTTTCTGATTAACAACAGAAATTATTTTGCCCATATTGCGCTCCTTTATTTTATGTATATATAATATA
>JAGBBN010000020.1:0-27728 GCA_017938445.1 Clostridia bacterium | reverse complement strand
TATGAAGAAAAACTTCATTCGTGATAATTGTAAGGAATTATATTATGTTACCGACGACCTTAATGATTTGCTTCGTTATATTGAAACTCCGGTTAATAAAATAAGAACGGTCAAGGAATTAAAAGACGGTTAAATGATGCCCTTAATAATTTATTTTGCTTTTTTGATTGTATAGTAATTTTTACGCACCTTTCTTATTAAATAGTATCAACCTCTCTGTTAAATTCGGCACAACAAAGGCTGCTAAAATGTATTTCTCAATGTCTGATCCCGGTCCTAACGCCTTTGCTACAGGCGAAACCGAGCCCGTTTCTTTTGATAAGTAATATTAAAACCGCTGAAAGTTTTACGCTTTCAGCGGTTGTTGCAAAATTACCAAGCACATGATATCCGTCGATGTGGAGTAGTATGATTCTTCATCGGATGTTTTTTTATTTACTACATAACCATTTTTGATACTATTATAAAATTCGTGAAATTTACAAGTTCTTTTCTGAACAGATTCTTTCTGTTCGGAAAGGAGCTTTTTTATGAGCAAAAAATCAACTTATCGCAGCACTACTGCCAAACGCAAAGATGATGTCATTTGTTATGTCGGAATAGAGGTGGTATTATGTCGATAAAAGTAGATTTATCGAAAAAGTGGGATGTGAATTTATTGGGACGTGATCTTAGCGGATTAAATGAAATATATCGTGAAATTGCGGATGAAATCGGCATTGAAAACACCATTGCCATATATAATTTGTTTCACGGCACACAAGTATCATTCCCAAGCAGACTTTTTTCAAAAGAACACATACATAAATCAATTATCAGTGAGTACAACGGTGATAACATACTTCAATTAGCACAAAAATACAATTATTCCGAAAGGTCTATATGGAGGATATTAAAATCAAACAAATAGAATTGCCTCCTTGCATTCGTTGTAAGGAGGCGTGAATTTTATTGTATTGTAATATTTAATATGATATAATTAAGAAAATTGTCGAAACTTCTATGCTGTGTAATCTAAAGTTTTGAATGAGGGGAATTTTAATGAGAATCAAAAAATTAATGTCCAAAGAAATAACAAAGAAAATAATATGTGTAATACTCTTATTAGCAATCGCATTATTATCTATATTTGTTATTTCCAAACCTGCTACTTCACCCGAAAATTATAGATCAACTATTGAATCAATAGATGAGAAAAAAGCAACTGTAATGGGAATAACAGCCACCGCAGCAACGGCTTCTACAGTTCTTGCAGCTATTCCTGGTGATGTAACTACACCCATCGCAAATCAAATTATGGAAATCAGTTCCTATCTGTTAATTGTAGTGTGTGTATTAGTCTTAGAAAAATCTTTGCTAACGGTAATGGGCTATTTATCTTTTAATATTCTAATACCTATAGCTTGTGGAATGTTGGGCATTTATACTTTCCTAAAGAAAGAAACATTAAAAATTTTGGCTATAAAATTTATTGTGTTTGCGCTAGTTATTGTTACAATAATTCCTTTTAGTTTAAAAATCAGTGACTTGATTTATGAGGTAAATAAGACAACAATAGAACAAGTTACAACAGAAATTGATGAAAGCATCACCGAAGAGGAAAGCGAAGAAGATAAGTCTTGGTTAGACAAAATGCTTGATAAAGTGAAAGATAGTGTTTCTAATGCTGGGGAAAAAGCCAAGCAAATATTAAACAGGTTTATTGATGCGATAGCAATGTTTATAATTACATACTGTGCAATTCCTATAATTGTAGTTTTATTAGTTGTTTGGTTTATTAAATTTCTTTTTGGAATAGCAATACCAGTTCCGAAAGGCGATAAACTTCCTTTGCTAAGAAAACATAAAAACGAAAACAAAACAAACGAACTAATAGAGGTGTAAATATGGAAAAAAGCAAATGGGTTTCATTCTTTCTATGCTTATTTTTAGGAGTATTTGGTGCTCACAAATTTTACGAAGGCAGAATTTTACTCGGTATATTATATATCTTCACTGGCGGATTATTTGGAATTGGTGTTATCATTGATTTAGTAATACTGTTCTTTAAGCCAAACCCTTATCATCCATAAATTTGCGGATAAAATTTTTTATTTATGTAGTGGATTATCCCTCCCTTTATGTGTAGAAAAAGACCATACCTTCGAGGGTAGCGGTGTTTGGGTGTGACAAAGTTTTTTAGGGTTTAAATTATTTTCGTTTTGGCAAGGCGAAAAGCAGAGAAATGCTTTACTGCATTTCGAGCATTTTTAACACCGCCAAAGCGGAAATAACAACCGAAAACAAGTCTAAATCCCGAACGCCGTAACCCTATGGGTATGGTCTTATTTTAACATCATCAGGTGCCATTGCAGCACCCATATTGTTGTTATCGGTAATGCCTAAATCCTCGATTTCTCCTATAACGGCAGCATTTATATAAGGCCCGATGCCCTCATTTTCGAGGATAATAGCCCCTGAACCTGTTACTGTCCATTGGGCTGTAGGAGTACGCTGAGAACCGTAATCGAGGGGAAATCGGTACTGTCTTTCAGCCGAGCAGAAGTGGGATGAGGTAACCGCAACGGTGCGGTGGGCAGCTCCCGTATCTATAAGTGTTGCTGCCATTATGGTGGATAATGTCATTGTAGAGCAAGCTCCGTAAAGCCCTACAAAGGGTATGCCGAATTCTCTTAGACCAAAAGTGCTTCCAATACACTGATTAAGCAAATCTCCCGCAAACATACAGTCAATATCGCAGGGCTTGAAGCCTGCCTTTTCAAGGGCTGTATTAACCGCAGCTTTTTGAAGTTTACTTTCGGCCCGTTCGAAGGTTTTTTCACCGAAAAAGCTATCGGTAATATAACTGTCAAATTCCTTTGAAAGGGGACCTTCGTGCTCTTTTTTTCCAACAATTGAGCCGAAGCTTACTATATGAGCTTTTTTATCGAAAATAATTGTTTTGTTACCAATTCGTTTTGCCATTTTTTAATATCTCCTAGCCAAAGCATTTAAACTTGAATCACTTTTATTATCATCGTCCATTCTGTAAATATTCATGGCAAAAAATTAAGGAAGGTGTTTTGCACCTTCCTTAATTTTTAAACAATTTTAATGGTTAAAATTTCAAAGTTTTTAATTGAGGTTAAAATTTTGTTGTTGTCTACCCTCAATTCGCCAATTTCATTTTCGAGCATATCACAAAGGTATGCCTTGCTAAAATTAAAACCGCAATCGATAGAAATATTGCTTCTTCTGCCTTCAGCTTCATAAATTCTGAGTATGGTGGCATCGCTATCATATGCTTTCTTAATAACCTCAATAACGGCATTGCTTTTATCTACTGCGATAAAGGGTTTAATTTCTTCCTTTCCGCCAGCATCAATAACACTTAGAGGTTGATTTAAACTGTAGGCCTGACTTACGGTATCATTCATCCAGTCATTACCGCTGTGGGGAAGTAGGGAATAGGTGAAACTGTGCTTTCCGATATCGGCTTCCTCATTGGGATAGGTGCCGCATTTGAGCATTGTAAGTCTTAAGGTGTTACCTTCAGCTGAAAAACCGTATTTACAGTTATTAAGCAGACTAACACCGTATCCGTTTTCGGATAAATCCACCCATTTATGTCCGCAAACCTCGAATTTTGCAGCTTCCCAACTGGTGTTTCGGTGGGTGGGGCGGTCAACATTTCCGTACTGAATTTCATATTTTGCGGATGAGGTATGGATATCCAAAGGAAATTCGGTTTTGAGAACACGATGGTGTTCCTGCCAGTCAATTTCGGTTTCAAAATCTATACGGGCAAGGGTGCTGTAAAGGAAAATTCTCTGTGTAATTTCGGAATTTTCATAATTATATTTGATTTCAAAGCCGGCACGGGAACCGTCACACAAGGGTTTTACAGAGAAAGCCGAAAGGTTTGCAAATTTCAATTCGTGATAGTTTGAAATCTCCCAGTTATCGAACTGATAGGGATAATCCTCGTAAACTCGAATACGGTTTCCAAGCTCAGTTTCTCTTAAAAGCTCTCTATCGTTTTTCTTATCGTAAATAGAGCTTAATGCACCGCTCTTATCAAGGGTTATTCTGTAAAGTGAATTTTCGGCAATGTTATCCGTAACAGATACATTACATTCTGTATGGATATTTTCCAAAGCCACCGCACCAAAAGCGGAAACAATATCGGTCTCGGCGGTGCCGTTTTCAGTTTTTATTATGCCTTTAAGGTCAATACCTGCATTATTTACAATAAGCTTTTCACCAGTAAGATGCTGGGATATAATACCGTTATATTTATCCTCAATTTCTTTACCCTTTGCAAAAAGGTCTGCATAAAGCCTATCACTATCGTCATAAACCTCTTTTATAGAGGAGCCGGGGATGATATCGTGGAACTGAAGAAGCAGAATTGTTTGCCACATAGAGTAAAGCTTATCGGAAGGATAGTCTGTACCATATAGTCTGCGGCATTTTTCGCAAAGTGCCTCCAGCTTCATCATCATAAATTCAGCTCGGCGGTTGTTCTTTTTGTTTTTTGCAATGGAGGTATATGTTCCTCTGTGGAATTCAAGATACAATTCGCCTATCCAACGGGGCATTCTGTGAAGAGCTTTTGCACTCTCAAAAAACTCTTCCCTTGCTGATGATAACCATCTTTTAATTGTGGAGAATTGTGCCTTAGGCATACCGGGGAGACCCTTTTCGAGGCGAAGAAGACCCTCTATCATCTCCTCGGTAGGTCCACCGCCTCCGTCACCCCAACCGTAGGAAATCGAGGTATTAGAGTTGAATTCCTTTTGCTGATAGCGGTCATAGCTTCCTAAAATTTGTGTGGGTGTAGCCTTTCCGTTATATGTGGTGCCGGTGTGAATTTTGTCACCTGTATAATCCTGTGCTGTGAGGAAATTGGTGAAAATTTCACTACCGTCAATACCCTGCCACATAAAGGTATCATAAGGCAACATATTGGTTTCGTTCCAACTGATTTTGGAGGTTACAAAATTATCAACGCCGCACTTTTTAAGAATCTGGGGGATAGATGCGCTGTATCCGAAAACATCGGGTAGCCACAGAGTCTTACTGTCAACCCCAAATTCCTCCTTCATAAAGCGCTTGCCGTGGATAATCTGACGTACAAGGCTTTCTCCGCCCGAAAGGTTACAGTCGGCTTCCAGCCACATAGCACCCTCGGCTTCCCATCTGCCTTCGCTGATGCGCTTTTTAACCTCCTCGTAGGCTTCGGGCGCCTCTTCCTTTAAAAATTGATATAACTGAGGCTGAGAAGAGGAGAAAAGATATTTATCATATTTTTCCATAAGCCTTAAAACGGTGGTAAAGGAGCGTTGAACCTTCTCTCTTGTTTGAGCGAGAGTCCAAAGCCATGCCACATCTATATGGGTATGACCTATGGCGTGAACGGTGGCTTCAATAGAGTTATCGGTGTTGTATAACTCACTGTTTAATATTTCGGAAGCTTTTTTTGCTTCACAGGAAAGCTTATCGCAGGGAGCATTAAGGTCAAAATTATTATGAACCTTTTCAAGTGCTTTTAAAATTTTAACTCGGTTGAAATTTTTCTCCCCAAAGAGCATAGCGGTATCAAAGGCTACGGAAATATCATAGTATGCGTTCTTAATCGCAGTATCCTTTTCGCCAACAAAAGCCTTAAAATCGGGATTTTCTTTTGCATCGGATGTATTGTAGCAATAGGCATAAACATCCAAATGAGTGTTTTCATCAACAGTTATACTTTCGTGATTTTGGTCCATACCCTGAACCATTTTTCCGTTGATATAAAGAATTATCTGAGGATGGTTTGAAACCCACCAACGCTCATCCTTTAATTGGGGCTTTATGTATAAAACCAACTCGTTTTCACTGTTGTTAAGTGAAGGAGTATCGATTTCAAAATGAAGCCAATAATGGGTGTCAGGAGCGGATAAATCCGTATTGCTTTCCAAGGGTTTAAAGCTATTTATAGGGGGAAAAGAATTGTCCTTTTTATAATCGCTTAAGGAATAAAAAAGCTTATCTGCACAGCATCTTTGTGTGATAATATTTTCCTTAAGCTTTGATATGAGAATTTCGAGTCTTTTATTTATAAAATAGTTCATTTACAACACCTCGAATTTATTTTATAACACAATTACTTGAAAAGCAACTGCTTATGTGATATAAATATTATGGTATTGTGATATTTAAGGAGTGTGACTAGTTGGATACCAAGCTTCTAACCGCCGAAAGATTTATCGATATGCGTTGTGGATGTTCATATCGTTATGTTGTCAGTACAACTGAATATTTCCGTCCTCATTATCATAATTATTATGAGCTCTTTGTTATGCTGAACGGAAATGCTTATCATAAGGTAAACGATGAGCAATTTAAACTTAAAAAGGGCGATATTGTTTTTATAAGACCTTCGGATATTCATGATTATACCTGCGAAAAAGGGAAGCCCTTTTCTATGATGAATATCACCTTTACTATGGAAACAGCAAAGGAGCTTTTTTCATTTTTAGGTCAAGGCTTTCCAACAGATAATATTTTAAGTCTCAGATTTCCGCCTCAGGCTTCTATGACTTCGGCTGAATTTGAATGGTTCAACTCCAGAATGGATAGCATTTGCGCAATACCAGAAACCGATTATGAAAAGATAAAAACTTCTCTTAGGATACTGCTTTTCAGATTACTTACCCGTCATTTTTCAGATTTTTCCCAAAGAAACACAGAAATGCCTTTATGGCTCGATAATCTTCTTGAAGAAATGAAGCTGGATGGAAATTATGTTTTTGGACTCAGCCGTATGTGTGAGCTTTCGGGCAAAAGCCGTGAGCATATTGCAAGGTGCGTAAAGAAATATACGGGTACTACCTGCACTGAATACATAAATGGATTAAGGCTTAATTATATCGCCAGTATGCTTAAAAACAGTAATCATAAGATTACCGATATTATTTTCGAGAGCGGATTTAATAATATAAGCTGGGCATCGGAACTTTTTAAAAAGAAATTTGGCGTTACAATGCTTAATTACCGAAATAAAACAAATTAAAATCAAGATGCGCAGCATATTAATTTTGCTGCGCATCTTTCTTATATTGATATGGTGTTACACCGTAAAAACGCTTGAAAACCCATATAAAATATGAAATATCCGAAAAGCCTACACTAAGACCCGCATTCAATACCGATTCACCGTTCCTTAGCTGCTCGGCGGCAAAAAGCATTTTCTTTTTATGAATAAATTCAAGAGGCTTCATATCAAGGTGCTTTTTAAAACGTCGCTCAAGGGTGCTTTCGCTTATGTACAAAGATTTTGCGATATCGCTTATTTTAATGTTTTCCGATATATGACTATCTATATAATCAAGTGCAAAGTTTAGTTCTTGCGGTAAGGTATCTTTGCTTAAAATATTAATTTGTAAATTTGATTTTATAAGCATTATAAGGGTGAAAAGGTAATAATATCGGTCAAAATCCGAGAGCTTTTCATCCATCAAAGTATTGCATATTTCAATTATTTTTTCTTTCGTCTTTTTATCGGGGGAAATAAGATTTGAACCCAGATCCTTTAAAAGAAAATTAAAAATATTTGCATTTTTATCGGATTCAAGCAATATCCAAAAAAGGTTGTGCTCCTTTTCCGAGCGGTAAACACAGTGGTGATATTCACCCGGCCGAGAAATAATAATATCCCCACGTTCAACAGGATATAGCCTGTTTTCAACCAAGAAGGAAACATCCCCCGTAAGATTTATATAAATCTCTAATTCGGGATGAGAGTGGAGGTCGATTTCGTGAATATGATTTTCTCTGTTTAAGATTGAACGCTTGATCATAAAGTTAAAGCCGTTAAGGGGAGGATAACCTATATTTTTAAGCATAACTTTCTCCTAAAATCATTTTTGACGATTATACCATATTTTTTGACCGAATATCAATAGAAAACCGAAAAAATATGGGGTATAATTTTCAAAAAAGGAGGAATTTTCACTTGAACTACATATTACTTTCGATTTCTATGCTATCTGTAGTGCTTCAAAATGGATTATTTAATACAGTCAGCAAGAATAAATTAAAAAATAAGTTTGATACCTTTCGGTATAATTCTTGGCTTTACTTGATATGCTTTGTGCTTTTTGCATTGTTGTCTTTGGGTTCGAAATTTTCTTTGTTTTCGGTACTTTTAGGTTTGATTTTTGGTATAATTACAATGCTTTCAAATTTCTGCAAAATAACGGCTCTCGGCAAGGGCCCTATGCATATTACCATTCTTGTAACAACATCCTCAATGATTATACCCGCCATGTCAGGCGCTATAATGTTTGGAGAAAGGTTTAGTATCGGGAAAGCTCTCGCTATTTTACTGTTGATATTTTTTATTTACATATCTCTTAAAAAGGATAAGGATGCCGAGTTTAATCGGCAATGGATAATTTACTGTGTGCTTGCCTTTGTTTTTCAAGGCATAATCGGTATTATACAAAAAATACATCAAAGCTCATCCCACAAGAATGAATTGATGATATTTTTAGCTGTAGCTTTCCTTTTTTCCTGTATTTTTTCAGGGGTTATTTCAAAAGGAGGAAAATCAGAATTCAAATTCAGCAAAACGGAGTATACATTTGCTGTAATATGCGGTGTTTGTACCTTTTTAATGAACTACATAAACCTGAAATTATCAGGCTTGATACCATCTCAGATTTTCTTTCCGTTGGTTAACGGAGGGGCAATAATTTTAACTTCGATAGTTTCGGTGGTTATTTTCAAGGAAAAAATGAATAAACAGCAACTCATAGGTCTTATTGGCGGACTTGTATCACTGATACTCATTTGCTTACTGTAAGGAGGATTTTTATGATAGAAACCGTAACAGGGGCCTCGAGGGGTAAAATTTCGGGAAAAATACTTATGCACGAGCATATATGCTGCATTTCTAATGATATGCTGCATACCTTTGGGAAAAGATGGTTGGACAAGGATGTTTTAATTGAACACGCCGCCGAAATACTCAAGGAATTAAAAGGCAGATACGGCGTGGAAATGATAGTTGACGGAACCCCTATAGATTCAGGGCGTGACATTAGAGTTTTAAATGAGGTTTCAAAAAAATCGGGCATTAAAATAGTTGCTTCAACGGGTTTGTATAGCTTTCCTTCAATGATTACCTACGGCAGAGATGAAAAAGAAATTGCTTCGTGGTTTTTAGAGGAATATGAAAACGGTATGGAAGGAACCGATATAAAACCCGGTATTCTTAAGTGTGCTTGTGATGATTTTGGTATTACTGAGGATAATGTAAAACGAATAGGCGCTATGGGAACAGTTCAGTCAAAAACAGAGCTTCCGTTGTATGTTCATTGCATGCATCAGGAAAATACGGTATATAAAGCACTTAAAATTTTGGAAAATAAGGGTGCAAATCCAGGAAAAACGGTTATAGGACATGTAGGACTAAGATTTGATGCCGAGTACTTGAAAAACATAATTAATATGGGATATTATGTATGCGTTGACCAATGCCACTGTGTACCTGGGGATGCGGAAACAATAGGTAAAACCCTGGTAAAATTGTGCGAAATGGGTTTATCGGATAAAATTCTTCTTTCAAACGATGCTTGTATTTACTGTGATTTCGGCTCGTGGGATAATGTTCTTGTTAAAAAGGATGAAATTTCAAAAGGCTGGGGTTACATATTTGAATATATTTATCCCAAGTTCCTGCAATATGGCGGTAATAAAATTGTTTGGGATAAAATGATGTGTGAAAATCCGCTTAAAATTATAGATAATTAAAAGGAGCGTAGTATATGGGAAATAATATAGTTCAAAAAGAAAACATTTTTCCACCCCTTAAGATATTTGGCAACCTTTATTTTGTAGGTTACGAGCCTGCCTCAACCCATATTATCGATACGGGTGAAGGTCTTATTATGCTGGATTCGGGGTATCAACATTCCCTATATCTTGTGCTTCATAATATGCATCTTTTAGGGCTTAATCCCCTTGATATAAAGTACATTGTCCACACCCACGGTCATATTGACCATTTGGGCGCTACTAGGGCGCTAATAGAGCTTACGGGCGCTAAAACCTTCCTTGGAAAAGAGGATAAGGATTATGCAAACGGTAAGCTTGATTTAACCTATGCTAAAGAACTCGGTATGGAGTATAACGAGTTTTTTGAGCCCGATGTTTTGCTTAGCGATGGAGATAAAATAACACTTGGAAACACCGAGATAACTGCAAAAGCAACACCTGGGCATACACCCGGCTGTATGTCATATTTCTTTGATGTAACGGATGGAGAGAGGGTGTATCGAGCAGGGCTTCACGGAGGAATGGGAATAAATACAATGTGCAGAGAATTCCTCGATAAATATGGCCTTTCCTACGATTGCAGAGAGAAATTTATCGCTGCTATGGATAGATTAAAGAACGAAAAGGTTGATATTTTTCTTGGAAATCATATGCAGCATAACGATACCAAAGGAAAAGCTGCAAGGATATCTGAGGGCGAGCTCGATGCATTTATAAACCCTGATGAATGGGGAGAATATGCGTTATGGGCAAAACAAAACCTTATAAATATGATTGAAAAAGAGGTATAAACGAAATGGTAAATGTGGGCTTTAGTTTAAATTACGGCAGAGAGCATTTAACGTTTGAAAACGAGGGAAAATATGTTGTTGATGAAAACCTTACTATAACTGTAAAATGCAAGGAATATAGCGAATTTAATGCCTGTGAATGGGTGTTGTGGTTTGAAAACAACGGCAGCCAAAACAGTAAAATTTTATCTGATATAAATGACTGTGATATTGCCTACACCCTTAAAAATGTTCAGCCCAAAAGTAATATTAACAGGGCAGAAATAGGATTTCCCTGTATAACTGCTATGCACGGCTGTGACGGAGATTATCATTTTGATGACCGTGAAAGCTCTCTTGAATTTAATTTATACGATGTTTATATTGAGGATGAAAAATCAAAGCATTTTGAGAACAGAGGTTGTCGTTCCAGTGATAAAACTGCGCCATTTTTTGATATTCATACAGCCGAAGAGGGTATAATTTCAGCTATCGGTTGGACGGGTGACTGGCGTGCAGATTTCACCCGAAACGGTGATGATATCATAATAAAAACAGGGCTTCGAAATGCTGAGTTTTACCTAAAACCAACAGAAAAAATACGCACCTCATCCATCCTTTTTATGGAATATGAAAAGGGTGAAGATAAGCACAATAAATTCAGAAGGCTTATGAAAAAATACATCTCTCATATGACCGATAATTCGGATAGAAGAGAGGGCATTTTAGCCTATGAGCTTTGGGGCTCTTTGCCTAGTGAAATTATGATAAAAAGGATAAATGAGTTAGGTAATCACGGAATTAAAATTGAGGATATATGGATAGATGCCGGATGGTACGGAGAGGGTGAAATAGGCCCGACTTCTTCTGACCCCGGATGGTGGGGACAAGCGGGCAATTGGAAGGTAAATACCAGTGTTCACAAAAATGCCTTACTGGATGTTCGTGATGCGGCAAACAAATGGGGATATAACCTTATGCTATGGATTGAGCCTGAGCGTGCAGGTAAGGATACAAGTATTGTCAAGGAGCATCCCGAATGGTTTTTCCTCAGCGAAAGGGACGAAAATAATGCCCTTATAAACTACGGAAACGAACAGGCGAGAGAGCATATTTATAACTATATCAGCGGTCACGTTGAAAACCTGGGACTTTCCTGCTACAGACAGGATTTTAATATGAATCCTGCGCCGCTTTTTGCCGATAATGATGAGGAAAATCGTAAAGGAATAAACGAAATAAAGCACATTATGGGTATGTATGCTCTTTGGGATAAATTGCTTGAAAAATATCCTAAGCTTAATATCGATAATTGCGCTTCGGGAGGCAGAAGATTTGATATCGAAACACTGCGTCGTTCCTGCTTATTTTTCCGAAGCGATTATCAGTGCTTGTTTAATGAAAATCCCCTTGTTTTACAGTGTCATAATGCAGGCTCTGAGTGTTATTTCCCCTATAACGGCTGCACCAGCAAAACAAAGAGTGATGACTATGCAATAAGAAGCTCTTATGCCGCCAACTGGGGAACGGCATGCTATAACACGATATACCAGGAAATGGATGAAGAAGATTTTGCCTGGCTTAAGAAAACCGTGGATGAATACAGAAAAATCAGAAAATATCTTTCCTGTGATTTTTATAACCACGGCTCCAGTGAATTTGATGAATCCGCCTGGGCAATTTGGCAGTATCACGATGCGGAAAGTGACAGCGGCATAGTTATGGCATTCAGAAGATGTGAATCTCCCTTTGATACCGTAAAGCTTACCCTTAAGGGAACAAAACAGGACGAAAAATATATTTACGAAAATCTTGATAACGGGCTGGTTTTCAAGGGAGAAAATCAGTTAGTGATTGAATTAGCAAATAAACGAAGCAGTACAATTTTTGAATACAGAAAAGCATAAAAGGTAAAAAGCACATTTGAACTATTTCAGGCTCAAATGTGCTTTTTTGTATAATATTTTTTATTTGTTGCACAATTAAAGTCAACTTTTTTGCGTTTTTTTGCACAAATTGGTCAATAAAAGGGAAGAAAATCAAAAAATAGGAATATGAATAAAAGTGTCTTAATGATAAAATTGTATTAGGAAAAAATCGGGAGGTTTTAAACTATGTTTGGAATGAAAAATTTTAAGAACAAAAAAACAGTATTATCCGTGCTGCTGTGTGCGGTTATATTGATGAGTTCTCTTGTAGTGGCTATGCCTGTATCTGCTGCAGCTTATAAGGGAAGCGGAACAAAGGCAGACCCTTATCTTGTTGAAACTGCCGAGCAGCTTCAGGATATGAGAAGAAAGGTGGATGCTCACTATAAGTTGGCTAACACTATTGACCTTTCTTCCATTGCTAATTTCACACCTATTGGAAATCTTGAAAGACCTTTTACAGGTACATTTACCTGTGAACTGAATTCCGATAACACTCCCAAATACATAATCAAAAATTTAAAAATAAGCGTAGCGGCTATTCCGCTAATCAAAAAGGATACTTACCAACCCGGCAAGCACAGAATGGAGGCAGCTCTCTTCGGTGCGGCTTCGGGTGCAATCTTTACAGGAATTTATGTAATGGATGTTGACATTACAAATGAAAACCTAGGTGAGAACACCGGAAGCGAGTTTTATAAAAATGCAAGATACGGCATGGATGAAATGAATGCGGCAGCTTTGGTTGGTCAGGCAAATGGCTGTACTATAACAAACTGCGCTTCATCCGGTGCTATTAAGGGCAAGGCTGCCAGAAGCGGCGGACTTATCGGTGATGCTACCGACAGTGCCGTATCCTTCTGTTACAGCACAGCTTCGGTTACAAGCAAGAGCTTGTTTATGGTTGGCGGACTTATGGGCTGCTCGAGAAACAGCGTAGTTGAAAACTGTTATGCTACGGGTGATGTTTCCTGTATGCACCGTGGTGCTGCATCCCTTTTAGGCTCTGTTTTCGGAAGCAATGTTTCAAACTGCTATGCTACAGGTAATACAAAGGGCGGCGGTCAGGAAGTAACTAATTTCGGCGGTGACCGTGAAGCCGGCTCTTCCTATGAAAACTGCTATGCAATAGGAACCACAACCGATGGCGCACAAACCTATACACCGTCTGTAACAAACTGCTGGACACTTTCGGGAACAAAAAGCTTTATGTTAGGCTTTAAAGAAGGCTCTGCCGCTGATATTAAGGCTGCTTTTACAGGACTTGAAGGCTGGGATACCTCAGGTACATACCCCACCTTAACAGGTATAGGCGTAGTTTCCGATACTTCCAAATATCAACCCGGCGCAGTAACAGAGGCTCCTTCTACAAATACGGGTGATTCGGCAAACGGCGGCGCAACAACGGGCGATAGCACAACCGTTGTGGAGGATTCACAGGGAGAATCCCAGGAAGCGCTTCTTGCAAAGTTTATAGAGGCTGTTAATTCACTTCCCGAAACATTAAATAAGGATAACTGGAAGGCATTAATCGATGCTCAGATTATCTACGATAAGATTTCCGAAGATACATTAGTTGACCTTCCTACAGAGGTTCGAAGCAAGTTCTTAAATGCAAAGGTATCTATTCAGGAGGAAGTTCTTTTAACCCTTAAGGAAGAGGGCAGCAAGCTGCCTTCCGCTAAAAAGGTTAAGGCTTCCGATAAGGAAAATATTGAGTACCTTTACAATTTATATACCATTCTTCCCGAAGCAGCTCAGGGTGCTTTGGATCCGGAAATAAAAGATAATCTTCTCGCTTGTTACGAAGCAGTAGGTAAATTTGAGGATAGCGAAGCCGCTGCTTCCGCTAACCTTACAGCACCCGAAATAATTTTGGTTATAGTTCTTTCGGTTTTGATATGCTGCGCCATAGCCTTCTGTATTTTCAACAATGTTAAAACCTATAAATTGCTCAAAAAGGTGCGAGAGAGCGATGAGGAAGACGAGGATTTAGAAAACGAATAAATTTCGGGAGAAAACACTATGAAATTCAAAAAAATGCTACTGTGGGTTTTAGTGCTCACAATATTGGCTTTTCCTGTAAATTGTATTACATCGGCTGAAGCTCCGCAGCTTTCAATGGAGACCTATGTATGGGATGCTTCAAAACAGGCTAATTCCCTCGCAAATGATTTTGAAATCGATGATACACTTACAGTCAGAATAAAAACCGATTCTGCCATAAATCTCGGCGGATTACAAATAAAGCTTGAGTATGATTCGGCAAAGTTCAAGTTTGTTGACGGTTCTCATAGTTATCTCTTCACTGATAACTATGCCAGTCTTATGGTTAATACCAAAAAAAGCGGAATAATATCTGCTGTTTTTGATACAACCAAGGCTTCAAACTCAGTAAACGGTGAATTTTTAACCTTTAGCTTTAATGTTTTAGGATTTTCTGCAGATACAACCGCAGATTTTAAGCTGACAGTTGTTTCTGCCTTTGATTCAACTGCTGATCATAACAAAATAAACCTGTCAGGCAGTACTAAAACCGTTAATTTAAAGGTTGCTAATGTTCCTGCAGATTTTATAACTCTTGTTGAAAAGCTTAAAACCGTTACGGCGGAATCTGCAACCGATATAGCGGCGGCAGAGGAGGCTTTCGCTAAACTTACCTCTCAGCAAAAGCTTGCTTTCAAGCAGAATCCGCTTTATGAGGTATTCAATTCTGCAAAAAGCCGCTATAACGCAAAGGTTGAAGAGGCTAAAAACGCCGAACTCGATAAGGCGGCAAAAGCCTTTGTTAATGATAATCCCATACTTAAAAAGGATTTAAATAAGGTAACAGTTGCCGATGAAGAGGCAATTAATATCGTAGCTTCCGCTTATTCCAAGCTGGATGCCGTTATCAAAAACAGGTTAAGCAACGATATCAAGAATAAGATACCCGCATTGGAGGAAGCTCTTGAATCGGCTCTTCAGGTAGCGGACTTTAAGGCTACATATTCAAAAATATGGACTCTTCCCGAAAGTGATTTTCTTTTCTCTCCTGGAGATTCCATAGGTATTGTAACTGAAGCTGCTATGATTGCTGATACTTTAAGCGATATGTCAAAAGCAAAGCTTACTAAAGAAATTGCTGCAATTAAGGCATTAAAGGAAAAGCTTGATGCGGTAATTGATGCCGATGCAAAGCAAAAAGCCATTGAAGCGGATGCCGCTGTTTATCAGAAGGTTTGGCTTAAGGTTTTAACTAAAAACGTAAATAATGTTTCTTTAGGTGATAAAACCGCTATTGAACTTGCTATTTCTGAGTATGGCAAATTATCCGATGAGGTTAAGGAATACCTTAAACCTAAATATGAAAACCTACTTAAGCTTTTAGCAACGGTTGAATCCCTTGAGGCAATAAGCCCGGAGGGTGGTTCGGGCGAAGGCTCGAATAATGGCGGAACAACTGAAACTATAATAAAAACCGTTACAAATACCAAGGAAAATATAATAACCAAGTACCTTAAGAAGAATATGACTAAGGTCATTTATTGGTTACTTATTTTACTTGCAGTTTCGGTTATATGTGCAGTTTATTCATATATATATCATTACAAGCTCAAGAAGAAGCTTGGTTTAACAGATGAAAACGATGCAGAGGAGGCTATAGAGGTATGAAATTAAAAATAAACCTTAAAAACAAAAAAATATTAATTACCTCTTTAGCTGTTATTGTTGTGCTTGTAATCACAGCTGTTTCAAGCTTTGTTGCAAGTGCGGATAACGTAACCATTAAGGAGGACATAAATCCTGACCTTACATATGTGCAAATAAAGGGTGAATATGAAAGCTGGGATACCTCAAAAACCAGTTCTTATCACCACGAGAGTGGTTCTTCCATTTATAAAATGATAACCAACTCCTATAACGTTTGGTGGGGAACCGATGACTTTGATTTTGCCTACAAAGAGTACAATTTCAATTTTGGCTCTAAAGCAGAGTTAACGGTTGAAACAACCATAACACAGCTTGGTCCTCAGTTATTTATGAATGCAGCTTGCGGAATTATGATTCGTTCAGGACTTGGAAACGATGCTTCATGTGTTAACCTGCAAATTCGTCCCGGTGATTATATCGCAGTTTACAGAACGGCTGACGGCACAGGCTGTATGGCAGGCCCCCGTGGAGAAATAACTCCTAAGATGCCTATTAAGCTTAAGATGGTGCTAAAAAACGGCAAGGTTACCTGCTACTGGGCAAACGGTGGCGGAACCTATGCTAAGCTTTCTCCTTCCCTTAACTTTATACACGGTGAAAAGATTTATGTTGGTCTTGAAGCCTATTCCGGTGTTCAGGAAAATATAGATACCGTTGTATTTGATGGTTTAAGCATTAAAATTGATGCCCCCGAGGGAACAAAGTATGAGGAGCCCACAGGTGGCGGCGGTGTTGTTGAAGAGGAAGAAAAGGTTGTTCTTCCCGATGATAACATCGTATCCGATGAGGTTTTACTCAGAGAAACCTTTAGTGATGGTGACATTCTAACCAACACCGATGAAAACAAAGCAGTTTATAATCCTATTTGGAGGACCGACTGTGAAGATACCAACGAAACTGTTATTTTAAATGAAACTAAGGATAATTATTTCCTTAGAAAGGATTTTGATACAGCTTATTATGTTGCCGATAAGGTGAACGGAACCGATCCGAGAGACTGGTCGGATTACTCCTTTGAAGCGGATGTGTTTATAAATTCAGCCCACCTTGAGGATGAAGCTAAAAATCTTACCTTTATGACAAGATTTATGGATACGGCGCAGTATGGTTACAGATATTATGCTGTATATTTCAATAAGGGTAACAGATTATCGATAGGCAGGGTACTTGGTAAAGCTAACATAGGCCATGAGCCTACGAATCTTCAAAATAGCGAAGGCGCAATTCTTTGTTCACATAAGGAAAATTGCGATTGTGTAGTAAATTACGAGCTTGATTATTTCGGCAAGGAAAATGCTGACCGTTGGGTTAAAATAAAAATCGTATGTTTCGATAATACCATCACTGTTTATTGGGATGGCAAACAGGTACTTAAATACACCGATAATACTAAATACTGCATAGGCAGAGGCTCGGTTGGAATTTACTCCAACGGTATCGGTGCGGATATCGATAATATAGTAGTTCGCAAGATAGAGGACTATTACGGCGAAACCTATGATAATAAAATATGCTCCAACTGGGATCAGCCCGTTCCCGATATAGTTAAGGAGTATGTTGAAAACAAGTGGTACAAATATTAAAAGGAGGGATTTGAAATATGAATAAAAGTATATTCGGCAGAGCTTTAGCTTTGGTTTTGAGTATTGCTATAGTTGTTGTTTCGATTCCCTTCAGCGGAATGATTTCTGCAGTATCACCCAAAACCTTTAGCGAGGATTTTGAAAATTTAGATAGATGGGAAGATATGGCGGCAAATTACAGAATGTCTACCTCTCCCAGTATTTCAGCGGCTTCTTCTGCTACTACTCATGATGGAAAGACAGTTTTAAAGCCTGCTCAGAGTCAGGGCAGAGCATCGGGTATGACGGCGGTTAAAACCAACTATCTTCCCGATGACAGAAAATTAGAAACCATAACAAGTTCCTTCTATGTGGCAGGTACCGGAAATTCAAGCAATGCAGATTCAAGTCCCGGTATATATGCTCTTAGAATAAATGAATATAACGGACTTGCATTGCAGATTAATTCCTATAACGGATATCTTAACTATCAGTGGCTTGATGTTTTCTATAAGGAAGGTGCAACACAGGGTTCTGCTACGGTTAATTGTTCCAGTGCAATCGGCTCAACCAGAAAAACCTCAACAAAAATCACAACAAGTCAGTGGATAACCGTAACAATAACCTATGATTATTCAAAAATCGAAGAAAACAAGTTAACCGTTACAGCCGTTTTCAGTGCAGGTAACGAAACAGAAACTATTGCTTATACAAAAAGCTTTGAGGAAAGCGGATATAATGCATATAGCGATAATTTCAGAATTGGTGTAGTTGCAACAGGAAGCAATAAAAACATAGTTTATTTTGATAATTTTGTTGCTCAGTTTTCTCAGAGTGAGGCTGAAATAGCCGGCGAGTTTGCAACAAAATATGCCGATATATTATCTCTTTCGGCAGTTATAACTCCTGCTCAGGCAGACAGATTATTTGTAGCTATAAATGAATTTAACGGTTTAGGCGATGCCACTAAGGCTGAGCTTTCAAGTGAGGGTGCAAAGCTCAATTCGTTAAAATCTTCATATCTTGTAACAGAATATGATTTCGAAGGCGCAAACATCTTTAATTCTGCTTGGGAAAGCGCTCCCGATATTGATATATGGCACGCAACAGGAGGAGAAACCGCATCAACTCAGACTCAGGCGGCTCAGCTTGTGGCTGATACCATGGATGAGGGTAATACGGTGCTTCTTCCTGAATATAGAAGCGTTAACCGTAAGCGCCGTATATTCACCGTCAAGGAAGAATATATGGATGCTCAAATCAATTCTTTCTCAACCGATGTAAGAATTGATGCAGGCAATTCCTTTGATAGAAATCCGGGTATATATTTCTATTTTAAGGATCGCTATAACTGGCAGCGTATAGAGTTTCAGGTAACCGGTGGTGTAGTAGATGTAAGATTTATGTATGCTAAGGGCAATGCATCAGCTCCCACAAGTGCAGGTTACGGAAATAGTTATAATGTAAGCCTCGGCGAAACAGGTAAATGGATAAATATTAAGGTTGATTATGATTATACCGCTCTTGGTACGAATCTCACATTTACATTTACCGATAAGGCTACAGGTACAGAAATTAAAACAATAAATTATACTACAGATGCATTTAACAGCGGCGCCCGTGTAGGTTATGGCTCCGGCAACAATATAAACGATTTAGTTTATTTTGATAATATAAGTCTTACCTATGAATTAACAGCCGCTCAGTTTAAGAGCATTTATGCCGATGTTCTGAATCTTTCGGAGGAAAATCTTAAGGATTCTGATACAGAGCTTATTTTAGCGGCAGTTAAGGCGTATGAGGCTTTGTCTTCGGCAACCAAGGATGAGCTTACTGAAGAACAGGAAAAGCTTCAAAGCTTACAGGCAGTTTTAGAGGTTTCGGTTTTTAAAAACAAATATGCCGAGGTGTTGGCCTTAACACCTGAAACGGCTAATGCCGCTCATAAGGATGATATTTTATCCGCATTAGAGGCTTTTGAAAAGCTTAACGCTCCCTCTAAGGAAGCTTTAGCTACTGAATTTGCTCTTTTGCAGAGCTTAGAAGCGGTTTCAGTCTCAGCTTATTTCAAGGCTGAGCATGCTACTGTGTTGGATCTCACAACCTCAACGGTTACAGCGGGGGATAAGGCGGCAATTTTAGCAGCCCTTGATGAGTATAACAGCCTTTCTGCAAATGCAAAGGCGGCTCTCGTAACCGAATTTGCTCTTTTGCAGAGCTTAGAGGGCGCAGTTGTTTCTAAGGAATTCGAAGCAAAGTACAACGGTTTATTGAGCATCGGTTCAATCTCTAATGATGATGAGCTTAATCTCTTCTTATCTGCAATAGAGGATTATGCAGCGTTATCCGATAATGTTAAAGCCGCAGTTTCAACCCCCCTTAAGGATAAAATTAATGCACTTAAAATTGATTATTTCGGCACAACCGGAATAACGGGCATTGATTTTGAAAATGAGGTTTTATTCAATAAGGTTTGGCAGATTTTAGGCGGAAGTCCTGCTATCAATACCCCCGGTCAGGAGCTAGAAGAATCCGCTAAAACCAAGGATGATGAAATTGTAACTGTTGGCGGTAAAAAGGCTTACCTACCTGAATACAGAGCAAATAACCGCCAGAGAAGTATTGCAGTTATTAAGGATGCTTTTAATAAGGAAGGCTCCAAGATAACTAAATATTCAGTTGACGTTAATTTTGAAGCCGTCAGCACTCAGGATGCCAACGCCTGCGTTTATTTCTACTATAAGGATATAAACAATTGGGGCAGACTCCAGTGGACTATAGATAGCGGCGTATTGAATTTACGTGCGCAGGTTAATACTAACGGCACCGCTACTATGCCGATTAACAACTGGAAAATTTCAGGCGCTTCATTAAATAAGTGGTATACACTTAATGTTTCCTATAAATATTATTCAACCTATACCGATGTTACCTTTGAGTTAGTATCTGACGGTACGGTTGTTGGTTCAAAAACTCTTACATGTAATTTCTTCAGCAACAGTACGAAGTTTAATATAGGTATAGGAGCAGGAAATTGCACTGCTGCCAATGTAAATGCAGGAAATATCAATAATAAGGTTTATTTCAGCAATATCAATATTAATTGGACCCTTGCTGATAATGAAAATGATATGCAGTCTATAAAGGCATTTTTAAATGATTATGCCGATGTTCTTAATATGACTCCTTCTGCGAATGCTACGGATAGTCAGAAAGAACGCATAACTGCCGCAATAGCTGCTTTTTACGGTCTTAGGGCCATCGATCAGAAATATCTTGAGGATAATAACGGTATCATAGTAAAGTTAAAAGCTTTATGTTCTGTAATCAAGGATGAAAATGTTGATTTATTCAGAGAAAATCATAAAGCAATTCTTGCTAAAACCCTTGATAGCGTAACTATAGCAGATAAAGCCGCCATTTATGCCGCTTTAATGGAATATAACAGAATGAATCCCATCGGGAAGATGGCTTTATACGATGAGGGTGAATTACTAAAGGCAATGGCAGAGAAATTTGCCCTTCGTCAGGATGGGGAGGACTTTACACCTTTCTATGACGACTTTGAATCGGGTCTTGATAAATGGGCGATTGATTATGCAAGCTCTGAGGATTATATTGCCGATGCAGTTCCTGAGGTAGGCAATGAGTCCAACAGTGTTCTTAAGGTTCAGGGTAATGTAATTTATATCACTCCCACAAACACCTACTGGCCTCAGATGGGCAAAATGGTTAAATTAAAGCTTCGTGTTAAATATGAAGGTTATACAGGCTTTAACCCGCCAAGAATAATTCATTCCTATAAGGATAAAAACAATTATCATGGTGGCGGTTTAACGGACGATTCAGGACGATACAACATAACCAAGATGTTAGGTGGCGTACATAATTATGCATATGCCACAAATAAGGAAGAAAGGCTGAATGTATTTGATTGGGTTGACGTTGAGATTTCTCTTGACGATAAAAATGCAACCATAATCTTTACAGATTCCGAAAAGGTATCATATGCAGTAACTCAAGCATATTTTGAATCGGGAAGAATCGCTATAGGTTTTAACGATAATGGCGGTCTTTCCAATAAGCATCCTTCAAAGTATGTTTATGTTGATGATGTTTATGCTGAGTTTGTTAAGGGTGACTGGGATATCGATGAGGTAACCAAAGAAATCTTTGTTTACAACACAGGTAATACCTGGCACGGCGAGGATGATATCGTAACCGTTTCGGGTGCAAAGCTTGGTTATACCGTTAAATCGGCAAAAATGCTGCTCCTTGAAAATATGAATGACGTAATCACAGATTACGGATATTTAGAGGAAGGCAATTTTGAAAATAACGGTAAATCCTATGTAATTCCCGCAAAGGATGTTGATATTGATTTCTCGGCTGCAACCAATATTAAGTTCCTCCACGTTGCGGAGGATTCCTTCCAGTTCATTATACCTAAAGATTTTGGAAAGGGAATTTATGCAGTTGAATTAACCCCCGCTTATAAAGGACAGGAGAAAAAGGTAATTCTTATTAACCGTCCATTCATTTCAGCGGTTATGGGTAATGACGGTAAGTCGGCTTCTCAGGGCGGTACAATCCGTATTATCGGTCATAACCTTGCCCCCACAGGAAATGCAGACGATATTACCGTGGTTCTAAGAAATCTTACAACAAACACCGATTATTTCTTTAACAATAATACCGAAAAGCATCTCTCGATTTATGAAAATGATAATTATAATATCACCTTAAAGGTACCTAGCAATCTTCCCAAGGGCGAGTATGCAGTGCTTGTTCATAACGGATACGGCACAAACTATGCATATTCCGCTCCCGATAAGATAATTATTGCCGATGATATTCGTGCAAGCTGGCCCCAAAAGGTATTTAACGTTCTTGATTACGGTGCTATTGGTGACGGTAACGAAAACGATACAGGCGCTATAATGAATGCCCTTATTGCAGCCGGTAAAAACGGCGGCGGTATCGTTTATCTTCCCTCAACGGGTAGAAACAAGAACGGCGCTGATACATCGGGTATTTACAGCGTTGTTGATACGCTCTTTATTCCCGAAAACGTTGTTCTTAAGGGCGATGGAGCCGAGGTATCAATGATTGTGTGGAACGCTATCAAGTGGAAATACTTTGAGCTTCCCGATACACTCTTAGCCGGCACCGAAAATTTTGAAATCAGAGATATTTCACTCAGAGGAACCCGTGCTTATAACTATATTAAGACCTATAAGAAGAGCGAAAGCAAATACGATTACTCTGAAAATAAAAATATTTATGTAACAAATATTAATGCTTATTTCTATCGCCGTAACGGTCAGCCTTCAAACGGTGGACAGAGCGGCCACGCAAACTCTTTAATGACTACACCAGAAATAGAAATTGCATTAATGCAGGAAATGAAGGATTCCTTCAGCCTTTCTATAACAGGCTCAAACGTTCAGTTTGACGGTTATATATTAAGTACAGATAAGCAGCTTACAAGCTCTGCCTGCCGTGCGGCATATATGCATACCGAGTATCTGCAGGTTAGAAACAGCCATATTATGAAGGGTACCTTCCACGGAACCTCTTCCTACGGCGCTATTATTGAGGATAGTAAGTTCGGACCGGACGGTCCTCAGTTTATGGGTCTTGCTCATGCTTATGTTGCGAGAAACCAGTATTTCGAGCAAACCCAGAATAACCACGAGTTGTTGCTTAATGACGGTAAGTGGAACTGGGGAGGTGCGATTCAGTTTGTAACGCCTGAGCTTGCGGCTGAGTGGAATCTTGGCGCTGAGTATAAGGAAGGTATAACCTTCAGAGTTACAAAAAATAAGCCCTTCAAAGAAGATGCCTATAATCAGGAAATGCTGATTGTAGCCACAGGACAGGGTGTTGGTCAGGCAAGAAAGATAGTGGATGTATTTACTGAAGGTGACTATTCATATCTCGTTGTAAACCAGCCATTTGCTGTTAACCCCAACCGAAACAGCGAGGTTTATATTGAGGAACCCCGTGAGAGAAGATATGTTATAAACTGCTCTTTCAGGGACGGTGGATGCTACGGAACCTACGGCTCTGATATAGGCGGTATTTACGATGGTAATACTGCTTCGGGCTTCTTTGGACACGTATACTTTAATGCGGTTTATGCATGTCTATGGTATGAATCATATGTAAACAACACCATCACCGCAACAAACTATGTTCACGGTGAGGGAAGCGGCGGCTCAGACGGTAACGTTGCAGGTCACGTTGGTAATACTCACGTTAAGATTTATATGCATACCGATTATACAACCGGTGGCCGTGGATTCCTATTTAGAAACAATAATTTTGTTAACGGAGCTAACTTCCAGGTAGCTGCAATAGGAACAAGACAGATTGCCGATATTATATTTGAAGATAATTTCGTTGATAAGGCTGAGTATGCTTTGACAACTGCCAGCACCAACGATTATGGCTTCTTTGACGGTATGACTGTTTATAACAACGATTTCAGCGGATGCTCCTATGATTATAAGAGCAGTGTTCTTAACGATCTTGAACATGAGAACAATAAGAACTCAATGGGCTATTATAATGCAATGGTTATCGGCGACAACGGAAGCACAGCGACATCCTTCATAAAGGGTGACGTTAACCTTGACGGCAAGGTAACCCTTAAGGATGTAACCTATATCAGATATTATCTTGTTGGTATGATTTTATTTGATGAAACCGGAAAGGGAGTTAAGGATAACGTTGACGGACTTTTGATTCTTGGCCACAAGAATTTCCTTGCCGCCGATTATGATGAGGATGGTATAGTAACACTTCGTGATGCGTTACTTATCAGAGAAAGCCTTTTAACTTAGATTATTGAGTGAAAAAATAAAGCCTCCCTTGTTTAAAGGGAGGCACAGGTAAAACAATAATCTAAAGGAGAGTAAAAATGAGTAATTTAGCACTTAAAAAGAAAGGAACATTTAAGCAGAATATACCTTTTTTGGTAATGTGTCTGCCAGTAATGTTCTATGTAATATGCTTTAAGTTCTTACCGCTGTTTGGTATGATTGTCTCCTTTAAGGATTACAACTATATTGACGGTATCTGGGGAAGCCCCTGGGTAGGACTCAAGCATTTTGAATACTTTTTCACATCTAACGATGTAACCCACGTTTTGGGTAATACGGTAGGATATTTCTTCCTGTTTTACATAGTTAAAACAGTTTGCTCAATAGGACTTGCATTTATGTTCTATTTTGTGGCAAGCAACAGAGCATTAAAGGTGTACCAAACGGTTTACACTCTGCCAAACTTTATTTCCTGGGTTTTAGTTGCTTATATCGCATTCACCTTGTTCAGCTCGGAATACGGTATGGCGAATACGGTAGTCAAAGCCTTGGGAGGAACAGAAATAAGCTGGTATTCAGAGCCTAAATATTGGCCTGTTATATTGCTTTTCTTCCACGTATGGCAGGCAGTAGGTATGAACTGTATAATCTACTATGCCGCACTTATGGGAATAGATAACAGCCTTATAGAAGCCGCTAAGCTTGACGGTGCAAACCTTAAGGATGTTATTCTCCACGTTATGATTCCCACAATAACACCTATTATTTCAATCCTTGCAATTCTTGCAGTAGGAAGCGTTATGACGGCAGGCTTCGGTTTGTTCTATCAGGTGCCTATGGATTCTCCGGCGCTTTATCCCACCACCGATGTTATTGATACATATATCTACCGTACATTGGTTTCGGGTAATATGGGCCAGACCTCGGCGGTTGGTATGTTCCAGTCCTTAGTGGGCGGCTCACTGCTTTTGATAGTTAATACCGTAGTTAAGAAAATCAGCCCCGATAACGCAGTATTTTAAGGGAAGGAGAGAGTTAAGTGAATAAAAGAAGTAAAACAGCGCAGTTCTTTTTGAACCTTTATTTAAGCGTAAGCTTGCTCTTGTTTATCGTTCCCTTTTTGGTAATAATAGCAACCTCCCTTTCGGGAGAAAGCGCAGTAATGCGTTACGGCTACGCTCCCTTTATAAGAGATTTCACAACAGATGCATATAAATATGTATTTGCAAATCCCGATAGCATAATCAGTGCTTACGGTGTAACCGCTCTTTATGCCTTTGTGGGAACATTGTTTGATAACGTTATTATGGCAATCTGCGGATATGCAATATCCCGTGATAAATTCACCTGGAAGCAGATTATAATAATACCCCTTATTATAACAATGATATTCCACGGTGGTCTTGCTCCTACATATCTTATATACACCAAGGTTTTCGGCCTTAAGGATAACATTCTTGTTTATTTCGTTGCAGGTATGGTATCGGCATATACGATATTTATTTACCGTGCGTTCTTTAAACAGGTGCCCATATCCTTAAGCGAGTCAGCTGAGCTTGACGGTGCATCAGAAATGCAGATATTTGCAAAGATAATGCTTCCGCTCTCGCTGCCCACCTTTGCTACCTATAGCTTTATGGGCCTTATGAGCCGTTGGAATAGCTTTGAAACAACACTTTACTATATTTCGGATAAAAGATTTTATACACTTCAATATCTGTTGCAGCTCATATTGCAGGAGGCAAACTTTATTAAGCAGTCAATGCAGATGAATCCTTCCTCGGTTCAGGCGGCAGAAATACCCCTTGAAACGGTTAAATTTGCAATGTGCGTTGTTGCGGCAGGTCCGATGATAGCCATATTCCCCTTCTTCCAGAGATATTTCTCAAAGGGCGTTATGGTTGGCGCAGTAAAAGGTTAATTCAAAAAATATAATATAAAAGGAAAGGTGAAGAAAATGAAAAGACTTTTGGCATTAGTTATGTCACTTATGCTGCTGGCTGGCGTGTTCGCCGGTTGTGGCGGCGGCGGTGACAACGGCGGCGAGGTAACCCTTAAGTGGGCAATGGGCTTCAGTGAGCAGGCGGATTATCCCGAGGTTCTCACCGAAGTTAATAAGGAGCTTGAGAAGCTTCTTCCCAACACTAAGTTAGAGTTTATCCTCGATTCTCAGATAGCCTCCAAGTGGTCCCTTTGGATGGCAGGTGGAACCGCTATCGATTTAGCCCATTCAGGCTATGCAGTAGACCTTTACAGTGAGATCAGTGAGATAATTGAAGAACTTCGTTCTGAGAAAAATGTTATTTTCAAGCAAAAGAAGGTTTTAATTGAAAGAGAAATCAACCGTAACCTTCTCAAAAAAGCCTTAAAGCTACCCTATGATAATTTCAGCGATATTGAAAAGAAGCAGTTTGCTGAGCTTAACAATAATTTCTCGGGCTTTGTATTAGAGGTTAAAATGCAGTCTAATCTGGAAAAATGGGAGGAAATCCGTCACCATTTCTTCGGTGAGCTTTTAACCGATAACCCCGATGTGTATTTTATCGATAGCTTTTCAAACGTTATAATACTCATAGGCTTGTTCCATAAGGCGCAGGACCTTTCAAAGGAGCTTATAGATGAATATGTTAATAAGCTTTCGGAGGAAATGGCAAAAAACGGTATCTTCATTAAGTATGATATCAAAACATATTCCTCTCTTAAGGATATATTCGGCAGTGCTACCGATGAAAAGGATGTAAACAAAAAGCGTCTTGATAATATTCTCAAATATATTGAGGATAATTTTAATCTTGATATTTCCCTTGAAATTATTTCGGGTAAATTCTATATGAGCAAGGAATATTTTTCCAGATTCTTTAAGCGACATATGGGAACTAGCTTTGTTCAGTATCTCGCTGAATACAGAATAGAAAAGGCCAAGGAGCTTATTATCCAAGGCTATGCCCTTAATCATATAGCCGAAAAGGTTGGATATAAGAACTATAAAAACTTTTCCAAGAGATTCAAGGATATTGTGGGAATAACCCCCAAGGAATACAGACAGCAAAGAAGATAATTCCGGGAGGAATCAATAGTGTTTAAAGGCAGAGCCGGGCGTTCCAATTTTAAATTTATAAGTATGACCATCAGTATTATACTGGC
>JAGBBN010000019.1:0-22043 GCA_017938445.1 Clostridia bacterium | reverse complement strand
ATTTTTCGATAGTACCGCAGTAGATACCAAGTTTGGCAGTCAGTCCATCGGCATAGACAGTGTCCTTGTATGTATCAAGGAACTCTCTGACACCTTTTTCGATAATCAAACTACTGTCTGCGATATCTGCAATTTTTACGACAGGACGTTTTAAAAAGTTGCCTACACCATCAATAAGAGGATAATAGTAAACGATGTTTGTAATTTCAGCCGTACCTACCGAAAGAGAATCTACTACCTTGAACTTTTCCGCTTTTTCAAGATAAGGAGTACCGGAAAAACCGATAACAGAATTGACGGTGTTATTCTGCGCCCATTTAGTTACGACAGCACGAAGCTTTATTTCATCGCTAACAGCGTGATGCACCTCGTCAATGAAGATGGAAAGGGACGGCAATTTACCGATAAGGTTACGAAGCTCATTAGCTTGTCTGTCCTTCTCGTCGTCACTTTCTTCAAACATACTAATCTGACCGTTTTTCTCTTGAATACGGTCAAGGATAACCTTTTCGGCGTTAGTTACAGCAACCAAACCGAAAAGTTCGGAAAGCGGCTGATGATTAGCAATCTTTTGAACATTCGGGTTCTTGGTTTTGTTAGATTTGTTTGCGGTCTTTCCCTGATCCAATACTTCAAAGGAGATCATTCGCTTGATATCTGTTGCCGCAGGTTCGGGAATGATCCACGAGGGATTGAAGTTCTGAATCGTTTTAAGGCTCGGTACAACAGAGGACTTCAACCCAGACGGTGCAAAAATGATAAAGTTATGGGCAAAAGCAGGATTTGCAGGCTCGTTCAGAGCGAAATATAAATCAAGATAGATAAATGCAGCCATCAAATATGTCTTGCCCGCGCCCATCGGAAGACTAAACAGATAATCGGTATAGGAAACACCGTAAAAAGCAGTTCGGAAGAAACCATCATAGTCAATACTTGACGGATCTTTCTTGATTTGCTTTTCAAGTTTTTCGGAAACCTGTTCACCTTTATCATTGGTCAAACGAGCATATTCGAATAATGCCGTTGCCGCAGGATTTTCCTCTAAGTATTCACGAGTTGCTGTAGACAACTCTATATCGTTCAAATTAATAGAGTTAAAGCAACCGTATCTAAACAAGAATTCCAGAGGCTTGCATTCACAACCGATTTTGAGGAACAGATAAACCTTGATAGCTTCAATCTGAGCATCTCTCATTTGCCCGATTTTCTCTATATATTCAATTAAATTACGAACAGTGCATTGCTCGGAAGCATACCACTCTTTGCACTTGTTCTCTATCATTTTATAGAACATACTGTTCCTCCAAATATCATTTTTAACAAGACTGTTTTATGAATTAATGCTTTGTTATATTCTATCAAAAAATCCTTGGTTTTACAATAGAAATTCAATTTACGGCACGCATTTGTCGTAAGGTTTTGGAGTTGTTCGAAAAAATATTTGTCGTAAATCTGTCGTAAACCTAAATTTCGAACATTGTTTTGGATTAACAAAATGCCGCAGACGCTGTGAAATAAGCGTTTGCGGCTTGGTTTTACTCTGTGAGGGGCTTCATTGTGGGGAACAATATTACTTCTCGAATAGAATCCGAGCCTGTTAGAAGCATTACTGCTCTATCAATACCGATACCCATACCGCCTGTGGGAGGCATACCGTATTCCATAGCGGTTAAGAAATCCTCATCGAGCATCTCTGCCTCATCGTCACCACGTTCTCTGAGCTCTAACTGCTTCTCAAAGCGTTCACGCTGAACAATTGGGTCATTAAGCTCTGAATAGGCATTTGCAAGTTCACTGTGACAAATAAACAGTTCAAAACGCTCGGTAAGACGGGGATCCTCAGGGGAAGCCTTAGTTAAGGGAGAAACCTCAACGGGATACATTGTTATAAATGTAGGCTGAATAAGCTTTTCCTCTACCCTTTGGTCAAAGCAAGCATACAAAGCGTTACCCCAGGTTTTATCGGCTGTTTCGGCAAGCTCAACGCCGATAGCCTCTGCAGCGGCAACCGCCTTCTCATCATCGGTTATAGCACCGAAATCAATTCCTGCATACTCCTTAACGGCATCAACCATAGTAAGTCTGCGCCAGCCGGGAGTAAGGTCAATCTTTTCGCCTAACCATTCAACCTCATAACTACCCAAAATTTCCTTTGCGGCACCCGAGATAATACCCTCAGCAATATCCATCATATCATGGAAATCAGCATATGCCTGATAAAGCTCAACGGTTGTGAATTCAGGATTATGCTTAGGATCCATACCCTCGTTACGGAAAATACGGCCGATTTCATAAACACGGTCCATACCGCCTACGATAAGACGCTTCAAGGGAAGCTCGGTTGCTATACGCATATACATAGGGATATTAAGAGTGTTATGGTGGGTTATAAAGGGACGGGCAGCAGCGCCGCCTACTATTGTATTAAGTACTGGAGTTTCAACCTCAATATAATTCATATTATCAAGATATGAGCGCATGTACTTTATAAACTGTGAACGGATAACAAAATTACGCTTAACGCCCTCGTTCATAATAAGATCAACATATCTTTGACGGAAACGAAGATCATTATTAGTAAGACCGTGGAACTTTTCAGGCAAAGGAAGAAGCGACTTTGAAAGAAGCTTTATTGCCTTTGCGTGAACCGATATCTCCCCTGTCTGAGTTTTGAAAACAAAGCCCTCGACACCGATGATATCACCGATATCCCACTTTTTAAAGCCGGCATAAACATCCTCGCCAACATCATCACGGCGAACATAAAGCTGAATTTTACCCGTTGAATCGGAAAGGCCGACAAAGCTTGCCTTACCCATTATTCTGCGGGCAACTATTCTGCCTGCTATTTTAACATCCTTGCCCTCTAACTCTTCAAAGTTTTCCTTAATATTCTTTGAATCGTTATCAAAATCAAACTTTGTTATAACGAAGGGGTCATTACCCGATTCCTTTAAGGCCGCAAGCTTTTCACGGCGAACACGCAGTATTTCATTTAAATCCTGCATTTCGTTATTATTTACATTATTTTGTGCCATTTATTTTCCATCCTTCCGGAAGAATGTTTTTACTTCTTAGAAATTCCAACTATCTTAAGCTTAAACTCGCCACCGGGAGCCTCAACGATAACCTCATCGCCAACCTTTTTACCCATAAGGGCTTTACCAACGGGAGATTCATCGGAAATCTTTCCTGCTCTGGGGTCAGCCTCGGTTGAACCTACGATGCGATACTCGTTTTCCTCGTCATACTCAGCATCGTAAACCTTTACGGTAACGCCAACAACAACGCTCTTTGCAGCGCCTTTAACATCACTTATTATTTCAACATTTTTAAGCATAGCCTCGATTTCAACTATACGAGCTTCAATTTTAGCCTGCTCGTTTTTAGCTTCATCATATTCGCTGTTCTCGGAAAGGTCACCGTAACCTCTGGCAACCTTGATTTTCTCGGCGATATCTGCTCTGCCGACTGTCTTTAAATGCTCAAGCTCATCCTTTAATTTTTTTAATCCATCGTCTGTTAATTTAACCGTTTTTGCCATAACAAAAACCACCTTTTTAATATTTATTATGAAAAACGCCATATAAAGATAATTATATATAAAAAACCTTATTATGTCAAGGTTCATTGTTTTAATATAACCCGACTTTTAAGATTTATCACACATAAAACAACTGCCTTCGAAAAACGAAGACAGCCGCAAACCTTATAAAACCTTTACTTTGCCTCTTTGAGAGCCATTTCAAGCCATGTGAAACCGAAATCCAAAGCATCAAACATAGTAGATTTTACAGTTTTCTTTACTACCCTATCCTTTGCGGGAAGCTCGGTATCACTTTTAAGCAGCTGCACCGAAACCTCACTTGCGGATTCGATATCATTTTCCTTACTGTAAGCCAAAATTTCGAATCTTACTACATAGGGCTCTGCCATATTTCCGTAGTAAATTTCGTTGCCCTTTCTTACCAAGGGTTTGCCTTTATATTCTAAAAATTTGTTATCAGCCATTTTTTCACCTTCTGTAAAAATACTCATCCTATAAAGTATAAACTAAACTTATCAATATGTCAAGAATTGAGTGGCGCGTATATTTTATCAAATAAGGTAAAAACTATTCTCAAAATATCGAAAAGAAAGTGAATTTATGAAAACTAATAAAAAAGTATACAAAAAAATGACCGAAAAGGCGTCCCCTAATTCGCCTAAGGTAAAAGATTTTATTTTAGCCTACCTTGTTGGCGGACTTATATGCGTTATAGGTCAGCTTTTTTTGGAACTTTACACCTCTATGGGACTTCCCGAAAAGGCAGTTAAAGCCGCCGTTCCCGTAACAATTATTTTTATTGCCGCTCTCCTTACAGGACTTCGCCTTTTCGATAAAATTGCAAAGCATGCAGGCGCAGGTACCCTTGTTCCCATAACCGGCTTTTCAAATGCGGTAGTATCCCCTGCTATTGAATTTAAATATGAGGGGTTTGTATTAGGCCTTGGCGCTAATATGTTTAAAATTGCAGGACCGGTTATTGTTTACGGCACAGTAGCGAGTGTAATCTATGGAATTATTTATTGGATAATGAAAATGTTTTTATAATCAAAAAGCAGATGCACTTTGTGCATCTGCTTTATATTTTACTTCTACAATACTGCAAAGGAGTTTTGCCCGTTTCATTTTTGAAGGTTCTGATAAAATGACTGGTGTTGACAAATCCGCTCAGCACCGCCGTTTCGTTAACACTTTTCCCCGACATTAAAAGCTCCTTTGAAAGTTTTATTCGGTTGCAAAGAACATAATCCCCTATGGTTATTCCCGTAACCTTTTTAAAATCGGTCATCAGCTTTGAGCGGCTTATATAAAACATATCCGCAATTTCTTCAACCAGCAGCTTTTCGGTGAGATTTTTCTTTATATAATCAAGCACCTTGTTTATATATGTATCAACATAGAGGTCTGCCCCTGACGATTGTTGCTTCACCATCATATTAACCTTGATAAGCATAGCGCAAAGCATATGACGGGATAACTGTATTTGACAAACATCTTCACTCTTTGATTCGCAGATATCAAAAATCGGTTTTATAATGGAAAGCATTTCATCCCTTTGTTCATCAGAAAGCGGGATAACCGCACAATCCTGTTCATAAAGCTCCCTTACCGCCTCATATTCAAGAATATCACTTAAATGCTTATATCTAAAGGTGGTATTATATCTTGTATATTGAACCGAGGGATCTACATCGGTTGTATGAAACTGTTTTTCTTTAAAAAATATTAGACAGCTTCCCGATGAGTGATAGACCTTATCCTCCACAAGGAAGTTAAGCTCACCATTTAAAACGAAGATAAGTTCACTGTATTTATGACAGTGCATATTAGGACTTTTAAAGCCTAAACAATCGGTGTAATCTATATTAAAATCAGCCGACATTTTATCACCCTCTGAGGTAATTTCCCTCTATTTCCTTGAAAATTTTTATTTGTTCAGGCAACTCATCCGTAGTTCCGTTAGGCATAAACTCAAACAAATAATTTTTCGGATAATCCTTTAATTCTTGCAAATAAGCCTTCCAAACATCAATACCTTCTTTAAGAGACAGTCTTTCCCATCCCTCCCAATAGAAGGTATGAACATTAACAATATGCTCCCTCATTGCTTTGATTGCATCAAGATTATACTGAAGACTTTTAAACTGATTAGGCTGCCAATAAAGCTTGAAATTTGGATGATTTATCTCTTTTAAAAGTCTAATAGTATAATTATAATCATCGGTTAAGGTATACGGATGACACTCACAGCATACCGTTATTCCCTTTTGCGCAGCCACCTCGCTAATTTCACGGCACTCCTTTACAGCCTGCAAAAATTCCTCATCAGAGGTATCCTCGCTACCCTGTTCGCAAATCCAGACCCTGATAACCGAAGCGTGAAGACAAGCGGCTGTATCCAAAACGCTGCTCCACTCAGGATTTACTGTTTTTTTAGGACATACACGGTAATACGAGCCATATGCCGCAACAGATATGCCGTTGTTTTCACACAACTCATATACCCTTTTTGCCCTTTCGGTATCACCGTGGGGCACATGGATATCTCCTCCCCACTCCACCGATTTAAGACCGTTTTTCTTGCATAAATCTATAATTTGTTCTACTGATAAATCTCTAAAGGAAATAGAAACTAATCCTAAATTACTCATTTTTTCTCCTAAGCCATTGTTTTTAACATTTCTAAGGTTACTTCATACTTATTTTCTTCGCCCTTTTTAAGCGCCTTATATTCATCCAGCATATATTCCGCCATTCTTACAAGCTCATTGCCAAAGCTTCCTGCTATATGGGGAGTTAATATCACATTAGGCAGAGTATAAAGCTCAGAATTTTCAAGGGGCGGCTCGGGGTCGGTTACATCGAGAATTGCCGTTCTTTGAGGCTTTTCCTTAAGCTCCTTTATAAGGTCTTCCTCCACCACCTGCGCTCCTCTGCCCGTATTTATAAATACTGCATTATCCTTCATTAAATCAAGAACACCGCTATTTATTATACCAACGGTTTGAGGGTTGTTGGCAAGATGGTTAGATATAGTATGACAATTTGCGAAAAGCTCCTCAAGGGAACATTTTTTAACCCCCAATTCCTGCGCCTTATCATCGGGTAAAAAGGGATCAAAAACAAAGATATTGAGCTTGTATGCCTTTAGTCCCTCAATAACCATTTTCCCTATCATACCTGCACCGATAATACCTACATTGGCATTATAGTTACCGGTAAAGCTTTTAGCAATATTTGAGGCAAGTGATTTATCCTTTGTTTCCTTATATATTACAGAGCTGCTAAAATAACCTTTATTAGCAAGTATTATCTGAGCCACTGTATATTCAGCAACGGGCACCGCATTTGCAGCCCAGGCAGAGAAAACCTTTATGCCTTTATTCAAAAAGGATTTTGCAAAGCCTTGAACCGAGCCTGCGGCGTAAAATACTGCTTCAAGGCAGGGAAAATATCGCTCTATTTCCTCCTCAGAAAATGCGGGCATTCCCCAGGTGGAAAAAAGATATTTTATATTTGCTGCAAGATTTGGACTGCTTTCAAGCATTTCTCTTGTAAGCACCCTATCGGTATTCATACCTTCAGCCTTCATAGAACTGATTTTTTCTTCCCCGTAAACCTCGCATATTTTATCTTCAAGGCCTATAAATGCGCAATTTTTCATAAAAGGCTCACCTCACTGTTTAAAATATAACACGAAACAGGAATATGAGCAATATGCAAAAGTGAAATAAATTTGCAAATAGTACAAAATTTAGCAAAAAAAGTGTACTATTTGCAAATTTTTTTATTATTTGCTAATTACAAACGATAAAAATAGCTGTATAATAAAGACATACGATTATACAAACGGAGGCTGATATTATGTTTCAGTTAAACGGAAAATCTATTGCAGAATTGGTGCAACCCTACGATAAATGCATAAAAAATAAGGATGGTTTTTTCGGTATATCTATTCATCCCGATAATTTAGCTGCTTGTATCGCCGCCGCCGATGAGGCTCTAGAAAAAGAAATTCCTTTCTTACCTATATCCAAATATCTGCTTTACAGTAAAACGGGTAACCGTTCCGAATTTGAAGCGCTTTATTTCGGCCGCCGAAATATGATGCTAAAGCTTACTGCAGGCGAGGTGGCTGATGGTAAAAAAGGAAAATATCTTTCTAAAATTATGGATATAATGTGGGCTATTCTCGAGGAAGAAACCTGGGTAATCCCTGCTCACAACTCCACCCCACACAAGATAAATGCCCCCTTCGAGTTTGATGAAATAAAAACCCTTGATATTTTTTCTGCGGCAACTGCAGGAACGGTTTCGGTTGTTTACCATTATCTTAAGGATGAATTTGAAAAGGAAATACCCGAATACTTTAATAAAAAAATTCTTCTTGAGCTTGACCGCAGAATTATAAAGCCCTTCCTTTCCGATTATTCTCCCAAATACCATTGGAAGGGACTTGCAGGCACCTATGTAAATAACTGGAATCCCTGGATAGTAAGCAACGTTTTAACCTTGACAAGTCTTGCTGTTACAGATACCCCTTTACGCACACAAATAGTTGAACGTGCCTGTATTTATTTAAACAATTTCTTTAAATTCACCTTTGATGACGGCGCTTGTATTGAAGGTATGGGATATTATTTCGCATCAAATGCCGTAATATTTGATATCTATCAAGAAATTTTTGACCTGACAGACGGAAAGTACAACAAGCTTGACGATGATTATCTTGCAAGACTGCTTGAATATGCCGTTAATATGTATGCAGGTAACGGAGGATTTTTCAGTGTAAACGACTCCCCCTCATCCCTTAAAAGCAGTAAGCCCAACATTTATCTTCAGAGAATGGCTACTACTACCAAAAACCCCCGTCTTTTAGCACTGAACAATCTTATTATTGAAAACGGCTCGGATAAGACGGATTATTTTAAGGGCTCAATAAGCTTTCATTCGGCAAGATTTTTCCGCAATCTATCCGAGGTTACAAAAAAAGCTGATATAGATACTGATATTTTGGGAGATTCTTATTGTGAGAATCTTCAGCAGATGGTGCTAAGAGGCAAAAAATTCACATTGTTTTCAAAGGCAGCCAACAACCACGAGCCACACGGACATAATGACTGCGGAGAATTCATCATCCGATATAAAGGTAATCCCCTATTTATTGACCCGGGCTCCATAACCTACACGGCAAAAACCTTCTCGGATGACAGAGATGAGGTTTGGTCCTCTACATCAAGATACCATAACACCCCTATTCTTAACGGATATTCTCAGGAATACGGTTTTCAGGGTGATTTTAACGGTAAATACCGAGCAACCAACGTTGAAGCCGACCTTGAAAAGGGCATTATGAGTATGGAGCTTAAAGAAGCTTATCCCGATAATAACGGTATTATATCCTGTATTCGTACAACCTCAATGAAGGATGATATCGTTACTGTTACCGACAACTATGAATTTGAAAATAAGGGCGAATACACCTTTAATCTTATAAGCATTATCCGCCCTGAAATTAAAGAAGGAAGCCTTGTTTTCTCGGTTGGCACAAATAAAATAATTTGTGAATTTAATAGCAATTATAAAGCCGCTATTGAAGAAAGAAAGCTTGAGGACAACACAACTAGAAATTTATGGCAGCAAGAAGCTATCTATCGCATTACCATAACCAAATTGGCTAAAAAAGATATCTTTACAATGAAAATATACGAGGAATAATTTAATGGAAAATAAAACCTATGAAATTTACGGCAGTGTATTAAAGGGGACTCCTTTTTACGGCACAGTTAACGAAAATGCATACATCCCCTACAGCGAAAATTTTTCGGTTTTGGGGAAGGAAATCGCAATAGGAGGTATAACCTGCTCTAACCGAATTGAATATCAGCCTATGGAGGGACAGGATGCTTTGCTTGACGGGTCCCCCTCAGATAAAACCTTCGAAAGATACATAAAGCTTGCTAAAGGCGGCGCAGGACTTATCTGGGTTGAGGCGGTATCGGTATGCGAGGAAGGCAAAAGCAACCCTTATCAGCTTTGTATAACAGAGAGTAATCTTGATTTATTCAAAAAGCTAGTCAGCACTATTAAAACCGAGTGCTATAAGGCTAACGGCTTTGAGCCCGTTGTTATAATTCAGCTTAACCATTCGGGAAGATACTCAAAGCCTATGGGTGTTCCCGCCCCCGTAACAGCCTATTTTAACCCCGATATAGAGGATGCACCTAAAAGAATAATAACCGACGACGAATTAAGATCCCTATCCGAGCTTTTTTCAAAATCCTCGAGGCTTTCAATCCTTGCAGGCTTTGACGGTATTGATATTAAGGCTTGTCACGGATATTTAGCATCCGAACTGCTTTCTGCCTTTGACAGAGAGGGACTTTACGGCGGAAGCTTTGAAAACCGTTCAAGATTATTCAGAGAAATGGTTGAAGCGGCTCATACCGAAATTCCCCAAAAGAAAATTCTTGCCGCAAGAATAAATATTTTCGATGGATTTGAAGGAAAATACAGCTTCGGCAAACCTGATAGCAAAGATGCTCTTTATGACCTTTCGGAGGCTAAAAAGTTGGCAGAAATTCTCGCTAAAAACGGCGGCGCTCTCCTCAATGTTACGATGGGCAGCCCTTATAGAAATCCCGATGTATCCCGTCCTTACAGAAGCGGAATAGATAAGCCTAAATCCGATGCCGTTTTTGCCCTTTCCCGTTTATGGAAAGGAGCTAGTGATATCAAGGCTTGTTTTCCCCAATTAAAAATAGTTAATACCGGTATTTCCCTTTTGGGAGCCCTTTCTCCCTTTGCCGCAGCAGGAGCAATTGAAGAAAATATGACCGATTTTGTTGGCTTTGGAAGAATGTCCTTTGCCTATCCTTCCCTTGCAAGGGATATTCTAAACGGAAGCTTTGATAACGCTAAGGTCTGCGTTGCCTGTTCGGGATGCTCTACCCTTAAAAAGAACGTTCTTCCCTCAGGCTGTATTATAAGAGACGATTATTATAAACAAATATTTAGAGATTGGAAAAGAGGTAACAGCGATGAATAAAGTAGCAATTATAACAGGAGCCGCAGGCGGAATAGGATATGCAACGGTTGAAAAATTTATAAATGAGGGCTATAGTGTAGCCGCTGCAGATATTTTACCGGAAAATGCTGTAGCTGAAAAATTTGCAAAATTCGGAGATAAATGTAAATATTTTACCGCCGATATCGGAGATGCCTCGAGCCGCAACTCTTTTGTTAAAGCAGTTTATGAAAAATTTTCAGATGTTAATGTTCTCGTTAACGTAGCGGGTGTTGCTCCCAAACAGCGCAACGATATCCTCGAAATGACCGAAGAAAGCTACGACTTTGTTATGAATATCAACACAAAGGGCACCTTCTTCCTCACTCAGGAAATTGCCAACAGAATGATAAAAACAAAGGGCAAAAAATATATTATAAATATTTCCTCTATGTCTGCATATACAGTATCGGTAAACCGAGGGGAATACTGTATCTCCAAGGCAGGGGTTTCGATGATAACCAAGCTTTTTGCCGAGCGTCTTGCCGAATATGGTATTCTCGTTAACGAGATACGCCCCGGAATAATTCAGACAGGTATGACCGACAAGGTTAAGGAAAAATACGATAATCTTATCGGCGGTGGGCTTCTTCCTATAGCACGTTGGGGAATGCCTTCCGATATAGCCAACGGCGTTTATTCCCTTTGCAGTGGGCTTTTTGACTATACAACAGGTCAGTCCATTGATATTGACGGCGGATTTAAAATAAGGAGTCTGTAAAATGCAAATATACACCTTTGATGCAATAGTTATTGGCACAGGTGCCGCAGGTTATAATGCGGCTTGCAGATTAAAGCAGTTTGGAAAAAATGTGGCAATTATAACCGAGGCTGTAGGCTGCGGAACTTCCCGAAATACAGGAAGCGACAAGCAGACCTATTATAAATTAGGTCTCGGAGGAGATAGTCCCGATAGTGTTAAACAGATGGCGGAGAATCTTTTCGCAGGCGGTAGTGTGGATGGCGATAACGCCCTTTGCGAAGCCGCTCTTTCGGTGCGCTGTTTTATGAATTTGTGTGAACTGGGTGTTCAGTTCCCCGTTAACCGATACGGCGAATATGTAGGTTATAAAACCGACCACGACCCATATGCCAGAGCCACCTCGGCAGGTCCCCTCACCTCTAAATTTATGACCGAGGCTCTGCAGAAAAATACCGCCAATTTAAATATTGAGGTTTTCAGCGGATATCTTGCAATAGAAATACTTAAAAACGAAGATTCGGTTTGCGGTCTTTTATGTATTGAAAAGAAAAGCGGCGAGCTTGTTGCTTTCAAGTGCGCAGATATAATTATGGCAACGGGCGGTCCTGCAGGAATTTATGCCGATAGCGTTTATCCCGAATGTCATACGGGTACCACAAGCCTTGCACTTATTGCAGGCGCCCACGGACAAAACCTTACCGAATGGCAATATGGACTAGCCTCTATAAATCCCCGTTGGAATGTTTCGGGTACTTATATGCAGGTGTTACCCCGATTTGTTTCTATCGATGAACAGGGTAATGAATATGAATTCTTAGCCGATTATTTTGAAGATAAATATGAAGCCCTTTCATTGGTATTTTTGAAGGGTTATCAATGGCCCTTTGACAGTAAAAAGGTTTTATCGGGCTCTTCCGTTATAGATTTGCTTGTATATAAGGAATGTGTACTAAAAAAGAGAAGAGTTTTCCTTGATTTTACCAAAAATCCTTTTGGATTCCAAAATATAGAATACAAGAAGCTAAAGGATGAAGCCTTCGATTATTTAAACAAGGCCGAGGCTTGCTTCGGTACACCTATTGAGCGCTTACTCAAAATGAATTCCCCTGCTGTAGAACTGTACAAAGGCAAGGGACTTGATATAACCAGGGAATATCTGGAAATTGCCCTTTGCGCACAGCATAATAACGGCGGAATTGCCGTTGATATGTGGTGGCAGACCTGCGTTAAAGGTCTTTTTGCCGCAGGCGAATGCGCAGGAACTCATGGGGTAACTCGCCCGGGTGGATCTGCCCTTAATGCAGGTCAAGTAGGCTCTCTTCGTGCCGCACAGTATATCGGTGAACACGGGAATACCCTTATTTCGGACGACCTTTTTGATAATATTGCAAATCAGTGCGCGCAAAAGCATTATAGTGAGCTTGAAAGGGTTACAGAAAACCCCGATAATGCAGATAATCTTATACTTAAAGCTCAAAGAAGGATGAGCGATTGCGCATCTGCTATAAGAAACTGTGAAAATATGAAAGCCGCTCTTGCACAGACGGAAAACGATATTAAAAATCTTTCCAAAACCGCAGGTGTTAAGGATAAATCTCAGCTTTATAACTATTATAAGCTTCGGGATATTCTCATTACCCAAAGCGCAGTTTTAAGCTCCTTTATCAACTATTCGGATACCGTTGGGGATACAAGAGGTTCTTCCCTATACTTTGATAAAAACGGATTGCTTCGTAATGGACTTGAGGAGCTTTTCCGCTTCAGCGAGGAAAATGAGAGCTTTCATTCCAAAATTCAGGAAACCTACAAAAGTGATGATACCTTCTGTTGCAGTTGGCGTGATGTTCGCCCCATCCCCGATGACGACGATTTCTTTGAAAACATATGGAGAAGCTACAGAGAGAATAAAAATATATACTGATAAAACAATTCATATTTTACAATCAATTTAAAAAACGAGGTGAAATCACCTCGTTTTTTATTATTATTTTATATTTTCATACATTTTCTTTACAGCGAAATATGCCGATTTAGGCTTTCTGTATTCATTAAGAATACCTTTGTTGTTAAAGCCTCTTGCTCTATCGGTTGAAGGTCTTACGGTTCTCGCATCGGCAAAATGCCATACGTACGTACCCGTAACCATTCCCGATTCAAGGAAAGCTTCGATACTTTCTGTGAGTAGCTGAGCCTGATATTCCTCTGACCATTTAATATTATCAAAGGTATGATTACCGTAAAGAGCGGCACCGCCGAATTCGGACATAACAACCGGCTTATCATCAACACCCTGCTCCTTAAACCATACCTTAAGGGTTTCAAAGAAGCCCTTCCAGGCGTCTGTTCCGCCGCCATACCAACCGAAATATTTATTTATTCCTATAAAATCACAGAATTTAAAGCAAATATCAAATTCAGCACGGTCGGTTGCAAAGGTGATAAGTCTAGAAGAATCCATTGAGCGGATAAGAGTAAATATACGCTGGGCTATATCGTAAGCAATGGGTAATTTGGAATCAATTTCATTGAACATTCCCCAGATAACGATACTTGTATGATTATAGTATTCGTTTATCATTTCAATATGCATATCTATAGCTCTTGACTGCAACACTTCGCTTTTAAGCTCTTCCTCTGTTTGATAACCCCACATGGGGATTTCACTCCAGAAAAGAATACCCTGTTCATCAAGCAAATCAAGGAATTCGTGGGTATTGGGATAGTGGGCGCCACGAATAGTATTGCATCCGAGATTTTTGATAATATCAATGTCTTTTTGCATAAGGGATATCGGGAAGGTATGGCCAAAATCGGGATAATCCTCGTGGCGGTTTACACCCTTAAGGAATATTTTTCTGCCGTTGAGAAGAATTTTTTTGCCCTGAACCTCGATTTTTCTAAAGCCTATACGCTCGGTGATATCATCATCCTCGGCTTCAATTCTGATATAGTAAAGTTTTGGATTATCAATATCCCAAAGCTCTATATCCTTTTTGAAATTAAAGGTTATTTCTTGTGTTTCACCGTTTCGCTCATAAGGTATAACCGAAACTGCTTCATCCTCAAAATAAACCTTAGCTTCGCCCTTTTCCTTAAAATCCTTTATGGATTTGATATTAGCTTTAACGCTAATATCAGCACAGGTCATATTATCATTAAGAGAATAATTGATTTTAAGGTCACTTATAAATGTAGAATTAAGCTCATATAGATTTACATTTCTTGAAATACCGCCATAGGAAAACCAATCGGCAACATCGCTTGGAATAGTTTCACTTGAGCTTGAATTATCGGCTAAAACGGTTAAGCTATGCTTGCCCTTTTCAATATTGCTCAAATAGAAGGAAAAGGTGGTATATCCGCCGTAATGGCAGCCAAGAAGCTCACCATCCAGCCAAACCTTGCAGGCTCCTAAAACGCCCTCGAATTCAATCAAGGCTTCGGTTGAGCTTATCGTTATTTCACGGTTGTACCATACGATACCTTTGTATTCCAAAAGTCCGAAAGAATTATTAAAGCAAGAGGGAACATACATTTTTTCTCCCTTTTCGGGGAAATTTATAAACCATTTTTCCTTTTCGCCTTTTGATTCCTCATCGGTACAAAATTGCCAGAATCCGTTTAGAGAAACTGTATTCCTCTTTTTGTACTGTTCAAATAATCTTGACATAAATCTAACCTATCATTTCTTTTACATTTCCAAAGGAAACCTTTTGAACCAATTTTTCTGCGCTTTCGGCGTCATATTCGCCGTTTTCTACCCATTTACCTACCATATTGCAGAGTATTCTGCGGAAATAATCGTGGCGGGCATAGGAAAGGAAGCTACGGCTATCGGTAAGCATTCCGTAGAAAGAACCAAGGGATGAGTTTTCACAAATAACCTGAATTTCGTGCTCAATTCCACGGCGATGGTCACAGAACCACCAAGCCGCACCGCAACAAACATTGGGGAATGCACTGGTTATTGTTCCAATCTGTTCTGCATTTGAGGGGTTAAGAGTATAAACTATTGTCTTGGGTAAACCACTGTTTTCATTAATTGCATCAAGCATCTTAAAGAGGCTGGGGCCATCAACTGCGTTGCCAACACAGTCAACACCGCAGTCAAGACCTAAAAGCTTATAAAGCTTTGTATTTATATTACGGTCAGACGCTAAATGCCACTGCATAACAAGATTTCTTTCCTTGTAAAGCTTTCCGAGGAAAATATACATATTTCCTATAAAGCCTATATACTCTTCTTCGGTTACCTTTTCCCTCTTTAATATCTTTTCGAAGGTTTTATCTGCCTTTTTATCGGTTGCAACAAAGCTTGGGAAATAAACAAGACCTGTATCTGTAACCTTACATCCCATCTCTACAAAGAAATCAAGACGGTTTTCTACTGCCTTTTTAAAGCTCTCTAAATCATTTATTTCAACACCTGAGGTTGAAGCCAATTTTTCAAGATATTCAGGATAATTATCCTTCATAGTAAGGAGTAGGTTATCCACTCTAAATGAGGGTAAAACTTTAACAGAGAAACTCTTATCCTCCGCTATTTTCTTATGCCATTCAAGACTATCGATAACATCATCGGTAGTACAAATTCCTTCAACCTTTGCCTTAGCAATCAGCTTTCTCGGAGACATAGCGGTTGACTTGATATATGCATTAGCCTTTTCCCATATCATTTCGGCAGTTGATGACTTTAAGGGTGTATCAATACCGAAATAAAGGCTTAATTCCATATGAGACCAATGGTACAAGGGATTTTCGGGGGACATTTCTAAAGCGGATGCATATGCTATAAACTTATCGTGCCAAGAGGTTTCCTTACCTGTTATCATTTCCTCGGGAATTCCGACAGTTCTCATAAGACGCCACTTATAATGGTCGCCTCCAAGCCAGATTTCACCGATATTATCAAAAGGCTTATCCTCAAAAATCATCTGAGGAGAAAGATGACAATGATAATCGATAATCGGCAAATCCTTTACCTTACTATACAATTTCTTGGCCTTTTTGCTGTAAAGCATATAATCCTTTTTCATTAAAGAACAACTCCATCCTTAAAAATAGATATCTCACGGTAATTATTTATTTCATTTTTTGTTTGCTTACCGTTAGCAACATTAATACAGTATTCTAAAAGCCTGATACTTAAATTTTCAAAATCTCCGTTTTCCAAAACGGGAGAAGCATCGAAATCAATCCAATTTTTCTTCTTTTGAGCAAGAGAACTGTTGGTTGAAATCTTAACCGTAGGAACGGGAGCACCGAGAGGGGTTCCCCTACCGGTTGTAAAAAGTATCATAACTGCGCCTGCGGCAGTGAGATTTGTAATAGCAACAATATCGTTGCCGGGTCCATTGAGTAAAACAAGGCCGCTTGCATCAGCTTTTTCTCCGTAATCAAGAACATCGCAAACGAGAGCGTGTCCTCCCTTTTGAACACAACCCAAGGATTTTTCCTCAAGGGTTGTTATACCCCCCGCCTTATTTCCGGGAGAGGGATTTTCATAAACCACCTGATTATGAGCGGTAAAGTAATCCTTAAAATTATTTATAAGGTTTACGGTTTTATCAAAAGTTTTCTTATCCTTAGCCCTGTTCATTAAAAGCTGCTCAGCGCCGAACATTTCGGGAACCTCTGTTAGGATTGCCGTACCTCCCGCATTCGTAAGGATATCCGAAACATATCCTACAAGAGGATTTGCACTAATACCGCTGAATCCGTCACTCCCGCCGCATTTAAGACCGATTTTCAGTCTGCTTAAAGGAAATTTCTTTCTTTCAAAGGTATCGGCATAGTCTCTCAGCTCTTTTATAAGAGCTATGCCTTCGCTTATTTCATCCTCGCTGTCCTGAGTGTTTAAAAATTTAACCCTTTTCTCAGGCACATCTCCCAAAACCTTCTTAAGCTCAGGTATATTATTGTTTTCGCAGCCGAGACCTAATACCAACACTCCCCCTGCATTAGGATGATTAATCAGTCCCTTAAGGATTTTTTGAGTGGTTTTATGGTCATCACCGAGTTGTGAACAACCGAAGGGATGAGGAAAACAGAAAGCACCTGTTTTTTCAGCCAATTTTTCCGAAATTTTATTAACACAGCCTACTGTATTGATTATCCATATATCATTTCTTATTCCAACCGAACCGTCTTCCCTTTCGTAACCGTAAAAAAATCCAAGCTCTTCGGGTATTATCGGCACTTTGGTTTGAGAATTTTCGGGGGTATATGTATAGTCAAGCTTTCCGCTTAAATTCGTTGAACAGTTATGAGTATGAATATGCTCGCCCTTTGCTATATCACGGGTTGCGTGGCCTATGGGAAAACCGTATTTAATTATATTCTCCCCTTCCTTTATACCACAAAGAGCATACTTATGTCCATCCCCTAAATTAATTTCAACATTATCTTTTTTATTTATTATCATATTTTGAAACCTCGGCTAAAAGGAAGGATAAATCGGTATCCCATAAAGTTTTATCTGCAAGTATCTGTGCAACCGTTCCGTTTTTCATCTTAGCTATTACGGCGGCATCATCATCAATATCCATTGTCTTATACATCTTTATAAGGCAATAAAGAGAAAATACAAGCTTCTCGGGAAGCTTATTAAATCTGCTATAGTATTGTAAAAGTGAGGGCAAAACCCTTACCTTAAATTTACTTACAGAATTAAGGGAAATCGAGCGCCAATAATGCTTTATATAGGGATTACTAAATCTCTGCAGCACATTTTCGGCATATTCCTTAAGCTCGTTTTCGGGAAGCTCAAGGGTGGGCATAATTTCACCGAAAACAACATCTTTAATATAAGTGCTCATTTTTTCATCCTGCATAACATCCATTACCGTTTCAATGCCACCAAGCATTGCATAAGCAACGGTTGAGGTGTGAGCACCGTTAAGTATTCTTACCTTACGGGTTCTGTAAAGTGAGAGATTATCCGTCCAGATAATATTAAGACCTGCCTTATCGAAGGTAAGAACATCCTTACCCTTTATATCTCCTTCGATAACCCAGAGATGGTAATATTCGGCGGTATTTATCATATTATCTTCATAATCAAGCTCGATTTTCTCATCCCTCGGATAGCCGGGAACAATTCTATCAACCAAGGTGTTGCAGAACTGATTTTCCTTATTTATCCAGTTTATAAACTCTGCTTCGAGCTTCCAGTCCTCGGCGTGTTTTAAAACAATTTCTTTGAGTTTCTCGCCGTTTTTCTCAATAAGCTCACAGGGAAACAGTAAAAATCCCTTTAAACCCTTATTATAACGGCGGTACAATAAAGCCGTTAATTTTGCGGGGAAGGAATCGGGAACCTGATTTTCAGGGAAATCACAATATTTATAGGCAATTCCGCTCTCGGTTGTGTTGGAAACGATTATTTCCGCTTTAGGGTTATCAGCAAGACTTAAATAAGCCTCGTAATCCTCATAAGGATTTACGCAACGGGATATAACATCAATAACCCTGCTTTCAACACCCTCAACACCACGAATAATGTTGGTGTAAAGACAGTTTTGCTCCGAAAGCATACCGCACATTCCCTTTTCAATAGGCTGAACTACTACTGCGCTTCCGTTATAAACACCCTCGTCGTTTGCCTTTTGAAGCATCCAATCAAAAAAGGCTCGTAAAAATCCGCCTTCGCCGAATTGTATTATTTTTTCTTCCCTATTAGGTTTTATGTAAACTTCATTTATTTTGCTCATGGGTATTACCTTTCTATACATTCTGTACTGAATACACAGATTTCTCTTTTATTACTATGGGTGGCATCAAAGGAAATTTGGCTACCTTGTCTATCAAACCTTGCGTGGAGGTCTGCCCTTATATCCCAGTTGGCATCTGCCGTTGAAAGGGAGCCTATTATTGCTTCAAAGGTTCCCTTTTCACAATCATAAAGCATAAGATTGCGATAGCCCTCATCGGGATATGCATCGCCTAAGATAAAACGCTGGTCGGGAGAATAAAGACAGTGAATATCCCTTCTGTTAAGATTTGGAATATCAATAAGCTCTGCCTTGCCCGTAACCGTATCAAACAGCCAACAACCAAATTTATCCTCATTATCCGAAACAATAAGCAGCTCTCTATCGTTTTTCCAACAATAATGGGAATTAAAACGGTAATTGGTAAGGGGCACCATATTGCCCTCAAGGTCAGAAGCTATTAGCTGGGTTTTCCACATAACGCCCTCTTCGAAGAAATTACGGAGCAGAAATACAAATCTATCGCCGCAAGGGTTGAGATTTATGTGGTTAACAAGAAGCTTTGAAGAGGTATAGGGCTCTTCAGGGAACTGTTTTATCATATCCGCATATGAAATTATAAGCTTGCTCTCCCCTGTTTCAAGGTCAACGGTAAAAACACCGTCCGTCTCAGGTGCCTTAACATCAAAGAACGGGTCGGGCTTTCCTGCATAGCCGTATCCTGCACGGAAATCGAAAATTCGCTCAAAATTTATTGAAATACCCTTTTTTGATACATCTGATGCAGTCGCTAGTGGCATATCATACTCGGCGGTAGTTTCACCCTTAAGATTTTTGCGAACGGCACCATAAGTGCCATCATCTTTTCTTATATTATAAAGTATTTCATCATCGCCGTACCAACGAAGCAGTGCACCCTGTTGAAAATTCCAGGCGGTAGTCTTGCCTAAAGCCTTGAATTCATTATTTTCTATGTCGATAATTCCAACGGTTGCAATATCATCCTTTTCTGGCAGTCTATCCATAAAATCAACCTGCTGAGCGAGATGATATCTGCCGGTTTTATCAAAGGGCTGAATATCATAATATCCAAAGAAATAATGCTTATCATCATTCGGATTTATCGACTTAACCTTTGCATTCATATAAACCTTAATCGGTTCCTTCATAATTCATCACCCATTATATTATAAAATAAAAATCAAGGCAAAACCTTAGTTTTTTGGTATAAAAAGTTAGTTTTTTCTACCGTCACGCTTCATTTTCATTCGGCATACCGCACCGCCGTTACGGGCATTTCGGATGTTAATTCCATAATCCTCGCCGTATAACAGTTTTATTCTTCTGTTTATGTTTCTAAGACCGATATGTAATACCGAAACATCATCAAAATCGTTGATTTTCTTCCTGATTTTCGGAAGCTTTTCCTTCGGAATTCCTACTCCGTTATCCCTTACCTCAACGATGATATCATCCTCACCCTCGGGGAATATGGAAAGCTTGATTTTCCACTCGCCCTTATGAAGCTTGAGACCATGCTGAACGGCATTTTCAAGAGCCGGCTGAATACAGAATTTAAGTATTCTTATATTCTTTATTTCATCGGCGATATCAACTGTAAAATCAATCTCCTCGTCATAGCGGAATTTGAGAATATTAATGTAATCGTAGATTATCTTAACCTCTTCATCTATGGAGATGGTAAGCTCCTCAACATCCATAACATAGGGCAAAATTTCGGAAATACTGCTGATACATCCCGATATTGGATTCTGCTGACCGTAAAGGTCGAAGGATTTCCAGTTAATCGCATCAAGGGTGTTATAGATAAAGTGAGGGCATATCTGAGACTGAAGAATCTGAGCGTTATTTTTTCTGATTTCGTTATGCTTTTGCTCAATAATTACCTCCAGCTTACTGTTAAGTTCGGACAGATGCTCAAATTGGTTATTGATAAAAGCAACCTCATCCATATTTTGCTGATTTATAACCTCGGGAGACATTGATTTTATATTATCAACTATTTTTAAAATAGGGCCGTATGTCTTACGGTCAATTATATTTGAAAGTACAAAAATTCCCACAAAAGAAAGAAGTAAAATCAGTAAAACCATAACGGTTGTTACCTGATAATAATAACGGTAATAGGAAACATCGGTAATAACCACAGTATAAAGGTCCAACTCGCCCATTTTATTTATAGTGCAATAGCTGTTTTCTCCTTTAACCTTAAGCTTTACAGTGTTTGTTTTATTGGTATCAAGAGAAAAATCAAATTCCTCAAAAATATTTTTGTATATAAGGGAATGCTCATCCGAGCTTATAATTTCACCCTTTGAATTAATAATATAATTCTTTCGCTCTTTTATATTATCGGTTAACAGCTCTTTACCGAAGGAATAGTTATTAACACCCACCGAAACGTCATTATAAAGTCCTGATTCCTTTGAACGCTCAAAAAGGAAATAAATATTATTGTTGTAACTGCCCTCGGTGGTATAGAAAACCTTGGTATTCGTCATATTTCCTAAGGAATATATCTTATCGGAAACGCTTTTTTCATCAAGGAAAATACCGTTTGAAGCCGAAACATAAAGAAAAGCATCTCTTTTAATTGATATGTATTTTATATAGCTTGCATTGGCGGTTGAAACGGCTATTTTTTCCTCTATCTGCTTATTTTGATAGTATTCCTCCGATTCGGTTTCGGTAGTCTGAATACCCATTGTTCCGAAAAATACGCCGATATTTGCAACTCGGTTTAATGCTTGTTCACAAAGTGAGTTAAGCGCCTCGGCATTAGTCTGCTCGTAGGCGCTTATGGTTTTTTCGTTATTCTGGAAGAGGATTACCGAAAAAATAGCCAAAATGACCGCCAGTATAATACTGATGGTCATACTTATAAATTTAAAATTGGAACGCCCGGCTCTGCCTTTAAACACTATTGATTCCTCCCGGAATTATCTTCTTTGCTGTCTGTATTCCTTGGGGGTTATTCCCACAATATCCTTGAAT
>JAGBBN010000018.1:0-1989 GCA_017938445.1 Clostridia bacterium | reverse complement strand
TCAATATAATATTCCGTACCCGAATACCAATGCTTGATATGTCCCATAGATAAGCCGATAAGCTTTCCGTTTTCAAACAATCCATAGGTCAGGGAGTTGTTCTGACCTATCAGATCCTGAATATACAGGTCAAGCTGCTCCCCATCTGACCAGTCATCATTCCAAGGGGCTATAGTAAACACTCCCGTAAACAGTTCTTTTATTATCTCTGTTTCACTTACTCCTATTCTCTTGAAATCGTATTTTTTATCATTCATAAGCTTTCTCCTCAGTTACCAACTCAAAATCACCAAGCCGCTTTGATCTCACATACTATATCCAAGCTCCGAAGGCAGGTCGTTCCATAGCTCTGTCCTTGTCCTGTTTTTTCTCAGCTTGCTGAGAATTTTACTGTCGGGGTCGGGATAGACCGTAAAGCCGTCCTCCTCCCCCATTTCGGGACGGACAGGGAATGCAAGCTGTTCCTTTTCAACGGAAAACTGTGCATTCACACCTTGTTTGTTTCCTCGTGGGTCGAGCCTTATCCACTTATTTAATTCACCGATATACACGCCGTTCAGACCATGATATACAAGCACGGGCGCTGTTTCATCATCTAAGATAAGCTTCTGATAGCAAAAGCCCGACGGTATGCCCTTACAGCGGAGCAAAGCCGCAAACAAATGAGCCTTTGCAAAGCAAATGCCGTGTCCTGCCTTTAAAACCTCGGAAGCGGTACAGGTGATAATATCCTCATTTATGTCAGCCGAATGAGAAATATTGTCACGGACAAATTCATATGCCGCTCTGATATAGCCGATACCGCCGCCGTTTTTCTCCCACAGCGAATCGGCAAGCTCTGTGATTATTCCGCTTTTATGATCTATCACATCATCTGCCTTTAAATAGGCTTCGATATTATTTGTTGAAAGTATTATTTTCATGACTTACCTCTATTCCTCAGAATCCACCCATTCCCATACTAATGGGTTCTCGTTTTCGTAAAAAAGCATTTGACCTTGTCCATATTTTATATAAGTTATTTTATCATGCGAATAACTATTATAATCAGTTGAGTCAACTGCATTGAATTGGGCAGAATCAATATAATATAAGAACAACTGTTTATCGTATTCGTTAAGATACGGCTTCAATACATTTAAAATATCTTCTAATTCTTTTTCGGCATTTTTGCCGTCATTTTCGATAAATATTCGAAAATCATAATTACAATGATTTATATACTCACTGGTATGCGAACTAAAATCAACTGCATACCGCTGCTTGAACTTTGGATGGCATATCACTTTATAATTTGAATCAATAACACCGTTTAATTTATCATTAAAATAATTATCAATCTTCCATTGATTATTGTGGAAGCAATAATCATCTAAATATGAACCATAGTAGCTGCATACATAAAAATAATGATTAGGATATGCATCTGTTTCAACCAATATTCCATTGTACAGCTCTGCAAAATCATTTGCATTGATATGATCTGTTTCAAATTTATCTATAAGGTATTCTTCGCCATTATACCGCTGAAATGTAACACCATATTTGTCATTCATATATTCTATAAGCTCATCTGCAGGGGGCGGATCTTGTAACGTAACGAGTTCAGGAAAAGTCAGGGTATAATTTCTCCCATTGCTTGAATCTCCAACAATCCGCAGTATCATATTATTATCATAATTTAATATCATAATCAGCAATAATACAGCCACGGAAGATAGAATGATTATAAAAAGTGTTGTCAGCCATTTTTTTATTTTCATTGTATAACCTCCAATTTATAGACCTAGACTTGATTTATATTTTTCCGCAAGCTCCGTCAGCTCCTCAACCGCATTTTTCCTCCAAACAAGCTTTTTTACAAGCCATTCACAGGGAAACTCGCCGCAAAGTCCGCAGAACTGCACATTATGCTCCCTTGCGCATTTATGTATCGGACAGCTCCCCGACTGCGCCCATTCCTCACAGTGTCCGTCAGATTCTATACAG
>JAGBBN010000017.1:0-234716 GCA_017938445.1 Clostridia bacterium | reverse complement strand
GCACCGTTTTTATCATAAGTTAAAGTAAATCTAACGGTTGACCCTGCTGCAGGAATGGTTGCATCGGTCCAATCTGTTGTGCTTGCAGATAACTGAATTGCGGCAGCAGAATCTAAGGTATAATAAACCTTTGTAGAATCAGTTGCATCGGTTTCTTTTGTAACATTGAATATATTAAATGCACCGGCTCTCTGAACATAGAAACCGCGCCAATTGTTAAGGTCTTTATAATAATAAATAATTAATGCGCCCTTATGATACTGAGGAGCTAAAGTATAATCTCCGCTTACTGTACCTAAAGTCTTGCCTTCAGGCCAATACTTATGTGTATAAACCGGAATGCTCTTGATATTGGAAATTGCATCAAGATATCCTTGTGCAGGCTTGAATGCGCCTTCACTTGTTATACAAGAAGCGGCATCATCAGCCGAATCAACCCTCTGCCAATAAACCTCTCCGCCGAAATTCTCGGTAAAGGAATCACCGCTGAACTGAGCAGCAACAATAGCTTCGCTCAAATCACCGAGTAATTTATATTGCTCAGCAAGGAGTACTTTAACATTTTCACCCAAAGCGTTATAGTCAGCCAAAGCAGCATTTATAGCTGTAACATCTGCTGCAGTAACATCGGCAACTGTTTTTCCTAAAATAACTTCGTGTGATTTTTTGAATGCATTTGCTGCATCGGCAGGGGTTGCTTCAAAGGTTATAACGATATCATCAAAATAATCTTTATTGCCTTCAATAACCCAACCGCCGTTTGCCATAGCAAACTGACCTTCATTAGCCTTTATTTCGTTTTCAAAAACTCTTCCTGCAAAACTTTTAGCACTTGTAAGCAAAGGAATTGCAGGCGAAGTTCCAGTACTGTTTGTGAGAACCATACTCGCAGTACCATCGGAATTATATGTAATGGTAAATGTTGTATCTAAACCAACGATTGTGGTTAGAGTTCCGCCGTAAATATGGGTTCCATATCCGGCAAAGTCATTTTTGTTTCCATTTTCCTTACCGCAGAAACGGATATTCTGGTCCCACTGACCTGTTTTTTCCTGGGTAAAGCAAAGTCCACGCCAGTTATCAGCATCTTTGTAGTAATAGACAATTACCAAGCCCGTAAATATTGTGCTTACAGTTTCGGCGTGAATAACACCCGAAACAGAAGCCATCTTTCTATCCGGCCAAGTTCCGTTATAGGTATAAATGTTGGAATCTCCTAAGTTTTCAGGAACGTAGGTTCTAACAGGATGGAAAACCTTATTAGCCTCTTCTCCTTCGCCGATTGCTATTATTGAATTAACATTCGGCTCTGAGGCAGTATTCTGAGTCCAATTAATGGTGTTACCCTCAAAATCATCCTCAATGGTGGTAGCTGTAGCGCTAGCAGAAATCAGCGCCATGGGTATGCACGATATAAGTAATGCAAGGCATACCGCAATAGAAGTAATGCGTTTAAAAAGTTTGTTTTTCACAAAAACCCTCCTCCAGAATACAATTGTGTATTTTATACATTTAAATTGTATATTTTCTGTGAAATATTGTAAATAGTAATATTTCGCTTTTGTATTCAAATTTAGTTTTATAAATTTACAGGCGGGTGAAAGACACTTTTTTTGAACTTTTTGTTGAGGCTGTAAATAATGGCAAATATTTGAAAATGAAAACAGACTCGCTTTTAAAAAGCAAGTCTGTTTAGTTTTAATTTATAGGAATACGGAAGCTACAAACGGTTCCCTTTCCCAGTTCGCTTTCGATTTTCAGTTTATAATCGTCACCGTAGAGAAGCCGCAGTCTGTGATTTATATTTCTCATACCTATATTTTTGGATGAGTTTATCTTTTCGAAATCATCTATGGTTTCCCGAAGTTCGTTAAGGTACTCCTCACTCATTCCTACACCGTTATCGGCGACCGATACAAGAACATCAGATTCCTGCCTTTTAACCGATACCCTTATAACTCCCTTTTCACTTATTTCGGGGAAGGCGTGGGATGCCGCATTTTCAATAAGGGGCTGCATACAAAGCTTCATTATTATACAATCAAGTACCGATTCATCTATATCCCAATAAACATCATAAGAATTAAGATATCTTACATTTATAATATCAACGTATCTTTCGGTAACCTTAATTTCCTCTCCTACCGTTGTAAACATTGTACTTAAATCAAGATTATTTTCGAGGATTAAGGACATATTCTGTATAGTATTGGAAAGAGGATTATTGCGTTCCTTTATATACCTAAATACCATCCAGTTCATAGCGTCCAGCGTGTTACATATAAAATGAGGGCAAATCTGAGCCTGAAGCATCTTTGTCTGATTTCTTCTAATCTCATTTACCTTTTCTATTACATCACTGTTGAGTTCTTTATTCTGGAAATAAAGATTTTTCGTTGTTTCTGTGATGTATTTAACCTCATCTTTATTGTATAAATCTATAGAAGGTGCATATTGATTTATCTCATCAGCAATATTTCTTATAGGTTTATATGTGACCGAAAGGATAACTGCGCCTATGATGCAGGCTAATATCAAAAAAGCTATACTAAGTACAATATTTGTTATTGCGTTTTGCATGAAATAATTATTATAAAAGCCCTTTTCAACAACGCTCACAACATACAGATCAAAAACCCCGACTTTTTTTGCGGATATAAAGGATTTTTCCTCATCGAATTCAATCTCTTTTGTTTTTCCAAAAAGTGAATCTATTTTTACACCGCAAATATCATATATGTTTTTTTCAATATAACTGCTTTTAAGCGAAGCAACAATATTTCCCGCTTTATCAACGAGAAACTCTTTTCTTTGAGATAGGTTATCGCTGAAAATCTGTTTAGACATATGATATGGGTCTATACCCACATAAACCTCATTCAAATCATCTGCAGTATATTTAAAAAACAAAAATGTATCTGTATCCGGAAAATTCGCCTCATAAAGCGTTGCATTTCCTATTTTTCCTAAATAATCTTTTTCAGTAATGTTAAGGCGTGGATTGATATTATTAATTCCTGTTCGATAATCGGCATATTCATCGCTTACATATATGCTATTTATAGGGCTGTAAACAGAGGTCGCAACATCGATCTGCTTTTTCATTGCCATATAATGATAATAATTTATTTCGTCATAGGGAAACTGAAGTTCAACAAGCTGAACACCTGCATAAAAATTACACATCTCAGAAATCTGGCTGAATGTATATTCGGTTGCTGTTGCAGTGTCAGTAAGATTTTGCTGCTCAATTTCAGAAATCTGTTTATCAAGTGCATTGCTTCCGTTGATAATATACATCGCAATAAACAAGGCGGCAAATAATATTACTGCCACAGAAATAATAATCAAATTTCTTTTAAATACCTTTCCTGCGTTCGCTATTGAAATCCTCATTGTTTTTCCTCTCCGATTAATGAATACTGTTTAGGCATCATTCCCGTTTGCTTTTTGAATATACGGCTGAAATATGAGGCATTATCAAAGCCCACCATTTTAGCTATGGTCGAAATATTATGCTGCTTTTCTCTAAGCAGTTTTTTCGCCCTTTCCATCCTTACATTAAGAAGATACGCTGAAAGGTTTTCACCTGTTTCGTTTTTGAAAACTCGGCTTAAATAATATGGCGTATAAGCAACTGCATCGGCAACGCCTTTAAGTGTATAATCACTCCCTGTATAATTAGTTATATAGTTTTTCACAACGCCCACTATCGCACTGTCATTATCAGGATTATTCTGAACCTTGCTTTCTATCTCATACAGGAGCTCAAGCATCTCGTTCTCACTGTGTAGGGTTTTAAACCTCGCCTTGATATCGGATACATCCAAAATAAGAGATTTTTCGATGTGATTTATTACCTTGTTTATAAAATTACGAATCGTTTCTAAATCAGTAGAGCTTTTTATTATCCATAAAAGTTCCTCCCTCTTTCCCTCACAGCCAAGCAGGAGATAATTCATATACGTATTTACTATTTCTCCTAAATTATAGTGACTCACGGGTCTTACATCAGCAAATCTGCTGATTTTAAAGTTCACCTTAAAACCATATGCGCTTTTCATAAGAATCGCCGATTCATCGGCAAATTTCTGCGAATGCTGCATTGCTTCTTCAATGCTATTGCATTCTGCAATTATAAAAAATCTTGCATAATCGTTATATTCCAATATACAATACGCATCTATATTATCATTTTTTATTTCGCACATATCCTGCCACTTGGTTTCATAAGAGGATGCACTTTCAAGATTTTCGGTTCCCTCGGCAAAAAAATCAACCACAATACAGCTCTCTTCATTGAGATTCATTTCCTTTAAATTGTCAATATTGAGGTTATCTATCGCAGTATTACTGTTTACAAGCAGGAAAAAAGCCCGTCGATAAAGTTGGCGTATGCGCTGTTCCTTTTCATTTTCAAGATACACCCTTGATATATCCGATTTTATTGAATCCTTAATATTCTCTATTGTTTCAATCAGTTCATCAATATTTATAGGCTTTGTTATGATTTTTTTACAGCCATATTCCATTGCTTTACGTGCATATTCAAATTCTCTATATCCTGTAATTACTATTACAGATGTTTTCAAGCCCTCCTCCTTAATATAACGAGCAATTTCAAGTCCATCCTTTACGGGCATACGGATATCGGTGATTACAATATCTATCGCAGTTTGCTTCAATATATTAATGACCTGCTCGCCGTTATTGCAAACATCCACTATATCTATATCGGAACATTCTCGGGACACCATTTCCTTAAGGCTGTGACTAATCATTTTTTCGTCATCTGCGATAACCATTTTATAACTGTACATATCACTACCCCTTTCCTTTTTTAATGTATTTATACTGCTCATTTGCTTATCACGAAATCTATATTGTAACGGACTAATGCCCCATTTTTTCTTGAATGCCGTTGAGAAATAACACACATTCGAAAATCCAGTTAACACCGAAATATCCTCTACCGAAAGATTGGTGTTTTCTAAAAGTTCTCTTGCCTTCTGCATACGCAAATTGTTGAGATATGATATTACGCTATATCCTGTTTCCTCTTTGAAAACACGCTTTATGCTTGAAAGTGAATAAGAAAACTTATCTGATATTTCGTTTAAATTTACCGATTTATCTAAATTTTCATGCAAAAATTCAATTATATTTTGTGCTAAAATCTGTCTCTGTGAAAATTGCTTGTACAATGCCATCCTTGTCTGTTTATCAGTCATATCGGAGTTTATAAGAGAAACAATAAGAAGCTCAAGTGTGTTTTTTATAAACTGCTCTTTTAACAAAAAGGAATCAAGCATACCCTCTTTTTCTCTGAATTCTGCAAAATTCTGCGAGCCTTCAAGCGAAAATATTTCTTTCCCCATTTCTGCTATATCGGAAAAATATTGCTTCTGTCTATTGCTAACAGAGAAAATTTTATTATTAAAAATATCCATACCGTCATCGTTCGTATTAAAGCAGACCATAATGACTGACGCATTTCCTTGGTAGGGTTTTATCGTATGAAATTCAAAGGGTTTATGACATACCATCTCACCCTTCTTCAATATATATGTAAAATTATCGGCACCCACACATATGTTTCCACTGTATACATATATAAACTCCCAGCCTGCGTGGCTTTCGCCTACATATTCTGAAACCTCATTAAGTTCTCCGCTAGAAGCGCTTATCAATCTGGTAACCTCAATTTTATTTCTCAATATAATTCCATTGTTATTTTCCAAAAATTTACACATCCAAAAAAAGTTTATAAAAATGCTTTTTGACTTTTATGGGCTTATTTTATAATTTTTTTGTCGTATTGTCAATAGCATATCTTGGAATTAACGATTATAATGTGTGTGTAAATCTTGTAAAATAAGCAATTTTTTCGAACAAAAATAAAACAGGAGTGATAATATGGTTAATATTTTTAACATTACCGATTACGGTGCAGTAGCTGACGGTAAAACCGATTGCACCAAGGCAATTCAAACCGCAATAGATGAAGCAGCAAAGGTGCAGGGTGAGGTTTTTGTTCCTGCAGGAGTATTTCTCTGCGGTTACCTTAAATTGCATGCTAATACTACCATAAAGGGTGTTGCTACATGGGGGTACAGGCGAAACGGCGGCTCTGTTTTAAAGCTTAATGATAAGAATGCGAAATGTATGCTGGATATAACTGGTGCATTTGACTGCAATATAAGCGGACTTTGTCTTGACGGCGATTATCTCGGCGAAAACATTAACGGCATTATGATGGTTAAAAAAAGTCATTGTGAATTTGGTGTTGAGGATACCCCAAAAATAGAAAATTGCCGAATTTCAAATTTCAGCGGAAACGGTGTTCATTATCATAATGTATGGTGCTTTTCCATTCGCCACAGCGAAATGGGTTATAATAAAGGCCACGGTATGTATATGCAGGGCTGTGACGGTTTTATTATCGACTGTTGGTTCAGCGATAACTATAAATCGGGCTTTTATGCAACAAAACAGACAGCTTCTCTTTCCTTTACTGCTAATAGATTTGAATGTAACAAATTTGCAGGTTTTGAAGGCAAAAGCGGTTCGTATATGACATTTACAGGAAACTATTTTGATGCTAACCACGGTCCCGGAATATTGCTTGACCCTGTAGGTGAATTCAGAGTTAATGTAACGGTTACCGGCAATATATTCTTTAGAGACGGTCTTTTGAGTGACCGCAACAAAGAAAAGGCTGATGAATATAAAGACACACCTATATATGAATATCTGTCATCCCATATTTATATGGAAAAGTGTGCTAATTTCACTATAGTTGGTAACACCTTTAATGTAGGTAGTCCTAAAGGAGATGAAATTGCTCAGCCCTATTATGGAATAGTATATAAAAAGCTTAAAAGCTGTGTTATTAAGGATAATGTTATGCAAAGCGGCTCGGGCAAAGCCAATCTTGTAGATTTAGGCTGCCACGAGGATGGAGTTATCGTTAAGGATAATGTGGGAGAAATACTCACCGATTACCGTTGTCACTGGCCTATGTTCAGCGATCAATATGAGGAGAGAGAAAAGAATGTTTGATAAACGGTATTTCTTGTTTGATTTTGCCAGAGGAAGAAAACTTGATAAAAAAGAAGTTACAGACCTTCTTGATATTTTGGTTAACTGTGGGTATAACGGAATTTGCTTGCACCTTGAGGGCTTTTTCGAAATGAAGAGTTTTCCGGGAGCGGTTCGTGAAGGATACCTTAAAATTGAAGAGGCTAAATGGTTTTGCACGGAAGCGCACAAGCGCTCAATGGAAGTTATACCTATCATCAATCTGGTGGGGCACGCCGAGGCGTTTGTATATTTTCAGGAACGGTTTGCCGATTATAGACGGGACAACGAGCATTTTCAGATGAATTTATACGATTCGAAGTTGGCAGAACTCTCTAAAACTATAATTGATGAAGTGGTTGAAATTTTCAATCCTTCATATCTGCATATTGGCGGGGACGAATGTGCTCTTGACGAAAAAGAGAAAAAATTATATATCAAATTTCTTTCTCAAATGTGCGAATATGTTCGCAATAAGGGTATCAAGCCTTGCATATGGAGTGATATGCTGTTTGAACACAAAGAATTAATAGATGATTTCACAAAGCAGGTAACTATCTTTGACTGGTGGTATATGGGGCATCGTCCAGAGAGCCTTGAACTGTTTTTGGATAAAAGTTTCACCGAAATTTTCGCCTGCCCCTCTGATCAAGGTTGGGATGGCTTTATAGGGGTGCAACGGAAATCACCCTGGCCTCATGCCATGCCTAAAGATACCCGAAATGTTGAAGCTGATGAAATTGAAGCTTTCTTAGATGATGCGGCACAGCTTGGAATAAAGAATGGTCTTATTACAAACTGGGAAAATCGTTGCGGACATAATCTTTGGTCACAGTTGTCATCTATTGCTCGGGGCGGACTTTATATGATCGATAAAGAAATAACCGAACAAAATATAGAACAACATCTTTTTGGAAAACATACCCCCTACACCAAAATTTCTGTTATACTCCAAAATCTGCAGAAAATACTCTATGACGCAGTTCTTCAAAACAACCTGCCTGAACTATTAAAATGCCGTATAAGTGATGCAATATTCAACAAAGAAAGGCTTATTTCCTTAATAACAATATCGCCGAAAATTTATGGCGATATTAAAGAAGAATTTGAAAAAGGGCTCTGCGAAGCGGAAAAATTATTTGAAAATTGGAATGCCGACTCTTTAACCGAGGATAGATGCCTCCGCTCGTTATTCTCTACATTACAGTACGGCAAGGCATTATTCGAAGCAATAAAACTCGGTTGCAAAGGATATGAAAATTATCACAAAGCCGCCCTCGTTCAGTTTGAAAATCAAAAAGATTTTTGCAGTCTTATTAAAGAAGTTTTGCGCTATACGGAAGATTTTGAAAAGGCGCTTAGAAGTTTTGCAAGCGCACAAATAACAGCGCAAACCGATTGCGGAGAAGAAGACGATAGTTATAAAATAATCAATACCACCGACAAAACGAAAGATTTAATAAGTAAATTAAATCGTTTTATTGAAGAAGAAGGCGCCCCATCTAATGATACTCCGGTGCTTATAAGTTGGCAAAAACTGTTTAAAGAAACCTATTGATTTTTTATTTTTAATGTTTAAAACACAAAACAGCACGGCTCAATATGAGCCGTGCTGTCGTTTTTTGCATAAAACTATTTTCTTGTTCGGTTTGAGGGCGTTATATCAAACATTTTTATATATTGCTTATAAAAGCCCGAATAATCATTAAAGCCGCATTCATTTGCCACCGTTATTGCCTGTTCCCCGTTTGAAATTTTAGTATGTGCCAGTATAAGGCGTTTCTTAATTATATATTTATGAAGGGGTATATTCATATTTTTCTTAAAGGTATGCATCAAGGTTGATGGTGAAACATTAAGATGCTTAGCTATCTGTTCAACATTTAAATTTTCGGTCAGCCTTTGGGAAATATATTCGATAGCAAGTTTTGTTAAATCATCATTTAGGTCCTTATCTATTTCCATTGTTTTTTTTGCTTTAATCTCATCCAGCAATAAATTTAAAACCGATTGAGAAATAATTGCCGATGAATCTTTATTCGGATTTTCAGCCAGTCTCATCATTTTCTTAAAAAGGTACATAGTATTTTTATCACTTTCGGTTATAAAAATCTCCTGCATACCATTCTTTATAAGCTCAGCATTTTCTCCCTCATAAAACTGAAATACACAACGGCAATATTCATCCTGCTTGCCCTTTATAATTACCTGATGATAGGTTTCCTTCGGTATAACAATAAGGGTTTGGGGTTTTAGCTTGGTATGAACTGTTTCGGATACAAGCTCTGCTTCTCCCCCTAAAAAAAGAATTATTTCGTGGAACAAATGGAATTCCTTTCCCGAGCGGTCACTAATACCTTTTGCATGCTTAAAGCTTATATTTTCGCTATTGACATATCTTGAAAATAAATCTGACATACTATCACCATCTTTATAATAGCATTATTTTGCAGAAAAATCAATAACTATTGCAGATTATACAATTCATATTGATAAATTTGTATGATAATATGATTTAAAACAATATGGAAAGTAGGGTTAAAATGCGAAATAAAATCATCAACCGTGTAAAGGAGAACAAAATTATTGTTATCGTACGTGGCGTATACGGTGAAGACTGCCTAAAGCTTGCCAAAGCGCTTTATGAAGGCGGAATTGAGCTTATGGAGGTAACCTTCGACCAATCAAGCGAAGAAAACCAAAAGAAAACTACTGATACTATCAGGCTTATTAATGAAGCTTTAGGCGATAAGGTTGTAATGGGCGCAGGCACTGTCACCTCTCTTGAGATGTTGGAGGCAGCAGAAAAAGCAGGGGCTAAATTCATCGTTTCCCCTGATATGAACTGTGAAATCATCAAGGCTACCGTAGAAAAAGGTATGGTATCAATGCCCGGTGCTATGACTCCTACGGAAATTCTCACAGCATATAAAAGCGGTGCCGATTTTGTTAAGGTGTTCCCCGTACTCAATTTAGGCTCTGCTTATATTAAAGCGGTAAGAGGCCCTTTAAATCATGTTCCACTGCTTGCTGTAGGCGGCGTTAATGAAAAAAATATTGGCGAATTCATTAAAGCAGGTGCCAGCGGTGCAGGTGTTGGAGGAAATCTTGTAAATAAAGAATGGATTGCCAATGGTGAATTTGATAAAATTACCGCCCTTGCTAAGGAATTCATTAAAAATATTAATTCGTAAAGGATGAAAAAAATGAAAAAAATTATTACTTTTGGCGAAATCATGATGAGACTCAATCCTGAGGGTTATCTCAGATTTGTTCAGGCAGATTCCTTTGAGGCAAGCTATGCCGGAGGAGAAGCCAACGTTGCCGTTTCCCTTGCAAATTACGGAATGAATGCGGCCTTTGTTTCAAAGGTACCCTCCCACGAAATCGGTCAATGTGCAATAAATGCACTTCGTAAATTTGGTGTTGATACCTCTAATGTAGTACGTGGCGGCGATAGATTAGGTATTTATTTTGTTGAAAAGGGTGCTTCTCAGCGTGCATCTAAGGTAATTTATGACCGTGCGAATTCCGCCATATCCAAAGCGCAAAGCACAGATTTTAACTGGGATTCTATTTTTGAGGGTGTTGATTGGTTCCATTTTACAGGTATTACCCCTGCATTAGGCGGTGAGCTACCCCAAATCTGCTTGGAAGCCTGCAAAGCGGCTAAAAAAGCAGGCGTTATCATTAGCTGCGACCTTAATTATCGCAAAAAGCTCTGGTCTAACGAGGAAGCTGAAAGGGTTATGTCAAAGCTTATGCCTTATGTTGATTTATGTATAGCAAATGAAGAGGACGCCAAGGATGTTTTCGGTATTGAAGCTGAAAACACCGACCTTATAGCAGGTAAGGTTAATGATGCAGGTTACATAAGCGTTGCGCAGAAGCTTACCGAAAAATTTGGCTTTAAAAAGGTAGCCATAACCCTTCGCTCCAGTATTTCCGCTTCGGATAATGAATGGGGTGCTATGCTTTACAGCAACGGCAAGGCCTATTTCAGCCCTAAATATCTTATTCATATTGTTGACCGTGTAGGCGGTGGCGATAGCTTCGGCGGCGGTCTTATCTACTCTTTACTTTCAGGTTATGACGAGCAAAAGGCCATAAATTTTGCCGTTGCGGCATCCTGCCTTAAGCACAGCATTGAACAGGATTTCAACTGCGTTAGCATTAGCGAGGTTGAAACTCTGGCGGCAGGTAATTCTTCGGGAAGAGTTCAAAGATAGTCTTTTAAAAATACAAATTGTAAGTTATAATGAAATATATAATATGATTTTTTCATAGGGAGTTTGTTTATGAAAAAAATAATGTTTAATGAAGATTGGTTTCATTTTTATTGGAATCGTGGTTCAAGAGGCGTTGAAATAACCGAAGAGGAACTGAAAAATTTTATATATCAGTATAAAGATACCGATATTACCGATTTCGCTATGAACGTAAACGCCCAGGTAGCATCCTTCCCCTCGAAAATTTTTGAATCCTTTTTAAGCAAATATCACGCCGAAAGTGAAGAAGGAACGCCCGTTGATTTTAAAGACGATCACATCGCACGTTCAATGAAACATATCTATGAGGATTTAGGAATAGATATGTATGCTCTATGGATCGAATGTCTGAATGAAATCGGCATCCGTCCCTGGCTTTCATTTAGAACTAACGATTGTCATAAAAACTGGATGGCACATGATATTCTTGTAGGCGAGGATTGCCGTATCCATAAAGATTGGTACAGAGTAACCCACAGAACACCCGACCCATCTATTGAGCTTACAAGCGACGATTTTTACTATTGGGATAAATGCTTTGATTATGCAATTCCCGAGGTGCGTTCTAAAATGTTGGCCCTTATCAATGAAGCGGTTGACAGATACGACACCTACGGTATCGAATTGGATTTCACAAGAGAGCTCCCCGCCTTTAAATTAGGCTATGAAGCCGAGGGCAGAGAAATTATGACCCAGTTTATAACCGATGTCAGAAGGCTTCTCGATGAAAAGGAGAAAGAGCGCAAAAAGGAGCTTAAATTGCAGGTTATGGTAGGAGCCGACCCTCAGGTTGTATACGACTGGGGATATGACGTTGCCGAATGGGCAAAGAGAGGTCTTATTGATTCGGTTGTTGCCATTTCTCGTTGGGAAACCATCTATAATGAGCTCCCCGTAAGATTCTGGAAGCAGCTGCTTTCTCCCTATAACGTTGAATTTGCCGCAGGAAATCAGATACTTACGAGTGATACTCCCGATATGCCCCGCACCCCCTCAACCCTTGAGACCGATATGGGTGCAATATCAGTATTTAGAAGTCAGGGCGCAGATTTCACATATTTATACAACCGAATGGATCACACAGGCTACCGTTTCGGCGAAAAGTGGTTTGCGGATGAAAAAAGGAACGAAACGGTTATAGAACCGCATAATCTAAAGCAATTGTTCGCTATAGGAGGAACGCCAGAAAAGGTAATAAACTCTAACCGCCGTCATTTAGTTACCTTTAATGATTTTCCCAACGCCTGGAACAAGCGCATTTCGAAATTACCCTTTACCTGTGAAGACCCAAGATACTGCGAGATAGTGCGGATAATGACAGGCATCGTTCCCAAAGATGCACAGGTAAAGCTGCTTATCGGCGTAAAGAGTGACAAAAAACTTGAAAACAAGGATTTCAAAATTTTTGTAAACGGCGAAAAATGCACTCTTTGTGATACATTCGAAAAGGATAAGGAAAATAATTTCTGCGCTTACACATTTAGTGTTCCAAAGGGTATAAAATACTTTGATCATGCTATTGCAGAAATATCAAATACCGATATTCCCTTTACTGTTACCCACATGGAAATTGATATTTACAACGATTAAGACTTTTTAACATCAGAGTAGCAAATCACAACGGAGACAACTTCTTTCAGAAGTTACCTCCGTTGTTTTCTTTTTTCTACATACCGCTTATTTTTGTTATGTTCTAAATTTTGAGGGACTTACTCCCCATCTTTTTTTAAATGCATTTGAAAAATAATACACATTTGCAAAACCGACTTTAATCGCTATATCTTCTATATTCAACCGTTTATCCCGTAGCATCTCTTTTGCCTTTTTCATACGCATTTCATTAAGATATGAAATAATACTGCTTCCTGTTTCCTCTTTAAAAATACGTTTAATACTTGACAGAGAATATGAAAACCGCTTAGAAACATCCTCAAGATTTATACTTTCACTGATGTTTTCTTCCAAATATTCAATTATGTTTTCTGTTAACGTTTGCCTTTGAGAAAAGTGTTCATAAAGGGATATTCGGCTTTGCTTCTCGGTTGCATCTGCGCTGAGAAGAGATATAATAAGCAGTTCTATTGTATTTTTTATAAACTGCTGCTGTAAATCAGATGCCTTTGGAGATACATCCATCTGCCCATCTCTTACGATATCAAGAGGCTCTTTGGGAAGAAAAACCGACCTCGCCTCATTGGCAATATCATTTAAAAACTGCTTTTGCCTTTGGTTAACCGACAGAATTTTATTATTAAAATATTCCATATATTCATTATCGGTTTCAAAGCAGAAGATAATTACCGCCGCATCCTTCTCATATGGCTTTACAGTATGAAATTCAAAGGGTTTATGGCAAACCATTTCCCCTCTTTTTAGAATATAAGTTGCGTTATCGGCGCCAACGCTTACTTTACCGCTCTCAACATAAACAAATTCCCAACCGGAATGACTTTCCCCCGAATAGTAAAAGTCTTGGGGAAAACGGTAATAAAAAGCACTTGCCAAACCACTTACTTCAATTTTATTTTTTAAAGCAACACCCTTCATCGTTTTCAAATAACCCTCCCAAAAAGATTATTAGCTCCTTGTTTTATGATTATGAGCTTATTTTATAAAAAAATTGTCTCATTGTCAATCCCATAAGCCGTTACAGATATTATAATGATTGTAAACAAATTTTAATTTAAGGAGGAGTTTTATGAATGTATTAGCCATTGGATGTCATCCTGATGACGTGGAAATTGCCTGTGCCGGTACCCTTGCAAAATGTGTTGCAAGAGGGGATAAGGTAATCGTTGCCCACGTTTCAAGCGGTAATTTAGGTCACGTGGTTATACCGCCGGATGAGCTTCGTGTCATTCGTGCAAACGAGGCTAAAAAGGCAGGTAGTCTTGCAGGAATTGAGGTTATATCCGCCGAGTTTGATGACCTTGAGATTTATGATAACAACAAAGAAGCAAGAGATAAAATAGTTGATATTATCCGTTATGCAAATCCGGATTTTATAATCACCCACAATCCCGATGATTATATGCCGGACCATACGGCAGTTTCAAGGCTGGTTTTTGACGCAAGTTTTACTGCAACCCTTCCTAATTACGATTACCCTCGCAGATACAGCGATGCTCAAACACCCCCTGCAAAGCTTGTACCTATATATTATATGGATACCCTTGCAGGCGTTAACTTTAACCCCACCGAATATGTTGACATAAGCGATGTTATTGATTTAAAGCTTGATATGCTGGAATGTCACGAAAGTCAGCTCGTTTGGATGCGAGAGCATGACGGTATAGATTTTGCCGATATGGTTAAAACCTGCTCACGCTACCGTGGTTATCAGTGCGGTGCAGATTATGCCGAAGGCTTCAAGATGTGTCAGGTTTATCTTAAAGGAACAACAAAAAGGCTTTTGCCTTAAAAAACATTACAAATAAAAAGGAGAAAACTGTTATGGATTTCATGAGTACTGTAAAAGGTTCACTTTTAGAGGGATTTTACCCCAAGGGTTGGGATATGGCAAAAATTGATGCTTGCTGTGAAAAGGGCGTTGCCCGCGAGGATTTCTGGAACAAGGATTTTAACCCCGTTGAATGCGAAAGCCTTGGAGATTTCGATACCCTTATGGGCCACGAGATTGCTATGCAGATAAAGCTGACCGCCCAAGAGAATAGAAAGCTTGCTATGATTCTTCCCGTAGGACCTATGGGTATGTACCGTTGGGCAGCATATTTCCTTAATGAGTGGGATATAAACTGTGACCACGTTTATACCTTTAATATGGATGAATGGTCAGATGGCGAGGGCAACACCTTAAGCAATAGCGACCCTGCATCCTTTGAATTTTCTATGAAAAAAGCTTTTTTCAATAAATTAAATCACACTGTACCCGAAACACAGCGCAACTTTGCAACCCGCGATAATTTACCTACATATCCCGAAAAAATTGCCGCTTTAAAGGCAGAGGGCGCAAAGCTTGTATTGGTTTACGGCATAGGCAGAATGTGCCATATAGCATTCTGGGAGCCCCAGTTTGCAGAGGATTATAACACCGTTGAGGAATGGAAAGAAGCTCCTTACCGTATAGGCGCAAAGCTTCATCCTTTAACCATTGAACAAAATGCAATCACAAGCTTTAAGAGCAGATCTACCCTTGTGCCCTGTACCGCAAACACGATAGGCCCCGGTATATTCCTTAAGGCAGATTATGCAATAGGCGGCGCTGACGGTGCTTTAGGCAGAGGTATGGGCTGGCAGGGTATGAGCTTCCTCACAACCCTTCATTACGGACCTGATATGAATGTAACCTCCACCTTTATTCCCACCCTCCCCGGCAGACTTTTCTATTTAAGCGAGCTTGCAGGTCCTCTTGAGCCCGAGTGCAATTAAGGTATCTGTTATGAAATACAATAAAGGAATAACCCTTGCGGGAAGTATGCTGTGCGATGTTGTAAAATCGCTTGAATGCTATCCCGAAATAGGGATGCTTGCAGATATAACCGATATTTCTCAGAGTGTGGGCGGATGCGTACCAAATACGGCAATAAATCTTGCTAAAATTGACCGCTCTCTCCCCATTTCCGCCATAGGAATGATAGGCGATGACGATTATGGCAGATACATATTAAATCAGCTTGGAAAATACGGTATTGACACCTCTCATACTAAATTTTCCAATGAGATATCTACATCCTTTAGCGATGTTATGAATCTGCCTTCGGGTGAGCGGACGTTTTTCCATTTCAGAGGAGCAAATACCCTGTTTTCACCTGAAGACATTGATGTCAATGCCCTTGATTGTGATATCCTTCACATTGGATATCTGCTTTTGCTTGACCGCTTTGATGAGCCCGACCCCGATTACGGCACCGCTATGGCGAGGCTCTTACATTCAGTACAAAGCAAGGGTATTAAAACATCAATAGATGCTGTAAGCAGCAGTACTCTAAGCTTTGAAAAAATAATTAAACCCTCGATTAAATACTGCGATTATGTGATTCTAAATGAAATTGAATGTTGCAGCATATGGGGGATATCTCCCTATAAAAATGACAAGCCGGATGTAACAGCCATAAAGCATGCGATGAGCCTCACCATGAATGAGGGCGTTAAAGAGAAGGTTATAGTTCACTGTAAAGCAGCAGGCTTTTGCCTTGATAAATCGGGCGAATTTACATCTGTTCCCTCCCTGGACATTCCCTCCGAACAAATTAAGGGTAGTGTAGGTGCAGGCGATGCCTTTTGTGCGGCAAGTCTTTATGGTATATACAATGGCTTTAGCAACCAAGAAATACTTGAGTTTGCTTCGGCTGCAGCAGCCTGTAATCTGTTTTCGGAAAATTCGATTGATGGTATGCTTGATAAAGACGGCATAAAGGAAATACAGACAAAATATAAAAGAAAAGAGTTAAATATATGTTAGCAAATCTAAATGATATTCTCCCCCGTGCACAGCGTGAGCATTACGGAGTCGGTCTTTTTAATACTACCGATACCGATATGCTTGAGGCCGCAATTTCTGCGGCAGAGGAGCTTAATTCCCCCATTGTTATCGGTACTGCCGAAGTGCTTTTGCCTTACGGCGAGTTAAAGCTTATTGCACCGTCAATCATAGAAGCCGCAAAAAGAGCAAGTGTTCCCGTTGTGGTGCATTACGACCATGGTCTTACCTTTGACCGCTGTATAGAAGCCCTTAAATTAGGATTCACCAGCATTATGTTTGACGGCTCGGCAAATGATTACGAAAGCAATCTTAAGCAAACTGCCGAGATAGTAAAAATTGCTCATTCTATGGGTGTTAGCGTTGAGGGTGAAATCGGTCATGTGGGTCAGGCTTCAACAAACGATGGTGCTATAACCGATATGTATACAACCCCCGATGAAGCCGAAGAATATGTAAAACAAACGGGTGTTGACGCCCTGGCGGTTGCAATAGGCACCGCCCACGGCGCCTATAAAACCAAGCCCTGCCTTGATATAAACCGTTTGAGCGAAATAAGAAACAGAATAGATACGCCTCTGGTTTTACACGGTGGCTCAGGCCTTTCGGATGAGGATTTCAAAAACACCATCCGCTCAGGTATTGCGAAGGTTAACATTTTCACCGACCTTTGCCTTGCGGGCAACCTTGGAATGAAACAGGGCTTAGAAAAAGGTCTTGACTATCTTGAAATCAGAAATTTAAAGGTAAAATATATCAAGGAAGCCGTAAAGCAAAAGATAAAGCTTTTCGGTTGCGAAAATAAAGCGTAAATTTTTTAAAAACCCTAATTCTTGTGTAACAACATATATAGTTATGCAAATGAATTTTAATATAAATTAAATATTGTTGAAATTTTTATCTAATTATGGTAAAATATTAGGAAAATAATAGACACTACTTCTTATGTCGCAAATTATTAATCAAGATTATCTATATTGAGTTTTGCATATAAATTAAGTTTTGCGAGGTGATTTTTATGGGTATAGGCGTTAAAAATAATGTATTGCAAAAAGGTTGGAAGTTCTTTGACATAATGCATAAAGATAGGAGAGTTGCGCGTATTTACGAGGACGGAAGATGTACTATAAAATTTCCTTCATTTATGCCATATAACCTATACTTTGAAAAATCAAATGATTTTGATAGCAGAATAAATAATTTAAATAATTTTTATTATTGGTGTGCTTCCAGAGTTTTAACGTTAGATAGAAAATATGCCAAAGAAATTTTAAGGGTTATCGGAGCAAATCAAGCTGTAACTGATAAGGATAGAGCGATGATTGCGGTTTCTTATCACGGATTAACTTTAACAGATGTATTTTGGATAAGACGTGCCAAAGAACAAGTTACTTTTGACAAACTAAATTTATATAATCATTCTCTTTCGGATGCATTTGCTGATGTAAGCCTTAGAGGCAAAGATATAACTCTTCAAAATGCTGAGCTTTTTATTACACAAGAGGCTGCGGGAGATGTAGGCACACCCGGTGTGGCGCCAAAGGCTTGGGTTAGAAAAAACGGCAACTTTTATCTTCTAAAAGATGGAGATGAACGTGATGTTGATGCTGAACTTCTTGCCTCAAAAATTGTTGGTTGCTTCAAAGTAGATTATGTGCCTTATCAAGAGGACTTTTTCGATGGTTTAAAGGTGTCTAAATGTAAGATAATTACTTCTGAACAAACAAGCATTGTATCTTTTGAGTTTATAGATGTATATTGTTCAAATCGTGACATAAATAAGTTTGAGTATGTTTTAAAGAAAGATAGTTATTCATATTATATGATGAACATTATTGATTATCTTATTGGTAATACAGATAGACATTGGGGCAATTGGGGTTTTTTTGTTGATAATTCTACAAACAAATTACAAGGTTTGTATTCGCTAATGGATTTTAATAAATCGTTTTTATCATACAATACTATTGATGGTGCAAAATGTCAAACAACTGATAAGAATATTACTCAACGCGAAGCAGCAATAGAAGCAGTTAAAAAAATTGGATTAAATAAAATTTCCGAGGTAAAAAAAGAATGGTTTTCTAAAAAGGAACAACGTGAAATGTTTTTCAAAAGGCTTGAAATTTTAGAAAAATCAATCTGAATTTAATAGGCACGAACTATTGCAGGTTCGTGCCTTAAATTTTTATAATAATTTATCTTTTAATCAATGTATTTCATTTACAAAATGCGAAGGAATGTCGGATATTAGTACTATTTATAATAAAAAATTTTAGTACACAAAATTTGATGTCAAATTAGCATATCTATTTTTGTGTATAACGCATAATAAAAATGCGGTATGGTCTACCTTTCACATCTAACTGCCCATAGCAGCACCCATAAATAAAGTCTCAAAAACCGCATAAACAAAGGAAAAAATAAATTTCAAAAAATTTATGGTGTTCTCTTGACATTTTCCCCTGCTGCAGCCTCTACCCTACTTGCGTTTTTTGAGGATACGGGAACTGCCCCTGAGGACTATGATATCATTTATACCGGCGACCTTGGCTATGTTGGAAGCAACCTCCTTTACGAGCTTATGGAGAAAGAGGGGGTCGATATCCGTTGTAGACACAGTGATTGCGGACTGATTATATATGACCGAGAAAAACAGGATGTTCACGCCGGCGGCTCGGGTTGTGGATGCTCAGCATCGGTGCTCTGTTCCTTCATTATGAACAGATTTCTTGACGGCACCTTTAAAAATATTCTCTTTATGTCAACAGGGGCGCTTATGTCCCCCACATCTGCGCTACAAGGCGAAAGCATCCCCGGAATTGCTCATTTAATTAATATTAAAAACGATTGACAAATTTTGCTTAAAAAAGTATAATATATTAGTATTTTAGTGCAGATTTGCACTAACCTCGTCATATAAGTGAGCTTGATTTTCTTCAAGCTCAAACACAGACGGGGATTTTTTATTTTGATTTTGGCTTATAACATACAAAAAAGGAGGAGTCATTTTGGAAGAAAAAATCTTAGAACTCATAGCAAATAAGCAGTACAGCGAATTACGAAAGCAACTTTCCGAAATGAATCCTGCCGATATTGCGGTTATTTTTGAAGAAATACCCGAAAAGGAGCTTGCGGTTATATTCCGCATTTTACCTAAAGAGCTTGCAGCTGAAGTCTTTGTTGAGATTGACAGTGATATGCAGCAGCTACTCATTGAAGCCTTCAGTGATAAGGAGCTTCGTGAGGTTATGGATGAGCTTTTCATGGATGATACCGTTGATATTATTGATGAAATGCCTGCATCTGTTGCAAAGAGAATATTAAAGCAAACCGATGCTGCTACAAGAAAAATGATAAATCATCTGCTTGCCTACCCCGATGAATGCGCAGGCAGTATTATGACCACCGAGTATATCGACCTTAAAAAGGATATGACGGTGGATGAAGCCTTTGACCGTATCCGTAAAATCGGATTTGATACCGAAACGATATACAACTGCTACGTTACCGACCGAAGCAGGCATCTGCTTGGCATTGTAACGGTAAAGGATTTACTCCTTAACAAAAAAGACTGCATTATAAGCGATATAATGGAGGAAAATATAATATATGCCAACACCCTTGATGACCAGGAAGAGGTTGTTGGTCTGTTTGAAAAATATGACGTATTGGCTCTGCCCGTTGTTGATAAGGAAAACCGCCTTGTAGGTATTATCACGGTTGACGATGCTATCGACGTTATGCAGGAAGAGGCTTCCGAGGATATCGAAAAGATGGCGGCTATTCTCCCAAGTGAGAAAACCTACCTTAAAACAGGCGTTTTTGAAACCTTTAAGGCAAGAATTCCCTGGCTTTTGTTCCTTATGATTTCCGCAACCTTTACGGGTGCCGTTATTTCGGGCTATGAGGATAAGCTAACTCAGTTTGCCGCATTGATAGCATTTATACCTATGCTTATGGGTACGGGCGGTAATTCGGGAAGTCAGTCCTCCGTTACGGTAATACGTGCACTCTCCTTGGGGGACATTGAGTTTGAGGATATATGGCGTGTTATCTGGAAAGAGCTTCGTGTATCCTTAGTAAGTGGTATTGTTTTAGGTGCTGTTAACTTTATAAAGATTTATCTTATCGATTATCTTCTTCTTAATAACCTTGATAAGGCGGTTGCCTTGCCTGAAATGATAATTGTTTGTCTTACACTTGTTTTAGTTGTAATTGTTGCAAAGCTGGTGGGTTGTATTCTTCCCATACTTGCTAAAAGAATAAATCTGGACCCTGCCGTTATGGCAAGTCCTCTGGTAACCACTATTCTTGATGCATTTTCACTGATGATTTATTTTGGTATAGCCTCTGTGGTACTGGGAGTATAGGAGTTTTAAAAGATGTATAAAAAGGGATTTGACAATGAGAAATATATAAAGCTGCAGTCACAGAATATCCGTGACCGTATAGCTATGTTTGGCGGCAAACTATATATGGAATTTGGCGGCAAGCTTTTTGATGATTACCATGCGGCGAGAGTTCTCCCGGGATTTGAACCTGATGCAAAGGTTAAAATGCTCCTTGAACTTAAGGACGATGCAGAAATAGTTATCGTTATAAGCGCTGATGCTATTGAAAAGAACAAGCGCAGAGGTGACCTTGGTATTACCTATGACCTTGACACATTGCGCCTTATAGATGCATTTCGTGGCATAGGTCTTTATGTAGGCAGTGTTGTTATAACAAGATTTACAGGTCAGCCTTTAGCTGTTGCCTTTGAACAAAGACTTATTTCCTTAGGTATCAAGGTATACCGCCACTATCCTATTAAGGATTACCCCTCTAATCTTTCCTATATAGTTAGTGAAGAGGGCTTTGGAAAGAACGACTATATAGAAACAAGCAGAAAGCTTGTTGTTGTAACCGCTCCCGGTCCCGGAAGCGGAAAGATGGCAACCTGTCTTTCTCAGCTTTATCACGACCACAAAAAGGGCATCCAGGCAGGCTATGCTAAATTTGAAACATTTCCTATCTGGAGCATCCCGTTGGCTCATCCTGTTAACGTTGCATATGAAGCGGCAACCGCCGACCTTAACGACGTTAATATGATAGACCCCTTCCATTTAGAGGCATATGGAAAAACAGCCATAAATTATAACAGAGATATTGAAATTTTCCCCGTGCTTAATTCTATGCTTAAGCAAATTCTCGGAAAATCTCCCTACAACAGCCCCACAGATATGGGCGTTAATATGGCGGGCTTCGGTATTGCTGATGATGAAGCGGTTAAAGAGGCGGCTAAGCTTGAAATTATCCGCCGTTACTATGGCGCACTTGTAAATGTTCGTCAGGGAATGAGTGACAGTGACGAGGTTTCAAAAATTGAGCTTCTTATGAATCAGGTTGGTATCAAGCCTTCTGACCGCAAGGTAATTGCCGCAGCCAACGAAAAGGCAGAATTAACAGGCTCTCCTGCTACCGCAATTGAATTACCTGATGGCAGAATAATCACAGGAAAAACCTCTTCCCTTCTCGGTGCTTCCTCCTCAATGCTTCTTAACTGTCTTAAGGAACTGGCAGGCATACCCGATGATATCGAGCTTATTTCCCACAATATAATCGAGCCTATACAGAATCTCAAAACCGATGTTTTGGGAAATCATAATCCAAGACTTCACACCGATGAGGTTCTTCTTGCCCTTTCTATATGCGCCGTTACTAACGATGTTGCAAAGAAGGCACTTGAGCAAGCACCCAAGCTTTTCGGACTTGAAGCTCATTCGAGCGTTATTCTCTCAAGAGTAGATGAGCAGGTATTTAAAAAGCTCGGCGTTAATATGACATTTGAGCCTAAATATCAAACCAAAAAGCTTTATCACACCTAAATATTAAATCCCCCGATTAAATAATTGGGGGATTTTTTAAAAAATTTGAAATTAGGTATTGATTTTAAACTGAATTTGTGATATCATACTATGGCGACAAAAAATATATGCGCTGATAGCTCAGCTGGATAGAGCGTCTGGCTACGGACCAGAAGGTCGGGAGTTCGAATCTTCTTCAGCGCGCCAGATAAGGACTTTACTTTTATAGTAGAGTCTTTATTTTTTTACTTATCGAAGAAGATTCGAAAAGGAGGGAGCGAAGCGGAAGAAAACAGTCCGGTGGACTGTTTTTGCCGACGGGTGCCTGAGAGGTGCGGTAGCACCGGCGGGAATCTTCTTCAGCGCGCCAGATAAAGACTTTACCTTTGTGGTAGAGTCTTTATTTTTTTACTTGTTGAAGAACTTTTTTAAATATGATAAAATACTTTTGGTGATAATATGAAACTTTTAATTATTCGTCACGCTGAGCCCGATTATTCCATTGATTCTCTCACCGAAAAGGGTTGGCGTGAGGCAAGACTCTTATCCGAAAGACTTTCAAAGCTTGATATTTCAAAAGCTTATTGCTCTCCCTTGGGCAGAGCAAAGGATACTGCATCCTTTACTGTTAAAAATAAGGATTTAGATTTAGAAATATGTGATTTTCTTCAAGAATTTCCTGCCCGCATTGATGACCCCTATACTGAGGAAGAAGCTCGAAGAATATGGGACTTTATGCCTAACTACTGGGTAAATGAAGAAAAGTATTTTGACCGTAATGAATGGTTCAACACTCCTCTGATGAAATCAGGAAATGTTGAAGCAGAATATAAAAAGGTTTGCGAAAAATTTGATAGATTGCTTGAAAAGCACGGTTATATAAGAGAGGGTAACCTCTATAAAGCGGTGAATCCCAACTCGGATACTTTGCTCCTTTTCTGCCATTTCGGTGTTGGTTGCATTCTTCTTTCCCATCTTTTAAATATATCACCTCTGCCTTTACTGCAAGGCTTTGTAGCTCTTCCCTCCTCCGTTACAACCCTTGTTACTGAGGAAAGGGAGAAAGGAATAGCATATTTCCGTTGTAGTTCCTATGGTGACACATCTCACCTATATGTTGCCGATGAGGAACCATCATTTATGGCACGATTCTGCGAAAAATTTACCGACGAAGAAAGGCATTAATTATGAACTATGATGCTATTATAATAGGCGGAGGCGCATCGGGACTGACCTGCGCTATACAATTAAAAAGGCTTAATTCTTCCCTTTCGGTACTTATACTGGAAAGATTATCGAGGGTGGGTAAAAAAATTGCCGTTACAGGTAACGGCAGATGCAACATTTCCAACAAAGATTTATCTATTGGCCGATATCACGGAGAAAATCCCGAATTTTGTAGCTTTGCTCTATCAAATTACGGCACCGCCTTTTGTACTGACTTTTTTTATAGTCTTGGTGTTCCCTTTGTAAGCGAGGCAGACAAGCTTTTCCCTGCCAGTCTTCAGGCATCCTCGGTTGTTGATGCTTTACGCTTTGAGTGTGATAGATTAGGGGTTGAAATAAGGCTTGATACCCTTGTTACAGATATTAAAAGGGACAACTCAAAATACTTGGTTAAAACAAAGGACCAGACCTTTGTTTGTAAAAACCTTGTTGCCGCAGGCGGACTTTTATCGGGCGGTGAAAAATTAGGTTGTGACGGCAGTTTGCTTTCCATTATCAAAAAAATGGGAATAAAAACGGTTGAAACCACCCCCTCCATTGTTCAGATAAAAACCGAAAACGATATAGTAAAACAGCTTAAGGGCATTAAGGTTGATGCCAATGTAACTCTTAAAGCTGACGGCAAAAAAGAGAGAAGCGAATTCGGAGAAACCTTATTCTGTGATTACGGACTATCAGGTCCTCCCGTTTTGCAGATTTCAAGGGGAGTGGCTAAAAGTAAAAATAAAGCCATTACCGTAAGCCTTGATATATTACCCAACATTTCTTTTGATGAACTTATGCTTACCATTAACGAAAGAAAGAAGATGCTACCAGACCGACTGGCAGACGAGTTTTTTACGGGTATGCTCAATAAACGCTTAGGCCAGGTTCTGCTTAAAATTTCAGGCTTTAAAATGAACGAAAAGGTTTGCAATTTTGATTCATTGAGACTTAAAAAGCTATGCTCAAATATAAAGAATTTTGAATTTAAGGTAACGGGAACAGGCGGCTTTATAAATTCACAGGCTACTGCCGGCGGACTTAATACCGATGAATTTAATGACACTACTATGATGAGTAAAGGCTTTAAAAACCTTTATGCCATAGGAGAAATACTGGATATTGACGGTGACTGCGGCGGATTTAATCTCGCCTGGGCGTTCGCATCGGCATTTTGCGCCGCAAACAGTATTGCAGGAGATAACAAATGATACTAATAAACAATTTAAAGTTATCGCTTGATACTGATTTTTCCAATCTTTCACCTATAATTGCAAACGCTTTAAAAATTTCTCAAAGCAATATAATCAAGGCTTCTCTTTATAAAAAATCAATAGATGCAAGGCATAAGGATAATGTTCATTTTTGCTGTTCTGTTTTGGCGGAAATTTTGGGGGATGAACAAAAACTTATTAAAAAATTTAAAAACACTCAGCTTTATACTCCTAAAAAATACATCTGGGAAAAGGCGGAGCTAGGCGAAAGGGATCGGCCGGTTATTATTGGCTTCGGTCCTGCAGGCATCTTTGCCGCTTTAACCCTTGCTAAAGCAGGGCTTAAACCCCTTGTTATTGAACGGGGAAAATCGGTTGACGAGCGAAGCTGTGATGTAGATAATTTCTTTAAAACAGGAAAGCTCAACCCCGAATCCAACGTTCAGTTTGGTGAAGGTGGCGCCGGAACTTTTTCTGACGGAAAGCTTAATACAGGAATTAAAAATCCCCGTATCCGCACCGTTTTAGAAGAATTTATTAAGGCAGGTGCCCCTGAAAATATCCTTACAGATGCCAAGCCCCATATCGGCACCGATATACTTAAAACCGTTGTTAAAAATTTAAGAGAACAGATTATATCCTTAGGCGGAGAAATCCGTTTTTCATCAAAGCTTGAGGATATAAGCTTTAATGAAACGGGAATAAATTACATTACAGTAAATGGTGGAAAAATTCCTTGCAGTAATCTCATTCTCGCCACCGGACATTCGGCAAGAGATATTTTTGCTATGCTTAAGGCTAAAAATATCCAGATGATAAGAAAGCCCTTTGCTATGGGTGTTCGAATAGAGCATTTAAGACGGGATATCGATACTGCTCTTTACGGAGCTTTTGCAGACCACCCCGCCTTGGGGGCTGCCGACTATAAACTTGTTACCCATCTTGAAGATGGACGGGATGTTTACACCTTTTGTATGTGCCCGGGTGGTGAAGTTATAAATTCATCAAGTGAGCATGGTGGAATTGCAGTCAACGGTATGAGTAAAAATGCCCGTAACAGCGAAAATTCCAACAGCGCATTACTCGTTGGGATAAACCCGGAGAATATTGAGGGTGACGACATTTTAGGCGGATGCGCTTTACAGGAAAAAATTGAAAAATGCGCCTTTAAGATAGCTTCAGGCAAGGTTCCGATTACAACGGTTGGAAGTTTTGTCTTTGGGGAAGACTTTAAAATAGGAAAAGTTAAACCATCCGTAAAGCCCGATACTGTAAATGCAGATTTTGATAAAATTTTCCCTTTCTTTATAACCGAAAGTCTTAAAAAAGGAATTATAGAATTTGACAAAAAAATCAATGGTTTTGCCGATAAGGACGCTATTCTTACAGCACCCGAAACCCGAAGTTCCTCCCCCATCCGCATCCTAAGAGACGAAAAGGGTGTATCCTTATCACTTTCAGGTCTTTATCCTTGCGGTGAGGGTGCAGGTTATGCGGGTGGTATTATGTCGGCGGCGGTTGACGGAATAAAAACCGCCGAATCGGTTATAAACTGCTATAAAGAATAGTCAAAAATATCATATTTGTTTTATGAAAATACCTTTTATTGCACAAATTTGATAAATTTTCTATTTTTTGTTAAATATTAAACAAAACATCTTGAAAAACTCAGATAAATGGGTTAAAATAATAAGGTAAAAATATTAGGAGGTATATTCCAATGGTTAAAGTTGCTATTAATGGTTTTGGCCGTATCGGCCGTCTTGCTTTCCGCCAGATGTTCGGCGCAGAAGGCTATGAGATTGTTGCTATCAACGATCTTACCAGCCCTGCTATGCTCGCTCATCTTCTCAAGTACGACTCTGCACAGGGCAGATATGCTCTTGCTGATACCGTAGTTGCAGGTGAGGACAGCATCACTGTTGACGGTAAGACCATCAAAATCTATGCTGAGAAGAACGCTGCTGATCTTCCCTGGGGCGAAATCGGTGTTGACGTTGTTCTTGAGTGCACAGGTTTCTACTGCTCTAAAGAAAAGTCACAGGCTCACATTGATGCCGGTGCTAAGAAGGTTGTTATTTCTGCTCCTGCAGGTAAAGACCTTAAGACTATCGTTTACAGCGTAAACGAGGATACTCTTACAGCTGAGGATAACATCATCTCTGCTGCATCCTGCACAACCAACTGCCTCGCTCCTATGGCTGATACTTTAAACAAGTATGCTCCCATCCAGAGCGGTATCATGACCACCGTTCACGCTTGGACTGGTGACCAGATGGTTCTCGACGGTCCTCACAGAAAGGGTGACCTTCGTCGTGCACGTGCTGCTGCTTGCAACATCGTTCCTAACTCTACCGGTGCTGCTAAGGCTATCGGCCTTGTTATCCCTGAACTCAACGGCAAGCTTATCGGTTCTGCTCAGCGCGTTCCAATTCCTACCGGTTCTACAACTATCCTTGTTGCAGTTGTTAAGGGTAAGGACATCACCGTTGAAGGCATCAACGCTGCTATGAAGGCTGCTTCTTCTGCTTCCTTCGGTTACACCGAGGAGCAGCTCGTTTCTTCCGATATAATCGGTATCACCTATGGTTCTCTCTTCGATGCTACCCAGACTATGGTAACTAAGATTGATGATGATACCTATCAGGTACAGGTTGTTTCTTGGTATGATAACGAGAACAGCTACACAAGCCAGATGGTTCGTACTATCAAGTACTTCGCTGAAATCTAATAGATTACGTGTAAAATTAAAAGAGGTTCTTCAAAGGAAGAACCTCTTTTTTTATTTTGATTAAACCTTGAAAAGTAAATCGCCATAGCTTGGATAGGGCCAATAATCCTTGGGCACTACTGCCTCGGCAGAATCGGCATATTTGCGGATATCGTTCATTATTTTAAGAACTGTATCGTGATAATACACAGCCTTATCAACAACATCCTCTTCCCTCTCCGCAGCGGCAACCGAGTTTTTAAGCTCGGCGGTTAATCGGTAAATTTCCCTGTTTGCCGCAGAAAGTCTTGAAATAAGCTCAAGCTCAACCGACGTATCGAGAGAAGCATCAACGGCATTTTTATTGTTTACCGAAGCACAAAGCATATCATTATATGCCATAACGGCAGGAATAACATCCCTGTTCATCATATCAATAAGGGTAAGAGCCTCTATATGAAGCACCTTAGAATAGTTTTCAAGAACTATCTCAACCCTTGAATTAATTTCGGTACAGCTTAAAACCTTGTGACGCTCAAACATAGCTATGTTTTCTTCATCTGCAAGATGCGGAACCGCATCAACCGTGCTTACAAGATTAAGCAACCCTCTTGCCGCCGCTTCGTTTTTCCAGCAATCCGAATATCCGTCACCATTAAAGATAATTCTCTTATGATTCTTAACGGTATCACGAACAATGGCAAACACCTCTGCCGTAACATCATCTGCCTTTTCAAGTCTATCGGCAAATTCCAAGAAGGTATCGGCAACCATAGTGTTCATCATAACATTGGTATCCGAAATAGATGAAGCCGAACCCAACATTCTGAATTCAAATTTATTTCCTGTGAATGCAAATGGGGATGTACGATTGCGGTCGGTATTATCCTTTCTGATACAAGGGATAACCTCTGCTCCAACCGTCATATTAACCTTTTGCGCATCATCACGGTGAACACCATTTTCAATGGCGGTGAGCATATCGGTAAGCTCATCCCCTAAGAACATAGAAACAATAGCGGGAGGAGCCTCGTTTGCGCCAAGGCGGTGGTCATTTCCTGCAGTAGCAACCGATATTCTAAGCAAATCCTGATGCTTGTCCACAGCGGCAATAACTGCCGCTAAAGTTATAAGGAAAATCGGATTTTCAGCAGGCTTTTTGCCGGGGCTTAAAAGATTTATTCCCGTATCGGTTGTCAAGGACCAATTGTTATGCTTTCCGCTTCCGTTAACCCCGTCAAAGGGCTTCTCGTGAAGCAGACAAACAAGACCGTGCTTATCGGCAACCTTTTTCATCATTTCCATTGTGAGTTGATTATGGTCTGCCGCAATATTAGTTGTTGTGAATATGGGAGCCAATTCGTGCTGTGCGGGAGCCGCCTCGTTATGCTCGGTTTTTGCAAGTACGCCTAGCTTCCACAATTCATTATCAAGCTCACGCATAAAGGAAGCCACTCTCGGCTTTAAAACGCCGAAATAATGGTCATCCATCTCCTGACCTTTAGGCGGCATAGCACCGATAAGGGTTCTTCCGCAGAACATAAGGTCGGGACGGGCAAGATACATCTCCTTATCAACAAGGAAATATTCCTGTTCGGGACCAACGGTTGTTTCAACCCTCTTTACATCCTTAAGACCTAAAAGGTGAACAATACGAAGAGCCTGCTTTTCAACCGCCTCCATACTGCGAAGCAATGGTGTCTTCTGATCGAGAGCCTCTCCTAAATAAGAACAGAAGGCTGTTGGTATACAAAGTGTATCATCCTTAACGAAGGCATAAGAGCTAGGGTCCCAAGCAGTATATCCTCTGGCTTCAAATGTGGCTCTAAGACCACCCGAAGGGAATGATGACGCATCCGGCTCACCCTTTATAAGCTCTTTACCCGAAAATTCCATAATGATATGACCGTCATCCGTAGGGGCGATAAAGCTATCGTGTTTTTCGGCGGTTATACCCGTCAAGGGTTGGAACCAATGGGTAAAATGGGTAGCGCCCTTTTCGATTGCCCAATCCTTCATAGCAGATGCTACGGTGTTGGCAATACTACGGTCAATACCCTTACCTTCCTTTATTGCACTTTTTAATGCGGCATATGTATCCTCGGGGAGGCGATCCCTCATCACCGAGTCATTAAATACATTGCTGCCAAATATTTCGCAAATATTTTTCTTACTCAAAAAACATTACCCCTATTTTTAGATATATATGATAAGTATATCCTTTATCGTCGGTTTTGTCAATTAACAATATGCGGCTTCATACACATATTTTTCATATATTCATTCCAATAATAGCATTCGGGTACAGTTAAATCGGTAGAAGAATTTTCAATAATAAAGGCAAAATCACTTCTCGAAAAGCCTACCAGCGAAATTTTTTCGATTATAGATATAATTATACTTTTTCGCAAACTTTCCCTTTCCACAGTGTGTGAAAGCAAATCAGTTACCTGAACTCCCGTAAAATTCAGCGGAACTGTACTCTCATAATACAGCTCTATCCCACCTAACCTATCAATAAGACCTGATAAAAATTCATAATCTGCGGATATTCTGTAATCCAACGGATATCCACAACAACTTCCATTATTAGCACTCTTATCGTCTGCATTAAGATAGGTTATACTCTGTTCCTCAAAGTTGAGATATATAAGGGATTTGCTATCATTAATTTCAAACATAATGCCAACATTTTCGGGCGCCGATACGGCATAGGGTACACTCTCACTTTTACCCTCCGCCTGCTTAATGTTAGCGGAGATATAAAGATATCCTATTCCTATAAAAATAACGGCGCATATAACCGATATCACTACCGCCGAAAGATATTTTTGAACTCTTTTTACCATAATTATCTACCTCGGATATATTATGGTTTATTTTTATTTGTTTTATGCCGTAAAAAAGAGGATATCAGCGATATCCTCTTTAAATTATTTCTTTTTTATCTTTTTAGGACATTTATCGTTTATAGGACACCTTTCGCAAAATGCCTTTCTCGCTGTGCAGATATCTCTGCCGAAAAGCACCGCCCTATGACAAAAATCGTTAGATTTCTCGGGAGGTAAAATTTTGCGCATCTCCATTTCTACCTTAAATGGGTCGGTAGTATTAACAAAGTCTAATCTGTTACAGAGCCTTATAAAATGGGTATCCGCTACAACGGCGCTCTTTTTATAGATATCACCGCAAACAAGGTTTGCCGTTTTTCTACCTACACCGGGAAGCTTTGTTAATTCTTCAATGGTATCAGGTACAACTCCGCCATACTGCTCCGTCAGCATTTTGCCGATGCCCACTAAATCCTTTGCCTTGGTTTTATAAAGACCGCAGCTTTTAATAAGCTGCTCAACCTCGCTTACATCTGCTTCTCCCATACTCTTGGCATCGGGAAATTTCTCAAATAACTGCGGTGTTACAAGATTTACTCTGGCATCGGTGCACTGAGCAGAAAGCCTTGTTGAAATAAGCAACTGAAAAGCATCCTTATAATCAAGAGAGCAAATGGCATCGGGATACAGCTTTTCTAATGCCTCCACCGCTATTTGAGCTAATTCTTTTTTACGCATTAATATCCACCAATTTTAAATCGTTAGATTTAATAAGATTCAATTTTCTCATACCCTGTGCAACGGCAAGAGATAATAAAGCCGGTGCTACAAAATGCATTACTACAATTTCGATTAAGGTTAATACTGGACTGGTACCTGCCGATACCATACTGTCATAAGCCATAAACTGGCCTACAAGACCTGCAGAGCCCATACCCGAGCCAACGGGATTACTTACCATTTTAAGTACAGCCGAAGCTATAGGACCTAAAACCGCACTGGATATTATAGAGGGCACCCATATAAGAGGATTTCTAACTATATTAGGCATCTGAATCATTGAGGTGCCTACGCCTTGCGCTATAAGGCCTCCTACCTTATTTTCACGATAACTTATAACCGCAAAGCCCACCATATTGCAGCAGCAGCCTATTGTTGCGGCACCTGCAGCAAGACCGGTAAGTCCCATAGAAATACCGATAGCGGCTGAGGAAATAGGCAATGTTAAGAGTATACCCATTACAACCGAAACTATTATTCCGCCGATAATTGGGCTCTTTTCAACATTAATATTAACAAGCATACCTATCCATTTCATTGCGGCAGATATGTAAGGACCTACAAAATATCCTGCAGCGGCACCTGCTATAATGCAGCAAAGGGGCGTTACAAGTATTTCAACCTTGGTTTTACCCGAAACCAAACCGCCGATTTCAATAGCTACATAGGCGGCTATAAAGGCACCTAACGGCTCACCCGGAGCTCCTACGGCAAAGCTTTCAACAGCAACATTCGGGAAAGCACCTATAAGACCTGCTACCGCCGCCGAAACGGTTGTAAGAGGCGAAGACTTTAATTTACAGGCAACACCTACTCCTATTCCCGCACCCGTAAGGGTTTTAGCAACGCTTCCTATGGCGTTGACATACGCACCCACAGTATTATCACCGATAATATTACCTATCTGACAGATAATAGTACCTATAATAAGGGTTGAAAACAATCCATACGCCATGCCTGAAAGTCCGTCAATAAAAAGGCGGTTAAGATATCTTTTTATCATTTTTTAAACTCCCTTTTTGAAATATTGAAACAATTATACAACTATTTTAAAAATTTGACAAGTATATACAAAATTTTTCTACAAATAATTATTTAGGACTATAACAAAGTTATTAGGAGGATTTTTTTGAAAACAATAGCTTTTTTTGATACAAAGCCCTACGATAAGGAAAGCTTTTTAAAATTTAAAACCGATGAACTTAATATCAGATTTTTTGAAAACAAGCTCAATGCGGATACTGTCAGTATGGCGGCTTGCTGTGACGGCGTTTGTGCCTTTGTTAATGACTCTATTGATAGAAAGGTTATAGATGCTCTTGAAAATTTCGGTGTTGGTGTGGTTGCGCTGCGATGTGCAGGCTATAATAATGTTGACCTGAAATACGCCAACGGAAAAATCAAGATACTAAGAGTACCCGCATATTCGCCCTATGCCGTAGCGGAGCATGCTATGGGGTTGATTCTTACCCTTAACCGTAAGCTTCATAGAGCATATATTCGCACCCGTGATCATAATTTCTCTCTGGAGGGTCTTACCGGTTTTGACCTTAAGGATAAAACCGTTGGTATAATCGGAACGGGTAAAATAGGCATTGTATTTGCCGAAATATGCAAGGGCTTCGGTATGAATATAATTGGGTATGACCCCTATGCTAATCCCGATTTCCCTGGGAAATACACCGACCTTGATGAATTGCTCCAAAAAAGTGATATCATTTCCCTTCATTGTCCCTTAACCAAAAGTAATTCTCATCTTATAAACGAGGAAACCATTGCTAAAATGAAAAAGGGTGTTTATATAATTAACACCTCAAGAGGAAGACTTGTTGATACTGAAAGCTTGATAGATGGAATTAAATCGGGCACTGTTGGAGCGGCAGGACTTGATGTTTATGAAGAGGAAACCGCCCTTTTCTTTGAGGATTATTCGGAGGAAATTGTAAGAGACGATAAGCTATCTACCTTAATTTCAATGCCCAATGTTATTGTAACCTCCCATCAGGCTTTTTTAACCCGTGAGGCTTTAGATTCCATTGCAAAGACCACAGTTAAAAACTTTGAAGATTATTTTGATGATAAGGACTCTGAAAATGAAATTGTTGTAAACAGTTAGGCTTTGTGATATAATTAATCTTTGTTAGGTGGGATTTTTTAATGACAAAGATTTATCTTATACGACATTGCGAAGCCGAAGGCAACCTGAGAAGGGTCTTTCAGGGTCATACCGATAATGATATCACCGAGCTTGGCGAAAAACAGCTTGAATTTTTAAGCAAAAGATTTGCTGATATACATTTAGATAAAATTTATTCAAGTCCGTTAATCAGGGCAGTGAAAACTGCAAAAGCAGCTGCAAAGAATAAGGGTCTGAATATCTGTATTTCCCGTGGTCTTATCGAGCTTAACGGCGGTATAGTTGAGAATAGGCCCTTTAAAGAAACCTTTTTAGCTCATCCCGACCTTGCCGATGCCTGGGATAATCATCCTGAGGATTTTGCTCCTGCAGGCAGTGAGCCTATGCGCTACGCTTACGAGAGGATTTGGAATACCATTCGCTTTCTTGCGAATGAAAACAAAGGCAAAACCATTGCAGCTTCAACCCACGGTGGAGTTTTGCGCTGCCTTTTCTGCAGACTTTTATATGGTGATATAAGCCATCTTAAAGACACTCCTTGGAGTGATAACACCGCTATTTCCCTATTAGAAATCGATGATGATATGAATGTTAATCTGAAATTTTATAATGATGCTTCCCATCTTCCCGATGAGTTTAACCCAAAACGCAGTAAGCTATCCTCAATTTTAACGGAGGGTAAACAATGATTATAATGTCAGTTGATTTGGGCAAGGCCAGAACAGGAATTGCCGTTAGTGATAAAAGCGAAAGCTTTGCTTTCCCGAAAACCGTTATAACGGAATACAATACAGATAAGCTCGTAGAAAAAATTGCCGTTCTTTCCAAAGAATATGAGGCGGAGCTAATCGTTGTGGGATACCCTAAAAATATGGACGGAAGTATAGGCTCCAGAGCTTTAGAATGCAAGGAAATTGCCGAAAAAATCGGTGAAATTTCGGGTAAAGAAATCGTAATGTGGGATGAACGCTGTACTACCCTTTCAGCCCATACGGCCCTTAATTCCACCGATACAAGAGGCAAAAAGCGAAAGGCTGTTGTAGATGCAGTTGCCGCTGTTATTATCCTTGAAGATTATCTGAATTTTAGAAAAAATAATAAATAAAAAGCACTCTTTGGAGTGCTTTTTATTTTGCCAAATATTTATTAAGAAAGTTAAGTACCCTCTTTTTATCTGCCGACCATAAAGGTGCTATGAGATTTTTCTTTGCCCCGTCCCCCGTTATGCGATGGATTACGGTGTTTTCGTCTAAAACCGAAATACACTTTTTAAGAATACGGGCATATTCGGAAAGCTCCAGACATTTAAACTTGCCTGCCGCATAATCCTTTGCTATATCGGTGTTTTCAAGAATATGTAACAGATGAAATTTAACTCCGTTTGTACCACATGCCACTGCAAAGGAGGTTGTTTTAACCGCATCCTCCTCTTTTTCTCCGGGAAGACCTATTATAATATGGGTTACAACCTCTATATTAGCCTCTCGCAGTCTTCTGACAGCATCGGCGTAAACCTCATTATCGTATCCTCGCCTTATATAAAGCGCAGTTTTTTCATTTGAGGTTTGAAATCCCAGTTCAATACTTACGGGCTTTATTTTATTTATTTCGGCTAATAATTCTATGATGCTATCATCAAGGCAATCAGGCCTTGTTCCGATAGCAATGCCAACTATATAATCCGGTTTTATAGCCTCATAATATAAATTCTTAAGCGTTTTTATATCGGCATAAGTATTTGTAAAGGACTGAAAATATGCTATGTATTTTCCGTCCTTTATTTTTCTTTCTACCCTTTTTTTAGCATTTTCCAGCTGCTCGGATATACTTTTACCTTGCTTTTCTGCAAATTCCCCACTACCCTCGGCAGAACAGAATATACAGCCGCCGTAACCTATTTTTCCATCTCTGTTAGGGCAGGTAAATCCCGCATCAACTGATAGCTTATATACCTTACAGCCGAATTTTTCCTTGTAATATTCGTTTACTCTTTTAGCCATAATATCAAACCATTAGATTTTTAATTTTCATTGCACCAAAATTATATAACATTTTAAATTATAAAGCAAATAAAAAACGGAAGACATCGTCTTCCGTTTTAATTATCTTAAATTTATATATGGAGCGGGGTTCACATTTCTGCCGTTGATAATTACTTCGAAATGCAGATGGTTACCCGAGGACCTTCCTGTTGTACCTACAAGTGCTATAACCTGACCTGCACTTACCCTTTCACCCTTGGAAACAAGCAGCTTGCTTGCATGGGCATAAAGAGTTTTTACACCGTTGCCGTGGTCAATAATAACACAATATCCGTAAGCTCCGTTGCTTCCCGAAGAAACAACCGTTCCGCCCTTTACGGCAAATATAGATGTTCCCTTGTTTGCCCCAAGGTCAACACCCTGATGATTTCTTCCGTCACCATAATAAGAGGTAACAACATACGAACCCGAGGGTAGCGGGAATAAAAATCCTGCATTTGCGATGGTTGCCTTGTCTGCGGCACTAAGCGCCTTAGATTTTGTTCCGATAAGAACTACCTCATTAACAGGCTTTCTTAAAACCTCATTGGATACTATACTGTTTGAGGTTGTAACACCGTTTAAAGTAACTATATTTTCAACACGTCTGTTAAGGCCCTTAACGCCTGCGGTTATTACCGAGGAATAGCCCACATACTGCATAGAGGTCTTTTTGGTTACAGTGGAATAAGGAACCGTTACCTCTTTGGTTACAACCGAGGTAGTTTTTACCTTAAGTCCATTCAATACGGCCACAGCATCGTTTACGTTGCTTGTATTACACTGTAGGTAATAGCCCTGCTTTACCTCAACATTATCTATAAATTCGTGGGTGTTCTTAGCACCCGCAATATCATACTTGGAAAGACAGGTCTCAAGGTATTCCTTAACATTAAAATTATCGATACAAATTACGCTTTCGCCGTTTACGAAAACCTCTGTTGCATAAACAATATCATCATTGCCGTTGATTATAACCTCTGCGATTTCATCCTTAGAGGATATTCTGTTTTTTAATGTTAAAACGGGTCTGAAATCAACATCCTTGAAATCAAAGTTTTTATAATCTGCACCGTTAATGCTTGAAACGGCAACAGATTTTGCCGAATCGAATTCCTTAGAGGATTTAATAACGCCTGCATCCTTGCCACCGTATATAACCTCGACTCCGAAGGTTAAGCCTGTAGCCAAAACACTTACAGCCAAAGCAGCAGTGAAAACTATAGCGATACTAACCGCTCTTAAAATTCTTTCGTGCTCATATATGAACTTTTTAATGCCGTTAAATAAAGGCTTTATTCTATCGTATAAGCTATTGTATATTTTATTATAAATATCCTTCGCTTTTTCTAAAAATGCGGTAAGAATAATTCTGCACCCTTTCTTAAAAGTTACATTTTGTAATAATTCACATTACCATTATAACAAAAAGTTACAAAATTGCAACCTTTTTTTAAGAAAAAGAATAAATTTCCAAATAAAAAAATACGAGGCTGCTTTACAGCCTCGTATTTTAGAATAAAGACATCTGATTTGTTTCGGGTAAATCCGCCATAGCACCTAAATCTGCAAGGTTCTGAATAATGGTTTTAGATACCCCTGCCTCAAGGGCAAAATCCTCTCGGGAAACATAATCACCCTTCTGGGCGGCTTCATAAATAGAATACGCCGCCTTTTCTCCTACACCGCTAAGGGCTCCGAAGGGCAGTCTGATTTTACCGTCCTCAGGCACATATTTAACAGCGTGGGATTTTTTAAGGTCGATAGGTAATATCTCAATTCCTCTTGCCATTATTTCATTGAATATAAGCATATTATTATAAACATCAAGCTCTTTTTTAGAAGCCTCTTTACCCTTCATCTCTATATCGGAAAGATATCTCTTTACTGCATCTCTTCCCTGCATAAGAGTTGGGACATCAACATCCTCGGGACGGGCGGTAAAATAAGCGCAATAGAAGGCAAGCGGCTTATAAACCTTATACCAGGCAACCCTCAGTGCCGATATAACATAGGCAGCAGCATGGGCTTTCGGGAACATATACTTAATCTTATAACAGCTCTTGATATACCACTCGGGAACGCCAACCTTGCGCATATCCTCTTCCATGGCATCCCAATCCTCTTTTGATACCTTACCCTTTGCTACCAATCCCTTACGAACGGTTTCGGTAATCTTAAAGGCTCGACCCTCATCCATACCCTGATGGATAAGATATACCATTATGTTATCACGGGTACCGATAACCTCGGAAATGGTACAGGTGCCGTTATCTATCAAATCCTTAGCGTTACCGAGATAAACATCGGTACCGTGGGAAAGACCTGAAATCTGCAACAAATCAGAGAAATTCTTAGGCTTACAGTCAACAAGCATTCCTCTTACGAAGCTTGTACCGAACTCGGGTATACAATAGGTTCCCGTTTGAGATTTAATATCTTCAGGTGTAATACCTAATGCCTCGGTTGAGGTAAAGAGCGAATAAACCTTAGGGTCACTCATAGAAACATCACTTACCGATATTCCCGAATATTCCTCAAGATATTTATATGTTGTGGGGATAACGTGACCAAGCTCATCAAGCTTAAGTATTGTATCGTGGATAGAATGGAAATCGAAATGGGTTGTTGTAACATCCGAATTAACATCGTCAGCGGGGTGCTGTATGGGACAGAAATCATAGATTTCCTTATCCCTTGGTACTACTATCATACCCGCAGGGTGTTGACCTGTGGTCTGCTTAATCTGGGCTTTCTCAACAAGGGAAGCCAGTCTATTAAGCTCGGCGCCGCTGAGTATAATACCCTTTTTCTCGGCATAAGCCTTGGAAAAGCCGTAGGCGGTTTTTTCCGCCACCGTAGAGATAGTACCCGCCTTGAACACGTTTTCACTACCGAAAAGGGTTTCGGTGTATTTCTGTACCTGAGTCTGGAATTCATCCGAGAAGTTAAGGTCTATATCAGGCACCTTATCGCCCTTAAAGCCAAGGAAGGTTTCAAAGGGGATATCGTGACCATCCCTATCCATAGCCATACCGCACTCAGGACAGTTCTTTTCGGGCAAATCGAAGCCCGAACCTACGCTACCGTCAGTAAAAAATTCACTGTGACGGCAGTTAGGACAAACATAATGAGGTGCCAGAGGATTAACCTCGGAAATACCCGCCATAGTAGCAACAAAGGAGGAGCCTACCGAGCCTCGGGAGCCTACGAGATATCCGTTTTCCTCACTGTAAGCTACCAGCTTTTGCGCCGAAATATACATTATGGAGAAGCCGTTATTAATAATTGAATTCAGTTCCTTTTCAAGGCGCTTTTCAACTATCTCGGGAACATTTTCACCATAGCGCTTATGGGCATTATCCCAACAAATTTTACGAAGCAGCTCATCCGAGCCCTCAATAACGGGCGGGTAATTGCCCTCCGGAACGGGAATAACATCCCCATCAACCATATCGGCTATCTTATTCGGGTTGGTTATAACAAACTCTTCTGCACGCTCACCGAAATAATCAAAATCGGCAAGCATTTCGTCTGTGGTTTTAAAATAAAGTGGCGCTTGATTATCAAAATCATCGAAGCCCTGACCCGCCATAAGTATTTTACGAATAATTTCATCTTCCTTTTTAAGGAAGTGAACGTCACCCGTTGCAACAACCGGTTTGCCTAATTCATCAGCAATTTCTACTACCTTGCGATTAAAGTCCTTAATAACCTCAAGGGAATTAACGTGACGGAATTTATTGGGAATCCTCTGCCCCGTTTTCTTATCGGTTTTATCGGGCTGTCTTGATTCCCTTACCATAAACTCGTTGTTTCCAAGGGGTTGAATTTCTAAATAATCATAATAATCGGCGATTCTTAAAAGCTCATCGTGGTCCTTACCCTCAACAATGGCTTTATAAAGCTCACCCTGTTCACAGGCACTACCGATAATAAGTCCCTCTCGCAGCTTATCTAACTTACTCTTAAATGTAATCGGTCTGCCTCTAAAATCCTTAACATGGGCTTCGGATACTAACTTATAAAGATTTTTAAGACCTGTAAAATTCTTAACCAAAATTATCTGGTGATTACGGTATTTTGCCGTTTCTTTAGCGTTAAGCTTTGATACATCGTTATTAATATCATCAACAAAATAGGCTTCAACGCCGTAAATTACCTTGAAATCGCCGCCTGATTTTCTGATGCTTTTAATTTCAGCCGCCGCCGCAGGATATGACTGAACAACACCGTGGTCAGTTATGGCAACCGCCTTGTGTCCCCAATTATAAGCCTGACGGATTATAGAGCCTGCAGAGGATACCGCATCCTTTGCCGACATATTGGTATGGCAATGAAGCTCAACCCTCTTTTCACCCTCATGAGCATCAGTTTCGGTATATTTCTGCAATAGCGCCATTGCCTTAGGCTTTACAACAAATTCCTTTTTATAGTTATCAAATTCATATGTACCGTTAATAAGAACAAATGCGCCATCCTTAAGAGGTGCTATTTCGTTCATTCTCTTAGGGTCCATAAACATACTGGCATAAAGAGAATTAGTATGGTCACTAAAGCAGAAATTAACAATAACACTTTCGCCACGTTTTGTGTTTATCTTACGGTCCTCCCTACCGAAAACCTCGCCCCAACAGCAAATTTCGGTATCATCGCCCGTAACGCTTATCATAGGCTTTGTATTAGTATCAATTCTTCTGCCGTAAAAAAGCTTAGGATTATCAAGGTAAACCATTCCGTTTTGAGGAACATCCTCCCTTTTATCAAAACCGATTTTAACCTCTTTTTTCTCTGCTTTTGGTTTAGAGGGTGCTAATTGGAATTGAGGTGGCTCAGGTGGGGGCAGCTCCATTTCTATATTTTCAAGCTGACCTTCGAATCTTATATTTACTATTCTTCCGAATTTCTTTCTGCATATATCATTAAATTTCTTTTCGAAATCATTACCCGAAATTGTATTATATCCACCGAATTTAAGGGTTATAGTTAAATCCTCGCCCTGTAAATCAAACTCAGCAGAGTTGAAATATCCGTTAAGGGCAACATTTTTAAGTTTTAATTCTTCGGTAATATCTCTACAAGCCTTACTGCAAAGAGAAAAATCTTCAAACTTAGTACTAAACGCACAGCTATTAAGCCTTAAAACTTTTTTAAGGCTTTGCTCCACTTTTATTATATCTTCCCTTGCTATGTATTTTTCCGAGAATAATTCTCCTGAAAGAACACGCTTATCCATATCAAGCTTACAGCCCGTAAGCTGTACTCCCTCAAGCAAGCCGCGTAAATCCTCCGATAAATATTCACCTAAAACCTCAGAAAATAAGGCCATTTTTTTACAACTCCGTTTTTATTATAAACTATAATTTTTCAATTTCTTCAATAAGGGTATCGAGCAATTTTTCTTCTGATACCTTTTTTATTATTTCGCCGTTTTTAAAGATAACTCCGCAGCCGTCCCCTCCGGCAATGCCGATATCTGCCTCTTTGGCTTCACCTGGGCCGTTAACAACACAGCCCATAATAGCAACGGTTATATCTTTATTTATATCTTTAAGTCTTTCCTCGGCCTGCTTTGCAATGCCGATTAAATCTATTTTTGTTCGCCCACAGGTAGGACAGGATACGAATTTTATCCCTCCCGAGCGTTTATCTATTGCCTTTAAAAGCTTTATTCCCGCTTCAACCTCTTTTACGGGGTCATCAGTAAGGGAAATTCTTATGGTAGCACCGATATCACGAAGCAAAAGTCCCCCAATTCCTGCGGCAGACTTTATTACTCCCATACCTTCTGTTCCTGCCTCGGTAACCCCTAAATGAAGCGGATATCTGCACTTTTCGGCAGCTAACTCGTATGACTTATACATTCTAACTGTATCGGATGATTTAAGGGATAAAACTATATCGCTAAAATCAAATTTTTCTAAAAGGGAAATATGGTAAAGTCCGCTTTCCACCATAGCTTCGGGGGTTGGAGAGCCATACTTTTCAAGAATATGCTTTTCAAGTGAGCCTGAATTTACACCTATTCTTATGGGTATACCCTTATTGCGGCAACCATCTGCCACCGCCTTTATCCTATCCTCCGAGCCGATATTACCCGGGTTAATGCGGATTTTATCAACACCTGCCGCTATACTTTCAAGGGCAAGCTTATAATCAAAATGAATATCTGCAACAATGGGAACATTAAGTTTCTCTTTAAGGGCATAAAGGGTTTTTACCGCCTGCATATCGGGAACAGATACACGAATTATATCGCAACCTGCCTTTTCAAGTGCCTTTCCCTGACGGATATTTCCCTCTATATCGTGAGCCTCGGCGCAGAGCATTGACTGCACCGAAACAGGCGCACCGCCGCCTACTAAAACTCCGCCAACATTAACCTGTACCGTCTTATCGTTAGTAAACATTATTTTATCAAACTCCAAATATCTTTAGCCGTTATAATCAGCATAAATCCTATCAGTAAAGCAAAGCCCACTGCATGAACTATTGATTCATACTTTTGTGGAACGGGCCTTCTGAAAATCATTTCTATGAGTATAAATAGTAATCTTCCGCCATCCAGTGCGGGAACGGGTAAAAGATTGAAAATACCGAGATTAATGGTTATAAGCGCCATTATGGGCAGTATATTCATAAGGCTCTGCTTAGCCGCAGTACCAATAGCCGCCGTAACACCAACGGGGCCTGACATAGCGCTGATACCGTATTTACCCGTAAGCAAATCTATTAAGGAACGCCATATAACAACACCATAAGAAAGGGCTGTTTTCCCCGTCTGAACTATATAGGAGCCAACATTCTTTTCTATACCGTAAACATAAAAATCCACCTCAAGGTAGCTTATACCCTCTGCCTTTGAGGTCTTGAACTTAACATCCTTAATCTCTTTTTTATCGCCGTTTCTTAAAACGGTTATATCTATTTTTCCATCATCAACATTAGTGAAAGCATAGCTTAAATCATAGGTGGTGTAAATTCTTCTTCCGTCCACCTTCACTATCTCATCATCCACCATAAGTCCACTCTGTTCACTTACGGAATTTTTGTGGAATTCGGCAATTGTAGTCGATGTGAATCTATCTGAGGGAGCGAGAACTATGGCAATGATGATAAGACCTAAAATAAGGTTAAATACCGCTCCCATAACAACTATTAGAAATCTGCGCCAGGCGCTTTTATTACAAAAGGCACGGCTATCACTGCTGCCTTCGTCCTCACCCTCCATAGCGCAATAACCGCCTAAGGGTATAAGATTCACTGCATACTTTGTTTCTCCAAGCTGTTTGGAAAAAAGCTTGGGGCCAAAGCCAACCGCAAACTCATTAACCTTAACGCCCAAAAGCTTTGCGGCAATAAAATGACCGAATTCATGAATTATAATAAGAATAAGAAACAAAATTACCGCAATGGCATAAGGCCACACATTATTCCAGATATTGATTAAAGCTGTAATAGTAATCACCAACCAAATTTTCTAACAATTTCACGTGCCGCTTTATCTGCCTCAAATATATCTTCTACAGAAAAATCCTTTTTATTTTTAACACCTAAAAGTGCCTTTTCAACTAGTTCACCTATCTGCAAAAATCCGATTTTGCCCGAGAGGAACAAGGCAACCGCCTCTTCGTTAGCACCGTTTACCGCCGCAGGGGCAAGACCGCCCTCATTTATTGCATCAATGCACAACTGAAGACATCTGAAGGTATCGGTATCGGGCTTTTCAAAGGTGAGAGTTCCAACCTTGAATAAATCCAATTTTTCAAAGGCATAATCAAATCTTTCGGGATAGGTAAGCGCATATGCTATGGGTAATTTCATATCAGGGGTTCCCAGCTGCGCTATAACCGCACCGTCGCAAAGTTCAACCCCCGAATGAAGAATACTTTGTCTGTGAACCAGCACTTCAATATTATCGGCAGAAACACCGAATAAATGCACCGCCTCGATAACCTCAAGTCCTTTATTCATAAGGGTTGCAGAATCTATGGTAATTTTCGAGCCCATTGACCAATTAGGGTGATTCAGTGCTTCGGCTACTGTAACATTTTCAAGCTCTTCCCTCTTTTTACCGTAAAAGGGTCCGCCGGATGCCGTTAACAATATCTTTTTAAGGCTTCCCCGTGGTGCGCCTTGTAATGACTGAAAAATAGCAGAATGCTCACTGTCAACAGGGATTATTTTAACACCCTTTTCCTTTAGCCTTTTATTAACGATTTCTCCACCTGTAACTAAGGTCTCTTTATTGGCTAAAGCAATATCGGTACCGTTTTCTATGGCGGCAAGGGTGGGTCTTAATCCTGCAATACCCACAATAGAATTAAGAACCATATCGCACTCTAAGGATGCCGCTTCGCAAACGCCATCTTCACCTGATAATACCTTTATATCAGTATCCCTAAGTCTTATTTTAATATCCTTTGCGGCATTTTCATCCGAAACCGCAACAAACTGAGGCTTAAACTCTCTTGCCTGTTTTTCCAGCAATTCGGTATTCTTACCTGCGGCAAGGGCTTTAACCTTATATCCGTGTTTTTTCGCCACCTTGAGACTTTGGGTTCCTATTGAACCGGTGGAGCCTAAAATAACAAGATTTTTCATTAAATCACTCCGTGCAAAATCAAAAGATACATAAGGGGCACAATCATAATAACACTGTCCACCCTGTCTAACACTCCGCCATGTCCCGGAATAAGATTGCCATAATCCTTGATGCCAACCGCTCTCTTAATTGAAGAAGCAAAAAGGTCACCAAGCATTCCGATTATACAGAAGGGTACCGTTAAAACAACGGGCAAAAGTACAGCACGGCTGAAGCAAAGAGTTAAGATAACCGTTACGATTATACTGGAAACCACTCCGCCTATGGCGCCCTCAACGGTCTTTTTGGGACTTACGTTAGGGCATAGCTTGTGCTTTCCGCAGGTAACTCCCGTAAAATATGCGCCCATATCGCAAACACTTGAAAAATTAAGTAATAACAATAAATAATACAGTCCGTTTTCAAAGTTTATGACTTGGCACAAGCAATAAAAAGAAAAGGACAACGCCAAAGGCAATGCGCAAAGGGAGGAAATATCGGCAAGTGTAAATTCCTTATTGTATTTAAGAACAACACAAACACCGAAAAGAAAATAAACAACACTCAAAAACAGTAACGGATAAATAGGCAATGCCGTTGTGAAAACAACCAACACAGAATAAATACATGCACCTATTAAAGCAACCTTTGATTTTATCCCAACAGCATTATGCAAAAGCTCATAAACCGCCATTGCCGCTAAAATTGCTATAAATGCAGTTATAACTATGGAATTCCATAAAAGTCCAAGTGCGAGAGCCGCAGCCACAACAACTCCCATAACAATTCCGGAAATAATTCTTGTTTTCATTTTTTAACCTCTCATATTCCGCCAAATCTACGATTTCTTCGATTATATTCATCCAATGCTTTTTCAAGATGCTTTGGTGTAAAATCAGGCCATAATACATCCGAAAACCAATACTCCGCATAGGCTGCCTGCCAGATAAGATAGTTTGAAAGGCGGTATTCACCGCTTGGTCTTATAATATAATCGGGATCTGGCTGACCTTGTGTATAAAGTCTTTCAGTAATAGTATCCTCGGTTATATTCTCTGCCTTTATGCCCTCTGATACTATTTTCTTTACGGCATTGGTTATTTCATCCCTGCCGCCGTAATTAAGGGCGATATTAAGATGCAGTCCCGTAGCCTCGGCAGATTCACGCTCTGCATCGGCGATTAATTCCTTAATATCCTCATCTAAAGGCTCAAGATTACCGATAAATTTTACCTTTATATTTTCATCCTTGAAATTTTTGGCATCCTTAAGATAATCCCTTAATATATTCATTATATTGTTGACCTCTTCCTGAGGTCTTTTCCAATTTTCGGTTGAAAAAGCATAAACCGTAAGATATTTAAGACCTATCTTATTACAGTATCTTGCGATAGTTTTGAAATTTTTGGAGCCTGCTGCATGACCTGCTGAACGGGGCAACGAGCGTTTTTTTGCCCATCGGCCGTTACCGTCCATTATAATAGCGATGTGCTCAGGCAATATTCTTTCCTTTTCGGTTTTTCTGCCAAATAGCATATATTCACCTCAATGTCTAAAATAGGTGCACAAAGTGCACCTATTTTATTAAATCTCCATTATTTCCTTTTCCTTAAGGGCTGCAAGCTCATCTATCTCCTTGCAGTATTTATCGGTGAGATTCTGAATCTTCTTCTCGCCGTTTGCCTCATCATCCTCTGTGATGCTGTTTGCCTTTTTCAGTCCCTTCAATTTATCAAGGGCATCTCTTCTTGTGTTACGAACTGCAACCTTGCTATCCTCAGCGGTTTTCTTTACATCCTTAACAATTTCCTTTCTTCTCTCCTCTGTGAGGGGTGGGAAGGAAAGTCTGATAACTCTACCGTCATTCTGAGGATTAATTCCGATATCGGAGGTAAGTATTGCCTTTTCGATTTCCTTAAGAGTTGAGGCATCCCAGGGCTGAATAACAAGAGTTCTGGGCTCGGGGATTGAAACGGCAGCCATCTGCTGAACAGGAGTAGGACAACCGTAATAATCAACATTAACCCTATCAAGAACAGAGGCATTTGCTCTTCCTGCTCTGATGGATTTATAATCTCTTTCTAAAACCGCAAGGGTTTTTCCCATTTTTTCTTCTGTGTTTTTAATTAGTTCGTTCACGCTAATCACCTAATCCTTTCTTACTTTACCAAAGTACCGTTGTGTTCGCCGGTCATTGCTCTTACTATATTATCGGGATCATCAAGATTAAATACCAAAATCTCGATTTCATTATCCATACAAAGAGAAGCCGCTGTACTATCCATAACATGAAGTCCCTTCTGGAGAACATCAAGATGGGAAAGTGTATCAAATTTAACGGCGTTGGGATTCTTTTTGGGATCACTGTCATAAACACCGTCAACATTAGTAGCCTTGAATATTACATCTGCGCCGATTTCAGCAGCACGAAGGGCTGCCGCAGTATCGGTTGAAAAGAAAGGATTTCCGGTTCCGCATCCAAAAATTACTACTCTGCCCTTTTCAAGATGGCGGACTGCTTTGTTGCGGATATAAGGCTCTGCAATCTGCCTCATCTCAATAGCGGTTTGCACTCTGGCGGTAACGCCTAATTGCTCAAGACCGTCCGCTAAAGCCAGGGCATTTATTGAGGTTGCAAGCATTCCCATATGGTCTGCTCTGGTTCTGTCCATCTTGCCGCTGGAACGACCTCTCCAGAAATTGCCTCCGCCTACAACTATTGCTACCTGTACGCCCATTTCAACCGAGGTTTTAATTCTTTCGCAAACATTGAGAACAGTATCGAAATCAATTCCCGATTCCCTTCCTCCAGCAAGAACCTCGCCGCTTAATTTAAGTAATACTCTTTTATAAACCGGTTTCATAAAATTCTCCTATTCTTTTCACATAATTATCTTTATATATTTTACAATATAGTGTATCTAAAGTCAATTATAAAATAACCTTCTTTTAACTTGACATTAGTAATCGATTATGATAACATTTTACTATATGATTTTTTTGTGGAGACTCTTAAAATGACAGATAATTTAAAAACAAAACAGAATACTATAACCGTTAAAGATTTGCTCGATATTGCTCTAAAAAAGTGGTATATTATTATAGCTCTATGTCTTGTTTGTATAATTGCCGCAACGGTTATTACGGTTGCTTTTATAACACCTATGTACACATCAACCGCCAAGTTATACATAAAAAACAAGCAATCAACCGTTATAAACGCCAGTGAAATTTCGGTTTCTTCCTATCTAACTAAGGACTATGAGGAGATTGTTGTTGACCGTTCTATTTTAGAAGAGGTTATAAATACTCTCTCTCTTAATACTTCTTACAGCGGTCTTAAATCGGTTATAGAAACCTATAATCCCGAAAACACCCGTTTTATAGAGATAACGGTTGCTTATCCTGACCCTGAGGTGGCAAAGGATATTGTTGACTGTATCTGCAAGGTAACACAGAATAAAATCATTGATGTTATGGATATTGACCGTGTTATTATATTCAGCGAGGGCAATATTTCAAAGGGTCCTTCTTCCCCAAATCTTATTCTCAATATAATCAAAGGCTTGATAATAGGAATCGCCCTTTCCCTGGCATTCATTTTCATTGCTTATTTTAAGGATGATAAAATCAATACCAGCGATGATGTTGAAAAATATCTCGAAATAAACGTTCTCGGCTCTGTACCTTATAATGACAGAGGTCAATTAAAGAAAAGATAGGAGGGTACAAAATGGTTACCGAAAACAACAATATAAACTCAATCTTAGCCGATATAGGCGACACAGCATCTAAGAAAACCGCCGGTAAGGTATCATTTAACACCTCCTCTTCAGCCGATTATTTTTCAAATGAATCCTATAAGACGCTCAGAACAAATATGATGTTCTGCAGTTCTGATATTAAGACTATTGTTATTACAAGCTGCCACGAAAACGAAGGCAAAAGCACCGTTTCCAGTGAGCTTGCAAAAAGTCTTGCGGAAATAGGTAAAAAGACCGTTTTAATCGATGCAGATTTGAGAAAATCAGTAATGCTTAGAAGGCCCTCGAAGGATAAAGAGGTTTTCGGCCTTTCTGAGCTTTTATCAAAACAGTGTGATATATCTCAGGTCATTTACTCAACCCAGCACCCTAATTTTGATGTTATTTTCAGCGGTCATTTTCCTCCTAACCCCGTAGAGCTTTTAGGCTCGGGTGAATTTGAAAAATTACTCGGTGAGCTTAAAAAGGATTATGATTACATTATAATAGATACTCCTCCCGTTGGAGCCGTTATCGATGCCGCTGTTGTTGCCTCGGTTTGTGACGGTGCGATATTTGTAATCTCCCAAGGAACCGTTTCCATCCGTGAAGCGCAGAATGCAAAGGAGCAGCTTCTTAAGAGCGGATGCAAAATTATAGGCGCAGTTATGAATGATGTTGAAAGAAAACAAAAGCAATTCTATAAACGTTATAAAGCCAACAGCTACGGATACGATAACACCTATAATCAAAAGAAAAAATAAACCTTAAAGCAGATGTGATTAATTTCGCATCTGCTTTTATATTTTACAGCTTTTAAGGTAAAACTATTAGCGGTGATTTTTTTGGAAGGAAAGAAAAAATTCAATTTAAAAACTGCTGTTTACGGAATTTCAATAGGACTGGTTAACGGTCTTTTAGGTGCCGGTGGCGGTATGCTTGCGGTTCCTCTGCTTAAAAATATGGGCTTTAAACAAAAGGAGGCACAGGAAAATGCCATTGCCGTTATTTTACCTATATCGGTGCTTAGTGCTTCTCTTTATCTTTTAAGGGATTATGTGAATATAACGGATGCCCTCCCCTATATTCCAACGGGACTTATAGGTGCAGTTATAGGAACCATAATTATAAAAAAAATATCCCCGAATTTGCTTAAAAAGCTTTTCGGCGGATTTATGATTTATGCAGGCATACGCCTGCTGTTTAAATGAATATTTCGGCCCTTTTAGCAGGGCTTTTTTCAGGAATAATAGGCTCAATGGGTATGGGCGGTGGCGCAGTTCTCATAATATATCTCGCAATATTTACCTCCACCGAGCAACTAACCGCTCAGGGCATAAATCTAATCTTTTTTATTCCCATAGGAATTTTATCGGTTATAATTTATTCCATTAAGAAAAAAATTAAATGGAAAACCACCTTGCCGATAGCCTTGTGTGGTCTTATAGGCTCCGCTTTAGGTCTTTTGCTGACAGGTCTTTTCGATGCTAAATTGATTTCCTTTGCCTTTGGTGTTTTCCCTATAATACTTGGAATCAAGGAAGTTTTTAAGAAAGATAAAAATACAGTTGCGAAAGGCAGAAAAAAGTGATATACTAAAAACGAATAAATGTTCGGTAAAGGAGTTTTTCACTGATGTCAAAGGCACCATTGAGCGAAAAGCAACTATCAGTTTATAATTTTCTAATCAAGGAAACGGCGAGCGGTTTTCCTCCCACAGTCAGAGAAATATGCAATAATACAGGTATTAAATCCACATCAACAGTTCATTCCATCCTTTGTTTTTTAGAGGATGAGGGATATATTTCCAGAAACGCAAAATATTCAAGAGCAATTAAGATAGATAACGTTTGCGATTCCTCCCCCGTTCCCGTTATTGGAAGAATTACGGCAGGTCAGCCCATTTTAGCCGTTGAACAGATAGAGGACTATATCCCCTTCCCTGCCAGAGATGCGGAAGGTCTGTTCGCTTTAAAGGTGGTAGGTCTTAGTATGATAAATGCCGGTATACTTGATGGCGATATTATCGTTGCCGATAAAAATGCTCCCTGCCGAAGCGGTGATATTGTGGTTGGTATGGATGGGGACGAAGCCACCGTTAAGCGACTTCTCATTAAGGACAAGCAGATAATATTTATGCCCGAAAACCCCGATTTTTCTCCTATTTACCCCGAAAATCCTTCGGTGCTTGGTAAGGTTATAGGAAGCTATAGGAAGTACTAACCGATATGACTAAATATATTGAAATTTTTACAGACGGTGCCTGTTCGGGCAACCCCGGTCCAGGAGGATGGGGTGTTGTGCTTCGTTACGGAAACCACGAAAAAGAGCTCTGCGGCGGTGAAAAAAATACCACCAATAACCGTATGGAATTAACGGCGGCGATTATGGGACTTTCTGCGCTTAAGGAGCCCTGCCGAGTTAAGCTTACAACCGATTCTAAATATGTTGCAGACGGAATAGATAAAGGCTGGGCAAAATCCTGGCAGGCAAACGGTTGGCGCAAGGCGGATAAAAAGCCCGCCCTTAACCCTGATTTATGGGAAAAGCTTTTAGCTTTACTTGATATCCATGATGTTGAAATCCAGTGGGTTAAAGGCCATGCAGGGCACCCTGAAAACGAGCGGTGTGACCGTCTTGCAGTAGAATATTATAAGTCCCTGGAGTAATTTTATGCAAAACAAAAAAACTATTCATTACATATGCATTTCGGCAATAATAGCCGCAGCCTATGTTGCGCTGACCTTTTTCAGTAATCTTTTCGGCCTTGCTTACGGTCCGATTCAGTTCAGAGTTTCTGAGGTTTTAACCATTCTCCCCGTTTTCACCCCCGCCGCTATACCGGGACTGACGGTTGGCTGCTTTATAGCAAACATAGCCTCATTTAATGCTCTGGATATGCTTTTCGGTACCTCGGCAACCCTTATAGCCGCTCTGCTTACATACTGGCTTAAAGATATAAAGCTAAAGGGTATTCCCTTCCTGAGCTTTTTACCTCCCGTAATTGTTAACGCAGTTATAATCGGCTTTGAGATATCCTGGTTTTTCCTTCCCGAAGGCTTGTCCCTATGGGGATTTGTTATATCGGCAATAGAGGTAGGTATCGGCGAACTCGTTATCTGCTACGCACTCGGAACTCCGTTTTATATGTTAATAAAAAAGTACAAGCTTTTTTAAGCTTGTACTTTTTTTGTCTTCAAAATCAACTAAGATTTTTATTTGCTGGGTTTTCAATTACCGTTCCCTTTTCGGTAAATCTTGAGCCGTGGCAGGGGCAGTCCCATGTGCGCTCGGCCTTGTTCCATTTTAAACTACAACCAAGGTGGGGACAGCGTTTATCCGAAATGCAAATAAGATTGCTAACTGCCTCTATTCCGTTAACTAAAAGCTGTGGCTTTAAAATACTTCTCGATGGTTTAAAAATCTCCTCAAAAGGATTATCCCTTTCAAGAATCATATCCCTTAATATCATCGCCGATACCATCGATGAGGTCATACCCCATTTGTTAAATCCCGTAGCGGTATAAAGATTCGGCGTGTTTTTTGAATAATTACCGATATAGGGTATATCATCAAGGCTCATGCAGTCCTGCGCCGCCCAAAAGCAAACCTCTTTTGAATGAGGATAGTTTTCTTTGGCAAATCGTCGAAGCTCCTCCCAGTTTCCGCCTTGCTTACCCGTTCGGTGACCTCCACCGCCCAATAATAGCATATCTTTATAATTTCTAAAGGATAGACCTGTATTTTCATCGTCTACATACATTCCGCCAACATTCTGAGCGCCCTTTAGCGCCATAACATAGGAACGATGCTGGTACAGCTTTAAAAAGTAACTTCCGTGGCGGTTAATAAAGGGGAAATGGGTTGTAATAATTATCTTTTCGGCGGTTATTTTCCCTCTGTTTGTAATTGCCGTATTTTGATTTATCTCACGAACAAAGGTGTTTTCATAAATGTTAAGCCCCTTTGCGATATGGAACAAAAATTTTAAGGGATTAAACTGCGCCTGATTAGAAAACCGCACCGCCCCCGCCGTTTTAATCGGAAGGGGTAAATTGGTGAAAAAATCGGCATTAAACCCAATTTTTGAAAGGGCGTCCATTTCCTTTTCAAGCTTTTTTTCATCATCTATGGAATAAACAAAATTGTCTTTAATTTCATAATCGCAGTGGGTATTCTCGCATAATTTTCTGTATTCATCAAAAGCAGCCTTTCCTGCTTCAAGATACATTTTCGCTCCGTCTGTTCCATAAGATTTCAGTATCTTATGGTAAATAAGACCGTGTTGATAGGTGATTTTTGCGGTTGTATTCCCGGTTGTAAGTCCACAAATTTTGCCCTTTTCGACCAGTATATAGGGAACTCCCTCTTTTTGCAGAAAATAGGCTGTGAGTATACCGGCAATACCGCCTCCCACTATCAAAACCTTGGTTTTTGCGTCTCCGTTAAGGGTTGAAAATTCATTTTTTTCTATACTTTCTTGCCATACAGATTTCATATTTACACCTCGTTATATTTTTGCTGTATGGAATAAATTTATGCAAAATAAAAACAGTCCACCGGACTGTTTTCTTCCGCTTCGCTCCCTGACTGTTCGATTCCCTTGCTTAAACTAAAACAATAAAAATAAGGACTCTTACGAGCCCTTATTTTTATTATTGGTGGAGGCGGCGGGAATCGAACCCGCGTCCAAAAATCTATTCCTATAGGCATCTCCGAGCGCAGACATTTATTTACTTTCCCTCACACCGACGTTAAATGTCAAACTTCGGTGCTTGGTAGTCCCTACTGCGTGATACGAAAAGGGACGTTTCCGTATTCACGTTCACCACTAAAATGACACCCTTGCTCTGCCGTGGTGCTCAGAGGTCGGATGAGCAGCCTGTAATTAGGCTGCTAAAGCAACTTTATTGTTGTTAGTTAATTTTTATTGCGGATTTTAAAGCGGTTCCGCACCGCTGCTCGCTTCCCATAGTTCAAAATCCCTGTCGAAACCTTTACGCCCCCATATTTAAAATAAAAATAATTATCAAAAGGTCGGGCGGAAAATCCGCCCGTTTTTTTAGAAATCAAAGGTAAGTCTCAGCCAACGGCGTGCAAGCTCACACCAGTTAGCCATATGGGCAATACCCTTCTCCCTATATCCATCAACCAAACCGTAATTAGCAGTTGCAAGACCGTGGTAACCGTGAGGAAAAATATGCAGTTCAAAGGGTATTTTATTTTTAGAAAGCGCCCCTCCATATTCAAGAGTATGACCGGTTTCAAGTATATTATCCTCTGCGGTCATAAAAATAAAGGTTGGCGGAGTAATCTGCGGATTTACGTGTAAATTAACCGAAAAATACTCCTTATCTTCTTCGGTTGGCTCTTCCTTGCCCGTAAGATTTTTTAAAGCATAAGAAATTGTATCATCAAAATAAACACAAGGATATCCGAGGATTGCCGCTTGAACGGGCGGCGGCTCGGGGAATTTTTCAAGAACTGCCGCATCATTCCTTATTGTGCAGTAGCAAGCGGCGAGGTGTCCCCCGGCAGAAAAGCCTGAAATGGCGATTTTTTGAGGGTCACATCTAAGCTCTTTTCTATTAATAATATAATCAAGTGCGCATGCAACCTCCACTAACTGGGTTGGATATGCAAAGGGCTTAACCGAATAATGAAGTACTGCGGCATTGCAGCCTATGGTTAAAAATTCCATACCTACATTCTGCCCTTCTCCTCGGGCAGTCATTCCGTAACCGCCACCGGGAAGAACCAAAACAAACGGACGCAAAGCCTCCCCTTCCTGAATCATAAGCTCAAGTTTGGGGTCTGCTCCCGTTTCGGTAATCTGGGGATAAAAATCTTTTAAATTAACAGTTTCTACTATCATTTTTTCACTACCTATTCTGCTCTTTAATGGTCCTCTCGATAGTGCGTTTAGCATCCCTTTTGGCTGCCGTTTCACGCTTATCGTAATTCTTTTTACCCTTGCAAAGTCCCACCTGAACTTTCACAAGTGAGCCCTTGAAATAAACCGACAAAGGCACCAGAGCATAGCCCTCTTGTTTAACAGTGCCAAGCAGCTTCATAATCTCTTTTTTATGCATAAGAAGCTTACGGTTGCGCATAGGAGGTTTATTGAATATATTTCCCTTTTCATAGGGACTTATATGCATCTGCTTGATAAAAAGCTCACCCTCATCGATACTGCACCAGGCTTCCTTAAGACTAACTCCTCCTGCACGAAGAGACTTAACCTCTGTTCCCGAAAGTTCGATTCCGGCTTCATAGCTTTCTATTACAAAATATTCAAAATATGCTTTTTTATTTTTTGTTATAGTCTTAATATTTTCCACCGAATCTCACTTCCTTTCGGTTAATAATTATACCATACATAAAAATAACGGTCAAGCAGTTAATGTCGAATTAACTGCTTGACCAAACCACTATTTTTTAAGCAATTTCTCCATAATTTCGGGACCGTGTTCAACAAAATTTCCCGCAAGCCTTGCGTTTTCTTCAGTAAAGCTATTAACGCCTTCTTTAGCATTTTTACTATCGTAAATCATATACGGAACTGGGTTTGAGGTGTGGGTTTTTATATCAAGGGGTGTTGGATGGTCAGGCATTATTAGTATTTTATAATCCTCACCGCAACCGTCAAGATATTCTATCATTGGTCTTAACGCCCTTGAATCTATTGCCTCAATAGCCTTAACCTTATTCTCTATTTCACCTCTGTGACCACATTCATCGGGAGCCTCAAAGTGAAGATAAACAAGGTCATAACCCTCTTGGAAGGCCTCTATTCCTGCATTGGTTTTTCCCTCGAAATCCGTATCAAGATATCCCGTTGCGCCCTCAACATTTGGAGCCTTCATACCCGCACAAATGGCGATTCCCTTAAGCAAATCAACGGCACTTACGATGCAGCCCGTAACACCGTTTTTCTCACGGAAATTCTCCATCTGAGGCTTTGTTCCCTCACCCCATAGCCAGATAGAATTAGCTTCGTTTTTGCCTTGGGCTCGTCTTTCAAGATTAACAGGGTGGTCCTTAAGTATATTATAACTTTTTTTCATAAGTTCAATCAAGGGCTTTGCATTCTCACTATCACTCAAATACTCACCTATGACCCTACCGCTTATATCGTGGGGCGGAGTCATATTACCAAGGTCGGTTGTTCCATTATCTACTACCAGACAATGACGGTAGCTCACACCACTATAGAACTTATAAATATCGTTTCCAAGTTTTTCTTCAACCGTTTGGATAATCTTTTTTGCCTCAGCAGTTGAAATATCTCCTGCACAGTAATCAACCATTCGTTTATCTTCGTAATTCTCCTCATCAGAGAGGGTTACAATATTACAGCGCAAGGTAACATCGGTATCCTTTAAATCAATACCGATAGAAGCGGCCTCCAAGGGAGAACGGCCTGTATAAGAAACGGTTGGGTCATACCCAAGTACCGAAAGATTTGCAACATCGCTTCCGGGTTTGAGTCCGTTTGCTACGGTGCGGCACATACCAACCTCACTCTTTTTTGCAAGAAAATCCATATGTGGCTTATTAGCACATTCCATAGGCGTTTTTCCCGAAAGGGCGATATTAGGCACATCTGCCATTCCATCACACAAAACAACCAAGTATTTCATAAATTTACCTTCTTTACACTGCGATTTAATTTATTATATCAATACAGTTTCCCATTGTAAAGCAGATTTTAAAAAAATTAAAATATAATAAAAATTATGTTTTAATTTATTAAATAATATGGTATAATCTATTATGTATATTTATACTTAGGATGGATAAAAATTGGAAAACCGAAATAACACACAAAACAGTAATATAATATGCGGTAGAAATCCCGTTCTTGAGGCTGTGCGCTCAGGAAGGGAGATTGATAGATTGCTGGTTGCCCACGGTGTTACCGGTGGCTCTGTTGCCGCTATAATAGCAAAATGCTCTGCAAGGGGTATATTAATTAAGGAAATCAGCCCTCAAAAGCTTGATTACTACTGTGGCGGAGCAAATCATCAAGGTGTTGCAGTTATGTTCGCCTCTCAGGAATACTGCGAAGTTGAGGATATACTTAAAACTGCCGAAGAAAGAAATGAAAAGCCTTTTATCATAATCTGTGATGAAATTGAGGACCCCCATAATCTCGGAGCGATAATTAGAACTGCCGAGGCTTGCGGTGTTCACGGAATAATAATACCTAAAAGACGTAGTGCTTCCCTAAATGCCACCGTTGCTAAGGCAGCCTGCGGAGCGTTGGAATATATGAAGGTTGCAAGGGTTACCAATATACCAAACACCATTGATGAATTAAAGGAAAAGGGCGTTTGGGTTTTCGGCGCAGATATGGACGGTAACGATTTCGAAAAAACCGACCTTGATATTCCTTGCGCATTGGTAATTGGAAACGAAGGAAAAGGAATTGGCACTCTGGTTGCAAAAAAATGCGATGAGATTATTAGTCTTCCTATGATGGGCAAAATAAATTCTCTTAATGCATCGGTTGCAGCAGGTGTACTAATGTATGAAGTTGTAAGAAAGAGGAGAAAATAATGGGATTTTTTTCTAAAAAAGACAAAGATGATTTCTTTGAGATTATAGATACAAATGAAGACAAATTTTCTCCTGATGATCAAAAAGCAATTCAGAATTTTGCTTCCCACGCTATCACACCGGAGGAAATAAACCGTAAACCGAAGGAAATTTCGGCACCTGCTACCTCAGCGAATCCCCTTGACGCACTGAAAAACAAGATGATAAACGCAAACGCTCCTAAAAAAGAGGAAGAGACTCAAAAAAACGAGAAAAACGATTCGCTTTTTGACCGCTGCAAGCCTTACGTTACGGATGAGGACGGCAACATAGTTAAGGACACTACCTACGACTATTCTCTCGATGATTTTACCGACCCCAAAACCTCAGGTTCCGAGCTTTTGGATATGCTTTACAAAAAATATAATATTAAATTTGATAACGCATCCGAAGAAGATAAAGCTTCGGGAGAAAAAAAGGAAGAATCCAATTCCCCTACAATTAAGAATGTTCAGACGAATCTTCCCGTTGTTTCGGATATTGATGATGAAACCACTCCCCTTCCCGAAGCTGACGATATTTCTCAAACAGGAACCATCCGCTTCACCCCCGTAACCGATGAAGACGGTGAAAAGGACATCATCAGCGTAAGCTCACAGACTCGTGCTATTGACCTTACAGGTGAGCTCACTCAGATGCCTGCGGCAGAGGAAGAAATCGAAGAAATACAAACCAAAATTTCGGAAAATGAATTTGAAGAATATATTCCAAAGGAAGAGTTTGTTTCTCCCTTACAATCCAGGGCTCTTGTAATAAAACTGGCAAAGCACAAGCGTAACCGTTTTATCGGTCTTGCTTCAACCTTGCTTTTAACTGCAATTTTTGCATTTTTCAAGCTGCCTGTTTTTTCGGATGTTTTTGTAGAAAGCGTAATTACCTTTGCCGTTATCAGCTTTATAGTTTACGGACTGGCTCTCATAGCAAACCTTGATATGCTAAAGGAAATTCCGAAGCTTTTCTCAAAGAAGGCCGGTGCAGATTCTATCTGCTCGGTTTCCGCTCTTGCTGTAATTATTTATGCAATAATAGCCTTCACGAAGGCTATTTCTCCCGTAGATGTTATGCTTTTGGGAATGATTTCCTTAAGCTTTAGAGCAATAGGTGCTTTTATAAAAAGCTCGTATATATTGTCAAATCTCAGGCAGATTAATACCAATATTAAAAAACGAGCCATCAGATTAATTGATGAAAACGCCATTACCTTCGCTATGGCAAAGGACGCTATTGACGGTGATGTTCTAATTGCCGCTCCCCAATATACCGCAAATATTTCCGATTATATGAAATATACCACGTTCGGTACATTTATGAATGGCAAGCTCCCGATTATAACAATAGTATCCCTTATAACCTCCCTTATAATGGGATTTGTTATAGGAGCATATTTCGGCAACTTGGTTTACGGTTTTTATACTGCTGCAAGTATTTTGTGCTTTGCAGCTATGCCGCTTATATACCTCATCGAAAACCTGCCTCTTTATACCGCCTCGAAAAAGCTTAACCGCAGAGGCGCAATGATAGCAGGAAAAACCGGTGCACAGGCAGTTGAGATGGCTAATGCAGTTGTTCTTAATTCGGAGGATTTGTTCCCATCCGGAACCATAACCCTCCATGATATAAAGGTGCTTTCCGAGAACAATATTGATGATACCATCATCCGTGCCGCATCTCTTACCGATGCCATTGGAAGCCCTTTATCAAATATATTCAAAAAGATAGCAGGAACAAGCTCTATTTCGGCTCTCCCTGCCTCTGATACGATAAAATACGAGGATAGAATGGGTATATCCGGTTGGGTTGATGATAAGCTTCTCTTTATAGGAAACAGAACATTGCTTGAAGCCCACGGTATTGCCGTTCCCAGCGTTGAGAATGACCGAAAAATACTCAAAAACGGATATTTTCCCGTTTATGTTGCAAGCGGCTCATCGGTTTGCGCTCTGCTTATAATTCAGTATTCAGTTAATCCCGATGTTTCTCACGAGCTTAGAAAGCTTACGGCTTCGGGCGTTACCATACTTGTTAACAATACCGACCCGAATCTTACCGAAGAAATGGTATGCGACTATTTAGGTCTTTATGAGGACTCGGTTAAAATAATGAGTGCCGCAGGAACCCATATGTACAAAACCGCAGTAAGGCAAAGGGAAGAAATCAGCGCCCCTGCGGCATATAAGGGTAATCCTTTAGCCCTTGCCACCATCATTAACTGTGCAGGAAGAATAAAGAAATCAAATATATTGCTTACAGTTGTATATGCTATTTCTGCCATAATCGGCGCAGTATTGTTCATATACGCCCCCTTCTCCGGAAGCGGTTCGATGCTATCAGGTAGCTTTATTATGCTTTACAACATAATCAGCACCGCTGTAGCATATCTTTTGTATTTAACTTTAAAGCCTTAGGAGGAATAAAAAATGTCTGATAAAAAGTTTTATATTACCACTGCTATTGCCTATACCTCCCGTAAGCCCCATATAGGCAACGCTTACGATATCGTATTAGCCGATATGATAGCACGTTACAAAAAAATGATGGGCTACGAGGTTTTCCTTATGACCGGTTCGGATGAGCACGGACAGAAAATCGAGCAGTATGCTAATGAGGCAGGCATCACACCTAAGGAATATGTTGATAACGTTTCCTCTCAGATAAAGGATGTTTGGAACTCTCTTAACACCGATTATGATAAATTCATAAGAACCACCGATGAGGACCATGTTAAAACCGTTCAGAAAATCTTTAAGAAGCTTTATGAGCAGGGTGATATTTACAAGGGTCATTATGAGGGTAAATACTGTGTTCCCTGTGAATCCTTCTTTACTCAGTCTCAGCTTGTAGACGGCAAATGTCCCGACTGCGGCCGAGAGGTAACCGATGCTAAGGAGGAGGCTTATTTCTTAAGACTTAGCAAATATCAGGATAAGCTGCTTGAGCATTTTGAAAAAAATCCCGATTTTATAAAGCCTGAATCCCGTAAAAATGAGATGATAAACAACTTCTTAAAACCCGGCCTTTCCGACCTTTGCGTTTCAAGAAGCTCCTTTACCTGGGGTATTCCCGTTGAGTTTGATGATAAGCATATCATCTACGTTTGGATAGATGCTCTTTCTAACTATATTACGGGTATCGGCTACGACCCTGACGGCAGCAGCGATAAATACAATAAGCTCTGGCCTGCCGATTTACACGTTATAGGCAAGGATATAGTTCGTTTCCATACAATTTACTGGCCAATTATCCTTATGGCTTTGGGTGAGCCCTTGCCCAAGCAGGTTTTAGGTCATCCTTGGGTGCTTGTTGGAGAGGACAAAATGTCTAAATCCAAGGGTAATGTTATATATGCCGATGAATTGGCAGCCCGCTTTGGAGTTGACGCTGTAAGATACTATCTCCTTTCGGAAATCCCCTTTACGCAGGACGGTACTATTACCTACGAAAGCTTTATTACAAAGTTTAACTCCGACCTTGCCAACACCCTCGGAAACCTTGTTAACCGCAGTATTGCTATGACAAATAAGTATTTCGGCGGTAAGGTAAGCTTCCGTGAAACTAATGAAGAATGTGATAAGGATTTAATCGCAACCGCTAAGGAAACTGTTGAGAAATATCACCGTCTTATGGATGAATACCACAATGCAGATGCTTGTGAGGTTGTTATGAACTTTGCAAAACGCTGCAACAAGTATATTGATGAAACTACACCTTGGGCGCTCGCTAAGGATGAGGATAAAAAGGAAAGACTTGAGGCGGTTTTATTCAATCTGCTTGAATGTATCCGCATTTTGGGAGTTTTGCTTACCCCCGTTATACCCGCAAGCTGTGAAAGTATAAAGACTCAGCTTTGTAACGATAATACCAGCACCGATTTCGGCAGCGTTACCGAATACAGTGTTGGTGAGCCCTCTCCCCTGTTCGCAAGAATTGATATGCAAAAGGCCCTCGAAGAAATAGCGGCTGATAATGCAAAAAAAGCCGAAGAAGAAAAAGAAAACGTTGTTACCTTAGAACAGATTTCCATTGATGATTTTGCAAAAATAGAGCTTAAGGCGGCTAAAATTACCCATTGTGAACCTATTCCCAAGGCTAAAAAGCTATTAAAGCTCACCCTTGATGACGGAAGCGCTACTCCCAGAACCGTTGCCTCGGGCATTGCTAAATGGTATTCCCCTGAGGACCTTATTGGTCATACCGTAATAGTGGTTGCAAACCTTAAACCCGCAAAGCTCTGCGGCGTTGAATCTCAGGGTATGATTCTCGCAGCCGACTGTGGCGAAGATGATTTTAAGGTGATTTTTGTTGATGATGTTCCAAAGGGAAGTAAAATCAGATGATTAATGCTGACTGTTCTCCCCTTAAAACTCCCCTTATTTTTGATAGCCACTCTCATTATGATGATGAAGGCTTTGATGAAATAAGGGACTGTCTTTTAAATGAGCTTCCCAATAACGGCGTTTGCGGTATTGTAACCTGCGGATGCGATAAAGCATCGAGCCAAAAGGCTATTAGCCTTGCCGAAAAGTATGATTATATATATGCGGCGGTAGGAATTCATCCCGATAATATCAGCACAGGGACTACTGTCCAAGATATACGGCTTCTTGCAGAATCTAAAAATGTCGTAGCAATAGGCGAAATTGGTCTTGATTATTTTCATAACGATGAAAATAAGGCAGAGCAGATAAAACTATTCGAAGAACAAATACTACTTGCAAAAGAACTTGATTTGCCTGTTATTGTGCATGACCGTGAAGCTCATGCCGATACACTTGAAATACTGAAAAAGCACAAGCCGAAGGGCGTTTTGCACTGCTTTTCGGGAAGTGTTGAAATGGCGGCGGAAATTTTAAAGCTCGGTATGTATATCGGAATCGGAGGAGTTATAACCTTCAAAAATGCAAGAAAGCTCCCCGATGTTGTAAAAATGCTGCCTATGGACAGAATGTTGCTTGAAACTGACTGTCCCTACCTTGCTCCCGAACCATTTAGAGGAAAGCTGTGCCACTCGGCAATGATTTATTATACCGCCGAAAAAATTTCTGAAATTAAAGATATTTCTTTAAATGAAATTTTAGAAAAAACGGCAGAAAATGCAAAAAAAATGTTCGGTTTATAAAGAATAAATCCTCCCATTTCACAGATAATAAAAGTGAAAAAGGGGGGATTTTTCAATGTTTGACAACAACAATAATCAGAACAAAAATAACCAGAATAAGAACAACCAGAATAAAAACAATCAGAACAAGAACAATCAAAACAAAAATAATCAGAATAAGAACGACAACAACAGAATTTTTGAAGATAAGAACGACTGATTGCAAAAATAAAGAAAAACGGCTCCTTCGGAGCCGTTTTTTACTTTTTGCCCGTTGAGCCGAAGCCGCCTTCCCCACGCTCGGTGTCGGTAAGCTCTTCGGTTTCTTCGAATTCCACTGCCAAGAAGGGAGCTATTACTAACTGTGCTATACGCTCCTTATCGGAAATTTCCTGTACATCATTAGAATGGTTATGAAGTGATACCATAATTTCGCCACGATAGTCACTATCCACAACGCCAACCTTGTTAGCAGGAGCAAGACCTCTTTTGGTTGCAATGCCGCTTCTCGCATATATAAGACCTGCATAACCGTCAGGTATTTCAAGGGAAATTCCTGTATGTATCATTTTGGTTTCGCCAGGCTGAAAAATAATCGTTTCACCCTCGGTGCAGGCATATAAATCTGCCCCTGCGGCACACTTGGAGCCATAGCTCGGAACGATTGCTTCGCTATTAAGTTTTTTAAATTTTACCTTTACCATTTATATCACCCTATTCATAAATTTAGCCACTGCCCATTTTTCTCTGCCATTTACCCTCAAGCCATACTACCTCTTTTGCGGCTAATGACTTTTTAACATCAATTATGCGCTGATTTGATGAGCCTCTGAAAATGAGGGATAGGTCCTTAAGCTCTTCTATAAATTTACCGTCAACTATAACATCGATGCAATTAAGCAGTCGGTCTACTGTTTTCTTGTCGCCCACCTTATATCCGAGCAAATCCTTTTCAAAATCAAAGCCTGTATAACACCAAATGCTCTTTTCGGGAAAATTCTTTTTGAACTTCTCGCAAAGAACAGCCAGACCGCCTTGATTTTCGGGTTCAAAGGGCTCGCCGCCCAAAAGAGAAAGACCCGTTATATATTCTTTTTTACAAGCCTCAATAACCTCATCTATAACCTCATCGGTAAACTCGCTGCCATAGGAAAAATCCCATGCTTCCTTATTAAAGCAATTTTTACAGTGATGACGGCATCCGCTTACAAACACCGAAACCCTGACTCCCGGGCCGTTGGCTATGTCATACTTCTTTATTACTGCATAATTCATAAGTTTTCCTCATAATTATAAATATATCCGCCTTTTCGGGCGGATATATTTTATATTTTAAAGATGGAGAACTCTTTCCTTAATTTCCTGAGTTCTTCCCTGATTCCAGAACTGAGTTCCTATATAACCGCAGGTACGTCTTGCAACGTTCAGCTTATCCTGATCGTTGTTTCCGCAGTTAGGACAGGTCCAAACAAGCTTTCCGTGAGCATCCTCTTTGATTTCTATCTCACCGTCATATCCGCAGGCGTGACAATAGTCACTCTTAGTGTTAAGCTCGGCATACATAATATTTTCATAGATGAACTTCATAACAGAAAGAACTGCATCTAAGTTATTCTGCATATCGGGAACTTCAACATAAGAAATTGCTCCACCGGGAGATAATGCCTGGAACTCTGCTTCTAAAGCGAGCTTATCAAAGGCATCAATATCCTCGGTTACGTGAACGTGATAGCTGTTTGTAATATAGTTACGGTCGGTAACACCATCGATTACGCCAAATCTCTTCTGTAAACATTTAGCAAACTTATAGGTTGTGCTCTCGAGAGGTGTACCGTAAAGTGAATAGTCAATACACTCTGCAGCCTTCCATTTTGCAGTATATTCATTAAGCTTTCTCATAATCTCAAGACCGAATTCCTTACCGGCCTTCTCTGTGAGCTTCTTACCTATCATACTGTAAACGCATTCCCAAAGACCGGCATAGCCGAGAGAAAGGGTTGAATATCCGCCATGGAGATATTTATCAATAGTTTCTCCCTTTTCGAGACGGAGAAGCGCACCGTGCTGCCAGAGAATAGGAGCGGCATCCGAAAGAGTTCCTGTAAGACGCTCATGTCTTGCCTGTAACGCTCTGTGGCAAAGCTCCATTCTTTCATCAAATATCTGCCAGAATTTTTCCATATCTTTACCGGCTGAAAGTCCGATATCAACAAGGTTAACTGTTACAACGCCCTGGTTGAAACGGCCGTAATATTTAGGCTTGCCGTTTTCATCAACAAAAGGAGTAAGGAAGCTGCGGCAACCCATACAGGTATAGCAATGTCCTTCACCGTTTTTATCAATTTTATTCTCAAGCATTATTTTCTCGGAAATATAATCGGGAACCATGCGCTTAGCGGTACATTTAGCGGCAAGCTGGGTTAAATACCAATACTTACTGTCCTCACGGATATTATCCTCTTCAAGAACATAAATAAGCTTGGGGAATGCGGGAGTAATCCAAACACCCTTCTCATTCTTAACGCCCTTATAGCGCTGCTTTAAGGTTTCCTCTATAATGAGGGCAAGGTCCTTCTTCTCCTGCTCGTTCTTAGCCTCATTGAGGTACATAAACACGGTAACAAAAGGAGCCTGACCGTTAGTAGTCATCAAAGTTACAACCTGATACTGAATCATCTGAACACCGTTGCGAACCTCATCACGAAGACGCTTTTCGGTGATTTCATCGATTTTTTCATCAGTAACAGCCTGATCAATAAGCTTAAACTCTTCAACAACCTGACCTCTGATCTTCTTTCTGCTGATATCAACAAAAGGAGCCAAATGGGTAAGGCTTATACTCTGACCGCCGTACTGACAGGAGGCAACCTGAGCGATAATCTGAGTAGCGATGTTACAAGCGGTTGAAAAGCTATGGGGTTTTTCGATAAGAGTTCCGCTTATAACTGTACCGTTCTGAAGCATATCCTCAAGATTTACAAGGTCACAGTTATGCATATGCTGAGCAAAATAGTCAGCATCGTGAAAATGAATTATTCCGTTTTCGTGAGCTTCAACAATATCGGGAGCAAGTAATATACGCTTGGTGATATCCTTACTAACCTCTCCTGCCATATAGTCACGCTGAACGCTGTTAACGGTAGGATTCTTGTTGGAGTTCTCCTGCTTTACCTCTTCATTATTGCACTCGATAAGACTTAAAATCTGCTCATCGGTTGTATTTGATTTACGGATTAAAGCACGGTTATAACGGTAGGTTATGTAACGGCGTGCAACATCAAATGCACGCTGATTCATAATTTGGTCCTCTACCATATCTTGTATTTCTTCAACGCTTAATGAACGGTTAATATTAGCCGCAGCACTCTCAACATCTTCGGCTATTCTCTTTATCTGAATTTCGCTCATTCTTTCGCTGGGAACAACACTCTCATTAGCCTTTGTAACGGCAGTTACGATCTTCTGGGGATCAAAGGTAACTTCTGCGCCGCTTCGCTTTATAATCTTCATTTTTTAAACCTCCTATTTTTATCATTTTTCGTTAAATTACACAATATATTGTGTGAGCGTATTCTATTATACCACAAATTAAAGAAAAAGCAATACCTATTTCTATTTTTTATGAAATATTTTTAAAACCCTCTCCGAATACCGCTCCCGCTTCCCCTACAACCACGAAGGCGGTGGGATCTGTAAGCTTGGTAATTTTATACAGCACAGATACCTCACTTCGACGCACCACGCACATTAACATCTGCTTCTTTTCCCCCGTATAGCCACCCACTATATCTAGTATAGACACTCCTCTTCTCATACCCTCGGTAATTTTACTTGAAAGCTCCTTTGGGAGATTAGTTACTATATACACAATTTTGCCCTTATCCGAACCGTAGAGCAAAATATCCAATATATAGGAAGAAGCAAAAATTGCAAGAGATGAATAAAGAGCACTTTCTATATTTTTATAAACAAAAGCCGCAAGGGCAATTACAAAGGCATCACTTATAAGGATAATTCTTCCCATAGTAAGATGATTATATTTACTGTTTATAAGCTTTGCTATTATATCCACGCCTCCCGTTGTTGCACCTCTTAACATAATTATACTCATTCCTGCACCCATAAGTATACCTCCGAAAAGGGACGCTAATATTTTATCTACCTGAAATTTTGGTAACACCGCCTCGGTTATTTCCAAGGTTACCGACACAAGCACCGTTGCTACCGCAGTTTTAGCAATAAAAAGACTGCCGAATTTTATAAAGCCTATTATTATAATAGGTATATTAATTATCAGCAGCACCATACCCGTTGGAAGACCGAAAAGATAATTCACTGCAGTTGAAACACCCGTTACTCCTCCCGGAGAAATTTCATTTGGCGATATAAACATTGTAACTGCGGCGGAATAAATAAAGGCACCTATTAAATAGCCTACAATATCTATTATTATGGGTTTTACCTTTTTGCCTTTCATAAAATACCACATCCAAACATAAAAAAATCGGGCACACATTAGTGTACCCGATTTAATACCTATTAAAATAAATTATTCCAGATAAGCTCAAAAAGCTCCTTTGCCCTTTCGTTTTCACCCGAAAGATACAAATATCCGAAAAGACATTCCAGTCCCGTTGCGGTATGATACTCGCCAAGTGTTGAACTTTTTGGTGCTGAATGGGTTTGGAAATTTCTTCCTCTTTTAAAGATACCCATCTCGTTTTCGGTGAGAGAATCTGCTATTATCTCATATGCCTTAGCCTGAGAAGCGGCATTAACATACTGCACCGACATTTTATGAAGCTCACCCGATGGTCTGTTAACCTCGGAAAGCTTGGTTCTTACAAAAAGCCCGTAAACTCCGTCTCCCACAAATGCCAACACCGAGGGGCTGAGCTGTTTTACTTTATCCATATATTCACCTTAGTTTACAAAATCAAATTCAACATCATAAACGCTTACGGTATCTCCCTCACGAACACCCGCTTTAATAAGGGCGTCTATTATTCCGCTGGAACGGAGCACCCTTTCAAAATACTGCAGAGATTCGTAATCCTCAGGATTTACGTTGTTCATAATATCAATAAGCCATTCTGCATTCTCAACAAAGAATACGCCATCCTCCACTCGAATGGAGAAATCTCTCTTCTTAGAGGTTGTGAAATCCTCCATAGGCTTAGGCTCGGCTTCATATCTCTTTATGGGAGGAAGCTTTGAAAGCTGTTCAGCTACATATTTGATAAGAGGCTGTGTACCCTCTGCAATGGCTGCCATAATCGGGAAAAATTTATATCCCTTATCCTCGAAATATTTTGAAATTCTTTCTATTTCATCTTCATCTATAAGGTCACACTTGTTTCCTACAACTATCTGGGGTCTTTCGGCAAGCTCACCGCTGAAAACTGCCAATTCCTTATTGATTTTATCAAAATCATCAATGGGGTCTCTACCCTCACTGCCCGAAATATCAAGAACATGAACAAGCAAACGACAACGCTCAACATGGCGCAAGAATTCGTGACCAAGACCAATGCCCTCGCCTGCTCCCTCTATAAGACCGGGGATATCCGCCATAACAAAGGAGGTTCCCTCACCTAATCTTACAACACCGAGAACGGGAGTAAGGGTTGTGAAATGATAATTTGCAATCTTAGGCTTTGCCTCAGAAACCACCGAAACTAAGGTGGATTTACCAACATTTGGGAAGCCGATAAGTCCCACATCGGCAAGGAGCTTAAGCTCTAAGGTAACATCCAGTTCTTCTCCCGGGTTACCGCTCTTAGCAAAACGGGGAACCTGTCTTGTTGCGGTGGCAAAATGGCTGTTTCCCCAACCTCCGTTGCCGCCCTTGGCAACAACAACCGGCTCATCATCCGAAATATCGGCTATAATTCTGCCCGTTTCGGCATCCTTTATAAGTGTTCCTGTGGGAACGGATATAATAAGGTCAGGTGCCTTTTTACCACTGCATCTTCCTGCCTTGCCGTTTTCTCCTGCTTCGGCACAATATTTGCGCTTATAACGGAAATCCGCCAGGGTTGAAAGATTTGAATCGGCCTTGAAAACTATGTTTCCGCCTCTGCCGCCGTCACCACCGTCAGGTCCTCCGGCAGCTACATATTTCTCTCTGTGAAAGGAGACTGCACCGTTACCGCCGTTACCTGCCTTTAAATGAATTTTTGCTATATCAACAAACATAAATTTAAACCTTCTAAATAAAAAATAATTCCGGACAGCATATATTAGCCGCCCGGAATTGGAATTGACAGAAATATTTCCCTGCCAACTATGATCTGATTACTGCTCTACTGCGTAGATGCTAACCTGCTTGCGGTCCTTACCTACACGCTCGAACTTTACCTTACCGTCAATAAGAGCGAATAAAGTATCATCTGATCCACGACCTACATTGTTGCCGGGATGGATATGAGTTCCTCTCTGTCTAACAAGGATGTTTCCTGCGAGAACAAACTGACCGTCAGCTCTCTTAACACCAAGACGCTTGGACTCACTGTCACGTCCGTTCTTAGTTGAACCCACACCCTTTTTATGAGCGAACAGTTGAATGTTAATCTTTAACATGATCTACACCTCCGTAAAATTTAATGTTATTGCCATACTGATTGGAAAGCTCTTTTAGATGAAGCTTTAAGCCTTCAAGCACTGTTATCGATCTCTCGGAAGGATTTTTCACCACAAGGCACATTTTGGCATCATCAATATCTGCTTCACAGCAGTCCCCTATTATCTCAATAATAGTGTTAGCCGCCATATATGCCGCCGAGGAAACCGCAGCGCAAACGATTTTTCCAATCTCATCGTCATTGTCAACAGAACAATGACCGCTGATTTCAAAACCCACTAAGGAATTTTTATCAGCTAAAAATTTCACACTGGTCATACCAATTAACCGATTTCGTTAATCTGTACCTTAGTGTAAGGCTGTCTGTGACCCATCTTGCGTGAAGAGCTCTTCTTGGGCTTATAGGTAAATACAGTTATCTTCTTACCCTTACCGTTCTTTAATACGGTACCCTTAACGAAGGCATCCTTAACATAGGGCTTACCAACCTTTAAAGTTCTGTTGCAAACGGCAACAACCTTGTCGAAGGTAACCTCTTCGTCAACCTGGGCATTAAGCTTCTCAACGTAAATTACGTCACCGCTCTGAACACGGTACTGCTTTCCGCCGGTTTCAATAATTGCGTACATTTCATTACACCTACCTGATATTTACAGTCTCGCTAAAGACAGGCGTGCGGCTTGAAAACAAGGCGCAACTTAAAAAGCCTACAATATGCGGCTTGACTATTTTATCATAACCCTATCCTTTTGTCAAGAATTATTTTACTTGATTTTATATCCACATTAAGTATAATTAAAATATATATTTTAAGGAGTTAAAAAAAGATGAAAATTGCAGTTATTACAGGAGCTTCCTCCGGTCTTGGAAAGGAATTTGCAAAGGCTATCACAGAATTGCGCCCCGATATTGAAGAGATATGGCTTGTAGCCCGCAGAGAAGATAAGCTTAAAGAGGTTGCCGCAAGCATAAAAGCAAAATCAAGGATTTTGAGCCTTGATATAACCGACGGTAAGGCAATCGAGGAATACACAAAAGCGTTAACTGATGCCAATGCTGATGTAAGGCTTCTCATAAACAATGCAGGCTTTGGTAAAATGGGACTATTTGATGAGCTTACAGCCGAGGAAAACGGCGGTATGGTCCGCCTTAACTGTGAGGCATTAACCGTTATGAGCTCGGTTACTCTTCCCTTTATGACTAAGGGTGCAGAAATAATCAACAGCTGCTCCATTGCCTCCTTTGCGCCTAATACAAGAATGGCGGTTTACTGCTCAACAAAGGCTTATGTTATGAGTCTTTCCCGTTGTATGCGCTCAGAGCTTAAAAGAAGAAAAATCAATGTTATAGCCGTTTGCCCCGGACCTATGGATACCGAATTTTTATCCATAGCAGGAATTAATCCCGGTAAGAGCCACACCTTTGATACCCTGCCCCGAGTTAACCCCTCGGTTATGGCGAGAAAATCTCTTATTGCATCGGCTAAGAAAAGAAGCGTTTACACAAACCTTGCCTTTTATAAATTCTACCGCATTTTAGCAAAGCTTCTCCCCCATAGCCTTGTTATGAAGATGAGTGGGACATAAATTAATAAAAAACAGACCCCGAAACCGCAAGTGGTTTCGGGGTTTTTGCTATAAAAAACAAGCTCCGTGTTTCCACGAAGCTTGTAAATTTCGAAATAATGCAGATTATCTCTTGGAGAACTGGGGTTACTCCCCATAAGATGGGGAGATGTCACGGAGTGACAGAGGGGACGGGCGCCGTCAGCGCCACGACGGGCGGCACGTCGTGCATAAAAAACAAGCTCCGTGTTTCCACGAAGCTTGTAAATTTCGAAATAATACAGATTATCTCTTACTAAACTGGGGTGCACGACGTGCGCCTTTGAGTCCGTATTTCTTTCTTTCCTTCATACGAGGATCACGGGTGAGGAGGCCTGCCTTCTTAAGCTCAGCACGAAGCTCTGCATCATACTGAAGAAGTGCACGGGAAATACCGTGACGGATAGCGCCTGCCTGACCTGTAACACCACCGCCTGCAACACGGCAAACGATGTCAAACTTATCGGTAGTTCCTGTTAAATTAAGGGGCTGACGAACGATAAGCTTAAGTGTTTCAAGACCAAAATAATCATCAATATCTCTGTCATTTATGGTAATCTTACCTGTACCATTGTAAACACGAACACGGGCAACAGAACTCTTTCTTCTGCCTGTTCCGTAGAAATAAGGCTTTCCTTCAAACATAGTTACTGTCTCCCTTCTTAAAATTCAAGCTTTTCAGGCTTCTGAGCAACCTGAGCGTAATTCTCGCCGGCATAAACATGAAGTCTGGTAAGAGCTTTTCTGCCGATGGTTGTATCGGGAACCATTCCCTTAACAGCAAGCTCTAAAGCGAGCTGAGGACGGGTCTTCATAAGAGTAGAATACTGAACCTCTTTAAGACCGCCGATATAACCGGTGTGACGGCGATAATACTTGTTTTCTAATTTTTTACCTGTTAAAACTGCCTTTTCAGCATTGATAACTACAACGTGATCGCCGCAGTCAACATGAGGGGTAAATTCAGGCTTGCCTTTACCACGAAGTAAATCTGCAACCTTAGCTGCAGTTCTACCGAGAGGTCTGTTAGCAGCGTCTACTATATACCACTTACGCTGAATATCAGCAGATTTTGCCATAAATGTGGACATAATTCAAAACCTCCTATTTTTTCTTAGCCTGACTATCATACCACAAGGGAAAAACATTGTCAACACTTATTTTTGTAAATTTTAATTTAAATTCCACTATCTCGTTTTTTCTCTTGTTTTCTCTTGTTTTCTCTTTTTTACTCACTTATGATTTTTGTTTTTCACAAAAAAATATTGGGCATCCGATTCGTTCGGATGCCCATTTTTATTTATTTTTCGCTGTTTTCTCGGTTTTGAACCTCGGTTTCAAGAACATTGGCGATAATTCTTGCATTTAAAAAGAAGAACGCCGCCGCTAAGCAAACAAGGTAAAAAGGATTATAATAAAATCCGCCCACAAAGGTGATGAGCGCCACTATCATGCAGCAATTAGAAATAACCCTCGTATGCCGAACATTTTTTTGTTCGAAAATTTCATTTTTCTTAACATTTATAAGGAAACTTCTTAAAGACCAAAGAGTTATTGCGCAGAAAGGAACGCAAGGATAAAAGGCAACCATTATAAAAGTAGGTAAATTTTCATCCCTACCCATAGTTTCAACATACCAGCTTACCATCCATGGCATAAGAAAAATCATTGCAACCAAAATGAGCATAAAAAGATATGTGATAAACAATGAAAGATTAATTGACTTTTTCAAGTTCCACATTTGCATAACCTCTATTCCTTTGGTTTTGTGTATTCATTATACATCAAAAGTGCCAACTTGTAAACGCTATTTTTATAGGTGTTGAAATTGTGTTGTCCTTTTGATAAAATATACAATATTTTTAAGTTTTATATCAAGGAAACGAAAAATGTTTAGGATTATTAAAAGGTATCCCATGCTTACAAGCGCCGTTCTTGGATGTTTTACGGTAATTATCTTTTATTATTATGAAAGGCTTTCTCTTATTATGGGGATAGCTCTTATTATTATGCTTTACATTATGTATAGCTTTAAAGTTCCATTTAGTCAATGCTTCTCGGTTTTCTGCACTATTATTATCTGTTGTAGTATGCTACTTAGGATGGATAATATCCACTCCCTTTCAAAAATTAACGGCGAACAGGTTTCGGGCAACTTTGTTGTAACCGAAAAATTGCAACGCCTTGGAGATGGAATGTACGGCGCAACAATTAAGACCAAGAACACAGACAAGCTCACCGACGGCTCCAAGCTGTTCGCTTATTTTTATGAGGATGAATGCCCCAACCTTGATACAGGGGATATTATAGAAGGTAGATTCAAGCTACGATTTTCTACCGGCAAATACCGACTTAACGATTTTTCACAAAACATATATTTCAGAGGTTATTTTAAGGAATACTCTCTTCTGAAAGCCAAGGGTGATACCCTTTATTCCTTTATAGGAACTGTCCAGAATTATATAACCGACTTTTTATTTAAAAATTTAAGCTACAGTGAAGCATCCACACTAACTGCCCTCACCATCGGAGACCGCTCCTATATGAGTGACGAATTTTACGGATGTGTAAAGGCTGCAGGAGTAAGCCACGTTATGGTTGTTTCAGGTATGCATCTTGCAATTATAATGTCCTTTGTAACCAAAACAATTGAGAAATTCCTTTATAACCGAAAACTGAAAGCAATTATTATCTTTTTAGCTGTTGGCTTTATGGCGGCTGTATGCGGATTTACTCCCTCGATAATCAGAGCCGGTGTTACATATATATTTATGGGTATATCCTATCTACTGAACAGACCTAATACTCCCTCTAACTCCTTAGGCACTGCAGTAACTCTTATACTTATTTTTTCTCCCATGACAGTATTTAATTTAGCATTTCAGTTGTCGGCGCTATCCACCTACGGAGTTTTAGTCCTCTCCCCCGCATTATCAGGTGCATTTAAAAAATACTTTAAAATAAAATTCCGTTTTATTTCCTATATAACGGATGCTATATCGGTAACCCTTTGCGCAATGGTAACTACCCTTCCCGTAACAATATATCTCTTCGGGTACATATCGGTTGTTGGCGTTCTTACCAATTTATTAATTTCCTATGCGGTAACGGTTGCTTTGGTATGTGCCGTAATTGCGCTGATTGTAAGCCTTATATACGGTACATTTTCAAAGCCCTTTTTACTGGCTTCAGGGGTTGTTACAAAATATATAAACTCAACTATATGGTTACTTGGTAAAATGCCCTTTGCAACTGTGGATATACCAACAAACTATTATTTTCTGGGAATATTGCTTATCGCTTTATCTCTTATACTTTTATACGCTTGCAAGTATCTTGCCAATGTGTTAAAATTAAATAGAATTAAGCATAAGGTTCTGAGTGAAACGGAGGGGAAATTTAAATGGCGGTAGTATATGAGGACGCATTAAAAAAGGATATATCATCAAAAAATTTAGCCGGCGTTTATATTCTTATAGGAGACGACTCCTATCTTAAAAATATGTATACCTCCCGTCTTTCCTCTATGGTAGCTGAGCGTGATGACGTTTTTAATTACCATAAATTTACGGGCAACTGTGACCTTCAGGCTGTATACGATGCGGCTGTTCAGTTTCCTATGATGGCGGATAAAAAATGCGTTATACTCAGTGATTACGATTTTGATAAGGCAGATAAAACCGATTTCGAGAGGCTTTGCAGTCTTTTAAGCGAGGAATACGATACAACCCTTCTAATTCTCACCTTTGACGGAATTGAATTTGACCATAAAAAAGGCGCCAAAGAGAAAAAATTAATGGCGGCTGCTCAAAAGGTAGGCGGAAAAACCGTCCTCCTTAATCACCGCCGCTCCTCCGAGCTTTCAAAAATGCTTTGTGACGGCGCTTCCAAGCGGGGTTGCAAAATGGAATCCTCTGCCGCATATCACCTGATAGAAATTGCAGGAGACGATATAAACACCCTTATAAATGAACTGGATAAGCTTTGCAGCTTTGTTCAAAACGGTCAGATAACCAAGGATATTATAGACACGGTTGCGGTTAAGAGCATTGAAGCCTCGGTTTATACCTTAACGGGTAATATTCTCGCCCTAAAAATACCCGAAGCCCTTAAAACTGTGGACGAGCTGTTTTTTATGCGAATAGAGCCTATGATAATTCTCCATACAATATCTTCAGCATATATGGAGATGTATCGGGTGTTGGTTGGTAAGAAAAATGGACTGAGCCTAAAGGAAATTTCCGAAAGCTTTGGATACAAAGGTAAAGAATTTGTGCTGGAAAATGCGGCGGCAAATCTTAAAAAGATGGATTTTAAGAAGCTTAGTCTTAGCATTGATGCTCTAATCGAAGCCGACAGTGCCCTTAAAAGCTTTAGTAGTGACAGCCGAATTATCATCGAACAGCTTGTAATTAAGCTGGTTTATATCGTTGCAAAGGGTGAAGCCATTGATTAAACTAAATCAGGCTGTTATTGTTGAAGGCAGATATGATAAAACCACCCTTGAAAATATAATAGATGCTCTCATAATCCCTACCGATGGTTTCCGCATTTTTAAGGACAAAGAAAAATGCGCTCTGATACGGTCTGTAGCCGAAAAAAACGGAATTATAATCATGACCGACAGTGACTCGGCAGGGGCTATGATACGGGCGCATATAAAAAGGATTACCGATAACAAAAATATAACCCATGTTTATATTCCGCAGATAATCGGCAAGGAAAAACGCAAGGACAAGCCCTCAAAGGAGGGTACCTTAGGCGTTGAGGGAATGAGTGCCGAAATAATAACCGAAGCCCTTAAAAAAAGCGGAATAACGGGCGAAAAAACCAATAAGAAATCTAAAAAGATAACCAAAAATGATATGTTTCGTTTCGGTCTTTCGGGCTCCTATGATGCGGCAGAAAAAAGAAAAAGTCTTCTTAAATTTTTAGAGCTTCCCGATAATCTTTCTCCAAATGCAATGCTTGATATTATTAACACCTTTTTCTCATATGAAGAATTTGAAAGGAAAATTGATTTATGGCTTCAAGATACGGACAAAAGGTAAAGATACTCCATATCATAGATATCCTCAGAAAGTATAGCGATGAACAAAATCCCATAAATGCGCAGGATATCTGCCGAGAGCTTGAAAAAAGAGGTGTAACAGCCGAGCGCAAGGCGATTTATGATGATATAGCCGAGCTTTGCGATTACGGATACGATATCATTAAAACCGCTACTCCTAAAAAGGGCTATTTTCTTGCAAGCAGAGAGTTTGAAATACCCGAAATTTATCTGCTGAGTGATGCCGTAAGAACTGCTAAGTTTATAAGCGCAAAAAAATCCCGTGAGCTTATATCAAAGCTTGATGAGGTGCTGAGCATTAATCAGGTTAAGCAGAGAGAAAAGGGTATTTTCTTCGAAACTGACAGTAAATGCGCAAACGAAGAAATTTACTATAATATCGACGGTATAAGCTCTGCCATTGAGCAAAAAAAGAAAATCACCTTTGATTACTGCACCCGTTCCCTGTCGGAAAACCGAGAGCTTAAAACCAATGTAAAGCAAATGAAATTAAGCCCCTATGCCCTTACCTGGCAGGGTGACTACTATTATGTTATAGGAAATTACGAGAAATACGATAATCTTTTACATTTAAGGCTTGATAGAATCAAAAATGTGGAGATATCCGAGGAGCCTTACAGACATTTTTCTGAGGTTTCGGAATATAAGGAGAGCTTTGATATCGCCGATTACACCAAAAAGCTTTTCGGTATGTATTCGGGAGAGCTTGAGGAAATAGAGCTGAAATGCAACAAAAAAATAATTGAACAGGTAATTGACCGTTTTTCTGATAAAATATTTATTAAAAAGGTAACCGAGGATACCTTTAGCTTTTCGGTTGAAGCGGCAATAAGCGAAGCCCTTGTCACCTGGATAATGAATTATGGTGACGATATATATGTAACCTCCCCTGCTCATCTGCGAGAGCGTATTTTAAGCAGAGCGCAGGAGATTATAAAACAATATAAATAAAAAGTTAAAAAAACTCTTGATTTTTTCTGTTTTAAAAGGTATAATGGTTTGGTCATATTCGGAGAGATGGCTGAGCTGGTCTAAGGCGCACGATTGGAAATCGTGTAACGGCTAATACCCGTTCAGGGGTTCGAATCCCCTTCTCTCCGCCAATAAAAAGCAAAGCATTACCGCAAGGTAGTGCTTTGTTTTTTATTCTGATTTTTTTAGGGGGATTCGAACAAGCCGTTAAGAATAACAGTCCGGTGGTGATTCCCCACAGTGTGGGGAAATGTCGCAAAGCGACAAAGGGGACGGGTCTGTCAGACTGTTATTTAGGCGCGGCAACGAGCAAAGCGAGGCGATAGGTGCGGCAGCACCGAGACAAAATCCCCCTCTCTCCGCCAAAACGAAAATCCTGTCGATTATTGTCGGCAGGATTTTTGTTTTATGTTATTCATTTTTCATTATTCATCATTCATTCGACAAGATTTTCAATGAATATTGAATGATGAAGCCGCTTCGCTGATGAATAATGAATAATTGATTTAGCGTATATTTGTTTTTTATGTTATCAACTCCTTGTATAAGAATTATAACATTTTAAAAGACATCACTTAAAGTTGAAATATGTGATTGTTAATGCTATAACCAAATGCGTCAACAAAACCGCCAAAAATATAATTGTTATAAAAGATGTCGGTGAATGTCGGTTTTGTTATATGTATAATATTCTTGAAAAATAAAATAGAAAGGAGTATTATAAAAATGAGCTTTTTAAATGAATTATTTTCTGCTTGTGTGTGGGGTAAAAAACCACCAACTGCACCAAAATGGAACAAATGGGTACATCGAAATTTGAGTGATAATCACTGTGGGGAATGTCTAATGCTTCACGAATGTTGGTTTAAAAAGGATAAAACTCCTAAATGGCCGCATCACCCATTTTGTCATTGTATTTTGGAAGATATCCAATATAACGATGTACTAACCCAAAGCACGTCCGACAGTGCTTATAGTAAATTTGATCCTTATTTGTTCAATACTGAAGGTAAATATCCTCATAACAAAGAAAAGTTATTTAAAGAATGGGGATATACAGTGTCAGATGCAAAGTGGTTGCAGAGCGAAATTAATAAACAAGGGTTAGAAAAGTATATTTCGGGCAATTATGTGTTAGGGAAATTGAATAAAGACGGGCAACGAATTAGTATTCGAATTGAAATTCCAAGAAAAGATAAAACTGAAAATGTTTCTTTTATTACTGGTTGGATGGCATATCCAAACGGACATATTCAGTTAACAACACCTTACGGAGGTAAATAAAATGAAAATGATGGATTGTGTAGAAGTAATTGTTGAAAAAGAAAAGTATGTTAAAGACGGAGTTCACAAAGGAATGCAGGGCTGGATTTGTTTGGAACAACGAACCGCTGGATATTGGCTTGTGAATTTTCCTCAATGTGGAGAAAAAGAGGATATTGCAGAAATAAGTATAAATGAAGATGATTTAAAAACTATTCCTGTAATGAACGCTATTGTTAACGAACAAATAAAAGCTGAATTTGGCGATTAAACTTATGCATATTCAAATCCCATTTATAACAATTATTATATCATAAAAATATGTAGGGGTTTGAACATATAGGTCAAAATTTATATTTACTTCGAATTTGTGCACCCTTTCCAATAAAGAACAAAGCATTACCGTAAGGTAGTGCTTTGTTTTTTATTCTGATTTTTTAAAGGGGATTCGAACAAGCCGTTAAGAAACACAAATAAAAAAGCAGGGCAAAACCCTGCATTTTTTATATCTTTTTTTCCATTGTAATTTTAAGAGGCTCCATACCGCATTTTTCATAGAATTTCATAGCGGATTGATTAAGAGTCCACACATTAAGGGTTATATGGTAACAGCCGTTTTTACGAGCCTCCTCTAAGACATATTCATAGATATGCGTTCCTATATGCTTTCCTCTTTGGTTTTCATCAACACAAAGGTCATCAATATAAAGGCTTTTTCTATCCATTAAGGATTTATCGTCCTTTATTTCCTCATAAACACAAAAAGCATAGCCGATAACAGTATCTTCGTCATCCACCGCAACAAATATAGGGGTTTTATCGTTTTTTATGATAAGCTCAAGCTCACTGTCATTATACTTTCGACTGCCCACTCTGAAAATATCAGGTCTGCCCGATGAATGAACACGATGCACCTGTAAAAGAAGCTTACCTATTCCCTCAATATCATTGTTTTGCGCTCTTCTTATTATCATAATATTTCGATATCGATGCTGTTTATAACAACATCCTCTACGGGCTTATCGGCGGGTCCTACCTTAACATTTGCTATTGCATCAACAACATCCATGCCTTCATAAACCTGACCGAAAACGCTGTGACGGAAATCAAGCCAAGGAGTGCCTCCGAGTTCGGCATAAGCCTCGGTTATATCTGCGGGGAAGCCTCTGTCTGCTAAATCCTTCATCTGCTCAAGCATATTTTCGGGAACGGCGGAAGCCTGAACTATAAAGAACTGACTGCCGTTAGTTCCGGGACCTGCATTTGCCATACAAAGAGCTCCTCTCAGGTTATGAAGCTCGGGGTCAAACTCATCCTCGAAGCTGCCGCCCCATATGGACTCACCGCCCATACCGGTGCCCTGAGGGTCACCGCCCTGAATCATAAAATCCTTGATTACTCTATGGAATATAATTCCGTTATAGTAACCGTTTTTTGAATGGGTTGCAAAATTTTCAACAGTTTTTGGAGCCTTTTCTCCAAAGAGTTTAATTTTTATATCTCCCATATTTGTATGCATTACTGCAACGGTATCTCCGCTTGCAGGTTTGCTTAACTGATAACAAGCCATTTTTAATACCTCCGAATAAATTTTATGCTTTAATTTTAGCAACTTTTCTATTATTTATCAATAGTTATTTTTTCTCTTGTAATTTTTTGGATATTATATTATAATATTTATAACTATATTGAGATAGGAGTATCTGAAAATGAAATGTCCTTTTTGTTCCTATGAAGAAAGCAAGGTAATTGACTCAAGACCTACCGACGAGGGCGAGCGTATTCGCAGACGTCGTGAGTGCTTAAGCTGCGGTAAGAGATTTACCACCTACGAAATAATCGAAAGCCTTCCTATTATCGTTATTAAGAAGGATAAATCCAGAGAAACCTTTAATAGGGACAAGCTCCTTAACGGACTTTTGCGTGCTTGTGAAAAACGTCCGGTTTCCTTTGATACCCTTGATAATATGATAGATGAAATAGAATCCATAATCCAAAACTCACTTGACCGTGAGGTAAGCAGTGAAAAAATCGGCGAATTGGTTATGGAAAAGCTTAAAAATATCGATGAGGTTGCCTATGTTCGCTTTGCATCGGTTTACCGTCAGTTCAAGGATATCAACACATTTATGAACGAGCTTAACAAGCTACTTAATCAGTAAATATTTTTGCCGACTGGCGAGGTTAACCCCTCGCCAATCTGTTTTATTTGAAAGGAAAATTCACAGTGACTAACAGCGAAAAAATGGCAGAGCTTTTACTGCCTAATATAGATAAAACACCCGATTATTATGAGAATTTATACCCAGAAAGAAATCTTCCCGAGGGAGCTAGGGTAACAAGATTTGCCCCCAGCCCCACAGGATATCTTCACTTAGGCGGTCTTTTCGGCGCAACTGCCGATATGCTTACCGCCAAGGGAACTAATGGCGTTTTTATTTTAAGAATTGAAGATACAGATAAAAAGCGTGAAATTGAGGACGGTGTTACGGGTATTATCGAAGGTCTTGAGGCTTTCGGTGTGATACCTAACGAGGGTGTTACTGGACTTGGCACTGAAAAGGGTGCTTACGGGCCCTATACCCAAAGTAAACGCAAGGATATCTATCAGTGCTTTGCGAAGGAATTGATTAAAAAAGGACTTGCCTACCCCTGCTTCTGCTCTGCAGAAAAGCTTGATGAAATCAGAAGCGAACAGGAAAAGGCAGGTGTTAATAAGGGATATTATGGTGAGTGGGCTTGCTGTCGCAATATAACAGTAGAGGAAGCTGAGAAAAGAATTGCCGCAGGCGAGCAATTTGTTGTTCGTTTCCGCTCCCCCGGAGTTGAAACAAACAAATGCTATTTTGAGGATGTTATCCGTGGCAAAATAGAAATGCAGGAGAATACTCAGGATGTTGTTATTCTTAAAACTGACGGTATTCCCACCTATCACTTCGCCCATGCAGTTGATGACCATTTAATGAGAACCACCCACGTTATCCGTGGTGACGAATGGATAGCAAGTGTGCCGATTCATCTTCAGCTTTTCAAGGCTTGCGGATTTAAAATCCCGAAATTTGCTCATACTGCCGCCGTTATGAAGGAAGAAAACGGAGGCAAACGTAAGCTTTCAAAGAGAAAGGACCCTGAGGCTGCAGTTTCCTACTTTGTTGAAAAGGGATATCCTGCAGAATGTGTTATTGAATATCTATTAACACTTCTTAATTCAAACTTTGAGGACTGGAGAAGAACAAACAAGGAAGCTCCTATTGAGGCATTCCCTTATAATCTTAAAAAGATGTCTGTATCGGGTGCGCTTTTCGATATGAATAAGCTCAACGATATCAGCAAGAATAAAATTGCTTTTATGAGTGCCGATGAGGTTTACAGCCGTTCTTGTGAATGGGCTAAGACCTATGACGGTGATTTCTATGCAAAGCTTACCGAAAACGAAGCAAAGCAAAAGGCTATTATTAACCTTGACAGAGAGGGCAAAAATCCCCGTAAGGATATTGCAAAATGGGATGAACTAAAGAACTATTTCTCTTATTTCTATCCCGAATATTATGAGGAGAATTTTACTCTGCCTGAGCACATAGGCAAGGAAGATGCTATAGCTATATTAAAGGCTTACAGTGAAATTTATTCCCCCGAGGACCAAAAGGATGAGTGGTTCTCTAAAATCAAGGATTTATGTGAGCCCTTGGGCTTTACCCCCAACGTTAAGGAATTCAAGCAAAATCCCGATGCCTTTAAGGGCCACGTTGGCGATGTTTCAACCGTTATCCGCATTGCGGTAACCTCCAGAACCAACACCCCCGACCTTTGCGCTATTATGGGCATATTAGGTAAGGATGAGGTTTTATCCCGAATTGAACGTGCCATTAAATTTTACGAAAACTAATTCACCGGAGTGAGATATATGTCAGAAGAAATTAAGGTTAATGAAGTAACCCAAAGTAATTTCATACACGATTTTATAGACGAGGATTTAAAGGAAGGGGTTTACAGTAAAATACAAACCCGTTTCCCTCCCGAGCCTAACGGTTACCTCCATATCGGTCACGCAAAGGCTATTTGCATTGACTTTGAAACGGCTGAGAAATACGGTGGCAAGTGCAATTTAAGACTTGACGACACCAACCCCACAAAGGAAGATGTGGAATATGTTGATGCCATTAAAGAGGATATCGAATGGTTAGGATTTAAGTGGGATAATGTTTATTTTGCTTCAGATTATTTTGATTTTATCTATGAATGCGCATTAAAGCTTATAGATAAGGGACTCGCATACGTTGATGAATCCACCCCTGAGCAGATAAAGGAATTCAGAGGCACCCTCACCGAGCCCGGAATTGAGAGTCCTTTCCGCAACCGTCCTATAGAGGAAACAAAGGATTTGTTCGCAAGAATGACCGCAGGTGAATTCGATAACGGCGCTATGGTGCTTCGTGCGAAAATAGATATGAGCTCCTCTAATCTTAATATGCGTGACCCCATTATTTACAGAATAATGAAGGCTCACCATCACCGCACGGGCGATAAGTGGTGCGTTTATCCGATGTATGACTTTGCCCACCCCTTAAGCGATGCTAAGGAGGGTGTTACCCACTCCCTTTGCTCCCTTGAATTCGAAAATCACAGACCTCTTTATAATTGGTTCTTAGAGGTTTTGGAAATTCCCGAAGCTCCAAGGCAGATAGAATTTGCCCGTATGAACCTTAACTATACATTAACCAGTAAACGCAAGTGCTTGAAGCTTGTTAATGACGGTTTGGTAAGCGGTTGGGATGATCCCCGTATGGCTACAATATGTGGTATGAGAAGAAGAGGATATCCTGCCGAGGCTATCAGAGCCTTTGTGGATAAAATCGGCGTTTCCAAGGCATACAGCGTTATTGATTATGCCTTGCTTGAATCCTGTGTCCGTGATTATCTTAACACAAATGCTGACAGAGCTATGGCGGTTTTGCGTCCCTTAAAGGTTATTATCGATAACTATCCCGAGGATAAAACCGATGTTATCTCGGTGGATATAAATCCCAACAAGCCTGAGCTTGGAAAGAAAAATGTTATCTTCTCAAGAGAAATTTACATTGAGCAGGATGACTTTATGCTTAACCCCGTAGGCAAATATTTCAGACTCTGCCCCGAAAAAGAGGTTAGACTCAAAGGCGCATATTATATTAAGTATGCTTCTCACGAAGAGGATGAAAACGGCAATATAACCGCAGTTCACTGCACTTATGACCCCGAAAGCTTCGGCGGAGAAACACCTGACGGCAGAAAGGTTAAGGGTACACTCCATTGGGTAAGTGCTAATCACTGCAAGGACGCCGAAATTCGCCTTTACGAGCGTTTATTTAATGTTCCCAACCCCAGTGACGAGGAGGGCGTTTCCTCCTTTGCGGATAATCTTAACCCCACCTCCCTTACAGTTCTTGAAAACTGTAAGATAGAAGCCGATTTAGCAGAGGCTAAAACGGGAGATGTGTTCCAGTTTATGCGTCAGGGTTATTTCTGTGTTGACCCCGATTCTAAGGACGGAAGGATAGTTTTCAATCAGACCGTTGCCCTAAAGGATTCTTTTGCAAAAAAGGGTTGATATAAATGAAGGTTAAAGATATATATTCATATTTAAACGAGCTTTTCCCCGTAAATACTGCCGTAGGCTATGATAATCCCGGTTTACTTGTAGGAAACAGCGAGGATGAGGTAAAAAAGGCGTTAGTTGCTTTGGATTGCAATATAGATATTATAGAAATTGCAAAAAAAGAAAACTGTAACCTTATAATAACCCATCATCCTGTGATTTTCGATGGACTTAAAAGCGTTACCGAAAATACGGTTGTTTATAATCTTATAAAGAATAATATTTCGGTTATTTCTATGCACACCAATATGGATATGGGCAAAAACGGGGTTAACGATGCTCTTTGTAATGTCTTAGAGCTTGAAAATATCACCGAGATAGATGACGGCGAGGGCTTTATTTTAAGAAAAGGCTCCCTTTCCCCCATTTCTCCCGAGAAGCTTGCAGAGCATATAAAGGATAAATTGGGAAATACCATTAAATATATCGATGGTGGAAAAGATATTAAAAATATTCTTGTTTGCTCGGGCAGTGGCGGCAGTTATATTCATCTTGCAAAGAAACTTTGCTGTGATGCCCTTATAACCGCCGATGTTAAGCATAATATATTTATGGAGGCTTGTAACTCAGGAATTTCCGTTTTTGATGCAGGACATTTTGAAACCGAGGATGTTATAATTGAGCCTTTGACAAATATGCTAAGAGATAAATTTCCAAATACGGAATTTATCCCTTGTCATTTTTCAAGAATTAAATATGTATAAAAAATACGGAGTGGGTTTCCACTTCGTATTTTTATATATATATTTGTAAATACTATTAGTGTGACAGGACCCGAACCTGTCACGCCTGCGAAACAAAATTTTTCATAATGCATTGCCTCAAAACTTGAAATACGACAGTATTTCTGCGTTTTGTCGGCTTCGCCTTATATTAAAATTTTTAGTTTAGCAGGTCAAAGAATTTCTGCCGCCGAATTTAACATTCGGCGAAGCAGGAAATTTGCAGCAAGGCTGACACCTTGCAAAAAATGAGTGCAAAGCCGCATTTTAAAGGCGGCGAACGAAATCGTGACGGATTCGGGTCCTGTCACACTAGGTGATATAATGATAATAACTATTTCCAGAACAATAATAATGTATCTGTTTTTAACCATCGGTATAAGAATAATGGGTAAAAGGCAAATCGGGGATATGCAGCCCAATGAACTGGTTGTTACTCTGCTTATTTCCGAAATAGCGGCAATTCCTCTGCAGGATAGCGGTCAGCCTGTGCTCAACGGTGTTGTGGCTATTCTCCTTTTAGTAGCCCTTGAAATTTTCCTATCGGTATTGGCGATGAAAAACATCAAATGCCGAAGGCTGTTTAGCGGACAGTCGGTAATGCTAATCCGAAACGGCACCCTCGACCAGTCGGCTATGAAAAGGGTGCGAATGACGGTTTTGGATTTAATAGAATTACTTCGAGGGCAAAATGTTTTCGATATATCAACAGTTGCCTTTGCAGTTCTGGAAGTGAACGGGGATTTGAGCGTAATGCTCAAACCCGAAAACCAGAATGTTACCGTTAAGGATATGAAATTATCCAAGGATAAAGAGGGACTACAGCTCCCCGTTATCAGTGACGGAAAAATTATTATGGAATCCCTTGATGCTCTGCAAGTAACAAGGGATGAGGTAATAAAGATTCTCGCTTCCAAGCATACAGAATATAAAAAAGTGTTCTTAATGACCATGGACCGCTACAAAAACCTCAATATAATAGAAAGGCGGGCAGACTGATATGAAAAGATTTTATACCGCTTGTGTTATAGTTCTGATTCTGACAGTTCTTTGTATTACCGCCACCCTGGTCGTAAACGATAAAATGGATGAATTCGAGAAAAAGATAGATTATATAGAAGAACTCGATGATACTAACCCTGAAGAATCTTATAAAATCGCACAGAAATGTGAGGAAGATTTTCATAATGAGGAAGCCTTGCTTGCTCTTTTTGTAAATCATGAGAAGCTTGACGAGTTAAAGAAAAGACTTGCTAAAATAAGGGCATATTCCAAGCAAAAGGATTTTTCTTATCTGCTTAGCGAATGTGCCGAAACCGAAATGATTATAGAGGATATAACCGAGGACCAGAAGTTTTTATTCCATACAGTGTTTTAAAAGTGTTGCATAAATATTCTGCATAATGCATTTTTATTCGCATAATGCAGAATATTTTGCATATTATTCGAAAATAATGGGTATTTTTATTGAAAAAATTCATTTTTTATCATAAATATGCAAAAAGGGGTTGACAAAGCCTACCTTTGGTGCTATAATCGTTGTACACTGTGAATATGAATTCACAAAAAATAAATTTCAAGGAGAAATTACTATGAAAAAGATTATAGAATTAGTATTAGCATTAGCAATGCTTCTCTGCTTTGCAGGCTGCGGCGCTGAAGAAGCAAAGGTTGTAGCTTCAGTTGATGACCTTCCCGGTGCTACCATCGGCGTTCAGCTTGGAACAACCGGTGACATCTTCGCAAGTGACTACGAAGAAGAAGGCTCCACAATTGAGCGTTACAACAAGGGCGGTGACGCTATCGTTGCTCTCACACAGGGTAAAATCGACTGCGTTATTATCGACAATGAGCCTGCTAAGGCCTTTGTTGCCGCTAACGAAGGCTTAAAGATTCTTGAAGATCCCTTTGCTGTTGAAGATTATGCAATCTGCGTTTCCAAAGAGAACAAGCAGCTCACTGCAGATATCAACAAGGCTTTAGGCGAGCTTAAGACCGAAGGCGTTATCGACCAGATAATCAAGAATTACATTGGTGATGAAACCAAGGGCACCTGCCCCTATGTATCCCCTGCTGATGTTGATACCTCCAAGGGTGAGCTTCATATGGCAACAAACGCTTTCTTTGAGCCCTATGAGTTCTATGAGGGTGAAGCTGTAGTTGGTATTGACGCTATGATAGCTCAGGCTATCTGCGATAAGTTAGGCTACAAGCTGGTTATTGATGATATGGACTTTGATGCTATCATAACCGCAGTTCAGCAAGGTAAGTCTGATTTCGGTATGGCCGGTATGACAGTTACCGACGAACGTCTTAAGGAAATCGACTTCACTGACACCTACACTACCGCTACTCAGGTAATCATCGTTAAAGAATAATTTTTAAAATAATAAATAAGGAGCAGCCTTGAGCCGCTCCTTATTTAATGCATTTAAAGGAAGAAATATGAATTTTTTAACTAATCATACGCTATCGCTTAATTTAGACGACATAAAGGATAGCTTTATAAAAACTTTTATAACCGAGGACCGTTGGCTCCAGCTTGTTAAAGGTCTTGGGGTTACTCTTGAAATAACCTTATTTGCCTGTCTTCTCGGTATTGTTATAGGTTTTATTGTAGCCGCTGTTCGTGCTACCTATGACAAGAACCTATCCTATAGAAAATGCCGTAACATAGGCGATGTTATTCTTAAATTTTTCAATGCAATATGCAACATTTACCTGACGGTAATCAGAGGAACCCCCGTTGTTGTTCAGCTTATGATAATTCACTTTATAGTGTTATCTTCAGTGCGAAACGGAATTTATGCCGCTATAATTTCCTTTGGTATAAATTCGGGTGCCTATGTTGCAGAAATTGTACGCTCGGGTATAATGTCTATTGATAAGGGACAGTTTGAAGCAGGTCGAAGCCTCGGCTTTAACTATATTCAAACTATGTGGTACATAGTGTTCCCCCAGGCGTTTAAGAACATCCTTCCTGCCCTTGGAAACGAGTTTATCGTTCTTATCAAGGAAACCTCGGTTGCAGGATATGTTGCCCTTAAGGATATCACCTATGTTGGTAATCTTATACGCTCAAGAACCTATGAGGCCTTCTTCCCTCTCATAACTGTTGCAATTATTTATCTTGCCATAGTTATGATATTATCCCATTTCCTGAAGAAGCTCGAAAGGAGGCTCCGTAACAGTGACCACTAATGAAACTCTTATTAAGGTTGAAGCCCTTGAAAAAGCCTTTGGCGAAATTGAGGTTTTAAAGGGTATTACCACCGATATTAAAAAAGGTGAGGTTGTTGTTGTAATCGGACCTTCGGGTTCGGGTAAATCCACCTTTTTGCGCACCCTTAATCTTCTTGAGGAGCCTACCGGAGGTAAAATTTACTTTGAAGGAACCGATATTACCGATCCTCAGGTGAATATAAATCTTCACCGTCAAAAAATGGGTATGGTTTTCCAACAGTTTAACCTTTTCCCCCATATGACAGTGCTTAAAAATATGACCATTGGACCTATCAAGCTTCAGGGTATAAGTAAAGCCGATGCAGAAAAAAAGGCATTAGAGCTTCTTGAACGTGTAGGTCTTGCTGACCGTGCAGACGCTTATCCCTCTCAGCTTTCAGGTGGACAAAAGCAACGTGTTGCCATAGTACGTGCACTTTGTATGCAGCCTGAGGTTATGCTCTTTGACGAGCCCACCTCTGCTCTTGACCCCGAAATGGTTGGCGAAGTTCTGGATGTAATGAAATCCCTTGCAAATGAAGGTATGACAATGGTTGTTGTAACCCACGAAATGGGCTTTGCCCGTGAGGTTGCAGACAGAGTTATCTTCATTGATGAAGGCATAATTATGGAGGAAAACACTCCTGATGAGTTGTTCTCAAATCCAAAAAGTTCAAGACTTCAAGATTTCTTAGGAAAAGTTATATAAATAAAATTTTACTCCCACTGCTTTTGCGGTGGGAGTTTTCTTTCGTATATCAACATATTTTTTTGAAATAATATAACTCGGGGTGAATTTATGAAAATAATACAATGTGCTGAAAGCTGTGTTTATCAAGAGGACGGATACTGCTGTTTAGAGGAAATTTCGGTGGTAAATACCGTTAACAGTATTTGCCCTCATTATATAGAAAAATCATCTGATAAAGGAAATGGCTTCAGCCAGAGTTCTCACACCGATTAATTTAATATTTGCGGGAGTATCAGTAACCTGCTTTAAACAGGATTTTGGGAGAATACACTCGGTAAAGCCCATTCTTGCCGCCTCGTTTATTCTCGCCTGAACTCTCGGCACAGAACGAAGCTCTCCCGATAATCCAACCTCGCCAAAGGCTATAAGCGTATCACTTATTGGGATATCACGAAGTCCTGATACAAGCGACATAGCCACAGCTAAATCTGCGGCGGGCTCATTAAGCCACATGCCGCCAACAATGTTAAGATAGGTATCAAGATTCGAAAAATAAAGGCCCAAACGCTTTTCGAGAACCGCCAACAGAAGATTTAATCGGTTATAATCAAAGCCCGTTGAGTTTCTTCTCGGATTACCGAAGCCTGTGGTTGTAACAAGTCCCTGAACCTCTGCCAAAATAGGTCTTGTTCCCTCAATAACACAGGTGATACAGCCACCCGATACATTATTTATTCTGCCCGAAAGCATCATAGCCGAGGGGTTTTCGACCTCGCTGAGTCCCCTATCGGTCATCTCAAACACACCGATTTCATTAGTTGAACCGAAACGGTTTTTAATAGCTCTTAAAATTCTATAGGACTGATTTCTCTCTCCCTCGAAATAAAGAACGGTATCAACTATATGCTCCATAACCTTGGGACCTGCTATATCACCGCCCTTATTTACGTGACCTACAATAAATACGGGAATATCAAGACTTTTTCCCGTGCGAAGAAGCATATTAGTGCTTTCTCTTACCTGAACAATGCTTCCCGACGAGGAAGAAAGCTCGGAAATCTGCATAGTTTGAATTGAATCTATCATAACAAGGTCGGGCTTGGTTGAGTTTATATATTCGCAAACTGCCTGAGTATCGGTTTCGGTCATAACCGAAACGCTATCACTCTTTACGCCTATACGGTTGGCCCTGAGCTTAATCTGACTTGCCGATTCCTCGCCCGAAACATAAAGTATATTAAGGCTATTCTGCAAAGCGTTACATATCTGCAAAAGAATAGTGGATTTACCGATACCCGGGTCACCGCTAAGTAACACCACAGAGCCCTTTACTATTCCGCCGCCTAAAACTCTGTCAAGCTCCTTAATTCCCGTTACAAACCTTTGCTCATCTGACACATTGATATTGTTAAGCGCCTTAGCCGTTGCAGTTGCAACCGATTTTACGGAAACTGCCGTTTTAGGTGCCTGAACCCGAACGTCCTCAACCAATGTATTCCATGCGCCGCAACCGCCGCATTTTCCAAGCCATTTAGGACTTTCAAATCCGCATTCACTGCAAACAAATATACTCTTTACCTTTGAAGCCATATTTTTTCATTCCTTATAATATTCTTTTATTCCGCTGTATATACAAAAAGCCATTTTTCTTTGGTATGCTTCATCCTTAAGCAGAGCAAGGTCCCCTGCATTGCTCAAAAAACCGCATTCAACTATTATGGCGGGTATCGTTGCATTGTTCAGAAGATAGGTGCTACTGGTTGCCTGCTTGATAACCCTTGTATTTTCCTTTTGCAGAAGGCTTATAATTGAGCCTTGAACACATTGACCGAGCCGTGACGAATTGCTATGATTTTTAGAATAAAAAACCTGTGCGCCACTGGCGGCAGAGGTTGTAAACTTGTTAAGATGAACACTAACAAAAATAGCATCGGGATATTTTTGCATTAAATTAAGGCGGTTTCTAAGGTCACTTTTCTTTCGTACGGCAATTTTTTCAGAGGAATCATCATCCGTTCCCGTATCCGAATCCCTTGTGAGTATAACCTCAAAGCCCGATTGCTCCAAAAAGCTTTTAAGAAAAAGCGAAATGCTTAGATTTATATCCTTTTCAACCGTTCCATCACCGGCCATTGCGCCGCCGTCAAAGCCGCCGTGGGCTGAGTTAGCCAATACTACACTTTTTTGTTAATCTTGTATATTTTGTCAATTTTTGACTGTGGAAAACGACTAAATTTTCCACTCGATTTTGATTTCTCTCTTGCCACTCTTTGTAAGCTTTCCAATGAATATTTTGCTTATAAATTCATCGGCTATCTCGAATGTGAGAGTGTCAATTTTTCGGTACTTTTCAAGTACCTGACTAGTATCCGTTTTTGTTTCGCCGCCCGATAGGGCCACAAGCTTTGATTTCAAAATTTCGATGCGTTTTTCTATATCTTGGGATTCCTTTTGATAGCTTTCTCGGTATTTAGTAAACTCCTCTAAGCTGATGACACCATCTAATTTATCGGTGTACATTTGCGCCATTCGGTTATCGTTCCGCTTTACCTTTTCTTCAAGTTCTGCAATTTGCGACTGCAAGGTTTTAGCACCGTTCTTTTTTCTTTTAGGTGCATCCAACTTGCCAATCTGCTTTTCATCGTAGTACTTATCAAGTAACTTGTTTATTTCATCTACAACGATTTGCTCTAACTCATCAAGGCGAATACTGTGCTCATTGTCACAAACTCCGTTAGTGGTTTTCCGAGTTCTGCAAGAAAGGTAATTATATCTCCCGTCACGCAGCTTATAGCTCATTTTCCACATTGTGTTACCGCACTCTGCACAAAACACCTTTTTAGCAAGTGAATAACAACTGCCACTTGGAATTTTTTGACCTCTGCCTCGGGAAAGCCGAATCTCCTGTGCCTTATAAAAGGTTTCTTTAGAAATAATCGGCTCGTGGGTGTCTTCAACAATGTCCCATTCACTTTGCGGTTTTTTACGGCGTTTACCCGTTTTGTAGTTTACAACCTCTTGTCTGCCTTGCACCAGAGTACCTGTGTATTCGAATCGGCGAAGAATTGCATAGACGGCCGAATCGGACCAGGTTGTCCTCGGCGCATTGTTCTTCTCATAATTGCCATTATAATACTTAGAGCCAAGCTCCTTTTTGTGAACACAAGGCGGCGGAATCATTTCATCATTTAATATTTTCGCAATGCTTATGTACCCGAGTCCACCGATATATAAATCAAATATCCGCTGAACTGTTGGCGCTGCAACCTCATCAATAATTAAATGATTCTTGTTGTCGGGGTCAATTAAATAGCCGTAAGGAGCGAAAGAGCCTACAAACTCGCCATTTTTACGCTTAACACTTAAAGTGGCTTTAACGTTGTCGGATAGCTCCTCTAACTGCCATTCATTTACAAGCCCGTTTATTTGACGTGTTTTTTTATTGCCTTTAACGTTGGTGTCAATGTTATCAACAACCGCAACAAATCGCACACCCCATTCGGGGAACTTTCCGTGAATGAAGTGTTCAATCATTTCCATATCACGTGAAAAACGGGATTGTGTTTTGCAGACAACTATCGTGCATCTACCTTCTTCGCAGTCTTTTAGCACCTGATTCCAAGCAGGTCTTGAAGCGTCGGCACCACTGTAATCCTCATCACAGTAAATGCCGTTGATTTGCCATCCTTTCTCGATACAGTAGTTTATTAGCATCGTCTTTTGATTTTGGATACTTTCGCTCTCGTCAGTCTTATTTTTCTTATCCCTATCCTCTGAAGAAAGACGAACATAAATATCCGCAATTTCAGTTAGCATTTTCAAAGCACTCCTTCCCACTTAGGTCCTGAGTGCTGCCGTGAAATGCAACACTATTATTATAATCTAATTCATATAATTTTTCAATATCCATAACACAAAGAGTTCTAATTGAGTTATTAATTTTTTCCTTACGCTCTGCCTCGCTGATTTCGGAGAACGCATTAACTACAATATATTCAGTTTTATTCTTCTTCATATAATACGCCCTCCTTACCTACATAATGTTTATGCTGACTTAGATACTTTAATGTTTTCAGCATTATTAAAATCCTTTCCGACAACCATAATTTGAGCTTTGCTCGATTGCCGGGAAAGTATTAAGTAACCTTTTTTATTCGTTTCAAGAAAAGATTAACAGCACCCATCCGAAGATAAGTGCTGTTAAACTCAAAATATTAATATAAAAATGCGATGTCCCCTTAAAATTTAATCTGTAATGCAACAATTAGATGGTACTGATATTTTTAGTGAACATCTATGCAACTAACAAATGATACCGAAAGAAAAACCTTAATATAATAAGCAGATGATACTGTACCTAAATTACTGTATATAACAACTGAATGTACCCTTATATGAATCTCTAATACAACATTGGTGTGATATCAACAATTATATTTCGATACAACAAGTCGATGACACCGCTCGATATGTGATAAATATAAAAAGTCAATGATACCATTATAGCTTTCAAAATTTATGTAGAAATTAAAAATATGGGGCGTCAAAATTGTCAAATCCATTTTTTATAAATATGTTCTCCCTTATAGGGTAAGTTTTGATTTAGAATCCTTATCGTTCAAAAACGTATACTGTGACGCTGTTATCTCTATAAAAAATACTTTTAATCCTATTAAATCATTTAAAATCATGAATTTTCATATTTTTATGACCAAAAGATTAAAAACTATAAAAATGATACTACGTTTGTGATGATTAGAATTTGAGAGCTTTTTGCGCCTTTCATTTTTGTATTCTAAACATTTTGAGAGAGCAAAAATGATGCTCTGTTTTTTTATAGATTTAATATCGTTTAGGTTTTAAGAGCATCATGCTTTCAGTTACAGATGACAAAGAAATTATTTACATTTTGAGGTTGACAAGAGGGAGAGCAATCTTGTCATCCCAAAGGGACAGTCATCTTTTATAATCTCTAAATGCAAATCATCGGACAACGAATCGCCCGAAATGACAGTCCTTTATTCTCTCGAAATGTAAGTGAATTCCTCATTTGAAAACGACAGTTTTCCCTAAAATTAATCTTCTATTAATCTAAAATAATCTATGACTGTCATTTGCAAATGAGTATCATCTTATCATTGCAAAACGTAAATCATCATCATCATAAAAAAGAGACAATCAACCAAAAATATATTCCCATAAAGCAACGGTCTGTGCCCAAACGGGTGCAGACCGTTAATGTTTTCTTGAACTGAACATTTGAACTTTTTAACATTCACTATAGAAATTTTATAAATAAAATTTCTTATTAGGGCATTAATCTGCAAGAAAAAATAAAGAATTTTTAACTTTTTCGCCTTAAAATCAAGAAGTTTCTATCAAAAATTCTTAAAATTTGCAAAAATTAATGTTTTCTTGAAAGTCGAAAATAAGGTTATCTAACTTTTAATATGCTAAAAAATTTATTTGAGACGGCAAATAAACACCTTTAGCGCAAAAAAATTAAAAAAAGAAAGGATGCTACAACGATGAAAAAGAAATATCATGTTGTGCTAACACCAAATGAACCCGAAATAATCGCGTTCAAAAAGTCCCTACCCCAAGGTATCTTCAGCAATACGGTTGCAAAAATTATGACCGAGTCGCTAAATGATGGGGTTGCTGAAATCCCTATGGACTTTGAAACCAGGCCAGTCATTGAAGACGTACATACCAAAATCTCTCTTCCCGAAGAAATGGTTCAAAAGTTTTGCAAAAAGTTCGGATGCCAAAAAGGCAACCTCACCTCCTTTATAAAAAGAGAGATTAAAAAATGCATTCAGAAGAATTTGAATCCTGAACCTGAAGAATATTTTTCGTCCACAAAAGTTGAGGCAATCTTTAACCAAGTCAAGAATCGTGTGAACGAAAAAGTGAAGTTGCTGGATACCTATAGCGAAAAAAACAAACTCGTCGAAAAAGAATGGATGCATGCATTCTGCGAAATGCAGAACAACTTAAATCAAGAAAGGAATAAAAATGATGAAAGAAAGAATTTTATTTATTAAACTCGACCCAAAAACTGAAGCAGATGTTATATGTTGGATGAACTCATTACCCCATCGCACCGTAAACAGAACTGTGAACGAAATTGTAGTTGCCGAAAGCCGCGGGCTCATCGCTCGGATTCCCAATGAATTTTCGTTCACAAATCAGGTAGAGCCGTTAAGATGCAGACTCATCTTCAGAAGCCGAGCTGCCATTAACTTATTAACCAAAATTCCTAAAGGCGAATACAAATCAACTCTTGTTGCGATAATCCGCCGTCACATTGAGAAGAGCAAAGGTATGCCACCTACAGCGTATAAAATACACAAGCGATATCTTTGTGCTGTTACTAACCAATTTGTAAATATGATTAATGCTAAAAAGCAAGAAACCAAAGGTGTGCCTAATAGGTATGATAGACTCAATAAGTTTTTCGAACTTGCTTTTACAAATTTTTCTAATGCAGTTCTTGAATGCTACGAATTTGTAGATACACTTCACGGTAATTATAATCTTTATCATTTAAACTGCGAAGACATTATCAATAACGCTTTCATTCAGGTTTTCGGAGAGATTGCAAATGAATCTATGAACGAAAATTTAGTTGCAGCGTCAGGAAAATCTTCAACTAATTCTCTTGTCGAAAATCAGGAAGATAGAATTTATATTATTTGCAAGTACGGTTTACCAGATGAAGAATTTGAAACAATCATAGAAAAAATTAAGGAGAGTAAAAACAATGAATAATAATTTTAATAACCAATCAACTAACAATGAAAACGTGGTTTTCGTACCCGATATTTTAGAGAATTTAAAACCACGCGACAAGGAAGCCTTTCGAATTATAGTCTCATCAGGCGTTTCCGAAGAAAAAGAAGCCAAGGAGCTTATCATTGATAAATTTATTGAAGGAAAGGATAGATCTATCAGTCCACATACTGCATATTTGCACATAAAAACGCTTTGCGATATGGGATTGCTTAAGAAAAAGAGAATGTCCACCGGCTACCGTCCGTTTAATATTTTGCTCGTTACCCCGTTGGGACAACATACTTATCGAATTCTATTCAGGAAAGAACCACCTGTCCAGGAGCATTATAAGCTCTTAAAGGAACATTCAAGCATTCCGCACGCATATATGATTAAGGATGTTAAAACTGTTTTGGAGAAAACGGGAAATTTCAGCAGAATTACTATGGGACGCAAGGAAAACAGAATACCGCTTTATGATGCAAAGTCGGTAATTCCTGATATTATCGCATATATAAACGATAAACCTGCCTACTTTATTGAGGTTGAATGTGGTAACCACAATCAAGAGCAATTTAACGAAAAGCTCAATAAATTAGTTGGCATAACTAGAACGGTAATTATCGTAGGCAGAAACCGAGAAGATGTAACGAATTTATTAAAGCCGCAGATTGATAAATATATAAAGTTTAAGCATCTGGATGTACTTAGGTTCTCCGAAACACATATATACTTATTCAGCATCAATGACCTATCCAGCGGCAAATTCACTTACCATTATGATATGAATTCAAAAGAACCTATCTGCGGTTTTGCAAGAAAAGCAAAGGAGGTATAAGACAGTGAACAATAGTTTTGTTAATATAGGAAATAAATCTTTTGTAAGAGTAGCTGAAATCGTATGTATTGAGGCTGCCGATTCAGATAAAGTGCGCCGGATTTTAGCACGCGCAAATCTTAAAAGAACAAACACCGAAGTAATCGACACAACATCAGATAATGAGACGCGTTCGATAATTTTTCTTAAAGATAATAAATACTGTATTTCTAGCGTTAATGCATCTATCCTAACTAAGAGAGCACAAAACGGCATTTCAGAAATTGTAGACGAAAAATAAGAATTAAATTTTAAAAAGAGGAGTTCACTCTTCTTTTTCTATGTTTTTTATGTTTTTAGATACTGTAAAATACACGGATATAGTCAACCGCAAAGGTATCTCCTATAGCATCCTTCAAATGCTCATCGGGGATTTGTGCCGCCTTTCTATATCCCATGCATTCGGTTGATATTAAGATGAATTGTTCGGTATCCGAAACGGGTCCATCTATATGCCAACTTTCCATACCGTCAACATAAAAGGTATATCCGCTCTCATCCCACTTTAAACCAAAACGATGAAACTCCTCCGGATTTTCTATTTCGAAGGAAGGCTTACCGGCGCTCTGCCAGTCCTCGCCACAGCCGTTCCAATGTATATTATGCATTACCTTACCGGGATAAAAGGATTCCATGATATCTATTTCAACACCGGAAAAAGAAGGGTCAAGTGTGCTTCCCTGTATCGGGGACTGAAGCCAGAATGCACTCCACCAACCGTCCTTTTGCTGCAAACGGCAACGGCATTCATAATAACCGTGCTTATGCTGGAATAAGGGCTTGCTTATTTTTGCTATAGGCCAGGTATATCTCTCAAATTTTTTGCCCGGTCTATCCATATAATTTTCTCCCGTTTGAAGATGGGAGGAATAAAAATGTCCATCCTTTTCAATTAATGAAAAAATGAGATTTCCCTTGCCATCGAGATGAACGCCGTTATCAACCCACGTATTGTGACGGGTTCCCATGATATGTAAACGGTAACGCCATTTGCTTTCATCGAGCTGCTCACCGTCAAACTCATCATTCCATACCAGTTTCCAATCGCCGTCAGGCAATAGGCTTTCTTCGTGACCTGCTACTTCAAACTTATTCATATTTATTTCTCCTTTTCCACAGCGGTTCTTATATTCCAATTGGATTTTTCCAAAAGCTTTTCCGATTCATCGGCATTTTTTCCTGTTATGGTACTTACTATACCTATCATACGGTTTTTAAGCTTAATATTACTTGGCTTAAGATTAATCATAAGATTTTCATAAACATGGCCGCATTGAATCATCGAAATCGTTGATAGCATATTAAGAATAATTTTTTGAGATGTACCCGCCTTCATTCGTGTGGAACCGGTTATAACCTCAGCGCCTGTATCGGCAAAAATTGTTACATCGGCAATTTTACTGATTTTTGTATCAGGATTATTGGTAATTGCTATTGTTTTAGCACCCAATTCCTTAGCATATTTTAAAGCTCCGCAAACATAAGCTGCTCCTCCGGAGGCGGATATACCCACAACGATATCTTTGCCGCAAAAATCATAGTTTTCCAAATCTCTAACGCCGAATTCAGCATTATCCTCGGCACTTTCTGCCGCTTTAAAAACACAGTTGTTACCGCCTGCAATAATACCGTTAAATAAATCTTCCGATACTCCGAAGGTGGGAGGACATTCGGCGGCATCCTGAATACCGAGTCTTCCTGATGTTCCCGCACCAATATAGAATACACGACCATCGTTTTTTATTGCATCGGTCATCAAATTACAGGCCCTTTCAATATCCGTTAATACATCTTCAATAGCATTAATTACAGTTCTATTTTCATCATTAATAATTTTTACAATATCATAAACAGGCATTTTATCGATATGAGTTGTTTTTTCATTTCTCATTTCTGTTTTTAGCATTTAATTTTCCTCCTTGGCACACATAATAGCTCCCTTAACCATAGGCTCTTTCAAAAATTTCACATTGGCTGTATCAGATAACTTAGATGTTAGTATTTTTTCTAAAATATCTGCTCTGTTACTGAGCCCTCCGCATATTACAATCGGAATATTTTTATCATTGAAAAACCTCTGAGCCGTTTTAATGATTTCGGCAATTCCAAGCATATTTTTCTCTAAAATTTCCTTTGCAACTTTATCTTTCTTTTCATATGCTTCAAATACAATAGGAGTAAAGTTTGCTATATAACGTTTTCCGTTGCCATAAATCTCAGGTATTACCGCAGGAAGCTCTTTATTAAGCCTTTTTTCAAGCATATTTTTAATTATGGTAGGCTCTCCTCTTCCATCTATGTACCTATATGCTGATTCAAGGGCATCTCTGCCGATATTATAACCGCTACCGGCACTGTCAAGAAGATATCCCCAACCGCCGATTCGCTTTCTTTCACCATTTATCTGAGCATAGGCTATTACACCTGTTCCCATTATCACAGCTATACCATCGTCCCCGTTGAGAGCCAACTTTAAGGCGTTTACAACATCGCTGCCGTTATCATATTTTCCAAATCCGAATTTTGATAAAATCTGATGAACTAACGCCTGATTATTTCCGCTCGAACCACCTGATAACCCTGCAAATACTGAAATTTTTCTTCTGTCGATATCTCCGCATACAGTATTTATACCTTCCAGAAGAACAGCCTCGCATCTATCAAGACCTATATCAACGGCATTAGATGAGCTTAAAACACACCTTGAAACGGTATTGCCGAGAGAATCCTCCAAAACAAATTCGGTTTTTGTTCCCCCACCATCAATTCCAAGATAATACTCTATCTGGCTTATGGGCGAATATACCAACATATCTAAGGTAACCGACAGTATCCTTGCTAACTCACATAAAACAGAAATAGACGGAACTGATTTTCCGCTTTCCCATTTTTCAATGGACTTTTCGGAATAAGAAATCTTTTCTGCCAAAGCACGGCGAGATAACCCCGCTTTTTTTCTAAAAGTTTTTAAATTATTTGCAATATCCAGATTTATTTTCATCTTTTATCACCATTAAAATTGTATCATACTTTTTTGCTATTCTTCAACCGAAAAATAGTATCAATATTAAAAAACTCCTACTGATAGTAGGAGTTTTTGTAGATTTATTAAAATTTAAGTTTACTAAAAAGTATTAATCTTTCACATTTACCTTACCGAAAGTGCTGGAAAGAAGCTCTTTCCAACCGGGCAATGCAAGCTTCTTATTATACTGACCGCCGTCTATATCGTAATCATCAAGGCATACAACAAGTTTTTCTGTAAGCGATTTAACATTTTTGAGCTCTTTTATATCTTTTCTTGTGTGACCACTATCAGATATTGCATTGCTCAAAGATGTTATCCACTCATCATAGCCTTCGGCAAAGGATTTGAAATCCTCTTGCACCTTATGAAGCATTTGCGAATATTTTTCGGGATTTTTATATTGCTCATATGAGGTTTCTTTATAAAGAGCCTTAGTTTCGTTAGCAAGGCGCAGAGTTACCGCAGTTGCTTTTGCATAGTCAGCAGCAAAGTAAAGATGACGCTTGCATCTATCCTCAAGCTTCGACTCTACCTTCCAGCCTTCAAGCAGTTTTTTAACCTTCTTTTCGGCTTCCTCAAACTTTTCGGTTAAACTTTCACTAAGAAGGTCTCCGCATTGTAGCAGCTTACATAGTGCTAAGGGATTAAATATTCCGTCTGTTCCGTGTTGATGCTTAACAAGCTTACCCGGTAGTTTTTGGTACTCTCTGTAATGCTGTTTTTGAGCATCCATCAAGATATGCATACACTCCATATAGGGTGTTTCTCTGCTGAAAATTGCGGTGTTTAATGCTTTATCCTCAAGGGATTCTCCGTTTACATATCTACCAAATCGTGCAACAGAATGCATATTATTCCATATAAGGTGTCCACGGTAGTTTTCCCAATCGGTAAGCATTGCATCATAAACGCCATGCTTTTGAGCATCTGTTAAAAATGCTTCTACCTCATCTGCCGCTACATCCTCTTCACATTTCCAAGGTAGTAATTCCTTCCAAGGACACATCTGCTGAGTTCCTACGATTCCATCCCAGCTTTGTGTTGCAGGGCAGATAACGATATTTTTAAATCCGCAGTTTATTAGCATTTCGGTGCTCTCATAACGGTGGCCATAATACCACCAATCGAAGATATAAACATCCTTATTCATATTTTTCGCCATTTCGGGATGCTTTAGGAACATATCTCCCCATATACCCGTTTGGATTCCCTTTTCCTTCAGATACTCACACATATCCGAAAGGAATTTAACATAATCCTTTCTATCCTCTTCGTCAAGGCTTACCTCATCGCCGCCTATATGAAGAATTTCGGGATTAAAGCAATCTATAAACTGATCTATTACAGATTTTGCAAAGGCTCTGAAGTCCTTATGCTTCATATCAAACTGAAAATCATCTCTACCAAGATATGTAAAGCGTTCCTGACAGAAAAAGCTTTCACCGTGACCTACAAGGTTGGTCATAGGCATAACGAGCAGGTCGTATTTCTTAGCCGTCTCGCACACCCATTTGGCATCCTCCTTGGTCATACAACCCTCTCTTGGTGCTCCGCCAAATTCGGGAAACTCAAAAAAGCCTTCAATATACAGGCCTATTCCGTTATATCCGCACCTATTTAAAACCTTTAACAGTTCCTCTGTTTCTTCTCTGTTAAAGCTTCTGAATCGGGCTAAATCAAACTGAAACCATTTTTTATTATATCTGTTATTCATAAAACATCCCTCTTATTTGCCGAGTGTTTTTCCAACCTCATCGAGAATTTTCTTTGCGGGTACGGGTATTCTGCCTAACGGATCAGGTCCTACATTCAAAAGATAATTAACACCACGGGAATTAAGATGCTCTTTGAGTCTTAAAACCTCCTCGGCGGGCTTCCAATACTGGTCATGAGCAACGTAGCCCCAGGTATTATTAAGGGTACACGGTGATTCATAAAGGCCTTCTATAAAGGAATCATCCGGAAATTCGTTATCATCAAACGATTTAACGTCTCCGAATCCGTGACCTATACGGGTGTTAGTAATGATGTCCGGACGGAGCTTTTTAACCAATTTATAAAGTTCTTCACTGCAATCTGCAGGAATTTGCCTATCTGCAGCATCAAACCAAATCATAGAAACATCGCCGTAATTTGTAAGTAGTTCTGTAACCTGAGGAATTACCTTTTTATTAAAATAAATATGGAAATCCTTATTCTCGTTATTTGGGAAGTCCCATATATTTGCATGAGGCAATCTGCCATTGTCAAGTGGTTGATAGTCACCCGCATGTTCCTCATGCCAATCCAATCCTTGCGAATAATAAACGCCGAATTTTATACCGTATTTAGAGCAAGCATCAGAGAGCTCTCGTATAGGATCTCTTCCAAAGGGGGTTGCCTTCATAATATTATAATCATCAACCTTTGAATCATACATAGCAAATCCGTCATGATGCTTTGCGGTTACTACTATATATTTCATACCCCAGTTTTTTGCCGATTTCACCCATTCTTCTGCATCAAAGAAAATAGGATTAAATGCCTTTGCAAGCTGAGAATACTCGGCAATCGGGATATCATATCGGCACTGAAGCCATTCACCTACATTGAAAGCCTTTCTTTCGGGAACTAAATTCAGCATATCGATTCGATTATCCTTCCACTCTCCCATTGCCATCGTATAAAGGCCCCAATGTATCATCAGCCCGTATTTTGCTTCTTTATACCATTTCATATTTATCTTCTCCTATAAATTTGGTTGTCCCATAAAATGGGACAACCAAATTTTTATATCACCATATTCCGGGAAGCCATCCGCCACTTGAGCTTGAACTCGAGCTTTCTTCGGAGCCGCCGCTTGAATCAGAACTTTCACCGGAGCCGCCGCTTGAACTCGAACCTCCGCTATTTGAATCACTGCCCGAGGAGTTGTCAGAACTACTGTCATCGGGATCAGTAACCGTTCCAAGAGGAACACGGTTTGCAAGATGCTGTCTGATACGGGTTGAATCCTTAAGATTAACCTTTCCGTCAGCATTAGCGTCAGCACGAAGCAATTGCTCTTCGGTCAATTCAATCATTTTAACATAATAATAGCGTATAATCGTGCTATCCTTAAGGGTTACCTTACCGTCAAGGTTTACGTCACCCAGAATAAACACCGACTCGCCTGCCGTAATAATTATACACCGCTTATAGCCAAGCTTGTTATCTTTGGAGTTAATCAGCACATCTGAATATACCTGACCGGTTGTATCGAAATCGTTGTTGCGAATATACATACCGTCAAACTTATAACTATCACTGGCATCGTGCTTAATTCCGTAAGGTGCGCCCGCCATCTTGTTATGCTCAACAATGAAGTCTCTGCAAACCTCATTCATAGCGCACTTGATATGTATATACCATTCATCGAAATCGTTATTCTTTATAACTGTTCCCATAAAGGATGCAGCCAAAGGAGCAACCTGCATATTGAAGTAAATCTTACAGTCGGTCTGGTCGCCTGCAACGATTCCGCCGTAGCCCTCACCGTGAATGTAAAGGGGATTTCTGTAGACCTCATTTAAAATAGAGGTGTACCAGATAACCGTACTACCGTTGGTGAAGAGCTGTCCGTTATGGTAAGAGAATGTATTACCGTCCCAAACGGAGTCGATACTCGTGCCGTAAGGTCCGCCTCCCGAGCCCTCAATAAAGCTATTCTGAATGAAATAGTTTGTAGTTCTCGGCCAGTAGATCCAAACGGCTGAATTTCGATTGGGTGCTATTGTAAAGGGCTGGTCAACGGTAAATGTACCGTCCGGCTTACTTGAGGTTATTACCCTCATCTGACCGTAACCCTGACCATCCGCAACAAACACATCCATACCAACAAGGGCATTTTCATCAAACTCACTATAACCTAAAAGCTTATAGGTAATCTCATCGGTATTACCAACACCAACAATGTCCTCACGGGCACCTGTAAACTGAATTCTTACATTCTTATAATATGGTACACCATCCGAAACCCAAAGCTCACGGTTGTTTTGGTAATGCTTCTGGAAACTGTTGCGACCCAAATACATATTTGTTCCATCAATACCGGTACCTGCATATTTTATATCGCAGTTTTCAATTATCGCATTACGAACCTTTCCCTTAAGACTGTATACATCGGAAGAAAAATTCTCAATATTTACGTCATAACCGTCAATGAATATTCCGTAAACATCGCTTCCTTTGTCAGTGGTTTTAACATATATATCTATATTCTCAAACTGATAATTTCTGCCACCGGCCTTCATAAGTATTTTAGTGGTGCCGGATTCTTTTACTATTGTATTTTTAATTGAAGTTCTGTCAGCACCGTCAACAACAGCCCAAGCATGACCGCCTCCGCTACCCGGCTGACCGGAAATAGGAACGGCATCAAACTGCAGATTTTCAAGATAAACATTATCTTTCTTGCGGTCAGTAACATCACCGTAAATATTGTTTATAAGCTGATTTTCCTTATCGGAATTAAAATAAACAAACTCAGGGGCGCGTGTGGCATAGATATTGAGATTTCTGATTTCGCAGTTACCCGAAATAGAGAATAGCTTATTAGCCTCCCCGTACTGCCAGGTGTATGCCGTCCAGAAAATCATTGTGTTGGATAAGTCCTCACCCTCAAGGGAAACGTTCTGAGGAACGACTAATGTTGAAATAACACGGTATTTACCCTTGGGGAAGTAAACCACGCCGCCGCCGTTTTTAACAGCCGCATCTATGGCTCTGATTATAGCGCCCGTATCGTTGGCAGTATCATCGCCCTTGGCGCCGTAATCCTTAACGTTAAATGTACCCTTAGCGCGCCAGATAGATCTTGCCGATTTGCCTACCGTAAACACAACGGGTGCCGACCAGCAGGTATTATCGCCGTAGCCGTTATGAAGATAAACTTCATATTTGCCCTCTGCCATAGTTTCGGGAATAGCAACCTCAACAGAGTAAGCATCGCCCTCGGTTACCTTGGTTACGCTAAGAGGGGTTATAACTCCCGTATCAACCGATTTTGCCACAACCGTAACGGTATGAGCATCATCAATATAAAGGTTTTCACCCTGAATACGAAGCCATCCGCCATTAGTGGAAACTGAGCCGTCATCACCAAGCGTATAGGTTATATAAGGATTATTGATATAAATTATCTTATCCTCATAAAGCCGGTTACCCTCGGGATCAACCTCCTTGTTTGAAGCCTTTAGCTTTACAGCATAAACGCTCTTTTTATCTGCCTGGGGCAAAACAAACTTAACCGAGGTTTTAGTTTTCTGAACAAACTCAATCTCGCTTGCGTTATCCGTATCCCAGGAAGCAGCGCTTGGTTCTGTTACAACACCCGCATTGATTGCGGATTTATTAAAGCGGGTTTCAAAGATATACTGAGGATTGGTTGCATCAATAGCCGTATCCGGTATTGTATAAAGCTGGGCCGATTCAACATTATTTCCAAAATAACTGTCTCCAGTTATTAAAACTGTTTCATCGGGATTTTGGAAGGTGTTACCCTGATAATAGGGATAAATTTCATAATTTTCTTCGTTTAAATCGAAGTCGCCCTCTTCAAACTGCAGTGTAACATCGTCAACATAAACAGGCATGCTCACCATATAGTTATTGGAGATAAATCCAAATCCAACCTTGGAACCGGCAGTGAAGTCCAGCTTTGAAACGGTGGTACCGTCAGAACTGGATAAAAGCACCTGACATGATGTACCAGAGAAGGTAAACTGCATCTCCAGCCATTCTCCAAATACAACGATATCGCCTTTGATATAAATCAGAGAAGCCACGCCATCAACAAGCTCTCGTTTTTGCAATGTTCCGTGTTTACCGGCAACGCCTCCCTGATAGGAAATAGCGTCAAAATTTTCACTATCGGTATAGTCATAAATGAAGAATGGTGTAACAAAGTTATTTACATCATCACTTAAGAACTTAAATGAGAACTTTGTAACCTGAGCCGAGCCTTCGGGCCATAGCTTTTCGTTAAGCTGCCATATTGCAGTTGAATTACCGCTTATAAGCTCCATAGCGAAAACATTATTATCGGGGTTTTGCGGGTCGGCAACTATTTTGCCCGAAGCCTGACCTTTATTCTCTAAGATATGAACAAAGGGATTCTGATTATATTCAAAATCGGCAAATATTTCGTATCCGTTCTCATAGTCGCCAATATTGCCAACATCCTGAGGATTATCGTTTATATACCTAAGTGCAGAATCTATCTTTGCCTTATAAGGATAAGCTGTTAATATCTGCTCACGCTCACCTAAAGCCTCATAAGCATCATAAGCAGCCTTAAGGTCGGGTAGATCCTCTTTAGTATACGCATTATCCTCTCGGCTGAGCAGTTCTTCATAATCGCTGATAAATTTCTGCATAGCTGCATATTCATTGGGATAAAACTTTTTAGTCATCTCGCCAAGCAGAGCAAATTCTGCAGTAAGCAAGCCTTGTGCACCCACACTCAACTTACCATAAGCATCAAATGCTGCATCAAATGCCGCTTTATCGGCGTTCGTTACAGTTGCGGCAGTTTTGCCGAGAATGCCTGCATGAGCCGAACGGAAAGCGGCTGCCTGTTCAGCGGCTAATTCCTGCGCTGTTTTGCTGAAGCTGAAACGAATATCATCAACAAAAGCTGTTTCGCCAATACCGAAGGAAAGGCCAACCTTGAAGCCATCTTCCTTAAGCTTTCCTAAAGCATTACTAAATGTTCCATATTCATAGGTGTTTGATATAGGACCGTTTCCTGCATCAAGAGCAAGAGTGAAGCCCCATAATTTACCATTTTTATAAATGAAATCAACCTTGATATCGGTCCAGGCGGAAGTTGGTAAGGCATGTTCCGCCTTAGTCCAAGCAACAACACTGCCATTTAAAACTAAAGCTGTGTTTTGGCCCGAACGGAAACCATAGTTCACAAGGTTTATGTTGCCATCATTAGTCTCTCCACTATAAACAACCAAGCCAACATTTCTTGTCATATTACTACCCTCTGCGGTGTAATATTTAAGTGAAATAGACTCTATTTGTCTATCAAGCGGATAGTAGTTACTGTTAAGGGTATAGATATATGCGTTTGCCTCATCCGCCGCATCAAGCAATAAAACATTGTTAGAATTTTCGGTTGGACTTGCTACTCTATTTCCCTTAAGCGAAGTATTGTTTTCTCTCTTATTATCCTTTGGGCTGAAAACGAGGGTTTCATAAATATCGCTTGTTATTATTCCGTTTTCATACTCAAAATCATCAAAAAACTCTCCTTTTTTGCCCGTTAAAATTTGAGCATCAATACTGCTACCCTTTAATTTTCTTGATATTTCGAAAAGGTTTGTTTTTTCCGTTTCCAACGCTTTTTGAGCATCAATGGATAAATCCAACAAAGCATTAACCGCCGCGTTTAAAGCGGTTATATCCGCCGTTGTTGCGGTATCCTTTGTTTTAGCAAGGATATCACTATGCGCTGTGCGGAAAGTTGAAACCTCGGTGTTCACAATATCTGCCTTGATTTTAGAAAGCAGAGCATCAAGCTTTGCCTTTTCGGCTTCGAGCAATGCCTTAACATCATCACGAAGTCCATCAAATGCCGCAAGAGCCTCCTCAACCGCAGCCTTATCGCTTGCGGTGGTGGCGCTTTCACTTATAGCAAGAACTTTGGCAAAAGTCACTCGGAAATCTCCTGCAACAAGCTCGGCCGAATCACCGGGAAGCACCTCATAGTTAAAGGTGACATTATCGATGAGCGAAGCTGATTTGCCAAATGTGAAGCCATAGGTGAATCCGCTCTCCATCATACAATCAAGCGGAGTATATGCATTCTTCTTATATGTGAAGCTTTGCTCGGCATTTTCACCTAATTTAAGCTTAAATCCATAAAGTCTTCCATCTTGATAAACATAGGTAAGCTTAACATTAAACCAAGTGCCATAAGAAACAGGCAGATTCTTTGCCCAATATTTACAAGTGGCACCATTTGCACAAATTTGATGACCACCCTCAGCATGAACAGGTGTGAGTCCCACTGCGTTGCTCAAAGCAACCGAAGAATCATCAAGCTTTGCTCCCTTATAGTATGTAATATAGGTTGGCTTTGTTGTGTTTTCAAGATAAATATCAAAGCTAAAGCTCTTAATTTTTCTATTGTTAGGAATATAGGTGCTCTTAAAGAAAAGACCAACCGCTCCCTTTTCGTTAGAAACTGTTCCGAGCTTCAAAACCTTGTTTGCGCTGTTTTCGGGGTCGGCAACTACCTCGGCATTGGTTTTGATATACGAAGTCGAAGCTTCTTTATCATTATTTTCGCCATTATAAAGGGTTGTTTCCCATATATCGTCAAGTTTTAATCCGTTATATTCAAAAGTATCTTTAAGGCTTATCTGATTGCCTAAATAAGTAGCTACGCCATTATCTGCAGTGGCTATCAATGAGATATTTAAGGATAACACAACAATCAGAACAGATAAGCTTAAAGAAATTATGCGCTTAACATATTTTTTCATTGTTTCCTCCTTAATAAGCATAGCCTTTGTCAATATATTCCTGAATATAGGCAGGAGTTTGTTGCTCCCAAAGATCTGAAACCTTATTATCATAATCTCCGCCTAAGAAGTCATCAAGCTTAACAACCTTGATGTTATCAAACTGGGCGGCTGCGTTATGGGTTGAAAATCCTATTCTTCCCATAGCCTTAATATAATTTGATTCATCAGTATAGGATAAGATCTCAGTACCGTTAAGATATACCACAACCTTATTATCAAAGGTGCGTATCGTAAGATGCAATGGCTCGTTGAGATTGCCGAGATAATCAAATCCAACAACACCGTCGTTGTTAAGATCGGTATCTTCTTCCCCACCGGAATATTCATCCTTAACGGTAATTGTTGATGTGGTCTTTATTCTCGCCTCACCCTCCATAACACCAAGCTGAATAGTGCGGTAGGGTATTTCGTTGGCAATAGTTTGAGTAAAGCGCACAACATAGGCATGATAACCGTACTGACCTATTGAAGTAAGTCTTGTATAGATATCCACAAGGTTTGCTTCATTGGGCGCAGAGTCATCCGTAAAGGTTAAATCAAGACTTGTTTCATAATCCGTCCAATGCTCATCACCTACAAGGTAATGTGAATCAGACATATATTCATAAAGATAACGGTTTGTGTTATCCTCTGTGGTAATTACCTCCGGGAAGTTGCTATCGGTGGTCCATATAGGATTGGTAACACTTTCCTCACCGTCGAACAATGAACCGTCAGTAAAGGTTTCGCTGAGTAATACATCATCAGCAACCGGCGGGTCTGCGGGAAGAACAAGCTGGTCTTCTTCTGTACCACTGTCCTCGGGGGATGAAGTGGTTTCATCCTTTGAAACCTCGGTTCCCTCGGGAGCCTCAACCTGATAGCTGAAGCCGTCAAAGGTTGCCTTCGCTATATCGTTTTCAGCCTGCGAATAAGCCGACTGACCGATATAAACCGAGCTACCGTAGGTAAACGGAACCGAACCTAATTTTATATAGGTTTTATCGCTTGCCTGTTTATAGAAGCACTCAACCTTTGTTTTGTTGAGGGAAATTTTGAAATCAACGGGATAATTTGGTTTAGTATTGATTTCATTACCCTTAATAGACATCATTGTATCAGCTGAACGGTAGGTAATCATAATATATTCGGGACGGCAATGCACCATAACGGTTGCCGCCTCAGGACCTGTGCCCGAACGGATCATAAGACCTGCTCCGGCGCAAGAATGTTTGCCATTCCAGGAAGTAAGTCTTGTTTCAGCGGTAAGGGTTGCAACCTTACCGTAATTGAAAATTACCTTTTTATAGGCAAAGTGTAAACTATCAAGCTCATACCATTGGGCATAACCGTTACTAGTCATAGTAGTTTTGCTGCCATCCTGAGTAAACTCGCCCTCAATATCCTTCCAGATATTAGTTGCGTGCTCTGAAAGACCGTGAATCTTAACAAAGGTAAGCTCGGGGTCCTTTTCCTCTAAAATAACAACATTTTCAGCGCTACCGATAAAGGAAGCCGAAACGATGATAACAAACACGAATAAAACACTTAAAACTATCTTAGTTTTATTCTTTAAAAAATTCATTTTTAGGCCTCCTCTTCTCCATCAAAATCTATAGCAGCGAGTTTCTTTCTATAACGTTGGCACAAAAGATATGTTGAGAACATAATCAAAATGGCTATCGCCAACAAAACAAACAACGCAAGAATGGTATCGCTGTAACTTCCCTGACCACGCAGTGTTCTAACGAGAGTATCGGTAACATTCTTAGTCTTGGTCTTGGTAACGGTTTTGGTAACTACCCGTTCTTTGTCGTTTGAAGTGTCGGTTTCAGTATCTTCATCTTCCGCTTCATCGAGCAGTTCAAGCATTGATTTTAGTTGTTCAACCTTAAATTTAAGAGCCTCTTTAAGTTGCTCATCTTCCAAGGCATTGTAGGCATCGATAACCATTTGAATTGCTCCACGGTCGGCCTGCGTTACCATTGCCTCATTCAAAGTGAATACATATAAATATGTTTTTTGGAATGTTGATACTTTCTCAGCCAATTCAGCCGCAGCCGCATCGTTTCCAAGATACTTATTTATCTCATTATTAAGTAATGTGAGCCACTCGTGTTCTGCTTTAACGAGTTGCTTTGCTTCATCTGAAAGCAGATCATAATTAAGCAATGCAAGTTGAACAAAACTTACATAGTTTGTATAGTTCAAATCAAAATCATTTTCTATAATCTTCCTGTTCCAGATATGAGCGTATGTTTCGTTGCCTATGAAATCGTCAACTTCCGCCTTGATATCCTTAAGTTCATCTATGCGTTCAGATAAAACTTCTATGAGTTTGTTTTCATTTTGCAGATATGTTTTTGCCGAATCAGAACAGTTTTCAAGTGCCTGCTTAGCAACGGCTACCGCCTGATCATCAGATAACGAAACTGTTTCTTTGGTTAGCGAAAGAACCTTTGCATTATCATTCTTGAATTTTTCAACTTCGGCTAATATCTGTTCCTTTGCCGCCTGCTCTGCAAGACGGTTATATCTTGCGGTGGCAGTGGAAAGCCATTCATACTCATTAGGATACTTTGTGCTTAACAACTGTTTTTGTGAGGAAGAAAGTTGATTATAGGCAGTTTTTGCTTTATCAATACTTTCTTTAGAATCGGGGTAAGTAATTGTTTGAAGTGCCCTAAAGAGTTCCAAGGTTGCAGAAGAAATCTTTTCTGCAGTAAGATGCACGGTTATACTATCATTTAAATTAGATTCAATATCCTTTTGAGCCAATGAGTTATCATAAAGAGCATCTATCTGAAGCGAAAAAGCCGGTGTGTTGCTTTCATCAAAAGCTTTTACGTTAAACGCCAAATAGAACATCGCACCCGTTATGGAAGTTTCCTTATTATAATAACCGTTTTCATATATTATACGAAGAGTGCCGGTTGCGGCATCAACAAAATACTGAACTTGGCTATCCTCAATTAAGCAAACACTCTTATTCTCCATAAATTCGAAGAGGCTTGTATCATAGTTAACGGATGCTGCCAATCCACCCAAATTTGAAATTTGGGTGGATGCTAATTTCAAATAGACAATATCTCCGCTTTTAAAGGAATCTTGTGAAAGATATGAGTCCCTTTCTGCCGAATATACGGTTGAAGAAAGAACGAAATTTACAACAGAACCTTGAGCGAAGGCCAAAACAGATAAAGAACATACCAAAACAACGCATAAAATGGCGGAAACTGCTTTTAAAATATGCTTTTTAATTTTCATGATGCAGCCCCTTTCAAGCAATTATTTTATAAATTCATCTACCTGTTTTTGAAGTTCTGCGAGCACTTTATCAACACCCGCAGCCGACATCTTTTCGCATGCCTTTTCATATTTTTCCTGATAATCGGCGCATGCACCCGAAATTAGTTGAAGTTGATATTCACTCAAAACACTGTTTATCTGACTATAGTAGTTAGAAACAACCGAAGTATCAAACGCCATTCCGTAGGTCGGTGTTTTATGGAATTTCGGGAAAATATTTTCATAATAATCAAGAGCGCGGGTACGTGTTTCCTCGGTATAAGGTGAAACAACATACATATTAAGGTGTGTTCCTACCATCCAGTTAGGAATACCGTATTTCGAGGAGGAAGTTCCCTGCTGTTCATAATCGAATGCCTTAACTTCGGTATCGGAAAGTTTTTCATAATGTTCGCCTTCAATACCGTAGCATATCATATTGAGAACATCAGCACCCTCTTTTGTGCGGAGAAGTTCTAATAGTTTCATAGCACGCTCGGGATGTTTTGCAGTGCAGGGGATAACATTATAGGTATGCAAAGAGCCAACCGCTGTATCGGCAACATATTTTTGTTCGTCGCTCTGAACCGAAATCCAATAAACACCGCTGCCTTCACTTGCACCCTTCTTTAAATACATTTCGTTTTCATCACGAAGATTCATATCCCAAACATAAGAACTTATAATGGGAGTGCGGTTTCCGTAACCTGCATCGCCTGAAAGGATATCGGTGGAAATGAAGCCTTCCTCATACCACTTGCGAGCCCATTTCATAAATAATTTGAATTCTTTGGTTTCGTAGAAATCGATCATCTTAATCTTATCTTCGAAAACTTTATAGCAGATGTTTATCTGGGTTGTGCTGCTACCACCGTTGCCTACAAAAGCAAAACCTCTGCGAGCAAAGGTGTTAAACAAACTCTCAATTCCGATAAGCGGAGCAGCGTAGTCGTTGTCTGCTTGACCGGAAGCCTTTGCTGCGTGCAGATAATCATCTATTATTTCATACATTTTTTCTGTGGTTGTGCTGCTCTTATATGCCTCTTCTACCAGAGCCTTGGTATCCATATAAGAAATCAGACTTTCGGGAACACATACAACTGCAGTATCGTTGATATAGATCTGAACGTTAGGTATAGCATAAAGTTCGCCATTTACGGTTCCCGTTGCATACTGAACTGAATATTTTTCTTTTTCTTTAGCAATAGTAGGTGCATATTCTTCAATCAACTCATCGAGCGGATAGAAAGAATCTTTTTCGATTTCGGTTAATGTATCAACCGAGGTGCCTACGTTGGCAATATCTACCTGGGTATCACCAGCCATCCAAAGAGACCATTTACTACCCATTGAACTATCAAGCAAAAACTCTATTTTGGTGTTGGGCAACTTTTTAGCCAACAATTTGTTTATCTCGGCAGTAACCTTTGCGGTATCCTGCTGCTCATAGAAAGGCATTGCCCAATAAAGTGTTGCATTGCCGCCATCATCGCCTGATTTGCCACAGCCAGCAAAAACGCAAGCCAACATCAGTAACGCAAGCATTAAAGCTAATATTTTTTTCATAATTAATCTCCTTTTTTATGGAACATTATTTATCCCTTAACTGCACCTACTACCATACCTTTTGAGAAATATCTCTGGAAGAATGGGAAGATACAGAGCATAGGTCCGCTTGCCAATACACACATCGCATATTTGAGCGTTTCAGAAGGAACCGCTACAGTATTGCTGATAGGCATTGTCTTCTTAAGCTCATTTAAGAACTTTGCCTCATTCAAAATCTGTTGCAACATATACTGCAAGGTGTAAAGTTTGGTATCCTGAATGTAATACATAGTAACAGTAAAATCATTCCAACGGGATACAACCTGCATAAACGTATAGGTTGCAAGTACTGCGGTGGAAAGTGGAATTATAACCTGCGTTAACACCTGAACTTCGGATGCGCCGTCAAGCTCAGCCGCCTCGATAAGCGATGAAGGTATCTGTGCGAAGAATGTTCTGAAAACAAATACCGTATATGCAGAAACAAGGCCGTGAAGCAGATATATCCACATCGAGTTGCCAAGATGGAACACCTGAGTGTTTATAATGTAACTCGGTACCAGACCGCCACTGAAAAACATAGTTATAATAAGCACTATGGAAAGAAACTTTTTAAATATAAAATGAGGACGGGCAAGCGTATATCCCATTGCCGCCATAATTGTTATACTAAGCGCTGCACCGCCAAACGCTGATACTGCTGTTACACCGTAAGCACGAAGCAGAGTCATAAAATCTGAAAGAATATATTTATATGCTTCGAAAGTGAAGTGTTGCGGAATCAGTTTAAATCCAAAGGTTAAAATATCATTTTCGTTAGAAAAGGATATAGAAACCAAAAGCAGAAAAGGGATTATACACAAGAGCATATAAAATATAAAAAATAAGTGTGAGAACCAGTTGCTTTCTTTTCTTTTTGCCATTCTTTTCATATTTCATACACCCCCTTAGAACATTGCGTTTTCAGGGCTTACCTTACGGATAGTAACATTAGTGATAACAACTAAAATTAAGCCAACTACCGATTGGAACAAGCCAACGGCTGCCGTTTGACTCATGTTTCCTGCTTGTAATCCTCTGTAAACATAAGTATTTATAATATCTGTTACGGAATAGAGTGCGCCGGAGTTTCGAGGAACCTGATAGAAGAGACCAAAATCTCCGCCCATAATCGAGCCTATTGCCAAAATAGACATTATGCATATAACCGGCACCAAAGCAGGTATTGCTACGTGCCAGATGCAACGGGCTCTGTTAGCACCGTCTATCTTTGCGGCTTCAAAGAGAGAGGAATCTATCCCCATAAGAGTTGCATAATAGATAATACAACTCATTCCTGTTCCCTTCCATATATAAAACAATGTTAATATGAAAGGCCAGTATTTTGGTTCGGCATACCAATCTATCGGAGCCATACCCATATTTCCTAAAACAGAATTGAGTATTCCAAAACGGTTGCTGAAAAGAGCAAAACCTAAGTATGCAACCAAAACCCAAGAAATAAAATAAGGAATTATTATAACCGTTTGGTAAACTTTAAGCGCTCTTCTGCTTTCAATATTATATAATAGCAACGCAACTACAATGGAACATACCGTTCCAATAATATGGAACCAAACCTGATATAAAACCGAGTTGCGAATTACCACTGCAGCATCGTTTGATTCGAAGAAAAATCGGAAATATTTGAATCCTACCCAATCACTGCCGAGAATTCCTTTTATATAACTGAAATCTTTAAACGCAATAACCACGCCGAACATCGGCAGATAGTTAAAAAGCACAAGATATATAAAACCCGGAAGTGCGAGCAAAATAAGCGGTATGTTTCGTTGCCATAAGCGCTTCTTTGCATTTCTTTTTAATAATAAATTGTCTTGCATTTTTTTACCCCTGGAGTCTGAAGACTTTAATCAGCAGGACAATCATTGCGGCTAATCCGCACAATACGATTATAGAAACAAATATAATTATTGACATTTGCCAGATTGTTGAAAAGCTGATTTTCTCTTTGTTTTTATCGCTTTTTGTTTCAGTTTGTTCGCTCAGTTTAGCAACCGCTTCTTTATCTTCTTCACTTAACTTATCGGGTGCTAATTTTGAAACTGCCAAAAGCAACTTCTCTCTATGAGCCTTTGCAAAGGCTCCCTTTGCGGTTTCATCTAAAACACCGTAATCGGTATATAGTGAAACTATCTCATCCTTTTTATCTTCGCCTATCTTTTCAACATCGGGTAACTTTTTAACCTTAGTTACAAGATTTTGAAGAACAAAAGGCATTGCCGCACTATAGTTCCCGTTTAATTTAACAAGATTATCAGAGGATATCTCTAACTTCTGATCAGGGGTTAGTGCATCGTATGCCACCTTGGCGGCAACTATATCATCTTTGTGGTCGATGGTAACGGTTTTGGTGTCTGTCGGCAGTTTTGCTATCAAATCGATAACAGCCTGCGCTTCAGCCGAAGCATTTTCGGCAAAAACCGTTTGCGGAGTTATGCAAATTGCCGACAATAAAATTACCGTTAATAAGAGTATAAAAACTTTACTTAACTTATTAAGCATATTACATATCTCCTTCCATTTCATCATCTATAGAATCATCGCTCGGTTTCTCACGAAGAACGTTTATAACCATAATAACCGTGAGCGCCGAAATGCTTATTATCATAACCGTTAAAATAGCAATGAGTGCCAACTGAACCGTTCCGAGTTCATCATCCTCTGTTTCAGCAGCCTCAACCGTAACCTTGCCTTCGGTTGCATTATCCTGTGTTTCTTCTTCAGCAGGCTCTTGCGTTTCGGTTGTTGGAGCATCAGGAACTTCGGTTTCAACCTTTTCTATTCCCTCACGCTCGGCTCCGGGAACATAGATAGATGCATCTAAAACCATATCTGTTGCGCTCAAAACGGGATAAACTTCGCCTTTTTCCCAACCATCTTTAGCAAGGAAATATGTATTTATCTCTTCAACCGATGCAGCGTTAAAATCTGCTTGTAGTCCGTTAGTTCCAGTTGAAACATAGCAATTATCGGTGTTGTTTTTTGCAGAAGGAGCAGAGGTTTTGCCCTCATAAACACCGTAGGAGAAGCAATCGGTTATAACGCCTTTTTTGGTTATCTGTCCACCTTTTGAATCAATACCATAGAAGTTGTTACCTTTTGTTTTGGAACTGAGTTCAACGGCGGTCCAACAATTTTTAATGGTGCAACCCGTAGAGTCAACAGTACCGATAAATCCGCCGGCGCCGCTTCCCGAATTCTGCTTGAATTGACCCATCTTGCCATATCCGTCAAGACTGGCGTTAAGAGTGCCAAGTGAGAAACAGTTAGTAACAGAGGATGTACCATAAGCTCTTCCTGCAAAGTTACCTATACCCCAGCATCCGCCAGTATCAACATTAACATCGGCATAACTGTTAGAAACGTTACTATCGGTAATGGCGCCTATAAGTCCGCCGTGGCGGGAACTCTTTCCCGTAACCGAACCGGTTGCGGCGCAGTGAACAACGGTTGTGTTAAATGCCTCACCGATAAGAATACCGGTTGACTGAGTATCCATAAATGCTTTATAGGAAATAAGACTTCCTTCCGAACCATCGGCATAACGGCCCGAATGTTGACCTACTACCGATGAATATATAGTTGCATTAAGCACATAAATGTTATATATTCCCGCACCTTTAGTGGTACCAAAAAGTGCCGTCTGATAAAAATACGGTGGATTTTGTCCCATTGCATCAGGATAATCTGCCGCACCGTACCAATCGTGGTTATAAAGCTCACCCTTTTTGTTATAAACATTAAGGTTAAGTATTGCATAAAGGGGCAATCCGTCCGAGCCTAGGTCACAGGTAAAGCTTCCTGTAAAAGGCTTGGTAGAATCATCACCTATCGGCACAAAGCCATTATTGAAATACTTGCTGTTGGTTTTATAACCGCTCATATCTATTGTTGCCGCCAATTTAAAATGCGATGAAAGATTATTTCGCATATTATATAAATCATCGGCGGTTTTTATTAAATAAGGGTCTTTCTTGGTACCGCTTCCCCCACTGTACTGAGCTGCGCTTACAAGCATAGAGCTCATTGATACAGCTATAAGAGCAATTACTGCGATAACCGAAAGAAACCGCTTAATATTACGCTTTTTTAGCATGAACCTAATCATCCTCCTGTTTTTTTAACAGAAAATAAGGGGTAAAATTCCAAATAGATACCGGGGATATTATCCACTACAGCATCTTCGATATTACATTTGAAAAGGGAGAGCCAAATGCTCTCCCTACAAATCAAGAATAAGTGAAAAATAGTTACAAGTCATTTGCTATAATAACAGATTTATTTCTGATATTTTTATTTGTGTTTTTAACTATTATTGATCCTCAGGAACAAGACCTTCCCACTGACCATCGCCTAAACCGGCATCGTTATCTGTAAGGGAAGTTGTGGCAGCAAACTCACCTAAGGAAATCAGTTTGCGCTCGAAAAGAAAAGGATTTTTATATTCTTTCTTCATCTTTATAACACCTGCTTCCTAAAAATTAAAATTATTTTTGTGTGCGGCAAGGCAGTATGCCCTGCCGCAACTTACATTATAAAATAAATTATCTGGCGTCTACTATTTTTCCTAGACGGGTCTGGTTATTGAATACAAAGGTAATAGCATCCACACCGGTTGCATTTGCATAATCATCCTTGCTTGCAATGTGGTCTTCACTGTAAACAATATCGCCGTAAGCTTCCTCAGAATATTTATCAGTATCAAGCAAAGCGGTGGTCATAGCTCTTGCAACACTGAATACTGAACGAACGCAAACACCGTCATTAACGCCTACAGTAGGAGCAGTTTGTGCATCATAACCGTCTACATCATTAGAGCTGTAGAGAATAAAGGTGTTATTACCGTCTGAATATTTAATATATGAACGAGCGGCAATACGTAATCCGCATCTTGCCATAGAATCAGCAGTATCAATTCCGTATAGCTCGGAATTCCAATCTGTGGGAAGCTCTGCTCCCTCTTCAACGGTAGATTTTGCAGAAATCACATTCTCACCATTATAGGTTGTATCTAAAGTAAGCTCCTGACCGTTCAAAAGCTGATTGGGGAACATAACTGTTCCGTATTCAACAATGCTGTAACCATCAATATCGGCGGTAGGCATTGAAGAATTGTAACGGATGTTCTGATCTCCTGTTTCGAGGGTTGCACGGATAGTAGCACCGTTCATTTTCGGAGCTGCATCTGCAGAAGCATTCTTAATAACCTCTAATGTAGCCTCAGCCGAAGCAATAGCTGCTGTGAGCTTTTCGGTCTTCATAGTTTCAGGGAGCAAAGCATAGGTAGCCTTGATATCGGCAATAGTTTGTTCGCAATCAGCCGAGTTATCCACTATAAATGTTTCAATAGCGCCAACCTTTTCGGCTGCTGCGGTGTTGTAATAAGAAATGCTTAGATTACTTATTGTTGCGGGAGCATGATAGTTTCCGGGAGTTCCAAAGCCAATTGTTACAACTTCAGGGTCTTGCTTTGTCATATCATTGGTTTCGGTAGTAGCATCATAGTAGTTAACACCGTATTTCCACAAATACTTCCGATAATTATCTGAAGGCTCATAACAAATCAATTCTGTTCCCGATGCCTTGTCGGTTACAGTAATCTTTTTAATATATTTACCCACTTCACCATTATCGACAGCACGGTCAAAAAGTTCGTCCTTAGTGGAATATTCGAGTGTAATGTTTAAGGTAGTATCAACAAAATCCGCAAAATCAACGCCGGATTTTATTATCTCCCAACCATTGTTGTATTTAAGCTGCTTTGTGCCATCGGCTGCTTTGGTTTGTAATGACAAATACATGCCATCCTCACCGTAATAGTGCATTTGGGGGAAGTCAATCTGTGTTGCAGTTGCATCGCCATCTAAATATATATCATAAGAGAAAGTTTTAATATCACCATATACTTGATAATATATATCCTTACCTTTTGTTGCAGGTATAGATAGCTCTGTGGCTGTAATACCATCGGTTGCAACGGTTGAAGCATCGGTATATTCAGTAAGATCTATAGTTTTATCAGTATGAATACCAAGCTGAGCGAGATAAGCCTCTTCATAATCCGCACGTGCTTTTACAAGAACATCGTGGTTCGAAACCAAAGCCTGCTTTTCGGGCGACAAAGCCTCATAAGCCTCTTCGGCAGCTTCAATTTTTGCAAGACATTCATCGCTTGCATCAACAGCTCCGATAGCAGCAATTTTTTCTTGAACTGCTATTACATCAGCATTTTCAACCAGATTATTATAGGTATCCTTTGCAGCTGTAAGTGTTGCATAGTTTGTAACTGCAGCCTTTTCGGTATCACTAAGAAGAGCGTAAGCCTCTTCGGCATAAACTATCTTTGCAAGGCAATCATCGGTTACTTCTACTTCACCGATAGCATCGATATATCCAATAACCTTTGAAGCGTTATCACGATAGGTAACCGAAACATTCTTTATTGTTGCGGCGTTGCCGTTGGTCTTGAAACCAATCTTTACTACATCGGAATCCTTCGCATCAGGATTGGCAGCAAGGTCGGCACCGTATTTCCAGAGATATCTCAAATAAGCACTGTTTGTTGGATAAGAAAGCAATTCTGTATTAGTTTCCTTATCAATAATGGTAAACTCCGAAATATACTTTGTTGTTACTCCATTGTGTGTAGAGGTTAAGCTTGAATATTCAAACTTAACAGTAAGCCATTTTTGGAGATAATCGCTGTAGCTTATACTATTCTTAGGTGTACTCCAAGCTGTTGTATATGCCTTTAAAGCATTTCCATCTTGAAGTGAGAAATAATAAGAATCAGAAGCGCTGTTAGCGGAATCTATATAGTAATATACATACGGGAAGTCAACAGTTCCGGTGGTTGCGGTTGAATCAACATATAAATCATAAGAAAATGTTGAAATATCACCGTAAACATCGTAGTATACTTCCTGATTTTTAGTAGCAGTTAAGGGTAAAGTATCAGATGTGATGGTGCTATTGTCATTTCCGTCAACATTTGCTGTTATGCTCGAATAATCCTTAAAATCAATAACTGCACTGCTATGGATGCCATATTTAGCAGCAACATAAGAAGCGCGTGCTTTTGTTAAGGTTGAATAGTTAGTAACTTTAGCCTGTTTTTCGGGTGCTAAAGCTGCATAAGCATCTTCTGCGGCTTCAATTTTTGCAAGACATTCATCAGATGCATCAACTGTACCTATAGCGGCTATCTTATTAACAACCTCTGTTACATCGGCATTTGCGATGAGTTCATCATAAGAAACTCTTGCAGCAGTAAGGGTTGCATGATTTGTAACTTTTGCTTGCTCATCAGCAGAAAGCAATGCGTAGGCTGTCTCCGCCTTTTCAATTTTGGCAAGACAAGTAGCATCTGCAGTTACATCACCAATAGCATCGATATAATCAATAACCTTTGGTGCATTGCGATATGTAATTTCAATATTGTCTACATACATACTAATCCAAGCGTTGCTGGCAAAACCAACATACACCTTCTCGTTATCTGTTGCATCTGCCTTTTTAGTCTTATCAACACCATAATAGCCATATTGACGATACCAACCGCCGCCAACATTATAATCAACAAGCACTTCGTCATTATAAGAAAAAGCAATGTTGGTTATGTATTTCTGATTTACACTGCTGGTACCTGCTGTAAATGAATCGCCGTAAGTAACGGTAAGTGTTAAGTATTCCTGTGTTATATCAAAATTTTCAGGTAATACATCACCCAAGGTTTTATTGGCAGGAGTACCGCAAGCTGTATATATATTAGTACCACCCACACGGGCATACCAACCATTGTTGTAACCTAAATCCATACGGGTGAATGCATTAACGCTGGTGGTATCATCAGCAGTATATGTTTCATCGTATAGAACTATAGCAGGTGAAAATCCGTTTTCAATTGAAGCCATTTTGAAGTCTAACGAAAGAGTTTCAATATCACTATAGGCTTCAAAAAGAACTCTGTTTGCATTAGCATTACCATGATTTGTAACGAGCATGGCTCCGTCTTCTGACGTTACCGTCATGCCATCACCTGCTGTGATATAAGCAGGGATACCGTCATTAAAATCAAACACGGTGGGTGCATGCAGACCAACTTCTGCATAAGGATCGGTTGCAGGATCTGCCGAAACTACTGTAGGCACAAATACTGCACTCGCAATAAGCATTATTGCAAGCATTAGCGGAACTATCCGCTTTGAAATTTGGGGAATTTGCCTTGTCATAAAATACACTCCTTTAAAAATTAGAATTTTTGCCGTTAACATCATACCACTTTGCTTTGCAATAGCGCAATTTCGATTTCGTGACATAGGTTTGATTTTGTGACTTGTTAACAAATTTGCCCTCTTTTCCCCTCCAAAAAGCACTAAAAGAGCCTTATGAATAATACTCATAAAGCTCTTTTTAGTTACTTCACAATGTTATAGTCGATATATCTATCCTGTGGGATGGTTATACTGAATGATGACCCCTTGTTTTCATCACTCTCGATGGTTAAGCCATATTCGTTTCCGTATATAATCTTACAACGCATATTTATATTGCGAAGCCCCACATTTTTCTGCGTTCCCATATTGTTTGTATTTATATTTTCCTTTATCTGAGCAAGCCTTGCCACAGGAATTCCAACACCGTTATCTGAAACAGCGATAACAATCGTTTGGTCAACACCCTTAACCGAGATGGTTATTTCATTGTTTTCGGTGTTTTCTAAAAAGGCGTGGTTTACAGCATTTTCAATAAGCGGCTGTATACAAAGGCGCGGTATTACACAATCAAGAACGCTCTTATCAATATCCCATATAATCTTAAATCTATGCTCATAACGAACATCAAGTATTTCAATATATTTCTTGGTGACCTCGATTTCCTCAGAAATATTAGAAAGCATTCTTCCAATATCAAGACTTAAGCGCATTATATAGGCAGTATCCTGAACAGCAAGCGAAATCGGGTTATCCATATCAAGATGCTTATATGCAAGCCAATTTATAGAGTCAAGAGTATTATAAAGGAAGTGAGGGCAAATCTGCGCCTGAAGTGCCGCAACGTTCCAACTTTTAAGTTCACCCAACGCCTTGCGACTCTTTTCATCAAGAATTGCATTTGACTGATACATTTCGGAAAGCTTTTCATTTATGTAATTAATTTCATTAACATCCTTATCGATGTTAACCTCCTGATATTGCTGAATCTGCAACAAAATATCCTTAATAGGCCTATAAGAAACCTGAATAATTACCATACATATCATTATTGCCGCCACAAGAAAGATAAAGCAGACCAGTATACTGGAATAAATATTGTTTTTAAAATATGTAGAATAATAAATTCTATCGGTTACACCTGCGGCATAAAGCTCGGTATCCTTAACCTTTTTAAGTGTTACTATATGCTTATCTTTTTCAATATTTACCTGTTTTGTAAACTCAGAAACGCCGTAATCATTGATTCCGTAAGCTTCGAAAAAATTCCTTCCTATTTTACTTGCATCATATGAGGAAAGTATATATCCCCTATCGTCAATAATACATTCCTTACGCATATCGGTATAACTTAAAATTTGCTTTGCCAAGGCTATTGTATTAAGAGAAACGCAAACATCGTTATCAGCATACCCTGTTTGCGAACTCGATAGAAGAAAATAAAAATTTTCGAAGGCATTTTGTTTTGTTGTGGTATATATTTGAGAATTACGCAATTCTCCGTTTAGCTTTGAAGATTCACCTTCAACCTGCGGAAACTGCTTTTCTGCCTTTGATGTGTGATAAAGCTTGCCGCTCGAATCACGGACATAGACCTCATTGATATAGTTGAAAATTGTTGAATATGAGTCTATCTGATTTTGCGAAATAAGGTAACTTTGATAGTTCTCATTAGGCGAAACAACAAGATTATCCGCAAAATTTATAGTTGAAAGATAGTTGCAAACCGTTGCCACCTGATACAAAGAAGAATTTATTTTTGTGGCGGTTTTTTCAATTTCATTGTTCTCAAAGGCGGATATTCGCTCCTCGGTGTTTTTAGCTCCGCTCAAAACAAGGTAACCCGAAATGGCGATAACCAAAACCATAAAAATTGAAAAGAAAATAAGAAATGTTTTCCTAAAATATTTTCCCCTGCTGCCGATTTTTTTGATTTTTTCCATTTACTAATCCCCTACATGCATAAAATTAGAAGGAGTAAGCCCGGTTGCACGCTTGAACGCTTGGCCAAAGTGCTTTTCATCGCTATAACCAACCATTTCGGCAACTTTTTTAACGGTATATTTTCTGCTTTTTAAAAGCTCTTTCGATTTGTTTATTCTAAGATTAAAGATATACTCCGATGGATTTTTACCCGTTTGCTGCTTGAATATTCGGCTCAAATATGAACGGTTAAAATGGAACTGATTTGCGATATGATTAAGGTCAAGACTCTTATCGCAAAAATGCTCATTTACATAAAGAATAACCTTCGAAATCATATCCTTGCCCTGAAGCGCTTCTTTGAAGGAATTATTAAATGTTTTTGCAAATTCTAAAGCGCTCTCAGGCGATACAATCGACTGAATTTGAATGGTTAATTGCTCTTTTTCAAGAGGATATATTTTTGAAAGCCTTTCCACAACCGTTTCAAAAATTCTCCTGACATTATGCATAGACATCGTGGAAATAACAATGTTGAAAACCTCGTCATTTGCCGAATTATTAAAGCCTATCAGGTGTTTTATATAAAGCTTTGAAAGTTCATCAAAGTTTATAAAGTTACTGTTTTCGAGCTTTTCACTGTACTTGGTTTCATAGGTAAAAGCAATATTATGAGCGCCCTTCATAAGTTTTCGGCACTCCTCAAGATGTGCGATAACCTTTTGCTTGCCAAGCTCTATATCATCACAAAAAATGAAAAATAGCAGTCCGATATGGTTTTCAACCTCATTTATGCAGAAGCAATTTATATCCGCGTTTTGAATTTCGCATACATCTATCCATTTATCTATATCTCTTGCTTCGGCGCTATTTTCGGTTATATCAAGCGTTGCCATAACACAAACTTTATAATCAAAAGAATCCATATTTTCAAAAATTAATTCGCAAAGCCGCTCATAAGGAATAACACCCCACAAAAAGAGAGAAATATAGTTTCTCATCATGAGGCGCAGCTGAAGCTGACTTTTAGATTGACTTTGCAGTTCGGAAGCGATTGAACTCATTTCGTTCTTGATTTTTTCAACAGCGCCAATTAACTCGGAAAAGTTTATGGGCTTTAATAAAAACTGCTCAACGCCATAGTTTATTGCCTTGCGAGCATATTCAAACTCGCTGTACCCTGTGACTAAAATCACCTTTGTATGCAGTTTATTATCATGGATATATTCCGCAACATCAAGCCCTGTAGTTCTGGGCATTTGAATATCGGTTATAACGATATCAACATTGCCGCCTTTAAGCACTTCGATAACCTGTTCTCCGTTGTCGCAAAGCGCAACACACTCTATATCATCGAATTTTCTCACAAGTAAATCCGAAAGATTTTTTCTAATAACAGGCTCATCATCAGCAATAACAATTTTGAATTTATACAAGCGCGTTTCTCCTTTCAAGAAAATGCATATAAATTAATTATATCATTTTAGAAAAAAATATCAAATGCAAATCTAACCAATACAATTTTATTATAACAAACCATACCTTTAATTTAAAGTTTAAAATTGATAGTTTATATTAAATTTGTGATTAAAAGGAACTTCTGTTTGATTAATTAGCAACATAAAAAATGCCCATTACAAATTTGTGAGCAAAATTTTGCAACAGCTATTTTATTAAATATAAAAAGGAGATATCGTTATTGGAATTTCTGATTCGAGAAACAATAAGTTTGTGAAAGGTATACTGAAAACACGGCAAAAACTGGGAATCCCTACCGTAGCAATAACCTCCTTTAAAAACAATTAATCGTAAAATACTTTTTTCTTTCTACTTATCTTTTTAAATTGAAAATCATTTCTTTGTTCACAATCTCAGTGGCACATTCCCTAATGTTATTCATCCTACCAACCCATTCCATCTGGTTTTCAGCTTTTAATTGTTCCGTGATACCTTCTCTCTTTGCCATTTGTTTTATCAAGAGATTGAACATATCTTCAGCCTGTTCATTAACTTTGGCAAGATAACGGTTAATTTCGCCGTTTAATATCTTTGCTGTATAAAAGCCTTTGCGATAATGCTTGATATATTCCAAATGCCGCTGTCCCCAAATGCCGATTTCTACTTGCTCTTCTTCCGATAGTTTAAAACAAGGAATATAGCAATCCCCTCTTAACTCATACCATAACCCGTTCTCTTCATTGTATATATACTTTTCCATAAAATAAACCTCCCTGTATTTGGTAATACCATTTTACAAGGAGGTTTTATTTTTGTCGAATGTGCGAATATTGCGAATATAAAACATTAACCATGCTATATAGTAGTGACTAATTCAAGTCCGTTTTATGGTACACTGGTTATGAGATAATGTATTTGTAAAATACAAAGGAGTGTGAATAAGATGGCAAAAGATTTACTTAATATGGATAGGTTGCCGACAATGGAAGAGTTGAAAGAGCAATTTAAAAAGAACGACTGGACAACAATACAAATAACTGACCCTGCTAAGAGGAGCGAAGAAGAGCGAGCGGAAATGGCGTATGTTGCTGCAATAATAGATAAGAAGTCAAAACCTCCGGCTAAGCCGGAGGCTTGATTAAGCCCTAGAAGGGCATTTAACAGACTATTGCCCCTAAATGGGCCCCGAATGGTTTGCCGACCGCATTCCTTTCTCGGGCCGCCCCTTAAGGGGCTTTTTCTATGCCTACTTGTTCTCGCGACCCGTAAACGGGTCCACATACTCCTTGATACTCATTTGGTCGGCTATTTGATCCTCTTGGAGTTGGTTCTTGATATACTCCTCTATTTGCTTTTTGTTCCTACCTACTGTATCGACGAAGTACCCTCTGTCCCAGAAGTGCCTGTTGCCATACTTGTACTTGAGATTGGCGTGTCTATCGAATATCATTAGACTGTTCTTTCCTTTAAGGAATCCCATTATTTGTGACACGCTGTACTTCGGCGGAATACTTAGAAGCATATGGATATGATCTGGGCACGCATTTGCTTCAATTATTTCTACACCCTTTTGCTGGCATAACTGACGCAGAATCTTTCCTATGTCTGCCTTGATCTCCCGGTATATTACCATTCTCCTGTATTTAGGTGCGAATACGATATGGTATTGACATCTCCACGTTGTATGGTCTAAACTATTTATGTCTTTTTCTTTCACGATTAAGACCTCCTCATTTTTGTAGTTGTGTGGTCGGCAAACCACTTCTACTATAATGAGGAGCTTTTTTCTTGTCTACTATACTCCCCGCTAGAAGCTATTTTTTTGCCACCGGCAGAGCCGGTGGTTAACTTTGGTCAACCAAATTAAAATCCCTTGTAGTAAATTATCTCTACTACAAGGGATTACATAAATCATACAACTATTTAACTGCTTGATAACGTTTAATTACAAAATCAACAATTACCTGAGATTTCACTTTCATGTTAAGCTTGCTGATAACTTTCTTAATTGTTTGTTCTGTCACCTTTGGTAAGTATTCTTTATATTCAGGATATTTTTCCATTAGTTCATTAAACAGCGTGATTAAGAGGTCGTTTTCAGATTTGCTTGTGGGATATCCACGTGCAATAAGTGCCATATTGTTATCAAAGTTAGGTGCTAGGCCCAAAAGCTCACCTGACTTAGCATCACGCATTAAACCGAAGTTTCCTGTGTGTCTATCTGGGTTAGCAGTTATTGTATCAAGGAAAATCATCTTAATATAATCGGGAATTGCTTTAGGACAAAGTTTCTTTAAGTTTTCAACAACCTTAATATAATCTTCCTCATCTCCCATAAACGAAGATGCGGGTTCAAATATAACCTTTGCAGAATCGGTAAAATCGAGTGATTTAATACATTTATCACCTTTTTCGTAGTGAGCCATATTCATTTCAAGCTCTTTACCAAGCTCATATACAAAAAGCTCTGAGAACTGCTCTTTTTGGTTAGCAGATTTATAAATCCACCATTTTCCATCTTTGAGCTTCCAACACTTTTCAAAGCTACCGATATTGGTAAGCTCCGGTGTTTTGGTGTCCTTACGCTTGGCCGCAGAGTTAAAGCTTGAATAAAGTCCACGTAGTGCCAGATTGGAGAAATAGTCTTTATTAAAGCGAACATCTTCATATTTTAAATCACTGCCGATAGCCCTAACCCAATAGGTGTCGGTAATGGTTGCAGCGTTAACGTGAAGAACGGTTGAGACATCGTCTTTTTCGGCAAGTCGTAGTGCTTTTTTAAGCAAACGGGAATTTGCTCTATGCGAGTCAATAGCCCTTGTTTCAAGCCAAGATTTTGCATCATTTACACGCTTAAAATATAAAGGTAGCAAATCATTATTTAAAACTTTAAGCTCATTATCTTTCCAGACAGCAACAACTGTGTCACGGCTCAAAATCTCAAAGTCCTTCATAAACCCTTTCTCCTTTCCTTTTAGTATTTAATATATTATACAACATATGATTTTAAAATTCAACTGTTAAGCATTTAATTATGTGTCAAACCCGTATCTTTGAAGTGTTGATTTGAAAATTGATAAATAAGTTGCTTTACCTTCTTTCCATTCTTCAAGAGCAAGTGTAACCTCATCGCTAACCTTCATTCCCTCAATTGAAAGCATTGCTTCAGAAAAAGAAAGACATTTCTCTTTTTTATGTATATCAAGTTTATCCATACCATTACATAAGTTAAATAAATCTTGCTTTCGTTTCATAGCCTTATCCATTTTCTCGTCACCTACCATAGAATATTATACCATATTTTAACCTGCATTGCATTAAATTTTAGAAATTTGTAGGTTAATTTGATTCTTAATGCCTAAGTTGATGTAAAATGGCGAAAACCCGCTTAAAAAGCGGGTTTTCGGGGTGTTTAATATTGAATTTTCACGGCAGGTTTGGACCTAGTTTATAGTATTAGTTAACCCACCGTGACCCGCATCCACAATCACCCTTATACGTGACATTTGCTCATTAGAAGCAAAGATTATATCTCCTGCAGGAGATATAAAAAAAGCCACAGCGCATATTACCGTTATCAGCAAAACACAAATTACTGTTTTTTTCAAGCTTATCACTTCTTTTCGTATTACTATAAAATACTATGAGAAAAGAAGCAAAAATATAAATACACTATTTATATTATATTGCAATATTTCCTTTTTTTCAATAGGATTACCTTGCAAGGGCATAAAATACTTTGCTCACGCTATTGCAGAAATATCAAATACAGATATTTTCTTTACCCATATGGAAATAGATATTTATAATGATTAATTTAAGTAAAAAAAGAAGGAAGCCATGGGCTTCCTTCATTTTTTATTCAAACAATTCAAGAATATCATCTAATTTTGCCGTTGCTAAGCATTCAACCGCATCTGATGCGCCGTAATAAATCTTAACCGTGCCATCCTCCTCAGCTATCATTCCACCCGGGAATATTACATTTTGCCTAAAGCCCTCCTCTGTTTCATAGGGTAATTCAGCGGCAATAAAGGGCTCTTTACTTATGGCCTTAATCCTCTCGGGATTTTCTAAATCAAGCAGCATAATTCCTGCCGTATAGCGCTTTTGCCAACGCTCCTCCCAGCCGTTTTTTCCTCTGGTTTCATCAATATCCACGCCGTGGAAGGTTGTAATCCAACCTTTCTCGGTTTTTATAGGTGGTGCGGCAGGACCGATTTTGCTATTAGCAAATGCTACGTCATTAACCGTTAATAAAAGATTACTCTCTCCCCAGAATTTTAAATCGGGGGATTTTGAAATCCAGATATCAAAGCTATCCTTTTCACGGCAGTAGCTTGAAAATGGTCTTTCAAGTCTTACATACATTCCCCCTATTTTCTCGGGAAAAAGCACCATATTTCGGTTATCGGGGAGACTTATAGACAGAATTTCAATATCCTCAAAATCGCCCTTGATTCGTCCGATACCTCCCCTTACACCGTTAGGGGTATCCACCGCAAAGCAGATAAAAAGTTCATCCTCAATAACTGTAAGGCGAGGGTCATAAAATCTTTGGATATTAGAATCGGGAAAGGTTACAGCAAAGGGATTTGGGCGCACTTTCCACGAAACCCCGTCATCACTCTCGGCAATTCCAAGGTTGGTTTTTAGAGCTTTTGTTTTCTCATCAACTATATAATCGTTTCTGAAAATCATATAGTATTTACCCTTATATTTTTCAACCCCTGCGTTAAAAACCAAATCGGAAGCAAAGGGTACGTCCTTTTTTGAAAGTATTGGGTTGCACTCATGCTTTTTTATACATCTTGCGCTTGAAAGCTCCGGTTTCATTCTTGCCATTATTATTTCTCCTTAATTAAGATATTTAGCGGCATACTCCTTCGGCGTTATACCGAATTTATTTTTAAATACTCTGTTAAAATAGGTAACATTATTAAAGCCCGATTTAAGGGCAATATTAACTATGCTCTCCTGCCCGATTTTTAGTAATTTACAGGCATTTTTCAGTCTTTTTTCATTGAGATATTCCTTAAATGAAATACCGGTTTGCTTAATAAAAAGACGGCCCAAGTACTTTTCGTTGAAATGATAAATCTTAGCTATCTGGCTAAGCCTTATATCGTTTGAAAAATATGTATCTATATAAGCTTTCAGCATATCAACCGCTCCCGAATGGCTCTTTTGAAGCTTTTCGGAATACTTTTCATAAAGCATATGAATATAGCTTTCTACAAGTTTCGCAATTTTTTCAATTTCGGCTAAATCGGGATTATATTCTATTGTATCTAATACAGGATGGGTTTTATCTATACAGTTTTTTTCGATGAATTTATCATCATCGAAAATTATATTCCCCACATATACAATTCCAACAACCCTCGAATCAATAACAACGGGATATACATATTCAAAAATTCCGTTTATACAAAATCCGCTAAAGGGCTTTTTTTCTCTTAGTGCCTTCTCCACCGAAAAATATTTACATTTTAAGCAGCGCTTAAGTCCTCCCTCTTTGCGTTTGGAAAAATCGCAAAAAGGAGCAGTATGAATTTCGTTTTTTCGGTGTAAATAAAAATATTCATCATCACTTTTATCAAAGAAAAGCACATTTATATGAATTTTACTTCCCTTTGATATTAAGTCTATTAAATCCTGTAATGTAATATAATCGAACATCGAATCAACCTTAAGATATTATTTTATCTTTATATTAACATAAACGTATCTTTTGTTCAATAGTAAGTTTCCAAAATATAAGATTTATTATAAATTTTATTATATTATGGAATTGAGGTGATTTTATGAAAAAATATAATCTTATAGTTGTTGGCGGAGGTCTCACAGGCGTTGCCGCCGCAGTTGCCGCCGCAAGACAAGGCTTAACCGTTATGTTAGCCGAGCGTTCTGGTGCTTTGGGTGGTGCTATGAACAACTGTCTGGTTTACCCCTTTATGAGATATTGGACCAAGATGGACGATGGCTCCACAAAGCTTCTTTCCGCAGGTCTTTTTAGCGAAATGCGTGCAAGACACGATGATTACAAGGAACCCACTGAAGACTATGTTTTTTATACCGAGTATTTTAAATTCGTTCTCGACGAAATGATTGTTGAAAGCAATATTGATGTACTCTTCCATTCAACCCTTTCATCGGTTAAAACCGCAGGAGAAAAAATAACCTCCGCAAGCTTTGCCACAAAGGCAGGTATTATGGAATTCGAAGCCGATTTCTTTATTGATGCCACAGGTGACGGTGATTTATTCTATATGGCCGGATGCGACTATCAGTTGGGCAGAGAAGCTGACGGACTTTGTCAGCCTATGACCACCTGCTTCCGTATTGCCAACGTTAATTATAAAAAATATTACGAGCAGCGTGATGAAATCCACGAGGCTTATAGAGAAAAGCAGAAGCTCGGTCTTATCTCCAACCCAAGAGAAAATATACTGGAATTCAGAGGCTTGGGCGAGGGTCTTATGCACCTTAACACAACGAGAGTTATTAAGCTCAACCCCACCGATCCCTTTGATATTTCCAGAGCAGAAATCAAAGCAAGAAAGCAAATTTTTGAAATGTTTAATTTCCTTAAGGAATATGATGCCTTTAAGGATAGCTTTATAGTAAGCGTTGCGGCAGAAATCGGTGTCAGAGAGAGCCGCAAGCTTAAGGGTGAGCATATATTAACAGCCGATGAGCTCATCGCCTGCACCAAATTTGAGGATGCAATAGCTCTTGGAAATTACGATATTGATATCCATAACCCCGAAGGTTCGGGAACCAGTCACCGTTATTTTGCTCAGGGTGAATATTATTCTATTCCCTATCGCAGCTTGCTTCCCAAGGAATTTAACAATATGCTCACTGCAGGCAGATGCCTTTCTGCTACCCATGAGGCTCAGGCATCAGTTCGTATAATGCCCATTTGCGCTACAACCGGTGAGGCAGCAGGAACTGCAGCAGCTATTGCCTACAATAGCGGAACAAATGCAAAAACTGTTGATGTTAAGCTCATTCAGGAAGCCCTAAGAAATAACGGAGCCGCAATAGATTAATCCATTGCGGCATCGGTATCATATATTTGCTAAATTGTTAAGCAATTTAACAACTGCAGGGTTTTTCTCCTTGTTATCAAGGTCGAGCTGACATATAACAACCTTACCCTTGCCCACGTTATATGTGCCGCAAGCGTATTGGGGAGTGAAATGTGAACTGTTTATTCGGTTGCAGCTCAAAATAACAGGAGTTATATCTTCAGCCTCAAAGGTTGCGAAAATCAGGGGTGCTAATCTATCCCTTACGCTGTCATAACAGTAGGCCAAATCGTCGGGCTCAAGCCCTTCGGTGGCAGGATGACCGCTATCCCTTGATACTGCATATATAGGACTCATACGGCAGGCTGTAACCCTGATATTTTTCCCTGCAATATCATATTCGCCTTCGTTTAAGGCAGAAATCAATAGAGTTTTACCCTCATTAACCGCTGTATCATACATACGGCGGTTATTTTTATATTCATCAAAGGATACAAATAAAGGCTTTTTAAGCTCTTCATAGGGGAATACGGTATACTCCGCCTTTGCATAGTGCACAAGCCTTTCTCCCGAAAATGCACCCATATATACCTGAAGGTTAGTTCTATCATTTACATTTGGAACTGCAAATTCTATTTTGCCCTGTGAAACTCCATCTAAAGGCTGAGTAACTGCTGAAGCAATTACCTTTTCATCCATTTTTGCAAAATAGCGGATTTCGGTTATCTCCTCGTCCGTTTCATTGCATAAATAGGCTTCGATAGATATTTTTTCATTATCAAAGAAGGTAAACCTATCGCTTCTGAGATTGCAGTATACGGGAGATAAGCAATCCATATATGTAAAGAACGCTTTTTTGGGATTTCTGTCACAATCCATTATGGTTTTCATCCATCCGCTTGGGAAGGCATCTATAAACAAATGGAGCGCAAAGGTATTCATAAGGGGATTTCGGCGGAAGGAGGATGTCATTACCTCGGTAGCAAAGCTTTGATGCTGCTGAGATCTCTCTATCCATTCCTCAATGGTTTTCGGTCTTTCATAGAAAAATCCGAAAAAGCTACCGGTTTGAGCCGAAATTATATTGAGCGGGTCAAAGGGCTCTCTTAGCCACTCCTTAGGATAATATTTGCGCATAACGCTTAAATCCTCAAGTCCTTCAGAGCCAAATTCGCCGCATCCACAGTGCCAGTCAGGCTTTATGCCAAGCCAATAGCCCTTATGAAGCATACCCATATCAATTCCGTGACCGTTATACCACATTGTATAACAATGGTTATCGGGTAAAAGCTCGTTGGGGGGATCATAGTCACCGTCAATATGCTTGATTACTCTATGGGGATTTTCCATTTTTACAATCATATCCGCCATAGTGAAGAAATTCATTAAATTATCCCTTGTAATCATTCTGTGAGGAGCATTGTTTGCATTGGGGAAGGGCTCGTTTATATAACTGTCAACAACACAACAGGGATGGCTTCTTACAAGCCTTTCCATATCCCTTACCTGATTTAAACACTCGTTGAATTTATTTATTCGGATTACACCGAAAAGTGGTAAATCGGTCTGAATAAGGAGACCGAGCATATCACAGTAATCGTAAAACTCCTCCTGAACGGGACGCTGAGTTATACGAAGGAAATTCATATTGCAGATTTTGGCAAGTAAAATATCCTCTATTAACTGCTCAAAATTGCCTTTATAAATATCCTGCTGCTCAAAGCCCATTGTATTGGCGCCGAAAAGCTTGATTTCTTTGCCGTTGAGATAAAATTTGCCCTTAGGTTTGCTTTCAAGATCCTGAGTAAAGGTGCGAATACCAAAGTTTCTCTGCTTTACCGATACAATTCTACCGTCTATAACCATTTTTATGGTTACGGTATATAAATAAGGCTTATCGGTCTGCCAAATTTTTGCATTTTTTATTTCAAAAGGAATAATAAACCTATTAAAGCCGTGCATCATTTTAAGGGGCTCTGCGGCACCTAATCTGCCCTGGGCTTTAAGACTTGCTTCGGTGAAGGTATCGCTTACACCGGCGGCAATTTTTGTTGTGGGAATAAATTCACAGTCCTCTATAACCGTTTCACTGAAATTCTTGCCGTGAACGGAATAAAGGAAGGAAACATCCTTTTTATCATAAAGGTCGGTATTGCATTCAATTCTAAATTCTCCCTTTTCACTGTTAAAGCAGGGGAAAATATCGGTTATATGCCAGTGTTCGCGGATTTCAACCGAAACTCTGTTATAAAGTCCTACACCGGGAGGACAGTGATGCCAACCCTTTTGAGCATCGTCCCAACCGAGGCCTGTTGCGGCGTAAACCTTTTCGCCGCCATCCTTCATAGTTATATCATTTTGAAGGATAACCTTAAGGGTGTTTTTACCCTTTACCGCAGCCCTTGTTATATCAAACTCAAAGGGGGCGAAAAAGCCCTCGTGCTGACCTACAAAAATTTCGTTTATAAAAACCTGAGCAATATAATCTGCTCCTTTGAAGCAGATATAAACATTTTTATCAGAAAAATCATCAAGGTTAAATTCAGAGCTATACTCTACCCGACAGTTTTCTGCGGGACCGCCATAATGAGGCAGAGTTACCCTACTTTCCTTTCCGAGATAATCCTTGAAGATAAAGTCAGTTATTTCTATACTTTTTTCAATAGGCGAAATTTTAGGGGAATTATTTACAAGAAAGGGAGCATATTCTGCACGAAGCTGCTTTACCCTTTCATCAAGCTCCTTTTTGGTTGAAGGCTTTTTAAAGGGGGTAAAGGCAAATTTATCTCCTTTTTCCATATTCACCTTTTTTTCCGCCACTTTAATAGGCTGGGGAGTTATCAAACCCCGACTTTCATCTATATAAAAGCCCTCGGCTATTTTTGAAAATTGATCGCTCATTAAAATTCTCCTAAACCACGCTTTTTATCTAAAAATGGCAACAAAAACCCAAGGGTACCCGGTAATACCCCAATTTTTGCCATATAATTTTCAATTTTAATAATATCCTGAGATATATTTATCATCCTCATCTGGCTCTTTTGAGGATGTTTCATCCTTGGATGAAGATCCCGAAGAGGAACCTTCTTGTTTAGAACTGTTTCCACTGGAACTTTCGTCATTTGAAGCTTGGGAATTAGAGCTTGTAACGGTTATATTACCAATATCGGGAATATAAACGCTGCTTGCCCCCTGTACAGAGGAGGACGAGCCGCTCTTATCCGATTCAGAGGAGTTGCTCTGCGAATTCGAAGCATCTTCCGAGCTACTTACGGAAGATATATCTTTATCATCGGCACCTTTTCCCTGCTCCTTTGATTTACAGGAGCAAAGCATTGCCGAAAAAACTAATAAAGCAATTAAAATAAAAACTGTTTTACGCAAAAGGGTTAACCATCCTTATTGTGTATTAGCAGGGCGGAGGGCCTCCGCCCTGCTTTGTTTTAATTAGTCTTCATCAGGAACAATATCCCAATTAACTGAACCGTTAACATCCATAAGGATTGCTTCGGACTGTAATGCTTGCTTCATCGAAAGCTCAGGAGTAATATATTTTTTCATCTAAATTTCTCCTTAAATGCTATAGTACTTATAAAATACACCACGTAAATACTCTTTACAGGTTGCATATTCAGGTGAAGTAGTTGTATATGTACCTGCAATGTATCCATCGATATATTCCTTAACGGTGTTAGCATCAAGCTCACCGTCTTGCGCAAAGCCTTCAATTGCTGTTGCTATTTTAGCTGCATCGTTTACAGATAAATCACTGTACCAGGACTTCATAACGCCGATAACGCTCTTGTTTGCAAGACCGCCTGTTACAACGTTCTGACCGGCAGAATTGGTTTCATCATTATTGGAATAATGATAGTTGCCCTCGGTATCCTTAACATAGGCTATTGCGGTTACACGCTTACCGTCATTAGCAGCAGAACGGGAAACGGTTACTATCATAGTCTCGGGGATAGCATTAACTGCGGGGTCATAAGAAAGTACTGTACGGGTGGTATTGTTGGCATCAATAAGGGTATCCTTAGTCTGAGTACCTGCCTGGAGGATAACACCGTATTCAGCAATTTTTTCACTATCGGCAATAGCCTTTGTGAAATCAACATCGATACGAAGGTTCTGGTTGTTATCGGTAGCCTGCTTTAAGATTCTGGCACCCAAAACCTCGGGAGCTATATCAACAACCTCTTCCTGTTTAAGGGTTACTGCGATATTATCAAAGGTCTGACGGCACTGTGAACCATGGAAAAGACCTACTCTATCTACCATTCCGCCATCAGCGGTTACCTTTTCAGTATATCCGGTGAGAGTTGCTTGTGAAACACCGTCTGTTGCTATTCCGTTTACGGTAAATTCATAAACGCCCTTTTCCTCAATATATGTCAGTGAGAAATCAACCCACTGTCCTGTCTTAAAGGTAGTTGCTACAGTATTAAGCTTATTTCCTTCAGCATCAAGGAAAGGTGCACCATTGGCATAGTTTATATTTGTAGCGCTTAACTTTGAAACCTTTTGGAGGGTGGCACCTGTTATAGTTGCCACATCCCATCTGTTTTCACCTTCATAATAATTCAATATACCTGTAGCATGCTTATAATGTGTAGCAGAATGATAAATCTTTCCGGTTATCTTTTCAATTTCAGAATTTGCGGGAATTATTCCGTCCTTAAGCACGTACAATACACTCGGCCATCTTTGAACGTCTCCTGCGGCTTGCGGATTCATATTGTATTGATTAAAGGATTTTCTTAGGTATAAAGCCTTATTATATTCATTATCCTTATCAGTATGAATTCCCCAGAAAGCCTTACCGTTATCGCCCTCTGCGGTAGCCGCTGCATCTGAATATACATTGGTCTCAGTTAGGTTATCGCTTACATCGGTTGCTACACTATTAATAGTTTTGCTTAAATCTGTTATATGAGCATCTACCTTCCAGTTAAGCTCGCCTTCAAAGGCATCAAAGAAATATGCACCGTCCTCTAAAGCCTCTTTAGCGTCCTTAAGGGTTGAAAGCTTGGTTTGAACCTCGCTATCCTCTGCCAAAACAGATTTAACTCCATCAGAAAGAGCATCATAAGCAGCAATCTGAGCATTTATTGCAGTTAAATTCTCTGCCTTTAATATATCGGCAACGAGGGTATTATAAGATGAAAGGAAAGAGGTTTTAAATTCATTTGCAGCCACTGCATAATAGGAAGAAATATCATATTCTATAGTTGCAGACTTTGCAGCTCCCTGCATTTTTGCTTGGTTACCTGTAATATACCCGAAAGTATTAAACAATCCTTGAGTTTCACTTGCATTATAAACATATGTAGTATTGTTTATGTTGGTGAGTCGTAAAGTCAACTTTTCAGGAAGGGTGGGATTAGCTTCACGGAGGGTAGCATAATCTGAAAAATTAAAGGTTATATATGACTGCATATACTTTGTTCCATTAGCGGAATTTTCGAAATGCACCCATCTTTCTTCATTAGTTAACGTAGTTTTTCCAGCGAAATAAGTATTTAAAACCGTTACCAAATCACTTGAAAGAGCATTGCCGTCAGCATCAACTGCAAAGCTTCCTAATGTTGTGGCTGATGTACTAGAATAATCTGTTGAACCATTTGTAGGACGATCAAAATCTGCAATAGTTATGCTTTCTATACCGCCTGCGCTATTAGGCTTAATTTGGAACTTTTTATAACCGCCGTGCTGAGTACAAAGCTTTAAACCGTTTGTTTCATCAGCAGTTAAACCAAATACAAGATAAGCCATTGATGTTGTAAATAAATCATTTGTTGCATCATATGTTGCTACCTTTGTTCCTTTAGACATAAACACACCACCACGCGTAGCATTAGTGTTTGGTATCCAAAGGTCCAAAGAAATCTTTTTTACAGGATATTGCTGTAAAGTTTTTGTACCATCTGGATTAGTGATAACTTTATCATTAGGATGGTTAAGGACAACATATTCTGCATAATTCTTTGTATCGGCATATTTATCAGAAAGAATATTGCCTGTACGTAATTTTCCTAACTTTAAAAATTGAGAGTTTTCACCTAAACCAAAGGTTCCTGCAACATCCTTATAGATATCCATATTTCCAACCACAAAGGTAGTTGCATCAACACTGCCTCCCGTCGGAATAGCATCACCCAAAACAGCTCCGGGGATGTTGGGTACTATAGACTGGCCTGCTGTGAATTTTGTTGCATCTGTAAAATCATAGGTATAAGAAGCCTGAGGCACTGTACCTGTATTAGCAGATGCGGGGAGAGTTGCGCTTAGCATACATGTGAGAGCCGAGATAACAATGCATACCGAGATAATTAACGCTGTGGATTTTTTAAGTGTTCTCATCTGTAAACCTCCTAAAAAATATTTTTAATAATAGCCATCGGTCCAACTGTCATCATCGGTGCTGGGCACGTTTGATACAGAAAGACTACTATCCTGACTTGTTCCGCCGCTTGATACATCGCTTGATGTATCACCGCCGCTGGGTGTTTCGGAAGAGGTATCACCGGAAGTATCGTCACTGGATACATCGGAGGATGTGTCCCCCGTGCCTCCCGACGATTCTCCGCTTGATTCTCCGGGTGTTTCTTCGCTCGAGCTACCGGACTCGCTTTCAGAACCCTGAGAGCCACTTCCCGACTCACCGGAGGAGGGCTGTGAGCCCTCTCCCGAGCCTTCTGCGGGGAATTTATCAAGACTGCCTAAAATAAACAATTTAATTAAGGTTGCATCTCTAAGATTAACCTTACCGTCTCCACTGACATCGCCTATATTTTTCTGGCTATCTGTCAGCTCGAGAACGCCTACAACGCCGAGGGTTATAACCGTTGCATCCTTAAGGGATACCTTACCGTCACCGTTAACGTCACCAAGCAAATCAGTTGCCACAACGCCGATGCCCTCATCGAGGACTATCAAACGCTTGGATGCCGACATATTGGTGGTGCCCATTGCATATCTTGCAACCACTGCGGTTTCGGGGTCGAAGATTTCCTTAACATTGGTGTAAAGGTTATCTGCCATAAGCATACCGTTGATATTTTCATACTGAGCGCCCATGGTGTTAGCATAGAAGCCAACGGCATAATCTGCATTTAACCACTCATTGCGCTGAAGAACGATACCAACAGAGGAATCCTTGGAGTTGGCTCTGATGTAGTTGGTCATACCATCGATTTCGCAATCTCTGAGTAAGAGACACATCTGGGCATTAACACCCGAAAGAGCCCACCAGGAGAAGCCTGTCATATTACCGTAATTTCCGGCTTCGGCTACAGAGCCTAAGGAAGCCTTAAATACAACGGTTGAGTTAACTGTGGATAGATACCAGTTAACATCATTGAATATACCCTGCTGATAAATGGATGAAACCTGTTTGAATTTACATCCATCGTAAATAACGTCGGCAAAGCCACCGTAGAAACCGCCGCATCCACCGTTTTCATAGCTGTTATCTATGAAATAGATATTTTCACGGGGTCTTCTTAAGATAACACCGCTGTTACGGTTAGGTGCTATGCTAAACGGACGGTCTAATGTCATAATGGTCTTCTTAGTGCCGTTAACAGTTATCTGCTGACCGTGGATTATTGTTCTTGTCTGTCCAACACCCTGACCGGAGTAGATATAAAGCTGACCGTGCTGGGTAAGTGTTTCGGAAAGACTCTTGGCAACAACCCATTTTGTTCCGGTTGTATCGCCCTCATAGGGCTCGAAGGTGCCACGGAAGTTTGCACTACGGTCTGCAACGTACAACTCACGGTTGTTATCGGTCTGATCGAAGAGTCTTGAATTTGCGAAATACAGACCGTGTCCCCAAACACCCATACAGCTGTTAGGTCCGTGGTTACTATTTTCCCAAAGACTGTTGGAAATGATTACCTCTGTCCAGGTGCCGGAGGTTGAAAGGTTATCAACCTGCCAATACTTACTGCCGTTACTATCGTTAACAAGGGGACGACGGTTACGGTTAGATGTATAGATATGGGAAATATCAACATTGTTCATATGAACATTATTTCCCTTGGTCTGGAAAGCTATAACGGGATTAGCCTTTTCTATCGCAACCATTGCAGAAAGCTCTGCCGAAGTGAGCAAAGCAACGATATCGTGGGGTGCTTCGGAGGGAGAGCCTGCCGAAGGCTGAATATAAACATAAATGTTATTAAAGTAAACGTTATCACTGGAGGGTCCGCAGGCCTTGAATATACCGCCTGCACGGGATGCGATTACTGATATGTTGGAAATTTCAACATCCTTTTCAAACATAAAGGAAGCAGTAGGCAAGCCGTTATATTTCCAGTTATAAGGACGAAGCACGAAGCTGGTTGTATCCACATTTTCGCCTATAATTCGGCAGTTATTGGGGATTACGAGGGAACTTTCAAGAGTGTAAACACCTTCGGGTATATAAAGTATACCGCCGCCGTTTTCTGCCATAGCAGATAACGCATTTACGAACATAGGTGTTGCATTCTGCTCCTTCTGTCCAGTTGCGCCGAAATCTCTGATATTATAAGCGGTTTGCTTCCAGCTATCTCTTATGCTACCGCCAACGGTAATCTTGGTGGGGATTGCCCAACAGGTATCGTCACCGTAGCCACTGTAAAGCCATAATTCATATACGCCGTTTTCAACATCAGAGGGTATTGCCACACTGATTGAATAGTTGGACTGTACCTTTGTTATAGCGACCTCTCTTGCCACAGCTCCCTGCTGAAGAATTGCCTTCATATTTGCAGCCGATTTATCGGGAGAAAGGTTTTTACCTATAACTCTGATTTCCGTTCCGGGAGAGGCTATATTACCGTCCGAGCCGACTGTGAAGTCAACTACGGGGTTATTCATATAGATAATCTTATGTGCTCCTGTGGAGGAGATTATCTTAACTGCATAAATTGCAGTCTTTGGAGCCTGACCATCGGCAAATTCCTTAGGAATTCTGAATTTAACCGAATCGGTTGTTCTCTGAATGATATCCACCTTAACGGCAGCATTTTCATTAAATACGTGAGCAACAGGCTCTTTGGTGTATTCCCCTACCTGAACGCCCTCATAGTCAAAACGGGTCTGGCTTACAAAGCTCTTGTTTGCAGCATTAGTTCCGTTAACAATAGGAGCTATTTCAACAGAGGAAGTATTATCGGAAAGATTTTCACCGCTTAAGGTAACGATATCGTCAGCCGAGTTAAGGGTGTTACCGCTGTAATAAACGGTTATATCGTCATTAACCTCATCAACATCATAGTCACCCTTGCGATAGATTACCTTAAGGTCGTCTATATAGGTAGTTTTATTAAATGCTGCAAGAGCGAGTATTGACTGAACACTTGAGGAACTGTTATCGATAAAGGCATTACCGTAAGCATCAGCGATTGTAAGGGTATATTTACCCATCTCATCGTAAACTATCTTAACGTTCCAGATGCAGTCCATCTTAAGGTCACAGTTTACGGGTGAAACGCTCTTATCGGGATAAACAACACGGTAGTTAGCCTTTGTTTCGTCATCCTTCTTATAGAAGCCGTAGCCCTTGAAATCAATATCGTTCTTATAATCGGTGTAAATACGTAAACGCCAGTAGGAATCCTGTGCCTCGGTGGGTTCACGGAGAATTTTGAAGGATACCTCCTTTAGCTGAGGCTTATCGGGTAAAAGAATTGATTTAGGTGTAATGGTAGTCGTACCCGTCATCTTAAGAACATTACTGCCGAAAAGCTCGTGATATTCTGTTGTGATAGAACCGGTATTCAGAACAACCTCTCTTGCAGGCTGCCAGAAACGTACACCATCTTCAAAATTATCCTCTAAAATATACTCTTTATAGTTTGAAGGAGTATTATTTTTCTTATCAAGGGCTGCCTTATCAGCAAGCGACTGAGCAGAGTTAGGATCAACCGTATTATAGGCCTCAAGGATATCATTAACTCTTACTCCGATAAAGGGAATATGATTCTTAGCTTCATCCGAAAGGGCGGCATAATCTGCCACAACCTTTTCAACATATTCCTTATCGATTACGGATATAAAGGTTTTTGCAGGAACAAGATTAAGGATATACTTGTTATCCTTAAGGAAATTCTGTGCCTTTGAATATGCATCCGTTCCTTGGAAATTAATCTTTATATCATCTATATAGGTAGTACTTGCAGTACAGAAGCCTATCTTGGTTTCACAGGTATCGTTAAGTACCTGCCAAGCGGTGTGCTCAGCAGTGTAAAGCTTACCGTCAAGCTCATATTTTATAGTGAGTCTTGCCTGTAAAAGCTCATATTCAACATTAAACTCAACCCAAACACCGTTTTTATCAACTGCATGAGTTTCGTCAACCTCTTGCTCTAATTTAAGGTTTGTTCTGCCTGAGGTTGAAAGGTCTGCACCCTCCTTGCGATTAGCAGTTCGAACAGCAACTCTGGTACCGTTAACATCCAACTGGAAGCCCTTCCAGTTTTCTCTATCAACATAATCATAAATAATGGTTGCGTTTGCGCTGCTCTTGATATATACCTTACCGCTTATATTGGAAATAAGCTTGGAGCCGTTCATTACAGAATCTTTAATCTTATAGATAGCTCTGTTTGCCGCATCCGCACTGTAATTTCGGGTAATCTGAAGTACCTTTGAACTGGTATTGCTATCAGCCTTTTCGGGGTTATCTGTAACCTGCCAGCCTGCAACACCCGCGGCATCTACCGCTTCAAAGAATTCTATACCTGACTCTCCGTCTTCAAAGGTGAGCTTATCGTTTATGTTTAGTCTTTCATCAAACTGTGCTAAAAGCTCTTTATATTTTGCATAAACAGCATCATAAACAGCCATATTGGTTATCTTAGCCTTTTCTTCATCAGAAAGACGCTTGAGCACTGACTGAACAACAAGTAAGCTCTGCTCATCATTCATTGTAAATTCTGATGCGGCAGGTAAATCTGCTATAGTCTTTTCAGCATAATCGCTGTTAATAAGACCTATTGCGATGTTATCAAAGCTCTGCTGAGTGGGAGCCGCATTAAGTAATGCAACCTCACTTAAAAGCTCTGTTCCGCCGAGAAGCTTTATCTTGATGGAAACAGTTTCCCCGCTTCTTCCCTTACCGCTTAACTCATAGGTATAGCAGCCGAGAATGAAATCATATTCAAGGTTAAAGTCTAACCACTGACCTAAAGTGAACTGATTATCAACAGAGAAGGGTTCTCCATCAAGAATTTCATAATTGCTGAAATAGTTATCAAGTCCGCCCTTGCCTTCGGCAGTTCTCGTAACAGCCTTTAATGCAACATACTGACCTGTTGTGGTGTAAGCCGCATTAAGACCTATTGCATCCCAGGCATATTCTCCATTATATTTATAGGAAATACCGGAGAAATACTTATAACCTGTTCCGCCATAGCCGTGGCTTGTTAAATACATCTTACCTGATACAAAGGCAATCTTTGCATCCTCAGGTAAAATATCCTTTGTTATTGCAACAACGGAAGGTCTTGTCTGGTTATTGCTTTCGGTAGGCTTCATATTAAGGGCATTAAAGGATTTTCTAAGCCATAAAACCTTATTGTTTTCATCCTCTTTCGATGAATGAATACCCCAGAATGCCTTGCCGTTATCACCTGCATCAGAAGCCGCTGCATCAGAATATACATTGGTTTCTTCAAGGTTATCGTCATAGGTAGTACCGGTAATTTTTGAAGCTATTTTCCAGTTGAGTGTATTGCCCTCAAAATCATCATAAATATATGCGCCGTTGTTGAAAGCCTTAAGGGCGTTTATAACGGTATCAATATTTTTAACATAGGGCTTCTGTGCATCAGGAATAGCCTGATATTTTGCATATAACTCTTCAAGCTGTGCCTTTTTATCCTGCTTTAATGCTCCCACAGCCTTGATTTCGTTTTCAAGCTCTGCAAGCTTTGGAGCATAATAATCGGATAAATCATAGCTTACGGTGAAATTGCCAACGCCTGTGCCGTTGCCGCCTCGGGGGTCAGCCCATACATGATAGGTTGAACCGAAGCCGTAGAATTTATCCGCATAGGACATTCCGCCACTGCTACGCAAAGGAAGATTAAACGAATAATTTTCTCCGCCTACATTTATCTTAAGTGCAAGGTAGGGCTTTGTTTTATCGCCATTTTCAAATAATAGCTCAAAATCTGCCCAACGCTCATTAGCACTAATAGAGGTTATTGCAGCAAGCTTTGCAGCTATAGCAGCCTTCTGTGTAGCATCAGATGTTATAAGACCTGCTATCGCCTGTGCATCGTAGGTATCCCTTACGCTATCTCCCTCATGGGTTGAAGCATAGGTTTTTGTAACGGTTGTTCCGTCATCTGTTTCTGTAAGGGTAGCTTTAATAGCCTGAAGTCTTATCACAAGACCGTCAGTGCTTCCATATATATTAACAGTATTACCTTTATATGTATGGGTTGTAGTCGTTGTTGTACCCTCTGTTGCAACCTTATCGGCAGCCTTGCCGAAATAGAAAACTGTACCGGTTCTGGCGGTGCTGCTTATCCAACCAAGCTGCATTCTGCCCTTAACTCCGGTTACAGGATATTTTAAATTGTTTGCAGTATCGTTATAAGGATTTAGGAAAACCATTGATTGGCTTAATCCTGAATCCTCGCCCAATGTTAAAACTCCATTTTGCAAAGAAGCTTTAGCGGGGTTAGAGTTACTGTATATTGTTATATTTCCGCCTTCGGTAAGCTGAGAAAGGTTAGTCATCTGACTTACCTTATATTCAACCTGGCTTGAAGGCTCGGGATTTTCTGCTAAAGAGACTATTTTCTCAACAGAAACGGCGGAAAAAAGTATAACAACACTTAAGATAGATGCTGCAATTCTTTTAAACATTTTCATGTGATTTCCTCCATTCAAAATTGTTTAGATTAATAGTCCTTCTTTTCCCATTCTGTTATGTAATTGGGAATAGGCAAATCCCAGTTGCCGCCGATTTCGTTATCGTAATCACCGCCGAAGGTATCAACAAGCTCTTCAACTGTAAGATTATCAACATAAACCGAGGTTTCGAAGGTTCCTATACCAACGTTACCGTAGCCGAATACTCTCTTACCTGTGGTCTTGTTTGATTCGCCCGTATCGGTGTACGAAATCATCTCTTTACCATCCCAATAAACGGTTATCTTATTATCAAACACCTTCATTGCAAGGTTATGATACTTACCGTCACCTAAAATGGTATACTTGTTTTCATTATCGGCTATATTGTCGTCATCAAAGTAATCTCTGAGGCTTACAGTTTCACTCAATAAGTATCCGTTATCCGATGGAACGTTTTTACTGTACGTAAGCTTATAAAGCTCTATCTTGTAGCCGTTTGTAACAACTGCGGCATAATGACTGTGTCCGTAAAACTCGATGCCCGTATGTCTTGCATAGAGCCTGAAGGTGTTACTGGCAGATTCGGGATTTGGGTTACAGTTTTCGGTAAACTGAACATCAACACTTACCTTATAATCGGTCCAATCGCCGCCTACCCAGTCGTTCTGGTCAATAAAGGTTCTTTCCCATACCCTGTTGCCGTTCTGGTTAACGAGCTTGAATTCTTCGGGCTCGGGCCAGATGGGATTTGTAACCGAAGCAGGTTTATTGGTAAGGCTGCCGTCGGTAAAGGTTTCTCTCATTATTACGTCTTTACCGATAGGTCCGTCCTCTGCTACGTATTCCGATTCCTCACTGGGAGTTTCGGTAGGAGCATCGGTACCGTCATAGGTTCCAACACCCTTTAGGGTAAAGTTTGAGAAATTAGCATTAATTGTTGTGGTTTGTTCACAGGAGTGAGCAGCAATACCCACGTAAAGCGGTCCCTTTGCATTAAGACCAACGGGATATTTAAAGCCTAACCAGTCACCATCGGCAGATTTATATGAAAGGGTAACGCTGTTAGCCTTTTTAACCATCTTCATCTGCAAGGGGAATTTTACGGTTACTCCCGTATACTGAACGGATGTGCCGTTACCCTTTTTAGTACGGTAAACTGCAAGAACCTGCGAGCCACGTACGTGAAGGAAAACCTCAGCATCATCACTTTCAAGGCCTGAACGGAACATAATTCCTGCCGAAGCATTGTGATGCAGCGTTCCTGACATTGCATTGGGCATAGCATCGAGGGTTATTACAGCCTCCATATAATCGCCTGCATTTTCCGATACATTATACTTTTTATAAGCAAATGCAATATCATCGTTATAAGACCAGGCAACATAGGAGTTACTCTTTATATTGTATTTTCCTTCTCCCTGAGAAAAGTCGGAGGTTTGAACATATAATCCCTTGCTGTAAAAATCATTTTCAACATCACTGTCTATCTTAGCAAGTGTCAATTCGGGATTGATTTCATTAATTTCTTCTGCCGAAGCATTAAGCATAATGCTTCCAACACAAATCAAAATTGCACACATCAATACCGATAAAAGCTTTATAACTGAGCTTTTTGATATTTTCATATGTCTTCCTCCTCCCATTCGTCATCTCCTGCAGCCATTCTCGGCTTGCAGAAATAGTGGTAAAATACCTGCAATGCAGCAAATATAATTGCTGAAAGCGCAAAGAGTAATAAAAGTATCCATATAATAGCGCCCATCTGTCTGTTAGCGAAGCGCATTGTTACCTTTCCTACTCCTGCTGAGCCGCCGTTGTTTACTACGGGTTGATTATCTCCTTCAGCTTCGCCATCATCCTCAGCCTCGGTATCGGCTTCGGGGGATAATGTATCCACCTTGGAAAGCAGCTCTTCAATAATTGAATATTCGTTGCTAAGTAATGCCTGAACTGCCGGGTCAAGCATTTCATACATAGCCGATGCGAGTCTTACATCAATAGCATCGTCTATGGTTACGGTTTCGGCAGTTAGTGACAGTATATATGAAAAAGTATTGCGGAATATATCGGCATCTATCTGCTCCGAAGGAATCTGATTCTCTTCGTTTTGCTTGATAATTTCCTTAACCTTTTCCATAAACTCTGTTAAAAGAGCTTTCTCAACCTTAAGGTATTCGTTTACATAAGGGTTAAGCTCGGAAAGCATATTGATATTTTCCAGAGCATCATTAAGTCCTGTATAATGGTCGGCTAAAAGGTCCTCAACCTTAAGAGAAAGGAAGGGAGCCTTTTCTTCCTTGAAGGTTGCAGCATACTGCTGAGCTTCTTTTCTAAGCCTTGCCTCTTCGGCTGCCGCCTCTTGTTTTTGCTCCTCTGTCTTTTTAAGAGCAGTTATTTTTTCTCTTACAGTTTTAAGCTGAGAGCTATAAGAATAAATCTTATATTGTGCTTCCTTGCTAAGCCTGTTAAAGGCATTTATTGCGTTCAGTACAGCAGTTTCGTCCGAAATCTTAACTGTATCGGTTGTAAGAGCGAGAGCCGTTTTATGATTATCCATAAATTTGGAAATTTCTTCGCTAACAGCGCTTTCCTCAGCTTCAATACGAAGTCTTTCATATTCAACTAAGGCTTCAGAAAGCTTATTGTAATTGCTAACCTTCTGCTTCTGATTTTCATTTAAAATCGAATATGCAGATGCGGCATCAACTATCTTCTTAAGACATTCATCGGAATATTCAACTTTTCCGATATCGTTTATGAGTTTTTCAACCTTCTGCACCTGACTATCCTCAGAAGCTACGGTTATATCAAAGTTTATATTGGCATTGCCTACTGTTAAATCGATTACCTGTGCCCCCGAAATGGTATATGCTTCTGTTATAACAAGCTGAGCATCGGCATCCTCTACTGCAGAATCAAGCACCTTAAACTGAGGCTTAAGCAACACGGTTTTTTTCGGTATTGTTAGCACTTTACCGGAGGTCCATGCAAAGGATAATCTTCCGGTGGTACTATTAAAGAATACCGCATCGCTCATACCGTCAACAAGGGGCGCTCCGCTTCCCTCGACATATGATAAACAATCTGTCTTATATTTAATGTATAAGGATAAGCCGCCTATATCTATAGCCTTATCAGATGAAATAACTATCGGCAGGGTGATTGTATCACCCTTTTTAGCCGATACAGCATTACTGTCGAACTGCACTGTCTGAGGGGTAAGGGCAAATGCCGGAATTATACACTGCGTTAAAATTATCGCAACAGTGAAAACTATTATTGCCAGTTTCTTAAATCCGGTTTTCAAAGCCATTCTCCTTTCTGTAATGCTTTATTTATTTAAAACTTATTTTCTGCCATATATTTATCAGCCTGCTTCTGAAGCTCTTCCTTAATCTTGGCCATTCCGCCATCGTTAAGCTTCTTCATATAGGCATTATAGGTATTCATATAATTATCGCCGTCAACACCGCATATCAAACGGTCATGATACTCGGTATAGGCTGAGGTTATATTTCCTATTTCAACGCTCAAGGATGAGGTATCAGCACGGAAACGGTAAAGAGGTGTCTTCTTAAAGGTTTTAATTGTTTCAGACTCATACTTCTTAGCGTATTCGCCCTGACCCTCTAAAATATTGGGAGTACGGTAGGTAAGGAATACGTTTCCGATTGCCCAGTGGGGTTTACCATAAGGAGCGCTGGAATCGGGCTGGAGGGTATATCCGTTACCGATAGCCAAATCGCCGTCAAGAGTATAGTGATAACGGCCTAATTCCTTTGCTTCTGCACTGTTCTTTTCAAATCCGTAAACTAAGAGGTTAAGTATCTCGTTACCGGGAGTTCCAACGGGTGAACGGAGGAAATCAAGGAACTTGATAGCCTTTTCGGGATTCTTACTGGTGTAAGGAATAGTATAATAGGTTGATTCAGAACCTAAAATACTGGGACCTAAAGCCTTGTGGCTGTAATCAGCGGGTTCAATATTAAGGTAATACTGTTCAAGCTCACCCTCGGTGTCATAAACCTTGCGGATTCCACGAGCAGGGTCATCAAGCTCATACCACATTCCGTTTATATGTGCAGTAAGGGGAGAAAGTCTTGAACCGGAAGCGCCGCCGCTTACGAGAACGTTCTTAGCAATGTATCCCTCTTTATACCACTTAACTGCATACTCCATAAAGAGCTTATATTCTTCGGTTTCAGCGATATTTACAAGCTTAACATCATCACTGAAGGTATCATAGTAAAGCTGAGAGTTCTTATCGATAGCAGTATATCCTCTGGATACAAGATATGTATAAAGATTCTGAATATCAACACTCTTGGAAACAAGGTCGGTATCAACTGCGTTTATCTCGAATATTTTCTTGAAATATTTATCAAGCACTTCATATACCGCACGGGTAGTCTTAGGTGAAGCATAGGTAGCCTTAAGGAAGGCATCAACATCAAAATATTCCATTAAGGAAGCGGGAATCTTAAGGAAAGGAGTCTCGCTTATTAAAGGCTGCTGATTGGGAACTGCATAAAGCTTTCCGTTAACTGTTCCCGATTCATAATCCTCAGGATATTCTTCCTTCCATTCTTTCCAGATATTAGGAGTATCCTTTTCATTGATTAAATCGTTAAGAGCCATATATGAGCCGTTGGTTATTTCGGCATCCATATTAATAGAGAAGCCTGCCCAAGCAAGGTCTATAACCTCTCCTGCTGCCATCTGCTGAGTCCATTTCTGAGCATTAAACTCAACAAATTCAATCTGAATTCCGGGAAGAGCTTCTTCCAGCTTTTTGTTAACTACTTTAAGAATTGCGGCATCGTCCTCCTGACCTGACCAGGAAGTTGCCCACTTAATTGTTGTTGTTTTTTCACCACAGGATGAAAGGCAAACTGCGGCACTCACTACAACCAAAATCGCAAGAATTAAGGAAATTACTTTTTTCATCATTTTCATATACCTCCTAAATTTAACCTTTTACAGAGCCAACTGCCATACCCTTTGAGAAATACTTCTGAACAAAGGGGAATAAAATAAATACGGGTAAAACTGCTATTATACACATTGCATATCGCATCGTCATAACCGGAATATCTATATCGTGACTAAGTCCTTGTTGGACATAGGATTGTTTCAATATTTCCGCATTATTCAGAATACGCTGCATAAAGTACTGAATTGTGAACCATTTTTCATCGGTCATATAAAGAAGGGAGGTTTCAAAGTTGTTCCATCTTCCTATAAAGCCTGTGAAATACTGAATTGCAAAAATTGATTTTGCCATCGGCAAAACAACGTACCATATAATCTGTATCTGATTTGCACCGTCAATAAAGGCGGATTCTATCATTTCGGAGGGTATACCCTTAAAGAAGGTTCTGTAAAGAATAATACCCCAGGCAGAAACCATACCCGAAACCAGGTATAAAAGCGGTGTGTTACCCAAATGGTAATACTTGGTTATGAATACGTAGGTGGGAATTGTACCGCCGCTGAAAATCATAGTGAAAACTATGTACCAGGTAATGTATTTACGTAATGAATAATCATTTCGTGATAGCGGATAAGCTATCAAAGCCTGAACCGTACAGGAAAGGAGGGGTGCTATTGCTGCAACCACAGCCGTTAGCACAAGAGACCTTCCTATTCCGCTGAAATCCTCGAAAAGAATTTCAAATGCTGTGAAATCAATCTGTTTCGGAATAAGCGAGAAGCCGTATCTCACGATATCGTTTTCATTTGAAATTGAAACCGAAACTATAATAAGGAATGGCACTAAAAATCCGATTGTCATTATAGTAAAAACAATGTGAATAAATGCCGTTAATGCTTTATTATTCTTCAAAAATGCCACCCCTTTCTAAAACATTGCATTTTCGGGACTTATCTTCTTGATAAGACCGTTAGTAAGCAAAATCAAAATACAACCAACAAAATTCTGGAAAAGTCCTACCGCAGCTGTTGGACCGATGGAGCCCTGAACAAGGCCACGGTAAATATATGTGGAAATAACGTCGGTTGCGGGGTAAAGTGCACCCGAGTTCATCGGAAGCTGATAGTACATATCAAAGTTGGAGTTAAGTATTCCTCCGAGCTGCGTTATAAGAACTATACAAGCCATAGGCATAAGCTCAGGAACCGAAACGTGCCATATCTGGCGGAACTTTCCTGCACCGTCCAATGAAGCTGCCTCGAAAAGACAGGGGTCAATAGCCAGAAGGGCTGCATAGTAATAAAGACTCGCCATACCAACCGCTCTCCAACACTGGAAGAATATGATTATGAAAGGCCAATAGGATGGCTCGTTATACCAGTTTATGGATTCGCCGCCGAAGAAGTTTATTATCTGATTTAATATACCTGCATCCTCGGGATTCAAGAACAGATAAGCTATGTAAGAAATGATTATCCAGGAAATAAAGTCGGGGATTATCATTGAGGTCTGATATAGCTTATTTGCAAATTTACTTCTTACCTCATACAGCATAAGTGCCACTATCATACCGCCTATAAGGTTAAGAACAAACATTATTATAATGTGATATCCGATAGTGTTTCTTAAAACCACCAAAGCATCTGTTGATTTGAAGAAAAACTCGAAATTCTTAAAGCCTATCCACTGACTGCCGAAAATTCCTTCGTTAAATCTGTACTCCTTGAAAGCCAGAACTATACCCGAAACAGGCATATAATGGAAGAAGAATAACCAGATTATTGCAGGTAAAGCAAGAAGAGTATAGGATAAATCCTTTACAAACTGTCCCTTACGCTTACTGCGTTTTAATATTAATTCTCTTTCTGTTAATGCCATTTTTATTCCTCGTTTTCTGTTTCTGCTGACAATTCATCCTGTGCTGCGTTGGCGCCGACACCGAATTTTTTTATTGCAACAATAAAAACAACTACAGCCGCAACCATTGTTATGAATACCAACGCTCCGAGGGCTATTACCAATACAAGCTCTGTTCCTCTTAAGGAGGTGAGAGTGTTATCGAAAACGGTTTTAACCTGAAGGTCAGCTTCCTTTTCTTCCTCTTCGGATTTTTCTCCATCCGTCTGTGTTTCAGATTCAGAAGAGGTATCCTCGGCAGGAGCATCATTAGTTACCTCGTTTACAACATAGGCTGCTGCATCCTTAGTAGGTACTATACCCTTGAGCTGAGGATATGTACCATCCTTTACAACCCAATTTGAAAGAGATTTGAAGGCTTCGTTCATTTCCTGCTGACTTGCAGCCGCATAGCCCATTTCAAATCCGCCGATTTCGTTTGTTATGTAGTTATTGTTTTTAACCTTTTTATTGGTTTGAGCATTCTTTCTGCCCTCTATCTTGGCAAGGGTATAACAGTTGCTTGCCATATCAACACTTTCAAGGTCTGTTCCGTCAGTATGGTTCTTAGTTCCAAGGAAGCATCCCGAATCCTCAGTCTTTACAGTACCCTCTGCCCAACAGTCAGTAACCTTACTGTCTTCATCATAAACGTCACCTGCAAAAGCACCTGCATGGGTTTGACCGCCGCTGAAGGTTCCACTGTAAAAAGAAGTAGACACGGTTGATTTTGAAATAGTTGCAACTAAACCGCCTGAGCTCCAGGCTCCTGTTGAGGTTACGGTTGCATAGGAATAACATTTGCTTACCTTTGAACTATCAATGTTACCTATCATACCGCCGGTATGGTTTGATGACGAGGTTACGCTTCCGCTTACGCCACATCCCGTTACAGTTACCTTTTTACCAAGGGCTAACAAAATGCCGGCTGCCTGTTCGTCTGTTCCGGGGTTAACAGTGTAGTCACCGTTCATCTGGTAACAACCCTCAACCTTACTTACAACCGTTGCATCAAGAACAAGAATATTTTTAAACGTTGCTCCCGAAGCATAACCGAAAAGACCTGCCTCCCAACCGGATTTGTTCTCTTTATAACCGGAGAAGCCCTCTGCCTTGGTGCATCCCGCAGGAGCAATTTCTATTTTTAAATTTTTAATTGCAAACTTAGGCTTGCCGCTCTCATCAAGGTCGCAAACGAAGGTGCCTTTAAAGGGAGCATCCAGTGTACCAATAGGTTTAAAATTAGCAACTGTAGATAGGTCAATAGTATTTCCCAGTTTGTAATGAGCCTTAAGGTTATTTCTCATACCCTCAAGCTGCTCTACAGTTTCAACTATATAAGGATTGGATTTGCTTCCCTTTCCCTTATAGCTTACCGCCGCCGATGCGGTTACGCTGAGTATGCCTATCAGTATTATCAAAGATAAGCAAATTGCGAATAAACGTTTGAAGTTTTTTACCATTATTTCCTTCCTCCCCTTATTAGCTTTTCTTTTTAAGTATAAGAACCATTGTTATACCGCTGCCGATAACTGCAGCAACTATCAATGAGCTGAGTACTATTATCAGAATAAGCTCAGGTGTGCTTACCCTCATCAAGGAATCATCCTCAATAACATTTGTTTCAACCTCTGCCTTTTTATCTCCATTAGAAGTCTGGGTATCTTCTTGTGTTGCCTGATTTTCTGATGCGGTATCTTCCGGAACCTCATCGGTTACCTCGTTTACAACATAAACCGAAGCATCCTTTACAGGTACTATACCCTTGAGCTGAGGATATGTACCATCCTTTACAACCCAATTTGAAAGAGATTTGAAGGCTTCGTTCATTTCCTGCTGACTTGCTGCCGCAAAGCCCATCTCAAAACCGCCGACTTCGTTTGTTATATAGTTGTTGTTTTTAACCTTCTTGTTAGACTGAGCATTTTTTCTGCCCTCTATTTTTGCCAAGGTGTATGTATTCTTACAAACATCAACATTTTCTAAATCTGAATCATCGCTGTGATTTTTTGTTCCTGCAAAGCATCCTGAATCCTCTGTAAGAACCGTTCCCTCTGCCCAACAGTCGGTTACAGTTGCATCAAGGAAGCAGTCACCTGCAAAGGCTCCCGCATGGGTTTGACCTCCGCTGAAGGTTCCACTGTAAAAAGAGGTGTTAACCGATGACTTTTTATTCATGCTTCCGATTAATCCACCGCTTCCCCAAGCACCTGTTGAGGTTACGTTAGCATAGGAATAGCTTTTGCTTACCTTTGAGCCTTCAAGCAAACCTAACATTCCTCCAACGTGATTACAAGCAGCTGTTACCGTTCCGCTTACACCGCAGCCTGTTATGGTTACCTTTTTACCGATAGCCATAAGGATTCCTGCTCCCTGTTCATTAGTACCGGGATTTATGGTGTAATCGCTATTCATCATATAGCAGCCTTCAACCTTGCTTACTACGGTTGCATCAAGAACAAGGATGTTTTTGATTGTTGCTCCCGAGCCGCATCCGAAAAGACCTGCTTCCCAACCAGATTTGTTTTCTTTATATCCCGAAAACTTTTCTGCCTTAGTGCATCCCGCAGGAGCTATCTCTATTTTGAGGTTCTTTATTGCAAACTTCGGCTTGCCGCTCTCATCAAGGTCGCAAACAAAGGTGCCCTTAAAGGGAGCATCCAGGGTTCCGATAGGCTTGAAATTGGCAACTGTAGATAGGTCAATAGTATTTCCTAATTTGTAATGAGCCTTAAGGTTGTTTCTCATACCATCGAGTTGTTCAACCGTTTCAACTATGTAAGGATTGGATTTGCTTCCCTTTCCCTTATAGCTTACCGCTGCCGAGGTTGTTACACAGACCATGCAAATAAGCAATACTGCCGTTAAAACCGTTGCAACAATTTTTCTTAGATTAACCGATTTCATAATTTACACCTCGTTAACTATGTTTTTGGTAGTATTGATTTCTTGAAAATTTGGCTTTTATCCGTAATATAAGGCAAAATTTTCAAAAAAATTATAATCAATGCATACAATTTATGCATTTTACACAAATATTATATACTATTATAATAATACGTTCTTTCGTTACATTGATATATTTTTTGTAGTTTATTGATATGCAATTTATTGTCAGGATAAAATTGGAAATAAAGTATATACATATATAATAGCCGCATAATACATCTCATACCCCTGATTTGATATTTTTTATTTTATTGACAGCTTCCAAAATTTAGCACATAATTAAAAATGGATTGACATTTGCAACAAAATGTATATATAATTAAATCACAAAACACAATATATACCAAAACGAGGATATTTTAATGAAAGAATCATTAACACATATCGTTTACCGTGGAGCCACAAGGCTTGAGACAGGGCTTGGGTTTAAATATAATTGTTTTACAAAGGACGATAATGATTTAACCCTCCATAAACACGATTATTTTGAAATTTTGTTTTTACCGAAGGACGGTTGCACCCATCTCGCCAACGGTTCTATCTACAAATTACCACGAGGAAGTCTTGTTTTTATTCGTCCTGATGACTGCCACGATTTTTTGAATCCCGAATTAAAGGAAATAGAAATAATACATATAGGACTTGAATGCTCCATAGTTGAAAAGCTTTTTGATTATCTTTCTGATGCCTTTCCTTCAAAGCAGCTACTAAGCGCACCTTTGCCCCCTTATGTTATACTTAATTCCTTTGAAGCTGCCGAATTTTTGGAGCTTTTAAGTCAGTTTAATTCGATAGACATTGAAAATAAGGCTCTAAAAGCCAGCACTATGCGTTCAACTATCGCTTGGATATTCGTTAAATATTTCTCTGAAAACAGAGCGGTTATAGCAGAAAAAACCATACCCGAATGGCTATCCAAGGTTTGCAGCGAAATGAAAAAGATAGAAAATTTCTCTTTGGGTATTGATAGAATGGTTGAGCTTTCAGGCCATTCAAAGGAGCATTTGTGCCGTAGCTTTAAAAAGCATTTGGGCTACACCGCAATGAGCTATATAAACGATTTAAGGCTCACATATATAGCAAATACCCTCGTTTATACCGAGGAAGAAATTATAGATATTTGTTACGACAGCGGCTATACAAACCTTTCCTGGATGTATTCCCTTTTCAAGAAAAAATACGGCATGTCGCCCTCTAAATTCAGAAAAATCAATAAATAAAAAAACAGAACTTGATTTTCAAGTTCTGTTTTTTATTCTTTTTATTATATCTTCCGCAAGTTTAAAATAAATTCCTTCTTGATGACTGGTTATTCTTGCTATATAGCTTTTATCCTTAACTGCATCCAATAAAATTTTATTTATTGCATCCCTTTTTTCGGGGTGCATTTTTGCTATATCCAAAAGTGCCTCACAGCTAAAGGAAAAATGCTGATAATAAACCGAGTTAAGACCCTCAACTATGGATAGCTTGTAGTTCGTCTCCTTGTATGTATGATACATTTTTTTGCTGTATTCCTCGGGTTTAAGGATATCGGATAGTTCATCTATAATTCCCATGTCCCCAAATCTTCCCAACAGATAGATGGCTATAACGCTACGAAGCTGATTACTGCGGCGACAGTCAAGATAATGATATTCACATCTGTTTTCAACGATTTCTCTGAGTATCGGTATGCTTTGTTCATCCCTTAAAAGGCCTAACGCTACCGCCGAATTATACCGCAAATTTATGTTTTCACTTTGGGTAAATTCCATCAGTCTCTCACGACATTTTTCTCCCATAATTCTGCAGGACCATATAGCAATACCGGGACAATCCCCCGAAAGGGCTTCTCTTATATCCTCAAAATTATTAAGCCATTGTATTTCTATGTATTTACGGACAGGAAAACGCTCTACAAAGCCTTTTTTTCTATCGGGATATCCGTCAAAACAGCCAAGCTCCTCTACCCTGCTTTTAAGCTCGGGAGCCGAAATATCCAAAAGAGAGTTAACGCCATTTTTTACCGCCATTGCAACGGCAACACCGGAAGCCTCACCTAATCTGTACATATCGATATTCATCCTTACAGCCGCTGAAGCGTATGTATCGGTGCTAATGCATCTTGATACAGAAATTAATCCCCTTTTACCCTTTGGAATTATAACACCCAAGGGAACCCTTATTTTAAAGGTTACGGTACTTAAATTGCTTACAACAAACCATTCCTTGAAAAGCTCACTTTCAAAGGCACGGTCAAAGCCATGCTTATCTATATCGGAAAAGGCGCAAAACAGCTCATTTTCCCATACTTTTTCCTCTAAAATATCGGCAAGTGTTAGGGTTTGTTCACCCTCAAAGGTCATACCCTCACGGTTTCCTATTAGCGGAGCAATATATAAAAACCTATCATTTTCCTGCTCTTTATCCCCAAAATGCTGACCGTGAGCCCTAATACAAGCTTCTGAAAAGGTCTTATCATCATAAGGATTTATATAACCGCTATCGTGGTTTGTTCTGGTTATAAAATCTCCCCGTCTTAAGACCTTTACACTGGAAAAGGGCGCAGCGGCTCCGTCAAAATCACGGCCATAGCTTCCCTTTATTCCGAGAATTCTTAGAATATGACCGTCACTGGTGCTATCCGAAAGGAATTTACATCCGCAGTTTATCTTTTTCCCGTCAATTAAAAGCTTAGCGCCCTTTATTTCATCATTTTGAACATAAACTCCCAGAATTACCGAACGGTATTCTATCTTTACGCCGTATTCTCTAAGCCTTTTTTCCAGTTTTAATTTTTTAGCATCGGGATGATTATAATAGGGGGTGTAAATCCTTCCTACCTTATCCGCCACATCGGAATCATCCTTTTCGTAGCTTCCGCCGGGGCATCCGTTATAATGGCCGTTAACTGAGCCTTGAACACTCATACCGCCGCAACAATTTCCTCGTTCAATTCCCAGTACACTAATGCCCTCTCGGGCTGCGCTCATAGCAAGATATGTACCTGCCGAACCCAGACCTGCCACCAACAAATCGTATTGGATATCAAAGGTTATATCCTCGCACTTCTCTTTTCGGCTTATTCCATCTCTTAACTCGTAATAATCCATTTTTATACCTCCAAACTGCATCCTGCATCGAAGGCCGCTATGGGGTCAGGGAAGGAATGGGGCGGCAACCAGATTATATTTTCTTTTTTAAGAACCGTTGCTATTACATCAAACTCAAAGCTTATCATATCTATAACGGGATATTGGTTATTAAAGGCCTTTTCAAAGCTTTTTTCTATAATTTCTCTTGCTTCAAAAATGGTGGTTTCAGGAGAAAATCCGAAGCTTACAACGGCCTCATTTTCATAAAAGCCTTCATAAAATTTAACATCACTATAAGCTTTTGAAATGCTTTCTTTATATCCATCAGGCATATTACTCAAATAAATATGAAGCTGCTTTTTTTCTATATTGGCATTTTCCCTTGCAGAATCGCAAAGGAAGGATGTATCGATAACTCGCTTGGCCTTAACGGTATGAATACCTGTATTCGTGCGGTATTCTACCTCGAAGCCATCGACCTCTTTGGACACCTCAATCAGCTGAGCATCAAGGAGAATTTCGGGCTTTTTCGGCTGCAAATTGATATATTTACAAAGAGCAAGGCTCATCTCTAAAGCATCAGCAAAACCCTCTTTTATAAGGGAATTTGCTCTAAGAAAATCAAAGAATTTCTTGCACTTTTCAGTCTTTGGAGGGGTTAATTTTTCGCAAGGTCTTAAAACAGAATGAAAATCGCTTCCCGGCATTTCGCCCTTTTCGAGTATCAAAACATTATCATTGCAAAGCCCATATCCTATACCGGCATAGCCTGCCGAAATAACCACAGCCGAATAGCTTTTCATTGCCGATTTTCCTTCTTTCGATAACTGCTTATGCAGTAAATTTTTCTTTGTTTACGGTGATATTAATATTATCGCTGTTTCCATCACAGCTAACCTCAACGTTATTCTGAGTTGCCCTGACGGAAATTCTTACACCCTTCCAAAGAAGCTTAAATTCTAAGGATTTCCAATGCTTTGGTATTCTCGGAGAAATATCGATAGTATCCTCCGTATAGCTAACCCCGCCAAAGCCGAATACTGCGGTATTCCAGCTTCCGCCGTTAGCCGCAGGATGGGTTCCGCCTATGTAAAGGGAGCCTAGATACTGCTTGGTTTTTCCCGTTAAATCAACCGTTGCCGTCTTCATAAAATACTCATAAGCCCATTCAAGCTTTCCTATTTCTGCCGCAACTATTGCATATGCACAGGCACTAAGGGACGAGCCATGCTCGGTATATGGCTCATAATACTCCCAATTTATTCTTTTTATCTCGGAATCATAATGGGCTCTGAACACGTTAAGGAGCATCACAACATCCGCCTGCTTTAAAATCCTTGTGGTTGTTGCAAGACCGTTTGTTCCGCCCAGATATTCGTTGGGGATAATAATGCGTTCTTTCAGTTCCTCAAGAGAAACATCCTCAAGGCGGAAATATCCGTCAAACTGCTCGATTATTCCCCTCTCATCAGGCTCCGGAATATAAATTTTTTCAAGGAAATCCTGTACCCAGGAAATATCATTTTTATCTATAAACTTTTCGTAAATATCCTTATTATTTTCCTTTACATACTCTAATGCTTTGGCAAAAACTTCAGCTGTATATGCCGCCATTTTATTCGTATAAGGATTGTTGTTTACCCTCTCATGATATTCATCAGGGCCCACAACGTCGTTGATTTCATATCTGTTTTCCATCGGCTTATAGCAGGAATAGCTATAGAAGAACAAAAGGCACTGATATATCATATCCAGACCTCCGCAAGCCAAAACAGAATAATCTCCGCTTACGGTGCAATATTCCCATAAACCATACACAACATCTGCCGTTACGTGAATTTGCTTATCCTTAAAATGGGTACGCATAGGACGGTTTGTAAACACATCGGTTATATTAAAGAGGGTGCAAACATCATCCCCTGTTTCCTGGCTTTCCCAGGCATAAAAAGCTCCCTTATGACCAAATTCCTTTGCCTTTCGCTTGGCTCCGTCAATCGTATTAAGACGGTAATTTACAAGGTTTTTTGCAAGAGAGGGGTCGGTAAAGGAAAAGAAGGGAAGCATAAACATTTCAGTATCCCAAAAGGATGCGCCTTTATACACCTGTCCCGAAAGGCCACGGGCAGGTATACCTGATTTATCAGTATTTCTTGGGACTATGGAGGAAAGGTGATATATGCTGTATCTCATAGCCTTCTGGGCTTCCTTGTCACCCTCGATTACAACATCGGAATTTTCCCATATTCCTTGCCATACTCCGATATGCTCCGCTTTAAGCTCTTCATATTCCTTGGAGCATACATTTTTAAAGCTTTCATATGAGCTTTCTATTTCCTCGCCCCAATATATTCCGCAAACCTTAATTATTGTAAAGGTTTCATCGGGCTTCAAGGTTACGGTATTATCATTTTCCCCGCTCTGAATATACTCATAAACCCTCATCGGTATTCCCTTTTCGAGGGTTCTTAACGACATTATGTTTATGCCGTTCTCCGACTTGCTTTCTTCTACGGCAAAATGGTCTCCGTTTATATTCCAAACATTGGAATCAACAAGGGTTTTTACCTTAATTTCAGTATTCTTATCGGCAGATACAGAATACTTAAGAACGGCTAAATTTTCACGCTTCATACTTACAAAACGTTCTGCCTCTACGGTTATTACAGTATTATCAACCTTAAACTGAGTTCTTCTTGTATGTATTCCTTTATCAATATAAAGGGTTTGCTCATGAGCTACAACATCGCTTATTAAGGGGTTAAGCTCTTTATTATCTATGTAGGTTACGGTATAAAAAGGATTGGGAGCATTAACAGATTCTCTCCAAAGCTGACCGTTTTGGTCAAAAAGTCCTGCAAGATTTAAAGCTACTAACTGCTGAGCTCCAAACTCCTCGAGAGTACCTCTATATCCCATATAACCGTTTCCTATAAGATAACGGCTTCCGTTAAGCTCGATATTATCCTTATTAAAATTTTCTTCTCTTATAAACCAATCCATAGTCCACAAATCCACCTTTTTTGAATTCCGTTATGCCATAATTTTACTATATAGAAAGTTATGTGTCTAGTATCATTTTTTTACTTTTTATAGCAAAATTTTTCTTATTATTGACATTTTTCGACATTTATAATATAATATCTACATAAAATTTGTTTTTTGAAAAATAAAAGAGGTCTTAAAGACAACGCTTTAAGACCTCTTGGAGCTGAAGATGGGACTCGAACCCACGACCTGCTGATTACGAATCAGCTGCTCTACCAACTGAGCCACTCCAGCACTTATTTAGGGCATTGTACCACTGATTCAAGTTTAAATGCTTAGGCTACTATGAAATTATACCAATTCCATAAATTTAAGTCAAGTATAAAATAAGGTGAGAGTATGTTATTTCAAGAAGAAAAAAATGATTATTTAATAATTAATGAAAACGTTGCTAACTACCGTAAAATGATGGGCTACAAGCAGTCTGACATAGCAGATATTTTGGATATGAAGCTTAGCACCTATTCCCAGATGGAGCGCAAGGGCAATATTCCCGCTATAACACTTTGGCAAATTGCAAAAATTCTGGATGTGCGCATTGAAAATTTTTTCAGCCGAAATATACTTCGAGAGCCCGAGCCAAATCCTATTGATCCGGAGCCTGAGGATCCCTTCCGCCCCTTAACCAACAAGGAAAAGGGCGCTATTACCATAATAAGAAATCTATCAAAGCCCAAGCAGGATGAGGTTTATGACTTTATAGCAAAACAATATCGCAGAAAAAAATAAAATTCACCCCAAGGATTAATCCTTGGGGTGCTTTTTTCTTATATTTCTTCCATTGAAGCGAGCTTAACACCGTTAGCGCTCAGTACCTCTGCAGCCATTTCCTCATCGTCTGCCTTGAGAACCATAAGGGCTTTACCCTCGGTTCTGCCTAAGAATGCATACATATATTCAATGCCTATTCCTGCATCGGATATATGGTCAAGCACTGCGGCAAGTCCGCCTATCTTATGGTCAATATAAACTGCAATAACATTGGTAACCTTAGAAATAACTCCGATTTCACGAAGAACCTCTCTTGCCTTATCAATATCGCTTACGATTATTCTTAAAATTCCGAAATCGGTTGTATCAGCAATAGAAAGAGCGCTGATATCCACACCGTTTTCGCCTAACGCATCCATTATTGAATGAAGTCTGCCCGGTTTATTCTCAACAAATATTGAAAGCTGTTTTATAAACATATTAGTATCCTGCCCTTTCTTAATGTAATTTACGCTTATCGATAACTCTCTTTGCTTTACCCTCACTACGCTCGATAGATTTGGGGTTAACAAGATTTACCTTAGGAGCAATTCCCAATGTGCTTCTGAGCTTTTCGGTTATAAGCTTTTCTATCTTCTCGATTCCCTTAACACCGTCTGAGAACATTTCCTCGCTCATCTCTACATTAACCTCAAAGGTATCGGTGTTATTCTTACGGTCTACTACTATCTGATAGTTGGGGGTTATATCTCCGCCAACATTCAGAAGAACCTCTTCTATCTGTGAGGGGAATACATTTACACCACGGATAATAAGCATATCATCCGTTCTGCCCTGAGGCTTATTCATTCTAACGTGGGTTCTGCCACACTTACAGGGCTCATAATTAAGAGAACAGATATCCCTTGTTCTGTATCTGATAAGGGGGAAGCCCTCCTTGGTTATGGTTGTGAACACAAGCTCACCCTGAGCGCCTTCGGGAAGCACCTCACCGGTATCGGGGTCAATAATTTCAGGAATAAAGTTATCTTCACAAACATGCATACCGCACTGATATTCGCATTCATAGGAAACACCTGGGCCCATTATTTCGGAAAGTCCGTAAATATCATAGGCCTTAAGACCTAATTTTTCCTCTATCTGATGACGCATTTCCTCGGTCCAAGGCTCTGCGCCGAATATTCCTGCCTTTAATTTAAGCTTATCCTTAACTCCCATTTCCTCGATGGTTTCACCGAGATAAAGGGCATAAGACGGAGTACAGCAAAGCACCGTTGCGCCGAAATCAATCATTGTTTGAATTTGTCTTTGGGTGTTACCTGCAGAAATCGGGATTGCGGTAGCACCAATTCGCACAGCACCGTCATGCGCACCAAAGCCACCTGTGAAAAGGCCTAATCCATAGGATACCTGAACAAAAGAGTTCTCATCGTTACCTGTGGCGATTAGCATTCTTGCAAAGCAGTCTGCCCACATTTCGAGGTCATTATCGGTATAGCCTACAACTATCTGCTTTCCTGTTGTTCCCGAAGAAGCGTGAACTCTTCTGATTTCACTCATAGGAACGGCAAAAAGACCGTAAGGATAATAATCTCTTAAATCCTGTTTATAGGAAAATGGTAACTTATGTAAATCCTCAACGCCCTTTATATCCTCGGGCTTTAGTCCCTTTTCATCCATTCTTTTTCGGAAAAGCTCTACATTTTCATACATTCTCTTGACCTGACGGACAAGCTTTTCACTCTGATCCTTGCGAATCTGTTCACGGGGCATTGCCTCATATTCGGGTTGCCACATTTTGCTCATATCAAACTTCTCCTTTATAGCCTAAATCAAATGCCTTTAAATTGATATCAAGGAATTTTGGCGGAACAGTGCTTTTAATAGTTTCTACCCATTTTTCATAAGGGATTTCGCTATTTCTTGCCATTACGCCTATAAGTACAACATTAACCGATTTAATATTTCCTGCCTTCTTAGCAAGAGAAAGAGCATCAACCGCCGTAACATCAGCGGCACCTACAAGCTTTTCTTCTATGTTTTCAGGATATTTTGACGCTCCCGTTATTACCGGCATAGGGTCTATCTGTTGAGCGTTAACTATCATTTTTCCGCCCTTTTTGAGATATGGCAAGGCTCTGTAAGCCTCAAGCAATTCAAAGGCAAGTATAACATCAGCTTCACCCTCGTCAATTATGGGAGAATAAACCTTTTCGCCATACTTGACATATGTAACAACACTGCCACCGCGTTGGCTCATTCCGTGAACCTCGGATACCTTTACATCGTATCCCTCGTTTATAACGGTATTACCTAAAATTCGGCTTGCAAGGAGGGTACCCTGACCGCCTACGCCTACAATCATTATATTCTTGGTCATATCAGTTATCCTCCTTTTCTATTGCTCCAAAGGGGCAGACATTGATGCAAAGTCCGCAACCGTTACACTGTGTGCTATCAATAATAACCTTATCATCCTTGACGGTAATCGCAGGGCATCCCAGCTTCATGCACATCTTGCAGTTTCTGCATTTATCGGTTATCTTGCAGTGACCTGTATACTTAACGGTTTTAAGCAGAGCGCAGGGACGCTGAGCTATAATAACCGAAGGCTCCTCCCTTTCGGTCTCCTGCTTAACAACCTTTTCAAATTCCTTAACATCGAAGGGGTCGGCTACTACAACATGCTCCACACCGATAGATTTACAAAGGGCAATAAGGTTAACCTGCTTGGTTTCCTCACCCTTAATTGTATATCCCGTAGTGGGGTTGTTCTGATGTCCCGTCATACCCGTAATGGAATTATCGAGAATAATCACGGTATTATTTCCCTTATTGTAAACTATATCCACAAGTCCGGTTATACCCGAATGCATAAAGGTGGAATCGCCTATTACGGAAACAAGCTTCTTATTAAACTCGTCTCCCCTTGCCTTTGCCATACCGAGAGCCGCACTTACCGATGCGCCCATACAAATGGTTGTATCAACCGACTGAAGAGGTGCTACTGCGCCTAAGGTATAGCAACCGATATCGCCTGAAACCACGAGTCCCAGCTTCTTAAGCACATAGAAGGTTCCTCTATGGGGACATCCTGCGCACATAACGGGAGGTCTTACGGGAATAGCCTCATTTGCTCTTACAGTTTCGGGAGCATCTTCCCCGAGCACCGCCTTTTTTATCATAGCGGGGGTATATTCACCGAGCAAAGTGAATACATTTTTACCCTCAATGTTATTAATTCCAAGACTCTTGCAGTAATCCTCAATAACGGGATCAAGCTCTTCTATTACATAAACCTTATCGTACTTTTCCGCAAAGCTCTTAAGCTTATTATCGGGAAGAGGATAAACCATACCAAGCTTTAGAAAATCAGCCTTGTCCCCTAAAGCCTCTTTTGCATACTCATAGGCAATACCCGCTGTTATAACACCTATTTTACTGCCGTTCTCCTCAATTTCATTAAGAGGAGTTGTTTCGGCAAATTCCTTAAGGGCAGTAATTCTATCCTCAACAACAACATGGCGCTTGATAGCGTTTGCCGGCATCATTACATATTTGCCGATATTCTTCTCATAAGGCTTTAATTCGGTTTCCTTTCTATCCTCTATCTCAACAAGGCTCTGAGAGTGAGAAACTCTTGTAGAAAGGCGGATAAATACGGGGGTATCATACTCCTCGGATAAAGAGAAAGCAAGCTTTGTGAACTCCTTACATTCAGCCGAATCAGAGGGCTCTAGCATTGCTATTTTAGAAGCCTTTGCATAGTGACGGGAATCCTGTTCATTCTGGGATGAATGCATACCTGGGTCATCTGCAACGCAGAAAACCAGTCCGCCGTTAACACCCGAATAGCTTACGGTGAAAACGGGGTCTGCCATAACATTGAGTCCCACGTGCTTCATACAGCTCATAGAACGGGCACCTGCGATAGATGCGCCGATAGCTACCTCGGCGGCAACCTTTTCGTTAGGTGACCACTCGGAATAGATTTCATCATATTTTGCAATTTCTTCGGTTATTTCGGTGCTGGGAGTACCGGGATAGGAAGCAACAACCTTTACCCCTGCTTCATAAGCACCACGGGCTACTGCTGCATTGCCAAGTAATAACTTTTTCATATTTTTTCTCCTAATTTATTTCGTTCTGCTGAGCCACAACACTCTCTCCGCAATAAATACGGCGAAGCTTAGGCTTCTCTATCTTGCCCGTTGGGTTACGGGGAACATCGGCGAATATTATCTTACGGGGACGCTTATATCTCGGCAAATCAAGGCAGAAATCTTCAACATCCTCTTCGGTCATAGTCATACCCTCTTTGACCTGAATAATAGCGGTTGCTATCTCGCCAAGTCTTGCATCGGGTAAGCCTATTACCGCAACGTCACTTATCTTATCGCACTTACGCAGATAATCTTCAATCTGAACGGGATAAAGGTTTTCTCCGCCCGAAATAATAACATCCTTTTTACGGTCAACAAGGAATATAAATCCATCCTCATCCTCTGCCGCCATATCACCTGTGAAAAGCCAACCGTCCTTTAAAACTTCGTTTGTGGCTTTTTCGTCCTTGTAATATGCAGTCATAACACCGGGGCCCTTAACGGCAAGCTCTCCAACGTCTCCCCTTTGAACCTCGTTGCCATTTTCATCAACTATCTTGGTCTGCCAACCGAAGCCTGCTTTACCTATGGCGCCCACCTTATGCTCATTTTCAACACCCAGATGAACACAACCGGGGCCTATAGATTCGGAAAGACCGTAATTGGTATCATATGCATGGTTGGGGAAATACTGTTTCCAGCGCTTTATAAGACTGGGAGGCACGGGCTGTGCGCCTATATGCATAAGTCTCCACTGCGAAAGGTCATAATCCTCTAATTTTAAATCGCCACGCTCAACTGCATCGAGAATGTCCTGCGCCCAGGGAACAAGCAACCAAACTATTGAGCATTTTTCCTCTGAAACTGTGTTAAGTATCCATTCGGGTTTTATTCCCTTAAGAATTACAGCGCTGCCGCCTACGAGGAAGCTGCCAAACCAATGCATTTTTGCTCCCGTATGATATAGGGGCGGTATGCAAAGGAAAACATCATCCTTAGTTTGAGAATGGTGGTTCTGCTCAGTCATTGCGGAATGAACGAGGCTTCTGTGTTTATGTATAATAGCCTTCGGAAAGCCGGTTGTTCCCGAAGAAAAATAAATAGCCGCATCGTCATCATCGGTTAATTTTACATTTGGATTTTTAGAAGAACAGTAGGAAACCAAATTATCGTAGCTTTCTGCAAAGGTGGGACAATCCTCCCCTACATAAAGCCACATTTTAATTCTTTTTACCCTTGAACAAATCTGCTCCACACGTCCTGTAAACTCGGGGCCGAAAATTATAACATCGGCATCGGCAAGCTCAAGACAGTATTTTATTTCATCGGCGGCATAACGGTAATTAAGAGGTACCGCCATAGCGCCTGTTTTCAGAATACCAAAATAAACAGGAAGCCATTCAATGCAATTCATCAAAAGAATTGCAACCTTATCTCCCTTTTTTATACCTCTTGATAAAAGAAGATTTGCAAAACGATTAGCCGCTTTGTTGAACTCTCCCCAGCTTATCTCTTTGCGGTATGCCTCGTTAGGATTTGATTCTATTAGAGAATACTCCTGCCAGGTAAGTCTTTTCTTTCCCTCATTTTGAGGATTTATTTCAATGAGGGCCGTATCAGTAGGATAAAAATCTGCATTTTTTTGTAGAATTTCGGTAATTGGCATTTTACTATTCCTTTCTTCTTCTCTTTATATATATTAAAACTTTATATATTAATTTTCAAGTTTTTTATAACATAAAATCCATAAAAGGTGCAGAAATTTCTGCACCTTAATTTTTTTATTCGCCTAATGATTCTTTAGACTTAACTGTAACCTCGCGGTTATAGCAAGAGAACATATCCTCTGTCTTTTCCTTATCGGGTTTTGGAGTTAAAAGACTGACAACGGGAACAATAACAAGACCCGCAAGCATTGAAATAACTCCGCAGTTTATCGGAGACTGAAGGATTACGGGGAAGGAGCTTCTTGCCACCATATTCAGCACCATTATTCCTGCGCCGAAAATAAAGCTTACCCAAACCGATAGCTTGGTTGTTCTCTTCCAATAAAGGCCGAATAAGAAGGGGGCTAAGAATGCACCTGCAAGAGCACCCCAAGAAATTCCCATCATATCGGCTATGTAACCGAGTTTATCCTTATTAAGGGCGATGTATGCCGAAATAACTATAAATACAACTATAAGTACTCTCAGTATCATCACCTGCTTTTTCTCGCTCATTTTCTTAACTATATGGTCCTTTATAAGGTCAAGAGTCAGCGTTGAGCTAGAGGCCAAAACAAGGGATGAAAGGGTTGACATTGATGCCGAAAGCACCAACACAATAACAACGCCTATAAGTATATCTGGAAGTCCTTCAAGCACCGTAGGAATAATAGAATCAAATCCACCCGAGGGTGTACCGTTTACAACATCAAGCTTATCGGTAAAGAGTCTGCCAAATCCACCGAGGAAATAGCAGCCACCGGCAACGATAACGGCAAATATTGTTGAAATAATAGTACCCTTATTTATATCCTTTTCACTCTTAATGGAATAGAATTTCTGTACCATCTGAGGAAGTCCCCAAGTGCCGAGAGAGGTAAGAATAACAACAAACATAAGACCTAACGGGTCAGGTCCAAAAAAGGAGTTAAATGCGCCGGGAGCAGTACCCTCGGCAGTTATTTCAGCAAGGCCGTTTAAGGATTCAATGAAACCTCCGTTCTGAGAAAGAACTGCGGCAATTACCAAAATAATACCAACTATCATTATAATACCCTGAATAAAATCGTTAATGGCTGTTGCCATATAGCCTCCGGCTATTACATAAACACCTGTAAGCACCGCCATAACAATAACGCAAACCGAGTAATCTATTCCTGGGAATGCCATTGAGAAAAGCCTTGATAATCCGTTATAAAGGGATGCGGTATACGGAATAAGAAATACGAAAACTATAACCGAAGCGGCAATTTTAAGGGCAGGACTCATATATCTTTTGCCGAAAAACTCAGGCATTGTTGCGCTCTCTAAATGCTGCGACATAAGCCTTGTTCTTCTTCCCAATATTACCCAAGCGAGTAATGAACCCAGTACCGCATTACCTATACCTATCCAGGTAGAAGCAATACCAAATTTCCAACCAAATTGACCTGCATAGCCTACGAAAATAACCGCAGAAAAATAGGATGTTCCGTAAGCAAAGGCCGTAAGCCAAGGGCCTACTGCTCTGCCGCCTAATACAAATCCATTAACATCGGTAGAATTCTTACGGCAATAAAGGCCGACACCTACCATAATCGCAAAGAAAACCACCAACATTATAATCTTTAATGCCATTTAAATCCCACCTTTTGATAAATTGATAATGAGATTTTAGCACATTAAAGCGTTAAAGTCAATGGTTTTTTCAAATTTTTTCTTTTTAGTTAAAATTTTTCCGATATCTCCCAAAAATATCTTCGGTTGCTTGGCGGAAAATCCTCAAGTAAGCCGTATTCAGGGTCATAAAACAAGCCTTTAAAATAAAGGGACCAATGCCAACATTTAGGGGTTTCGAGACTAAGCAGCGCAACATCGGGCAAATCCTTTTTATCGGTTACTGCCTTTCTATCTCCCGACGGATGCATACCGTTATCTTCGAGCACCCTTTTCATACATTTTAAATCAGTTTCTCGTTGGGTTCCGCATTCCATAATTATTTCATCAACGCTTTTCCCCGTAAGCATAGATAAAACTGCCTGACCGCACTGCAGTGGGTCAGGCTCAAAAATGTGTTCTATTTTTTCGGGCAGCATATTAAAGCAGATGTGCTCTGAGTTCATCGCCTGAAAGTGGGGAAAGCTCACAGGGGGCAATATCAAATACGGTTTTACAGCCTATATCTCCCTTTTTATTAAGACGGTACACCGCTCTCGCATAGGCTATCAGCACACTTGCGGTAAATTCGGGGTTGGAATCGAGGGTAAGCTTGTACTCGATAACATGGGTATTCTCACCCTCCGCTCCCGTTTTACCTGTGCGGATAACCATACCGCCGTGAGGGATACCGCTATGGTCTCTGTCAAGCTCTTCCTTAGTTATAAAATTAACCGTTGTATCATAATCGGCAAAATATTTAGGCATTGTTTTTATTTCATTTTCTATTCTTTGAAGGTCAGCTCCCTCTTCGGCTACAACAAAGCAGAGTCTTGTATGCTTTTGCCTCGTTGTGAGTTCGGGATTTTCTCCCCTTCTTACAGCCTCAACCGCAGACTCCACAGGGCAGGTATACTGTCTTGCATCTATAACGCCTTCAATTCTGCGAATAGCATCGGAATGTCCCTGACTTACGCCCTTTCCCCAGAAGGTATAATCCTTACCATCAGGTAAAATAGCGGATGCATAAAGGCGGTTAAGGGAAAACATACCGGGGTCCCAACCAACAGAAATCATTGCCGTTTTACCCGATTTTTTTGCAACACTGTCAACGTTTTCAAAATGCTTCGGAATATCAGCATGTGTATCAAAACTATCAACTACATTAAAATTCTCTGCGAGGGCCGGTGTCATATGAGGCAAATCAGTTGCACTGCCTCCGCAGATTATAAGAACGTCTATATCCTCTTTAAATTTAAGAATATCATTGGCACTGTAGGCTTTAGCACCAATGGTACTAAGCTTTAGAGAATCCGGATTTCTTCGGGTGAAAACACCGAAAAGCTCCATATCACTATTCTGCTTTATGGCATTTTCAACCCCTTTACCGAGATTTCCGTAACCGTAAATTCCAATTTTCATAAATTTCGCTTCCTTTGGTTAATTAAATTTAATATAAAAAGCATCCAAAACCGCTTCAAATACCGAATCGGAATCAGCATAAAATTCTGCGTGCTTTTCACCCATTACTGTTTCGCCCTTAATTTTGAGATATTTAAGTGAATTACCTATATTCCGGGTAAGACAGCTTTTTGCAAGGTAGGTTATTTCAGCGAGAGAAAGGTCGGTGGTTATATAGGGAACGGCGGTTTGGTAATAGGTTACAAGACGGGTAAAGTTTTCAACCACCTTATTACCTGCAGTTGAAGCAAAAGCGGTAAGAAACTGCTTTTGACGGGCAAGACGGCGGTTACTGCTTTCAACATCGTTACCCCGAAGTTGAACATATTCCTTTGCCTTTTTGCCCTTGAGGATAACATTTTTACCCTCTTTAAAGCTTCCAATGGTTTCAATGGAGGTTAACGTAACACCACCTACCGCATCGGTAAGCTTTTCTATTCCCTTTAAATCTATCGCCACATAAGAGCTGATGTTTATTCCGCAAAGCAATCGGCTGACGGAATTTTTAACATTTTCGCTTCCTGATTTCGCATCGCTTCCATAGGCATAGGATAAACAAATCTGCTCGTTTTTAGTACCGGCAAAGCTTCCGTCCACCGAGTATCTGTCAACATCGGTCATAACATCACGGGGTATGGGTATAATTTTGATACTCTTTTTAACGGTGTCAATACAGGCAAGGAAAATTGTATCAGCCTGTCCGTTTTCGCCTCTGCCATCACTTTTCGATATATCTTCCTTATCTATTCCCAAAAACAGAATACTGACAATATTTTTATTTATTTTATGCTTTGCACCGCCATATATAATAATATCTTCGTCTATATTATCGGTATCTATATCCTCATTCATATTTTCTTCAGAAATTCCCGTATTGCCAAGAAGGCTTTCACTACCTTCTTTTTGCAGAACAAAGAAAGCTCCCGTTACTATCAACACAAGGGATAATACCACCGATAATGCGATAATCAGTCCCTTTTTTCTGTTTTTTTTCGGTTCTTCGCCATGGCGAGGGATGTAATTTTCAGTATCATTTGGTTTGTTGGTCATTTACAAGTACTCCCACTACAAGATATCTCTGGGTTTTAACCCCCGTGCAGGTGCTCAAAGTTATAATACGGTCATTTGTATCAACCTCTACTCCCTGACGTACATTTCTTGTCATAGACTTGGGAGACAGGGTTGCATAAAGAAATTTACCGTATTCCTCAACCGATGAAAAATCAAAAGAATTTAAAATATGACGGTCATCATAAACAAAAGCACTGTAAATCTCATAGGTTAATATGTGACCGGGTGTATACACATAAATATATCTGTTTTCATTAAAGAAATCCGCCTTGCGGAATTTTTTCAGCGAACCAAACATCGTTCCGTTTCTCATATTATGCCCATAAACCACAGTATTAGGGTCGGAAAAATTCCAGGTGTTATTGCGCTGAATATAAATTGCGCCCTTGGCACTGGATTTTTTGTTTACATCGTGGTTAAGATAGTAATTTTCCTCAGTTACATTGCTTTGAAGAATAGGATAATTGACATTAGCGCCGGGGACACTTATCCAACCGCAGATTTCCTCATTTATAGCCTGTTGTTCGGCAAAATTTATGGGATTTTCGGGAAGAATAACCTCCTCAGACGAAGTATCAACCGAGGGCGGAACTATAATATCATTTTTTATGGGGAAGAAATGAATAACAAGCAAAACAGCCGAAACAGTAAAAACCACAACGCACAGGGCTATTACCACCGCCATCATAACCTTTTTCTTATTCATATTTCTTCACCTCGTTCTTTTTTAATTACATTATATTATAAAATAATGGTATTAATATGTCAATAAATCTGATTTAAAAAACTTTATTAATAATACATATATAATGCCACCTTCTTCAAAATCATATATTTTCTTCTTTTTTTATGTGAAATCACACATAAAGACCACATAAATGTTGACTTTTCAATAAATAAATGTTGGATTTGTGTTATTTTTTCTGTTTTTTCTTTGTTTTTGCCTTGACATTGTTGTGGTTTTATGATAGTATAGTTTTGAAAAGATATATTATTGCAGTATTTATATAGAAAATTCTATGGGAGGTAGCAAAAATGGCTTCTGTTTATACCGAAAAAATTCAAAAATCACCTCGTATCTCCGCTCTTATTGACCATCTTTTTGAAAAGATGCCCGAAATTGAAGCGGACCGTGCTGTTTTATTGACCGAATCTTATAAGCAAACCGAAGGTCAACCTATAACTCTGCGCCGTGCCAAGGCTTTTGCTCATATCTTAGAGGGATTGCCCATAACAATTCGTCCCTTGGAGCTTATTGTAGGCAGTAACTCAAAGGCACCGAGAGGATGTCAGGTATTCCCCGAGTATTCATACACCTGGCTTGAGGATGAATTTGATACGGTTGCAACAAGAAGCGCTGACCCCTTCTACATATCCGAGGAAACAAAAGCAACCCTTAAAAAGGTTTATCCTTATTGGAAGGGTAAGACAACCAGTGAGCTTGCAACCTCATATATGGCTCCTGCCGCTCTTGCCGCTATTGACCATAATATGTTCACCCCGGGCAACTATTTCTATAACGGAATAGGCCACGTTACCGTTGATTACGGTAAGGTGCTGAAAATAGGATTTAAGGGAATAGCCGAGGAGGCTAATGCCGCTCTCGAAAAGCTATCGGTTGCCGATAGTGATTATTCCAAGAGATATCATTTCCTAAAGGCTGTAATAATCAGCTGCGAGGCCGTTTGCAGCTATGCTGCAAGATACGCCGCTTTAGCAAGACAGGAAGCATCTGCTTGTACCGATGAAACCCGTAAAGCAGAGCTTTTGAAGATAGCCTCCAACTGTGACCGTGTTCCCGCACAAGGCGCAACCTCCTTCTACGAGGCTTGTCAGTCATTCTGGTTCGTGCAGATGCTTCTGCAGACCGAGTCCAGCGGTCACTCCATCTCCCCCGGACGCTTTGACCAATATATGTATCCTTATTATAAAGCAGATTTGGATAAGGGCGTTATCACAAGAGAGTTTGCTCAGGAGCTTATTGACTGTATATGGGTTAAGCTCAACGACCTTAATAAAGTTCGTGATGCCGCTTCGGCTGAAGGCTTTGCCGGATACAGCCTTTTCCAGAATCTTATAGTAGGCGGTCAGGATGCCGGCGGAAAGGATGTATCCAACGATATTTCCTATATGTGTATGAACGCTACAATGCACGTACATCTTCCTCAGCCCTCCTTCTCGGTTAGAGTTTGGAACGGCACTCCCCACGAGTTTATGCTTCGTGCCGCCGAGGTTACGAGAACGGGCGTTGGACTTCCCGCCTATTACAACGATGAGGTTATAATCCCCTCTCTCCAGAGCAGAGGTCTTACCCTTGAGGATGCGAGAGATTACAATATAATCGGTTGCGTTGAGCCTCAGAAATCGGCTAAGACTGACGGTTGGCACGATGCCGCATTCTTTAATATGTGCCGTCCTCTTGAGATGGTATTCTCCAACGGTATGGATAAGGGTGTTCAGATAGGTCCTCGCACAGGCGACGTTACCAAGATGACAACCTTTGAAGAATTTTACGATGCTTATAAGGCGCAGATGACCTACTTTATAGAATTAATGGTTAACGCCGATAACGCTATCGACCAAGCCCACGCCGAGCTCTGCCCATTGCCCTTCCAGTCCTGTATGGTTGAGGACTGCATCGGCAGAGGAAAGAGTTTACAGGAAGGTGGAGCAATATACAACTTTACAGGTCCTCAGGGCTTCGGTATCGCCAATATGGCGGATGCTCTTTATGCAATAAAGACTCTTGTTTTTGAGGAAAAGAGCGTTACGATGCAGGACTTCAAGGAAGCCCTTGACAATAATTACGGTAAGGATATGGATTCCCGTCAGGCAGAGAAGTTTACCGCCGAGGTTGCAAAGAGCCTTGTGGCAAACGGAAAAACCTTAACTGCCGATGATGTTAAAACAATTTACAAGACGGTTGCCGAAAACAACTGCTCTGATACAGATAAAGCAAAATATCAGCGTCTACTCGACAAAATTGCCGAATTGCCAAAGTTTGGTAACGATATAACCGAGGTTGACGATTTTGCAAGAGATGTTGCATATACATACACCCGTCCCCTCCTTAATTACCGTAACCCCAGAGGCGGACAGTATCAGGCAGGACTTTACCCCGTATCTGCAAACGTTCCGTTAGGCGCTCAGACGGGTGCTACCCCTGACGGGCGACTTGCAAACACCCCCGTTGCCGACGGTGTTTCACCTGCGGCAGGCAGAGATGTTAACGGACCTACTGCGGCAGCCAACTCGGTATCCCGACTCGACCACTATATAGCTTCAAACGGAACCCTTTTCAATATGAAGTTCCATCCAAGCGCACTTGCGGGTGCAGGCGGTCTTGAAAGCTTTGTTGCTTTAGTTCGAGGATACTTTGACCAAAAGGGCAGCCACATGCAGTTTAACGTTGTAAGCCGTGAAACCCTCCGTGATGCACAGAAGAACCCCGAAAAGTATAAATCCTTGGTTGTTCGTGTTGCAGGCTACAGCGCATTGTTCACCACCCTCTCCCGTTCTCTTCAGGACGATATAATCAACCGTACCGAACAGGGGGAATTCTGATGAACGAAGCTTTGCTGAATACTGTGGGAAGAATCTTCGATATTCAGCGGTTTTCCACCCATGACGGACCCGGTATCAGAACTCTGGTTTTCTTAAAAGGCTGCGCCCTTCGTTGTCGTTGGTGCTGCAACCCCGAATCCCAATCCTATGAGATTCAGCAGATGAAGCAGGGTGATAAAATTAAAACCGTAGGCCGTGATGTTACGGTGAAAGAGGTTTTGGAAACGGTACTTAAGGACCGTCCCTACTACCGCCGTTCAGGCGGAGGAGTTACCCTATCGGGAGGTGAATCCTTGCTTCAACCCGATTTTGCGGTAGCGCTTCTTGAAGCCTGTCACCAAAACGGAATTAACACCGCCATTGAAACCACCGGCTTTGCAAGTGCCGAGGTTATAGAAAGATTTATTCCCCATCTGGATTTATTCCTTATGGATATAAAACATATGAACAGTCGTAAGCATGAGGAGTTTACAACCAAGCCAAACGAGAGAATTCTTGAAAATGCAAGGCTTATAGCCTCTAAAGCCCGTAAGCTCATAATAAGAGTTCCCGTTATACCCGGCTTCAATGATACGGCTGAGGAAATTGATGCGATAGCATCATTTGCGGCATCTTTGCCCAATGTTAACGAAATTCATCTTCTGCCCTATCACCGAATGGGCAAGGATAAATATGACGGTCTTAACCGCCCCTATCTTATGGGGGATGTTCCTCCTCCCTCTGCGGAGCATATGGAACAGCTGCTTAAGGTTGCCGAGCGGCACGGACTGATTACTAAACTGGGAGGATAGCAGGTATGAATTTTGAAAACTTAACCGGAACGGAAAAAACCCGTATCATACAGGAGCTTGTTCCCGGTAAACAGATTACTTTAGCGCATATAATAGCCAACCCCGATGATATTCTCTATTATAAATTAGGCTTGGACCCCGCCGAGGCTCATTCGGGAGCCATAGGTATTCTCACATTAAGCCCCAGTGAAACCGCAATTATTGCAGGTGATATCGCTTTAAAGGCTTCGGGAGTAACCTTGGGCTTTGTTGACCGCTTTAGCGGTACGGTTATAGTTACGGGCTCTGTTTCCCAAGTGGAAGCCGCTCTCGCCGCCGTTACCGACTATGCTATCAAAAAGCTCAGCTTTGATGTGTGCGAGATGACCAGAACATGAGAAAACTACTGCTGATAGGCCGTAGCGGTTGCGGTAAGACCTCTCTTACCCAAGCCCTCAAGGGTGAGTCGGTTCATTATAAGAAAACTCAAGGTATGGTTTTTGATGATTTTCTTATCGACTCTCCGGGCGAATATGCCGAAAACCATGATTTAGGCTGTGCGCTTTGTCTTTATTCTTATGAAGCGGACATTGTTGCTTTGCTTATAGCCGCCGATGATGATTATTCCCTTTTCCCTCCTAATATTACCTGTATGGTAAACCGAGAGGTAATCGGAATTGTGACAAAAATTGACAAAGCAGACCCAAAAAGGGCCGAGCGATGGCTTAACCTTTCGGGTTGTAAAAAGGTGTTTTTTGTCAATTCAAAAAGCGGCGAAGGTGTTCCCGATGTGTTGGATTACTTGAAAAACAACAAAAAACCAACAAAAAACGGAAAAAACAAAGAAAAATAAAGGTTTTTCTATTGACTTTTCATTATAAATATGGTATTATGTACCCGTAGAATTCTGAAATTCAAAGAAAAACCAAATATAAAAGGAGAATTTTCTATGTTAAACGAGTATGAAATCAAAAAACAGATTTGCGAAATCGGTAAGCGCATCTATGACAAAGGAATGGTTGCTGCTAACGACGGTAATATCTCCGTTAAGCTCAACGATAACGAATTCCTTTGCACTCCTACCGGTGTTAGTAAGGGCTTTATGACTCCTGAATACATCTGTAAGGTTGATAAGGACGGTAAGGTTATCCAGGCTAACCCCGGATTTAAGCCCTCCTCCGAAATCAAGATGCATATGCGTGTTTATAAGGAGCGTCCTGATGTTAATGCAGTTGTTCACGCTCATCCTATGTATGCAACAGGCTTTGCTATCGCAGGCATTCCCCTTACTCAGCCCATTATGCCTGAGGCTGTAATCGCTCTCGGCTGCGTTCCGATTGCTGAGTACGGTACACCCTCTACCGAGGAAATCCCCAACGCTGTTGCTAAGTATCTTCAGTCCTTTGATGCTGTTCTCCTTGAAAACCACGGCGCACTTACCTTCTCTGATAATCTTCTTGCTGCTTATCACAAGATGGAGTCTGTTGAGTTCTATGCTAAGCTTCTCTACATCTCCAAGCAGTTAGGCGGTCCTAAGGAGTTAAATGATGCTCAGGTTAAGCGTCTTTATGAAATCCGCCGTCAGTTCGGTATGACAGGTAAGCATCCTGCTGACCTTTGCCCCAATGCTAACAGCGGCAAGCCCAGCTGTCACGGTTGCGGTGGTAACTGCAGCAGTCATTGTTCTTCCGGCGATGCTGATTTAGTTTCTGAAATCACCCGCCGTGTTCTTGAGCAGTTAGGCAAATAAGAGGAATCAATATGGACGAGAAGGCCTTAAGTTCAATGGTGGATGCCATTGTTAAACAGATAGGTGCTTCCCCTCGTGATATAACCCTTAGCGAGGCACGAAGCCTCAGTGAAAAAATTCGGCAAAAGGCCGAAAGTATGGGTGTTAAAGCGGTGGTAGCAATATCCAACCAAGCCGCCCGTCCCATTCTGGTTGAATGTATGGACGATGCATATATTGCAAGCTACGATGTTGCGGTTCAAAAGGCATTCACGGTAGTATCACTTAAAATGTCCACCTCTGATTTAAAACCCCTCGCCCAACCGGGAGGCTCACTTTACGGAATTCAGTTCACCAACGAAGGTCATATAGTTATCTTCGGAGGCGGCGAACCGCTAAGAAATTCCGCAGGAGCCATAATCGGCGGACTGGGAGTGAGCGGAGGCTCAGAGGAACAGGACACCGCTTTGGCGGCTTACGGAAAAGAAATTTTTGAGAAAGGCGGATTTTAATAATGGACATTAATTCTTCCAATATTGAAGAAATTGTCCGTCAGGTATTAGACGGTATGAAGGGCTCAACCCCTGCCGTTTCCTCAGCCGGCGGAAATGTTCCCTCAACCGCCCATGTTGCAATGCTGACAGAGCTTGAGAAATTCGAAATAAAAGAATATCCCATGCCTACCGTTGGCGATGATGACATACTCGTTAAGGTTGAAGGCTGCGGCGTTTGCGGAACAGACGCTCACGAATTCAAGCGTGACCCCTTCAGTCTTATCCCCGTTGCTCTCGGTCATGAGGGTACAGGCGAAATTGTCAAGATGGGCAAAAATGTTAAAAAAGACAGTGCAGGTAAACCCCTTAAAATAGGTGATAAGGTAGTTACCTGTATGATATTCAAGGATAACCCCGACATTACAATGTTTGACCTTAACAAGCAGAATGTTGGAGGCGCTGATGTATACGGTCTTCTTCCCGATGATGATATACATCTCAACGGTTGGTTCAGCGATTACATATTAGTTCGTGGCGGTTCAACCGTATTCAATGTAAGCGACCTTGATTTAGATTCCAGAATACTTATTGAGCCCTGCGCAGTACTTATTCACGCAGTTGAACGTGCTAAGACAACCGGTATACTGAGATTCAACAGCCGTGTTGTTGTTCAGGGTTGCGGACCTATCGGTCTTATATGTATAGCAATTCTCCGTACTATGGGCATTGAAAACATAGTTGCTGTTGACGGTGAGGCTAAGCGTCTTGAGTTTGCTAAGCTTCTCGGCGCCGACCAGGTTGTTAACTTTAAGGACCACAAGGGAATTGAAGCTTTAACAGGTGCCGTTGAGAATGCCTTCGGCGGATATCTTGCCGACTTTGCATTCCAGTGCACAGGCTCACCCATTGCTCACAGCAATATTTATAAGTTTATCCGCAACGGCGGCGGCTTATGCGAATTGGGATTCTTTATTAACGGCGGTGACGCTACAATAAATCCCCACTTCGATATCTGCTCAAAGGAAATCACAACGGTTGGCTCTTGGGTTTACACCCTCCGTGATTATGCAACAACCTTCGATTTCCTCAAGCGTGCTAAGGCAATAGGCCTCCCCCTTGAGAAGCTTATAACCCACAAGTATCCTCTCGAAGAAATAAACGAAGCTCTTAAGACCAACCTTAAGATGGAAGGCTTAAAGATAGCTATCGTTAACAAGTAATCGGAGAGTGAAGTACTATGGGAAAAGCTACCGGTATAGTTGAGGTATTCGGACTGGTTACCGCCTTTGTTGCCTGTGATGCAGGCTGCAAGGCCGCAAATGTTACCGTTGAATGTTTTGATAAAAACAAACCCGGTAACGCCGATGAGCTGGAGGTTCCTCTCATTGTTGCAATCAAGTTCCGTGGAAGCGTGGATGCGGTTGAAGCCGCAGTTGAAGCAGCAAAAATAGCTGCCGAACAGGTTTCCGGCGTTGTTACCTCACATATTTTAACAAGCACCGAGCCCGATACCGAGCCGATGCTGAAATTAAATGCTTTTGATAAAAATTAATTTATAAAATTTAAGGAGAAATAATTATGTCTAAAGAAGCTCTTGGTATGATCGAAACCCGTGGCCTTACCGCTGCAATTGAAGCTGCTGACTCTATGGTTAAAGCTGCTGAGGTTACCCTTATCGGTACCGAAAAAATCGGCTCCGGTCTTGTATCTGTTATGGTTCGTGGAGATGTTGGCGCTGTTAAGGCTGCCGTTGAAGCAGGTTCTAACACCGCTTCTCGTTTAGGCGAGCTCGTAGCTGTTCACGTAATTCCCCGTCCCCATGCAGACGTTGAAAAAATCCTTCCCAAGTTTTAATTAGGAGTTTTTAAAAATGAAGTCTTTAGGACTAATAGAGGTTGTCGGTGTTACCGGCGCCGTCGATTGTCTTGATATTATGTGTAAATCGGCAGATGTGGAGTTTGTAACCTGGGAGAGAAAACTGGGCGGACGATTAGTTACGGTTATCGTAAGAGGAACCGTATCGGCTGTTACTGCGGCTGTGGAAAATGCTATGGCTAATTCCATAGTGAAGCCCGTAGCTAAAGCCGTTATAGCAAGTCCCCACGAAGAAACTCTCAGACTAATTAACTTAAGCGCATCCCGATTAACGAAAGGCAGGTAATCTGTTATGGCAGAAGCCAAGAAAACTGTTACTCCGGCCGAAGAGGCCCCAAAAGCAAAAACAGCACCCAAAAAGGAGGTAAAGAAGATGGCACTTGAAGCATTAGGTATGGTTGAAACCAGAGGTTTAGTTGCTGCTATTGAAGCCGCAGATGCAATGGTTAAAGCTGCTAACGTTCAGCTTATCGGTACCGAGAAAATCGGCTCCGGTCTTGTATCTGTTATGGTTCGTGGCGACGTTGGCGCTGTTAAGTCTGCTGTTGAAGCAGGTTCAGCTTCCGCTTCCCGTTTAGGTGAGCTTATTGCAACCCACGTAATTCCACGTCCTCACGAGGATGTAGAAAAAATTCTTCCTTCATTAAGGTAAGAAAATAATAAATTATAAATAATTTTTAGGAGGAAATAAAAATGGCACTTGAAGCATTAGGTATGGTTGAAACCAGAGGTTTAGTTGCTGCTATTGAAGCTGCAGATGCAATGGTTAAGGCTGCTAACGTTCAGCTTATCGGTACTGAGAAAATCGGCTCCGGTCTTGTATCTGTTATGGTTCGTGGTGACGTTGGCGCTGTTAAGTCTGCTGTTGAGGCAGGTTCAAACACCGCTTCTCGCTTAGGCGAAGTTATCGCTACCCATGTTATTCCCCGTCCTCATGACGATGTGGAAAAAATTCTGCCTACTTTAAAGTAATCAGGCAAAGTCAATAAAGGGAGGCTTTATGCCTCCCATAGTTGACCTTTAATCTCACGAAAGAACAGGTGAAGATGATGATCGTAGGAAAAGTTGTGGGAAGCGTTGTTTCCACACGTAAAAACGAAAATCTCATCGGCAGTAAGTTTATGGTTGTTGAACCAATTGCCGATTTAGGTGATCCTTCTGCCAAAATAATCGCCGTTGATAATGTAGGCGCCGGCATCGGAGAAACCGTGTTGGTTGCCACAGGCAGTGCCGCACGTATCGGATGCGGTATGGCAGAATGTCCTATAGACGCTGCTATTGTCGGTATTGTTGACAGCGGCACCGGACTTGCCGGAGTGATCAATTCATGAAAATTGAAGATTTAAAGTCACTTTTACGCGAAAACGGGATCGTCGGCGCAGGCGGTGCAGGTTTCCCTACATACGCTAAGCTCGATAAACGCGCCGACACCTTGATCCTTAACTGTGCAGAATGTGAGCCATTGCTTCGTTTGCACCGTCAGGTGCTTAAAATGTTTACCCACGAAATACTAAGCACCCTATCATTAATTGCGAAAACTGTGGAAGCTGATAATGTATATGTTGGTGTTAAGGGTTCTTATAAAAGAACCGTTGAAGCCATCAATGCAGAATTGGAGTCCTTTCCAAATATAAAAGTATGTAAATTACCCGAGGTATATCCTGCAGGCGATGAGGTGGTTCTCACCTATGAAGCTACGGGACGTGTTGTACCCGCCGGAGAGATTCCCCTCTCGGTTGGTGTTACGGTTTTAAATGTTGAAACCGTTTATAACATTTACCGTGCAATGCAGAATTTACCCGTAACACATAAATATGTAACCGTAACGGGTGAGGTTGCTTCCCCTGTTACCGTTTATGCCCCTATCGGAACTTCGGTTAAAGATCTGATAAAATTCGCAGGCGGAGTTACAGCTGAAAATACCGCCATTATCTTAGGCGGACCTATGATGGGAAATTTAGGAAGCGAAGCTGATGTTGTTACTAAAACAACTAATGCCGTTCTGGTTTTACCCGAAGGTCTTCCCTTGGTACAGAAAAAGCTGAGCAAAACCGCTATTGATATGAAGAGGGCTATGTCGGCTTGTTGTCAATGTAGCTACTGTACCTCTCTTTGTCCCCGTAATTTGTTAGGTCACCCCATAGACCCCAGTGCATTTATGTACGCCGCATCAAACGGAATTACCAATGATGCTGTTCCATATCTCAACTCTGCTTTTTGTTCGGGTTGCGGACTTTGCGAAATGTATTCCTGCGGTCAGGGATTATCTCCCCGTATGCTTCTCACCGCTTGTAAGAGCAGTCTTAGAGCAAAGGGCGTTAAACCGCCTAAATCTCCTGAGATGCATTTTGTTGATAATGCCCGTCCTAACCGTATGATTCCCCTATCCCGTCTTCGTTCAAGACTGGGACTTAACCCCTATAACAAATCGGCTCCCGTAAGCGAAAAAGACATTAAGGTTAAAAAGCTTAAAGTCTTACTTTCTCAGCATATCGGAGCTCCTGCCACCGCCATCGTTTCTAAGGGCGATAAGGTTAAAGCAGGTCAGATTATAGCGGCTGCCGCCGAAAATGCCTTGAGCGTTAATATCCACGCTCCCCTTAGCGGCACGGTTGCCGAGGTTAATAACAAATCAATTACTATTACTTTATAAAGGAGGAACTGAATATGAAAAAAGCTATCGGTATGGTAGAGTATAAAACGGTTTCCTCCGGTATGAGGGCTGCTGATACCATGGTTAAAACCGCCGAGGTTGATATCATTCAGGCTGATACCGTTTGCCCCGGTAAATTTTTAGTTCTTATCAGTGGTGATTTAAGCGCTGTTAAGGCATCTGTTGAGGCAGCATCCGCAAAAGACCCTGAACAGCTTATAGATAGCTTTGTTCTCGGAAACCCCCATGATTCCATCTTCAGTGCCCTTTACGGTGCAACTGAAATTGGTTCTCCCAACGCATTAGGCGTTTTGGAAACCTTCTCCGCCGCTGCGGCAATAGTTGCAGCCGATACCGCCGCTAAAACCGCTCTTGTTGACCTTATAGAGCTTCGTTTGGCAAGAGGTATGTGCGGTAAATCCTATATGCTGCTTACAGGCGAAATCGCCGCTGTTCAGGCAGCTATCGAAAAGGCACAGGCAGGTGCCGGAGAATACGGTATGTTCCTTGACAGTACCGTTATTCCAAACCCTGACCCCAAGCTCTGGCAGAATATTTTATAAGTTGGTGATTATATGCTCGCCATTGAAAGGCGTAATGCAATACTGGCCCGTCTTAATACCCAAGGCAAGGTAATCGTTTCTGATTTAAGTCAGGAATTCGGTGTTACTGAGGAGACAATACGGCGTGACCTTGAAAAGCTCGACAACGAAGGTCTTGCTAAAAAAACCTATGGCGGCGCTGTTATTAATCAAAGTCTTAATACTGATTTGCCCTTCAATGTACGCAAGAGGACAAACGTTGAATTAAAGCAAAAAATAGCAGATAAAATCGCTGAGCTTATCCACGATGGCGATTATATTATGCTTGACGCCAGTTCAACGGCAACCTATGTTACCCAGCGTATTAAAAACCGCAAAAATATAACCCTTATAACCAATTCGGTTGAAATTCTGCTTGAACTTGCAGATAAGGACGACTGGAATATCCTTTCCACAGGAGGCGCACTTAAAAAAGGCGGTTTAGCCCTTATAGGAACCTCCGCTGAGAAAATGATTAGAGGCTTCCATGTTGATTTAGCCGTTTGTTCCTCTAAAGGAATAGATATCAATATGGGAATCACCGATTCCAGTGAAAAGGATTCAGTAATAAAACAGGCTATTTTTTCTGCTGCAGACCGTAAGGTTTTAGCGGTAGACAGCACTAAATTTGATAAAATTTCCTTTGTTCGTGTTTGCGATGCAGGGGATGTTGATACAGTAGTTACAGATACTCAACCCGCTGAGCGTTGGGCTGAGTATTTCAGAGAAAATAATGTTGAATTGATATACTGATTATACAAGGAGTGAGCTAAATGGCTAATATAACTGAAGCTGAAATTCGTCAGGTAGTAAGCCAGGTACTTAATAAAATGCAGTCTGCACCCTCAACCGATTGGGACAGTACTCATTACGGAGCACGTAAGTTTGTGGGCATTTATTCCGATATGAACGATGCCATTAAGGCAGCCGAGGCAGGCTACCGTGCCGTTCGTGCAATGTCGGTTGAACAGCGTGAAAAGATTATAACCGAAATTCGCCGTCTTACCCGTGAGGAAGCCCCCGTTATGGCACAGTTAGGTGTAAGCGAAACAGGAATGGGACGTGTTGACCATAAGAAAGCAAAGCACATATTAGTTGCTGATAAGACACCCGGTACCGAGGATATTGTTTCCAATGCAAAAACCGGTGATAACGGTCTTACCTTAGTTGAGATGGCACCCTTCGGTGTTGTTGGCGCTATAACCCCCAGTACCAACCCTAGCGAAACTGTTATTTGTAACAGTATCGGTATGATAGCTGCAGGAAATGGAGTTGTTTTCAACCCCCACCCCAATGCTATTGCAACCTCAAACTATGCCGTTGACCTTGTAAACCGTGCTTGTAAAGCCGCAGGTGGCCCTGAGGTTTTGGTTTGCTCCATGGTTAAGCCCACCCTTGAATCTGCAGGAATAATGCAGTCCCACCCCTCCATCCGTCTGCTTGTTTGCACAGGCGGTCCCGGAGTTGTTAAGGCTGTTCTTTCTTCAGGTAAAAAGGCTATCGGCGCAGGAGCAGGAAATCCCCCTGTAATTGTTGACGATACTGCCGATATAGCTAAGGCAGGTAAGGATATTATTGATGGTTGTACCTTTGATAACAACCTCCCCTGTATTGCAGAAAAGGAAGTTTTTGCTTTCCGCAATATTGCCGATGAGCTTATTTCAAATATGCTCAAAAACGGCGCTTATCTTATAAATAAAGAACAGGCAGATAGTCTTGCAAAAATTGTTCTCGAAGAAAAAACCACCAAGAGCGGCAAGAAGGTTAAGACTGTAAGCCGTGACTGCGTTGGTAGAGACGCCGATGTTTTACTTGCAAAAATCGGCATTAAGGTTAGCAAGGATATCCGTTGCATAATCTGCGAAACAGGCTTTGAGCATGACTTTGTTCAGCACGAGCTTATGATGCCTATTCTCCCCATCGTTAGGGTTGACAATATTGATGAGGCTATCACTTTGGCCGTTAAGGCTGAGCACGGATGCCGTCACACCGCTCATATGCATTCAAAGAATATAGATAATCTTTCCCGTTTTGCCCGTGAGGTTGAAACTACTATATTCGTTAAAAATGCACCTTCCTATGCCGGTATCGGCTTTGGCGGTGAGGGACACGCAACCTTCACTATTGCAGGTCCTACGGGCGAGGGTATCACCTCCGCTAAGAGCTTTACCCGTCAACGCCGTTGCGTTATGGCAGATAGCTTCCGTATAATTTAATTATATCCCTGTAAGGAGTTTAAAACATGAATTACGATTCCGCTTTGGTTGCAGAAATAGTCAACCGAGTTATGGCACAATGCGGTGGTGCTACCACCGACACAAACACTGTTCCCGTTGGCGTTTCCAACCGTCATATACATCTTTCAAGTGCTGACCTTGAAACCCTTTTCGGTAAAGGCTATCAGTTAACACCTATAAAGGACTTATCTCAGCCCGGTCAGTTCGCCTGTAAGGAACTTCTGACAATAGTTGGCCCTTCCCTTCGTCCTATTGAGAACGTTCGTGTTCTGGGCCCTGTTCGTTCAAGCTCTCAGGTTGAAATTTCGAGAACCGATTCCTTTGCTTTAAAGGTTAAGCCTCCTGTACGTGAATCGGGAGATATAAAGGGTTCTGCTCCTATCACTATAATAGGACCTAAGGGTGTTGTTACGCTTAATGAGGGTTGTATAATAGCTAACCGCCATATACATATGAGCGAGGAAGAGGGCGCCGCCTTCGGCCTTAAGGACGGGGATTATGTAACCGTTGACGTTAAAGGAGAGCGTCGCACAACCTTCTATGATGTTCAGGTTCGTGTTAACAAGGCTTTCCGCCTCGAAATGCATATCGATACCGACGATGCCAATGCCGCAGGAATAGGCAATGGCACCAGAGTTACTATAAGAAAATAAAATAGAGAAGGGTTTGAACAAAACGTTCAAACCCTTCTTTTATCTTTTGAGTAAAACCTCATTTTCATATTTAACAATTTTATCAAACCATTCGGGGGAAGCAGTTACTCCCTCGGTTTTACAGTAATGCTCCCAAATTTCTCCGAAGGGGAGCATTTTTATCTCCTCCTGCATTACCATAAGCTTAGAAAATTCTCCCTTGTTCTGCAAATCAGCCAACATCTCACTGGGGGTACAAAGAGCCATAAGCAATGCTTTCTGCCAGCTTCTGAAGCCCACCACCCAGGCAGATATACGATTTATAGATGCATCAAAATAGTCAAGAGCCATATAAACTCGGTCAAGAGCATTGTTTCGCACTATTTCTTTTGCTATTTCCTTTGTTTCATCGTCGAGAATAAGTACATGGTCGGAATCCCAACGCACTCCCCTTGTTATATGCAATGCAATTTCGGGATAGAAGCAAAGCAGTGCGGGAATTTTATCCGATACAACCTCAGTGGGATGATAATGTACATTATCCATCAAAGGAAGACATCCTTCGTGGGTTGCAGCGAAGCTTAAAGTGAACTCCGCCGAGCCTGCAGTATAGGATTCTACGCCTATACCAAACACCTTTGATTCAACACAGGGCTTAACCTTAGCCTTATCAAAGGGCTCTGAAAGAATTTCTTCGATGGACTGCTTATATCTCATTCTCGGCCCTAATCTATCAGCAGGGATATCCTTATAGCCGTCACCCGTCCAGATATTCATAACGCAAGGTATACCTGTTTCCTCTGCAAAATACTGAGAAATACGAATACAAGCCTTTCCGTGTTCGATCCAGAAACGTCGTGTAGCCTCATCGGGGCTGGAAAGGGTTAAACCATCCTTAACCTTAGGATGGGAGAAAAAGGTGGGATTAAAATCTATTCCCATTCCCCTCTCCTTTGCAAAGTCTACCCATTTTTTAAAATGCTTTGGCTCTAATTTATCCCTATCGGCATATTCGCCGTCCTCAAATATGGCATAGCAGGCGTGAACATTAAGCTTTTTCTTACCTGGACAAAGAGACATAGCCTTATCCATATCAGCAAGGAGCTGTTCGGGGGTTGTTGCTTTACCGGGGTAGTTGCCCGTTGTTTGTATTCCTCCGGTTAAGGGACCCTCGTGGTCAAAACCGATAACATCATCACCCTGCCAACAATGAAGAGAAACGGGAGTATTTCGGAGAGTTTCTATAGCCTTTTCTACATCTACTCCGTATTTTGCATATTTCTGTTTTGCCTGTTCATATAAAGTCATAATCTTACCTCGTTTTACATATGTATTGTTTTTCCTGCCGGAACACAGATTTTTTCTTCGTTATATCTTACCCATATATCAATATCTGTGGGGTTATATATCATATCGGCATCGGCAGAATAAACCAACTTTCTGTAGGCTTCAATATAATTGTAAACCTCTATATTGGTAGCATACCACACATTATCGTTCCCCGCTACCTTTTCAAAGAATTTCACAATAACATCCCAGTTGTTATCTCTGCGGAATTCATAGGTGTGTCCCCAAAGGTAGAAGAGCCAACCGTCTCCTCTGCCAACATTTCCGCCGATGAACTTCTCGGCAAGTTCCGCTAGCTCAGGCGCAGCGTGATGGCAGGTAGGATGCCATTTAAGCCAGTTTTGGGGAAGCTCAAAATTAAACTGAGAATTAATCGTTCTGGCGTATACAATACCTGCATCCTTGAGTATTTCGATTACCTTATCGTTATAAGTACCAAAGGGATATGCATGGCCCCTGATAATTTTTCCGAAAAGCTTTTCCAGCGCCTGTCTATCCTTGAGGATTTCAAGCATGCATTGAGCCGTTGGTATTTTTTCTAAGAAAGGATGGGTGTATCCGTGGGTTGCTACCTCGCAAAGCTCATTACTGTAAATTTCCTTTATCTTACTCTCAGGTAAACGGAAATGAATCTGTCCTTCAGCCAACCTAGCTCCCTCGGGCGCAAATAAACCCGAATTAATATTAAAGGTGCACTTAATATCATATTTTTCAAGTAATTTAATAAAATCAATATCGGTATCAACACCGTCATCGTAGCTGAGCGTTAAAGCCTTTTCCTTGCCATTTGGATATAATAGTGTTGCCTTCATAAAAATCCCCTCTTGTTCTATTAATAAACTATTTTTATGATACGGCACTTTTCTCGTTTGTGTCAAGAATTTTATTGGTATTTATATAAAAAACCGCCCTGTAAAAAAATAAATATCAATAAAGCTCTCTAAAAATATCAATATAATAAAAAAAGAGCCTCAACAACGCAAATTACATGCTGAGGCTCCCAACCTGTTTTTTACAAGGTTTTGATTAAACCAACTTGTTTTTCAAATTATAATAAACACGTTTTGCATCTTCGATGCCCTCGGCTTTAGCCTGAAAAACGATATTTTTCTTTTGGGGTATTTCCCCGTTCATAATTTTTGTGTACCATTCGCCGTTTTCATTACCTAGAGACCAGTCGCAAAACATAACCGAAACATTTTCCGGCGCCTTTTCGCAGGTTTCCAAAACATCGTGATACTGGCAGTCCACCTCTAAATTGGTCATATTTTGGAGGGTAAATAAATCATCTATTACCTGCTTGTAGCTGCCGCAATAATGCACTCTGCCCTTTCCTACGGCATTTAAAAAACGTTCATCAGATTCCTTGATGAAATCTCTGTATATTGAGGGAGATACTATCTGCAGTGTGCAGTTGCAGAGTCTTGCACCGCCCCTCCAGAGACCGCCTCTATCATAAAACCACTCATTATCTGTCGAGATATCCGCCTTTGTATAGTTTATCCAATCAACCATAAAATCGGATACCTTGTTAAGCAAAACCTTAACCTCATCGGGATAATCATAAAAATCATATATGATATCGTTACCCCTTATAAGATGCGCAGAATTAAAAGGACCCTGAACATCGGGATGCTGTATAACCATACCCTCAGGCTTATTTTCAAGAAAATATTTCTGAAACTCAATAACCCTTGGCATGAAGCCCGTATTCATATCGGGCTTTTTAAGGTTTTCTATATCATCAAGGTCGAAAAGTATATGCTCCTTACAGCAGGGCTCAGAATTTTCATATATCTTTATGGGACAGCCGTACATCGCAGCTATCTGCGCCGTTCCGAAATCGGCTCGAAGCGCAGGCAGAAAATCATCCCCCACCGCAAGACGGGCATTCATGGTCTCCATTTGATTCGTGAACATCTTTTTGGGGTCTTCCAAGGCTTCGGCTATTGTATAGGTATGGGGCACGGGGAAATACACCTGTACCAGAGGCTCACAGGATAAGGGATTTTCATATAAATCCTTATATTTACGTATCATTTCTTCATACATAGCTTTTCTCCGATAAAATAAGCCGTCAGAAATGACGGCTTATTTTTATTACTTAGAACTCATCCTCATCGGCTTCGCCTTCCAGCTTACCGGAAATAATATTCCATTCATCAGCACAGATTTTTTCATCTGCTTCGATTCTTATTTTAATTATGGGTAATAAATATTCTTTTTTCATAGTTATTACCTCCTTAAACTAAGCTTTCCAAAGCTTCAAGATTATCTGTGAGGAACTGGTATATAAGGTCATTATTAGCCTTTGCTTCTGCAGTAAATGTTAAGGTATCTGAAGCCGCCTCATAGGAAGCAATTGTAGCGTCAGCAACGCCGTTTTGAGCTAAGAATTTAACCATTTCCTTTGCGATGCTTGTAACAGAACGGCAAGCATATCCGTTTATTACGCCTATACGCTGTGAATAGGAGGTTGCATCCTTGCGGTCATTTACGCTGTAGTAAACAGAACCGTCACTATACTTAACGTAAGCTCTTGCGATGTAAGCCTCTTTTGTTTCGGTGCCTTGAGCACAGCCGAGACCGGCAATATACTCTATTCCTGCAGCGTTAGCGCCTGTTCCTCTTGCATAAAGAACAAGGTTGTTTTCATCAGCAGTTTCGCTATATACCATTCTTGAAAGGATTGCATCCTCGTTAGCTGCGGCATATTTAGAGAAGATTGTGCCGTATTCAACGATGGTTGCACCCGTTTTAACAATCTTAGAAACCTTGGTTCTGAAGCCTAAATCCTGAGTAGCCGCCTTGTTAGACTTCTTAATGGTAGCGCTTACCATTTCGGGAGCCAAGAAGCTGTTAAGGGTGTTTTCCTCAAAGGTGTATGCAGTTACATCAGCTGTATCAAAGGTTGCGCTTAAGGACTTAACTGCATCAGCGAAAACCTGAGCCATCTTGGTGTAACCGTCATTTGAAGGATGAAGCTTATCATTTGCATAGTAAGCTGCTACCTCATCCTCGGTATATGCGTTTGTATATGCATGCATATCAACACAAGGTAGACCGTATTTTTCAGCCATTGCCATATTAAGTAATGCCACGGTGCTATAGGTATCAGCGTAACCGCTGCTTATAGCACTGTAGCTTACGGTTGTATTACTGATAATAACAAGAGGTGAATTTTCAAGTCTTAAATAGGACTGGATAAGCTTCTCAAGACCTGCATTGTATATATCAGTCTTAATCTGTGCCTTGCCTGCAACCTTGGATAAATCGTTGGTTCCAAGCTGAATGATGATAATATCATCGGTTCCCTTGTGAGAATTCAACCAAGCGTTTGTTCCAAAGAGCTGAAGCTCAACATCTTCGGGTGATGTAATATTGTAATCTGCTACCACCTGATATCCTGCAATACCATTTCTCGAAACGGTATATCCGTCACCGAGAATTGCCTGCATCTGAGAGGGGTATGAATAGTTCTCAACACTTGTTGAGCCTGAACCGAAGGTTATGGAATCACCAACGCAGTTAATATTAATCTTATCATCAGTTACCTGAGTTTTAGCGCTCATAGCGGCAACCAAAGCATCATATTCATCTGAAAGCAATGCCTTTTGTGCGGCACTCAAACGATTATAAACGTTCCATGCCTTTTCGGAATCGGTTGCTATCTTTTCGCCCCAGATAGCCTTGTAGCTTGCGGCAACGGTTGCATCACTTGTTGTATCCCAAAGTGCACGAGCAGCCTTTAATGCATTTACGGCTGCTACTGTTTCAGCCTTTAAGGAAGCTTTTGCTGTGTCACTGAGTGCATCATAAGCGGCTGACATTTTATCAACCTCTATAGCATCATAAGCCGCAAAACGCTCTGCACTGAGTTTTAAGGTTTCAGTGTATTTAACCTCAAAATCAACGCCTTCCTGTGTTTCTGCGTTAGCAAGAACCATAGAGAAGTTATCAATAACAACATCAACGGTAGTGCCTCTAAAGGGAGCGGTACCGAAAGCAATCATTCTGTTGCTCTTATCAACAACATCATTTGAAATAACGGTATGAGTGTCCCCGGGTTCACCTGTTAAGGTGAGAACCGCCTTATTATCCTCATTATAGGCGATAGAAATGCGAACCCAGTTTTCAGCACTAACAGCCCAGTTGTTAAGGGCTTTTATATTTACTGAGGAATTGATATAGGTCATTTTTCTTAAAGAAGAACCGCTTTCATTAGTTCCTACAACAACATTGGCAATATCAAGACCGCCAACGCCTCTTCTGAATCTGAACAAAGAGAAGTTATTATTATCTATATAGTTGTAGTAAACGTAAGCACCCGAAGAGCTACCGGAAAGGTTTACATATAAATCAAATTCTGCTGAAGCAAAATTCTTGCCGGCAGCCTTTGCACCCTGCCAGATAGCGCGGGAGGGAGAAAGCATCATAGTGCCGTTAATAGCATAAGCATTTTCATTTTCTATCTGGGTTGAGGTGTGATTTTCATATCCGGCAGTAGCATTAGAAACCTGAGTATATGTATCAGGTGTTACAGTGGATGCACCGGAGAAAACATTTCCGCTCTCGCTTTGTGAAATACCGCCTGTTCTGTTGCCTAAAGCTTCAACGCCGAAATCATCCTGAACAACGGGGGAACCGTTTTTATCGGTAAAGTCGGCAAATTGCTCCCAAGAATCGATACCCTTTTCAAAATCGGTTGAATATCTGCCTGCTTCAACAATTATAGCAGTGAAATTCTTTTTAAGCTGAGCATACTGCTCGGCAAGACCTGCTTTAACCTCATCCTTTGCAGCTTCATATTCAGCCAAAGCATCTCTTACGGTAGGAAGAAGGGCAGCATCGGTTGTATCAACCAAAACAGAGGCATATTTGCTCTTAAATGCTGCGATATCATCCGCCTCACTCTTTTCCCATTCAACGGTTATATCGGTGAATTTTGGTGAACCGGCATTTTTGGAGAAGAAAAATCCAAATTTATTAGAGGCTGATTTAAAATCAACGTTTGCAGCAGCCTGAGCTGTTAAGGTTGTTGTAAACGAGGTAGCCCCATCGGCAGAAGTAAAGGTGAATTTAACATTTGAAGAATCAATATATTCAACAGTTACTGTTGCGCCTGCTGAAAAACCAACACTAACGTTTGTGTTCTTACTTGAAGCAGTATTCATAGGAATGCTGTTTGTTGCAGACATATTGGCGGGTTTTGTTTTAACACCGTTTACAACATCAACAAATGCCATATAGAGTGCGCCGCCGCCTGTTTCTCTAACCTCTAAGGTTTTATAGTTTTGCGAATCGGTAAAATAATAACCAAGCATAATATGCTTATCTGCAGCACCTGCCATAGCAACAGAAAGGTCAAATTCAACCTTTTTGAGCTGTTTTCCGGCAGGCCATACGCCATCGTTCATAGAAAAAGCTGTGCCCTGAACCTTGACTGCACCATCAGCAGCAATATAGGTGCTGAAATGCTCAAATTCATTGGCAGCATTATCGGTAACCGAGCTGCCTGTAATGGTTAAGTCCTTATCAAACTGAACCTTAATGCTGTTGGTTTTGTAAACAACACCGCTATCATTTGAAACCAAGAAATGGAATTTCTGTTTTGCGGTATCCTTAAAATCGATATCGGTTGCATCTGTTTCATCATCTGCTATGCTGACGGTGTAACTCGAAGAACCGTCTGCACTGGAAAACTTAATGCTAACATTATCGCTATCAATATAACTGATGGTAATGATAGCGGAAGTGGTAGCTCCAATAGATATTTGGGTATTTCCGTTAACATTAAGGTCTATCATACTACCCTTTGGCGAATTGTTAAAGGTAATGCCTTGCGGAGCAGATTTAACACCATCAATATAATCAACAAGACCGATATAAAGAAGTCCTGCTCCGGTTTCACGCATCCGCACCATCTTATAGTTGTTTGCATCTTCATAGTAATATACAAAGCCAACATTTCTTGAGGATGCGCCCTGCAGGGTTGCAGTTAAATCGAAGGTTACGCTTTGTACTGTTTTATCTGCGGGCCAAACACCGTCATTAACGGTGAGAAGGCTGCCCTTTTTGCCTTCTTTGAGAGTGCCGTCTGCATTGAGGGAATCGCTCCAGTTTGCAAAGCTGTTTGCCTCATTATCCAGCAGGACATCGGTATCCGTTGCGGATACCGATATTAAACACATACTGAACATAGAAACGAGCAATGCAAAACTGAGAATAAGAGATAAAATTCGCTTATTGTTTTTTGCTTTCATAATTTACTCCTTTTCTAATTTTTATTTATATTAGAAATCCCCGTCTATCCAACCGGAATTATCTATTGATGGACCAGAAGAACCAGGTGAGCTACCTGAAGATTCTCCTGAGCTGCCGCCTGAAGAACCGCCCGAACTGTCATCCGAGCTGTCCCCTGAGGAACCGCCTGAGCTGCCGCCGGAAGAACCTCCATCCGGCTCCTCGTAGATTCCAAGTATCATTTCTCTTATAGCCGTTACGTCCTTAAGAGAAACCCTGGAATCCTCATTAGCATCTGCCCTTAGCAGCTGTTGCTCATTAAGCTCTACCTTATGGCCGAGATAGAATCGCAACACCGTTGCATCCTTAAGAGAAACCTTACCGTCAAGATTAACATCGCCTATGAGAATATAGGCTTCATCATAATCGGAATTGAGAATTATAATTCTCTGATAGCCCTGTCGGTTTATGTTGGTTTCTCTTATATGCTGCTGATAGTTATACTCGGAATCGAAAATTTCATCCGTATCAAAGGTATTATTTCTGAACAGTACCGCAGTAAACATACCTGTTGAGTTTTCCGTAAGTCTTATAGCAGCCTTTCTATCTGTAAAGGTACAGTTTTCCATAACGAAACCGCTTAACGCATCAGCCACACCACCTGAGGCTATCTGATAACCATATTCCTCGAAGGTACAGTTTCTAAGGGACATACCCATTGCCGCAGCAGCAGCATTTGATGTGTTTGCATAAAGGGAAGCATTAAGGTTAGCCTTATTGTTTATCATAGCCGCACTTCCCGAAGCACCAAAGCCTTCACCGTGCATATAAATTGCTTCGTAATGGCGCTGATTCTTAAAGGTTGTATACCAAACGCTACCTTCGTGGATATCAAATCTTTGGCCTGAGTGACGGGAGAACTCATTTCCTTCCCAAACCGAGTTTATCATCGTACCGTAGGTACCGCAGGCGGCACCCTCACGGAAGCGGTTGTTAATAAAGGAAAAATCAAGTCGAGGTTCATAAATATCCACACGGGAACGCCTGTTGGGAGCTACCGTAAAGGGCTTATCAACAAAGATAACACTAACAGTGGTTTTCTTGTTTTCCTCGTTTAGTACCTCTACATTTTTAACCTCTTTGATTATTCTTGCCTGACCTCTTCCCTGACCATCCTTAACAATCAGATTGTAGTTTTCAATCATGGGGATTGCATACTTATTGGTGGCAGAGATAAAGGCGGTATAATCAAGCTCTCTGGTTCCGAGATATTTTTCCATTAAATCAGGATTATCTCCGATAAACTGAATAACAGAATTATTTGTGTAGCCCTTACCGTCGGTGGTTAAAAGCTCACGGTTATTACCCCAGGAATCATGGAAATAGTTGTTATGCATATAGAAACCGTTTCCGCTGGGGTTAAAGCCTGCGGCAGTAAGGTCACAGTCCTCAATAATACATCCGTAGGAGGTTGAAACCAATGAATAACTTCTCCAATCGGTTTCTCGTATTTGAATTTGTCTTGCCCAGATTCTGAAGGAGGGCTCGGTCATTTCAGTACCTGCCATTGAATCGTAAGAGAACTTGAAGTTATTCCACTGGAAGTTATTGGAGTTTCCTCTCATATCCAGCTTAACACCCATCTTAATCTCTTTAGCTATCATAGCTTTTATTTCAGTAGCAGTATATTCACCTGTTGCCCAACCGCCGTTACCGCCTGAAGACGGTGTACCTGCAGAGGGGGTAAAACGAACGCTTGTGTTAGTGAAATATACATTGTCGGTTTCTTCGGTTACAGGAAATCTTGCGGCTGAGGGCCTGTATTGCTTAATTATTGAAGCAAATCTCGTTCCCTGAATAGCTATATTTTTAATTTCGGTATTACCTATTATTGATATAAGTCCGCTGGGCAGCTCACTATACTGCCAACGCCTTGCCTCAAAACGGATAACACTTATATTTTCACCATCACCTAAAATTGTTACATATTCAGGTATTGCAAGAGTAGTAACCACACTGTAAACTCCCCTGGGGAAGTAAACTATTCCGCCGCCGTTAATTGCGGCATCCTCAAGGGCTCTTATAACTGCAGGAGTATCATTGGTAAGACCCTGACCGCCTGCGCCATAATTCATTACATTGAATACAGTTTTGGGCCAACTATCTTTAGGCGATGCACCAACGGTTATAACCGATGGCATACTCCATGCGGTGTTATCTCCGTAACCGTTATGGAGGTAAACCTGATAATCGCCGTAAGGAATACTATCATCAATAGCAATTTCAACCGATTGATTGTTGTTTTTGCTGACATCCTTAACAGTTGCAAGATAAATATCCTTATTTGCTGATACAAGCTTAACGGTTACATCGTTTATATTGCCTGTAGGATAAAGGTTATTACCCACAATCTGTACATATCCGCCGTGGGTTGCAATATCTCCCTCATCGCCCGTTGCAAAGGAAATCTCAGGGCGGTTAACATATATAACCTTATCCGAAACGCCCTTCTTTGAGGTTGCCTTTAATGAATAAATGCCCTTTGCAAGCTCCTTAGGTATAATAGCATTTATTGCGTTAAAGGAACGCTGAACAACCCGAGCCTCATAATCGTTTGCATCATCAAATTTATGTAAGGCTGTATCGGCGTAGTTTCCTTTTGTTGAGGCGTCTCTGTCATAAGCCTCTTGTCCTACAACCTGTGGCATTGTATTCGCATCCTTAACACCGCTTAAATCGGTATCCAGAGTGCTCATATAAAGCTTATCGGTTGTTTCAAAAAGATTTTCGCCCGTTAAAATCATTGTTTCATCGGGGTTTAAAAATGTGTTGCCCGAGAAATAAATATTTATATCGGTAGGCTCCTCATTCATATCGAAATCGCCGGCGCCGTTTTTAAGCTGCACCGATAAATCATCGATATAAACGTCATAGCCTATGTGGTCATATGAATGAAGGAAGGCGAAACCAAATTTGCCGCCGTAGGAAAAGCTTCCCGTTGTTTGTGCAGTTTGTTTATTCGGATCCTTAACCGATACTATCATCGAGGATGCTGTAAAGGTTATTTCATATTCAACCCAACCGTCCGGAGTAAGCTCGGTGTTAAGATTTCCGCTCTTGCGCAAGAAATCTGCGCTGGCTTCGGTTGAAATTCTGAGGCCGCCGGCTGCCAGATTTACCGGACGCATAGCATACCAGTTACCCTCATCAATATAGGAGAACATTGCACGCCAAGGTGTAAAGCTTTCATTTTTGGGAGAGTATGCCCTGAAGCTAACCTTCTGGATTTCACCCCTTGTGGGCCAGTATTTCAGCATAAATGCCGACTGCTTGCCCTTAAGATTTAATACCTTATTTGCAGTTTCACTCTGGGTAGGATCATCAACTACTATGTTTTTAGCATAGACATCACCTTCAAGAACATTCTCAAAAGGAGAAAGACCATCCTCAAAATTGAAATTAAAGGGTGAGTAGTCATCATCTGCTCTGAAGAATTTAAACTCATCCTTAAAGCCGGTTAGTTTAACATATTCTTCAACCAAAAACATTTTGGAGAGGTTTGAAAGGGTTTCATACTCTGCAAGAGCATCTAAAGTATCCTGCTCATCAGATGCCAGTGTCGGCTTTTCCTTTGAAAGCAAATTGGCATATTTATCTAAATATGCTTTTTGCTGCGCTAAAGCACTTGTGCCCTCAAGCAAAGCCTTAAGGGAAGAAATTAAACCTCTGCTCTTCAATATTTCCGCAGCTTCATCGCTTAAAGCCGTAAAATCATCTGCAGCGGCATTGACCTTAGCAAGATATGAATCGTTCCAAGAATCAAGCTCGAAAATTTCGCTATACTCGGTATAGAAAGCGTTTACTTCGTCAACTGCAGTTTTAGTGAATTCACAAGAAATATCATCAAAATAGGTAATGTAATTAGCATTAGCATAGCTTCCTATACCGAAGCGGAAATAATTACCTTCGTAACCACTCTCAGCAAGAGTAAGCTGATATTTTACGGTGTATGTAGCGGTTGTGCCGTCCCCACCTGTAAAGGTATACTTTATTCCAAGCTTGGGAATAGCCATTTCACTGTAATCATACTCCATTTTAACTGTAATCCAGTCGTTAGTGGAAACAACACCGCTTGTAAGGGTATTTGCATTTTCTCTCACAGCATATTTACTGTTATTTCCGCAACGAACGGAAAGCTTACCATCGGTATTCTGAAGCTGAATGTATATTACGGTGCCCTCGGTGTGGTCCCCTTTCTTTTCAAGATAGAAAGGCACTATTGAAACTGCGCCATCATAGCTTGAATTTGAGCTTGAAGGGAATTTAACCTTCATGGTAACACTGTTTAAGGACTCAGCAGGCCATACACCCTGCTTATACATCATAACCACAGGGCTCTTATTTACATTTGCTCTGTTGGTTATCATCACCTTATTGCCGTTATCGTCAATAACGGAATAGGGAGTTACAACGGTTGCATTGGAATTATCCGAAGATGCTCCCGCAGTATTTACATTAACGGTTTCCCACAGCGCATTTGTATAATCACTATTCTCAAAATCCTCGGTTTTAAGCTGTGTTATAACATATTCTGCGCTAACGGTAGAAAGACTTGCCGTAAAGCAGGAAATACATAATGCAATACTTAAAATTAAAGCAATAATACTTTTATATTTATTCATTATGCTTCCTCCTTATCAGTACGGTAAGTTCTTATCGGCAAATTCCTTGTGATAGGCAGGTTCTTGTCTATCCCAGTTACCGCCGATTTTATTATCATAATCGCCGCCTAAAAGGTCGGTGAGTTTTGTAACGGTTATATTATCGATATTAACCGCCGCCTTATTGGTCATAAATCCTATATTACCCTCGGTTTTGCACATTGCAGAATCAAGGTCGGTATATGAAAGGATTTCGGTACCGTCAATACTTGCGGTTATTATATTGTCAAAGGCCGTTATCTCAATTTTGTGCCATTTACCAACGAATCTCTCATCTTTATTCTCGGGGTCTTTATCCTTCTCGATATCAAGATAATCGAATTCCACAACCTTATCGGTTAAAACAGTCATTTTATCCTGCGGAAGCTTCGAAGAATCATTTTTGCCTAAAAGTACGCTCCACTTTTTTGAGTGTTTCTGGAAGGATAGATAATAAAACATATGTCCGTACTGAGCAATATCGGTATGTCTTACCATCATAACAAACTGGTTATTTTCCGATTCCGAAAATTCATTTGTAAAGCAGACATCAGCCGATAGCTTATAGTCTGTCATACTCTGGTCGCCTGCAAAATAATACTGATTTTCTAACATGTATTCACTGATATATCGGTTAGTTTTATCAGCGTTTGGTACAATATTGGGCTCCTCAACATTACTCTTCCATATGGGGTTTGTAATATCGTTCTGTTCTTCCCCGTTGTGGTTAAACATAGAGCCATCAGTAAAGGTTTCTCTTAAAAGAACATCATCTGTTACAGGCAAATCCTCGGGATAAACATCAGGAATTTCTTCCTCCTCACTGGGAGTTTCTTCTGAGGTTTCACCGTCAATAATCGTATATCCTTCGGGAGCTTCGACCTTATAGCTGAAATTACTGAATTGAGCGGTTGACATATGGGTTTCATCCTGAGAATAACAGCCTATGCCAATGTATATATCATTTCCGTAAACCATAGGAGCAGCACCTATATTTATATAATCGCCACTTCCGGTTTTATAATAAAAATTAACCTTGCTCTCGCCCTTAATCAGCACAGCCTTAAAGGCTGCGGGATAAAGGGACTTTGTGGGCATTACCTTTGTTTTACCCTGCTGTGAATTCATTCCCTGATTCATTCTATAGGTAATCATAACAGAGTTAGGTCTGAAATGAACAAAAGCACAGGAGCTGTTGGTTGCAGTACCGGTGCGTACCATCAGTCCCGCTCCCGCATTTTCCTGAACACCGTCAAAGGAGTTCATCGTAACCTCTGCGGTTATTTGGGCTTTTTTGCTGTAATTAAACTTAACGTGCTTATAGCCCATAGACATACTGTCATCTGTTGACCATTGAGCCCAACCGTTGGATTTAAGGGTATATTTACCGCCGCCCTGTGAAAGGCTGCCCTTATTAACCCAAACGTTTTCGTTAAACTGTCCCTCCAAGGAGAGATAGGTAAGCTCGCTGTTTTGCTCCTCCTCGATAAGCACCATATCGGCACTTGCCCCGAAGATAAAGGAGGTTAAACATAAACATACAATAAGAATAACGGGTAAAAAGTATTTTAGTATTTTTTTCTTATTCATATTTATTCCTCCTCTTCCATATAGTTATCTTCGCCGAGCATAGCGAGGCGTCTTTTGTATCGTATGGTCATAACAAGCGGGAAAATTAAGGTTAAAACAGCTATTGCCAAAAGTATAAACATCAGCCATATAGCCTTTGAAATCTTTTTGTTAAGATATTTGGTGTTTGTAACCTTAACCTCTTTTTCAACCACTGTTTCTTTAATTTCGGTTTGGATATCTCCTGAATCCTCTGATTCATCCTCGGTTTCTTCATCCATTGAGCTTTCAAGCTCACCTATTACTTCAAGAAGACCGCTTAAGCTTGTGATTCTTGAAGCGAGGCTCTTCTTTGCTTCTTCACCTAAGGATTTATTATAATCATCCAAAACCATTTGAATTGCCGTTCTGTCATAAACGGTAACATTACCTGCATTCAGGGTAAATACCTTCAACCATTTCTGCTGGAATGCATTTACTTCATCACGAATAGCAGCTAATGCCTCATTATTGGCGGTTATATCGTCACACTTTTTCCTAAGTGCGGATAATTTATCGTAGGTTTCTTTAACAGCCGCCTTTGCCTCTTCGGACATCATATCGTAAATCATAATGGATTCATCGATAAAGCCGCTGTACATACTAAAGGATTCTTCAAGCATAACATCGGTTATTTCGGTAAGATAACCGTAGGTTTCTTCAAAGGATTTTGCTTCCTTATCGGCATCCTCGAGAGTTTCGATTTGGTCTAACAATTCCTGCAGTCTTGCAGGTATTGTTTGGTCAAGTCGGGTTGTAACACTCGTTGGCAAAGCCTTATATGCCGTTTGGGCTGCTTTAACTGCTTCCTTGTTTTCAATTTTAACCGTATCTTTAGTAAGCCCAAGGACGGTTTTATGCGTAGTTTTAAACTCGTTTAAAAGTTTGTTTACCTGTGCCTCATTTGCCTGAGCGATTAATTCGTTCAGTCTGCTTCGAGCGGTACTCAACCAGTCATATTCCTTTTTATGATTAGTTGATAATAATTGCTTTTGTCTGTCGGTAAGTCCGTTCCAGGCGGTTTCTGCCGCTACAATATCTTCAAGAGAATTTAAGGTTATATTCTCAAGCTTTTGCAGCAGAGAAAGTGTTGCATCATCTATCTTCTCTATGCTAACACTTGCCGCAATGGTTGAATTTACTATGTTATAGGCAATATCCGGTTTATTCTTTCCTGAAGAATAAAAATCCTTTACCTCAATAGCGAAATTCACATCTTTATTTTCGGTTATCTGCTTTGTTTCAAACACAACAAATATTACATCACCGTTAAAAACTGTATTTGCCGAGGTTGAATCCCAAATCAGATAAACCTTATTTTCTTCAGTGCCCTTATAGAAATAAGCGTTATCATCCTTTATTGCGGTAAAGGTGCTTTCACTGAAGCTGAGAACTTCATTATCAAAGGTTATATCACAGGAAAAGCCCTGAACAGGGGTATCACCTATCCCGCTGAACTTTACTGCGAGATAAATTTTATCACCTACAGTGAAAACGGCTTTGTCATTATAGGTACCGTTTTCACTGGCTACTGTTCTTATCTGTATCTGCGCAGATGCCGCAGCGCTTACCGGAGTAAAAAGCATAGTAAAGGAAAACACAAGCAGCAATAAAATTGTTATTGCTCTTTTAAGTTGTTTTTTCATGAAGCTTTTTGCTCCTTTCGTTTATTTTGATTCTAAATATTTATCAGCCTGAGCCTGATATTCTGTGATAAGGTCATTAAGTCCTGCATCCTTGGTCTTTTTAAGAAGAGTATCATAAACAGAGTTATAATCCTTGTAAACACCACAGGTTAACTGCATTTCATATTCCTGATTTACAAGACCAATATTTGAAAGCTTCAAGGTAAGCTTGCTACTATCGAAGGAATAACCGTACATTGGTGTTGTGGGACGCTTGGGATTCTTATTCTCGAAATAATCGAGAGCGTATTCCTTGGTTGCGGTTGTATAGGGATTTATAATATATGCATTAAACATATTTGCAGTTTTCCAAGGAGCTATACCGTACTTAGAGCCGGAGGAAGCCTGACCCTGATAATCGAATGCAGTTATCTCGGTTTCAGAACGCTTTTCATAGTGGGTTCCTTCAATACCATAATTAATAAGGTTAAGTAAATCTGCTCCCTTTTCGGAATAAAGCAAATTTATAAACTGCATAGCTCTTTCGGGATTAACCGAGGTTGTAGGTATTGCAAGATATGTGCTTAAATATCCGAGCTGAGAAGAGCCCTTGAAATCCTTTTCGGGATTGGTTATGCAAATGTATCTTCTGTCTATTCCAACAGAGCCATCAAGCTTTGCATAGGTGTGGTCTGCACCCTCTCCCATTCTGTCAAGACTGTGGCTCTCGATTATATAACAACGGGTACCTGCTCCGCCGCCTGTAAGAATATCCTTGGAAATAAAGCCATCCTGATACCACTTGCTCATCCATTTGATATAAGCCTTAAATTCATCGGTTTCGTGGAAATCGATTATCTTAACCTTGCCGTCTGCAGCCATCTTATAGCAAGCGGATGAATATTCGCCGCCGATAAATTCATAGCCACGCTTTGCAATGCCATACATTGTTACGGGATTTATAAGATTACTGATTTTTTCAGTTCCGATAGCTTTAGCACTCTTACATTTATTAAGGAAAGAATCCAAAAGCTCGTAAACTTTTTCGGTTGTGGTTGTAGAAGCATAGCATTCATTAACTATTGCCGCAACATCCATATACTTGGTTAATGCATCGGGGATTGTTATTGTTACGGTTTCCTTAACATAAATCTGGGGAATCGGGATTGCATAAAGCTCACCTTGATATGTACCGCATTCATATAAATCCTTGAATATTCCGTCTTTCTGTTCCTTTATTGTAGGAGCATACTCATCTACCAAATCATTAAGTGGCGTATAGGACTCTGCATTTATCTCGGTTTGAATATCGGTATCAAAGCCTGCATGGGCAATATCGATTTCCTCGCCGCCTGCCATCCAGAGAGACCACTTTGAAGCCATGGATGTATCAAGCATAAGCTTAAGCTGGGTGTTGGGTAAAAGTTCAGCTAATTTTTCCTGAATCTTTTCATTTACCATATCAAAATCTTCCTGCTTAGAGGATGACATAGCCCAAACAAGAGTAACCTTTTTACTTGGGTCATCACCCTTGCTTCCGCATCCGGCGAAAACTGCACAAACCATAAGAAGTACTAAAACACAAGCTAAAATTCTTTTAATGTTTTTCATTGTTTTTCTCCTTTAAAAATTTATCCTTTAACAGCACCTACGACCATTCCCTTCGAGAAATACTTCTGGAAGAAGGGGAAAACTATAAGCATCGGTCCTGCCGCTAAAATACACATTGCAAACTTGAGGGTTTCGGTTGGGGTATCACCTATAATGTCTACACCAACCATGGTTTTCTTCATTTCCTCAAGGAATTTTGCTTCATTTAATATCTGCTGAAGCAAAAACTGCAAATTATATAGCTTAGTATCGGTTATATAGTAAAGCGGAACATTAAAATCATTCCAATGAGATACTATATTTAAAAATGACATTGTTGCTAAAACCGGTTTTGAAAGGGGTAATATTATCTTTGTCATAATGGTCATTTCACTGGCTCCATCCAGCTCGGCGGATTCGGTCAATGACGTTGGTATACCCTTAAAGAAGGTTCTGAACACAAATACCGTATACGCGCTGAAGGCATTAAGCAGTAAATATGCCCATATGTTATTATCTAATCCTAAATATTTGGTGTTTATTATGTAGGACGGGATAATTCCTCCGTGGAAAAGCATTGTTATTAAAAGATAGGTTGTTATTCCCTTTTTGAAAAGGAAAATTTCTCTTGAGAGAACATATCCGAGGGCTGCCATCATAGCAACGCCGATAACTGTACCTCCAACAGCCGATATAATGGTTACCCCATAAGCATCAATTAGTGCCGAAGGGTCTGCAAAAACATACTTATATGCCGAGGTTGAAAAAACCTTAGGTATTAAACTGTAACCGCCGTTTTTTATAATCGATTCCTCTGTAAAGGAGATAGCAACCAAAAGTAAAAATGGCACTACACACAAAAGAGAATAAATTATAAAAAACAAATGCACAAATATTTTAAAAGGATTCTTTTTTTTCTTCATTTCCAAACCCTCCTAAAACAGTGAACTATCGGGATCAATCTTTTTAACAATAAGATTGGTCGATACTACGAGAACCGTACCCACTACCGATTGGAAAAGACCAACCGCCGCACTCACGCCGATACTACCGTTTTGAAGCGTTCTGTAAACGTAAGTAGCAATTATATCGGTTGTTGAGAACAACGCAGGCGACTGACGAGGCACCTGGAAGAACAAACCGAAGTTTCCGTTCATAGCACTTCCGACACCTAAGATAAGAACTATACATATAATAGGTACAAGCTCAGGTATGGTTATTTTTGTTGCCTTAACCCAACGGTTTGCACCGTCAATATCCGCCGCTTCGTAGAGACTCGCATCAATTCCCATCAGTGCCGCATAATACATAATGCAGCTCTGTCCGCAAATCTTCCAAAGATACATAACAGGAAGTATTACCTTCCAATACACCGGGGAATCATACCATTTTATTGCTTCTCCTCCGAAGGCCTCTATAGCCTTGTTTACTATTCCGTATTCGTGGCTGAGTAACGCAAAAACTATATATGAAACCAAAACCCAGGAAATAAAATTTGGTATCAATATCGACGACTGATATGTTTTTATAAGTGACCTTTTAGTTACCTCGTATAAAAGCAATGCAATTATTACCGAAAGGGTAACCTGAAGGGCCAGCATTATTAATGAGTAGCCTATCGTGTTACCGATAACGGTATACACGTCACTGGACTCAAAAAAGTTTTTAAAATTTTCAAAGCCTATCCATTCACTGCCGAAAATTCCTCTCGGATATTTGAAATCCTTGAAAGCTATAACGACACCGAACATAGGTAAATAAGAGAAAACAAATACATATATTAAAGCCGGAAGAGCTATTAATATAAGAGGAATATTCCTTTTTATCAGTTCCCTTTTCCTTCGCTTTGAAACTAAGAAATTTGATTTTGCCATTTTAAACCTCGCCTATTTCTTCTTCGATTTCCATTGTTTTGTTTAATTCACGATTCTTTTTTATAACCCATATTGACCATACAACATTAAAAGCAAGAACCAGAACTATAAGCACTGCGAGAACGATTATAAATGCAAGCTCAACACTGGATATGGAATCAGCATCGGCTGCATCACCGCCTTCTTTAAATGCCTTTACCTTTTTTACTGCATCAAGCAGCTTTTGCTTGATATCCTTTTTAAGGAAGTTTTGGGTATCTTCATTTAAAAATTCATAATCATCATACATTGCCATAACCTTATCGTAATCCGAAGCCTTTAGCTTGGATACATCAGGCAATTCATTTATATCTTTTCGCAGTTGTTTTAATATAAGGGTTGAAGCCTTATTGTAAACCTCGGTTATTTTTGCAGTAAGCTCGGCAGAAATTTCAATCTTTTGGTCCGCAGTAAGAGCATCATAAGCTTTTTTTGCTTCCTTAACTGCAGCCTTATCTTTTATTGTAAGCTCCAAAGCCTGAGGTAATTTTTCAATAAGCTTTGCAACCTCCTCTACAGAAGCGCTGGTTTCTTGTGAGCTTGAGGCTGTTTCGGACGAATCTCCCGAAGCCGTAGCATTATTAGCCGTTTCGCTAACCTTTCCGGGAACATACTTTGATTCATCGGCTATAACTGCAACATTTTTAAGTTTAGGCATATCACCGCTAACATCATAATCTGCGCAAGAGGCAAGGGCTGCCTTTATTTCGTCCATAGTAGCTGCCTTAAAGCAATCCTGACGACCCTTAGATGTGCTTAATATGAAGTTATTGTTTTCAATTACGGTATCACCGGTTTGTACAGAGTTATAACCCGCAACACTACCCGTCGTGAAGCAGTTAAGCATATTTTGGGTGCGCTCTTTAATGTTTTCCTTATGGGCACTGAAGGTTACACGGAAGCCTATCATACTGAAACCGTTTGTTTCGGGGGAAACATTACCGGTTGAATAACAGGAGGTTACCATTACTGTGGAATCTTCAACAACCTGACCTAAAAGTCCGCCGTTACAAGCCTCGGTAGGACTTCCCTTAACATCGCCCGTTGCAAAGCAGCAGGAAACGTTTGTATTGCAGCTACCGATAAGTCCGCCTGCATACCAAAAGCCTGAACTGGTTACCGATGCAGTTGAATAGCAATTCGAAACAGAGCCTTCGTTCGAATAGCCAATCAATCCACCTGAATTATTACTTTTGGCATTTACCTTACCGCTGGACATACATCCTATAACGGTTGTATTTTCCGCCGTTCCGATAAGTATTCCCGCAGACTGAGTTTGATCCGAACCCGGATTTCGAGAATAGTCAGGATTTCCTGCATTCTGACCGAGAACCGTATTGGTTACATCAGCATTAAGAACAGCAATGTTTTTTATGGTTGCTCCATCGGTATAACCAAACAGACCTGCCTGCCATTTGGTTTTACCCTCAACATAATCCACATAGCTTGCCGGATTATGTAATTTATGTCCATATTTTTCACCGGCATCTATGTATACCTTTAAATTTTTTATGGCATATTTGGGGGTGCCGTCACTATTGGTATCACAGGTAAACGTACCCTTAAATTTTTCTCCTTGATAGCCTATGGGAGTGAACACTCCGAAGGAAGCCATATCAATAGTATTTGCCAGCTTATAATGGGCTGAAAGATTTTCTCTCATTCCGTTAAGCTGAGCGGCTGTTTCAACAAGATAGGGAGAAGCCTTCGTTCCCTTTCCCTCGTACTGAATAGCCGAAGTTGTCATACCTACACTAAGAGCGCAAACTGCTATTGCTATGCAAAGCATAACTGAAAATATCTTTCGTGTTTGGTTAAATAAACGCATATACCTCACCTCATTATATTTTTACTATTCTATTTTACTTTAAAAGGCACTTTTTTATCTACCCAATGGTTTTACATGTTTGCTTGTGATTTTACTTTTTTGAAACTATAAAAAAACAATAGGCGAATTTTTTATAATCCGCCTATTGTTACTTCCTTTTGTTCATTCTTTTTAACTTCAATAATTTTAAATCTATCCTGCCAATAAAATCCGAGATTTTCTTTAACGGTTTGTTCTGTATCAATCATAACCTTTACCCTCGCATCATACTGTGTGGGGTTTTTTATTATAAGCTTACCGTCCTCTAAACGGGCTTTTATATGGTCACTCACACAAAGGATACCTCTTTCGGGGAATACATATATCCCCGGAACCTCTAACCATGTAAGCATAAGGCTGATTTGTGTCCATGAGTTCGCTTCTCGTATAGAGTCTCCTACGTTTTCGTTACCCTCCCAATCGGAAAGATTTACCCGTTCACACATTTCGCCCGGCTTTAATGCCTTGCCGTTTTGCGCAATTATCGGGTTTTCGGCAGTTGATGTCATTTGGGGCATAAAATGTGCAATTTCCTGCATTAAATCAAGATATCTCTTATCCCCGGTTACTCGATATAATTTAAGGAGCGCCGCCGCACTATGGGTACAGATTCCGGGGGCAGCATGCTTGTTTTGAACATTAGCCCACACACTGCCCTTTGATTTAACCTTCATCCTATCAAGTCGGCTGCCATTTGGAAATTTATAATCATACGCCACCACCCAGCTTGAAATTTGATGGGCTGTATCCTTTGCATATTCAATCCATTTTTTGCTGCCGTCTTTTTCATATAATGCCATAAAGCTTTCAAAAAGACCTGCTATACTCTCAGAATCAGGCGCCTGCATTGCTTCACCGGGGCCTCCGGTTGAAAATCCCTTTAGAATAAAATTATCATAATAATATTCAGCTATTTCTCTTGCGGCAATTATATAATGCTCTTCTCCTGTAAATTCAAAAGCCGCACAAAGTGCTGCAGGAGCTATACCCCCCGATGTTGAACCGCCAACAATTATTTCTCCGGTTTCGGCATTAATGAACTGACCTAATTGTACGTTTTTCTTCCATATTTCCTTTATCACATCTGCCGCTTTAACAGCACTTTTTAAAATTTCATTGGGCATTTCTATTCCCATATTTTTCATTGCAAAAATATGCTTAAACATAAAATATGTAAGGTCAGCATGCTTTCTTATCAATATCATAGGATATTTTTCGCCGTGATATCTGTAGGAATCATTTATTACCTTGCCATTATGGACAACGGCATAAAACATACCCTTATCACTTTGATATCTTGCGGCAAATTTTATAGTTGATATTGCACCCTCTATTGATTCCTTATTACCCGAACAAAGCATAGGCAAGGAATTTATTCCTCCACCGCACCAGCCCGGCTGCCACTGACCGAAAAGCGAGGTGTTTCGTTCATCCATAGCATTAAGGGTATAGAAGCCCGCCTCATGAAAATGCTCGGCATTCAGTTGTTTTTCAGTCATATCAAAAAATGCCGAAAAAGGTAGTTTTGCATAGTCTTCCCCACTGTAAAGAAGGCTTCTTTTTTCAAAAAAGTGAGAATATAACTCTTTTATACTGTTGCATTTAAAAGAAAAAATCTGATGCTTTATAACTATTTCATCATCTGCCGATATATTAAGTGGTGCATCTGCTTCTGGTATTTTATAGAGGGAGGGATACATATCTATCCAACGGTAAACCAGTCTTCTTTTGGCGGGTGCTGTTATTTTTATTTTCAAAATATCTCCGCCTTGCTCAAGGGTTATACCGTTATTGAGCCCCTTGTTTTCCTGATTAAAGAAAATCATAAATCCTTGGCACAATTCTTTGTTGAAAACACAGACACATGGCACCGCCATATCCCCCGTTGTAACATCCATAAAAGAATCCCCTTTAGGAGAAAGCCTGGGCACCTCAGTCATAGTGGTAGGTATATTGAGCCCAAACTCATCTTCAAGGAACATAGGCGCATATTTTCTGTGAACAGCCTTAAACCTGTTACCGTTATAACAGCACGCCGGAATCATAATATATGTATCTTTAATGGGTGCTTCTAATAAGAAAGACACCTCAAGATATGCGTCATTTACATCACAAAGAGCCTTGTAACGGGTTTCATTCTGTGAATGAACACACAAAAATTTATCATTAGAATCAGTATAATATTCTTTTCTTAGCAAAAAGAACTCCTCCCCTATTTTTTAGGATACCTAAAATAACTCAGCGTATATTCGCCCGGTACACTTTCAATATCCAGCCCATAGTCTTCTCCATACAAAAGCTTTATTCTTCTGTTGATATTTTTAAGACCTATATGTTTCTTAATGGGAGTTTCAAAATCGTTTATGCTTTGTTTAAGTAAATTGAGTTTTTCAGGTTCAATACCTATTCCGTTATCCTTTACCGAGATTAATATATCCTCCTCGGTTTGCTCTATTGAAATGGTGATTTTCTTATCCTTTTCAGTAGATACAAAGGCATATCCGGCGCAGTTTTCAATTAAGGGTTGTATACTGGTTTTGAGTATATATTCATTCTTTAAATTCTCATCAATCTGCCACTCAACATCCAAATCCGAACCGTATCGCATTTTAAGTATTTCGATATATTTTTCGGTATCGGCCTTTTCCTTTTCTACCGTAACTATAATTTCATCCGCAGCCAGGGTAGAATAAAATATATCAGAAAGAGCAGAAAGGGAATTTGAAATAGGATTATCTATATCATTGAATTTTTCAACCGCTATCCAATTTATCGCCGATAATGTGTTTGAAAGAAAATGAGGATTTATCTGCATCTGACAGGCTATAATCTGCTGAGCCTTTAATTCCTCGAGGGTTTTGGATATTTTTTCTGTCAAATTAGAGTTTTGACTGTAAAGACCTGCGATGTTGGATTTTATATAATTCATAACATCGTAATCATAATCCTTTTTCTCAAGCACATCTGTATCTATAGTTTCAAGTATTTTTCCTATTGGCTTAATAAAAGAACTATAAAACAGAATAAAGAACATCATAACCAATATAAGGAAGAAAGCGCAGAATAAAAATCCTACTAAAATTCCGTTATTCGTATATTCTTTATAATATTCCTGAGACGTTAGATTTAAAACGGTTATTCCGTTATGAGAGGAGGATGAAGAATACCATTTTTTATTTTCGGTATCAAATATTTTGATTACTTCTTCACTTAATTCCGATGCTTTTTTATCATATAAATCATTAAATCTCTTGCCTATATGATTATAAGAAGATGAAATTATTACTGTGCCATTACTCAGAAGCACGTAATTCCTTTCATCCTCGCCCGAATTTTGAATACAGTTTTCGCTAAGTGAGCCTAAATTTATCTTTAAAAATACCTCATTAGCACCCGCCGTTATAGTCTTAGGGGCATATCTTAAATAAATATAACCTGATTTTTTATTTAAAAATAAAAGTTTTGTATTTTTGTTATATTCATATTCAAAATCCGGTTTTTCCAGAGCTTTATAATCCTGAACACTGGTCTCGTTTCCGTATTCTATATAGTTATCTCCGTATCTGAGAATAACCGAAACCACCTGGTCCGAAACGGCACTTACAGAGGAAATCTGTCTTAAAGCCTCATAATAATCCTCATATTGCTCAGGGGTAAAATTCTCCGGCAACGAGCTTATCTGCGTAACGGTAAAATACCTCGCCAAATCCGCCGATTTATTAATTTCCTTTTCAAATGCCGTTTGTAATCTTTTATTTTCCTGCTGACATATACCCTGAATTCGCGAGTTGTTAAGGTTGTTTTCCAGAATAATTATGCTTACAGCAAATGTGCTGATTATAAGAAGCATAATCAGGATAATATTCTTTATTCCCTTAAGTGACAGCAGCCATTTGTTTTTATACATCTTCATTTTTTAACCTTTGCAGAGCAACATATTGCGACGGCGTAACACCCGTAAGCTTTTTAAACAATTCCGCAAAATAGGATTGCCTGTTGTAGCCCACCATTGACGCTACCTCATCCACCTTATATTTTCCCTCTGCAAAGAGCTCCTTTGCTTTTTCTACTCTTATAAATACCATAAAGTCCGAAAAATTCATACCTATCTTTTCCTTAAACAGTCTTGAAAGATAGGAATAATTAAAGGCAAACTTTTCAGCAACACTCTTAAGCGATATCTGCCTTCCGCAATTATCCTTAAGAAATTGCTTTATCTCCTCTATTACTTCACTGTCAATAGATATGCTCTTAATAAACAGGTCTTCAATTTCTCGAATAAGTCTTAAAAGCTCTGATGAATTTCTTGCTGCAGAAGCCCTGGTCATATACTGTTCCTTATCCATATCGATGTTTTCACTTATTTTATCGAGGAACACACCCATAAAATCATAGAGCAAATTAGGTGAATAATAGCTTATTATATCATTAATTAACTCCGTATCATTTTCACGGCTGAATATAAGACTTTCCATCATAAGATTTGCAGTTTCTGCAATTTTTTGAATATTTATATTCCTAAGGTTTTTGTACCACTCTATATTATATCTGCATTTTGCATTTGACGGATATTCAAATAAAAGCTTTGTTTCCTCAGCGTATTTCTTAATTTCCTGCTCGGAATCATCCTTTAGAGAAAGTACCAAAAATTTTGCCGAGGAGCCATAATTAGCAAGTAAGAAAACTGCTGTTTTGTTATTCTCTATCTGTCCTATATCCTTCCAGAATGTTTCGTCATAAGAAGTCTCGTTATCCAGAGAAAAAGTAACTATAGCACAGCCATTATCAAAATTATATTTATGATTATATTTATCATTTATAATTTCAAAAGGATATGCTCCAAAATAAAACAACTTTAAATCTTGATTAAAGCGATTATTTTCTTCAATAACACTGTGAGAAATCATTATCTGCTCTCTCACCTTTTTACCTCTTTCACGACAAATTTCGTGTATCTTCTCAACGGTATATTTCATATCGATAGGCTTTTCAATAAAGGCAGACACCTTAGCGTTTATCGCCCTTTTTGTATACTCGAATTCCCTATAACCCGTCATCATAATTATGGAGGTATCTATTTTATTATTATATATGTATTCCGCAACGTCTAATCCATCAGCCAGTGGCATTTTTATATCCAGAATCGCAATATCCGTATGGTTATGCTTAAGATATTCTATAACATCCCTACCGTTATCAAACTTAGCAGTTACATATACTTCGGGACATTTCATAGCCAAAAGCGCCGATACGCCGTTAACATTGGCGATTTCATCATCCGCTATAACAACGCTGTAACGATACATATTTTTCCCTCCAAACATAAATACCTATAATAAATTATAAATAATTTTGTCAGTAACTTCAATCACTATTTTTTGCTTTATATGGTTAGATTTTACTTTTTAGAAGAAAAATTCACTTCTAAAAATATCAATATAATAAAAAAAGAGCCTCAACTACGCAAATTACGTGTTGAGGCTCTAGGCTGGTGCGGGTAGCAGGACTTGAACCTGTACCGAGTTGCCCCGACTAGAACCTGAATCTAGCGCGTCTGCCGATTCCGCCATACCCGCATATATAAAGAAAATTTAATTCTCTATACATAAATATTAAATTGTAACTAGCGGGCAGCCACGCTACGCGCGTTTTCCCATCAGAAATATAGTCGCTCTGCTCGCTTGGAGTGCTTCGCATTGCTCCTTATTTCTTCAGCTCAGCCGTGTGCCTGTATCATCCACCGGATGCGGCACCCGCTTCGCCCTATTCCGCCATACCCGCATATATGAAGTAATAAGTAATAGTGAATAATGAAAAAGTATTCTATACTTTCGCTTTTTCCACAAGCCTTATTATACAATTAAATTTCTTTCATGTCAACCTGATTAATACTTTAAATAAGTAATAATTTACCATTCAAAGGTTGCTTTATAGTTGCTAATAGATTATAATTAGATACGCAATCGCTTTAAGGAGGTCTTTGTTACGGAAATTATTAACCTTGCAATTAAAGTTATAAATAACATTACAAAATTCGTTAATTTTTTATATAAATACCGCACCGTTTATAAGCTCACAGGTCTTGTTGCCACACGAAAGTTCAAACGGGCTCAAAATTTACACAAATATGCCGTTCTTATCGCTGCTCGTAACGAAGAAACCGTTATCGGTAATCTTATAGATAGTATCAGGCAACAGGATTATCCTTCTGAGCTTGTAGATATCTTTGTTGTGGCAGATAACAGTGATGACCGCACCTATGAAATTGCAAAATCCTTGGGAGCTAAATGCTATGAGCGAAAGGATACCAAGCATCGCACTAAGGGTTTTGCATTACAGTATCTGGTGGAATGCATAAGAAGAGATTACGGAATTGATTCATACGAAGGATATTTTATTTTTGATGCAGATAACCTGCTGAAATCAGATTTTATATCCAGAATGAACGATTCTTTTGATGCAGGTGAAAAAATTATAACCTCATACCGTAACACTAAAAATTTCGGGGATAACTGGATATCCGCTTCATACGGTATACATTGGCTTCGTACCATAAGAAACGAGCACCGTGCCCGTTCTCTTTTCCACCTTGCAACCAGAATTCAGGGAACCGGTTTCCTCTTTTCCTGGGAGCTGATAAAGAACGGTTGGAATTATACCTCCCTTACTGAAGACAGAGCTTTTTGCGCTGACGCTGTGGCTCAAGGCTACAAAATCTCCTACAACAATGAAGCCGAATTTTATGATGAGCAACCCATCAGTATTAAAATTGCTATGCGTCAACGTATAAGATGGGCGAAGGGACATCTTCAGGCATTAGCTGAAACGGGACCTTCACTTTTAAAGCATATTTTTTATATTGATAAATCAGTTAAGGTTTCGGAAGACGGTGCTCCCTTATGGAAAAAGATTATAAATAATCTTCGTCTTCGTTTTATGAGCTTTGATATGTTGACGGTGGTATTTCCCCGCTCCCTTATGCTTCTGTTTAAGAAAATTATCGTTTATATTTTAAGGGCTGTTTTGATATTTACCACGGGAAAGGTTTTCAGCGTTGGACTTGCCCCAGAGCTGCTTAGAGATATCCTGAAGTTTTTTGGAATCACTCCTGTGGCAGACGGTGATTTTTCGGCATTGGTATTACTAACCGCCTTCACACTCGCCTGGACCCTTGACACATACATTAACAATATAATATTAGCCGCCTATATATTCATAATTGAACACAAAAGAATTACACCTATTAAATGGTATAAAAAAATATGGTTTTGCCTGACCTTCCCAATTTTCGATCTTATAGGTAAACTATCCTTGTGCATTGCTTTATTTAAAAAGGTTGAATGGAAGCCTATTCCCCATAATGCCTCTATAAGTATTTCAGATCTGAATAACAAACAATAAAACCTTTTTATTGAGTTTTTGTCGCCTTTTTGGTATACTAATAACAGTACGAAGGTGGTGATGACTGTTTGTCAGACTTTGTTGAAAAAATTAAGGATACATTTTTTAATATTCGTTTTTTAAAATTCTGCTTAGCGGGTATTGTTAATACCTTTAATGCCGCTTTTTTCTCCTGGCTTACCAGTCTATTCCTTCAGGATAACCTTGCGGCTGTTGCAGGCTATATAATATCCCTTTCAATAAATTTTTACCTTAACAGCACACTTATATTTAAAAGGCGGTTAAATCTGAGAAGCTATTTACGTTTTCTAATCTCATATATACCCAATTTCTTGATATATTTCCTTGTAACATTTATTACCATCAATACTCTTAATCTACCACAATTCTGGGGAACGGTTCTGGCTGCTGTTACCGGCGGACCCATAACCTTTATAATAATTAAATTTTACGCCTTTGGCAAAACAAATAAAAAGACCGATTTGAATTAACAAATCGGTCTTTTCTTATAATGATTATACTAAAATATAAAATAGAATAGCTACCCACTGAAGTATGCTTCCTATTACAACAAATATATGGAATACCGAGTGGATATATCTGTGACCACCCTTGGCGGCAACACCGTAAAAAACGGCACCTACCGTATAAGAAATTCCTCCAGCCAACAACCACATAAACGCCTTTATTCCCATAGCGGAAATTGCGGCTTTCCCCGTTAGTATTATGCACCAGCCCTGAGCAAGATAGCAGATAATTGAAAATATGTTATATTTCTTCAAATCAATTGCATTAAGGGTAATTCCCAGAGCCGAAACGCCCCACACAATGCCAAAAACGGTCCATCCGAGAGCCGTATTGTAGCTGCGAAGAGAGGTAAGAGCAATAGGCGTATATGTTCCTGCTATAAGAATAAATATGGAGCAATGGTCAATTACCTGCATAACCTTTTTCGCCATCGGCGGTATAAGACCATGATACACACTGGAAACCGTATACAATATCACCATTGAAAATCCGTATATGAAAGCTCCCACTATCTGATATGCATCCCAATTAAGAAAGCCTCTTATAACACAGGTGGCGAGCGCTATTACTCCAAAGCCGCCACCCACTATGTGGGATACCATATTAAAAATCTCTTCGCCACGGGTGTAATCAGGCAAAATCCTATCAATTAATTTTGTTCTTTTCATACTCTAATTCCTTGCCTTTGATTTCTTTTGCCATTATACATCATTTACATAAAAAAATAAAGTAATATTATGTAAATCAGCAAAAAAATAATCAAAAATTTTTTTGTTTAGTTTTTTTAACTTTTTCATTAAAATCTTACAAATTTTTACGCAAAAATTAGACATTATAAAATGTCGAAAAATGTAAATTTGCTTTACATAATTTTTTTATTCATTTTACGGCTCGTAACTCACTTTTTCCACTTTTCCACCTACTTTTCCACCGAATAAAAATAAATTTTGCTTTCAAATTGCCGATTTGCCTTTGAAATTGTTAATAACTTTGTGGAAAAGTGGAAAAATTTTTTAGGTTAAATTGGTTTACATAACGACATTTTTGCAACCTTTTATGCTTTGTTACAAAGTTGTAACAAAGAGGTTTACATAAGTATATAAATCAGCGCTAAAAGTAAAGTTTTGTCACCATTTTCACTAAGCAAAAGCAACAAAAGCCCTATGATAACCGACATATCGGAATCCTTCTTAAACATATCCAAAAAAGGTATGCCAAAACCCGAATTTTTATTAACCATAGTATCTTTGTTTTCATCGGGTATTAGCTCTTTTTGTTTAGTAGTATTATTTGAGCCATTAACCCTCACAAAGGATGGCGCAGGTGGCATTTTATGTCTTTCCTGTGGGACCGATGAGCGCATATTCATCTCCCTCATTCGCTGGACTGCCGCATTGCTCTGTTTAAAAAACTCCTCTTTCGACATATTTTCCACCCTTAGCACCCCCTATTATAACTTGAATAAGCCGCTATCCTTTAGAAGCGGCAAAATCTCGATTAGCTTTAAAATTTTTATCGCCGTATCAACCTTTTCTCTCCTCGGTTCGCTCAGATGCGGCTTAAGGGCACTAAGAAGCTGAGTTCTCGTATCATTTCCCTGACTTTTAAAACGGGACATAATATTCATCATCATTTTAAGCTCTTCACCGCCGAGAGCAGGTGCTTGTGCGGGAACGTTACTCTTTTCCTCCCCGCCAAGGATACTCTCCGCCATCTGCCTAACCCTGTTCATACTCTCAGGGTCATTTAATATTTCCGCTAACTTTTCACCTAAATCCTCCATTACTTTCCACCCTTACCTAAAAAGCTGTTGATAATATTATTTACCTGGGGGTTTTTAAGCAGAGCATTAAGGGAATCCTTATCGTTCAGTATATTCATAATTTTATTTTTATCATTTTCAGGTAATGCTGAAACCAGAGATGATACATCCTCGTTTTCTGCCGCCTTTTTAATTTTTTCCATATCCATTTTGCCGCCCGATGCCTTTGCAAGCTCATTTAAAAGCTTATCTTTATCAATATTAGCCATTGAAATCTCCCCTGTTGTTCAATATAATATAATATGTATTACATAATATGCCTATTAAGGTAAAAAAAGACATTGTGAGTGGTTATATTGCGCATTTTAGTTATATCGGATTCCCATCGCAACAGTAAGATTATAGATAAAATAATTTCATCACAGCCCACATCCGAGCATGTGTTTTTCCTTGGTGATAATACCGATGATATTGAGGATTTTATTTACTTGTATCCCGAAAAGAGCTTTCATATAGTAAGCGGTAACTGTGATTTTTCCTCCCCCTTTAAATCCACCGATACGGTTACCCTTGAGGGTAGGAAAATACTCTTTACCCACGGACATACTCTTGGCGTTAAAGGCTCCGTTCAGGGTATCATAACGAAAGCTAAAGAGGAAAACTGTGACATCGCCCTCTACGGCCATACACATTGCTCCAACACATTATATGAGGATGGTTTATGGATTGTTAATCCCGGCTCCTGCTCCCACCCTCGGGACTCTGCTGCCTCCTATGCGGTTATAGACATAACCCCAAAAGGAATAATGCCGATTATTATAAATATATAAAAACACCGATACATACGTATCGGTGTTTTTCATTAAATACTAATTGTAAATGCAAAATGGATATCCTTTTGGGCTAATCGGTATTTCTCGTTTAGTGCAGGTCCACAGGAAGCCGAGCCTATACCCGAAGCCTTGTAATCTATTCTAACGTGTGTTCCGTCAGATTTTTCAAGCTCATCGGTATGGCCGGCGGTGTGTATCTGCTTAATGCTGTTGTGAAGAACGGATATATCCATCTCATTTTCAGCAGTAAAGGTAAAGGAATCTTTAATTTTAAGCTGTCTTACCGAGGTGTGATTTCCATGCTCCTGGGGACGAACATAATTAACATACTCCTCATCTGCACTGCTTTCGTGCCAATTGATTTCTCCGTGATGAGTCATATCACAGTAGCTCTCAAGAGGGCCGTTGCCGTAATAAGAGAATTTATCATTTTGGAAGGGAAGCTTAAACTCAAAGCCGAGTCTTGGAAGCCATACTACATTTTCTCTTATCTTACCGTCAAGCTCTACCTTTATACTGCCGTCTGCAAAAAATTCAAGGGTAAGGGTATATCTAAAGAAGGGAGCCCTTGATACACCTGCGGCAGAACAAACAGCTATAAGCTTATTGCCCTTTATCTCGGTGCTGTAAACCTTAGTGAATACACAGTCAAGATTTTCGCCCTGCCAGGTATCGATGTTAAGCCACAGATTTTTTAATCGATTATCGTTATCTGTACAAGCACGCCAGTATGAAAGCCTTGAAGGCTCCATAAGCTGTTCCTCTTCTCCGATAACCATACTGATAAATCCGCCGTGAAGCTTTGAGAATACATATCTGAAGCCTTCGCCCTCGGCTATTATATTATTCTTTTTCTCGGTTAATATAAGGCCTTGTGCTTCGGGTTCTTCTTTTATAATTTCAGTAGGAATTTTTTCATTTAAAACTCCCATAACCGTTCCGTTTTTATCAAGCATACGAACACATATATTGCAGCCTAATTTGCATACGGTAGGCAACATAGCGGATGGCTCTATGCTAAAGCTTTCACGAGGCTTGATATTTGCACTTATTACCCTTTTTTCCAATATCTGTCCGTCACAGTTTATCTCATATTCAAAGGTATAGTTATCAAAGGAGGTAAAGTCAAAACGGTTAATAACCGTGAGCCTTCCGTCCTCCCATTTTATGCGATAAGGAGCATAGGCTGAACGCACCTCATAGCTTCCGGGCTTCAAGCTTCTATCGGAAAATACCATACCGTCACAGCAGAAATTGCGGTCATTGGTAAGCTCACCCTCAAAGTCTCCGCCGTATTTCTGAACACCGTCAACCACAACCGTATGGTCTGCCCATTCCCAGATACAGCCGCCGATAAGCTTTTTGCGGCTATAGAAGGTTTCAACATAATCCCAAATATCTCCAGGGCCGTTACCCATAGCATGGGCATATTCACACAGAAAAACGGGTTGCTTCATCTCATCGGAATCTGCCCATTCTATCAATTCTGCGGGAGGATTATACATTCTTGAATATACATCAGTTCTGCTATGGTCATTTTTAGCCGAGCCCTGCTCGTGATGAATAAGGCGCTGCTTATCCCTCGCTCTTACCCAATCCATCATAGCATCAAAGTTTTCACCGTGATTTGATTCATTGCCGGTAGACCACATAATAATACTGGTATGAATTTTATCCCTCTCGTAGGCTCTTGCCATACGCTCGATATGAGCATCCTTCCAGTCAGGATTCTGGCAAGGCCACTCGGAAGATTCATCATATGCATAACCTACGTTTGCAAAACGGCGCAAAACACCGTGGGTTTCTATGTCGGTTTCAAGCACCACATAAAAGCCCAATTCATCGCAGAAATCCAAGAATCTCGGGGTAGGAGGATAATGGGATGTACGGATAGTATTTATATTAAGCTTTTTCATAAGCTCAAGGTCTCGCATAATATCCGAATCGGTCATACTCCATCCGTTAACGGGGTGGGTATCATGATGATTAACACCCTTTAGCTTAACCGAAACGCCATTTATAAGAAGCTCATAATCCTCGTTAATTTCAATAGTTCTAAAGCCTATTTTTCGGGTGATTATCTCGCCGGCACACTTAAATTTAACAGTATAAAGATAAGGATTTTCTGCATTCCAGAAAACAGGATTTGCTATTTCGATGCCGCACTCACCCTCAGCACCGATTATTTCTGTTATAAGGTTTTCACCGTCATAAACCGAGATATCGCATATCCTATCGGTCTTGCAGATAATTCTGTTACCCTCGGTTTTCATATCTATATCAAAAATATGACCTTCGGGACGGGAAAGAACATAAACATCGCGGAAAATTCCATTAAAACGGAACTGATCTTGATCCTCAAGATAGCTGCCACAACACCATTTATAAACATAAACCCGAACGGTGTTTTCTCCCTCGGTTACAAAATCTGAAATATCAAACTCTGCTTGGAGTCGGCTGCCCTGAGTAAATCCTACATACTGGCCATTTATAAAAATCTGAGCACAGGAGGAAACGCCCTCAAAAACAATGTAGGTTTTTCTGTTTACATTATTTACAGTGAACTCTCTCTCATAAACACCCACAGGGTTTATATCGGGAACATAAGGTATATCAAAGGGATAAGGATAATTAACATTAGTGTAATTAGGGTTTTCATATCCCCTTGCCTGCCAGCAGGAAGGAACGTCTATTGTATTGTTAAATTCAATTTCATCGGATACATCGCCATCTTCAAAAAAGGCAAATTTCCACACACCGTTAAGGGTTGTGCAAACAGCCTCTCCTGACGGAATATACCAGCTTCTGGGACTCATTCTCCCCTCGCTTGTTTTCTTTGGATTTTCATACCATCTCATAAAGACACCCCTTAGGTCTTTTTATATACAGATTTTACCACATTGTTGTAAAAAAGAAAAGCTTAATTTTAAATACTTTAATCGATATCACCCTTGTCCCGATTTCGGCATATATTGGGGCGGAGGTGAAGAATTTATGACCAACTGCAATTGCAGATATAACTGCATTGACCTTGCCATAGTTGCAAGTATAATCATAGGAATAATAGCTGCAGCACTTAGCGTTACAGGTGTTATAGCCCTTACCCCTGCCTTCCTTTGGGTTGTTGGCGGTATAGCCGTTGTTTACCTTGCAGTAGTCCTCGTTATAGCGGCTTTCCGTGGATTTTGCGGATGCCGTGAGATACTCTCCGTTTTGCTTGTAGGTATTATTGGAGCGATTTTAACATCGGTTATTTTCCTCGCTATATCCTTTGCTGTTACAAGCATAATCGGCACCATAATTGTAGGCTTACTGATAGCTTTTGCTTCACTTATATTCACCGCAACCGCTTGTCTTGTTAGATGCTTTGCAAGATGCACCGATGAGGATTAAAAACTAAAACAAAAAAATCCCCCTCTGGGGGATTTTTTTATATAATTCTTGTTATATCGGAAAAAAGGATTTATAATATATTCAGGTGATTCAAATGCTTAAAAGATTTCTTCATTATTATAAGCCACACAAGAAAATTTTCACTCTTGATATGCTGGCATCCTTTTTATCGGCACTGATAGCTCTTGTTTACCCTATTGTTACAAGAAGAATGCTGAACGACCTTATTCCCAATAAAAATTACCGAATGATAATTATTTTCGGAATAGGTCTTTTAATACTTTATTTTATTTGTATGCTTCTGCAGTATTTTATTCAGTATCAGGGACATATAATGGGTGTTAAAATGCAGGCCCAGATGCGCAGTGATATGTTCCGCCATCTGCAAAAACTACCCTTCAGCTTTTACGATAATCACGAAACGGGAAAGATAATGTCGAGGATGACCAACGACCTTTTCGATATCACTGAGCTTGCCCACCACGGTCCTGAAAACGTTATTATTTCCTCTATTTCGGTTATAATTGCCTTTACTTACCTTGCTACCATAAACATATGGCTTTCCTTAATTGTTTTTGCCTGTGTTCCCTTACTTATATTCATATCCTCAAAGACAAGAAAGAAAATGAAAGAAGCCTTTAAGGCAAGCAAACAGGCTGTTGCCACAATTAATGCATCTCTGCAAAGCAGTATTTCAGGAATAAGGGTTACAAAGGCATTTACCAACTCCGAAAAAGAAATAGAAAAATTTGAGGAGGGTAACTCAAAATTTAAAGAGGCGAGCCGAGATGCTTATAAGGCTATGGGACAGTTCCATTCCTCCACAACCTTTATAACAAATATTTTTAATGTTGTTGTTCTCATCGCAGGCGGTCTTTTCCTTTATGACGGCAAGATAAACTTTGCAGATTATTCCGCCTTTATAGTATCGGTTAATCTTTTTATCTCCCCAATCACAACCCTGATACGATTTATGGAATCCTTCCAGAACGGTGTTACGGGCTTTGAAAGATTTATTGAAATTCTTGATACTCCCCCCGAGGTTGAAAAATTTGACGCTAAACCCGTTGACCGCTTAAACGGTAACATCAGCTTTCGCAATGTTTCCTGTAGCTATTCCGAAGGCAAGGAAGTACTTAAGGGGGTTAATCTCGAAATAAAACAGGGAGAAACCTTTGCCCTTGTAGGACCGAGTGGCGGCGGAAAAACCACCGCTTGCCACCTCATACCTCATTTTTATGAAATTGATTCGGGCGAAATACTGATAGACGGAATTAATATAAACGACCTTACCCTCGAGGACCTGCGCCGTAATATCGGTATTGTTCAGCAAGATATATACCTTTTTAACTCCAGTATCAGAGATAATATTCTTTACGGATGCTACGGTGCTACCGAGGAGGAAATTATTAATGCGGCAAAGAAGGCCGACATACACGACTATATAATGAGTCTTGAAAATGGATACGACACGGTAATAGGTGAGCGTGGAGTCCGTCTTTCCGGAGGACAGAAGCAACGCCTTTGCATTGCCCGTGTTTTCCTTAAAAATCCGCCTATTCTTATTCTCGATGAAGCCACAAGCGCTCTTGACAGTATAACCGAAATTATGATACAAAAGTCCTTAGAGGAGCTATGTCGAGGCAGAACAACCATAGTCGTTGCCCACCGATTATCCACCATAAAAAATGCGGATAAAATAGCCGTTATTGCCGATGGCTCTGTTAAGGAGGAGGGCACCCATTCCAAACTAATAGAAAATAACGGAATATATGCCGAGCTTTACAATCAGCAATACAGTGAAAATAACATATAAAAAAAGCCGTCTTTTAAGACGGCTTTTCTCATATACATATCACAGGTGGTGAAATTTATGAGACAAAAAATAAAAACTTATGTTATTTCAATTGCTATTGCCCTTGCAGTTGGCGGATTATCGGCATTTCTTACCCGAAACAGTATGGATTTATACGAAACTATTATTACCCCTCCCCTTGCTCCTCCTTCTATTTTATTTCCCATAGTATGGACAATACTTTTTATCCTTATGGGTATTAGTGCGGCTATGATTTACAACACAGATTCCGCTCCCAAGCCTCAGCGCAAATCTGCCCTATATACCTATGCATTAAGTCTTGTTTTCAACTTTTTCTGGAGTATTATTTTCTTTAATAAAAGGGCATTTCTTTTTGCATTTATCTGGCTGCTTATATTACTTTTCCTTATAATCAGAACTATAATGAAATACCGCAAAATAAACCCTCTTGCCGCATATCTTCAAATTCCCTATGCTTTGTGGGTTACCTTTGCAGGTTATCTGAATTTTGCAATATGGTATTTAAATAAGTAAAAAAATCTCCCTATGGGAGATTTTTTTATAAGAATTTTCTTATATCTACCGTCAGCTTTTCCTCGAGATTTATCAGTCTTTTTGTAATATCCTTAGAAACCTCATCTGCCGCTTCATACTTATTAAGATATTTATTAAGGGATTTTACTCCCATATTACAGCCGTCGGTCATAAGGTCGGCAACGGTGTTATCACTGTCATCCATACCGAGCTTAATATTGGTTTTCATCCAGGACATACCCTTTGCTATAGGATTAGGCTCTTTACCCTCATCCTGATACTTATCAAGCAGCTGTTGTATTTCCGAATTGAGCTTATCATGCGCGGTGCGGCAGGTTTCCAAAAGTTCTTTAAATTCCTTATTTTTTATATGGTCAACCACCTCATCTATTGAGGAAATTCCCATATTTACCCCTGCATCACATTCACGAAGCAGTCTTACAGTATCCTTTTCTATCATAAAGCACTCTCCTTTTTAGTATATCATCTGCAATTTACACCTTAATATACTAAATTTACAGGATATCTGAAAGGAGTACTACCTTCTAAATTATGGGAATTCATTTCTATTTTCCTTATAGTAAAATCATCATAGGTCTTATAATAGTATATTCCTTTATCGGCATTACAGCAGGAGGAATAAACCGTTATTTCAAACTCATTCTCCCCTATATCATTACAGCCCAAAATCTGCTCTGCAAAGCCCAGAATATGAAAAAACTGATTAACACTTTGCTTTTCTCCCTTTGTTTTGGGGGAGTTGAATTTTGCAAAGGTTGTCCTAACAAAACGGGAGGTTGAGGATAAATCTCCGGGCAACCCTATGCCTCCCATACCGAGACTGTAAGCCTTGAGATTTAACTTATCCGAAAAGGTATTTTTGGGAGTTTTATTTGATAATCTCATATAATTGTTAAGCTGAAAAATCTGCGTTGAAAAGGGTGGGTTATTGGTGAGAACTCCAACAGGGTTATCATAAACCTTTATTCCCTCTTCTACCGCTTCAACCGTTATTGAGCCTTCTTTATCGGCAATAATCCAATGAAGCTGAGAAACGGGTAGCTTATCGTTAAAACTTTCATCGGTTATATTTATATTTTCTATAAGCCTTTTAGCCTCATTAACCGAAGAACACTTACCCAGAATAAAAGGAATAAGCTCAAAATGGGTTATATTAAGTTTGTCCTTCATCCTATTATTATAATAGGCATTGCCAACAAAGTTAAGCGCCGCCATACAAAGTCCCTTTTCATTTACAGCATCATAATAAAGTGGCTGATTTTCGGCAACATACGCCATACCGATAATGGCGTGATGCTGTGTAATATTCTCCTCAGCCCTCAAGACTAAAGGGAAGCTTCTCGGAGATATAACAACCTCTTCACCGTAAGAAAAATGATAATCGAAATTTCTTCCGAAATAAAAATTTTCGGCATCAAAAGTTAAAGCAGTACACATATAATCACCTTGAGTTATTATATGTATACTGCTTAATTTTATGTTGTTAATACCATAATATGTAACTTATCCCCATCAAAATATATAATGGACCGAAGCAATAAACCATAAACATTTCGGTATGGGGTACCTTGGTTTGAAAACAGTCGGTAACGGCAAGGCATTCGAATAGATACGCCGCCGCACCGCAAAAATATGCAATAGCCTTGAAAATATTATGGCTGTCATGCGGTATAAAGGATATTATAAACAATATAACCGCCGCCGCAACAAAGAAATTGCGAAGCACTAATAATGCGTAATCTATTTTAGGGTGCAGTCCGTGGGTAAGCTCCTCTTTATCGGGAATAGTGGCATCCACCGTATGCTTAATTTGCTCAATAAGCTTAGGCATTTAAATCCCTCCGTATTTTAACTTCCTTAAAATAATAATATCACATCAAAACCGCTTTGGCAATATTTTCGAAATTGCACTGTGTATTAATAAATTCTTTTCTTTTTTCTTCGTCTTCAAAAACAGAATAGGCTAAGATAAGCTTTGCATAGGCTGTTTCATTAGTATAGCCGTATAAAAACCGAGCGCTTTTTCCGCCGAGACTATGCCTTGCTATAATGCTTTGGGTTTCATATACCTCCCCTGTAAGCTTACTGGGAGAAATATAAACATCTATGGGATTTTCCAAAGAAAGACAACGGTCTATCATATAAAGCGCCGAATTTTCTGTGTATTTTTCACTATTCTGCGAACAGGCGGTTCCTGAATGATATGCTCCGTGAAGCACGGCGGAAAATTTACTATAATCAAAGCGGGAATAATTTATCCCCACATAAGGTGTTAGATAAAGCACACATTCGGATAATTTCCAGTTATCATATATGTTTATAAAGCTTTTTATTTCTTCCTTCGGAAAGCTTTTATTTATTTCATCAAAATAAATATTGCAGTTTTCTGCCGAAATATTAGTAATATTTATCGCACCGAAGCTCGAAAAATCCTCAGAATAATTAGGGCACTGAGTAAGCCTTGAAGCAAGGTGCAAATACATCTGCTCATCGGATAAATTCTTATAAACAGCGTAAATATTAGAGGGAATACCCTCGCAGATACACTCTACAGCGTATCTGAAATTATCGTTGCCGTTAGACCGAGGGGAGCTTAATCTTTCATTAGCAGAAACAAAAAACACAGGTATATCTGTACCGCTTAAAATCATTGAAAAAAGGGAGGCCGAGAAGGCAAGTGTATCTGTTCCGTGGGCTAAAATAACACCGTCATATTTTTTAGCAGTAGTATATTTACGGTATACATCTATAATGCGGTTCCAGTTTTCCACCGTCATATTCTCACTTAAAATAAACAGATTTTCGCTCAACTCAATGTTTACCTTATCCGCATAAAAGGAATCTGAATTTATAAAATTTTCCTTAAGGTGAACGCCTGCCTTACCGCTTACCGATAGCGTTCCCTCTTCATTAATTGCAGTGCAGATTGTTCCGCCTACTAAAATTAACAGAATATTCTTCATATGCGCTCCTATACGCATAACGGGAGTAAAAAGCTTACTCCCGTTATACAATTAAATTATTTTAACTTGTTTTCTAAAAGCTCTTTGATTACCGATGGGTCACCGGCTCCACGAAGCTCCTTCATACAAGCGCCGAAAAGTGCCTGTATTGCCTTAAGCTTACCATTTTTGTAATCCTCAACAGCCTGAGCATTCTCGCTTATTACCTTATCTATAACACCGTCAATAGCAGAGGAATCAACCTTGCGGTCAAGTCCCTTTTCCTTGCAGTACTCTACAGGGTCGGCGCCCTCAACGATTACGGCAATAAGAATCTTTTTACCTGCATTTCGGTTAATCTTACCGCCATCAACCATCTTGATAACTGCCGATAGCTTTTCGGGTGTGATATCAAGCTCGCTTAGAGCTTTGCCTTCCTTGCGCAAAATACCTGCACAGTCGGTAAGAATCCAAGCGGCAGTATCCTTGGCATTGCAGCCTAAAGCTATGGTATCATCCAGAAGCTTGCTTATCTTATGGTTGGAAATAAGCATATCAATTTCCTTATCGGAAATTCCTGCCTCACGGTATTCCTCAGCCTTTTCGTCAACAGCCTCAGGCTTGTTAGCCTTAATCTGTTCCAGCCATTCATCATCAATGATAATCGGCATAAGGTTGGCATCGGGGAAATAACGATAGTCTGCCTCGGTTTCCTTGTTACGCATAGCAAAGGTTTTACCGCTGGCATCGTCAAATCGTCTTGTTTCCTGAACAAGCTCCTCGGTTTCAAACTCAAGGGCATCCATATGACGCTGAGCCTCATAGCGAATAGCACGGTCAATAGCCTCAAAGGAACTCATATTCTTAATTTCGGTACGAACACCGAATTCTTCACTGCCTTCAGGACGAACCGAAATGTTAACATCGCAACGCATTGCGCCCTCTTCACATTCGGAAATACCGCCCGAACGGAACATTGACTTTAACTTATTAAGATAGGTTACAACCTCCTCAGCACTGCGAAAATCGGGCTGAGTTACTATCTCTATTAACGGCACACTTGTACGGTTGAAATCAACAAAGGAGAACTTTCCGCCGTGAACAAGCTTACCTGCATCCTCCTCCATATGAATCTGCTTAATGCGGATATCACGTGTGCCTGAGGATGTTTTAAGTGTAATGCATCCATCTGTGCAGATAGGATGGTTAAGTTGAGTGATCTGATATGCACAGGGCAAATCGGGATAGTAGTAATTTTTCTTATCAAAGGTGGTATATCTGTTGATATTGCAGTTAAGCATAAGACCTGCAGTAACGGCAAGCTCAACCACCTTTTTATTCATTATGGGAAGCATACCGGGCATTCCGCTGCAAGCGGGACAAACACAGTCATTAGCCTCTTTAGGAGAGGAATGGCCACCGCAGGAGCAGAATATCTTTGATTCGGTGCTTAACTCAACGTGGGTTTCAAGACCTATAACGAGTTCATATTTCATACTTATTCACCCTGCCTTTCCACACTGTTTGCAAGGCTTAAAAGAGTGCTTTCGCCGAAAGCCTTACCCATAAGCTGAACGCCGCCGCTAACAATGGCGGGAACACCTATAAGGTTTGCAACAGCGGTAAATACGCTCTCTTCAAAAACCTTACCGAATGCATCCTTTATATCATACTTCTCGTATGCGGTTTTACTGCATACGGGAGTGAGAACTGCATCATAGCTTTCCATTAATTTTTCATAGCTTTCAGCTATCACACGGCGCACCTTTAGGGATTTGGAATAACAGTCCTTATATCTGTTTTTAGAAAGTACATCCGAACCGTAAAGAATAACAGCCTTTGTAAGGAAATTAAAGCCTTCAGTTCTTGAATTTACATATAATTCGTCAATATTTCTGTACTGCTTAGCTCTGTGACCGTACTTAACACCGTCATAACGGGAAACGTTATTGCAGGTCTCTGCGGTCATAAGAATCTGCCATGCAGTGTTGGCATTATCGAAAATATCAAGTGAAATTTCCTCAACCTTAGCCCCTGCCGAACGAAGACCTTCAGCAAAAGCATTGATTTTAGATTTGGTTTCATTGTCTGCTTTTTCAAGCAGTTCTTTAATAATACAAACCTTTTTGCCCGAAACCTCTGATATGCTGTAATCATAGGAATCTTTTTTAAGGCTTGTGCCGTCCTTTTCATCATGACCTGATATTACATCCATAATTTCCTTAATGCCCTCGGAATTTTTAGCATACACGCCTATCTGCTCACCCGAAGCGGCACAGGAAATTACACCGTAACGGGAAACGGTACCGTAGGTGGGTTTAAGAAAGCTTACGCCTGAAATAGCGGCGGCACGTCTTGTTGCGCCGTTCATATCAACGCCTAAGGCTGCCTTTACTTCGCCCTTTGCTACAAGCTCTGCCGCAGCGCCGTAAAGCTTATCTTCCTTTTCGGAATAATGGGAAAATTCACCAACAAGGTCAAGACCAAACTCGCCTACATGAGTTTTGCCCGCAATTTCATAGCCCTCTTTTTCAAGGCGAACTACTGCTTCAGCGCTGAATAAAGGCTTAAAGCCCTCTAATATACGGGAGCCTGCGGTTGCCTCTATTCCCTTTACAAGGATAGTATCGTCAACAGCAACTGTTCCCTTATCGCTCAGTTTAGCTGCATAATATTTCATTTTCCACACCTCACTTTACAAGTCTTGGTACCTGCCAACTGTCCTCACTGCGCTCGGGAGCACCCTCTAAAAGGCTTTCTCTTGAGAAAGGTTGCTTCCTTTCATCCTCACGAAGCACATTGGTCATAGGCATAACATATATCATTTCTTCAACATTTTCTGTATCAATGTCGGCTAGCTTCTTTTCATTTTCGCCCATCATCTTAAAGATGTTCTGCATATCATTTTCCTCTTCCTCGGTAAGGGAAAGCTGATTTAACTGCTGAGCATCGCCAAAAGTAGAACGTTTGCCCTGGGACTGACGGGCAGAGCCGCTTCCCGAAGCACGACCTGCAATAGCACTGCTGTTTCCAAGAAGATGAACATCCTCAAGCTGCTGATTTGTAACCTCACCGGGAGCACCCAAAAGTAAATCCTGAGCGTTTCCGTTTAAGGGGAATGCAATAACCTCAAGAATCTTTTCCTCATCGGTAAGAAGCATTACCATTCTGTCAATACCGGGCGCCATACCTGCATGAGGAGGCGCACCGTACTGGAATGCAGTATAAAGAGCATTGAATCTGGATTTTAATTCATCCTCGCTGTAGCCTGCGATTTCAAATGCCTTTTTCATTATATCGATATCGTGGTTTCTAACCGCTCCCGAAGCAAGCTCAATACCGTTACAAACAAGGTCATACTGGTAAGCCAATACCTCGGTAGGCACCTTATTCAAAAGTGCATCCATACCGCCCTGAGGCATAGAGAAGGGGTTGTGGGTGAATATAGTATCGCCCGTTTCCTCGTCGTTTTCATACATGGGGAAATCTACAACAAAGCAGAATTCAAATGCATCGTCACGAATGAGGTCTAACTGTTCCTTCTTAGCAAGCCAGGTGCGGATGTGTCCTGCTTTTTTCTCGGTATCGTTTTTCTTATCATCACAGATAAAGAAGAGAGTTTCTCCCTCTTTAACGCCTGTAAGCTCGATTATTTCAGCCTTTTTAGCATCGCTTAAGAACTTAGCGATAGGACCTGCGAAAACGCCGTCCTTAAGGGTGATATATCCAAGACCGCCAAGTCCCACCTCGGCTGAGGTTGCAAACTTAAGAGAATCCTCAAAGAATTTATTGGATTTGCCTCTACAATCGGCAACTATACCACGAACAGGTCTTCCCTTAAATGCAGGGAAATCAACATCAGAGAAAAACTCTGTAAGGTCGCAGATAATAAGGGGGTTGCGAAGGTCGGGCTTATCCGAGCCGTAGGTCATCATTGCATCTGCATATGTGATACGGCGGAAGGGCTTTTCGGTTACCTTCTTATCAGAGAAGGTCTTAAAGGTATCGTATATAACATCCTCACAAACCTCAAGAACCTCTTCTTGGGTTGCGAAAGCCATTTCAAAGTCAAGCTGATAGAATTCACCGGGGGAACGGTCAGCACGGGCATCCTCATCACGGAAGCAGGGTGCTACCTGGAAATATCTGTCAAATCCCGAAACCATCAGAAGCTGTTTGAACTGCTGAGGAGCCTGGGGAAGCGCATAGAATTTACCCGGATGCTTACGGCTGGGAACGAGGAAGTCACGAGCGCCCTCGGGGGATGATGCCGTAAGAATAGGAGTTTGCATATCAAGAAAATCCTTCTCCTCCATCTTGTTGCGAAGATGACGAATTATCTTGGAACGCATAACAAGATTTTCATGATTTTTAGGATTACGAAGGTCAAGATAACGGTATTTAAGACGAAGCTCATCCTTACTTGTTCTTGATGCGCTTACATCAAAAGGCAACATATTCTTGCTCTTGCCCAATACCTGCAGTGAATCGGCAACAAGCTCAACATAACCCGTTGCAATCTTGGTATTAACGGTATCCTCGTCACGCTTTTCAACAACACCGCTTACCGAAATAACGGTTTCACGGTTTACGTTTTTAAGCAGCTCCTCATTATGAATTACTACCTGAGTAACACCTGTATAGTCACGAAGGTCAACGAATATAACACCGCCGTGGTCACGCACAACATCAACCCAACCTGCAAGCTGAACGGTTTTTCCGATATGCTTATCACAGATATCGTTGCAGAATAGCGTTCTGTACATAATAATATACCTCCTAAAATCTTGAAAAAATAAAAAAATCCCGGGAATATATAAATATTCCCGGGACGAGCAAACATAAAATTTAACCCGCGGTGCCACCCGCATTGACACGCAAAAGCGCATCCTCTTTTAATATTAAGTTTAAAGTATACCTCAGAGTGTTCCCAAGCTTACTACTCATCTCAAATGCGCTTTCAGTCGGTGACGCATTCTCCCTGCCAGACTTTCCACAAAAGCCGAGTCTCCTCGAACATTATAACAAAAAACATTTTTCTTGTCAACGGTGTTTTTTTAGTTGTAGCTTACCAATTTTTGCTGATATAAATATTATATGATTTTTTTAAAATCATATTCATATTTTTACAGATAGCTTTCCAGCACCTTTGCTACATATTCTCCTAAACACCGGAATGCCTCTTTTGTATAATGACAGTAATCATCATATTTACCGCTATCCCAATCCTTCACAAAGGAATTAAGGTCATTTATTAAAACACCATCGCTCTTTGCTTCTTCAACAGCAATGCTATTATATTCATCTATTTCCTTTGTTGTTCTCGGGTTGATACCGAGAGAACCATCGGGATTCATAGGTGTTGTAGTAGCAAATATAAGCTTAGCATTAACAAAATATTTTTTAAGAAGGAAGATAATAAGACGGATATTCTTTGCATATTCCTCCTTGCCGGTCAGAGACTCCTGTGCTCCGCTCCAATGGGCGACATCCCAATGGCCACAGTTGAACTGAACTATATCAACCTTCTCAGGATGGTCAAATTTCCCTTGCCAGCCATTAAGAGAGGTAATAACATACTGACTGTTTCGGCAATTTTCATCAATATAGAACACCTCTGCCTTATCGGAAAGACTTTTTTTAACCGTTTCGCAGTATCCAAGCCTTATAGAATCTCCGATTAAAAATATGTTAGCCTTATCATCGCTGCAGATAAAATTAACATTAGAATTTCCGTTTTCTATGTAAGACACTATGATTCCCCCATCTAAAATTTATTATTTTTCAAGAGAAAAATATGAGGTTTTAAGGATAAATTCAAGTATTCTTGCAACGCAATCATCTAAATCCTCATCCTTGATTTTACCATTTTCATAGCCTTCAAGCATCTCATCAAGGGTGCTTCCGGGCATATTAAGGTCGTTACCGCACTCGGGTCTTGCATTAACATCGCCGTTTGCGCCCCAGTCGCTCATAACAATTCCCTTAAAGTCCCATTCGCTTCTAAGAATATCTCTTAACATCCATTTACAAACGGTGGCATATACACCGTTAATTCTGTTATACGAAGTCATAATCGCAAGGGGTTTACCCTGTTTTACTGCAATTTCAAAGTTCTTAAGGTATATCTCTCTGGCGGTGCGCTCATCAACCTCGGTTGAGCTTTCGCATCGGTAAAATTCCTTGTTGTTTAAAGCAAGATGCTTAATTGTTACATATTTTCCCGTTAAAGCACCATTTTCATCCTCTTGAACTCCAACAGTCTGCATTGAAGCGAGGGTTCCCGAAAGAAGGGGGTCCTCCGAAAAATACTCGAAGTTTCTGCCGCACAGGGGGTTTCTATGAATATTCATACCCGGTGCCAACCAACCGTCAATACCGAAATCTGCCATTTCCTCGCAGATGTTTGTTCCGTATTCCCTATTAAGCTCCTTATTCCAGGAATTGCCGAAGCAGTTGCCGCAGGGGTATGCCGTCAAGGTTCTTCTGCGATCCTCCCTGGAAATTTTGCTGAAATCATAGCCTGTGCTCATAAGTCTTATTCCTGCAGGACCGTCCGCACAGATATTTCTCGGTATAAAATATTCGGGGAACTCATAGGTTTCGGCTGCCGCTCCCTCTACCGACTGAGCCATACAGCCGATAACGCCTGCACCCACGTTTTTCTCCTTGCAGTTGCCGTTTAACAGCTTAAGCTTTACCTCATAAGGCAGGGACGCCGCTAACTGCAGGGCAGTAATCTTACCTTCGGCTAAATCCTTGAGAGTATAGCTTCCCTTTTGCTCTAATTTCTTGTTTTCGTAGCTGTAATCTACAGTTTTTGTATTAAATTCGGAAACATCAAGCTTTATATGCTTGCAAGCTTGTTTTTCGCCCTCTTCGCCATCATAGGTGTACGGTTCGATACCCTTTTTGGATATGCAATCAAATATCACATTGGGCTTCATAACATTTTTAAGAGCAAGAGTTTTAATGCACCTATCAAGCTCCAACACAGCGGCAATATGGGTGTTTCTTGAGCTGTTGCCCACCCTTACGATATATTCGCCTACCTCTAATATGTAAGCGCCATCCTCGGTGCTGTAGCCTGCAAAATCATCGAGACTAAATTTAATATTAACCTTTACGCTCTCATCAGGGGCTAAAAGCTTTGTCTTTTCAAAGCCCACCAAATCCTGATAAGGCTGTTCGAGTTTACCGTCAGGCTTGCTTAAATACACCTGAACTACCTCTTTACCACTATATTTTCCTGTATTTTTAACAGAGATTTCAATGTTGCATTCAAGTCCGTTTGCCTTAAAATCGGTTACATCAACCGAAAATGATGTATAGGATTTTCCGAAGCCGAATTCTTTGTAGGGGGTTATATTGAAGGTATCAAAATAACGGTATCCAACATAAATTCCTTCGGTATAATTAACATCCATATCATAAAATTTTTCGGTTGAGGGGAAATCCTTTATATCATAAGCCCAGGTGTCGGCAAGCTTTCCCGAAGGGGTGATATCACCGAACAAAACATCAGTAATGGCAGTTCCTATCTCCTGACCGCCCTGAGAAACAAAGAGAATAGCATCAGGCTTAACCGAAGCGATTTCATTTATATCATAATATGTACCCCAGTTAAGCAATACAACAACTCTTTCGAATGTCTTTCGAACCCGATAGAGCAACTGCTTCTCGGTATCGTTTAAATAGTAATCGCCCTTTTCGAGCTTTACATCATAGGTTTCTCCTACGTTACGGCTGAATATAACTACCGCCGTATCACTTGCCTTTGCAGATACCTCTATTATCTCATCACTGTATTCAATTTCGGGTACACAGGTATCCTTTATGTTATAAAGTTGATGGGAATATTCGCAATCTTTACCACCATTTTCAAGATGCCAGCTTCTGCCGAAATCATCCAACTCTTTTACATAGCTTATGCCCGCATTATCGAAAGCATCTATTAAATGCACAACCTCAACACCGCAAACATCTCCCGAACCGGAGCCGCTTTTAAGCGTCATATACTGGCCTCTGCCGAATAACGCTACACTCTTATTTTTATCAAGGGGTAATACTCCGTTATTTTCGAGTAAAACCATACCCTCGGCTGCAGCTTTGCGACAAAATTCTCTATGCTTATTCATAAAATCACCTCAAACAAAATGGGACTAATCTCTATAACAAGAATATACCATACTTTCCAATCCGTTGCAATATATAAGTAAAATTTCCGTAGTTATTTTCCAAATTTAAAAACCCGCATGAATTATACTTTAAATGGCAAAAAGAAAAACCATCCACAAGGGATGGTTTTTTGGATAGTTTGAACTTAATAAAACGAATTATATGTGGCTGAAAAACCTGATGATACTCTATCTATTTGCTTTTGATTTTAACTCTTCCGCGCATTAGATTATTTAATAAGAGTAACGACAGTTTCTTCTCCTATATAAGAAGTCGAATCTACACCATTATGTCCAAAAAATACAGAAAATTTACCTTTTGCTAAAGTATCACCATAATCATTTAAAAATGTTACTGTACCGTAGGCATTATACCACATCATTCCGCTTTCGTCATCGCCAGAAAAACTTCTATTACTTCTCTCCGTACTAGTAATATTATACTCAAATTCCGTACATTCAAAGGATAACATTTTTGTGCTCATCCATTCGTTTAGCGCTTGCTTGACGGTTTGTTCAGCTGCGAAATCCGTGGTCATTTTAAAGCTACCTTTTGCTTCAGTGCCGCCTGAGCCACAAGCACACAATCCAAAACAAAGCAAAGCAATAAACAATACAACTAAAACCTTTTTCATATTATTCCTCCTTGATATACCATATTGGGATATTTAAATTATACCAATATGGGATAATAAAGTCAAGAGGTGATTTTATGCGATTGAAAGAAATCAGAAAATCAAAAGGCATTTCCCAACTAAAACTGGCAATGGATTTAAATACAAATCAAAATACTATTAGTCGATACGAAACAGGTGAACGCGAACCCGGCATAAATGAACTCATAAAAATTGCAGATTATTTTAATGTTTCAGTAGACTACCTTTTAGAGAGAACAAATAACCCGAATATGCAAAAATAAAAGCCGTGAAATTCACGGCTTATTTTTATAGCATAAAAGCGGCAATAAATCAATGCGGAGCATTGTATGTAATCAACACGCAGTGTTGGATGTAATCCACCGTAGGTGGCATGTAATCAATCCGAAGGAAGAAACATACAAAGCTTACGCTTTGATGACATACCGTTTGCATAGCAAACGGATTACATACTCGCTATCGCGAGATTACATGCCAATTCTTCGGATTGGATAAAAATAAAGGACTTCCGAAGAAGTCCTTTATTTTTTGGCGCCTCAAGTAGGACTCGAACCTAATTTGATTAAACTCCCAGGCTTTTACTTAAATTTAGTTCTCATAAATCGACTCTTGCGGTGCCCGAAAGTTATAACGGCTTGATGCGCCTATAACTTTCGACCGCTGCGCCTTTCCGCCTCTCGCTTCCTCTCACACTGTGAGCGCTCGGGCGAAAACTACCTCCTTCGCCACGCTCTTTCGGTATGAGTGCAAAGCTGTTAACAACAAAACCGCGAGTGAAAATCATAATTAAGAACAAAAAATAACGGATACCCGAACGGGTATCCGTTATTTTTGGCGCCTCAAGTAGGACTCGAACCTACGACTCCGCGGTTAACAGCCGCGTGCTCTACCGACTGAGCTATTAAGGCAAAAAATGTTGGCATCTACTTATTTTCCCGGGCAGCTTCCCGCCAAGTATCTTCAGCGCAAGTGAGCTTAACTTCCGTGTTCGGAATGGGAACGGGTGGACCCTCACCGCAATCAACACCAACTTTTCGCGTACCTTTCGGTACTATATATCAAATAGCTTTCGCTATTTAATAACATATTATTCATTTTTTTAAAAATGGTGACCCGTACGAGATTCGAACTCGTGTTGCCGGCGTGAGAGGCCGGAGTCTTAGGCCACTTGACCAACGGGCCACGTATATAAAACACCAAAGTGCTATAAACAAAGTGGTGCACCATCAGGGACTCGAACCCGGGACACCCTGATTAAGAGTCAGGTGCTCTACCAACTGAGCTAATGGTGCGTATGGTATGATAGAATCTAATTCTATCACGGTTTCGCTCGTCTTATTTTAATTTTGTCTTTACGCTCAATTTTGCAAGGTCGTACCTTGCTTCATTATCTCGTTTCGCCAAAATTCAAAACAACGGCAGAAACTTTTAAATCTGTATAATCGATTTTTGTGCTTTTAAGAAGCCGCAAACCGAAATTATACACTTGTATATCGAGGTTTAAGGCAAGATAAAAGCCAAAAAGCGATATACAGACGTGGTAGGATTAAATTCTATCATACCACGGCTCACACCCTGAAAACTGAATAAGTAAAAGAAGACAGAGGAACGAAATAAATAGGTCAAGCCCTCGGTCTATTAGTACTGCCAAGCACACATGTCACCATGCTTACACACGCAGCCTATCAACCCGGTAGTCTTCCGGG
>JAGBBN010000016.1:0-16358 GCA_017938445.1 Clostridia bacterium | reverse complement strand
TTGATTTCTTAGATTTCTCTTAAGAATCGTCGGGTCCTTATTATTGTCGTTGTTTAATTTTCAAGGTCCATTTTTGCGCTCCCTTTTTCAAGTGCGCCAGATTATAATACCACATCACTTTCCCTTTGTCAACACTTTTTTTCAACTTTTTTTCGATTTTTTTCTTCCTTTATTTTTGCACCTATATATTGTGTTTTCAGTGTAAAACTAACCACAATTTACATAAGCATTTGCCTTAATTTATATAGGATTTTCTTTTCACTCCGAGAAACCTGTACCTGAGTCATATTCATAAGCTGTGCCGTTTTGCTCTGAGTAAGGTAATCATAGTACCTGTATTTAATAATTTTCCGTTCTGTTTCGCTGAGTTTATCAAGCACACCATCCAGCAAAAGCTTATCGGAAATTTCATCTTCTGAGCTATCCACCGGCAAATCCGCTTCGGTTATTCCGTCCTCCCCTTCATAGGTTAAGGAAACCGTTGGCTGAGATGCACAGATTGCTTCGGTTATATCCTCTGCAGTGACCTCCATCATTTCAGCCAGCTGTGAAACCGATGGCTCATAGCCGTTTTTCTGCTCAAACATTTGTCGGTACCTATTAATCTTGAGGGAGAGTTCTTTTATACTTCTTGAAACCTTGACACTTCCTCCGTCTCTAAAGAGTCGGCGGATTTCTCCTAAAATAACAGGAACGGCATAGGTTGAAAAGCATATCCCCCTTTCATTATCAAAAGCATCGTACGCTTTGACAAGACCGATACATCCTGCCTGGTAAAGGTCATCATATTCTATACCCTTACCGATAAATCTTTTGCACAGAGAATGGACAAGGCCGAGATTGTTACTGATAAATTCTTCTCGGGAAACCTTACCCTCAACCATTAATCTTATAACGAGGACTTATCCTCTTAGTCATAACAACGGTAGTTCCTTTATCCTTAACCGAGCGCACCTTGACCGAATCCATAAAGCTCTGCATAACTGCAAATCCGAGACCCGCCCTTTCTCCTCCTACGGTAGTGAAAAGGGGCTCCATAGCCTGAGATATATTCTCTATACCACAGCCTGTATCCCTAATTTTCAGTTTGATAGTATTATTATCAAGTAATTCGCCGTTTATGTAAATTTTTCCTATTTTTTCGCAATAAGCGTGGACTATGCAGTTGGTTATTGCTTCGGATACGGCGGTTTTGATATCACTTATTTCTTCGAGGGTGGGGTCTAGCTGTGAAGCAAAGGCGGCAACGCAGGACCTTGCAAAGCTTTCATTTGCAGATTTTGAAAGCATTGTCATAGTAAATTTATTGGTTATCATTTTTATTCTCCCTTCTCAAGCTGCGCCAGTCTTTCCATACCGGCAAGCTTCATTACCTTATATATTCCGTGAGGAATATTTGTTATATGCATCTGAGCTCCGCTCTTTTGCAGATTTCGGTATCTGCCCATAACGAGTCCTATTCCCGAGCTATCCATAAAGCTGATATCCTTAAAATCGAGGATAAGCAAGGTAGGCATATTAAGTTCTACAGCGCTATCTATCTCCTCCCTCATTTCCTTAGCGGAATGATGGTCCAGTTCTCCGCCGAGATAGGCGGTTACAACCTCTCCTGTTACATTTATTTTTACTGACATTTTAAGTTTACCTCCAAAAAATAAAAGCCTGTATCATATATAATACAGGCTTGTCCTAAAAAAAGATGTCGAACAAAGTAACAATTAAAATTTATTTAAACTTTTCCTTTAATTTTTCTCTAATATTGGCTGCGAGATAAAGAGAGCCGAAGGCAATAATTAAATCGGTACCGAATTGCGCGGCTATATTTACGGCTTCATCAAAATCCGTTGCGACTTTGCAACTGCAATATTTTGACGCTTCTTCCGCTAATTCTTTAGCACTTAACGCTCTTGGCATATCGGCGCATTCAACGGCAACCGCATCCTTACATAAGGGAAGAACTCTCTTTAATATATAATCGTAGTCCTTATCCTTCATTACGCCGACTATCGCACCTACGCTACCCTTATATTCGCCGATAAAGTGGGCTAATCGGTCCGCCGCATCGGGATTGTGGGCACCGTCCACCAAAACATTCCTTTTTGACGAAACATTTTCAAGTCTTGCAGGGATAAAGGCATTTTTTATCCCGTTATATATTATATTGTACGGTAAATTATATCCGCTGTTTTCCAAGGCTTCAATAGCGCAAAGGGCATTTTCTATCTGATGCTCACCGATAAGCCTGGTTTCATACTCTCTACCTTTATATATAAAAGAGTTGCCTGTAATATCCGATTTCAAAACCTTTAATTGCGCAACATCGGGGACAACAAGCTTATTTGCACTTCTCCTTATAACCTTTAAGGCTTGTTGGGTTTGATAGGGAGAGGCTACGGTTGTGCAGCTTCCTATTATTCCGCATTTTTCTGCCGTTATTTTTTCTATGGTATCACCTAAAACGGCGGCATGGTCTATACCTATCTTTGTTATAACCGATATTTTTTTATTCGCAAGAGCGTTGGTGGCATCAAATCTGCCTCCGAGTCCTGTTTCGGCAATAACTATATCGCATTTTTCTTTGGCAAAATAGGTAAAAGCGGCGGCGGTTATAAATTCGAATTCGGTGCAATCCACATTTTTCCCTTTTACGGTGTCACACATTTCCGCTAAATCCTCATCCGAAATATGCTGACCGTTTATCTGTATTCTCTCATTGAATCTTATAATATAAGGAGAGATATAAAGTCCCGTTTTAAAGCCTGCGGTTTTAAAGGCTTCGGCAATCATTACAGCCACCGAGCCCTTACCGTTTGTACCTGCAATATGAATTGCAGGAAAACTGTTTTGAGGGTTATTAAGCTTATCTAACAAAAGCTTTATTCTTTCGAGTCCTGCAGGATGAGAAAATCTTCCCAAAGAATGTATATAATCTAAAGCTTCATTATAATTCATTTTATCACCAAAAAACCGCTCATCATAGGATGAGCGGTTATTTTTTATTGCATAGCCTTTAACTGCTCTATGCTTTCATTTATCATATCGATTTTATCGAGAACCTTTTTAAGCTGAACTCTCTGCTGTTCAACAACGGCGGCGGGAGCCTTATCAACAAAGCCCTTGTTGTTAAGCTTCTTTTCAAAGAACTCTTTATCCACTATTGCCTTTTGCATATCCTTTTGCAGACGCTCAAGCTCGGCGGTGAAATCCACCAGTTCACGCATGGGCATATAAACGGTTGCAGAATCGGTTATAACACGAACTGCACCCTCTGCCTCAAAGCTTTCTCCCGTTTCAACCTCGGAAGCAAATGCTAAGCGGCAAATATATGCCTTACCCTTATCGAAGGTTTCACCGAAGGCGGAAGCAATGCAAACCTTAGCCTTCTTAGAGGGAGGAACATTCATCTCGGCTCTGCGGTTGCGGATAGCCTTGATAACTGCCATTATCTTTTCAAATTCGCCCTCTTCGTTTTCAAAGCGAAGCTCCTCGTTAAATTCAGGCCAACAGGATATCATAATAGATTCTCCCGAATGGGGCAAAGACTGCCAGATTTCCTCTGTTATAAAGGGCATAAAGGGATGCAGAAGCTTCAATGTATTGGTAAATACATATACAAGTACACCTCTTGCAGTATCTGCGGCATTTTTATCATCACCGTTCAGGCGTGATTTGCAAATTTCAATATACCAATCGCAGAATACATCCCAGATAAAGTCATAAAGCTTTTGAACGGCAAGTCCCAGTTCAAACTTTTCAAGGTTTTCGGTAACCTCAGCTACAAGACGATTATACTTAGAAAGTATCCATTTATCCTCAAGGGCAAATTCTCTGCCTTCAAGGGAAATTTCATTATCATTTTCAAGATTCATAAGAATAAATCTTGCGGCATTCCATAGCTTATTGGCAAAGTTTCGACTTGCCTCAACACGCTCGGGAATATAACGCATATCGTTACCGGGGCTGTTACCCGTTGCAAGGGAGAAGCGCAAAGCATCAGCACCGTACTGGTCGATAACCTCAAGAGGATCAACACCATTGCCTAAGGACTTAGACATCTTTCTGCCCTGAGGGTCACGAACAAGACCGTGGATAAGAACGGTATCAAAGGGTACCTGACCTGTCTGCTCGATTCCCGAGAACATCATACGCATTACCCAGAAAGGAATAATATCATATCCCGTTACGAGAGTGTTGGTGGGATAATAATGCTTAAATTCCTCTGTTTCCTCGGGCCATCCGAGAGTTGAGAAGGGCCAGAGGGCAGATGAGAACCAGGTATCAAGGGTATCGGGGTCCTGCTCGATATTTTTACTGCCGCACTTTGCACAGCAACAAGCGTCCTCTTTGGATACGGTTATCTCACCACAGTCAGCGCAATACCAAGCGGGAATTCTATGTCCCCACCAGAGCTGACGGGAAATGCACCAATCTCTTATATTCTCAAGCCAATGGAAATAAACCTTTTCAAATCTTTGGGGAACGAACTTTGTCTCGCCCTCCTTAACGGCGGTTATTGCAGGCTCAGCAAGAGGCTTCATCTTAACGAACCACTGCTTAGAAACTCTGGGTTCTACTGTTGTTGAGCAGCGATAACAGGTTCCAACATTATGGCTGTAATCCTCAACCTTAACGAGAGCACCCTCTGCCTCAAGGTCCGCAACTATTGCCTTACGTGCCTCGTATCTATCCATACCCGCATATTTGGGATAATCAGAAGTAATCTTGGCATCATCGGTTAATACATTTATAACGGGCAGATTATGACGAAGACCAACCTCAAAGTCATTGGGGTCATGAGCGGGTGTAATCTTAACAACGCCTGTACCAAAATCGGTTTCAACATAATCATCTGCCACAACGGGAATTTCACGGTGAACGATAGGCAGAATAAGAGTTTTACCTATTATATCTTTATATCTCTCATCCTCGGGGTTAACTGCAACGGCAGTATCACCAAGGAGAGTTTCGGGGCGGGTTGTTGCAAGTTCAAGGTATCCGCTTCCATCCTTAAAAGGATAGCGAAGATGCCAGAAATGACCTGCCTGTTCCTCATACTCAACCTCAGCATCGGAGATGGAGGTCTTACAGTGGGGACACCAGTTTATTATTCTCTCGCCTCTGTAAATGAGTCCCTTTTCATAGAGCTTTACGAAAACCTCTCTAACTGCCTTACTACAACCCTCATCAAGGGTAAAGCGTTCTCTTTCCCAGTCACAAGAGGAACCAAGCTTCTTTAACTGCTCAATAATTCTTCCGCCGTACTGCTTTTTCCATTCCCAAGCACGCTCTAAGAAGCCATCTCTGCCGATATCGGCTTTGGTGACACCCTCTTCACGCATCTTTTCAACTATCTTTGCTTCGGTAGCGATAGAAGCATGGTCAGTACCCGGAAGCCAAAGGGTATCAAAGCCCTGCATACGCTTAAAACGGATAAGGATATCCTGCAAGGTATTGTCAAGGGCATGTCCCATATGAAGCTGACCGGTTATATTTGGAGGAGGAATAACGATTGTATAAGTAGGCTTATCCATTTCGCATTTAGCGTGGAAATATCTTCCCTCAAGCCATTTCTTATAAATTCGTTCTTCAACATCCTTCGGATCATACTGTTTTGCTAATTCTTGAGCCATATTTTTCACTCCGATTGGAATTATTTTCCTTATATATTTTTTCTGGTTTCGAAAATACTATAACTGTCAACTTAAATTTAAATTTTCAGCGTTTGCATTTTTGTTGACAGCCGCCCCGTAATAACGGGGCGGTTTTCTTATTCTATCACAGATAACACTCAACTGCAACTATAAATCCATTTTTATCTGCTCTGCAGTTTTTTCCGAGGGTTTACTACCTGCCGCAGGAAGATTTCTTGTTCTGAAGCGGTGTTCATTATCCATATCTCCCTTATTATAAAGCTCGGCAGATAAGAGTCTTTGTCCCTTCTTCTGGGTCATAACCGCAATACCTGTATTATCCCTCGTTGTCTTAGCAGGAATTGCTCCCGTATTAACAAGCAGGATTCTTCCGTTTGTGGATTTAAGGCAGATATCAACATCCTCTTTTATCTGGAAAATGCTATGCAGTGTGAATTTTCCGCAATAGGCGGCAATTAACTTTTTACGATTATTTTTGGTCATATATGAGGATAGCGGAACCTTAGAAATTCTTCCGTTATCAAATATGAATATCATATAACCGCTGTAATCGGTGGTTGATGCCATAAATACCGCATTTTCGGCCTCCTCAAATTCAAGCTTTGAGGGTACATAATCACCGAGAATACTTGCCTTAGAATCGGCAAACTCAGTAGCCTTAGATTTATAAACCTGCTGTTTGTTGGAGAAGAAAAGCAAATCATAAGCGTTAGATGCTTCAACCGTCTGGGTGATTTCGTCACCCTCCTTAAGCTTTTGCTCGCCGCTCATTCTAAGGGACTGAGGTGTTATCTTTTTAAAGTAACCGTCCTTAGTAAAGAAGAAGGTTACAGGTGAATCATCCACTATTTCTTCCTCTTTATAATCCTCCTCGGCATCTGCGCTGATTATCTGAGTTTTACGGTCCATACCGTATTTCTTGATAACATTTTCAAGCTCACCCACGATAATTTTAAGAATTCGGCTTCTTGATTTAAGAATTGCCTCCATTTCGGCAATTTCCTTTTCAAGCTCCTCAATATCTGCGGTGCGCTTTAAGATATATTCACGGTTCAGGTGACGAAGCTTGATTTCTGCTACATATTCAGCCTGAATTTTATCAATGCCGAAGCCTATCATCAGGTTGGGCACAACCTGAGCCTCTTCATCGGTTTCACGGACAATTTTGATAGCCTTATCAATATCGAGAAGTATCTTTTCAAGGCCACGAAGCAGATGCATTTTATCCTTTGCCTTGGAAAGCTTGAAATAAACCCTTCTGCGAACACATTCCTCACGGAAGGCTACCCACTCACTAATTATCTCCTTAACACCCATAACCTTAGGAGAGCCTGCAATGAGAATATTGAAATTACAAGCAAAGCTATCCTCTAAAGGTGTTGATTTGAACATCTTTTTCATAAATTTATCGGGGTCAACGCCACGCTTTAAATCTATGGTTATTTTTAAACCGCCCAAATCGGTTTCATCACGGATATCGTTAATTTCGGTAATTTTCTTTGCCTTAACAAGCTCAATCACCTTTTCAATGATGGCCTCGGTGGTGGTTGTAGGAGGAATTTCGGTTATATCGATACAGTTTTGGGACTTATCATAACTGTAAACACCCTTAACCTTAAAGCTTCCTCTGCCACTCTCGTAAATATCCTCCATCTCCTTGCGGTTATAAAGAAGCTGACCGCCTATGGGGAAATCGGGAGCGAGTAAGGTATCGGCAACATTGATGTCATTATCCTTAATATAAGCAATAGTGGTTTCGCAAACCTCTTTTAAATTAAAGGGACAAATTGAACTTGCCATACCAACGGCAATACCCGTATTAGCATTAACAAGAACTGACGGGAAGGTTACAGGGAACAATACGGGCTCTTTCATTGTTGCATCATAGTTATCAACAAAATCAACCGTATCCTTATTTATATCCTCAAAAAGCTCGTTAGCTATGGGCGCAAGCTTTGCCTCGGTATAACGGGAGGCGGCATAGGCCATATCACGAGAATATGCCTTACCGAAGGAACCCTTTGAAGCAACATAAGGGTGCAAGAGTGCCTGATAGCCTTCGGAAAGTCTTACCATTGTTTCGTATATAGCCGCATCACCGTGGGGGTTAAGCTGCATTGTTCTACCCACAATATTTGCCGATTTTATGGTTGAGCCGCTAAGCAGTCCCATATTATACATTGTATAAAGCAGTTTTCTGTGGGAAGGCTTAAAGCCATCTATCTCAGGGATAGCACGGGATACAATAACGCTCATAGCATAGGGCATATAGTTAGTTTCAAGGGTATCGGTTATGGGCTGTTCAACCACAAGACCTGCACCCGCTATATATGCGTTTATATCCGGCTTTTTATTGACGGGCTGTTCTTTCTTTTTTCTGGGAGCCATTTAAAATCTCCTTACCTAAATTATAATGATTATTCAATTACTGTTTTAACTTAGATCCGCATCATCTATATAAAGATATCCGTTTTCGGCAATATGCTCTTTTCTTCCCTGAAGGTTATCGCCAAGCAGCAAATCGAATACATCGCTTGTGCGCTGAGCATCCTCGGGCATTATCTTTATAAGTCTTCTGGTTTCGGGATTCATTGTTGTCAGGTTCATCATATCGGGTTGGTTTTCACCAAGTCCCTTTGAACGCTGAATTGTATATTTATCATTGCCGATTTTTTCAAGTATTTCATTCTTTTCCTTTTCATCATAGGCAAAATAGGTCATATCCTTAGTGCCTATTTCGTAAAGAGGGGTTTCAGCGATATATACCTTACCCTCATAAATAAGGGTGGGCATAAGACGGTAAATCATAGTAAGTATAAGGGTTCTTATCTGGAAACCGTCCACATCCGCATCGGTACATATTATAACCTTATTCCAACGAAGATTATTGATATCAAAGGTGGTAAGTCCCTTATTAGCCTTGGACTTAACCTCAACTCCGCAACCGAGAACCTTTATAAGGTCGGTTATGATATCACTCTTGAATACCCTTTCGTAATCTGCCTTTAGGCAGTTGAGAATTTTACCTCTTACGGGAATTATAGCCTGAAATTCTGCATTTCGTGCAAGCTTACAGGAGCCTAAAGCCGAGTCACCCTCAACTATAAAGAGTTCTCTGAGTGCCATATCCTTTGAACGGCAGTCAACAAACTTCTGAACTCTATCCACCATTGAGTTGCTGGTTTGAAGGGTTTTCTTAAGATTTATTCTTTCCCTTTCGCTTCGCTCACGGCTTCGCTTATTTATTAGCACCTGTTCGGCTATCTTATCAGCCTCAGCCTTATTCTCTATGAAATAAACCTCTAATTGATGGCGGAAGAAGTCCACCATAGCCTCATATATAAAGCGGTTGGTAATTGCCTTTTTGGTCTGATTTTCATAGGAGGTTATGGTTGAGAAAGAAGAAATAACAAGAACAAGACATTCCTCCACATCCGAGAAGGTTATCTTACTTTCGTTACTCTTGTATTTATTAGTCTGCTTGATATATGAATCTATCTGAGCAACAAAGGCGCTTCGTACCGCCTTTTCGGGAACACCGCCGTGCTCAAGCCAGCTTGAGTTATGGTAATATTCCTTGAGTAAATGACGGTTACTAAAGGTAAGTGCCGCATTTATTTTAACCTTGTACTCAGGCTTGTCCTCACGGTCACGACCCTTGCGCTCGGTATTCCAAACCTGTACCGAGGTAAGCTTTTCTTCTCCTACGGTTTCTTCAACATAATCCTTGATACCGTTGTTATAAACAATTTCCTTTTCAACAAGTCTGTTTCCCTGTTGCTCACGGAAAATAAACAAAAGACCGTCATTAACAATAGCCTGACGCTTTAATGTATCAATAAAATATTCCGTTGGGATATTTATATCGGTAAATACATCTATATCGGGCTTCCAACGGGTTTTAGTACCCGTATCTCTGCCTGAATAGGGCTCCTTTTTAAGTCCGCCTACGTTGTAGCCCTTTTCAAAATGAAGGTTATATTTAAAGCCGTCACGCTTAATCTCAACATCCATATACTCGGAAGCATACTGGGTTGAGCAAAGACCCAAACCGTTAAGACCTACGGAATATTCGTAATTAGCGCCGTCATTAGTATCATATTTACCGCCTGCATACAATTCGCAGTAAAGCAGCTCCCAGTTGAAGCGTTGTTCCTTATTGTTGAAGTCAACGGGGGCGCCTCGTCCGAAATCCTGCACCTCAATAGAACCATCGGTATATTTTGTTACAACAATTTTCTTACCGTAGCCCTCTCGTGCCTCATCTATTGAATTGGAGATAATTTCAAATACGGAATGTTCGCAACCGTCAAGCCCGTCCGAGCCGAAGATAACTCCCGGGCGCTTTCGCACCCTGTCGGCACCTTTAAGCTGACTTATACTTTCGTTACCGTATTCGGTGTTAACCTTAGCCATTACACTACTCCTTAGAAACAAAAATATTCATTATATATTATATACTATATATTGTGGTTTCGTCAAGATTTTCCAGCGGTATATCCCCCAATTTTTGTGGTGATTTATGTCGAAATATTACACATAGCATAAAAAAGCACCGATTATTCAATAATCGGTGCTTTTTAAAGTTTTATCTTTCTTCTCTGAAATATGCAAGTCCAAGACTTGCAGGGGGTTGATTTTCCTTTTTATCACGAATACTCGTTATAACAAGAACCACAATAGTTACAGCATAAGGCAGCATTTTGAAAAGTTCCTTATTTGCGAAGCTAACGCCAGTTATATAACTACTTGCAATATAGAGCGCACCGAAAACAATGGAGCCGATAATTCCTAAATTAGGCTTCCATACGGTGAAGATAACCAAAGCAATAGCTAACCAACCGATAGCATCAATACAGTACTCCCAGTTGCCGTGAAGATAATCCATAACAAAAGATAATCCGCCGAGACCTGCTATACCGCAACCGATACAGGTTGCCATATATCTATAAAGGGAAACATTGATTCCTGCCGCATCTGCCGTTGCAGGATTTTCGCCCACAGAACGCAGATTTAAACCTACCCTTGTTTTGAAAAGCACAAAAGAAGATATCAAGGCAATAATTATAGCGAGATAAATTAAAATACCGTGGGAGAAAAACAACTCACCGAACCAACCTAAATTCTTAGCAAAAGGCAGCGGCTCTGTAAAATAGCGACTTCCCTTACTGTAAACAGGACCTGTTTGTGCAATCATAAAATCGGAAAGTCCCACACCGAAGGTGGTAAGAGCCAAGCCCGTAACATTCTGATTTGCCCTTAAAGTAACGGTTAAGAAGCTAAACAGAAGTCCCATTAAGGCTCCGCCTATTACCGTAGCCAATATGGGTATCAAAATGGCAAGGAATGGATTTATATTTCTCTTGACTATATCAAAATAAATATATTCCGCATAACAGCCGCAGGAAGCGCCCACACACATAACACCAGGTATGCCGAGATTTAAATGGCCTGATTTCTGAGTTATGGTTTCCCCCGTTGAGCCAAAGAGAAATGCCATACCGAGTCTTATAGAACTAACAAGAAAGGTTAACATTATGCTTTCTCCTTTCTTTTTTTGCTTACAACAATTTTATATTGCAGGAAAAATTCACAACCGATAATAAAGAAAAGAATTATTCCCGTAACAATATCGGATATTGCATTGGGGATTCTGAAATCGGTTGAAACCTGCATAGCACCCTTTTCAAGGAATACTATAAGGAAAGATGTGAAAATCATATAAAGAGGATTAAACTTTGCAAGCCAGGATACCATAATCGCCGTAAAGCCTCTTCCGCCTGCGGTGGTGGTGCTGATAGTGTGGTTAGTTCCTGCCACCAGTAAAAGTCCCGCAATGCCGCACAAAGCGCCCGAAACTATAAGGGTTCTTATAATAACCTTTTTAACATTAATTCCAATATATCTTGCGGTGTTTTCACTTTCACCCACAACCGAAATCTCGTATCCCTGCTTCGTATACTTAAGATAGATATACACAACAACGGTTATAACCGCCACAATTATAATATTCAAAAGATAAGGCTGACCGAATAAAATAGGAAAGCCGAATTCAGGAAGTGGAGTTAAAACGCCCGAACCATTTTTAACAAATGTTTTAAGAAAAAACGCAACCAACTGAATTGCAACATAGTTCATCATTAGGGTAAACAATGTTTCATTAGTATTCCAAAGCGCCTTGGCAACGGCAGGCAAAATCGCCCAAATTATTCCCGCTAAAACCGAAACTACTACCATAACAATAAGCAAAATCGGTAACGGAAGCTTGTCCCCCCCGAACATCATAACCGAAATCGTTGCAAGTCCTCCTACAAGAACCTGTCCCTCTGCGCCGATATTCCAGAATTTCATCTTAAATGCGGGGGTTACCGCCAATGAAATACACAAAAGAATGGCAACATTTTGGAATAAACTCCAAACTCGAAGGTTTGAACCAAATGCACCGGATATCATAGAGGAATAAACCTGAATAGGATTTTTATCGGTTAAAAGCATAATGACAATGGCAGAAACTATAAGGGCTGCCACAACAGCTACTGCACGTACCGCAAAGTTATAGTACCACGGCATAGGCTCTTTTTTAACTATTCGCATAGAAATATTTCCCATAGCCATTCCCCTCCTTAATTATCAGTTTTAGTCATTAACAGACCAATTTCTTCTTTGGTTGCAGTTTTACCGTCAACAATACCTGTTATCTTACCTGAACCAATAACCAAGATTCTATCGCAAAGCTCTAAAAGCACATCCAAATCTTCACCTACGAATATAACCGCAACGCCCTTACGCTTTTGCTCGTTTAAAAGGTTATAAATGGTATATGACGAGTTAATGTCAAGACCTCTTACGGGATATGCCGCCATCAATACTGTAGGAGACGCTGCTATTTCACGGCCCACAAGTACCTTTTGAACATTACCGCCCGAAAGTCTTCTTACGGGAGTTGTTGCACCAGGTGTTACAACCTCTAAATCCGCTATTATATGCTCCGCCAAATCCTTTGGTCCCTTTCTTTCAAGGAACATCGATTTGCCCTTGCGGTAGCTTCTGAGCATCATATTATCTATAATATCCATATTGCCTACAAGTCCCATACCAAGTCTATCCTCAGGAACAAAGGAAAGTCTAACCCCTAATTCCCTTATCTGCATAGGAGTTTTGTTACGCAAATCTTCCTCTTCACCCGTTTTCGGATTATTGTAGATAATTTCGCCAAATTGCACTTGCTGAAGTCCTGCAATAGCCTCAAGTAGCTCGCGCTGACCTGAACCTGCGATACCGGCAATGCCGAGAATTTCTCCCGAACGGGCAGTGAAGGTAATATCATCAAGTATTTTCACGCCCTCACGGCTTATGCATTCGAGGTCTTTTACAATAAGTCTATCCTGAACATTTTCAGGCTCGCTTCTTTCAATATTAAGAGAAATCTTCTTGCCAACCATCATCTCGGTAAGCTCAGTTTCATTTGTTTTTGAAGTTTCAACCGTACCGATATATTCGCCCTTACGAAGAACGGCAACCTTATCGGATAACGAAAGCACCTCGTGGAGCTTATGGGTGATTATGATAATAGATTTACCATCATCCCTCATTCTTCTAAGTACTTTGAAGAGCTTTTGGGTTTCCTGTGGGGTAAGCACTGCAGTAGGCTCATCGAGAATAAGAATATCTGCACCCCTGTAGAGCACCTTTATTATTTCAACCGTCTGCTTCTCGGAAACACTCATTTCGTGAATCTTCTTAAGAGGGTCAATTTCAAAACCGTATTTAAGGCTAATCTCTGTAACCTTATTAGCCGCTTCCTTTATATTAAATTTCTCCTTGCCTTCGAGTCCCAAAATTATATTTTCAGTAGCAGAAAAAACATCAACCAATTTAAAGTGCTGATGTATCATACCTATTTTAAGATTAAAAGCATCCTTCGGAGAACGGATATTTACCTCTTCTCCGTTTACGAAAATTTGTCCCTCATCAGGAAAGTAAATTCCCGAAATCATATTCATAAGGGTTGTTTTGCCGCTTCCGTTTTCACCCAAAATAGATAATATTTCTCCACCGTTAGCCGTAAGAGAAACATTTTTGTTTGCAACTACTTTTCCGAAAGTTTTAGTAATATTTTTTAATTCAATTGCAGGAATTTTTGACAATTCAATCCCCCCGTAAGATATTTAATTACTCAAAAAAGCGTACTGCTTTCAATACGCTTTTTTGAGCATTTAAAACAAGTTCAGGCGGGGCAAACGCCCCGCCCTTTTAAATTTTAGAATTTTTCGTTAAGAAGAGTTATACCGTCAATCTTAGCATCAAAGTAAGGAGCTGAACGGAATTCAGACTCGTGGAAATAACCATCCTTAATAACCTCGGTATCAGCAGTGAAAGCAGCGTCAGTATCAACGTCAGCTACATAGCTCTCTACAGCCTTGCCACCGATAGTGAAGTTAGCGGTGTTAAATACCTTAACCTTGCCGTCAGTAATATCCTTAACAGCATTCTTTATAGCATCAACAGTGCCCTTAGCAGCAACATCCTGATTGATTCCGGTAAGAACAACAGAACCTTCAGCAATACCGCCGCACCAGTCAGCAGCTATCTTCTCACCCTTAACTACACAAGAAATGATATAGTTATAGTAAGGAGCCCAGTCAATTCTTGAAGAAACGATAAAGGTTTCGGGGCAGGAATCATAAGTGCTTCCGTTGTAGGAAACGTTGGGGACACCTGCAGCCTCACAAGCAGAAGGAGCACCCATAGAGTCAGCGTGCTGGCTTATAAGTTTGCAATCTCTGCCAATAAGAGCTTCAGCAGCATTCTTTTCTTCTGTTGCATCATACCAAGAACCAGTGAACTGAACGTCCATAGTAACGGTGGGGCAAACAGACTTAGCGCCAAGATAGAAAGAGGTGTAACCAGATATAACTTCTGCATAGGTGTAAGCACCAACATAACCGATCTTAGCCTCTTCAGCCTTGAATTCGCCTGCTTCAATCATCTCGTTGAGCTTCATACCTGCTGCAACACCTGCGAGGTAACGGCCTTCATAGATGGAAGCAAAAGCATTGTGATAGTTATCAAGCTTTTCGGTGTGAGCCTTTGTGCCGGTTGCATGGCAGAATTCAACCTCAGGGAATTCTTTAGCTGCTTTGATCATAAAATCTTCATGACCGAAGGAGTTAGCAAAGATTATATCGCAGCCCTGGTCAACAAGGTCCTTGGCAGCAATATAGCATTCATCGCCCTCAGGAATCTGAGTTTTAACGATAACCTGTTCATCGCTGAGGCCTGCAACTTCTTGAATCTTATCAACAGCATTTAAGAAGTTAAGGTCATAGGTGGATTTCTCATCGTGTAAGCAGATAAAACCAATTTTGAAATCATCTGGAACTTCATAATCAGCCTTAAGCTCTACTGCATCGATGGGGACATCGCTCATGCCGAGCAATTCATCTTCTGCGTTTTCTCCGCAAGCTGCAAAGCAGAAAAGCATTGCAACTGCTAAAAGGATTGCGAGTAACTTTTTCATTTTAAAAATCTCCTCTTTTTTTATTTTTATGTAAAGTTTAATTACATACTGCGAAATGTGAGCGAATCATCGCTCATCTGTTCAACTATTGCAAGTGATTCAACACGGATTCCCTGCTCACGCAAGGCATCTCCTCCGCCCTGAAAGCCCTTTTCAATAGCACAGGAACAGCCAACAACCGTAGCCCCTGCTTGTCCCACAATATCGATAAGACCGTTAAGGGCCTTACCGTTAGCAAGAAAATCATCCACAATTAAAATCTTATCGTTTTCATCCAAAAATTCACAGCTTACAACTATGGTGTAATCAACCCCATGGGTATATGAATGAACAACGGTTTTATACATTTGCCCCGAAAGATTTCCGGATTTATGCTTTTTAGCAAAAACAACGGGAACATGCATAGCGGCGGCAGCGCCCATTGCTATTGCGATTCCCGAAGTTTCAACAGTTAATATTTTAGTTATTTTTTCATCCGCAAAAATACGGGCAATTTCCTTGCCCATTTCCATTATAAAGTCAACATCAAGCTTATGATTTAAAAAAGAAGCCACTTTCAGAATGTTGCCGGGAAGAACGGTTCCCTCTTTGAGAATCTTTTCTTCTAAAGCCTTCATAAAGCGACCTCCTTATCGTTTAAAAAACTATATTAATATCCTACCATAAATAACATATATTGTCAATAAAATAATCGACAATATTCTCGGGTTTTGTACACCTTTTTCACACCGCACAAAGCATTTAAAAAAGAAAATCCCAAACCGAACCAAAAAGGTTAGATTTGGGAATGGTCGAGGTGACGGGACTTGAACCCACGGCCTCTGCGTCCCGAAGCCATCTGAAAGCCTCATCTTTAGCCGTCTTTGGCGGTTTATAAGGCTTTCCGCTCGGTCGGAATATCGTCTTTGAGCATCTTTTCTCCACTGTTTCCGCCTACTCCATTTCGGTCTGTGGGATGAAATGTGGTCGTAAAAACAAGAAGATTTTTCAAAGATACTACCGATTTATTTATCAACAATATGTGGTCGTACCACACAACCTTACGTGTGCTGATATTATACCTTACTTCTGCCGTAAAATCAAGTGGGCAAAAATTACTACGCATTAACCAAAGAAAAGCAGGAATTACATTTCATTGAAGGAAGTTGATTTTTAATGTTTTTTTATTGAGTATCTAAATTTTCGAT
>JAGBBN010000015.1:0-3219 GCA_017938445.1 Clostridia bacterium | reverse complement strand
TGTTATCTCCTCGATAACCTCCTCGAATACTCTGCCCTCTCTCGCTATAAGCGAGGGGTTGGTCGTTACTCCGCAGATCACGCCAAGCTCGGCTGCCGCTCTGATCTCGTCTACATTTGCTGTGTCAATAAAAAGTTTCATACGGAAATCTCCTTTTGGTGTAAGAATTCGGTATAATTATAATCCAATCGGAGTATAATGTCAATAGTAAAAAACTGCGATTTTCTTAACAAAGTATAAAATTTTACGCATAAAAAAAGACAGGGATTAAATATTTTTAACAATTTAAGAAAAAAGGGTTGACAATCGGGATTTGCCGTGCTATAATATATAGGCTAACCGAAAAGATGCAATTTCGGAAACAATTCGCCGGTGTGGCGGAATTGGCAGACGCCCGGGACTTAAAATCCCGTGATACGAAAGTATCGTACCGGTTCGACCCCGGTCACCGGCACCAAAACGGTATACCCTTTTAAGAAAACGGGAGTCGGAAAAATCAATATCGCGGAGTAGAGCAGCTTGGTAGCTCGTCGGGCTCATAACCCGGAGGTCGTGAGGTTCAAATCCCACCTCCGCAACCATGTTATGCATCCAAAATAGATGCAACCCCAAAAAACCCAGATGTCGTAAGGCTTCTGGGCTTTTTTGTACCCATTTTTCATAGTGCAATTTTGGTAGATGCCAATAGATGAAATCGCCATGTGGATGGGATTTGAACTTAAATAATCGACTTTTTAGGGGAGTTTGTGTGATTTTTTAGTCGCACAAACTCCCCTTTTTTCGTTTATTTCAAAAAATTATTTGTAAACTATTTATGTCTAAAACAAGGTTATTCCCATGATTGCAAAAAACTAAATTATTTTTGCTTTGCTCTTTCATAGTCAGCTTGGAGCTTATCAAGGACGGCTTGCATTTCAGTTATACCTTTATCCTTCGAAAGTATATCGAGCAGCTCTTCTGCCATTCTCTTGATTTCGTTGCCGCTAAGGTTGCCTGCATTGCCTTGCACATCAAGGCGTTCCATGTGCAAAACTTCCGCAAGCCAATAAACGTGGTATTCCTTGGTTCTGTTGAAAACCGACCTGCGAGTTGCCTCAGTTTTAACAAAGCTCCAATTGCGGTGAGTTCTGTCCTTGTGGAGATAATACGAATAGGAAACGAACCACCACGCGCCCATTTTTGCAAGCAAATCGCCACCTGCAAAGGAAAAAATATGATTTGAATTTTTCATTTTTCTTGTCCTTTCATTCTGTTCATTAAACGGTTTTGGAAATGATCAATTAAATTGAGCATGCGTTTTATAATTTTACGATATACATCTGCACTTTGATAAATATCAACCTCCTCGTCCAAGAAAGACAATCTCCCGGACATACTATCGATTGAAAACAATTCGCAAAATTTATCGTCTTCAAAAAATAGATTGTATTCGGCAAGAATAGCAATTATGTCATTTTTCCAACTAAGATAGGCAGAGCGAATTTTAATTATTTCTTCGTCGGTTGTGTTAGAATCAATGCGCTGATTATATAGCTGTATAATCCCATAGTGATTACTCGTCGCAGGATTAAAACCAATAAGCTTATTTAATCTTTCGTCCATCTCTTCCCAAGCTTTGTAAACTTCAGCGATTTCATCGAATGATAAACTCATTATTACCTCATATACATTTTACTTAATACTTCTGAAACTTTTTCAGCAAGTGCCGCTTTTTCAGTTTCATCTTTGCCTGTCGATCCCATAATCGCAGCTTTGATGTAATTGACCTCCTCGGTAGAAAAAACTTTTCGTTCCATGTAGAAGCCTTTACTAACTTTTTTTATGGGATAGCCCATCTCTTGAAGGAACTTGATGTTACGACATACAGTCTTTCTATCGCAGGGATAAATATCCGAAATAATATCAGCGATTTTGGTTTGAGTGATTGGGTTGTTTTCATCACTCTCATTATTGAGCACATTCAGAACCCATAATATCAACTGCTTTTTTGATTGCATTTTGAGAACCTCCCATATTAATTATACCATATTCATTGTACCAAAAATCGCCCACATAGTCAATAACAAAATATTTTTTATCGAGGATTGTAGAAATTATTTCTGCAGTCCTCTTTTTTATTTTCAAGAAAGGAGATCAGAAATGAAGCATGATATTCATTGCCGTAGCCCTACTCATCAGAAGATGCAGAAGAAAAAACATTATTTTTTTATCTGCAAAGAATGTAACGACGGGTGAAATTGATTGGGAAAATGTTATGTACATTCCCGAATCTCTACACAAAGAACTATATTCACGCATTGCGCCTAAAAAAGGGGATATACTTTTAGCTAAAAACGGAACCATAGGGGTTGCGGCTATTGTTGATCGTGACTGCGAATTTGATATTTATGTAACGTTAGCTGTTATTCGTACAATAAAACATCTCGTTTCTCCTAACTATTTATTGAGGGCAATCGGGAGTACTGCCGTTCAAATTTTTTTCAAGGGAGCGTTAATAGGTATAGGTGTTCCTAACTTACACCTAATTAATATTCGTAAAGCAATGATACCTATACCACCTGTAGCTGAACAGGAACGGCTGATTATAGCTCTTCAGAACTCATTTGATATTATATCTGCAATAGAAAAGAGCCTCAGCTGAGACTCTTTTCTATGCAGGAAATTATTTCGAAATAATTATCTATGACCTCTACAATGCGGACTTGCTCGGACAAGGGCGGCAATGGCACAATTAAATTATGCAAAGCTTTGGATGAAAAACCTTGTAAGCCAATGCCTTGTCCTCCGATAAGGCCGAGTTGCTTCCACAGGAATAGCACATAATAGTAAAATCTATTTGAAAGCTCTGTATACGACCGTAGCCTATGAATGTGATTTTGGATTCTTATATCCTTGTCCATACTCCAAATTGCTGATCGTCCAATATCACCGCCTTCACAGACCAACAAGTCACCTTTTTTTACCGTACATTTTTCTATTTCTGATTCTGTAAAAGGCATTGTTTTGAGGCTGTCAAGTTCAAAGCGATCCCAATACAAATTTGAGGTAGTGATGTATGTCATAGAAGTCCCGGAAGTATCGGACGAGTTCAATGCTTTACCTGTGTTGTGATTAAACAGGCAACCAAGTCTACACCAACGCCATGATTTAGGTAGTTCAAAAGGTATATCTTCATCAACGCATTTTAACTCTACACTGTCATACTTCTCATAATAAGAG
>JAGBBN010000014.1:0-57414 GCA_017938445.1 Clostridia bacterium | reverse complement strand
TATCGCAGACAGTAGTTTGATTATCGAAAAAGGTGTCAGAGAGTTCCTTGATACATACAAGGACACTGTCTATGCCGATGGACTGACTGCCAAACTTGGTATCTACTGCGGTACTATCGAAAAATTAGAGGAAGTTGTCTATCCGTTGGTATCACGTATTGTTGCAGAATACGGTCTTGGCACAGATACGATCCTCAAATTCCACAAAGGCAATAAGCAGTACAAAATGCCTGCCGACAGTCAAATGCAGTTTGATATTTTGGACAAGTCTATTTCCAAGATTCGCATTATTCTTCTTGTGCAGATCGGTAAAGAAGGCTGGGACTGCCGCAGTCTTACAGGTATCATTCTTTCTCAAGAGGGCGACTGCCCCACAAATATGGTTCTGCAAACCTCCTGCCGTTGCTTGCGTCAGGTGATTAAAGGCAATCCCGAAACTGCTCTTATTTATTTGAATGAGAGTAACGCTGACAAGTTAAATGTACAGCTCGAACAGCAACATCACATCTCGCTCAAGGAGTTTTCGTCTGCTGACAATAGCAAAACACCGCTGAAGCGTTATAACCGCACAGCACATTTGAAGCTTCCTAAAGTTGATTTTTATCAGCTTAAAATCAATTATGATACCCTTACTGTCGAAAAGGCTGATCCTGCAAACACGATTGCGGCTTCGGCTGATTCTGCACGCCTTGCAGACAGCGTTATCAAAACTACCGATCTTTCAATGGATGAAAGCAAAACCAGTATCACTGTTGATGATACAGAGTATGGCACCGAACCAGCCACCTTTAATTCGTGGATATACGGAATTATGAAAGGCGGTTTCGGATCACCCACAGTTGAGGAGCTGATGCAGTATTCGGAACAATTAACTTCGGTATATCATATAATCACCTACGAAAAAAACGGTTCCCATTACTACAGTTCCAAATACAATCGCAAGTTGGTAGAAGCAAATATCCGCAAAGCCTTTTGCGATAAGTTTGACTTTAACACTACCGAAGAGTTCATCCCCGAAGAAGCAAATCTCTTGAATATTGCAAACTTTACTCCCGAAGTTTATACCGACAAGCCACAGACCTACTATCCTGATGTGCAAATGGTCGATAAAATCATATTGGATGATACCGGGAAATTAAAGGCTGATTCCAAAACACAACAGATGATTACTTTGGCAGAAGAAATGGGCGATACAAAAATTGTAGAAATGCTCAGATCGAAAATTACATCTCATCCTCGAAAAGATCATTCATTCCACTATTTGCCCTACCGTACCGATAGCGGATTTGAACAGACTTTCTTAAAAGAGGTATTGTCCTTTGAAGAGATTGAAAATCTTGGCTTGGAGGTTTACTACAACGGCGACCGTGCTATGACCGAGTTTAAGATCAAGTGTTATAAGAAGAACGAAAGCAAATGGAGTTACGTTGGCATCTACACTCCCGACTTCCTGATTATCAAGCGTAAAGGCGGTAAGATACATAAAATTATCGTTGTAGAAACCAAGGGCGAGATTTATGCTAAAGATCCTACGTTTAAGGACAAGAAAATCTTTATGCAAACAGAGTTTTCGAAGCAGAATAACACCGCCTACGGATACGAACGATTTGATTATCTGTATTTAGAAGACACACTACCCGAAAAGGATAGATTGACGATAACTCATGATAAAATTTGTGAGTTTTTCAAGGAGGGATAATTTTGGATTTCATTGATTATAGAAAAGCGCTCGGTTTGTCTTTCAAGGACAAAGATAAGAAAGATCTGTTCATCAAGCGAATTGGTGTCTATATGCAATCAGCAGAAAGTTGTCCGTTTGAGGAACAAGATGAAATCAACTTTTCTTACATGATTGGCGAAGACTACCTCCTTGCCAATATTGATATTCTTGAAATACATTTAGGAAACGATCCAATAGGTTTGCAGAGGGCTTGGCTGTATCTTTCAAAGCGTACGGAATCTTTTGAAGATTTTTTATCTTGTGTCATTGCATTGGTAAATACTTACGGTGGGAAAGCTACAGACAAAAAAGCAATTCTATCCGGCGTAAAAAAGGCACTAAAAGATAGCCATATAGAGTTCGAACTAATTGAAGATAAAGATGGAGTGTTCATCTTTCCTAAAGGCGTTAAAGAACTCGACGATGCTCTCGTGTCCGAACCGCTTCAATGGCTTAGCAAATATCCACAAACGAGAAAAGAATGGATTGATGCATTGAAGGATTATTCAAATCTTACAGATGCCAACGCAAGTGATATAGCTGATAAATTTAGAAAAGCTTTGGAACGTTTCTTCCAAGAATTTTTTAACAGTTCAAAGTCGTTGGAACATTTGAAGTCAGAATATGGTATTTATACGAAAGCTAAAGGCGTTCCTTCTGAAGTCAGCAATAACTTAGAGGTTCTACTGCAGAGCTATACTAACTTTATGAATGGTTACGCTAAACACCATGATAAAACAAGCAAAAATATTCTTGAATATGTAATGTATCAAACCGGTAACATTATCAGGCTGTTGATTACATTGGAAAAGGGGGCGTAAAAGATGCCTAATATCGAAATTCCCGATATCATCAAATCTGCATCAGATGCAGCACAAGACAATCTTCCAGCGACGATGCAGCAAACAGACGGAGCGCTTTCTACTGTTGTTGGCTTTTTTAACAATGTTGTTTTGTATCCTGTAAAAAAAGCAAATCTGACTTTTAGATATAAACTGGAAGCATTTGAAGATGATCTGAAAGAAAAGACAAAACATATTCCACCTGAAAATTTACAGATTCCTCCAACCATGATCGCAGGCCCTGCATTAGAAGCTTTAAGATATACGTACGATGAAAAAGAACTACGAGAAATGTACGAGAATCTTCTCGCATCTGCAATGGATAGTCGTTTGGTTTCGCAAGCCCATCCTTCCTTTGTCGATACAATAAAACAAATGAGCCCGTTAGATGCAAGATTAATTGAGATAATTGCTTCAAATCGTCAATTTGCTTGTGCAAATATCCAATTTTCGATAGTGAACGAGGGAACATATTATGTTAAAGGTATGCCGAATTATTTTGTTGAAGAGTTAGCTAATTTTTCCGATCCGTTCGATGTTTCTACATCTCTTCACAATTTGGTTCGTTTAGGCTTGATAGACATATCTGAAGCCACATTAAATAACTATAACTATCAATCACTTAAAACCCACCCTTATGTTTTATCACAGTTGGAAGTATTCAAGCAGTTTGGCAAAAAGATAGAAGTTAAATTGAATGAACTTGTAATTCGAATTAACAATTATGGCGAATGCTTTGCTCAAGTATGCTTGGAAAAGGAGAAAAACAATGCCGATTAAATATGTACCGTTTATACCGGAGCCGATTGAGGGACAAGCTGTGCTCGGTAACTTTAACAGAATATTGAGATACAATGGTGCCGATGATGTTTCGATGACACTCCAGCGTGGTATGCCCTTGTATGAGATGGAGAAGCAAGAAACTGTGGGTGAGAACGCCGACGGTAATATGGTCATTCGTGGCGAATGTATATCTGCTTGTGCTTATCTTAAAGAGCAAGGCATTCAGGTTGACCTTGTTTATATTGATCCTCCTTTTGCAAGTGGTGCTGATTATGCCAAGAAAGTGTATATCCGCCGCAATCCCAAGGTTGCGGAAGCTATCGCTCAAGCCGAACAGGAACTTGATGTTGACGAACTCAAAGCCTTTGAAGAAAAGATGTATGGCGATGTTTGGGATAAAGAAAAGTATCTCAATTGGATGTACGAAAATCTTATGGCGATTAAGTCTGTTATGAGCGAAACGGCGTCAATATATGTCCATCTTGATTGGCATATCTGTCATTATGTGAAAATACTTTTGGATGAAATTTTTGGTGAGCAGAATTTTCGTAATGAAATTGTTTGGTCATACACAGGCGGTGTTGCTCCGAAAAGAGATTTTTCTAAAAAGCATGATGTAATCTATCGATACGTAAACTCTGATGATTTTATATACAATTCAGTTTATGAAGAATACTCAGAAACAACCATTAAAAGATATGATAAAGTAGATGATGAAGGCAGAAGGTATAAAATCACCTATTTCGAAGGCAGAGAAAATCGAAGTTATATGAAAGAAGGAAAATAACTTGATGATGTGTGGAATATTTCTAAAAGTTCTGATCAGTCATTAGATGCTGCTTTTTCTTATGCAACTCAAAAACCCGAGAGACTATTAACATATATTCTTCAGGCGTCTTCTAACGAAAAAATGCTGATCGCTGACTTTTTTGGTGGTAGCGGAGTAACAGCTGCAGTTGCCAAAAAGCTTGGCCGTAGATTTATTCATTGCGACATTGGGGTCAATTCAATTCAGACAACTCGTGATCGCCTTGTCGCAGATGGCGCAGAGTTTGATGTGCTCGAAATCAAAGATGGTGTTCAGCTCTACCGCAACCCTGTTCAGACGATGGATAAAATCAAATCTCTGATTCCCGGACTTAAAAACGAGGATTCTCTTGATTCTTTCTGGGAAGGCGCAATTTCCGATAGTAAACTCGGTACCGTTCCTGTATATGTACCTAATCTAATGGATAGCGCATCGAAGCTGCTTGACAAGGTTACGATGAATCGCATTATTCATCAGGCTATTCCCGACTTGGATGCCGGCATTAAGAAAGTTATCGTTTATTACATTGACATCACCGATGAAGCGGAGATTTTGAAATTTATCAAAGAGGATGACAGCACTAACGTTGAAATTGAGCTGCGTGATCTTAAAACAATTCTCGACGATGTTATCATTGGCGATTATGCAGAGTTCCACGCCGAAGAAACCCACGAGGATCTTCTCGGTGGCTATGCTGTAACGATTGATAAATTCATCAGTGACCGTGTGCTTTCTAAAATTCACGAGTTCAACGAAAAAGCTTTCCTCAATTCTTCGGAAAAGAAGCCCTATAAGCTCATCGAAATCAGCGAAGACGGCTTGGAACTTATTGAGTTCCTGAGCGTTGACTGCACCGCAACTGAAGGCGAATGGCACTCCGATAGCGAGATCAAGATCGACAAAAACGGCTTTGTTATCGTCAACGGCAATAAAACTAAAGAGTTTTGGGACGGTCGCATCCGCAGCGAAAAGAAACCGCTTCGCCTAAAAATCCGCAACATCTGCGGCGACGAAACGGTGTTGTCTGTGGTTGTTTAATGTGATTGAAATCGTTGTGTTGAAGTGTTTCTTTGTCTGACATAGAAACATCTTCGGAATTTTACGACAGATTTTACGACAAATGAGATAAAGTTATGCCGTTTTATGACAGCTTGTTTTCTGCAATGAAACCGATTTGGATTAACAAAGTCAGGTAATGGCAGAATAAATAAGGGTATAACAATATCACCCGTGAAATCCCCACAATGAAACCTTTAGACTAATAAATTAAAGCCATTACACTTTTAGATTAAGTGTAATGGCTTTTTTGCATATTATCAAAAAGTCTCAAAACGGTAACATTTTTTATTATAAAAATTAATATTTAATATTGCAGAAAAAAGTAATTATGGTATACTGAATATATCAATAAAAAATCGGGGATGATTTTATGGATAACAAAAAAATGCTTGGTGTAATGATTGATTGCTCAAGAAATGCTGTTATGAATGTGAACTCGGTTAAGAGATTCTGCGATATTATAGCAAAAATGGGATATAATACGCTGATGCTTTACACTGAAGATACATATGAGGTTGATAATCAGCCGTATTTTGGTTATCTCAGAGGCAGATATTCCAAGGAAGAAATTAAGGAAATAGATAAATACTGTTTATCAAAGGGAATCGAGCTTATTCCTTGTATACAGACACTTGCTCACTTAAACTGTATTTTCAAATGGTGGGATGCTTATGAGGATATAAGGGACTGTGACGATATTCTTCTAATTGGTGAAGAGAAAACCGATAAGCTTATAGAGGATATGTTCGCAACCATTTCTCAGTGCTTTACTTCAAAGCGCATACATATAGGTATGGATGAGGCTTATAGAGTAGGTCTCGGAAAATATCTTGCAAAGCATGGTTATCAGGAGCGCTTTGATTTAATAAACGGTTATTTGCATAAGGTTTGCGAAAAAGCAGATAAATATGGCTTTAAGCCTATGATATGGAGCGATATGTTCTGTAAATTGGCTCTTAACAGCGAGGATTATTATAGCGAGGGCGACCTTGATAAGATAAGAGAAAAAGCCGATTTGCCCGAAAATATCGAGCTTGTTTATTGGGATTATTACAACAAGGATTACGATAAATACGTTAAGATGTTTAAAACAAATCAGGCTTTCGGCAGAAGGGTTTTATTTGCCGGCGGTGCCTGGACCTGGAAGGGCTTTGCCCCTGATAATAAGCTGAGTATTGAAACAACAATTCCTGCAGTTAAGGCTTGTAAGGAATGTGGAGTGGATGATATTTTTATTACCGTTTGGGGTGATGATGGCGGCGAATGCTCCCGTTTTGCCGTTTTACCTTCGCTTTTCTATGCAGCCGAGCTTGTTAAGGGCAACAGCGATGAAGAAAGCATCAAGGCTAAATTTAAGGAACTTGTAGGAATAGATTTTGATAGCTTTGCTTTACTCAATTCTATGGATTCTCTTGGCGGCAAGCATAAGGAAAACCCCTCTAAGTATCTGTTGTATAATGATGTTTTCTCGGGTATTATGGATTATCGTCTTGCAGGTAATGAAAACGAATATTACGCTGATTTAAAACAAAAAATTGATGCTCTTGCACTTACCGATGAGTATAAGGGCGTATTTGCATATTTATCCGCCCTTTGCGATGTATTGTCGGTTAAGAGCCAGTTAGGGGATAATACCCGTAAGGCATATTTAAGCGGCGATAAAAAGAAGCTTTTAGAGATTGCCGAAAAGGATTATATTACTGCAATGGAAAGAACAAAGAATTTCCATAAGGTATATCAGAACTGGTGGATGAGTGAAAATAAACCACAGGGCTTTGATATGCAGGATATAAGAATAGGTGGCGCTTTGCAGAGACTTGAGAGCTGCAAGGAAAGAATAATTTCTTATTGCAAGGGTGAGCTTGATAGTATTCCTGAGTTGGAGGAACAGCGACTAGAGGGTAATACTCACACCACCTGGGCAAGAACGGTAACGCCTAATGTAATATCACACTTGGTATAAAAAGGAGAAAAGTTATGTTTTTTACTTACGAGGATGAGAAATTCAAGTTTACAGGCAGATGGGGTAAAGAAAATCCGTGGGTTAGCGGAATTTGTGCCACCGCCTGCGGAAGTAAAATCGAATTCGGTTTTAAAGGCAGAGATTTAGTTTTACATTTTAATACAAATGATAACGTTGAAACCTACCCCCATCTTTATATAAGTATTGACGGGGGAGCAAGGATAGAGGTTACGTTGCAGAAGCTTATCCGTGTGGATGCATTAACCGATACCGAGCATACCGCAACGGTAATCTTTAAATCTGCCGTTGAAGCGCAACACCGTTGGTATTCGCCCCTTAACGGAAAGGTTGCCTTTGAGGGTGTAACCGTAAACGAGCTTATAGCAGTGCCAAAAAGTAATAAGAAAACCATTGAGTTTGTGGGTGACTCCATAACCGAGGGTGTGCTTATTGATGTTGATTTTATTGATGGCGGTCAACAAGGACGCCCCTTCCACGATGATGTTACCGCAACCTATGCTTACCTTACTGCAGAGGCTTTAGATTTAGAGCCTTATATTATGGGATACGGTGCAGTGGGTGTAACTAAGAGCGGACAAGGAGCTGTACCCAAGTGCTCGGAATCCTATTCCTATTGCTTTGAAAACACCCCCAAAAACTACAATAACTGCGATTATATTATGATAAATCACGGTGCTAACGATAGGGGAGCAGGAGTAGAGACTTATCTTGAAAATTATAAGGAGCTTCTTGATTTAATAATTAAAGAAAATCCCAAATCCAAGATAATCGTACTTTCGGCATTTTGCGGTGCTTTCCATATTGAGCTTGGCGAGTTTGTTGAAAAATACAACAAAGAAAACGGTACCGATATTTCTTATATTGATTCCTTCGGTTGGGTGCCCCTTGAGCCATTGCATCCCTTAAGAAGCGGACACAGAATTATAGCCGAGAAATTAATTCCCGAAATGAAGAAAATTATTTTATAGTTTATTAATACTCTGTTCTTGAATAAGGACAGAGTATTTGTTATAATAACTATAGAATAATGATACCATATATAAATATGTAGGAATGATAAAATAATGGCAAAGAAAAACGAAATTCTCGAAGAGCAAAGAAAAGCCCGTGAACAGTTTTTAGAGCTTAAGAAAATGCAGCAGGAAAATGCGGATGCAACCAAGGTAGCATCCAAAGAGGCGGTAGCACCTCGTACCTTTGGAGAAAAGCTTTCTAATTTCTGGACGTATTATAAGTGGCATGTGGTAGCGGTTATAGTTGCCGCCGTAATAATGGCGGTATCAATAAATCAATGCGTTAATAGTGTAAAGCCCGATATGGGCGTTGTGGTGTTCTTGCATCAAACCGCATCCAGTGAGCAGTTGGAGAGACTTACTGATTATATGGAAGAAAAATGCGAGGATATTAACGGAGATGGCGAGGTTTATATAAACATAATCAACTGCAGCTATTCGCCGGATGATAAAAACGGCCAGTATGAAATGACCGTTCTTAATAAACTCCAGGCAACCTTAGCTGCTGATTATGATGCCTTGCTTTATGTAACTGATAGCAGCTCCTATGGATATTTTTCACAGAATAACGGGTCTGACGGATTATTTACCGAGGAGCCCTATAAGCTCAGTGATAATATGATTTCAAAGCTTGGAACTGATGAAATACCCTTTATGTACAAGGATTTGCATATCTCCTGCCGCAGTTATTATGATACTGTTCTCGAAAAAGATAAAAATGCAAAGGCTGTTTATGAGCAGTCGCAAAAAATACTTGAAGCGATAAAAAGCGAATAAAAAAGAGCTGAATTCATTAGAATTCAGCTCTTTTTATTATATTGTCAGTATAGCAAAATCTTCGGCGTTTATTGTCAGTCTCGAATTATCGGGTGGGTTACCCCATAAAACCTTAGCGGAATTGAATTCCTCGGGAACATTAACGCATATAGGCTCGTTCCAACGGTTAACTGCAATTAAAACACGGCAGTTTTCCGCTTTTCGCATAAAAACTATTTCCCCCAAATCTGCCTGAATGGGAATAAATTCGCCGTTATCAAAGGCAGAAAGGGAGCGCCTTGTTTTACCTAAGAATTTATAAAAGCTCAATAGCTCCTCGTTCTCCTTGCCCCAAGGATATGTTCCTCGGCAGAAGGGGTCTCCGTAACCGTGAAGTCCTGCCTCATCTCCGTAATAAAGGGAGGGAACACCGGGTAGGGTGTACTGTAATACAGCCGCTAATTTTAGTCTTCTGAGTCCTAGAGCGTATTCCTCAAAGGATAACACTCTTGAAGCCTGAGCAGCCCTGTCTGAGGGTGAATCGTCGGTTGCAAGGCGGGTGATGATTCTTGCGGTATCGTGGGTGCCGATATGGTTCATCAAAACCTTTATTGCAGGGGCAGGGTAGTTTTCCAAGATATCCAAAACAGTATCTATAAGATCTCGTGAATTACCGCCCTTGACAAAATCTATAATAGCGTTTGCAAAGGGATAATTCATAACAGAATCCAACTGTTTGCCCCTTAAAAATCTGCGCCTTACACCATAGCTTATTTTATTTGTGGCATCCTCCCAGACTTCACCCAAAAGGAATTTATCCTCTCCCTCGGCCTTCACTGCATTTCGTATATTGTCAAGGAAACAGTCGGGAAGCTCGTCAGCAACGTCAAGACGCCAACCCATAACACCCTTTTTAAGCCAATGGCGAATAACACCCTTTTCTCCGTTAATAAATTCGTTAAAGGAGTTGTCCTCCTCAACCGTTTCGGGAAGGGAGGGAACACCCCACCAAGCACTGTAGCTATCGGGGAAACGGTTAAATTTATACCAGCTGTGATAGGGTGAGTTGAAATTGTTGTAGGCTCCGCCCTCTCCATATCTGCCATAACGGTTAAAATAAAGGCTATCGTCACCTGTATGAGAAAAAACACCGTCTAAAATTATATTAATTCCCTTGCGTTTTGCGGTTTTAATAAGGGATTCGAAATCCTTTTCATCGCCGAGAACGGGGTCTATTTTCATATAATCTGCAGTGTTATAACGGTGGTTTGAGTGGGCTTCAAATATGGGGTTAAGATAGATGCAGCTTATCCCTAATTCCACAAGATAATCGAGCTTTTCTTCAATACCTTTAAAATCGCCTCCGTAGTAGTCGTTGCACAGAGAGCAAGGACCGTTATTTTGTCGGTATTCGGGCTGTTTTGACCAGTCCTCACATAAAAATCTGTCAGAGGGGATATTTTTTTTAGGTGTTCCCGAATTTGCAAAACGGTCGGGGAAAATCTGATATATTATTCCGCCGCTCAACCAGTCGGGAGTGGTGTAATCCTTGTTATAAACCGTCAACTGCCAGGAGCCGCCCTCACTTGATACAATTCCTAATGAATGGGCGGATTTTGTTACGAAAAAGGGTCCGTAATCGCTTGTATATCGGAAGCTGTACCAATAAAGTCCTTCGTCGAGATTAAGCTCGGTATCATAAAAGCGGTAATCCTCAAGCCATTCCGCAGGGGTTAATTCTATGTGATGGGGTTGGTGTTCCGCATCCTTCTTTATTACAAGATATGCATTATGTACCTTAGCATCTCTATGGAGCAGAATTCGTAGCCGAAGGCTTTCGCCCTCGGCTATTGCACCGAATTTGTTTTTATAAAGAGAATTTCTTGAATCAAACGGATAGTATTGCATAGGCTTACTTTACGGGTTTAATATTCCAGATATTGTTTGCATAGTCTGCTATTGAGCGGTCTGCTGCAAAAATGCCTGATTTAGCTATATTCATAAGGGACATCTTATTCCATCTGTCTCTATCATTATAAGCGGCAGAGGCATCAGCTTGGGCCTTACAGTAATCTGCAAAATCGGCAAGTGCCATATAATGGTCAACATTTTTAAGGGTGTTATAAATGTTATCAAAGGATTTGCCGTTTATTCCCTTGCCGATAAAGTCAAGAGCCTTTTTAAGCTCGGGATTGTTATTATAATAGGGGGCAGGGGAATAACCACGCTTCTGAAGAGAAAGAACCTCAGGGGTGTGCATTCCGAAGATAAAGATATTATCATCGCCAACAGCCTTATGAATTTCAACGTTAGCGCCGTCCTCAGTACCGAGGGTTACGGCTCCGTTCATCATAAGCTTCATATTACCAGTACCGCTAGCCTCGGTAGAAGCGAGAGAAATCTGTTCACTGATATCAGCGGCGGGAATCATAAGCTCGGCTAGGGTTACCTTGTAGTCCTCAAGGAAAATCACCTTGATTTTATCACTTATAGACTTATCCTTGGCAATAGCCTCGGAAAGCTTATAAATCATATGAATTATTTCCTTGGCAAACAGATATCCGGGAGCCGCCTTTGCGCCGAAAATATAGGTTTTAGGAGTGAATTCGGCGTTGGGATTATTTTTAAGATAAAGATAATCGGAAATAATGTGTAAAGCATTAAGATGCTGTCTCTTATATTCGTGCAAGCGCTTTACCTGCATATCGAATATAGAATTTGTGTCAAGAGCTACATCGTATTTTGCTTTTACATATTCGGCAAAGCGTTCTTTGTTGGAATGCTTTATTTTTTCAAGCTGATTTAAAACGGTCTTATCATCGGCATAGGCAGAAAGTTTATCAAGCTCGGAGGCATCCTTTATAAAGCCATCGCCGATAAGCTCGGTAAGATATTTGGTAAGCTCGGGGTTTGCCTGACAAAGCCATCTTCTATGAGCAATACCGTTGGTAACGTTGGTGAATTTTTCGGGAGTCATACTGTAATAATCCTTGAAAAGCTCATCAACAAGGATTTTACTGTGAAGCTTAGAAACACCGTTTACGGTATGACAGGCGGCAACGCAAAGATTTGCCATTTTAACAACACCGTCACTAATAACGGCGGTGCGCTCTGCTAATGCGAAATCACCCGTTTTGTAAATAACCTCGTCACGGAAACGACGGTCAATCTCCTTAACTATCTGATAAATTCTCGGTAGCCTTGCCTTAAAAAGGTCAACAGGCCAGCATTCAAGGGCTTCCTTCATAATGGTATGGTTGGTGTATGCTACCGTACCCTTAACGATATCCCAAGCCTTTTCCCATGAATATCCGCATTCATCAAGTAAGAAGCGCATAAGCTCAGGAATAGAAAGGGTGGGGTGGGTATCATTTATATGAATTGCAACCTTTTCGGGAAGATTTTCAAGAGTATTGTATTTTCTAAGGTGGCGGTTAAGGATATCCTGAATAGAGGCAGAAACCAAGAAATACTGCTGACGCAGACGCAAGGATTTACCCTCCATATGGTTATCCTCGGGATATAAAACCTTGGAGATAGATTCTGCCATAGCTCTGCGCTCTAAGGCTCTTACATAATCACCCTGGTTAAAGGCAGACATATCGAAATCCTGACATTCAGCACTCCAAAGACGCAAAACATTAACGGTTTTACCGTCCTTTCCGGCAACCATAAGGTCATAGGGAACAGCGTGAACACTGTTATAATCCTTGTGTTCAACGTGATGATAGCTTCCGTCCCACCACTCTTCTATTCTTCCGTCAAAGTTAACGTCAACGGCAGAAGAGGGCCTTGCTTCGAGCCACACTCCGCCTCCGGGAAGCCAGAAATCGGGCATTTCGGTCTGCCAACCGTCAACCAATTTCTGTCTGAAGATACCTAATTCATATCTTATGCAATATCCCATAGCGGGGTAGCTTCCGGTTGAAAGTCCGTCAAGGAAACAGGCGGCAAGACGGCCAAGTCCACCGTTTCCAAGACCTGCATCCGATTCAAAGTCATATAACTTATCAAGCTTAACATTGAATTTTGAAAGGGCTTTCGCCATAGTTTCGGTAAGCTCTAAGTTAAAGAGGTTGTTCTTAAGAGAACGGCCCATAAGGAATTCCATACTAAGATAATAAATCTGCTTAGCTTCCTGTTCGTTAACTGATTTTTTAAAGTTTGCTCTGCGCTCACTCATTATCTCTAAAAGCGCTAAAACGCAAGCCTTGTAAAAAAGCTCGTCTGAAGCCTGGTCGGGAGCGACACCGAGATTGTGCAAAAGCTTACGCTCGATAAGAGCAGAAAGCTGTGCGGCTGTATATTTACCCATAAAAAGCATCTCCGTTTCGGAATAATATTCATTTTATATTATTTACTATATATCATACATTATTCTATGCGGTTTTTCAAGTGTATATTATGAGATAAATTTGTGCAATTTTTGTGCAAAATGTTTAAAAAACCAAAACATAAACCCGAAAAGTTAATAAAATATATTCAAAAATAACAAAAAACGGTAATTTTTGGAATACAACAAGGCAAAATAAAACACCCTCAAAATTAGTGAGGGTGTTAAAATTTTATTCTTCTGTTTCTTCAGGGGTCTCACATTCAAGGTATTCGCCTTTAATACGGTTTTTGTTTTTAATCCTGTCAAACACAGCCAAGGCTGCAACCATTCCTGCAAATATCGCAGTTAAAGTTCCTATAAATTTGAAAAATCCTTTCATAACGAAACCACCTTTTTGTTATAAATTTGTATTTTATTATATCATCTAAAGTCTATAGTTGTCAATCACATAAAGGGAGAAAACAGGTGCAGAATAATTTCGATAAATCGGCGCTTTAAAGGACGGCGTGACCATTCATCCAAGGTTATTTCCTTGCAGGAAGTAAATATCTCCTCAAAATGATTTCTGATATCGGATACGGTCTTATTATCGTTTATCCAAACTCCGCATTCAAAGTGGAAAACGAAGCTTCGATAGTCCATATTAATAGTGCCTACAGTAGCAACCTTATCGTCCGAAACAAAGAGCTTTGAATGAATAAATCCGGGCAGATATTCGTAAATTTTCACCCCTGCCTCAAGAAGCTCAAGATAATTATACTGTGTTACGGGGTGAACATACTTTTTATCAGGTATGTGTGGCGTTACTATTCTAACATCAACCCCCGATTTTGCCGCCATCTGCAGAACGCTTATCATAGTATCGTCAATTATCAGATATGGGGATGCGATATATACATATCTTTGGGCAGAATTCAGTATCTGCATATAAAGACCTTCTGCGGGGTTATGCTTGTTAAGAGGGTCATCCGAGTAGGGGATTACAAAGCCTTCGGCATCCATATAGCAATCGGTGATGTATTTGGCGATGCGAAGACGCTCCTTAGTTGTGAATTCCCACATGCTGCAGAACATAACAAGAAAGCTCTTAACGGCTTTGCCCTTGATAATTATGGCAGAATCCAACCAATATCCGAAGCGTTCTACTCGGTTTATATACTCATCTCCGATATTTATTCCGCCGGTTATAGCCGTCTTACCGTCAATAACCACGATTTTTCTGTGATTTCGGTTATTCATAAACATATTAAATGAGGGCTTTATGGGGTTAAATACCGATATTTTAATTCCCGCCGCAGTAACACGATTGAGAAAGTCCTTATGCTGCCTTTTAATAGAGCCAAAATCATCAAAAATTATTCTGATTTCAACGCCTTGCTTTGCCTTTTGCTTGAGGATTTTAAATATATCATCCCACATTTCACCCTCTGCAAGGATGAAAAATTCGATAAAGATATATTTTTCTGCCTTTTCCAGTTCTTCGAGAAAACGGGGGAAAAACTTTTCGCCCGGGGATAAATATTCGGTTGAAGTACCGTCATAAAGGGGATATCCCGATTCCCTTACCAAATAATCTGCCTGACGGGAATGAACTATATCAAAATAATGGAGTTTGTTTTCAACCGAAACATCCTCCTTGAGATGGGGGAAATAATGCGCTTCGCATTTTTCCATCTTCTTTCTCATATGGGGAAGTACACGGCCGCCACCCCAAAGTAAAAACATTGATATACCGAAAATAGGGAAAATCAGAATAAATATCAACCAGGCTATTTTGTAACTGGGATTACCTCTTCGGCTTACAATGTATATAACCATAAAAATACCCAGAAAAACGGAAAGAAGATAAACCCAGGTGGAATTAACCGAAACGTTAATAAAAACGGTAAAAAGGAATCCAATTTGCGCCAATAAAAGAATACCGGATATAATGATTCTGTTAGGCATTCTTATGCCACGTTTATCCTTAACCTTCAAATTTTCCACCTCTTTTCGGTATTATATCTACCAATATATCACAAAAAAACAGTTTTTTCAATTAACTATCTGTAAATATTTGAGAAATCTATTGTTATTAAAGACTGTTTTATGGTATACTATTAAAATAATATATAATATGCTTCTACGGAGGTAGGCTAAATGTCCGAAAAGCTTATAAAACTTTCAGATGGCGTTCAGGGCTTGTTTGTAAGAAATTCCCGTTTTAAAACAACCCTTGTATCCTTCAATATCTATTTACCGCTGAAAAAGGAAACGGTGGCAGACTATGCTCTGTTACCCTTTATTCTTACATCCTGCAGTAAAAAATATCCTGACTTTTCGAAGCTTAACTATAAGCTAAGTAAGCTTTACGGAGCAACCCTTAGCGCATCTACAGAAAAGTTTGGGGACTGTCAGCTTCTCCGTATGGTAATTTCGGTAATAAACGATGAATATACTCTGCAGAGTGAATCGCTTGTAAAACAGGCAAGTGAGCTTATGCTAAAGCTTTTGTTTGAACCTAATACGGAGGATGGCTCTTTCCTTGCTGAGGATGTTGAGAGAGAAAAGAGAAAGGCTATTGAGCATATAAGGGGAGAATTCAGCGAAAAGCGTATATACGCTAAGAACCGCCTTATAGAGGAAATGTTTAAGGGCGAGGATTACGGCATCTCAAAATGCGGAAGCGAAGAGGATGTTGAGGCTATAACCGGCGCTTCTCTTTATAAGGCTTGGGAAAAAATGCTTCGCAGTGCTTTTATTCAGGTACAGGTAATCGGCTCGGCAGTTCCCGAAGGCCTTTTTGATGATATAAAGGCAGCCTTCTTAGAAATTGAAAGAGAAAATATAACAAATGTAACCGAATGTAAGCCTATTGCTCCCGCAAGTAAGGTAAATACTGTAGAAGAAAAAATGCAGGTAGCCCAGGGCAAACTGGTTATGGGCTTTTCAAGTGATGTTTATGGGGATGATGATACGGCTCTCCCCTTAATGGTTGCTACCGATATATTCGGAGGTGGCCCATATTCACGGCTTTTCTCAAATGTAAGAGAAAAGATGAGCCTTTGTTATTATTGCTCGGCTTCCTCTGTGAGGGCTAAAGGACTTCTCATCGTTGAATCGGGCGTTGAATTCAAGGATGCCAAAAAGGCGCAAAAGGAAATACTTAATCAGTTGGATGTAATCAAAAAGGGAGAGTTTACGGATTTTGAATATGAATCCTCCCTTAAGAGCATTAAGGATTCTCTGATGGGATATGATGATAGTCAGTCCTCCCTTGATTTGTGGTATGCATTAAAGATAGCAAATAAAGAAATCTATTCACCCCAACGTATCGCAGAAAAAATTACACAGATAACAAGGGAAGACGTTGTTAATGCGGCCCGGGGAATAAGACTTCACACAGTATATAAAATTGTTGCAAAGGAGACTGAATAATGATAAAAGAAACCTTTGAAAGCAACATAGGCGAATCCTGTATAAAAGCAGAGCTTGAGTCAGGTCTTAAGGTATATATTCTCGAAAAGCCTCAGTATAATTCCACATATGCAATTTTCGGAACGAAATACGGTTCTATTGATACCTGCTTTTCTGTAAACGGCGAAAGGATTCAGGTGCCAGAAGGCATCGCTCATTTTTTAGAGCATAAGCTTTTTGAGAGTGAGGATGGAGATGCGTTTACAAGATACGCTCAAACGGGAGCATACGCCAATGCATTCACTTCATTTGACCGCACTTGTTATTTGTTTTCTTGCTCAGAAAGATTTGACGATAATCTTGATATACTGCTCGATTTTGTTCAGTCCCCTTATTTTACAGAGGAAACAGTTAAAAAGGAGCAGGGAATAATCGGTCAGGAAATCAGGATGTATGATGATAGTCCTTCCTGGCGTGTTATGTTTAATATGCTTCTTGCTATGTATAAAAATCATCCCGTAAGGATAGATATAGCGGGAACGGTTGATTCTATTGCGCAAATAAACAGCGATTTGCTTTATAAGTGCTATAATACCTTCTATCATCCCTCCAATATGTTTATATGCATTGCGGGTAATGTGGATGCCGATAAGGTACTTAGAAAAATTGACGGTAGTATTAAAGACAATAAGCCCATCGAAATTGTAAGGGAACGAGCCGAGGAGCCCGATAGTGTGGTAAGCGGCTATGTTGAACAAAAGCTTGAGGTTGCTCAGCCTATGTTCTGCTTCGGCTTTAAGGAAACCGTTAATTCTCCCGAAAGGTCTATAAAGAAAAAGGTTTGCACAGCTTTAATGCTTGGTATACTTGCGGGAGACGCTTCTCCTTTATATGAAAGGCTTACTAAAAAAGGTCTTATAAACGATGAATTCTCCAGTGAATATTTTACGGGATATGGTTATGCCGCCGTTATATTTGACGGTGAATCCTCAAACCCCTCCCTTGTTGCAAAGGAGATAAAGGATGAAATTCAGCGCATAAAGGAAGACGGTATTGATAAAAAGCTCTTTGAGGCGGTAAGACGGGGTATGTACGGTGATGCCATAAAGAGATTCAACAGTGTTGAGGGAACGGCAATGCAGCTTGTTGACTGCGCTATGACCGGCTGTGAGCCCTTTGATGAGCTTAAATATCTGAAATCGGTAACGGTCGAGGATGTTTATAAGCGTATTTTACTTTTAGAGGATGAAAAGAGCGTTTTATCGGTTATTAATCCCAAAAATGAAGGATGAAATTTATGAGCTATGACGTTACACTTTTTGGAATTAATTTTAATTTAAGTCCCGTAGCTTTTACGCTACCCATAGGTAAAAACGGATGGGATGTTTATTGGTATGGAATCATAATAGCAACGGGATTTTTACTTGCTATTGTTTATGCAGCATTTAATTCCAAAAGATTTGGCCTTGATAATGATAAAATTCTTGATGTTGTTCTTGTGGCAACTCCTGTATCAATTCTTTGTGCAAGGACCTATTATGTAATCTTTGACGGCGTTAAAATTAACAGTATCGGTGAGTTTTTCGGTTTCGGAGATTCCTCCGGATTTTCGGGACTCGCTATATATGGCGGAGTTATCGGAGCATTTGCTTCGGGAGCGGTAATGTGCTATATAAAAAAGATAAAAATACTTGATATGTTTGATATCGGTGCCATAGGCTTTCTCATAGGTCAGGGAATAGGCCGATGGGGGAACTTTGTAAATCAGGAGGCCTATGGTGATTTTACAGGAAGCAGCTTCTGGGGAATGGAGTCTGACAGAACAATAGCTCAGATGGGCGAGGGACTGGTTCATCCTTGCTTCTTGTATGAATCTGTATGGTGTATTGCAGGCTTCTTTGTACTTAATCATTTCAGTAAAAAAAGAAGGTTCAGCGGCGAAATTGCCCTTATTTACTGTGCATGGTACGGATTTGGCAGAGCTATTATTGAAACTCTGCGAACCGATAGCCTGATGCTTGGCAGAATAAGGGTTTCCTGTCTGCTCTCGGCATTACTCTGTATCGCAGGGTTAGTTACTATTATTGTTGTTCGCAAAAGAATACAAAACAAAAATCAAGAGGAATATGTTCCTGTTTTTAAAGAAAGCGTGGAAGAAGAAAATGAGTAAAATTATAGATGGAAGAAGTATATCCACCGCCGTTAAGGCAAGGGTTGCAAAGGGCGTTTTAGACCTTAAGGAAAGAGGTATAGATGTTGGTCTTGCGGTAATTATAGTGGGGAACAATCCTGCTTCCAAGGTTTATGTTGCAAATAAGAAAAAGGCCTGCGAGGAATTAGGTATAATTTCTGAGGAATATGCGCTTCCTGAAAGCACTACCGAAGAACAGCTTTTGGAGCTGATAGCGGAGCTTAACGGTAAAAAAAGCATAAACGGTATACTTTGTCAGTTGCCGTTACCTTCCCATATAGATGAAAAAAGGATTATTGATTCTATATCTCCCGAAAAGGATGTAGATGCCTTCCATCCCCATAATGTGGGAAGAATAATGATAGGTGATTATGATTTCGTTCCCTGTACACCTGCAGGTATTATGGAGATGCTTGAATATGAGGGCATTGATGTCGAGGGTAAAAAATGTGTTGTTATAGGACGTTCAAATATCGTAGGAAAACCTATGGGAATGCTGCTTTTACATAAGAACGGAACGGTTACAATATGCCACTCAAGAACAAGAGATTTAAAGGAAATCTGCCGCAGTGCAGATATTCTTGTAGCCGCTGTAGGAAAGGCTAAATTTGTAACTGCAGATATGGTAAAATTAGGTGCAGTTGTAATAGATGTTGGTATGAACAGGGTTGACGGAAAGCTTTGCGGTGACGTTGATTTTGATATGGTTGAGGGTATTGCCTCGGCTATAACCCCTGTACCCGGCGGTGTTGGACCTATGACTATAGCAATGCTTATGCAGAATACCCTAACTGCCGCTAAAAAGCAGAATAATCTTATATAGGTGAGTAAGTTGAAAATAAAAATACTTTTTGCCGTTTTACTTGCAGTTGCGGTGCTTATCCCGATAAGTGCGGCGGCAAACGCCTCTGTTGATATGAAGGATATCGATGAAACCTTTTATGTTTTTTCCAATGCTTCCGATAGGGAAAAAGTATCTAAGATAACAGGGGAAGAAACAGAAGATTTAAAAGAATACTGTTCCTCAAACGGAATAATTTATCTTGCGGTTAATGAGGATAACTCCAAGCAGATAAGAATAAGCCGAACAAAGAGCAATTTTTCTGAGAAATTAGGCAATATTTCATTTTTAACCGACGGTGAAATAGAGGATGTTTTTGCAGAGGATATCAAGGCCTCTTCAAAATACAAATTAACTGAAAAAAATTCTCAGAAATTTATTGTTTTTGAAAACAGATATTCAGATAGCGGCGGAAAATACACCTTAACAAGCTTCGTAACCGTTGCTAACGAAAATCTTTATACACTTAGCTTTTATACCTCAGAAGATGCTGATACAGAGTATATAGAAAGGGTATTTGACGGTTATGAGTGCGATAGCTTTCAGAATTATAATTCAAATTCCAATAACGGATATACTCTCATAATCGTAACGGTTTTGTTAGCTTTACTTGCCTTATGGATAATTTATACCCTTGTAAGGGATTTAATCTCAAAGGATTAATCTTCCCTTGTAAAGACAGTATTTATATGATAAAATAATTATTAGTTTTTTAAAGAAGGTTTTGATTTAAAATGTGTCAGATAACCGAAAAGGATACGAAAAAAAAGGTTTTAAGCTGTATTCAGCCAAGCGGTATGCTAACCCTTGGAAATTATCTCGGTGCGCTTAAAAACTGGGTTTCAATGCAGGAGGAATTTGACTGTACATATGCTGTAGCAGATCTGCACGCAATAACAGTGCGTCAGGAGCCTGCCAAGCTTCGCAGTCAGATTTATTCAACCTTTGCCATAATGTTGGCTTAGGGGCTTGACCCTGAGAAGAATACAATGTTTATTCAATCCCATGTTCCCGAGCATGCACAGCTTGCATGGCTCTTGTCTTGCTATACTCAGTTTGGCGAGATGTCAAGAATGACTCAGTTCAAGGATAAATCGGCAAAGCATGCCGATAACATCAATGTGGGACTTTTTGCATATCCTGCTTTAATGGCGGCAGATATTCTCCTTTATAAGCCTGATTTCGTTCCCGTTGGAGCTGACCAGAAGCAGCATCTTGAAATTGCAAGGGATATAGCTGTAAGATTTAATAATATTTACGGAGATGTATTTACAGTTCCCGAGCCCTATATTCCCAAAACGGGAGCAAGGGTAATGTCCTTGCAGGACCCCTCTAAAAAGATGTCCAAATCAGATGAAAATGTAAATTCTTGGGTTGCTATTCTTGACAGTAAGGATGATATAATTCGTAAATTCAAGAGGGCTGTAACAGATTCTGAAACGGTTGTAAGATATTCACAGGATAAGCCCGGAATTTCAAATCTAATGGGTATTTATTCTGCCGTTACAGGTAAGAGCAACGAACAAATAGAGAGAGAATTTGAGGGCAAGGGCTATGGCGATTTCAAGCTTGCCGTAGGCGAAGCCGTTGCCGATGAATTAGCTCCCATAAAGGCGGCATACGATAAGATTATATCCGATAAGGGTGAGCTTGAAAGACTTTACAGACTCGGCGCAGATAAAGCCGAAAGAGTTGCCAGAAAAACTTATTTTAAGGCTATGAAAAAGGTTGGTTTTGTACTATGAGCTTCCCGCTTGTAGGTAACAGTAAGGTAAAAGGTGCAATATGCGGTGCTATAGCCTGCGGAAAAATTCCTCATGCAATTATAATTGAGGGTGAAAAGGGACTGGGTAAGCACACACTTGCAAAATATATATCGACTGCTGCGGTTTGTTCGGGTAATAATGCACCCTGTTTAAAATGCGGCGAGTGCCATTTGGCAGAAATTGATTCTCATCCCGATATAGCAACAATAGCGGCGCCGACAGGCAAAAAGAGTATTGCTGTAGCTCAGATAAGGGAGCTTATAGCCGAAGCCTATGTAAAGCCACATCAGGCGGCAAGAAGGGTGTTTATTATTGACGGTGCTCATACTATGAACGAGCAATCGCAGAATACCCTTTTGAAAGTTCTTGAAGAACCCCCCGCAGATATAATTTTTATCCTTATTGCCGAAACAAAAGCAATGCTGCTTGATACCATAATTTCAAGATGTGTTTTGTTTTCCCTTAGTGTTCCTGAGGAAAATGAAGCGGTGAAATATATTAGCGGCAAAACCGATAGGTATTCCGAAAAGGATATAAGGGAAGCCCTTAATTCTTGCGGTTTTAATATAGGAACTGCCCTTAATGTTTTATCGGGCAGTAAAAATGCCGTTAAGGTAGCGGCAGAGCAGTTTTTAGAGGCTGCTGTTAAAAAGGATGAGCTTTCTATGATGAAAATAGCCCATACCTATGAGAAGGATAGGGTAGGGGTTGATGGATTCGTAGCGGCAATCAAATACGAAATTTCTTTGGCTATAAAGAAGAAATATAAAAGTAAAATCACCGCTAAAAAAATGTTCGAATATTACGAAGCGGTTACACTATACGAAAAAAATCTTAAAACAAATATAAATCTTTCTTTGTTCTTTGCAGGTATTATCTGCAAAGCAGTTGAAATTTTCTAAGGAGAGAAATAATGACAGAGGTTGTATCGGTAAAATTTAAAGAGTCGGGAAGGTCATATTATTTCAGTCCTGACGGTAAAGCCTTTAAAATCGGCGATAGCGTTATCGTTGAAACCGCCTCAGGAAATGAATTTGGCAAGATAAACGAAGCCAATCATGAGGTTGGGGATGAGGATATCGTAAAGCCATTGAAAAAGGTATTGCGTACAGCTAATCAAAAGGATATAAAGAAGTTTGAAGAGAATAAGGAAAAGGAAAAGGAAGCCTTTAAGGTTTGCGAGGAATTAGTTCTTCAGCATAAGCTTGATATGAAGCTTGTTGAGGTTGAATATTCCTTTGACGGCACTAAGGTTGTATTTTTCTTCACCTCTGACGGCAGGGTGGATTTCCGTGAACTTGTTAAGGATTTAGCTGCCCGTTTCCATACGAGAATTGAGCTTCGTCAGATAGGTGTTCGTGATGAAGCAAGGATGCTCGGCGGAATCGGAATTTGCGGTCAGCCCTATTGCTGTAAGCAGTTCTTAAACGATTTTCAGCCTGTTTCTATTAAAATGGCGAAGGAGCAGGGGCTATCCCTTAATCCAACCAAGATTTCGGGAAGCTGCGGCAGACTTATGTGTTGCCTTAAATATGAGCAGGATGCTTATGAGTATCTTAACTCATTTACCCCTAATGTTGGCGCAACCGTTCAGACCTCTTCGGGTATGGGTACGGTAATTGATGCCAACCTCATAACAGGTAATCTTATAGTTAAGCTTAATGATAGTGATTTTATGCCGATAAAGGTTCACAGGGATGATGTGAAGCTTATTTCCAGAAAGCATAAGAATAAGAAAACTCAGGAAGAAAAACAGGAATAATATTTTCCTTGCTTTTTTAATAATTTGTTGTTACAATAAAGATACAAACTTTATGGAGGTGTTTGTGATGGCTTATGTAATTTCTGATGCTTGCATTAGCTGCGGCGCTTGTGCTGCTGGTTGCCCCTGTGATGCTATATTTGAGGGTGCAGAGCGTTATGAGATTGATGCTGATAAGTGCTGCGATTGCGGTGCTTGTGCTGCCGGCTGTCCGGTTGAGGCTATCTCTGCTGAATAATTAAAAACATATAGAAATAATTATATTTCACAAGGGAAGGTGATTTCACCCTCCCTTGTCTTTTTTTTATTTTATTTAAAGTATTTAAATTTATCTTGCAGAAAAACTGCATAGAATATATAATGTATTTTGAAAGAGGTGAAAATTATTCCTGCCACATATGCTCATTATTGTTTTGGAAAGGATGTTTTGCAAAGGATTTCTTCCGAAAAAAAAGAAAAAATCCAAAAAAACATCGATTTATTCAATATAGGACTTCACGGGCCTGATATTCTTTTTTATTACCGTCCGTATATATCCAACAAGGTATCGAAATACGGGTATTCTATGCACAGCATATCGGGGGAGGAGTTTTTTTCATCTGCAGTGAAGGTGTGCGAGAAAAAAGGGGAAGAGCACCTTAGCTATATTTACGGATTTTTATGCCATTTTGTGCTTGATGCGAAATCTCACGGCTTTGTTGAGGAGTATGTGAAAAGCAAGGGAGTTTCTCATACGACTATTGAAACAGAGTTTGATAGATTTAATGTGCTAAAGGAAAATAAAAATCCTCTTAAAACCACCTTAACAAAGCATATAAAACCAAATAAAACTTCTGCCCGTATAATAGCTGAATTTTTTGGTTTTGTTAATAGGAATAGAATTTACAGGGCAATTAAATCTTATATTTTTTACAGTAAAATTTTAAGTATTGATACGCCTGTTTTAAAATGGGCTTTCAAACTAATAGGCAAGAGCGATGATTATGGCGGACTTATTATGAGTAAGACGGCAGATTTTCGTTGCGAAGAAAGCAACAAGGAATTAAGTAAGCTTTATAACGAAGCGGTTGATATAGCGGTAGCTGCTATTGAAAATTTTCCTGAATTTATTTATTCTGATGATTTATTTAAATTAAATTTTGATTCTGAGAGGAGAGAAAAAAGTTGGGATTCAAATTAACAAAGCTTGAAAAGCATTGGATTCTTTACGATGTGGGCAACTCGGCGTTTACATTGCTTATAACAACAATTATGCCCATATATTTTAACTCGTTGGCTACTGCAGCAAAATTAAGCGAGGTTGATTATCTTGCATATTGGGGTTATGCGGCTTCTATAGCAACCCTTTTTGTTGCATTTTTAGGTCCGATTCTCGGTACCGTAGCTGACAAGAAAAATCATAAAAAGCCTTTATTTGTTGCCTGTATATTGTTGGGAGCGGTAGGATGTCTTGTTTTGGGATTAGCAAAGCAATGGCTGATATTCCTTATTATATATGTTATAGCAAAGATAGGTTATTCACTTAGTCTTGTTCTGTATGATTCTATGCTTGGCGATATCACCGAAGAGGAAAGAATGGATAGTGTTTCCTCTCAGGGATATGCATGGGGTTATATCGGAAGCTGCATACCCTTTGTAGCTTGCTTAGGTGTAGTTTTAGGCGCAGATTTTATCGGTATTACTATGTCGGTTGCTATGATGATAGCCTTTTTAATAGTGGCTGTCTGGTGGATAGCGGCAGCTTTTCCCCTTATTAAAAATTATAAGCAGAAGCATTTTATAACCGATGCTTTCGAAGCTCGCAAAAACACATTTTTGCGTTTAGGCACAACCCTAAAAGAGATTTTCAAGAATAAGAAGGTATTTTTATTCCTGCTTGCATTCTTCTTTTATATTGACGGTGTTTATACCATAATTGATATGGCAACAGCCTATGGCTCAAGTTTGGGGCTTGACACAACGGGACTCTTACTTGCGTTGCTTGTTACTCAGATAGTTGCATTCCCAAGCTCAATTATTTTTGGAAGACTTGCAAGAAAAATTGCATCTGAAAAGCTTATAACCGTTTGTATTTGCGCATATTTCGGAATTGCAGTATTTGCAATGTTTATGAGCTCACAACTTCATTTCTGGATACTTGCCGTATGTGTTGGAATGTTCCAAGGCGGTATACAAGCTCTTTCTCGCTCTTATTTCACAAAGATTATACCGGCCGAAAAATCAGGTGAATATTTTGGACTTTTGGATATCTGCGGCAAGGGAGCGTCCTTTATGGGAACCTTTGTGGTAAGCCTTATCGCACAGATTACAGGTGTTCAGAATATAGGTGTTGGCTCTCTTGCAGTATTCTTTATTGTAGGTCTTATCTTGTTCAGACTCTCGGCTAAAAAGAATTAATGAAAAAACCCCGTATCCAACAAAGATACGGGGTTTAAAATTTAATATTTACATATTGGCTTGAATGTATTCAACAACATCACCGATAGTTTTAAGGTTCTCGATTTCCTCATCGGGGATTTCAACATTGAATTCATCCTCAATAGACATTAAAAGTTCAACAACATCGAGGCTATCAGCAGATAAATCCTCTTCGATTTTTGTTTCCATTGTCATCTGGGATTCTTCAGCATCAAGCTGGTCAGCAAGAATCTTTTTAATCTTTTCAAATACCATAAATGGTCCTCCTAATTAAAATGGTCTAAACAAATAATATGTTTTTCTGAGCTTTTTGTCAACATTTTTTTGATAAAATCTTTAAATATTCGAAAACTGTTGCAAAATCGGTGAATTTATTTTATAATTAATCTAAATGTACTTTACGAAAGGTGGGACAAGGGTATTTTTACCCTGTTTTATGGCAAACGATAAGCTTGTAAAATCCATAACCGCAATGGATGAGGATTTTGCTAAATGGTATACTGATGTTGTAATTAAAGCAGAGCTTATAGATTATTCTTCAGTTAAGGGTTGTATGATAATCCGTCCTTACGGATATGCAATCTGGGAAAATATTCAGAGTATTATGGATGGTCTTTTCAAGGAATGCGGACACGAGAATGTTTATATGCCTATGTTCATTCCCGAGAGTCTTTTACAAAAGGAGAAGGACCATGTTGAGGGCTTTGCCCCCGAGGTTGCTTGGGTAACCCACGGCGGTGAAGAAAAGCTTGAAGAGAGACTTTGCGTACGTCCTACTTCCGAAACCCTTTTCTGTGACCATTTTAAGAATATTGTTCATTCCTACCGTGATTTGCCTAAGCTTTATAATCAGTGGTGCAGTGTTGTGCGTTGGGAGAAAACCACCCGTCCTTTCCTTCGTTCAAGAGAATTCTTATGGCAGGAGGGACACACACTTCACGCCACCGAGGAAGAGGCAAGGGAAGAAACCATCCGTATGCTTAATGTATATGCCCGTTTTGCTGAGGAATATCTTGCAATGCCCGTAGTAAAGGGCGTTAAAACGGCTAAAGAGCGTTTTGCAGGCGCTGAGGATACTTATACTATCGAGGCTTTAATGCACGACGGTAAGGCTTTACAGAGCGGAACCTCCCACTATTTTGGTGATGGTTTTGCAAAGGCCTTTGAGATTGAATATACCGATAAAAACAATAATCAGGTTAATCCTTTCCAGACCTCTTGGGGAACAACTACAAGACTTATCGGTGCGGTAATAATGACCCACGGTGATGATTCGGGACTTGTTTTACCTCCCGCTATCGCTCCTATTCAGGCAGTACTTATTCCTATTGCATCCCATAAGCCGGGAGTTGTTGAAAAAGCAAACGAGGTTTATGCAAAGCTTAAGAATATATGCCGTGCTAAGATTGATGACAGTGAGCAGTCTCCCGGTTGGAAATTTGCCGAGTATGAAATGAAGGGTGTTCCCCTTAGAATTGAACTTGGCCCCCGTGATATAGAGAATAATGTCTGCGTTGTTGTAAGAAGAGATAACGGAGAGAAGACCGTTGTTTCCACCGATGAGCTTGAAACAAAGATTCCCGAACTCTTGACTGCAGTTCGTGACGGACTTTACAACAAGGCTCTTGAACGCCGCAGTAAGATGACCTATGATGCTCATACCATTGAAGAGATGGCGGATATTGCTGAAAATAAACCCGGCTTTATCAGAGCTATGTGGTGCGGAGACCGTGAGTGCGAGGATAAACTCAAGGAGGTTGCGGGCGTAACCTCAAGATGCATCCCCTTTGAGCAGGAAAATATTGATGGCAAGTGTGTTTGCTGCGGTAAAGAAGCAAAGCATATGCTTTATTGGGGTAAGGCTTATTAAGATTAACAGTCTGACGAATATCGTCAGACTGTTTTTTTAATCGGTGTATTCATATTCCGTAATGCTATCGGCTATTTCGGCAAAAATTTCGGCGCAGCTGAATTCCTGAACAGACATATCCTCGGCAAAAACTATAACTGTATATTTAGGCTTATCTGCAGGGAAAAATCCGCAAAACCAACTCTGATTAATTTCAACCGAGCCCTTATATTTTCCCGTTTGTGCCGTTGAGGTTTTTCCTGCGGCTGTGGTAAGGGATGGTTTCGCTTCTTCGGCAGTACCGTCCTCAATAACCTGAATAAGGGCATTTTTCAGAATATCGGCAGTTTTACTACTCATAACCTTAGTGGGGGAAGAACGTTTTTCTTCCTCCATTATTCCATTTTTAAGGGTGGCTTCAACAACGGTGGGGGAACAATATTCACCGCCACTTGCAATGGAATTATATAGATTTAACAAAGAAACAGGAGAGAGTAAAAGCTGTCCTTGTCCTATACTGAAATTTGCAAGATTACCTTTATTCAGCAAGGTATCCTTTGAAGGCAGATTTCCTGCGGCTGTGGAAATACCGTTACACAGCTCGATACCTCTGCCAAACTGTAGTGATGATGCGGTGTTATATATTGATTCGCCGCCCGTTAATGCGCCAAAGGTGTAAAAAAAGGTGTTACAGGAAAGGGCTATTGCCCTTGTGATATTAACTACTCCGTGTCCGCTTCGCTTATGGCAGTTAAAAAAGCGGTTTCCTATTTCAAGATTTCCCACACAGTTGTGGGTGTGGGAGCTGATATTTTTTTCAAGACCCGCTGCCGCAACACAAAGCTTAAAAACGGAGCCCACATTGTAGGCATTAGTTGCTCGGTTGAGTAGAGGCGAGTCCTCTGCCTCAAGATAATCGGCAATGTTAGTGCAGTCAAACAAGGGGCGGCTTGTTATTGCTCTTATCTTGCCGCTATTGCTTTCACAGACTATAACTGCACCTTTTTTTAACTTATTTGCAGACTGTTCAACCAAATTTTGAATATTTATATCAAGGGTCGTTATAACCCCATTGCTCATTGCAAAATCATTGTTTTCTATAGTGGGTGTAATACCTTCTAAAACATTGCCTAAACCGTCCGAGGTGTAAACAAAGTCAATGTTTCCGTTACAGTATAAAATGTCGTCATAAGCCTTTTCAAGGCCGCTTACGCCGTGACCGTCCGAATCGGTATAACCAATTAAGTGTATTGCGGGGGTATCAGGAGTGTTGTGTTCAAATATTTCGGTAAAGGCGATTCCGTCACATTCAGCTTGGTTTTCAACCTCGCATAAAACGGGTTTTCCTTTCTTTAACATATCGAGGGTGCTTTCAAGTTCTGCTCCCGATAGCAGATTGCTTATTCCAGTTATTGCTCTGGGTGTTGCCGTAACGGCGGCAACCGTCTTTTTTTTACTGTTTGTAATAGGAATCATATTACGGTCAAAAATAGTGCCCCTAGCCATACCTGCCGAAAGCCGCAGTGCAGATTGCTTAGCCTGAACCTTAGTATAATCCTTTGTTACTATAACCGTTAGTCTTAATATACAACTGAAAAAGAAGCAAATAATAAGAAAAAAACATATACCGCTTCTTTTTTGGAACATTTTATCATAGCTTTTAGACATAAAAAAACCTCCGTGTATATTTTTACCACGGAGGTTATATTTTAATCAGCCTTCATTCGAAGAAGGGCTCCTTTTTTAATAGGTCTGTCAAAGGGGATTTTTACCTTCATCATAGGATGAGGAGCGGATTCTATCAAAATACCGTTCTCATCAAAAAAGGTTTCTCCCGAAACCATAAAGGGAGCATTGCCCGGTTCAAGACAGTCAAAAATCTGTCCTTTCAGGAATTTATTTTTAACCGTTGCTATAATAAAGCCATCCTCATAGCCGTCAACAATAGCAGCTACGGAATAATCCCTTATATATCCTGCATTTTCATAGGTCTGAGCATTTTGCGGAGTTCCGAAATAAAATCCGGTTGAATATGTGCGGTGGCTTATTTTATCCAACTCTTCGTTTACCCAATTTGGCAATTCCCAATTCTCGGGATTTTCTCTAAGGCTATTCAAAGCGCCACGATAAGCGTTAGTGGTTACCGCAACATAATAATGGGATTTTGCTCTGCCTTCAATCTTGATACTGTCAATTCCCGCCTTAACCATCTTATCAAGGTGGGGCGCCATACACATATCGTTTGCATTTAAAATATAGGTACCTTTATCGGTTTGGGTGATATCGAAAAACTGCCCCGGTCGTTTTTCCTCCATAAGAGAATAGCTCCAACGACAGGGTTGAGCGCAGTCACCCCTATTAGCATCTCTGCCTATCATATAGCTTGAAAGTAAACACCTTGCCGAAAAGGATACGCACATAGCCCCATGAGCAAAGGCTTCAAGCTTTAAGCTCATAGGTGTTTTTGCTCTTATCTCGGCTATTTCATCGAGGGACAATTCACGGGCTAAAACAACCCTGTCAGCCCCCATATTATGAAAAGCTCTTGCTGTTTCGTAATTTACAATTCCCGATTGCACCGAGATGTGAAGCTCACAAGAGGGCGCATACTTTTTAACGAGCCCCATCGTACCGATATCAGAAGCGATAATTGCATCGGCACCTGCCGCTTCAATGCTTTGGAGAAATGCGGGGAGCCGTGCCATTTCCTCGTTATGGGGAATGGTGTTACAGGCAATATGCACCTTAACTCCATTTTTGTGGGCGTATTCAATACCTTTTATGAGGTCCTGCTCACCGAAATTTGATGCGGCAGTTCTCATTCCGAACTCTTCACCTGCAAGATAAACTGCGTCTGCGCCGTAATCAACGGCGGCAATAAGTCTTGTTAAATCACCTGCAGGGCACAAAAGCTCAGGTATATTTATATCATTAGTCAAGATACTCATAAGTCCAGTTGTTTCCTTGTTTTAAACGTTTTTTGGTTGCTTGTTGTTCTTCAAAAGTTTTATGATAATAGAATTTACCGTTGCTATCGGTAACAAAGTAATAATAGGGTGTATCCTCAGTTGGATAAAGAGCTGCCTTAATGGCATCTATACCTGGAGAACAGAGTGGGCCAGGTGGCAGACCTTTGATTTTATAGGTATCATATCTACCGTCATCATTGCGGAAGGATTCACCGTAATAGCAGGTGGGGGAGGAGCCTAAGGTGGCAAAATTGTCGCTATTTAATCTGTTATAAAAGATAGCGGCAACATTAGCCATCTCGGAATTACTTTCGCCTGCCTCCATCTGAACGATGGATGCCATAGTGAGAATTTCGTTCATACTATAGCCCATTTTTTCGGCTTGTTTAAACATTTCATCACTAATTCTGTTTTCTGTTTCCTTTATCATTTTTTCAACCGCAAGAACTGCACATTCCTTAGAATCATAGGAATAAAAATCATAGGTTTCGGGGAAGAGGTATCCCTCAAGCTCGTGATAGGTTTTACCTACATTTACGTTTTTAAGAAGCTTGGAGTCGAGCTTAACATCATTAAGAGCGGCAATAAAATCTGCCCTTGTGCAGACCCCTGCCTTCTCGAGCAGAGTAGCAATACCCGGAACAGTAACATCCTTGCCGTTAACGTTCTTTGTATAATCGTTTATTCCCGTTCCCTCAGGGATAGTAACGGTAACACTTTCTGCCTTAGCGCCCTGGGTCATCAGCATTTCGCAGATTGATTCATAGCCTGCCTCGGTATTAAAGGTGTAAACGCCGTATTTGTATTTACCGTCAAAACCTTTAAGTCTGGAATAAATTCTGAAGGCAATAGGGGATTTAACCGCTCCACCCTCATTTAAGCGTTTGGCAATGCCTGCAGTTCCCATACCCATATCTATTTCAACGGTGCAGTTATCGCCTCTGCCGAAGCCTATACCGAGATAGTCAGAGCCAACCACAACAACACCAAAGCCGATTCCAACCGAAATCAGCAAAATAGCAATTATCCAAATGGTATTTCGGATAATGTGCTTTCCTCTTTTTTTTCGTTTTACAGGCATTTCTTCCTCCTCTTCAAGGGTGGGGAAGCCTTTGCCGATTATAAAATCATCTTCGTTGTTTTGGGGATTTTTGTTAATGTTATTATCCATATTAATCCTCTTATTTGTATATCATAGTCTGCTTTAATTTTTCAATTTCTTCGGGAGAGTGTTTTAAAGCGTTCAGTATTTCAAAGCCAAAATCAAATGCGGCACCAACACCCTTTGCGGTGATGATATTACCGTCACGCACAACGGTATCGGATGAAATTTCGGCACCGATAAGCTCATTTTCAAAACCCGGATAGCAAACGGCTTTTTTGCCCTTTAAATATTCGAGGGAGCCTAAAATCAAGGGAGCGGCGCAAATAGCGGCAACCAAAACACCTTTATTCATAGCCTTGGTTACAAAATCTGTAACAACGCTATCTTTTTTAAGATTAAGTGTTCCGGGCATTCCGCCGGGTAATATAACGGCTTCAATGTTATCGTCAAAGGCTATTTCGTCTTTGTAAACATCACAGATTACCGAAATTCCGTGGGAGCCTGTAACGGTTTTACCCGTAACCCCTACAGTTTTAATATCTACAGATGCTCTTCTTAGAATATCTATAGGAATAAGCGCTTCGCACTCTTCAAATCCGTCAGCTAAAAAAATATAAACCATAATTAATCTCCGTAAACAGATAAAGCCTCTGCTAAAACATCCTTTGCAATATCCTCGATGCTTCTTGCTTCGCCGTTTTCGGCACAGTTTATTATGCTCCAACCGGAGTATTTTGCGGTAAAGCAGGCGGCATTTCTGCATTTTTCAAGGTATTTAACATCACTTTCGTGGATATCCTTTTTGTTTTCATCGCCCTCGTATCTTTTGGTGAGAAGCTTTTGGGAAACCTCTATGGGCATATCGAGGAAAATAACCTTATCGGGCCTCGGAATACCGATTTTGTTATATTCAAAATCATAAAGCCAGGATAGAAAATCCTCCCATTTATCCTCGGGTAGCTTGGATGCCTGATGGATGGCATTTGAGGTGGTGTATCTTCCCGAAACTATTGTTCCGCCGCTCTTATAAAATTCGCCCCAGTTTGCTTTGTATGAGGCATATCGGTCAACGGTGTAAAAAACCGAAGCGGCATAGGCGTTAACATCATCGGGTTTGTTGCCGAATTCTCCGCCTAAATACATTTTAACAAGGGCGCTTGAATTACTTTCATAATCGGGGAAGGATACCCATTTACAGTCCTTACCCAAATCCTCAAGCCCTTTAAAAAGCAAATCTAATTGGGTGGACTTTCCGCTGCCGTCAAGCCCCTCTATTACTATAAGCTTACCCATTTTTCTTTAACTCCTCGTAATAGGCTCTAACCTCTTTGATTTTTCCACAGGTCATTTTACCCTCGGGGCAAGGACCGGTAAGGCAGGAGGGACCTGCATTTTTGAAGAGGTTGGGAGCAACCTCGCTCACCAATTTAAGCATCTGGTTAGCAATATCCTGAATTTCCCATTGGGCTCGGTTGCAGCAACGGTGACGGAAGAAATTATGGAGAGAACGGGCATTCATAGTCATAACCATCTGAGTTGAGCAGGAATTGGGAAGAACAAAACGTGCATCCTCAATAGCCTTTTTCTCTGCAAGACGGGCGGCAGTTTTCTCATCCTTACCTTGGGCTAAAAATGTCTTTATATGCTTTTCCTTAAGGATAGCCGAAATACGGTCATAGCATTCCTGGTCCTTTATCATAAGCTCCTCATAAACCTTTTTAGCCTCTGCGTCGGCTTCGATTTCAGGGGGAGTTATGTATTCAAAGCAGCCCTCACGAACATAGCGTTGGCTCTTAACGGAAAAGGATGCCATACGATGTCTTGTTATCTGGGCAAGTAATGAACGGGAAACGCCCTCAATACCAAAGGTAAAGCTTGCGTGCTCAATAGGACTTTCGTGTCCTATCTCCGAAAGCATCTCAACAAAGGAAGCAGCCTTTTCATCAGTGAGGTTATCTCTGAGTCCTGTAATAGAAGATGAACTGTAACAAAGTTTTGCCGCCGAGGCTACGGTATGCTCGGGAGCGGGAGTATGTGCAAGAAGAATTACATTAGCCATTTTTTATTCCTCCGTAAATATTATCTATATTATTATAATGATTGTAGTTTGTCGAAGCGCTTTTTAGCGTTTCGACAAGCCACTTGACAAGTGGCTTTGGCAAAATCAAATGGAAAAATTTGATTTTGCACGACACCCATTGCAATGGGAAAGGGCAAATTTTCAAAGAAAATTTGGTTTAAAATCAAAGATTTTATGTCGAAACTTATCAGTTTCGACTTCCTTTTACTATTATATCAAAACTTTATTTACATAGCAATGAGTTTTTAGGCAAGAGTGGCAAAAAACTCGATTTTTTTAGATAATTTTCTGGATTTGTAAAAAAATGATGAAAAATGTATAGAAAAGAAGGTCAAAAATTATGAATAATTTTTTAAAAAAGGGCTTTTTTGAAAGAGAGTTTTATGGTATTATATATATGTCAATATGAATTCGGAGGTATTATTTATGGCAACGGTTAATTTTAAGCACACTCCTTATGGCGACCTTGCTCTTATCAGCATGAGAGGATGCGATGATATTTCAGCTAAGGTTGACTATTATCTTAAGCAATGGAGAAACATTCCTGATGACGAAACTTTCGTTATCCCTGCAAACTGTCCCAGATTCGGAACAGGAGAAGCAAAGGCTGTTCTTAAGCATACGGCAAGAGGCTTGGATGTTTATATAATTTGTGACTGTTTTAATTACAATGTTACATATAAAATGTATGGACAAACTGTTCCTATGAGTCCTGATGATCATTTCCAGGATTTAAAGAGAGTGATAGCAGCGCTCGGCGGCAAGGCAAGAAGAATAACTGTAATTATGCCTATGCTTTATGAGGGCAGACAGCATCGCAGAACCTCAAGAGAATCTATGGACTGCGCAATGGCTTTACAGGAGCTTGTTGCAATGGGCGTTAAGAATATAGTAACCTTTGATGCACATGACCCCAGAGTTAACAACGCTATTCCTCTTGACGGTTTTGATAATGTACAGGCAGCTTATCAGATGATAAAGGCTTTACTTAAGACCGTTCCCGACATCAAGCTTGACCGCGACCATACCATGATAGTTTCTCCTGATGAGGGCGGTATGGGAAGATGTATCTATTATTCCTCCGTTTTAGGCTTAGAGCTTGGTATGTTCTATAAGCGCCGTAATTACTCTGTTATCGTAAACGGAAGAAATCCCATTGAGGCTCATGAATTCCTTGGTAACGATATAACAGGCAAGGACCTTATCCTTGTTGACGATATGATTTCCTCCGGTGAATCTATGCTTGATATCGCCGCTAAGCTCAAGGAAAAGGGAGCAGGCAGAATATTTATATTCTCAACCTTCGGTCTTTTCGTTGAGGGATTGGAGAAATTTGATGAGTACTATGAAAAGGGACTTATCGATAAGATTTTCACAACAAACCTTATCTATCAACCAGATGAGCTGCTCAGCCGTGACTGGTATTGCAGTGTAAATATGGCTAAGTATATAGCTTTATTGGTTGAAACTCTTAACTATGATAATTCCATCAGTAGTCTGCTTGACCCCGTTGACCGTATTAAAAACGCTGTTGATAAATACAACAATAAATAATATCTTAAAAATAAAGAAGCAAGGAATTTTCCTTGCTTCTTTTTTTAATCCTTATTAAAGTCCTCAAGTATCAGACCTTCATTTTTTTCAAGTGCCCAGTTGATGTTCCATTCGCTTGTGAAAATAAGAATATTATTGCCCTTAAAATCTTGTACCCATTTGGTATCGGATGTAAGGTTAAGATTTTTAACATCAATATCCTTATTTCTTATCCAACGAATATATTGGTAGGGTAGATTATTTCTTATAACCTCAACGTTATATTCATTTTTGAGTCTGTATTCCAAAACCTCAAACTGAAGAACACCAACAACTCCAACGATAACCCTTTCCATACCGGAATTAGGCTCGTGGAAAATCTGAATAGCACCCTCCTGAGCTATCTGCTCAACACCCTTAACAAATTGTTTTCTCTTAAGGGAATCCTTTTGCTCTATCATAGCAAAATGCTCGGGAGCAAAGGTGGGGATTCCTTCAAATTCTACCTGGTTTTTTGAGGTGCACACCGTGTCACCGATAGAGAAAATACCGGGGTCAAAAACACCGATAATATCACCTGCGTAGGCTTCGTTTATTATTTGTCTTTCCTCTGCCATCATCTGCTGAGGCTGAGAAAGGCGCATACTTTTTTTGCCCTGTACGTGATAATATTCGGCACCTCGTTCGAATTTACCTGAGCAGATTCGCATAAAGGTTATTCTATCTCTGTGAGCCTTATTCATGTTAGCCTGAATTTTAAAAACAAAGGCGGAGAAATTATCATCAAAGGGACTTACTTCACTTCCGTCAGAGGATACTCTCGGCAGAGGAGAGGTGGTCATCTTAAGAAAGTTTTCAAGGAAGGGTTCAACACCGAAATTTGTAAGTGCGGAGCCGAAGAAAACGGGAGTGAGCTCACCTTTTTGTACCTTTTCAAGGTCAAATTCAAAGCTCGCACCATCCAGTAATTCTATCTGGTCAACCAATTCGGCACGCTGGTATTCTCCAATAAGAGAATCCATCTTTTCGGTATCGGTAATATCGCAGGGGATAGCGGTAAGCTTTTCCTGACCTCTGTGGAATTCATTAAAGGTGAGGATTTGACGCTTATCACGGTCAAACACTCCCTTAAAGCTAACACCACATCCGATAGGCCAGTTAACGGGATATGTTCCTATTCCAAATTCCTTTTCCAATTCATCCAATAATTCAAAGGGGTCTCTTGCTTCTCGGTCAAGCTTGTTTATGAAGGTAAAAATGGGGATATGACGCATAGCGCAAACCTTAAAGAGCTTTCTTGTCTGCGCTTCAATACCCTTTGCCGCATCTATAACCATAACAACACTGTCAGCCGCCATAAGGGTACGATAGGTATCCTCCGAGAAATCTTGGTGACCGGGGGTATCGAGTATATTTATGCAAAAGCCTTCGTATTCAAACTGCATAACTGATGAGGTTATGGAAATACCTCTTTGTTTTTCCAAATCCATCCAGTCGGAAACAGCGTGCTTGGCAGTGGCTTTGCCCTTAACCGAGCCTGCGGTCTGAATAGCGCCGCCGTATAAAAGAAACTTTTCTGTTAAGGTGGTTTTTCCGGCATCAGGGTGGGAGATTATAGCAAAGGTACGTCTGCGGGAAACCTCACGTTGTAATTCACTCAAAATAATAACTCCTAATCAGTGTAAAATAAAAGGGATGTTGCTTTTGCAACATCCCTTAGTTTACCACATATGGAAAAATATATCAAGAATTTAAATGGATATCTTTTTAAGATTCTTTTTATTAGATGTGATATTGTATTTTTCTATAAGCTCTCCTACAAGCTTATCAAAATATTCAGCGTATTTTTCATCAAATACCGAAGCCTTCCAAGCGGAGAGACCATCCCCCTCATAGAGGATAATATACTTTCCTTCGGCTCCCGATACTATTTCACAGTCGCCCGGTTTTCTCTGCTCTGAAAATACCCATTCCTCGGCAGCCGCTTCAAGAACACCCCTATTAAGGTTTTTATATGCTCCGTAGTTAAACTTGCTGTCTAAGTCCTCACTATAGGTAACAGCAAGGGTTTTGAAGCGGTTTTCTAAGTTATCTGCTTCATTTATTTCTTCGTAAATGTTGTTTATAAAGTTTTTCGCGTATGCTTCGCTGCCGTAGGTTTCATTAGCACAATATATTATTTTGATATTCTTTGTTGCATAGTCTTCCTTGGAGGGATTGGATTTTAACAGATAGGCAGTACAGCCTTTATCGGTTTTTTCTATATAAAAATCGTCTTTTTTAGCATCGGTAGAAAATGCGAATTTATCCAGTGCATCCTTTTCGCCAAAGCGGTAGGATGAAATCATATTACTTGTTATCAGTGCATTTATAAGGTTTTCATCAAGCTCGGTGTCGTAGTTTTCGGAATAGTCTCTTATAATGTCAGCATTTATAGCTGATATGCACTCATCGGATGTATTTTCGTTAGTTAAATTCTGGTAGCTTTCTTCAAATTTAAAGCTATAAACAAGAGCGCTTACGGTGTTATATTTTTGAGGATTCTTATTGTATTCGGCTTGGTAATCCTCATCAGAAATACTAAGATCCTTCATCAGAATATCCTTATATTTTTCGGCTAAAAGCTCCATAGAAAGGCAATCTCGGATATCCTTTTCGGTAACCCCTCTGCCGTACATATATTCATAATATTCAAGCTCGGTTTTTTGGCCTGACTTAGCATTACTCTTGTATTTTTCAATCAGATAATCTATTTCATCAAGGTCAGCTTTTGCAAGCTTAATATCATTTTTCTCTGCTTCCTCGCAAAAAGCTGTAAGAGTTTTGATATTTTCCTCGGTAAGCTTCATAAAATGGTCATACCAAGTGCCATCACCGTAATAGCTTTTTTGTTTTTTTAGGGATTTTTCCGATGAAAGCTTCATATCACCCAAGGATTCATAGTTTTTATTTATAAAATCTCTGTATTCCTCATAAAAGAAATAGGAAACCATAGCGTTGTTTATTTCGTAATTATCGGATGAAACCGAAACGTTTTTTCGCAAAAAATATCCGTTGTCAAGAAGGGCGTTTATACCTAAGTAAAGTGAGGTTATAACAATTAAAACTGCAACCGCACAGGCTGATATTACAGCCGCCATACGGTTAAGCCTCTGCTCGGCTTTTTTCTGAGCGGCAAGTCTTTCCTGTCTTTGGGTTTCTTTAGCTTCCTTTATCTGCTTTTTTCTGCTTGTTTTTCCCATAAATTCCTCCGAATATGTAACAGAATAATACGAGTGGTGTATTCACCACTCGTATTATTATACATTATTATTTTCTATTATTCAACCACAGGATTAAAACCTAAATCCTCAATGGCTGACACCGCTTTTGCAAGACAATGGTCGCATCCGTTTATAATAACCTTTTTTTCTTCAAGGATAACCTTGAAATCAAGTTCCTCTTGTGACAGTGCGTTAGAAATTCTTTTAACACAGCCTTCGCACATCATCCCGTCAACTCTGATAATCTTTTCCATAACTTTTCTCCTTATTTCATTAATTTTTGTAAGGTTTTAGTAAGCTCATCAATAACCTCATCATTACCCCCTCGTATACCATCGGCAACGCAGGTGTGAATATGGTTTGAAAGAAGCTCACGGTTAAAGGCATTAAGCGCCGCACTAACTGCAGAAACCTGAATTAAAATATCGGTACAATAGCAGTCATCCTCTAACATACCCTTAATTCCTCTAATCTGACCCTCAATGCGATTAAGCCTATTTATAAGACTGCGGTATTCAGCATTTTCACGGTGCTTATGCTTGGTGTTACAATTACATTCACTCATAACTTTTTACCCTTTCTTCCAAGTCTTAATGCGTTACTTACAACACAAACAGAGCTTAATGACATAGCAAGTCCTGCAAGCATAGGATTAAGCAAAGGACCGCCAAAGGCATAAAGCACGCCTGCCGCTATAGGAATGCAAATTGTATTATAACAAAAAGCCCAGAATAGATTTTCCTTGATGTTTTTTATAGTAAATCGGCTTAAATTTATGGCTTTGGATACATCTAACGGGTCATTTTTCATAAGCACAATATCGGCGGATTCAATAGCGATATCACTGCCCGAACCGATAGCGCAGCCTATATCCGCACTGGATAGGGCAGGGGCATCGTTAATTCCGTCACCTATCATCATAACGGGTCCGTATTCTGCTTTAAGCTGTTCTATAATACTTGCTTTTTCGGTGGGCAGAACCTGAGAAAAAATAAGGTCGGCACCGAGAAGCTTTCCTATATGCTCCGCACAAGCGGTATTGTCACCCGAAAGCAGAACGGTTTTTATCCCTGATTTCTTGAGTTTTGCAAATGCATTGGCAGAGGTTTCCTTAAGCTCATCGGCAACCGCTAAAATCCCTAAAATTTCTTTGTTTTCGCAAACGAGCATTACAGATTTGCCCTGGCTTGATAACTGAATTTCTTCAGCCGAAAAATCCTTGGAAAAAATGCCGTTTTCTTCCAGTAAAGCCCGGTTGCCTACAAGAATTGCTTTATCGTTTATCGTACATTTAATACCCTTTCCCGATATGTTTTCACTGTTTTTAACGGGGACAAGTTCAATGTTTTTCTGTTTGGCATAATCGGTTATTGCCTTGGAAATGGGATGGTCAGATACTGCTTCTGCCGAGGCGGCAATTTTTAGAATTAAAGCTTCATCCTTACCTAAAACGTCTGTAAGGGTAGGGGTGCCCTTGGTAACGGTACCGGTTTTATCAAAAACGGCAATCTTTATTTTGTGTATCGCTTCAAGGGCTTCGCCGTTTTTTATTAAAATTCCCTTTGAGGCGCCAAGTCCAGTTCCAACCATAATGGCGGTAGGAGTTGCAAGACCTAAAGCACAGGGACAAGCAATAACAAGAACACTTGTAAAAATCTGCAAAGCAAAGGAAATCTCCTTTGTTGCTATAAGCCATACAAGAGAGGAAATAAGCGCTATTATGATGACTATTGGAACAAATACCCCCGCAACCTTATCGGCAACCTTGGAAATGGGTGCTTTTTTGTTTTGCGCATCCTCAACGAATTTAATGATTTTAGAAAGGGTTGTATCCTCGCCGATTTTGGTTACTTTAATGTAGATAACTCCGTTTAAATTGAGGCTTCCACCCGTAACGGCATCGCCTATGTTTTTTTCAATAGGTAAGCTCTCACCCGTAAGCATGGATTCATCAACTGAGGTGGAGCCTTGCGTTACAACACCGTCGAGAGGTATCTTTGCACCCGGCTTAACAAGGAGAACCATACCGACTTTTACCTCATCGGTTGGAACCTCGAAGGTATCATTTCCCATAACTACAATAGAGGTATCGGGAGTTAATTCCATCAGTTTTTTTATAGAGTCGGCAGTTTTATTTTTAGAACGCTGTTCAAGGTGCTTTCCAAGCATAACTAAGGTTATAACAACTGCAACGGATTCAAAATAAAGGCTATGAATTGCGTGAGGGTTATATGGGATAGAATAGGTCATAATTATACTGTAAATAAAAGAAGCGGTAGCCCCTATAGCCACCAGGGAATCCATATTCGGATGCCCTTTAAAAAGGGTGGAAAATCCAACGGTAAAAAATTTTTTACCTATAAACACAACCGGAATGCAAAGCAAAATCTGTGTAAGAGCAAAACCGTATGGATTAGTATTCATATTAAATATTTCGGGAAAGGGTAGATTTTTAAACATCATTTGTCCCATAGAAATATAAAGAAGAACAGCCGATAAAATAAGAGCGGTTACTATACCAAAAAGCCGATTTTCTTTTTTTGTTTCTTGCTTTTTTATATTGTTATCGCCATTTTCAAGTTTTGAAATGCCGAATCCTGCCTTCTCTACAACACGGATAAAATCCTCTTCGCCCGTTTTTGTTTCATCAAAGCTAACCGTCATTTTTTCGGTTATAAGATTAACATCACAGCTCGAAACGCCCTCTATTTTTGATACAACTCTTTGAACAGAGGAAGAACAGGCGGCACAAGCCATTCCGCTGATTTTATAAATTTCGGTCTTCAAATTATCACCTCTTGATTATAATTATATACCCCATAGGGGTATTTGTCAAACAATAAAAAATGGATTACCGAAGCAATCCATTAAAGTATAAAAAGCTCTAAAATAAATACCGTAGCGCAGCAGCTTACCGCAACTCCGAACAGTCCCACCTTGAAAAAGGCAAGTGCTATTCCGATAACTAATGCCGCAAGTCCCGACCATATGCTTCCCGTAGCTTCAATGATAGCGGGGAAGGTCATAACTGCCAGTGTAACATAGGGTACATAGTAAAGGAAAGAACGCAAAGTAACATTTGTTATCTTTTTACGGATAAGCGTAAGCGGTAGAATACGAATAAGTGCGGTAACCGCCGCCATAGCAAATATGTAAATATAGGGATTAATCGGCATCTTCGGCTTCCTCCTTTATGGGAAAGAAAATTGCGGCTGCCAAGGATAAAGCAACGGTTAAAATTATAATCCTGAAGCCTGAAGAAATAGAACTTAAAAGGGGAAGCTTGGAAAAAGCAAAGCTTAAGGTCATAGCGGCTATGATAAGACCGGCAATAACCTTGTTTTCCTTTGCAGGGGGAATAATTATTGCTAAAAACATTCCAAAAAGTCCTACGCTTAATGCACTTACAATGTTGGCAGGCAAAAGATTACCTAACACAACGCCAAGGCAGGTGCCCGCCGTCCAACCGGGGATGGAAACGGTCATAGCCCCGTAATTATAATAGGGATTAAGGGTATTTGGAACACAAACAGATATAGCAAAAATTTCATCGGTGATACCAAACCCTACAAATAAGCGGTGCCATATGGATGTTTGAGGTGCCAGCTTCTGACTTAATGCACAGGACATTAGAAGATATCTGGCATTAACTATAATTTCCATAATTATCAGTTCTATAAGGGGGGCGGATGCGGCTATTAATTCGAAACCTGCAAATTCACCAGCCGAAGCAATGGTAAAAAAGCTTGCAACGGATGCCTGAACGGCAGTCAGTCCCGCATTTTTTGCCGCAATACCAAGAGCAAAGGAAACGGCGAAATAGCCGAGTCCTATGGGAATACCATCTCTAAGTCCTCTTTTATACCAGTTAGAGTTGACCGACATATTTACACCTTCCTTTCAAAATTAATGCAGTTCATGTAGAACTGCATCTTAGGCAACAAGAATCAAATCTGATTAATTCTTTAAACTCTGCATAGGAGCAGGGATTCTTCCTGCTCTGTCAATAAATTTCTTTGGAGAAAAGTTCATATTAACATTCATAACAGGGCCGCTTCCGAGAAGTCCGCCGAATTCAAGCTCCTCGCCGTGCTTTTTACCGATGGCAGGGATAACTCTAACGGCTGTGGTTTTTGAGTTTACCATACCGATAGCTGCTTCGTCGGCAATTATAGCCGAAATGGTTTCGGCAGGGGTTTCGCCGGGAATAACTATCATATCAAGACCAACCGAGCAAACGGCAGTCATAGCCTCTAATTTTTCTATAAGCAGGTCTCCCGACCTTGCGGCAGTTATCATTCCTGCATCTTCACTTACGGGGATAAATGCGCCCGATAGTCCGCCAACCGAGGATGAAGCCATAACTCCACCCTTTTTAACGGCATCATTAAGCATAGCGAGAGCGGCGGTAGTTCCGTGAATACCGCAACGGCCAAGTCCCATTTCCTCAAGTATATGGGCTACCGAATCGCCAACGGCGGGGGTGGGGGCAAGGGAGAGGTCAACTATACCAAAGGGAACTCCCAAACGACGGGAGGCTTCGGTTCCTACTAACTGTCCCATTCTGGTTATCTTGAATGCAGTACGCTTGATAACCTCGGCGATTTCGCCTAAATCACCGTCAGGGCATTTCTTTATAGCCGCCTGAACAACACCTGGGCCTGAAACACCTACGTGGATAACACAGTCAGGCTCGCCAACACCGTGGAAGGCACCCGCCATAAAGGGATTATCTTCAACAGCATTGCAGAAAACAACCAGCTTTGCACAACCGATACAGTCACGGTCGGCTGTTATTTCGGCAGTCTGCCTTACTATCTGTCCCATAATTTTGACAGCATCCATATTAATGCCTGATTTTGTAGAGCCTATATTAACTGAGGAGCAGATATTTGTGGTTTCGCTTAACGCTTCGGGAATTGATTTTATAAGCTCAATATCTCCTGCAGAAAAGCCCTTATGTACCAAAGCAGAATAGCCGCCTATAAAATTAACTCCGGTGGCATCTGCAGCCCTTTGAAGTGCCTTTGCGTATTTAACGGGGTCACCGCCTGAAGCTGCAACTATCATTGCAATAGGGGTTACGGAAATTCGCTTGTTGATAATCGGGATACCGTATTCCTTCTCGATATCCTCGCCAACCTTAACGAGATTTCCTGCAAGACGGGTTATCTTGTTATATATTTTTTCGCAGGACTTATCACAGTCCGAATCAATACAGTCAAGTAGGGAAATGCCCATAGTTATGGTACGTATGTCGAGATTCTCCGACTGTATCATATTTATGGTTTCCATTATATCATTTAAATTAAGCATTTACGGTACCTCGTTATATGCGATGCATGGAATTAAAAATATCCTCGTGCATAACACGGATATCGGTGCCGATATCCTCGCCCAACTTTTTCATTTTATCCGAAAACTCATTGAAGGAGCAGTTTGCACCTGAAATTTCGGTAAGCATAACCATTACAAACATATCCTGTAATACCGACTGGGTTATATCAACGATATTAACGTTGCATTCGGTACAAATGTTACTTACCTTGGAAATGATACCTACGGTATCCTTTCCGATAACAGAAATAATAGTTCTCATAAAAATACTCCTTTTTTTATCAAGTTTCGTATTATTTTAACACAATGGAAAAATAATATCAATTAAATAATGCTGAAAAAAGGGAAAAAAGGCTAAAAAAATGAAAATATTGTTAATTTTTTCCCAATGTATATTGATTTATTTTAAGAGTTAATATATAATATATAATGACCGCAAATAGTAATTTTTTCGTTTTGCGGTAAAAAAGTTTAAAAATAATTTATATAAAGGAGTAACCACTATGACCCAAAACAAAACCGTTATCAAATGGTTAGACGAGATGAAGAGTCTTGTTAATCCTGATAATGTCGTATGGATTGACGGCAGCGAGGAGCAGATAGAGGCCCTTCGTGCTGAGGCTGTTAAGACAGGCGAAATGATTAAGCTCAACGAAGAAAAGCTCCCCGGATGCTATCTTCACAGAACAAATCCCAATGACGTTGCACGTGTTGAGGACAGAACCTTCATCTGTTCAAGAGAGAAGGAAAATGCAGGTCCTACAAACAACTGGTGTGACCCTAAGGAAATGTATGAAAAGCTTTACAGCATAGCTAAGGATTCTTATAAGGGACGCACGATGTATATCATCCCTTATTCAATGGGACCCATCGGTTCTCCTATCGCTAAGGTAGGTATTGAAGTTACCGATTCTATCTATGTTGTTCTTAATATGGTTATTATGACAAGAGTAAGCACCAAGGTGCTTGATGTTCTTGGTGACAGTAATGACTGGGTACGTGGTCTCCACTGCAGATGCGATATTGACCCTGAGAACAGATATATCTGCCATTTCCCTGAGGATAACACCATTATTTCGGTTAACTCAGGTTACGGCGGCAACGTTCTTTTAGGTAAAAAGTGCTTTGCGCTTCGTATTGCTTCTTATCAGGGCTGGAAGGAAGGCTGGATGGCTGAGCATATGCTCATCTTAGGTCTTGAAAATCCCAAGGGCGAGGTTAAGTATATTGCAGCTGCATTCCCCTCTGCTTGCGGTAAGACCAACCTTGCAATGCTTATTCCCCCCGAGTATTTACGTAAGAAGGGCTACAAAATCTGGACAGTTGGTGACGATATCTCCTGGATGAAGATAGGTCCTGACGGCAGACTTTATGCTATCAACCCCGAGAACGGTTTCTTCGGTGTTGCTCCCGGAACAAATGCTCATTCAAACTTCAATGCTCTTGAGAGCACCAAGAAGAATACTATCTTTACAAATGTTTGCTTAAATCTTGATGATAATACAGTTTGGTGGGAAGGTCTTGATAAGAATCCTCCCGAAAACGCACTTGAGTGGAAGGGCAATCCCTGGAATCCCTCAATGTTCGTAAAGGCTGATAAGTCTACCTATGCTGCTCATCCTAATTCACGCTTTACCGCTCCTGCTAAGAACTGCCCCTGCATTTCTGAGGAGTTTGATAAGGGCGCAGGCGTTCCGATTTCTGCTATCGTATTCGGCGGACGTCGTGCTAAGTGCGCACCCCTTGTATATCAATCAAAAGATTGGGTTAACGGTGTATTCGTTGGTTCTGCAATGGCTTCCGAGACTACTGCTGCTGCAGCCGGTGCTGTTGGTGTAGTTCGTCGTGATCCTATGGCTATGCTGCCCTTCTGCGGATATCATATGGGTGACTATTTCACCCACTGGCTTGAGATGGGTGAAAAGCTTGGCGACAAGGCTCCCAAGATATTCAATGTTAACTGGTTCCGTACCGATGATGAAGGTAACTTTATCTGGCCCGGATTTGGTGACAATATGCGTGTTCTCAACTGGATTATTGACCGTTGCGAGGGCAAGGCTGATGCTACAGAAACCGCTATCGGTTATGTTCCCAAGCCTGAGGATATTGACCTTACAGACCTTGATATGGATATCGAAACTCTCAAGGATATCTTAGAGGTTGATAAGGAAGTATGGACTAAGGAAGCTGCTGAAATCGAAGAGCACTACAAGAAGTTTGGTGACAGACTTCCCGAAGAGCTTCGTGAACAGCTTAACAACCTTAAAGAAAATCTTGCTAAGATGTAATTAAAATAAAAACTCCCGACAGTAATTGTCGGGAGTTTTTTTAAGCCGAAGTCTTAGTTTTGAAATTCTTTTCTGAAAAATATGAACATAAAAATGAGATAATAAATATTCCGCTTACCAAAACCGTAGGAGCAAAGGATACGCCTGAATGAATATAGCTTTCCTTTCCTGTCAGTGAAAAAATAATTCTCGGAAGGGCATCCACAGCACAGAAAATTACACTGCAAAAGCCCGTCGCAATGAGCTTTCTGAAAAGTCGGTTATCATCGATATCATTGTTGAGCTTTGCAAAGTTTGCCATAAATATAAGTGTCAGGCAATGGGATGCGAGGGTTATAAAATTATCAACAATTAAAGATATAGCCGAAATAGAGGTAAATATGCAGATAAGCCTCATTATCCAATAAAGAGCGGGGACGATAAAGAAAATTTTAGGCAGAGGATAGTTAATAATCATTTTAAGTCCATACAGTAGGAAAAACACTGCTGCAAATATACCTAAAATATCAAGGGTTACTATCTGCCAGATTCTAATGCTTTGGGTGAAGGTTTCGGTTAGAATTTCAAAGCCTATTGAAACGCCTAAAGCTAACGAACAAATACCTGTTACTATACCCATACGAGGTGCCCTCGGCGGCCTTTTATATGCCGTAAAGGAAAGCAGAACATTAACAGCGCAGGCAATTATAATCAAAGCTATGAGGAAATACCCTAAAAATTCATATCCTATATTGAAAAATCCTGTGGTGGGGTCCTCTATGTAAATGAGCTGCAAAAATCTTGCCGAAATACATACTGGCAAGGTTATAAGAAAGAAAAATAATAAATTTTTAAATTCCATTCGCTACTCTCCCTAAAGTAATTAAAAAGTCCATTTAATCATATATTTTATATTAAGTATTTTATTCCTTTAGGAAGAAAAAGTCAATAGCGGAGGATAATATGAAAAAGGTATTAAGTGTTACGATGGTTGTATTAACAATTATGCTGTTTGTTCCCTTGATTTCCTTGAGTGGGGAAGTGGTAAGTAAGGGAGGAAGCGTAAAGCAAACCAAGGCGAAAACGATGGAAAAGACAGAGACAGTCAAGCTTTATAATCCACAAAGTGGGGAAACTCAGCTTCTCGATATGGATGAATATATTTTCGGTGTTGTAGCAGCAGAGATGCCTGCTCTTTATGAAATTGAAGCTCTCAAAGCACAGGCGGTGGCGGCATATACCTTTACATTGTTTCGAAAAAACGCAAATAAGGAAAAGGATTATGATATTACCTGCGATTTCGCAGTAGACCAAAGCTATATATCGAAAACACAAGCTCAGGAAAAATGGGGAGATAAGGCGGAGGAATATACCGAAAAGATTGAAAAAGTAGTTAAAGAGGTGTCGGGACTAGCCATAACCTATGATTCGCTTCCGATACTTGCCGTTTACTCGGCCTCCAGCTGCGGAAAAACTCAAAATGCTGCTGATGTATGGGGAGGGAAATACCCTTATCTTGTTTCGGTAGATAGCGAGTGGGATAAGCTATCAACAGATAATATATCTAAGGTAGAAATTTCTGCTGATGAACTTAAAGCTAAGCTTTCGTCCTTAGCTCAAATCAGCGGTGATACAACCGAGTGGATTAAAAATATAACAAAAAACAAGGCAGGTTACGTAACCTGCCTTGAGATAAGCGGAAAAGAAGTTTCCGGTAACGATATAAGAACTGCCTTAGATTTAAAATCTACGGCTTTTGATGTTTCTCTCAGTGAAAATACCTTTACCTTTACCGTATCGGGATACGGTCACGGAGTGGGAATGAGCCAAACAGGGGCAAACGGTATGGCTAAGGAATCCTTTGATTATAAGGAAATACTTTCCCATTATTACAGTGATTGCAAAATAGAAAAAATAAATTAATCCAAATAATATTTGAGATAATAAAGCCAGTCGGTACGGCTGAAATAATGGAGACCTTTTCTTACATGATAACCAATTTCTCCGTCATGCAGACAGTCGGGGGCGGTAAGGTATTCATTATTATGTATAAGACCTGAAAGGCCGTAAAGCTTGTAAACCTCAGAAGCTGCCAAGCAGGATAAAAATTCTGATTTAGGATCTGCCCAGATATCCTCTTCGGCACTTGCAACATAAAGCTTTCTCGGTGCTATTGCCGATAGGAGGAAATGCTGATCAAATGGGATAACCTCTTCTTCGAAAACATATTTTTCAAATTTGGGACAGAACCAGTAACCAAATGATTTATGTATATCCTTGTAGGTTTCTCCAACCTTGCCTCTGATAATTGCGGCTCCGCAACAGCCTGAATCGTTGGATGCGGCAGACATAAAACGGGTATCTAAAGCTCCGGTAAGGAGGACGGTTTTGCCTAGTCTTGAATGACCTATAACTACAACCTTACTGCTATCAAGCTCATCTAAGGTTTCAATGAAATCCATCACTCTCATTGCAGCCCATGCCCACATAGCGATTTTTCCGGGGTCATCACTGTTGTGACGTATACCGTCGGGGAATAAAACCCCTGCAAGACCGTTGCTGAAATCTCCGTTATCCGTGGTTATATCTTCATAGTAGAAGGATAGAACGGCACAGCCGTTATCAACCAATTCTTCGGTTGGCTGATATGTATCGGGAACCTGAGGTCTGAAATTTATCTGAACAAAGGTAAGCTTGGGCTTTTCAACAGGCATGGTATAGGAAACAGGAAAGGAAAACGTGCCGTTTTCAAGCTCGCAGGTAATCATTATTTTTTTAAGATTTGCCTTGCCTGCGCAGAAGAAATCATCATTGCTTATTTCTTCAAATTTAATGGATGTGGGCTTTTTGGGAATTCGGCCGTACATTTCATTTTGAAGTTCTTCCAAAATTTCTGATCTGCGTTTCTCCCAGGAAGCCGCATCAGTTACCTTTTCACCGTTTGAAAAAGTGAGAATATCAGGTAAAGCTCGTTCTTGTAAATCTTTTTTTAACATAGTTTGATACTCCTTTAAAAGACGGTATGCAGAAATTATTTACGAATAGTATACCACAATATTTTTTGTAAGTCAATAACCATATCCTGATTGACAGTATTATTTTGTTGTGTTAATATCAAAATGGATTTACTATAAGATAATAGAGGAAAATTAAAATGAATGAATTGAAAAGCAAAGAAAGGGATAATCAGTTTGATATTTTAAGGGTTATGGCTATGTTTATGGTAATAGTTATCCATGTAGCTAACTGTTACTGCAGAGCATATCCTGATATAAGCGATTTTTCGTTTTTTTGGGCAATCGTGTTTAATGGTATTTCTCGAATAAGCGTGCCGATATTTTTTATGATTAGCGGCGCATTATTGTTGTCTTCAAAATATTCCAATAAGAAAAATCTCAAAAGAGTTGTTTCAAAAACAATATCTTTGATTATAGTAACAATAGTTTATCTTTTATGGGAAAAGTTTTTTCTTAATGTGAATTATTTGAATTTGTTGGATCTTTTATTCAAGCCGGCAAGAGGACATCTTTGGTTTATGTATGCCTTAATAGGTTTGTATATTGCTTTACCTTTTATAAAATGCATGGTCGATAATATGACTTTAAAAGAAGACATATTATTTTTAGTTTTGTGGTTGATATTAATCGGTGGTGTAAGTTTTTTAAATATCTTCATAAATTCCAAAATAGCATACCCTATACCAATCATAAACGGATGTTATTACTTGGGATATTTTGTTTTGGGACATATTATATATAAACATAGAGAAAAATTCAACTTTAAAAAGTATAATGTATTTTACATAATTGCATTTATTTTATGTTTTGTAGTGGTCATATCACTTACACTTTTTTCGTCTATGAAGGAGAATAAATATGTAGGTAGTTTCTATATTTACCGCTCTGTATTTTATATACTCGCTTCATCTGCTTGTTTTATTTTAATTTATTTTAACTGTAAAAACAGAGAATCAAAAAATTTAAAGAAGATAGCGGCAAATTCATTTTCTATATATTTGATGCATGGTATAGCACTTGATATAGTGATGAAATATATTCCTTACCGAAATATTAATTCTCTTGTGGGGATACCGGTGTTTTCGTTTATTGTTTTTATTATAACACAATTAGGAGTTTATCTTGCTTCAAAATTAATTGCGAAATTCAGAAAGAAAGAGAGTTAAAACTCTCTTTCTTTTTTATTGTATAACTAATACTGCTAGCTGTGCTGGTAGTTTCAAAAGGCTTTAGCTATGAGTAGACAAAAGAATCATCCTTCCTCTGAAATAGAGGGGGTCTGCCAATTCAGTGAAAATAAAAAGCCGGAATCTAGTATGAAACTTGGCATAGATAGTTTAGTACATACGAAATCAATTAAAGAAGATAAGCCTATAGGCTCAGCAGTTCTTATGTGACGAGGGTATAGTTATGATTTATGTAATTTTCGCAACCTTTTGTTAATAATAATATATATACGGCATTTTGCTAAAAAGCCTTTTTTAAATGTTTTTTGGCAAGCGTAAAAAAATCAGGCAACCTGCAGTTGACGAAAAACTGTTATTGTCGGTTGCTTGACTTAGGTATATTGAGGTATTAAAATGAAAACAATAAAAAATGATATCATCAGGAGGAAAAGCTAATGACAATAGGCCAAAAAATAGCAATTTTAAGATCGTCTATGCATATTTCTCAGGAACAGCTTGCGGAAAAATTAGACGTTTCCCGTCAGTCAGTTTCAAAATGGGAGTCGGATCAGTCACTTCCTGAGGTTGGTAAAATTTTACAGTTATCAACCCTTTTTAATGTAACGGCAGATGATTTATTAAGGGAAGAAATTCCCCTTGAGCCTACATTTACTGAAAATCTTTTCCGCCCCAAAGAGTCGGTTGTTTTCGGTAGCAAATATTTTGGAACGGATGGCTTCAGAGGAGAGGCAAATGTTAATCTTACCGCATGGCATGCTTTTAAAATAGGTAGATTCTTAGGTTGGTATTATTCAAATCCTATTTCGGGCTGCAGAAGACCTAATCATAAGGCAAGAATAGTTATCGGTAAGGATACCCGCCGTTCAAGTTATATGCTTGAATATGCTATTGTTGCAGGACTTACCTCTTCGGGTGCGGATGCTTATATGCTTCATGTAACCACTACCCCCAGTGTTTCCTATGTGGTGCGTCAGGATAATTTTGATTGCGGAATTATGATTTCAGCATCCCATAATCCTTTTTATGATAACGGAATTAAATTAATAAACAGTGCAGGGGAAAAGATGGATGATTACACCCTTGCTTTAATAGAGGATTATATTGACGGAAATCTTTCAAATCTCGATATAAAGGAAAATGACATTCCTTTGGCTTCGAGAGATAAGATAGGAAGAACGGTTGACTATGTTGCAGGTAGAAACAGATATGTAGGATATCTGATTTCCATAGCCGCTAATTCATATAGAAATTTATCGGTTGCTCTCGACTGTGCAAACGGTTCCTCATGGATGATTGCGAAATCTGTTTTTGATGCACTGGGTGCTCAAACACATATAATTAATGCTTCTCCCGATGGTGTTAATATCAACGAGCAGGCAGGTTCAACCCATATCAATTCTCTTCGTAAATATGTTAGGGATAATCATCTTGATGCAGGCTTTGCTTTTGATGGAGATGCAGATAGATGTATTGCTGTGGATGAAAAGGGTAATATAATAAACGGTGACCATATACTTTATATAATAGCCAACCGTTTACGCTCAAAGGGATTGCTTCCAGGCAATACGGTTGTTACCACGATAATGTCTAATATGGGACTGTATAAGGCTTTTGATGAAGCGGGAATAAACCATATCCAAACAACAGTTGGGGACCGTTATGTTCACGAAGCAATGATGAAGAACGATTATTACCTTGGTGGTGAGCAATCGGGTCATACTATAGTGAGAAAATACGCTAATACCGGTGACGGTATACTTACAGCCATAATAGTTATGGAAGAAATTGTAGAGCGTAAAACAACACTTGGTAAATTGGCTGAGCCTGTAGTTATGTATCCTCAGTCGGTTAAAAATGTTGCAGTAACAGATAAGTCTGCCGTTACATCTGATGAAAAGGTTCTGGCGTTAGTTGATGAAATATCAAAGGAACTGGGTAATGACGGAAGAATATTACTCAGAGAAAGCGGTACAGAGCCGGTTATCAGGGTTATGGTTGAAAGCAGTAGTCAGAAGCTATGTGAAACCAAAACAGACAGTGTGGTAAATCTTATAAAGGAACTCGGTTACGGAAAATAATTTATTCGTTACGGAGGATTTCTTGAATGTGCGGAATAATTGGTAGAATAGGAGAGGGTAACTCAGTACCTTATGTAATAGAGGGACTGAAAAGACTTGAATACAGAGGATACGATTCGGCGGGTATTGCTGTTATCAGCAAAGAAAAAATAATTCAGTGCAAGGCTCAGGGCAATATTTCTTATCTCGAGGAAAAAATTGACAATATTAAGCCTATTGGTAATTTGTGTATAGGTCATACCCGTTGGGCTACCCACGGCAAACCAAACGAAGAAAACGCACATCCCCATTCCTCATATGACGGAATGTTTACCATTGTTCATAATGGTATTATTGAAAATTCAAGCAAGCTTTTTAATGATATAATAGGAAACAGAGATGTTTTAAAATCCCAAACAGATACCGAGGTTATAGCCCATCTTTTAAGTAGGTATTACAGTGGGAAACCACTGGATGCTATATCCAAGGTAACAAAAATGCTCGAGGGCTCCTTTGCATTAGGTATAATATGCAAGGATTTTCCTGATACACTTTTTTGCACCGCTAAGGCAAGTCCCTTGGTTGTGGCACGGGGTAAAAAAGGATGCTTTATTGCTTCCGATTCGGGAGTTCTTTCGGGTTTTGCGGATAGATATTTATCTGTTTCTGACGGAGAAATTGCAGCTATCAGAAGCGGTGAAATCACTGTTTTTGATAGCTGTTTAAATATTTTAGAGAAAAAAAGCTATCTGATAGATTCAAATTATACCGATGACGGCAAACAAGGCTATGAGCATTATATGATGCTCGAAATTAAGCAACAGGGAAAAGCGGTTAAGGATACATTATCTTCAATCATTGAAAATAATGATATTTTTTTTGAAAAAGTAAAATTAACCGAAGATTATATAAGAAACGGACTAAAGAGGATAGTTTTTATTGCCTGCGGTTCGGCATACCATGCAGGTATGGTGGGAAAAAATGTGGTTGAGAGCCTGTGTGGTATAAAAAGCAGTGCTGAAATAGCATCCGAATTCAGATATAGTAAAGCCTTGGTTGATAGCTCAACCCTTGCGGTGTTTATAAGCCAGAGCGGAGAGACGGCCGATACCCTTGCGGCACTTAGAGTAGCAAAAGAAAAGGGGGCAAAAACCTTATCTATTGTTAATGTGAAGGAAAGTGCCATAGCAAAAGAGGCGCAAAGCGTAATTTATACCCTTGCGGGAAGAGAGGTCTCGGTTGCAACCACTAAGGCTTATTCGGCTCAGCTTGCGGTTATATATGCCCTTGCTATTTATATTGCGGAAAAAAGGGGAGTTATCAGTAGTGGAAAGGCAAGTGACTATAAAAAAGAACTATTGTCACTACCCCAAAAAATAGACGAAACGGTGAGCAATACTGAAGAGTCGGCTAAAGAAATGGCAAGGCATTTATATAATCAGCAGGATATCTATTTTATAGGCAGACAAAATTCTTATGCTGTAGCCATGGAAGCCTCCCTTAAAATGAAGGAGATAAGCTATATTCATTCTGAAGCATATGCGGCAGGGGAACTAAAGCACGGAACTATCTCTCTAATAGAGCAGGGAACGGTGGTTATTGCTATAGCCCACAATAGCGAGGTTCTGCAAAAAACCTTGAGTAATATAGCCGAGGTTAAAGCCAGAGGGGCAAAAACAATTCTTATAACCGATAACGGAAAAATAGAAAAAAACGAAGAAATCGATGAAATAATAAGGGTAGATACAATACTAAAGGAATTTTCTCCCTCTCTTTTAGTTCTTCCAATGCAGCTTGTGAGCTACTATACTGCAAAGCTTCGGGGCTGTGATATAGATAAACCTAAAAATCTTGCAAAAAGCGTTACAGTGGAATAAGCCGTCATATGACGGCTTATTTTTATTGAAAAAAGGTTTTAGATATGGTACATTATTAATAAAAAGGAGGAAAAAACAATGGAATTTAATGTAAATAGTCCAATTTTGTTTATAATGGTTGGAATTCTTATTGCTATTGTGTTGGCTCAATCAATATATTTTCTTGTAAAAGCCGTAAGACGAGCCAAGGAAATAGGCATATCAGGTGAAACTGTTAAAAAAACTATCTCTTCATCAGCGGTATTCACTATTGCCCCCGCAATAGCTGTATTGGTGGGTGTTGTAGCGCTGTCTAAAAGTCTCGGTGTTGCATTACCCTGGCTCAGACTTTCGGTTATCGGTTCTATTACATACGAAACCGTTGCGGCTAACAATGCTTTAACCGCCGCAGGCTTGGGAGCAGGCTCTACGATAACAGATGCCTCTATGTATGTAACTGTATTGTGGGTAATGACCTTAGGTATAGCTATCGGTCTTATCCTAGTTCCCTTTGTAACCAAAAAAATTCAGGGCGGTATGAACAAGATAGGAATGAAGGATAAAAAATGGGGAGAAATCTTCAATAATGCAATGTTCCTCGGTATGATTTCCGCATTTTTAGGCTATGTTTTCTGTGATGTTTCGACCGTATTCAGCGGTGATTTATCAGGCCTTACTCCCGTTTGTGTAATGTTGGTTTCGGCGGTAATAATGGCAGTTTGCGGTCTGCTTGCAACCAAACTCAAAATCAGATGGTTAACCGATTATGCTCTGCCACTGAGTCTTGTAGGCGGTATGGCAGCGGCTATTCCTCTTGCAGAAATTCTTGGATACGAGGTGATTAAGTGATGGAAAATAAAAAACAACTTACTTATCTCGAATCCGTACATAGAGATGGCAAAATATGGGGAATTATAATCTGCTTCCTAATCCTCTTATTCCCATTAGCCGTATCGTTTATATTTGGTGCTGTTCCTCAGTGGAAGCCCTTGGCTCAAGGTCTTTTTGCAACCCTGCCTATGTATTGGGCAGTGGGACTTGTTGAAATATTTACCTATGTTCCCATGCTCGGTGCGGGAGGAACCTATCTTTCCTTTGTAACCGGTAATATTTCTAACCTAAAGCTTCCTTGTGCTGTTGATGCAATGGAGAGGGCAGGGGTTAAAGCAACAAGCGAGGAAGGAGAAATTATTTCTACAATTTCAATCGCTGTTTCCAGTATTGTTACAACGATTATCATAATTATAGGCGTTATTCTTATAGTTCCTCTCACTCCTATTCTCGAATCTCCCGTTTTAGAGCCCGCATTTGATTTAATACTTCCCGCACTTTTTGGTGGCCTTGCAGTAGTATTTATTTCTAAAAATGCAAAGCTTTCCATAGCGCCCATTATATTGATGCTTACATTGTTTATCTTCGTTCCCGCACTCAATAAGGGTACGGTTGGAATTATGGTCCCCGTGGGAGTACTGTTCACAGTGGCGGTTGCCAGAATTATGTATAAAAAAGGAAAACTTTAAATGGAAATACTGATTATTGCTTTAATAGTTTTAGCGTTATTTTTAATCTTTATAATCTCAAGAGCCCTTTGCTTTAACCCTAAGGAGGGTATAAAGACCATAGAGCAGGAAGAAAGCTTTAACGGTGATAAAGCGGTTGAAAGTCTCTGCGAGCTTGTTCGCTGTAAAACAATATCCTATAGGGATAAAAAGCTTGAAGATAATTCCGAATTTCAAAAGCTTATTTCAAAGCTTCCCTTCCTATATCCGAATGTTTTTGAAAAGTGTAGCTTTGAAGAACTTGAGGATAGAGCGCTTCTTTTTAAATGGGAGGGTAAAAACCATAATGAACCTACCGTTCTTATGGCGCATTACGATGTTGTTCCCGTAAATGAAGAGGATTGGGAAAAGCCTGCCTTTGATGCCGTTATTGAGGACGGTGTTATCTGGGGCAGAGGAACTCTTGATACAAAGGCTACCTTTAACGGAATTCTTTTTGCCGCAAATCATTTAATAGAACAGGGTTTTGTTCCCGAAAATGATATTTATTTTGCCTTTTCGGGCGGTGAAGAGATAAACGGCAAGGGAGCGGTAAATATTGTTGATTGGTTCGAAAATAACGGCATAGTTCCTGCCTTGGTGGTAGATGAAGGCGGAGCGGTTGTGGAAAATGTTTTCCCCGGAGTAAAACAGCCCTGCGGACTTATCGGTATCGCAGAAAAGGGTATGCTTAATCTTGAATATAAGGTTAAATCAAACGGAGGTCACGCTTCGGCGCCTAAGCCCCATACCCCTGTTGGTGTTTTATCGGCGGCGTGCTGCAGAGTGGAGAACAAACCCTTTAAATCTCATCTAACCAAACCGGTTGCCGCTATGTTTGATACATTAGGTCGTCATTCCTCCTTTGTTTACAGAATGATATTTTCAAATCTATGGTTATTTAAACCCGTTCTTGATATGATTTGTAAAAAGAGCGGCGGCGAGCTTAATGCACTTATGAGAACAACGGTTGCATTTACTCAGATGAGTGGAAGCAAGGCGGCAAATGTTATTCCGCCTGAGGCTACTATGGTCTCAAATATGCGCCTTAATCCTATGGATACTTTGGATAGCGCAGTTGAATATATAAAGAATACCGTAAAGAACGATAATATTGAAATAAGCGTTATTGACGGTATGAATCCAAGCCGAGTATCTGAGCTTGACTGTGAAGCCTACAATAAGGTGGCTACAGCAGTTGCAAGTACCTGGAAGGGATGCATAGTTTCTCCTTATCTTATGGTGCAGTGTTCGGATAGCCGTCATTACGGCAGAATTTCCGATAAGGTTTACCGTTTCTCTGCAATGGATTTAACCTCAGAGGAAAGGGCAACAATTCACGGAAATAATGAAAGAATAAGAATAGAGGCCGTTAATAAAACGGTTGAATTCTATATCCGTCTTATAAAGCAGTGCTAAACAAAATCCCTCAGGAAATAAAATTCCTGAGGGTTGTTTTTAGTAGAAAACAAATAATAATATTATTATATTTTTACATAAAAAAATAACAAGCTAAACCAAAAGGTTTAACCTGTTATTTTGGTGCAACAGAGCAATCTAAATTCGAACCAGTATTCTTATCAACCGCTATTTTTGTGTCGGTTAATGAGATTGTGCGTGTGCCATCCTTAAAATTGAAAGTGAGTAGCAGTTTATCATCGTAAACGAAAACAGCATTAAC
>JAGBBN010000013.1:0-2570 GCA_017938445.1 Clostridia bacterium | reverse complement strand
GTAAACGGCTGTTAAAACCCAACGGCACTATGTTTCTTAATGTTATCAATGACAGCGAGATTACCATACGCGCCTTTGAGCTTATGGAAATAGCCACACGTAAGCTGATGTTCAAACTGCACGATACGATCATATGGTATCGGTATAATCAACAGCCTGCAAATACCACACGGCAATTAACCAACCAATGCGAATATATCTTTATGCTCCGGCACACAAGCGCAGGGGTGCATCTGAACAAGAGTGCTGTTTATGAACGGCACGGCAAAATGTTCAAAACCCATAATGTCGGTAACGTGTGGGAAATTCCTTTTAATTCTGGAAAGCAATACCGTCATTCTTTCGGAAGAAAGGAAACTCAAAGCAAATGGGGACACAGCGGTTTCCCTGTAGAACTTCCCGAAGCCTGTATTTTGCTATCCACCAACGAGGGTGATACTGTAATGGATTGTTTTATGGGTAGCGGTACAACGGGTGTTGCTGCTGTTAATACAGACCGTGATTTTATCGGCATTGAAATAGATAAAAACGCATTTGGAATTGCAACGGAGCGAATAGAAATCGCAAAACTAAAACGGACAGGAAGTGACCGAGATATGTAACACTTTTCTTTCATCAAATGGCCGCCCTTTTGGGCGATCCGAAGCTAAAAACCGAGGGCGAAGCCCTACGGTTTTAGGCAAGGCAGGAATAACCGTCATACTGACGGCGGTTTTACTGCTTGAAAACAGAGTTTTCAACGGCATTTTGTTCGGTATGATTTTCATTACCGAGGTATGATTTTTGTCATACTGCCGAAAGGAGTGATTTTATGACGAAAAAATACAAAGTTATTTATGCCGATCCCCCTTGGCATTACAGAGTTTATTCCAAAAAAGGAATGGGACGCTCTGCTGAAAGCCATTACCCAACAATGTCCCTTGAAGATATACAGGCTTTGCCCGTATCTGAAATTGCAGATAAAGATTGTGCATTGTTTATGTGGACTACAATCCCCTTGCTGAAAGAGAGTTTTTCTGTCTTATCGGCTTGGGGATTTTCTTATAAAACAATCGCTTTTGTTTGGGTAAAGCAAAACCGTAAATCCGATTCATTGTTTTGGGGTATGGGCTATTGGACGAGAGCAAATGCCGAGTTTTGTATTTTAGCCACCAAAGGCAACCCTAAAAGAGTTGCTAAAAATGTGCATCAAATCATTATGTCACACATTGAGGAACACAGTAAAAAACCTGATGAAGCCCGACAGCGTATTGTGCAGCTTATGGGTGATGTGCCGAGAGTGGAGTTGTTTGCTCGGCAAAAGCCGGAGGGCTGGGATGTTTGGGGCAACGAGGTAGAAAGTGATATTACGCTTGGGGGTGATTGATTTTGAGCGAAAAACAACCGATTAAAACAGAGCGTATATCGCTCCATTTGCCAACCGATACTATCGAATCCTTAAAAATACTTGCCGCTAAAAACCATACGGATATGTCGAAAGAGATTCGCCGTTTTATTGATAAAGGTCTGGCGATTGAAAGTTATGAGGATAACATTGACCTTATAAGCGGAATTATTGAGCAAGAGTTATCTTTGCAAATAAAGAAGCTGGGCAATCGACTTGCCGCCCTTATCAATCGCCTTACGATTATATCGGCGGCTGGTTATTACACTAACATTACGATTATGTCAGAACTGATAGACCGTGACCTATATTCATCTTTTGAGAAAATAGAATCGGCGGCAAGAAAACGCGCCCTTGCTTATGCAAACCAAAAAAATGTTGATGCGCTTGCTTTGTTTGCCGATGATGAGGAAATGAAAAAAGCAATAAAAGCTATTAAGGGCGGTATAAACGATGTCGATACTGATGTATAAGCAACGGCATAAATGTCCTACGGAATTGGATACACCAAAATCAAACTATGAACACATCCGATATATTGCTACCCGTCCCGGTGTATCTAAAAATGAGAATATGCGACACGGCTTATTCGGGTGCATTGAGCAAAATAAAGGACTTGTTGAATTTGAGAACTGGAAAGATATAGGACGGTTAGCACGTGAAATGTCCTACCGCCGTGTAAATATTTTCAGGGGTATTATTTCTTTTGCACCCGAAACGGCAGAAGAACTTGGATTGACGGATCATAAGGCTTGGCAATCGTATATTGAGGAGCATATAAAAACCCTTGCAGAGAAAAACGGTATTGCTCCCCATAACCTACAATGGGCGGCGGCACACCATAACGAGAGAGGTCATCCGCATTGTCATATCGTTTTTTGGGATAAAAACCAAAGAGTACCGAAACAGTATGTACCCCCGAAAGTTCCTGACAGTATTCGGGTGCAGCTTATTAAAGATACTTTTGCGGATAAAATTAAAATATTTCTTGCTGAAAAAGACAATGCAAAAACGGCCTTGTCTGCCGTAACAGATAAAACAGTAAAAGCATTTGAAAAATATATACTTGAACTTACACCGAAAAAAAATAAACGCTTTCAAAAAGAGTTCGGCAAGATAGACGAAACGGAAGTTATAAGAGAGCTTGACGGCTTAATGCGTAAAGAGGATATTGAGGCTTTTATTC
>JAGBBN010000003.1:0-211174 GCA_017938445.1 Clostridia bacterium | reverse complement strand
TGTTCGTTGAGCTTTTGCGGGGATTTCCATTTCTTTGAGTGGCTGATCTGCTGCACGACTTCCTTAACCGTACCGACCAAAGCTTTATCCTTACACCGTTTTGACCACAGCACTTTCTTTTCCACCACGGGCAATGCCATAACGTGCATATGGTAGTGGTAAACGGGATAGCCGTACCTATCGGACAAAGTGAGGTTGATTTCATCGGCGTGCATAACGGCAGAGAGAATATTGTCCTTGCCATACAGTTTTTCGGCAAAGTAATAGGCTTCTTCGTAAAACTCTTTGGCAAAGTCATAGCCGCCGTGTTCTTCAAAATATTCCGAGTTAATATCAAAGATAAGCTCGTCGTAAACTTTGGCATCCTTTTTCAGACCTCGCATTGACACCTTACCTTCATCCACCAACTTCTGAAGCATTTCGTTGTAGGTCAGTTCACCGCAAGATCGGTATTGGATATTCATAGGCGTTCTTTCCAAGTCCACATTCATATTGGCATAGTGTTCGTTCTTCCTTTCAATATGCCGTTCAAACTTGCCGACCGTGTCTTGTGTTCGTGTTTTTACTCTTGCAACGCTGTAATTCTGTCTTGACATTTTTATCACTTCCTTTCATTTTTGAGATAGATTTATCTGAGATAGCGTTTTCTTCGTTACACACCTTTTCAAAGTGTGTAACCCACTATGACACTTTCACGGATACTCCGTGCAAAGATGTCAGTGGGCTCTACGAGGTGGCTTGGGACGTTGCCCCGTTATCTGCGGATAACTCCTCAGCAGTGCCGCCCTTTGAAAAGGGCACCCTGCACCCCGCCTAAACTTTACGGTTGCGAAGTCGGTTGTTTTGCTTCTTGGCAAATTCGCTTGCCGCCGCCCGTCGCTCATCACTGTAGGGCTCGGTCAACCGAAAGCAAAACCGACCTTTCGCAACCTCAAAGGAAAGACCGCCATCCTCTGTGTCATCGGTAAGCCTACACAGATCGGGATGCTTTTTAGCATAGGCGGTCAATCTGTTTTTGAGATCGGTGTTGTAGGTGTTCACCGTAATCCAACGGGTTGCTTCATCAAAGAATATCTCTGTAATTTTCTGCGACTTTTTAAGTCCTGTTTTCATCACTTCACGCTCCTTTCAAAAATAGCTTGATTTTCCCTTGTTTTGTAAGTAGGGCATTTTTGAGCGATTTTTCACAGTTCAAGATTTGTGAAAAACACGGAATTTTTAATAAGCAAACCCCAAACGGTGCAGTCATCGTCAAAACCCTTTCTGTTTGGAAAAGCACCGACTTTTACAGCTCAAGAGCCAATTCGCCGTTCTACCCAAATGTCGTTCCTGCCCCTGCTTTTTCAGCGGCGTTTTCTCGCTCGTTCCCATACGAAAAGTCTTGGCGTAGTATCCCATTCAGACGGTCATTCAGTTGTTAAGTACAAGCGGCTATTTGCATACCCCTCACTTGTTTGGAATGGGAGAGGGCAAATGCACACCCATTTTCAAAAACTTTTCAGCGTTTCAATTTTTCACTCCTCAATGAGTAGGCAGCGAGAAGATCAAAAATTCCAATCTTTTTGCAAATTTCTTCTCTAATATTTAATTGCTGACTTATTTCGGGATTTGGAAAATTTATTTTTGAAAAAGGCAAAACAAAAAAGCCGCTACACAGACATCAAGAATCGGCGGGAGCGTTGCTCTCGCTTCAAAATGATGTTCTATGTAACGGCTTTGAAATTCAAAGACGGGACTGTTTTGCACCCATTCACTCGCTAACAGTACCAAAACGCATAGAGTGGTAGGTGACGGTATTTCCTCTTAGCACACCGCAGGCATTGGGTGGCTTTTGCCACGTTCTCAATCTTACATCAATATTCAGTTGTCCGTGACGGTTAAACTGTCACACTTATATTATACAGAACGAACGTTCTATTGTCAATATTTTCTATGCCCAACACGAACACTTTTTGAATATTGTTTGAAAATGTGGGAATACTATTTAATTTGGGTATAAGCAAAGGCACCGCCGTAGCGATGCCCTGCCTAAACTTTATTTATTTTTTTACTATTCTTTTCTTTCTGTCAACTACGGTCAATGTGATCACAGCGCCGCCGCTGATAAAGAGAAGTGCGATCCAAAGGAAAATATTGCTATTGTCTCCTGTGTTAGGAGAGGTGGTGCCAGCAGGCTTGTTCAGCTCTGCAAGAGCCGTCTTAGCATCGTCAAGTGTCTTTTTCACATCGTCATCCACAAGAGATTTCTCGTAGTCGGAAAGTGTGCTGTAGGCATCGTCAGCTGCCTTGATAACATCGGCATCTTCTTTCTTGATGATGTCAGGGATCTTTTCAATAAGTTCTTCAACATCCTCAACATTGCCGATTACGGTGAGGGCATCGTCAATACGCTTGATTTCGTCCTCAACGACTTTCTTCTCGTCCTCGGTCATATTGCTACCGTGTTCCTCAAGTGCCTTTTCAAGATCTTCCGCAGCCTTTTCCAAATCGGCCTTATTCTCCGGTTTTACATTATCGGAAGTGAGATCCTTAACCTTTTCTGTGTTCTCGGTAGCGGTTGCGGCTTCGGCATCGGTAATTTTCTGAATCAACCCCTGAACCTGCGCCTTCACTTCCTCTAACGCCTTCTTGCCGTTATCGGTGATAGTTTCGTCAACAAGAAGCGTGTTGATCTTATCAAGGATTTTATCGAGTTCTGCCTTGTCGTCGCTTGTTACGATGTTGGGATCGTAGTCCTTTAATTCTTTCCCGTAACCCTTTGCCACATCCACAGTATTGTCGGTCAGAACCGTCAGCTTTGCGGAAACATATTTGATAGAGTAATTGTTACCTGCATCCGCACCGCTTGCCGTAATATCATACTCACCGATTACAGCAATATCCGCAGCTGTGGTAAATGTCGGCTCGGTTACGAGCTTATCATCACCGATCAGACCTTCTACCCGATAGGTGTAGGTGGGAAGTGCGGTGTTGACGATCGTTTCCTTTTCCTCGGCAGTCACGGTGATCGTTTTCGGCTGGATCGTAATGGTTGCCGCGCCACTATACTCATTATAATTTTTATGTGTTACCTTATAATATACCGTACCGCTGTCAGCAACATTCGTAAATGTTGGCTTTTCGGCAACATAGGTGTTACCGCCGTCTGTACTATACAAAATTTCTGCGTCTTCGGGCGCGCCCTTAACCTCAACGGAATACGCATTTCCATCGTAGGTAACTTCCACATTATCCGCGGAAATGAAATCCATATCTGCTTTGGCAATATTCCAACTAATGTTTACCGTATCACAATAATTGCCTTTGCCTGTCACCAAAATGGTATAGGTACTGACATCTGTACCGCTTACATCACCTGATACTACATAATCGGTGCCTTCAATGAGGGCTGTGTTGCCATCTTTGACCGTCACAACAGGTGTTACAGCATTGCCGTCATACTCTTCTGTGCTCGGCTCAACGGTAATCATATCCTCCGTAAGCTTTTTCGGAAGTATTATAAAATCGACCGTAGCTACTACATCCGTGCCGTCTGCATTTACAAAAGTAAGACTTGCGGTGTAGTTGCCCGCATTTTTCGGCTTACCGTCCAAATCCTTGCCGTTCTCATCATAGTAGACGATATCACTGCTGTCAGGTAAGGAATCGGTATAGAGATAGGCGTTGATATAACGGCTGAGTCTGGCTTCCCTTGTCCATCCGTTATAGGTAAGCTCATCAGAGCATAGCTCTAGCCACGCGCCAAGTGCATCGGAGTAATCGGCATATGGGCAGGTCTCCAGATACTTACAGTAAATTTCAATCAGCTTGCCGTCCTGCGTGTCTGACACCTTATGGTCCCATCCGTGCGGATGGACCAAGGCGTGACTTTTTCCGTAAGACTTAATCTCCGCTCCCGCATCAACGGGCTGAATGTCATCGTTTGTCAGAAAGTCGCTCTGGTCCCAGATTACAACAGTGCCCCACTCTACCTTGGTAGTGTAGCTGTTCTTTTTGACCTTCAGCTTGGTGCCGCTCTCAAAGGCTCCTATTACAGTAATCGAACCGCCGTCAAAGGTAAATACGCCGCTTGCCTTCTTGCCGCCAAAATCGATATTGACAGCCTTACTTACCGTAATATCCTCATCGGTATCCTTGAGCAACGTAATCGTCGTGTCGAGGTCTGCGGCAGCAATAGCCGCGCTCAGAGAGGTATATTTTATTCCGTCAACCTCGGCAACCGCAACGTCTGCCGCAGTCACGACCTTGACTTCATTGTATTTGAAGAATTCTCTCGGTGTTTCCAAGTTTTCAGCATCGGCACTGTCATAAAGTCTGCCATTGACCTGATATGCTTTGCCTTCGCCCAAGAGATCAAAGACATTTCTCGTCCCACAAGAGCCATTGATAAGGATACCTTTAGTAAAAGTACCAGCGTTCAGCTCGAACTCGCATTCGCTGTTAGCAAAAAATATTTCGCCGTTGTAGGTGCCGCCGTCGATATAGGTTTTACCTCCTCCAGCAGTCGAAATCCAACTTTCGAAGGTGCCGCCGCGGATGTAGACCCAGCCGCCGTCGGTTTTGAAAGCGTATGTGCCACCGCTGATCCTACCGGTTTTGTCCGCGGATGTATCCCAGATCATACCGTTATGACAGAACAAGATCACGCAGAGCACATCGTCGTAGGTAGTAACGCTATGCCCATTCAGATCCAAGCTCGTGTATTTGGTCAGCGTAATACAAGCATCATCGCCGCTCGGTACAGACACTGTAACATCGTCCAGCAGTTTCAGTCTCATCGAGCCCATTTCACTGTTGTTGCAGGCTGTAACGGCATCGGCAAGCTTCAGATAAAAAACAGGATCATAATCCGTCTCAAGAGATATCTGTGTGACCGAGGCTTCAGCCTGAACGCCGCAGCCACATTTGCCGAGCTCATTAAACTCGTGGTTGCCGTTAGTGCAAGCAGTGTTATCTGCAAACACCACTACAGGCAATAAGCCGAGCACCATAATAAGACTCAAAACCACCGCTATTATTCTTTTTGTAAAGCTTTTCTTTTTCATACTTAAGCCTCCAATCTAACGGTATTGCTTTAATTTGTTATTTTTATTTGCGCGTAGCATATTTCCCAATATCCGAAGATTCGTCTCTTCTACATAACTGACAAAGCTCTCAAGCGCTGTCTTTCCGATTTCTCTGCAATCCATCGAAACGACCCTTTGAATCTCTGCCTTGCGGGTCTTTTCATCTACATTATAAATACTCAGAATATGATCAAGCGCTCTCGCAGTCTTCTTTTCGGGAGAAATTGGGGCGTCCGTTGCAACAACACTTGTATATTGAAGCCCCATTACCAATAATTCCGCTTCTGTAAATTGCTCATCTGTCCACCCAATACATTCCTTTGCAAATATCTTCTTTGCCCGCTCCTCGTGATTCTTGCGCAAATAATTGCGGCACATTTCGCTTTGGAACACAGCGGTAAAGAAATCTCTCGCGATCGCATCCTCATCGCAGGCGGAAACGACCGTCATCATTTCAAGACAGATAGAAGCGATCGACCCATCACCGTTACCGGTCTGCTTCTTGATCTGCTCCCATTGAAACGCGCATAGCATTTCCACAATCTCCAGCAGCAGATGCTCCTTGGTGGGGAAATAGTAGGTAATATTACCGGTGCTGATATCTAATTCATCTGCAATCATTTTGGGAGAGGTGTCAGAATAGCCTACGCTTAGAAAACACTCCGCTGCCAGTTGAATGATTTCATATTTTGTCGTTTTCATTCTTTTTCGAGCCATTTTATCCCTCCATACCGCAAACTTGCATAACTGTTTATTTTTGCACCAATGCAATTATAGCATGTATGATTTCTTTTTTCAATAAGTTTTGATAATTTCATAATGTTGTTGCAAAAAAGTTACAAACAGTAAAGCGGCAGACTACATTTAGTAGCCTGCCGCCGCTGACGTTATGCGAATATCAATTCTGCATTTACAATTTCCGTTGCTCTGCTACGGATATTATTCATCCGACCAACCCACTCCATTTGGTTTTCTGCTTTGAGTTTTTCCGTCACACCCTCACGCTCTGCCATCTGTTTTACGAGCCGAAAAAACATTTCCTCAGCTTGCTTGTTTACATCGGCAAGGTGTGAGTTCAGTTTGCCACTTGTGAGTAAATTGGTATAAAGCACTTTTCGATGTTGCTTGAGATACCTCAACCTGCGCTGTCCCCAAATACCGATCTCAACTTCCTTCTCGGCAGGTAACAGATTAGGTAAATAGTAATCTCCAACCTTCGTATAAGTTCCACCCGTTTGTTCAAATAATGATTTCATTGCAGTTTCCTCCAAATATATTTTAGTTTTTCTGCAATATACCGTACCGATTGTCTTTACCACTTGTTTTCAAAACCTTCGTTACGGCACATCATCATTTGAGAAGTTCTTTTTTTATAGTTAAGGTCTTGCGTGAGGGGTGCATTTGCTGCAGGGAGAAAATGTCAAGAGAACATCATAAATTTTTTGAAATTTATTTTTTCCTTTGTTTATGCGGTTTCCGAGACTTTATTTATGGGTGCTGCTATGGGGAGGTAGATGTTAAACAAACACCATATGCCAATTTTATAGTGCATTTTATACAAAAGGCTTATGAAAAAGATTAACAGGCATAAACTATGATCAGTTTATGCCTGATTGCTTTAGATTGAGTTTTCTAAAATTTCAAGTCTTTTTAGAGAACATTTCATACTCAAATTAGAAAAAATTGCAATGGTCGGTAAATATTATAATTCACATGATTTTATATTTTAAATACTCAACCCTGAAAATCGAGATTGTTTTCATCCTTATACGAGATTATTTTTGAAGGCACACCGCCAACTATTGCATTCATTGGTACATCCTTTAAAACAACAGCGCCTGCGGCAGCTAAGCTGTTTTTGCCCATAGTTACACCGCCAAGTACCTTTGCGCCACAAGTAACCGAAACATTATCCTCTAAAATGGGATTAAGCTCGCCTTTATAACCTATTGTTACTTGCTGATAAATTCGACAGTTCTCCCCTATTTTTTTAGCGTTTATAATGGTAGCAAAACCGTGTTGTATGTAAAGTCCTCCACCAATATCTTTTGTATAGATATAAAGGCTCTCCATAGGCTTCCAAAGAAGTCTTGCAATAATATAATGAATAACCGAACGGTGAGGATGTTTAAAACGGTGAATTAAAAGATTTCTAAACTCTTTATAATATGTCAAATACCAATTTAATGACTCGAACAATCCAAGTGTGTTTTTGTTAATCTGATTCCACCTTGCAACATCTTTTAATATTAAGTGTTTCTGTTTTGATGTGAGTACGCACAAAAATACAAAAATTGTCCTTGGATAGTTTATACACGCCAATAATCTTTTACCTAAGGTTGCCATTAATAATTTACACCTCAATTAATTGTTTTTCTTACCTTTACAAGATGCAGAAATAATATATTTGGGTCTTCCTTTAATTTCTTCATAAATACGGGCAACATAATATCCGATAATTCCAAGACTTATCATCATTATACTACCTATGAATATTAGGATTAGTATAACGGTTGTCATACCTTCAAGAGCACGGCCTTGAATTTTATCGACAAATGCCCAAACACCAAAAATAGAGGTAATTCCAAGCATTATAAAACCTAATACCGTCACTATTTGCATCGGCGCGGTTGTATATGCAGAAATATTCGAAATAGCGTATTTAATAAGAGAAATTAGCGACCATTTTGTTGTACCTTCAGTTCTTTCTCTAACCTCAAACTCAACAGTTGCTTTTTTATAACCCACCCAAAAAGAAATTGCTCTGAAAAAGCCTTTTTTCTCAGGTATTTTATTAAGTATATCAACAACCTTACGGTCAAGAAGCTTAAAGTCAGAAGCATTCGACATATCAAAGCCTACTACCGAGCTTATAAGAGAATAAAAACTTTTAGCGGCAAAGCCGTGAACCTTATTTTCTTTACCCCGGGTACTTTTAATGGCCTCTACAATTTCAAAGCCTTCCTGCCAAAGTCTATACATTTCAACTATTTTTTCAGGCGGATGCTGTAAATCGCAGTCAATTACAACGACACAGTCACCCATTGCACTTGCAAGACCTGCTGAAATCGCAGCCTCTTTACCAAAATTTCTTGAAAAATGAAGTCCGCATATATTATCCACTTTATCGGCTAAAGCTTCGATTTTTTCATAACTATTATCGGAAGAACCGTCATCGATGAAAATAATTTCATTCTCAATATCTTCGCTTTTCAAGATGTTAGAAATTGTAAAATAAGCTTTTTCAATCATTAATTCCTCATTATATGCAGGAATAATTACAGATAGCATTTAATTTCCTCCTGAGTTTTCAAGGATATTTTCAAGTGTTGCGACCGACATGGGTTTGTAATAATAAAATCCTTGAAGAAGGTCGCAACCAGCCTCAATTGCCGCATCTTCCTGTTCCTTAGTTTCTATTCCTTCGCACAAAGTTTTGAAACCAATATCCTTTGAAGTTTTGATGATATTTTTAAGAATTTTAAATCCCTTTTCGGTAACCGCATTTTGAGTTATTGATTTATCAATTTTTATAATAGAAATATCAAGGTTTTGCAAATCAATAAATGTTGTATAACCACTTCCAAAATCATCAAGCAGTATTGAAATACCTCTTTCTTTAAGGGTTGACAAGTTATCTATCATTTGCTGTTTTGCTTCGCCTGTAATATTTTTATCTTCTAAAATTTCTACCGCTAAGCAAGAGAATTTTAGGTCATACTTTTCTGCAATAGTTGTAATTTTTTCCACAAATTCAGGCTCACTAATCGTTGAACGCGAAAAATTTATTGTGTATTTATAGTTTTCTCTTTGCTTTTTGTCGTTAGAAATCCATTTACAGTTTTTCTCGAAAATATAATAATCGAACTTTTCGTTTATTCCCACTGTATCAACTGCTGATAAGAAACTTTTCGGTGTTAAAACGCCTTCGCTTTCAGAATTTAAACGGGACAAAACCTCTGCCCCGATAATTTTCTTTGTCTTGACATCCAAAACGGGTTGATATTCAAGGAAAAAACGATTATTATCAATTTCTTTTTCAATATTGTTTTCAATTTTAATTTTTTTATCAAGTGCTTTTCCGCTGCTCGCATTCCATTCAGCGTATGATATTTTTTGAGTTTTTGCAAGCATACAAGCTTGTTTTGCACGAGATACTGCATCATCAAAGGTCACTTCTATACGGCTTGAATCAAAAGCACCAATTAGTACGCTTACAATATTAAAGGCATCGTGTTTTAAAAGAATTCCGTTTGAGTCATTAATGCACAATTCAATTTGTTTTCTAATTGTACCGGCATCCAAACTTGTAATAATAATATAGTTTGTATCATCATAAGTCGCAATAAAAGAGTATTCACCATCAGCAAAAACATCAAGCAGTTTATCTTTAATTTCTAAAAACAACTTCTGCTGTGAAAGAGAAACACGCAAATTATCGGTAGAAAGGTTTATATATACAACCCACCTACTTACACAAGATTTACCAAATGTTTTAAAGCGGCGTTCCATTTTGCTTATAGTTGTAAACGATTTTTCGCTTTGATCGTTAACCGCCTTAACTCCTCTTAAGGCAAAACAAATACCTATTGACACAAGTATAACCACACCTAAAGCCAATGTCGATATTAATATGTATGGATTTTCAAAAATGTGCATATTTTAACTCCTGTTATTTTTTCTTGAAGTACGGAAATTCAAGTGTACCGCCCGACATTTCAAGTCCAATACTTTCGGCGGCTTTAATACACTTAATTCCGTCTGCTCTTGCCCTTTTCTTACGTGCATAAAGTTCCTTTATAATGAACGGTATCCCAAAAGACATCATTCCTTTAATAAGGTTGGACTTTGAAATTCCTTTTCGCTTATATTCCGCTAAAATTTCAAAAAAAGCATAATTTAAAGCTTCTTTATCGAGATTATTTGTTTTATCAGCTGATTTTGCCCATTTGTAAAACTTAATAAATTCCGAAATATTTGTGTTTTTTCTAAAATAAACTCCGTTTATATAAAATTCCTCTTGTTCTTCAGTCATAGGTTCTAAAAGTTTTGAGAAATAGTTCTTTTGAACCTTAATAACCTCATTTTTTTGTTTATCCAAGGTGGTTTCGGTTATTTGTTTATCGTGAAGCCTGTATATCATAAGATATTCTGATAAAATCTCAACCCTTTTGTTATTTAAAACAAACCTTGTCCAAAGCTCCATATCCTCGGTACAAGTGAAATTTTTATCGTATCCTAATTCCTTTATCGCCTCTGCCTTAGCAATAATACCCGGATGAAGAATAGGATTTGTTACTAAAAGCAAAGCTTTAATAGAATTTTCATCATCTTTGCCACCGCATCCACCTGAAGCATAAACACCGTTTTTAAGGGTCATAAATCGACAGGAAGACAGGTCAACATTAGGGTTTGCTTCCATAAAATCATACTGTTTTTGCAGTCTGTCAGGCATACAGATATCATCAGCATCCATTCGGGCAATATATCTGCCTTTAGCTAAGGATAATGCCTTATTCAAGGATGACGGAAGTCTTAAATTTGTTTCGTTTGTATGTACTTTAATTCTATCGTCATTAGACGCATATTCAGCCAAAATTTTAGATGTATTATCGGTAGAACAATCGTTTATTATAATAAATTCCCATTCCGCAAAGGTTTGGCATAATACACTTTCAATAGTCTCTGCCAAATAATCCTCGCCGTTATATACACTCATTATTAAAGATATTTTAGGTACTATATTCATTTTATTAACCCCTTTATATCTTTTATTTTTTTACATAGATAGAGAAAATAAAAGGCTAATCTTATTTGCTCTTTCTTTAGTAAAAATATTGCAATTTTGCTTTTAACAGTAATATTTTCAAAATGCGCTTTTTTAATTTCTTCTTTATGTACAGAGCCTAAAACAGCCTGTTTTATACCATTAATCTCGCTAAAATAACCGCCTTCTGCTGCCGCCGCCAAAATAGCGAAGCATAAAAAAGCTGAGTAGCGAGAAAGTAAATCTTCAAAATATTCAGGCTTTTTAACATCCAGATTTCTAAGATAAGTAACTGCTTGCGCAACCTGCGAAATTTGACTTATTTTGAAGCTTGTTGTAATAGAATCGCCGCGCACAGTATAAAGATATATAGCTTTTTTGCTCATATAAACTGAATTTGCATCTAAATAGCAAGGCGTTGTACAACACGCATCTTCACCCATAATAATTGAGGTTGGCAAATTCATTTGATATTTTAAAGCAAGTTCCTTTTTTATTGCCTTTGCCCACAAGAAATAAAAGAGGTTTTGCATATTTTTATTAGATAAAAGATTAGGATAAATCTGTTCTTTCAACCTTTTTTTATCGTAAAGACCCTCTTGTACAAGGTCGTGTACTACTTTTCCAAGCTTTCCGTCGGTATAAATCCTATAAGAAAAGGAAACCAAATCAGCCTTTGTATCCCGTATTATTTGATAAGCACTCATTAGTGCATCAGGAGTAATTGCATCATCGCCATCAAGGTTAAATATATAGTCGCCTTTTGCTATGCTAACACCCGCCTGTCTTGCGCTGACAAGACCGCCGTTCTCTTTGTGCACAACCTTAATTCTATGGTCCTTTTGGACATATTTATCGCAAATTTCAGGACAGTTATCGGGTGAGCCATCATCTACTAAAATAAGTTCAAAATCGGCAAAAGTCTGTGAAAGTATGCTATCAATGCAACGACTCAAATATTTTTCAACATTGTATATCGGAACAATTACCGAAAAAAACATATTTCTTACTCCTATCTTGCTCTAAATAAAACCATAAGCTTTTGTAAAAAGTATAATTTGTATTTCATCGCGAATGCAAATGCCGCCTGTTTTTTTGGTAAACGATACCAAGGATAATCTTTTAGCGCCGTGGATATCATTTGGCTTTTGCAAATCATTTTTAATCTTTCTAAAAGAATGGAATATTTTATTTTTTCATCCTTCGCGTGCACTATTTCCTGCGAACATAAAATTCTTCCATAACCTTGAATAAGCCTGTTTAAATATAGACTATATTCTTCTCTTTTGCAGACATCTTTAATATGATTTTCAATTTCTATAATGAAACTTTGTACCATTGAAAAGCGGTCACTTCTATATGATTTAGAAAAAGATTCATCATTTCTTCTATAACAATAAAATGCCCCTTGAATACCAACGGCTTTATCAATTTGTTTAATAAAGTCCACCATAAAAATAGCGTCTTCACTCATAACCTTGCGTTCGGATAAAAACTTAATCTTTTTATCCGTAATTACCGAGCGTTTAAAAAGATTTTTACAGGTGCTAACACCATATCTACTATCATCAGGCTCGTTTGGTAATGCGCCCACTACACCTAAAAGAAGTTTCTTTATATCATCTTTTTTAAAGAGAATTTCCTTATCGAAATAATGTTTTTCTTGGTATTCTCCATTCTTCCCAAAGGTGTTACCACCAACAAAACTAATACCCGCTACAACAAGGTCTGCATTGTTTTTTAAAGCTGCATTATAAAGCGTATCATACATTTGGGGCTTAATATAGTCATCCGAATCAACAAAGCCTATATATTCGCCGTTTGCAGCTTCAATTCCGGTATTTCTTGCAAAGCCGGGTCCTGCATTTTCTTTATGTATTACCCGAATTCTATCATCAGTTTTTGCTAATGAATCACAGAGAACAGCGCACTCTTCCTGTGAGCCGTCATCAACAATAATAATTTCAATTTCCCTTAATGTTTGAGAAGTAATTGAAGTTATACATTTCTCTAAATATTTCTCTGTGTTGTAAACAGGTACAATAACGCTCACTTTTGGTGCAGCCAATATTTTCACCTCTTAACCTATAATTTGCTGATACTTTTCTATTAAAACATCGGCGTAATCGCCAACTTCGATTATCTCATCTTTTCTTCTTTCACAGTTTTGTTTAAGAAAAGAATAAAATTCTTCATCTTCAAAACATTTATTTATAGCTTGTGCAGCGGCTTCGGGAGTTGGTTCTTTTATAAGTAAACCTGTTTTGCCGTCTTCCACAAGTTCTGCCATACCGCCGCTATTCATTGTAATAACAGGAACACCAAAAGAGTGTGTTTCAAGTATATTTAAAGGACAATTTTCGTACCAAACAGATGGCAAAATCATTACTTTTGCGTTAGCAATAAGTGAAATTAACTCATCCCCTGTAAGAAAGCCTTTCATTTTAACATTAGGAATATTTTTAAGGCATTCATCATCGGGTCCGTTTCCTGCGATTATAAAAGGAATTTGGGGAAGAATTTTAGCAGCCTTAGCTAAAATATCTACACCCTTTTCAATTGAAAGTCTGCTCGCAAAAGCAACATAAGGTGCTTTGGCATCTGTTTTTTCGGGTATAGGTTTCTTTTCAATAAAATTATGTATTGTAAAGGTTTTACCCGAATAAAGACTATCTGCGCTTAAAAGTTTTTCTGCCAAAAACTTGCTTGGGCAAACAAACAAATCCACTTTTTTATATGTTTTCAATAAAGAATATAATTTTGCCTCTATTGCACCGATAAGACTTTTAGCCTTTGAAGAGTGAATACAACTATATTTAAGACAATTAAACTTTGAGCCGGTTATACAGCGTTCACAAGGTTTTGCTTCCTCAAGGCTATATAAAAGATGATTAGGACAAATCATCTGATAATCGTGTACCGTTTGTACTAAAGGAATATTACGCTTTTTTATAGCATAAATGATTGAGGGTGTTAGCTGAAAATTGATATTGTTCATATGCACAATATCAGGTTTAAAGCTATCTAAAACCTTTCCTATTTTTTTATAAGCTTCAAAAGAATATATAATTTTAAACGGATATAAAAATCTCGCTATACCCGTAGAGTGAAAATCCATATTAGTTGTGTATAAATTTTCGCTATTACCAACGGTATTATTTTCATCATACATACCGAAAAACTCAATTTCGTGCCCTTTGGCTTTTAGTTCTTCGGAAAGTTTAAGCATATAGGTTTCGCAACCGCCTCTTGGATAAAGGAACTTATTAACCATCAGTATCTTCATAAGATTGAGTCCCCCTCTGCTGATTTATTAACATCCGAAATATGTCCGAATATTTTCATTTCTGTATTTCTAACTTTTTCATCAAATCCATTACCAATCATTAAAATAGCAAGTACAGTTGTAAGTAATGGATAGTTCATTGTATTATCAGTCGATGAAACAATAACAAGATAAAGGGTTAAAACAAATGCCAAAATTGCATTTTCAACGTCACCTTTTTTACCAAAATAACAAACCCTTAGTATTGTGATTGAAACCAACCATAAAATATAGCCCCAAAAACCTAAATCGATAAAATACTGCAAAAAATCATTATGAACAGCATTAACACCTACCGTCATATTTGTACTTAACTGATAGGTCAAAAAGCCGATACCATTGCCTAAAAACTCAGGCGAAAACTCATAAAACTTATCCACAGCATTATAAATGATAACACGTCCGCTTGTGTCTATTCCTGCCTCCTCAAGCAAAGCAAAAACATCAAGCTTTATAATACCTACATAGCCGATAAGGACTAACACCACCATAACCGACAAAGCAATCGTAATTCTCATAGCGGTATCTTTTTTCAATTTGGCAATAAGCTTTAAAAGCCAAGCAAATCCTAATGCTACTACAATAGCGATAATTCCTATTCGTTTAAAAGCGGCAACAAAACAAAACAAAGTAAGTGCTAAAAGGATATAAAATACAATATTTTTCTTTGGTTTATAAAACATATAGATTAAGTAAGCGCCAAGACAAAATGCAAGTTCGTGTATTTCTGCTTGAACTATAACATCGCCCGTTTCGTCCGCAAATGTTACGATAAGTTTAACGAATTCCGAAAAAAAGATGCCTATTCCGTTTTGTAAAATAATTGTACAAATCATTAATATATTAGAAATCAAAATTGCAATAAGGTTATACCAAATTCCTTTTTCTCCGAATATATACAAAAATGCAACCGCACCGAGAGTAAAGGAAATCATATTATTATATACAAAAGAACTCGAAAGTCCTCTTGAAATAACTGCTGTGTCAACCTGACCTACAAACCAAATAAATAATGATACTAAAATGGTAATTAAAAGTGGCGAGGAATAAACTAAGGTTGCTTTTAAGGCGGCAGTTCCCCTTGCAATATTAGGCTTAATTAAAAAGCATAAAAGAGCAGACGCAAATAAAACGAGGGCAAACGCGTGACGATATGTAATAAACAAGCCAAGATTAATGGTTTGAGTAATAAAATAGTACATAAGTACAGCTACTGCTATAAAATAACCCTTTAAAGCTTTTTCATAAAGTTTATTTACCATACTTCACACTGCCCTCCTTATTTTATACTTTAGATAATTTGAGAAACGAATTCTTTCTTGTTTTTAATTGCTTCTGAAAGCAACATTCTTGCAGTTTGGTTTTCCCTAAAGTTTTCTGCAATACCAATTTTATATTCAAGTCTTATATTTTTGTATTCTTCACGCTCATTAAGTCTTAAACTAAATATTCTTAAAATATCTTCAACAGTAATATAATCCGAATCCTTAATCAAAATCACAAAACTTCCATTACCGTTATAAATAAAGTCGGCTTTTGTCTTTCCAAAGGCTTCTTTTAAGAAAGATGTGAAAATTTTAATTATATCATCACCAACCTGACGGTTATACTCGGTATTGATATGAATAAGATTTGAAATATCAACCATTGCATATACTGTTCCATCGTCCAAAAGCTTCTTTTCCATAGACTTTAGATATTTATCAAAATACGCGCGGTTATTAAACTCTGTAAGATGGTCGGTATAGAAAATGTAGTTTATAATGTCATTTACTCTACCTAAAACAATTGCACCGCCGCAACAAAGGATTAATAGGAAGAAAAATGCGATTATTGTATAAAGTCCTACATTTACGCTTGGCTTTACCGAAGCCGTGGACAAAACAGAAATATAACTTGCGCCAAGATATTGATTATACTCATCATTTGTCTTCATTGTTGTATTATAAAGAGTAGATAAATCAGTAATTAATGACTTAATTTCGTTATCAATCTCCGTTTTGATTTTATCATAGTTTGCATTATAAATTTCGGTACAGGTCTTGCTTGAAGATAAGCACTCCTTGTTATGGCATTTGCCTGTACAAGCCGAAAATGTATCAATAATATAATGCGAATACGCAGTATCTATAATTAAATGTTCCTTACTTTCGTTGTGGTCTCTCCAACTATAAATTAATTCATCATAAGTAACTGTTTGGTCGCCGGGTGCTACTTCGAGAAGGTTTTTATCGTGTACCGTATCGAGAATATATTCATAGGTAATATTGGTATTTCCCGACTCTCTCATTTTTTCTACATAAGCATTTATAACACCAACAGTATCCTTTATAATACTTTCTTCTTTTGTATTTTGAATGCTGTTATTATCAATTCTTGTTGTATAATCCGAAACCAAAACAGTTTTGTTTTTTGTTATTTGATATTTATAAATTTTTGAGAATAAAGATGAAAGTCTAACGCTTCTTAAATAGTTAAAATCATCTGCTAAATCGCTAAAAGAAACGCCTGTACCGGTTGCTCTGTAATATGGATTTTGCTCCATTCTTTGATACAAGGTAGAAAGTGTTTGGTCAACACCTGTATCAATTAATTCAACCAATTCAATATAGTCGTAGTTTTCACTTTCTATGTTGTCTATAACATTGTTTGCAGGCGCAACATTAACATATTTTTGGCTATACTCTGCAAAGTAAACATCAAGTGTTTCATCAAGAATTGTTCTTGCGAAAACCGAACCTTCGTGGTTAGTTGCCGTAAAAGAAACAATATATGTACTTGGCTCGTAAATATATTCTTCACCTTCCTCAAGTTTTGCCTCTTTTTGTGCAACCTTATCTGCATCGGGAAGGGGAGTTATTGAAACACGGGAAATTAAACTATCAACCGAATAAACGCCTGTAAGTCCCATTCTTTCAACAACCTTAGACATAACGGCGGATGATTTAATTTCATTAACATCGAGCTTCGAACCAATTGGCGTAACACCTTGTTCTGCTGCAGGGTCGTTATAGTGAATAACCTCCGAAGCTACATAGGTATTTGATGATTTAAGCTTAAAATTAATGGCATAGGTAGCAACAACGCACAAAACCACAATAATTGGCAAAAGCTTTTTTAAATATCGGAAAACTTGAAAATTGTTCATTTTTTTTACCTTCCTATATGGTTTAAGAGTTAAAATTTAGGAAACTTTTTAGAGATAGAAATCAGCAATAAAGCGGCATAAGTAAGTAAAGCAAATGCTGCAACCGCTTTAAGTTCCCTAAAAAGAGATGCTCCCGTAATGCTAACGGCAATACATTGATTCATTGTGTAGTTAGAATATTCTCTACCTGCTTTTATTGCCTCTGTTGTAAAGTTATCAATACTTTTATCTATTGACTCTATAAGCGCATCTGCCTGAGCATTTGCAGAAGCATTCGTGTTTGCCGACTTTATTTTATTAATAATGAGTTCATTGTCCATAATCTCTTTATTATTTGAAGCAACACTATCGCTAAAGCCGGTCGCTAATACAGACAACTCATCAACGCCTACTTTAGTTCTACCCATATAGTATTTACCGCTTCCGTCCCAAGTCGGAACCAAAACAACCCTTGTCATTTCCTCAGAATACATATCTATCGCATCATTACAAAGATTAAAAGATACATAATTCTTTTGCTTATCAAAATCTGTGTTTTTATTTTGATAAGCAAGTCTGTCTATATAACTCGACTTATCCTTTGCTATGCCGTGCTGTAAAATTAAAGACTTTAAATTTTGTTCAATTTGAGTTTCCTTAAACTGAAAAACCTTCCCTGCAATAGAATTAAATGTTGTATCGTTTTCGGTAACAAAGCTTGATCCCTTTTCTGCCATTCCGTATAGATAATTCAATACAGAGGTGGTTTCTTTATTAAAATAAGTTACAATGTCCATATATTCCATCTTAGTAAAATCGGGCTTTTCTTCTTGCTCGGTAAGACTAAAATTATCGGTATATTTTTCTATGTAATAGTCTTTATAAGCGCTTGCAATCAAGGCTATTACATTTTCCGAATTCAAGTGTTCGGTATGCTTTGAAGCATAATATTCCACAACAAACTCAGTAGAAATATGGTAGTTTGCCTTGTCGTTTACATCACCTTGAACATAAGGGTAAACCGATAAACATTCCTTTAATTCCTTAACCGTAACATCCTCTAAAGCACCTTTTTCAATAGCTTTTTCAATAACCTCATCACAAATAATTTCGGACATATTATATCTTGTTCCGTTTGAATTTTGAGCTAGTGATGCTTCGGAATAATTAAGAGAAACTACCGCAGAAACAAAGTGCTTTGATTCAATATGATTTAAAACACCAAATACTCCTGTAAACAGCACCAAAAAAATTAAAATGCCTACCTGCAAAAACTTTGTTGCTTTTAATATTTTTACAAACTCTGCTTTTGTAACATTTTTAGAACGAAAATATATTGTCAAGGCTCCAACTATCAGCAATATCCCCACTATTAAAACGGGTATTTTTTGCAAAAGTGATATAATCATACAATAGTCTCCTTTTAGAATTTATTAATGTCTACAATAACAATTTCGGGTTGATTATTAATTCTAAAGAAATTGCTGTTTTCAAGACCTGAATTTACGATAAGCGGCCTTCCCTGAACATCATATCTGCCATAAACATAACAACCTTTTCTTGCGGGTAATATTCCGCCCTCGGTTGTATATAATGGGCCTATGAACGGTATTTTGCATAAACCGCCATGGGTATGTCCCGCAAGCATCAAATCGCCCCATGTATCAGGTGTATATTTCTCGAAAACTATTGGTTCGTGAATTGCCATAATTTTAAGATTGCTTACATTCTCGTTAATAAATTTATTATAACTTTCTCCCGCATAGGACCAAAAAGACGAGGGATTTGATGTGAGAACGCCGTAAATATCAACAGTCGTTGCACCTATTGTTATAGTATCTTGACTGTTTTTTAAAACCTTTACTCCCGCATTCTCGAGATTTTTTGCAAAATCATCAGTCATTTCCAAAAGCTTTTTCGGGTCGCGGTTATCATCATTAAATCCAAATTTTTTATCCAAATTTTCCTGTGTTAGCGGACCATCATAATTCTTTTTAACCTCGTTATTTCCATATATGAAATAAGATTGGGCTACATTTGCTAATGTTTTGCAAAGTTTCACAACAGCATCATCGGAAGATGTTTGTGAATCAACCATATCGCCCGTATATATAATTACATCGGGTTTGAGTTTTTCAATTCGGTCAACAAGTTTACTGTCGTTCACAAAAGATGCATTATGTAAATCCGAAATTTGAATAACCCTTATTTTATTATTAACTTTAAGGCTACTGACACAATAAAAGGTTTCCTTAAAATTCTGATTTTCAAGATAATTGCAACCAAGTATTGTAATAGAAGCCGCAATCCCTATAAAAATCAAGCTTATTATAAAAAATCGTATAACACGTACGCTTTTTTTAGTTATGCGCTTATTCTTTTTCATAACATTAATTTCCTTTCCTTTTATTTTCCAAAACTTTTTTATAAAGGTTATGTGTAGCAACCGCAACGTCATTCCAATTGTATTTTCCAAGAATAAAATCATCAACACCACGTTTTATATTCTCTACACACAAATTGTCATCACACATATTTTGAAGTTTATTTTGTAAATCAGCCACATTGCTTTTTTTGAAATGGATTGCCTTGTCTTCTGTAACTAATGTATTTTCAGGAATATCAGAACACAAAACCGCATTTCCATACGCTAATCCTTCCAAAAGACTTATGGACATACCCTCAATATCCGAAGGTACGGCAACAATATAAGCGTTGCTATATATTTCCTTAAGCAAATCGCCCGAAATAAATCCTGTAAATATAATATTTGGATTGCCAGATGCCATTTGTTTTAAAGAAGCAACATATTCGTCGGTATCACTTGTGTCACCCGCTATAACAAGTTTTTTATCTGTTTTTATATTGTTATATGCTTCGATAAGATAGTGAAGTCCCTTTTCGGCAGTAAGTCTTGACACTGTGCAAATATATTCACCTTTTGACAACCCGTATAATTCTGTGATTTTATTCGCCTGCTTTATTGTTGGTTTGTCTATTCCGTTATGGATAAGTACGGTTTCGCGATTATAGGTTTCTTTGAAATAAGCTTTGGCACTCTCACTTAAAACAATAATTTCATCAGCGCATTTTACCATTACCTTTTCACCGAATTTTATGTATTTCGAAGCAAAAGAGCCACTCCATTTTTCTCTTTGCCAATCAAGCCCGTGAACGGTTGCAACACAACGCTTGCCAAACAATTTTGGAATCCACATTGCAGCGCAAGGACCTTCGGCGTGAAAATGTAAAACATCAAAACTGGCAAAAGTTGCAATTATTGCCGCTGTAAATGACGAAATCATAGCCGAAACACCTCTCGCCTCTATCGTCCACGCTTTTTTAAGAGTTACGCCGCGATATTTATTATCAACAACCATATCCACATATTCATTTTCCACCTTGTCCGATGAACGATTGTAGCAAGTAACATCAACACCTACTTCAGCTAACAAAGGACATAACGATGTTAAAACGTTTTCTATTCCACCGCGTCTTGACGGAACAACCTTATGGCCTATCATTGCGACCTTCATTTATTTTCTCCTCTCTAAAAGAGATTATCTTCCTGTTGCACTAAGCATAACAATAGGTGTTTTGAGCATTATTAATATATCTCCCGGAAAAGTTCTGTTTTGTATGTAATCTAAATCCATTTCAACCCACTGTTCAAAAGGAATATCGTTTCTGTTTTTGCTAATTTGCCAAGTGCATGTTATACCAGGGGTAACATGCAGTCTTAATTTTTGGTAATCGGTATAATATTCAACCTCTCTCGGTAGAGGTGGTCTTGGTCCTACCAAGGTCATATCACCTTTAAATACATTGAAAAACTGCATAAGTTCATCCAAAGAGAGTTTTCTTAAAATTTTACCTACTCTAGTAATTCTTGGGTCGTCTTTAATCTTAAAAACAGGACCTTCCATTTCGTTTTTATCTTTAAGTTCTTCTAAAAGTTTTTCCGCATTAGGACGCATGGTACGGAATTTGTACATATTAAATTCCTTTCCGTGTCTGCCTACTCTTTTTTGCTTGAAGAAGGGACCCGCGATTGGGTCGTCAATTACAATAACAATAGCTATTATAATCATAAGAGGTAAAAAGCCAAGCAAAATAAGTGTTGCAAAAAATATATCGAAAAGTCTTTTCTTTTTCCAATAAGATGAATAAGATTTTTCAATTAAGGCCTCTAATTTAACTCTGGTTTTTTCGTCAACTTTTTCGGTATCGAGGTACGGCATTTATATTCCTTCTTTCAATATTACCTAAAATTTATAAGCGTATTGTATTCTTCTCTACGCCATTTTGAATAGTAAAATTTATTAAAACTAGGCTTACAACCGTCTATAAGTGTTTCTCCACCTTCCAAATATCCCGGATGAAAGGCTATTTCAATATTTTCGTTTTGTTTTTTATAATATGGCAATAATTTATTGATTTTATCTACTGTAAGTTGCCCCGAAAACAAAACACCCATAAATACAGCCGATTTAATATTAGCTTTTTTAAGTTCTTTTCGGTTTACAAAATTCAAAAATTTAAGCAACCACTGTTTAACAAGTCCAACAGGAGTATATTTTAAATATAACGATGGGGATTTTATATACGGTAAAATCGGTTCATTGGGAATTCTAATATATTCCACCGAAACCTCTTCTTCACTAATTACACGCATCAGCGTTTTGAAGATTAACGGTATCATATGCGTATGCTGATGACTGTCTATCAAAATAGGAGTTTTTTCGCCCATTTTCTTTTTCCAAAAATCAATTTGCATTTTAATCTCGTTGTAAATTTGTTTTTCAAGCAAATTTCTATTGCCGAAAATTGATAAAAAGAAAAGTCCGATAAATGAATACTTAAAAAATCCCTTGTCCGTTACAAGCAGACTGACCTCTTCCTTTTTTGATAATGGATAACCCTCGATTAAATTTAAGTGTAACGATAATTTAACATCTTCCCCAAAAAGACGCTCACTAAAATCCGAAGCATTACCGTTAGGCAAAATGCTTATTTTGTTTAGAACACCATTTTTAAGACATTCTTCTATGCGGGTATTACTCTGACTTGATATACCATAATCGTCCGCACAAAAATATATCATCTAAAACTACCTCTAATCTCCCAATTTGATAATAATTACATTATCAATTACTTGAATTGAATTTTTATCGGGCCAATTGCTTAAATTGTTTTCATCTATTTTACTAAGCAGTTCTTGTTTTTCTTCGCCCGAAAGGAATTTATATTCTTTGCCGCAATAATCGTTTAATGCGCTGCACAGAACACTTTGTCCTACAATTTCGTCATCGGATCTTATGATATGCCCATCGGTAGTACCCGTCATATCAAGTGATATATTAGAGCTATAAGCTTCGCTATAATCCAATGCGCCTAATACCAAAATGCTATCACAAGCGTTTGCGCAATCAGTTTGTTCTATTCTATCAGCAATTCGGTTCAGGGTACCGATTGATTTTTCGTATGCCATATTAAGTTTATGATAACTGACATTAGCAATAATTATGTAGTTAAAAATCAAGACTACTGATATAACTAAAACCGACCAAGATTTTATTGCTTGGAATTTTATATTTTTATAGTCAATTTTTTCATAAGCGAGTATGAAAATTAAATAAAAACCAAAATATCCCATTTTCATTAGATTATGATAATCAATTGAGCTATTTATAATACTTAACACGCTCGCTCCTATCGGCAACAAAACTACCAAAGCAGCGATAATCACCGTCTTCAAAATACCTATTTTATTTCTAACTATATACACTAAATAGAAGACAAAAGCGATTATACCAATTGTAAGGTTGATAACACTAAAAGCATTTATACCGTTTGAAAAATCAAAGAAATAACCCACAAATGACTCTTTGATTGAGTAAAGCGAGGCGAAAAGATTGATTCCTGAAAGTGATGCCGCATCACCAAAGCCTTGATAATCCAAAAGTGTTGTTTTTGTCAGTTTCAAAAGTAACGTTAAAACCAAATAATAAAGCACCATTCCCAAAGCGCCTGTAATTAAAAACTTTGCGCCGTATATAAACAATTCTTTGATTTTTGTGTCATCAGACAAGGCTTTAACTATCAAAAAACAAAGCAAAAGCATTATTGTAACGGTTATGTAAGCTTGATAAATTCCAACAGATAAAGCAATTAAAATTACTGAAATTAAATACTTGGGTTTTTCTCTTGTTAAAAACAATACTGCTAATACAGATAGAAGAAAAGAAAATGCGTAAGCATCTGCCACATAGTTATACATCATAACAGATGTAACCGTTGGGAAAGAAACTACCATAGCGCCTATAAGACAAGCTGTTACGGTTTTCTTAACCTTGAAAATTTCAACTATTGCAACCGCACCAAATGCGTGAAACAATATGGCCATAAGACCTGTAACCCAAGGTAAATCGTAAAAAGAACTAATACCCGAAGCCACAGGCAAAAACCATCTTCCAATTGAAAGCATATTTTGCGCGTCATACCTAAAGACAAGCGAATCCCAATTTGGAAGCCAATTTGTGATTTTATAAAGGTGCGTAATTAAACCGATAACAACCGCCGATATAAAACAAATCTTCCACTGCGGTAAAATATTGTTTTTTAGTTTATTTATTATTTTTTCGGGCAAAATTACCACTCCAACCATTTAAACTTATGCAAAAATTTCCCATAAAGTTTATTATACATTTTAACACCGATAATTCGCTTTATTCTTGTAGTCCTTTTTGTAACCTTCGAAGTCCACGAAGCTGAATAATGGTGTATAGAATAGGTATTTTCTGTAATCGTCTTTTTTCCTGTATAATAATCCATAGGGCAAAGAAAATCGCTTGGCAAAAAGGTCATATCCATAAATTTTTGGTTCTTATTATTTACATCCATACCAAGCCTTTTTAAAGATTCCGTATTTCTATCAGGACACGGTGTAAGGTCATAACTACCGTCGGGTAAAGCAAACGAAATATTATCGTAATCTTTCAAAAACTCGGAAACAATTTTGTTTCCCTTTTGGGCGCCGAAGCCTAATCCCGTTGCGACAATCCCCTTTTCATCAAACCCCATAAAACCGTCAAGCTTCAATAAATCATCAATAGGTTTTATAAGTTCAACATCGGTATCAAGATATATTCCTCCGTTATCATAAATTATTTTAAGTCTTGCAACATCGCTGACAAATGCCCATTCCCCTGCTTCATACGCTTCGCGCATATAGCGGTTTTGAAGTAAATCAAAATTATCCTCGTTATGACAAACAATCTCATAATCGGGACAGTACTTTTTCCAACTTTTAATGCATTTCTTTGCAAGTTTCGGCATTTTGCCCTTACCAAACCAACAATAATGAATTACCTTAGGAATGCTCATTTTTATTCCTCCTAAGTGTAATTAAATTTTTGAACGAAGTTCTAAAGAAGATAAAATTAACCGCAACGTAAAGCGGGATAATCCAAAGTGTATGTATAATTCCCTTTAACAAAAGTGCTAAGAAACTAAGTCCACAAAAACTATCAACAAAGAAAATTAGCATAACAACGGCAAAAACCGCGCCGTTTACAAGCCATAGTTTGTAGGTGTTAAAAACACTTCTGTTAATTACCTTTTTGTTGGAATAGTAAATCATCATAGCACCTCTATAAAGTAATGCTACAATAGTGCCGATAATTGCACCGCAAATTCCCCATTTTAAAATTGCAACAACCGAAACGACAATATTTATTACCATTTCCCATATTGCGTGGGAGCGTGTTTCTTCAAATTTCCCTGAAAATTCAAGCACATGGTTTGAAGGCAACTTTCCGTTTGCTAAAAGGTTCATAATAACAAACAAAATCACAAGATAAACATTTGTATAATTAGCGTCATCAATTCCGCCTGTGTATATCTGAATTAATGGTAAAAGGAATACTGCCATAAGGGTATAAATTATAAAGGTTGCCATTATGTAAAATGTTTCATAAACATTATAAACCTTTAAAAACTTTTCTCTATCAGTATGGAACATTTGACCAAGTGCAAAATTAAATCCCGAAATAATGCTTGTTATAAAGGTCTGCACCTGTGAAAAGAAAATGTTATAAATGGTATAAACGCTAACAACCTTAAAGTCGGTAAGAAAGGACAAAAGCAAAACATCGGTATTATTAAACACCATACTCGAAACTTGATGTACAAGAACCGATTTTCTTTGGGAAACCGCCTCATAATCGGGCTTTGCTTTAAGGTCGAGCCATTTATATCTTCTCTTTGCTTGGATAAATACATACGCTAATTGTAAGAGATATAAAATGCAGTAAACCAACTGAATAAGAATAAGACTGTTTGAAAGTACTAAAACAAGTATTTTACCGATATTTGATAAAAGCTGTAAAACTGTTTCAGAGTTTGTTATTACATACTTTCTGCCGTCTACCTCTAATAGTATTCTATATTTTGCCTGAACAAAATAACTGAACAAAGCAGGTAAAGCCGTTAGTACAACTATTCCGAAAATCACAGCGGGTTCAATGCTTGTAGGCACTATAAATGCGTAAACTATTGCTATTAAAAGAACAATAGCGGCATATAAATAGCCTATTTTACAGTAATAGCTGTGGGTCGCTGAAATTATCGAGCTTACCTTGCCGTAATTTTTTTCGGCTACAGGTTTATAGAGTGCTTGGGTTGTAGCAAGTCCTACACCCGATTCAAGCAAAAACATATAAACAAAAATTTGCTTGATTGTAGAAAGCACACCGTTTACTTCAGAGCCAAAATTTTCCAAATAAAGTCTTGGAAGAAGGAAACTTAAAACGATTAAGACAACCTGATAAACTATACCGGAAAGCAAATTGTATTTAATTCTGTTATCCTTTTTTGCCATTTTAAAGTTCCCTCCTTTTAAAGTTTTTATACCTTGTTTTCTACATAATCCTTTGTGGCATTTTCTTTATGAATAATTTTTGCAGGGTTTCCAATTACAATGCTATGAGCGGGAACATCAAAATTAACAAAGGTTAAGGGTGCTATAAGCACATCTTCACCTATTTTCACGTTTCCAACTATAACCGAGTTGGTCCCTACCCAACAGTTGCCCTCAATCGTTGGTGCGCCTTTTCTTGATCCGCGGTTTTCATAGCCTATTGTAACACCGGTTGCGATATTAACGTTTTTACCGATTTTAGCTTCGGGATTGATAATAACCCTACCGCTGTGACCAATATAAAAACCTTCGCCAATCTGTGTCCTTGCAGGTATTTGTATATGCGTTTTATAAGATAAAAGCTTAAGTTTTACTGTATAGTAAAGTCTTAACGGCTTAAAACGGGCGGTGTTTGCCTTTCTGAAAAGTGCAATATATTTCAGTTCTACCGGTCTAAACAATCTTTTAGTAAAAGTTTCGCCTTTTTCGCCGTAATATCTATATAAATCTTTTGAAAACTGTTTATTCATTTTCTTCTCCAAAGCATCAGAGATTTTTATTCATATAATCAATTGCAAATTTTTCAGCCTTTTTCTCGGAAAGAGCCTTTGAATAGTACCAACCTTGAATATAATCACAATCACTCTCTGAGACGAGTTTGTTTTGTTCCTCTGTTTCAACACCTTCACACACAACCTTAAGGTTGAGATAGTGCGCTAAAGAAACAATTCCCAAAAAGAGTTTTTTACCCTTTTCGGTTGCCGCCAAAAGAAGAATTTCGCGGTCGATTTTAACAACGTCAATCGGATATTCGCAAAGACTTACAAGCGAAGTATAACCGCTTCCGATATCATCAAGCGCTATGCGAAATCCAAGTTTTTTAATTTTAATAATATTGAACATTGCAACAACCAGATTCTTCTCAATTGAATCCTCTGTAATTTCAATTACGAGTTTGCTTCTGTCGAAATCGTATTTGTTGGATATCTCTTCAATTTTTTCTGAAAAATCTTTTTCGGATATTGTAATTCTTGTCAGGTTACAGGACAGTGCCACATCGCTAAGTTCGGAATCTTTCCACTCTGATAGTTTTTGGCACACCTTTTCAAACATATAGTAATCAAACCTTGTAATAAGGCCTGATTTTTCCATTATGCCGATGTACGTGCCTGGAAAAACAACCTCTCCTGACGAGTTTACCCAACGTGACAAAGTTTCTGCAGAAGAAATTTTGCCCTCTTTACTATCCACAATAAATTGAAGATACATTTTGAACTCTTGATTTTCAAATCCTTTTCTAATGTTTTTCAAAAGTTTTCTTTCGCTTAAATGGGTTTTTTTCTCTGATGCAACTTTTTTGAAAATTTCACCGAATTTATAGCTCATCTAAGTTTTACCTCACTCTTAAATTACTAAGTTTATAGAAAAATAAAAAAACTGCAACAATAAAAAGTCTACAATAAAGACTTTTTATCATTGCAGCTGGACTGGCATAGTATAAACCTTAGCCTCTTTGCTTTGCGTCGCCGACTTTCATCGGTTTTGCTAAATATCTACAGTAGTTAGTATATTACAATGATTTGTCTTTGTCAAGAATTTTGGGCTTTTGCAAAAACCCACAAAGTGTCCGATACGGTATAGTCCGTGTCTGACAGTTTATATACATTTAAAAGCACGCTCTCACCGTTGTTCTTCTTAAACATAATCTTGGGAGTTTTTCCCTCCATAAGTTGATGCTTGAGCGCTTCGTAGTTCAAGAAACTCATCACCGCTCGATGATAATCAGGCTCAACAGATTCAATAACGAAATTCGAAAACAGTTGCGAAAAATGTTCTTCATTTTCATTATAATTCAAGTAAGCGGGCATCAAAATACGTCTGGCCTTATCTGTATCAAGAGATACACGGTATATTCCGTTATAATTTTCTTTTAAAATAGAAAGCATTGTATCAATCTCGAGTATTCCCGTTTTCAGTTGAATATAATCCTTATCAGAGGTTGTAGCAGCGGCTTGTTGCTTGTTTTGATAATATTTTGCTTTCTCCTCATACATTCTGACTTCTGCTTCTTTTACCAACTTTTCCGTATCTGTGTTTTGCGCTCTAAACGACAAACCAACTGCAACGTGATAATTCTTAGACAGCAGTTGTTCTTTGAAAACTTCAATACTTTTCTTTACGCTGTCCTTTTCGGTATTTTGGCAGAACACTAAAAACTCGTCACCGCCCATGCGGTAAACCTTATGACCGTAGAAAACCTCTTTCAAGGTATTAGCGATGTATATGAGCATTTCATCGCCTGCGGTGTGACCGTATTTGTTGTTTATGATGTGAAGTTCGTTCACATCAATATATATGCACGAAAAGTTCGTTTCTTGTTCTTCATCAAAAGTCACCAAGTCACTCTTAAATGCAACGCGGTTCAGCGCCCCCGTAAGAGAGTCGGTTGTTGCAACAAGTTTTGTTTTGTTAAGATAGTTCTTATTATAAAGTGCCATTGAAAAACAAGCCGAAATCTTTTCTGCCAGTATTCTAAACTGACTTCTGCATTTGGCGTTAATCGCCGCCAAAATGGTGATGTGGTTTGAATTATTTATAGTTGCAGAAAGAGAAACGTCATTAATTTTGTGTTGCTTTAAGAAATTATAAAAGCTAGGATTGGTTTTATATAAATACTTGTTCGGTTTTATACACAAAATATTTACGGTTGTCTTGCTTATACTATGATACTCTGCCGCGTATCTGAATAATTCTGTTTTAAAATAATTTATTTCACTATCACCAAATGATTTAACATTAAATTCAGGTGAAATATAGTTGTAATCTTCCCCATCGGTATCAAAGAAAACTACCGACCTTGAACGTGCAAAATCCGAAACGAGTTTTAATGCATCTGCAACGTTGTTCTGATTTCCGGAGGTTTCCAAAAGAATTTTTCTGACATCTGACGCGCAGGTTACTATTCCATTTGCTTGTTTTTCACTCGTCATTAACATAACGATATACATAAAGATTATGACAAGCATAACTAAGAATACTAAAAGCAAAATTTTAGATAACTCGCGTACCTCGGCAAATACCTGAGAATCATATCTTACCATAGCAATCATTAAGTCAAGACCTTCAATGGTTGAATAATGCATGTAAACGTTTTCATCCTTATATGCAGATAAGAACGATGTAAATCCGTTTTCTGTGGTTGCCATTTGCTCGTAAGAATATCCGTCGTTATACTTACGGTCTTTTAAGAAAGATATGTTACCAAGTTCGTTATGAATATTGTCAATAATCAGGTTGCCCGTCTCTTTGTGATAAACGAAAAGTTGAGCGTCAATGTTTTTTGCCATTTCGTTATATCTGGCACCGATTTTATCAAGTTGAATAACTCCATATAAGATGCCAACCGTTTTATCGCCTGACTTTATCGGAACGGCGCTTCTCACAATTTCCTTTCCGCGCGTTGTGATGTCACTTACCCTTGAACTTATATACTCACCCTTACTTGCTTCCTCTTCAAACGAAAGGTGCTCTGACACGTCCATACTACCTGCCTTGGTAATAAAGGTGTTGTCCTCATTTAAGATTCCTATGTTTTCAATAAGTCCAATCGGCTTAAAGGATTCAAACATAATATCATAGCGTTCTTCTTCGCTGTAAAGTGTTGCGGCAAAGTTTGCCATCGTAGAAAGATTTTCGCGGTCAGATATTAACTGTAAAGTAATATCATCTTTAATTTGCTTTGTTTGAACATGAAGGTTTTCCTCAGCTTCATTCATTGCATCAACATATAAAAATCCTACCATAGCAAGAAAAATTGAACACAATAAAACAGCAGTAATAACCGTATAAAAAACATAGTGTTGACTATGTTTTTTCTGACCAAACCTCGTCGGCATCGTTTCACTCTCCTCGATATATCTCTAAAATATATATTTATATATATTTTAGCACATATTTATTGATTTTTCAATATTTTAGTTTTTTCGCCAATTTTTTACCATTTAAAAATGTAAAATTTTGGAGAACGATATCCTCGGGCAAAATTTCAAGAGAACACCATAAATTTTTTACCATTAAAATTTTCCTTTGATTTTGCAGGTTTAAGAGATATTAAAACACCTGCAAGCATAATACAGAAAAATTTAACAACCCATTCAAGAAGTTTCATTTTATCTCCTAAAAAATAAAAAAGTGCGCAGCAAAGCCACGCACCGAAAAATGCATATCCAGAGTGGGAAATATACATGTTAAGCTGTGTCGCATTGTTATTGCAGCATATTTGTTTATTTTTATCAATAAAAATAAATTTTAACAAATATCCAATTTGTAAACTTTTTTCCGCTATGGTTATTTTTACCTAATAAATATTGTAATTTTTATTAAATATGGTATAATATATGGGTGATTAAAGAAAGGAAGTTCTTATATGAATTCCGATTTTAAGACTAAAACAAAGGTTTTGCTTGAAAAAAGTAAAAGCGCAGTAAAGAAGGGCAGTAAGGCTGCCTTTAGTTTTCTGCGCCGTTTTTTTAATATATATGCTCCGAAATTTCTTAGAAACAATTTCGAGGTAAGTATCAATAAGGGCTGGAAAACCGCAGGTATAATTCTGGGTACGGTTTTGATGGCGGCGGTAGTTATATTTGTTGAATCATATACATCTGCGCCCTTTGCTGCCCGTTGGTGGCTGTTGGCGGCGGCTCTGTGTCTGCCTATTCTTGTAACGGTAAGCTGTGTTTTCACCGTTCGTATTAAAAACGATAAGTTTGATAAGATATGGCATTTGGTGCTTCTGCTCCTTTTGCCCTTCCTAACTATTACTATGACCGAGTGCTTAAATGATGTTTTCATTTATAATATGACCTATCTCGGTCTTTTAGGTAACTACCTTGTTGTTTTAATTATGCTGTTTTTGGTATTTGCCATTTCGGGCAGTATAAGACTATCGGTACTGATTGTAAACCCCATACTTTTCGGTTTTGCCCTTGCCCATAGCTATATTATGAATTTCCGTGGAACACCCTTTATTCCTATGGATTTCTTGAGTATCACAACGGCGGTGGGTGTTGCAAACACCTATAGCTATATTCCAACCTATAAGGAAATGACGGGTATTATGCTCTTCTGCCTTATTATCGTTTTGGGTCTTAAAATTAAAACGCCTAAATATAACCTTGTAACCAAGGTTATTTCAAGGGTTTTTGCAGGCACCTTCAGTGCAGTTTTGCTTATCCTTTTCTATTTTACAAGCGTTTTTGCCGATATGGGCGTTAAGCCCGACTTCTGGAATCAAACCAGAGGATATCATAACTACGGCTTTGTTTTCAATTTCTTCTGCAACACAAAATATCTTTATATGAACGAACCCAGTGGATATAATCCTGATGAGGTAGGGGATTTTGTATCAAGCCGAGTTGAGGATGAAAAGGAGCCTGAAAACAATGCTCAGGTTTCGGAAAATTCACCTAATATAATCTGCATAATGAACGAATCCCTTTCGGATTTAAGCGTTCTCGGTGAATTTACAACCAATGAGGATTATATGCCATTTTTACGCAGTCTTACGGAGAATACCATAAGAGGAAATCTCTATGTTCCCGTTATCGGAGCCGGTACCTCTAATACTGAGTTCGAATTTTTAACGGGACATACTACTGCATTTTTGCCTTCAGGCAGTAACGCATATATGCTTTATGTTAATAACCCGATAGCATCTCTCGTTTCAACTCTTGAGGGTCAGGGCTATTCCTCCTTTGCCTTTCATCCTTACTATGCGGCAGGCTGGAAAAGACCTACTGTTTATAAGAATTTAGGCTTTAATAGGTTTATAAGTCTTGAAAATGTTATGGATATTAAGCTGATGCAGGAATATCAGGATGCAGGTAATGATTCGGATTATTTAGCTCAGCTGATGCAGTATGCCTATCCGAATAATCCCAATATGCTGCTTCGCCAGTATATAAGCGATAGCTATAACTATGAGTGGCTTATAAAGGATTTCGAAGCCCATGATTCAAAGCAGCCTTATTTTGTATTTAATGTTACAATGCAAAACCACGGCGGATATAGCAGCAGCTGTATCAATTTCAATGAATCTATTTATACAACCTCAACCACCAAAGCATATAATAAGGTAAATAAGTATTTATCCCTTGTTAAGGCGAGTGATGATGCCTTCAAGCAGCTTATTGAATACTTTAGTAAGGTTAAGGAGCCAACCATTATCTGTATGTTTGGTGACCATCATCCTTCGGTTGAAACTGGCTTTATTGCGGAGATTATGGGTGTAAACAGTCTTAATAACCTTACCATTGAACAGGAGCAGAGCCGCCATATAACACCCTTCTATATCTGGGCAAATTACGATATAGAGGAAAAAACTGTGGATAAGCTTAGCGCTAACTATCTCTCCTCCTTAGTTCTTAAAACTGCAGGGGTTGAGCTTACGGAATATAATAAGTATCTGCTTAATCTTTCTCAGGTTTTACCTGTAATTGATACGGTTGGCTATATTGATGCCGATAACAACTATTATAGGTGGAGTGATACCTCTCCCTATAGCGGCGTTCTTGATGAATATGAAAAAATACAGTATAACAATGTATTTGACCAGGATAATAAGAAAACGGGCATATTCTATCTCGAAGGCTACGAATATATTGAGCCCGAAATTTATTCAGAGGAGCTTATTAATAAGCCGCAAACTGAAATTAAAGATATCGTAATTCCCGAGGCTGATTTAGCGGCAGAAGAAAATACCTTAGCGGAGGCAGGATAAGTGAGAAATACAACCCTTTGCCATATCGAAAAAGACGGCAAGTATCTTATGCTGCACAGAATAAAAAAGGAAAACGACCTTAATCAGGATAAATGGGTAGGCATTGGCGGTAAATTTGAGGATAAGGAAAGCCCCGAGGAATGTAATTTAAGAGAGGTTTACGAGGAAACGGGACTTCGGCTTTTAAATTACCGTTATTGCGGTATAGTTACCTTTGTATCCGATAAATGGGAAACGGAATATATGCATATATTCCACAGTGATTCCTATGAAGGCGAAATTAAGGAATGTGATGAAGGAGTTCTTGAGTGGATTGATAAGCAGGAGCTTTTAAAGCTTCCCATTTGGGAGGGGGATAAGATATTCCTTCGTCTTATGGATAATAATGCCCCTTTCTTTTCTTTAAAGCTTCAGTATGAGGGGGATACTTTAATCAAGGCAATACTTGATGGAAAGGAAATGAATATATGAATATTTGTGTTTACGGAGCCGCAAGTACGGCTATTGATAAAAAATATATCGAGCTTACAGAAAAATTCGGTGAGCGCTTAGCAAAGGACGGTCATCATCTTGTTTACGGAGCAGGGGATAACGGTCTTATGGGAGCGGTTGCCAGAGGCTTTCATAAGGGTGGCGGCAAGATAATAGGGGTTGCACCCTCCTTTTTCAAGGTAGACGGTGTTCTTTTCCCCCATTGCACCGAGCTTATCCGCACCGAAACCATGCGTCAGCGTAAGCAGATAATGGAGGATAAGGCAGATGCCTTTATCATGGTGCCCGGCGGAATAGGAACCTTTGATGAGTTCTTTGAGATTCTAACCCTCAAGCAGCTTGGCAGACATACAAAGCCCATTATAATTTTTAATCAGTACGGTTATTATGATAGCCTGTTAAACCTCCTTGATAATACCATAAAGGGCAGATTTATGAGTGAGCAAAGCCGAAAGCTTTGGGGCGTTTTTGATAATGAGGATGAGCTTGTAAATTATCTTGATAATTATAAGCCTGAGGAATTTGATATATATGCCCTTAAGGAAATAGATAACGGAAAATAATATAAAAAAGCAGCATTGATTTACAATGCTGCTTCTTTTATTATTGCTTATCATCATCCTTAAGGAAGGAAGAATCTATTTTAAAACCGCCGTCAAAGCCGTTTTCTATGTGGGGGATAATGGTTTTATTGGCATTATCGTCGATATCATCCAATATGCTTTTGCGCTCCTCCTCAAAGGATTCAACATCATTTATCTCATCCTCACGCCATTGCTCGAGTAAAATATCTCCTTCGGGATATTCGTTTTCGTAAGTTTTGTTTTTAAGATAAATTTTGGAAGCGAGGTAATAGATAATAAATATGCCAAAGCTTAAAATTGAAATTATTATTCCGCTTGCAAGGCCGGGGGTAGAGTAGTTAAATCTTATGGTGCTTGCTCCCTCGGGAACTAAAACCGCCATAAGTCCGTTATTTACCTTTTCTACCTCCACAGGACTTCCGTTTACCGTAGCACTCCAACCCTTTTCATAGGGTACAGAGAAGAAAACAAGGCTTTCTTTATTACGGTTCACCTTAGCGGTAAATCCGCCGTTATCAACCTTAAAGCTGTAAGCCGAGGTTTCGGCGAGCTTCTTGCAGTCACTCTGAAATGCCTCGTAGTTAAGGGCAAGTGAATTATCATAATTGGCAGAATTTGAAGAGGATAGGGTGTTGACATCCTGCATAAGATGACCGTATTTTGTTATCTGCTCGTCGGTAAGCAGTATCGCCTTAAGCATAAGGGCGGCTCTGCTATCCTCATTATAATTTTCGCAGAAATCATAGGTCATATAATAGTCATATGAGAAGCCGTAGGGGATATAGTTTTCATTTTCGTAAATGTAATATCCGCCCTCGGTTTTAAGATAATTGTAGCCGGGCATAAGCGTTTCACCGTTATCCTCAATAAAGCTGTCTCCACCCGTGCGGTTAAGAAGATATTTAACCGATAACAAGGAACGAAGGGCGTAATTTTCAACCTTAGGTCGGCTCGCAACGTCCCTGGTAACACCCACAAAGGGATAAAACTCCATAATAGAACCGGGAACTACCGAATGGAATGCATTTATTCCGGGAAGCCCTAATACCATGGAGGTGTTATCCACACAGTCGTAGGTGTCAACTCGGAAGGTATCACTGCCGGGAAGATCGACCTCACCCTCAATGTACTGCTCTATCATAATGGATTCCTGGTCATAGGAATGGGCTCTGCCCTGACTTATATAGATGTTTCCGTAAACGATAGATATAACGCAAACACAAACCGTTGCCGTTCTGAAAAAGGCCTTGCGATTAGTTTTAACAAGGGAGAGCACGAAGTAAAGAATAAATAGGCTCACTATTGCTACAAGACAGGCTATCCAGAAACGAATGGCATAGGTGTTGTTAACATCCTCGGAATAAAGGCCGAATACAAGCTTGTTTTCAGAGTTGTATTTAGGGAACAGACCTATAACAAGGGCAAAGGCAACCGTAATGCCCAGTACCCACTTGTAGCCCGAGCTCCAGTCAGCATTTCTATCCTCCGTAAGCATAACGGTAGCAAGACTCATCATCAGGATAGGCATATAGAACCAACGGGCATAATAGGCGGTGTTAAATGCGTAAAACGCACTGTTAAGAACGGGCACTAACGCCATAAAGGCGCAAATTCCGATAATTCGCTTAAGCCAGTTACCCTTTCTTTGCGAGAACCAGGCAAAAACACCCACCATGCTGAATAGAGGCATCCAACCGCCCAAAGAGGACCACTTAACCTCAGCCCCCGGGAAGAATACAGGACGGGAGGGTATATCCGGCGGGAAGAAGAAACACTCAATAACATTGAGGTAAATCTGCTCCTTGCCGTACATAATAGCGTTCCAGCCAAGCAGATAATTATCTATTCGGTTGTTGCCTAAAATGGTGTAAATAGAGGGTACAAGGATAAATGCCGCCATAATGAAGCCTATAACCGCTTCGATTAAAAGGATAAAAAATCTTGACCATTTTATCTTTATTGCCTTTGAGCAAAGACGTACAAAGAAATAAATAATGGTGAAAACAACCATTCCAAAGAAGAAGAAATAGTTGGTAACAGCGCATAGGCAAACCGCAAGGGCAAATACACCACGCTTATTTTCGGTTATAAGCAGTTCAAGGGCTAAAAGCAATAGGGGGAATACTATAAATGCCTCGTGGAAGGCGTTGAAAAAGATATTATAAACCGAAAAACCCGAAAAGGCATAGAGTAAACCGCCAAGCCTTGCCGCATCGCTTGTTTTAGTAAAACGGCGGATATAAAAGTATGCCGTTAAAGCGCAGCAGGCGAATTTTAGGATAAGCAACGGTCCCATAAGATAGGGAACAAAGCTATTTGGGAAGGGCAGAGTTATGAGGAAAAATGGACTGGTTACAAGATAATAGGCATAAGAGCCGATAAAGTTGGCGCCTAAATCTGTATTCCAGTTCCAACCCCAGTTGCCCGATTTTATTGCGGCATGACATTCCTGATAAAAGGGAATTTGCTGAACATTAAAATCGCCGTAAAATATAAAATAGCCCCTGTCCATAAACATATAGGGAAGGAAAAAAGCGGCGGCAACGCCGAGGGCTATGAGAAAAGTTGAAAGGGCCTTACTCTTTTGAGGTTTTAAGGTTGTGAGCTTAGAGTAGGAAAAATTCAAAAAAATCACGCCTTCTAAAAATATTTCTTATTGATATTATATCAGTAAATGTTATAATATTCAAGAAAGGCAGTGAAAATAATGAAAAATCATTTTTATGCGATGATGTCCAGAATGAAGAATATATATCGTTGGGGTTTAATGCGGAACACAAGGAATGAGAATTTAAGTGAGCATTCCCTTGAGGTGGCTATGGTAGCCCATGCATTGGCGGTAATAAAAAACAAAAGGCTTAATGGCAATGTGGATGCGAACCGTATCGCAACTGCGGCACTTTTCCACGATACCTCCGAGATAATAACGGGGGATATGCCAACACCTATTAAATATTATAATTCGGATATTAAAAAGGCATATAAGCAGATAGAAAAGGTTAGCGAGGAAAGGCTTATCGGTATGCTTCCCGAGGATATGAGGGATGAGTTTTACAGTCTTTATAATCCTAATGAGGAGGAAAAAAGAATCATAAAGGCAGCAGATAAGATTTCTGCCCTTATAAAATGCATCGAAGAGCTTTCAACGGGCAACAGAGAATTTGCGGTTGCCGAGAAGACTATCCGTCAGGCAATAACAGATTTAAAGCTGCCTGAGGCCGATATCTTTATGGAGGAATTTATGGAAAGCTTCTCCCTCTCTCTTGATGAACAGAATAGCTTATAAGAAAAACGCTTGGTCAACTGACCAAGCGTTTTAATAATTTAAGCCTTATTTACAGAACCGAAAAGCTCCATCTTTTCTTTAACGGTTGCCTTGATAGCCTCAAAGCCGGGAGCTAAAAGCTTTCTGGGGTCAAAGCCCTTACCCTGAAGGTCCTTGCCCTCCTCAACATACTTACGTGTAGCAGCAGCAAAGCTTAACTGACACTCGGTATTAACATTTATCTTGGAAACGCCTAAGGAGATAGCCTTTTTAATCATATCCTCGGGGATACCTGTACCTCCGTGGAGAACCAACGGCATAGTTCCTGTAAGCTTCTGGATTTCATCAAGAGTATCGAAGGAAAGACCTGCCCAATTTTCGGGGTACTTTCCGTGGATATTACCAATACCTGCTGCAAGCATTGTAACGCCAAGGTCTGCAATCATTTTGCATTCGTTGGGGTCAGCAACCTCACCTGCGCCGATAACACCGTCTTCCTCGCCGCCGATAGAACCAACCTCGGCCTCAAGGGAAAGACCTAATTCGTTACAGGTTGCAACCAATTCCTTGGTCTTTGCAATATTCTCTTCAATGGGATAATGAGAACCGTCAAACATAACAGATGAGAAGCCGGCTGCGATACAGGCCTTAGCACCTTCATAGCTACCATGGTCAAGATGCAAAGCAACGGGAACGGTTATTCCTAATTCCTCTAACATACCGTTAACCATACCAACAACGGTTTTGTAGCCGCACATATATTTACCTGCACCCTCAGATACACCGAGAATAACGGGAGAATTTAACTCCTGAGCGGTTAAGAGAATGGCTTTGGTCCATTCAAGATTGTTGATGTTGAACTGGCCTACGGCATATTTGCCTGCCTTTGCTTTGTTAAGCATTTCTTTTGCAGAAACTAACATTTTATTTCCTCCGTATTGTTAATTTTTCTACATTTATTATACCACTAAATAATATAAAATCAAGGGATAAATAGAAAAGAAGCGATGAAATTTCATCGCTTCTGAGAGTGGTGACTTTGTCGCCACTCTCTTGGACGGGAACACCGTTCGCAAAACTTTTTAAAAATTTTGACTGCACTCCGTCCCCGCCAATACCACCCCAGTGCCCTTGAAAATCCGCTCTAAAAGCGGATTTTCGCTTGCAAGGAGTTTTTTCGCCGCACCTGTCGCCGAAAAAACAAAAAATGCGGCTTTAAAAGCCGCATTCATTAAAGTATAGTTTGTCTAAAGTCTGAGAAGTGATGAATTTTCATCACTTCTTCGTGCTTTAAATTTCAGGGTCCTCGATAACCTTTTCGGGTGGGGTTTCCAGAAGCTCAGGATTTTTCAGATAATATTTCATTTTTCTGAAAGCCACGGCAAAATAACTGCCTGAGCAAATTCTTTCATCCATTGTAACACCCAAGGGCATACAACGCTCAACGATAATCTCATCACCCTTTTTCTTAACAACATCCCTAAGGTTACCCATAGCGATAAAGATACTTGTTGTTCCGAAATTATAGCAGTGATGGAAAATATGGTTGGTGCGAATAGAGGCAAGGTTGGTAATACCAAGACTCATATGGAAGGGTGACATATCTATAACTGCCTTGGGCAGGAGACCGAAACGGTCAAGCCCACGAAGAATTGCAACACCCAAGGGCATAACACCGGGAATAGCCAGAAGAATTTTCATTATCTTTTCGGTTCCGTTGTTTTCGGGATTGTTGCGGTTATCGTCAACATACTTATTTATAATATCGTTAACCTCAAAAATTGTATTTTTGGGGTCAAAGTACATCTTAGACATTGTTCCATGGTCAAGAACGCCTCCCTTTAAAACCACCATGCCAACAGCAAACTCGTTTCTGGCATAAATCTTACTGTTAACAACAAAGCGGTTAAGCATAGGAAACTCCGCCGCCGTGCGGAGATAGGCCGAAAGAATAACCGCCATGTGGCTTACACTTATTCCTTCCTTGCGCTTTGCGTTTATGTAACTCTGTATAGGGTCTATCGGGATATCCAATGTTATCATATTCATCGAATCCGAACGCTGTTTCATTATATAAGGTGCGATAAGATACATCGGGTCCGTTTTTTTGATTTTTTTACCGTCAGCTCTCATATTTTTCCCCTTTCAAATCTAAAAGCTATGTTCTATTTTATCATAAAAAGGGGATAAATACAACTGTTTTTTAATAAACTGTGAACAAGCCTACTACTGTACTTTCTTCATCCTTTTAAGTACAAATCTGAGAAGGGACATAATAATAACCGCAATAATGGTGTTGGGGAGCATATAAAGTGCGTTATAAACAGTGGAATACAAAACGGGGTTAACAAAGGTCATCCCTGCAAGCTCGGTGGGGGCGGTAATGGCATAAAGTGTGATGCCGCTTATAAAGTGGATAACAAATCTTGCAAAGCAGCCGATAAGGGTGGATAATTCAATAGCCCAGGATTTCTCCTTAAATATACCTGCAAGACCTACTGCGCCGTAGGCAAGAACATAGTCGAGAAGAACAGAGGGTAATCCCCAACCGATTCCGCCGCCGATAAGGCATTTAACGAAACCGAAAACAAGGCCGCTTGTAATTCCATAGCCAAGGCCGTTACGGTAGGCTATTATAAACAAGGGAATCATAACTAAATCGATATCTCCGCCAAAAGCGGGTCCCGGAATCTCGATGGGCATTAAAGCGAGCGAAAGCGCAATTAATACGGCAGATTCACAAATTCTGTAAAGCTGTTTGTTTTTCATTTTTCATTTCTCCTTTTGTGATATTATCACAATATTATTATGCGCAATTCCCCGAGCAAATAAAAAAGCCGCAGGCAATAAACCTGCGGCAAGAAGTTACTTTTTCTCCTACGGCGGCATTATCCGCATCAGGTTATAGGTCGGAGTCATAGTCAAAAACGGACTCCCTCTCAGCCTGAGTTTCATCAAGCTCCCTTATTGCAAGGGGTATTATAACACCTAAGGAAAAATATGTCAATATTTTATTTTACCTCAACGAATTTTTTACCGTCCGCCTTTATTACACGGTCGCACACATCAAGGCTTCTCTTTCTGTGGGTGATGAAAACAACGGTTTTACCGGGAATAGCTTTAATGTTTGCAAGTAGCTTTGTTTCGGTTGCCTCGTCAAGGGCGGAGGTTGATTCATCAAGTAATAATATTGGAGCATCGTAAAGCAGAGCTCTGGCTATTGCTATTCGCTGAATCTGTCCCTCCGAAAGACCTGCTCCACGCTCGGCAAGAGGTGTATCAAAGCCTAAGGGCTGTTCCATTATGAAATCATAAATTTCTGCCATCTTTGCGGCATTGATAATCTTCTTTTCATCAACCGTTTCATCACAAAGGGTTATATTTTCTCTGATTGTTCCCGAAAGAATAAGATTACCCTGAGGAACAAAGGCAAACATACCTCTTGTAGTGCAGTCAACTTTGGTTTTACCGTCAATTTTTATAGAGCCCTCGTCCGGTTCATAAAGACCTAACAAAAGCTTAAACAATGTACTCTTTCCGCAACCGGATTTACCCGTAAGAGCGGTGATTTTACCCTTTTCAATGGTAAAGCTGCAGTTTTTAAGGGTTTTTTCGTTATCGTATGAGAAAGAAACGTTATCAATTTCAATGTTCTTGAAGCGTTTTTTAAGTCCCTCAATTTTTTTGGAGGCGGGAGCCTCGGTTTCGCCCTGCTCCAGTTCCATAATTCTCTCGGCAGAGGCAAGAGCGGAATAATACTGAGGAATAATGCCCGAAACGTTCTGCAAGGGTGAGCGCAGATTTGATATAAGCTGTAAAAATGCCATCAGTGTTCCGTAGGTCATAGCTCCTGCTGCGATGGATGAAGCACCCCAAATAAGAACGATATAATAGCCTACCGTAAAGAAGGAATAAAGACCAATATGGGTAAGTATGGAAATATTATTACGCTTCATCTTAAGGCGATAATGCTCCCTCATACTGCGGTTAAGCTTTTTAAGGAAGGGCAGTTCGCTTATAAAGGATTTTATAACGATTATATTTTCAAAGCATTCCTGTAAAAAGGAACGGGTTTCGCCCTCAGTGCGCTGACATTCTTTATGTAAGTGCTTATAACGCTTGTTTGCGATTCTGCCAATGGCAGGGAACATAACTCCTAAAAACAGAGCAATAATTGCAAATTTCCAATTTAGCAAAAGAAGTGTTGAAGCTCCGCCTATGATTTTGGCGAAGGTAGATGCCGTTCCCGGAATAATTCCTACAACTGCCGAAACAACCGAATCGGTATCGGAGGTCAGGCGGTTGAGTATATCTCCCGAATGAAAGGAAGAAACACGGGAATATTCCTGCTTGGTTATGGAAGAAAACAGATAATTTCTTATATGAATTGTAAGCTTTGAGGATATACGTACCTTAAGGGCTGAGGAAACAGCGCTAAGCAAAATCTGCATAATAACTATTCCGAAAAGGAAAAGGGCGGAATAAAGCAGACTATCCGAAGAATCCTTTGTTGCAATATCCAAAATATTTTTTGATGCCAACGCAAGAAAAACATAGCTTAAGGATGAAACTATGCTTATAAGTGTTAACAATATTATAGATGGAACGAATTTTTTGCTTCGTGCTGCTATCCAGAGCAAAGCAGCCCTGTTTGTTTTTTTCTTATTCATAATGAAAAATATGTCCTTTTTTGAACAAAGTATTAAATTTATTATATAACAAAACAATTTATATTGCAAGTACTAAGGGTTTTGGTGTATAATGTATGAAAGATTATTTTTCGGAGGATGTAATGGATACTTTTTTTGAACAAATAGTTCCGGTTAAAAAAACCGGTAAATCTTGGCTTGCGGTTATTGGAATATGGCTTGCGACAATAATAATTTTCTTAGCTGTTTTTCTATTTTTGGGATTAGGCTCTATTCAGTTACTTATAATTGCACTTGCTTTTTATTTTGCATATAAGTTTTCGGGTAAATTCAACCTCGAATATGAATACATAATCACCAACGGAATACTTGACGTTGATAAGATTATGTCTAAAAGCACCCGAAAAAGACTTCTCACCTTTAACCTTAGTGAGGTAGAAAGTGTTGAGAAATATAATCCCAACAAGCAGGATACAAGAAAATATGCAACAAATCTTATCGCTTGTAATAAAACCGACCCTAATGCTTATGTTATAATTGCCTCTTCTGAGGGCAAGGGTGCTATAAAGCTTGTTTTATCTCCCGAGGGAAGAATGAAGGAAGCTATGAAAAAGTTTATGCCTAAATTTGTTGCAAACAGTGCTTTCAAAGATTAAATATAAGGAGATGTCGTGATGACGGTGCTTAACAAAGCCTCGGTAAGGGAGGCAGAAAAGAAGGCCGTAGAGAGCGGCATCTTTTCTTTTACGGAATTAATGGGCATAGCCGGAGAAGCTGCAGCAGAGAAAATCAGAGCGGCTTATGATGTCAAGAATAAAAAAATAGCCGTGGTGTGCGGAAAGGGCAACAACGGCGGAGATGGATTTGTCTGCGCCAATATACTAAGAAAAGAAGCGGCGGTGGATGTAATTATTCCCTTTGGCAAGCCCGAAACGGATGATGCAAGGCATTATTTTACTGCCCTTTCGGGGGTAGATGTTTTATCAACCCTTGAAGGAGATTACGATATTGTTATAGATGCCCTTTTCGGTATAGGCTTAAACCGTACGCTATCTTGTGAAGCGGTAGAATTAATCGAAAAAATAAATTCAATTGGCGGCATAAAAATCGCCATCGATATCCCAAGCGGAGTAGAAGCTGATTCGGGAGCAGTTATGGGAGCGGCAGTAAGAGCGGATATGACGGTTACTTTTATCGCTCTGAAGCCCTGCTTTCTATTGCCCGAGAGCTCGGATTATTGCGGTAAAGTTGAGGTTGCGGATATTGGAGTGAAACCTCATAAAGCCGATTATTATACTATAGAAAAACCAAATTTTACTGACCGACGTCACAATTCCCATAAAGGGGATTTCGGTACAGCTATTATGATTTGCGGAAGCTATGGTATGTGCGGAGCGGCAATTCTTGCAGCAAGGGGCGCACTTAGAAGCGGCGTAGGTATATTAAGGGCGGTAATTTGCGATAGTATCTATTCACCCTTTACTGCGGCGGTGCCTGAAGCGGTTTGCATTCCCGTAAAAACGGGTAAAAACGGAACGGCTGACAGTGATGACAATAGAATTTATGAACATATTTCCTCAGGTAATGCTCTCCTTATCGGGTGCGGTATGGGAAATAATGAGGATACGCTTAAAATTCTTGAAAAGATAATAAAAAAAGCCGATTGCCCGATAGTTATCGATGCTGACGGTATAAATGCTCTCTGCCGGCGCATAAATATTATAAGAGAAGCGAAAAAAGAGATTATTTTAACCCCTCATCCAGGTGAAATGGCAAGACTTTGTGGTGTTACAACCGCCGAAATAGAGCAAAACCGAATTTATTATGCTTCAAAAACGGCAAAGGAACTGAATGTTATTCTGGTGCTTAAGGGAGCAAACACAATAGTTGCATTGCCGAACGGTAAAATTTTCTTTAATACAACGGGAAATCCCGGTATGGCAACCGGCGGCAGCGGTGATGTTCTTGCGGGTATAACGGTATCCTTGTTAGCGCAGGGTGTGGCTTGCGAGGAGGCAGTGAAGTCTGCGGTTTATATCCACGGCGCCGCAGGGGACTTAGCGGCGAAGCAGTTCGGCGAAATGGGAATGCTGCCGTCGGACATAATAAATAATCTTTAATTAATGGCTTCTCCAAAAGGAGAAAAGCTTATGAAAAAGATAATTGCAGCATTTTTATTTATTTTTCTGTTGGCAGGGTGCTCTGTGGGTACCGAAACTGTACCCGTTACGGAGAACCTCAGCTTTAATACAAGGGTTCATTATTATAACGAAACCTATGAAGCGGATGCTCTTATTGATGCTCAGGGTAATATGACCTTTGATATAACCTCTCCCGAGGATATAAAGGGCTTAAGACTTGAGTTTACAGGTGATGAGCTTAAGTCCACCCTTGACGGACTTGAATACACCGAGAAAAATCCACAGCTGACGGGTGCTTTCGGAGAGATAAATAAAATTTTCAACGATATCAGAAGCGGCGATAAACAGGTGCGAAGCGATGATGGTGAATATTTCATCGAGGGTAGAGTAGATGGCTGCGAATATGATTTAACCGTAAGTCCTGCAGGCTTGCCTATTGAATTAGAGTCTGATTGCGGCGACCTTGAAATGGGCTTTTTTGATATTAAAATTATAGAATAAAAAAACGACGGCATTTGCCGTCGTTTTAATTTTGCGATTTAATTACTTAATCATGCTGGCAACTTCGCTTGCGAAATCGTCAACACGCTTCTCGATGCCTTCGCCCTTCTCATAACGGGTAAAGGAAGCAATATTAATGTCAGAGCCAAGCTCCTTAGCAGTTTTCTCAACGTACTTACCAACGGTAAGGTCACCGTCAATAACGTACTGCTGCTCAACAAGGCAGTTCTCCTTGTAGTATTTGCCGATTTTTCCTTCAACAATTTTGCCGAGAACCATATCGGGCTTACCTGCCATTTTGGGGTCCTCCTTCATCTGAGCGATGAGGATTTCCTTTTCCTTCTCGATAACCTCTGCAGGAACAGAAGCACTATCAAGATAAGCAGGATTCATAGCAGCTATCTGCATTGCAATGTTTTTACCCATAGCAATGAGAGCCTCGTTATCGCCTGCAATATCGGTATCAAAGTTAACAAGAACACCGATTTTGCCGCCTGCGTGAACATAAGAAACAACCTTACCTTCAACACGAATGAAACGACGAATTTTGATGTTTTCACGAATAGCAAGGAAAAGCTCCTGAACCATTGCTTCAACGGTCATACCGTCCTTCTCGCAAGCAAGAAGAGCATCCATATCAGCAGGATTCTGCTCTGCAACAATTTCTGCAACCTTAGCAGCGAGAGCTTTAAAGCCTTCACCGTTTGCAACGAAGTCGGTCTCAGCATTGAGCTCAACCATAACGCCTACGCCATCCTTAGTATAGGTGCAAACAGTACCCTCAGCGGCTACACGGCTTGCCTTCTTAGCCTGAGAAGCAAGACCCTTTTCTCTTAAATAGTCAGCGGCAGCATCCATATTGCCATCGCACTCAACGAGTGCCTTTTTGCAATCCATCATACCGCAACCGGTTTTTTCTCTTAAAGCCTGAACGTCTTTAGCAGTAAAAGCCATTTGAATTACCTCCGTATAAATTTACAGTGGCAGGGCTTACCTGCCACATAAAAGTTTAATTATTCAGCAGCTTCTTCTGTTGCCTCGGCAACCTCTTCAACTACCTCTGCAGCCTCTTCAGTTGCTGCGGTTCCCATTTCAGTACCCTGTCTGCCTTCGATAACAGCGGCAGCGATGGTTTCTGCAATGAGCTTAACGGCACGAATAGCGTCATCGTTACCGGGGATAACTGCATCGATTTCATCGGGATCGCAGTTGGTATCAACAATAGCAACAATCGGAATACCGAGCTTCTTAGCCTCTGCTACTGCGATTCTTTCCTTGCGGGGGTCAACGATAAACATTGCGCCGGGGATCTTCTTCATTTCCTGAATTCCGCCGAGATATTTCTCGAGCTTTTCGATTTCAAGATTTAACTTAACAACTTCCTTCTTGGGGAGAAGCTCGAAAGTACCGTCATCTCTCATGTTGCGAAGCTGATTAAGTCTTGCAATTCTTGTGCGGATAGTTGAGAAATTGGTAAGCATACCGCCCAACCAACGAGCATTTACATAGGGCATTCCGCAATGCTCTGCTTCTTCCTTAACGGAATCCTGAGCCTGCTTCTTGGTTCCAACGAAAAGGATATCTCCGCCTTCAGCTGCTATGTCACGAACGAACATATAAGCCTCGTTAAGCTTCTTAACGGTCTTCTGAAGGTCGATAATATAGATTCCGTTACGCTCTGTGAAAATGTACTCTGCCATCTTCGGGTTCCAGCGTCTTGTCTGATGTCCGAAATGAACACCGGCTTCAAGAAGCTGTTTCATTGATACTACTGCCATAAATTTTTCCTCCTGAGGTTTTTCCTCCATCCCGCCATTGTGTCGGAATACGCCTTAGTATCACGGCGTCACCTGACCGAAATTGAGACGGAATGTGTGTAATTTTTTCGCTATGTATCCAACATAGCCGATAAATTATATCACAATCAAAAATATTTTGCAACATTTTTTTGGAAATATTTGAAAAAATTTGGGATTATTCAATAAAAAATATTTTTTCGGTTGACATTATTCCTTAAAAGTAATATTATTATAAAAATATTTATGAGAAAAGGAGAAAAATTATGGCATTTTATTTTAATGAAGTTTCTCATACCTTTAATGAGTATCTTTTGGTTCCGGGTTATTCCTCTTCGGAGTGTGTACCTGCCAATGTAAGTCTCAAAACACCCCTTGTTAAGTTCAAAAAGGGTGAGGAACCTGCTATTTCTATGAATATTCCTATGACCTCGGCAATAATGCAGTCGGTTTCGGGTGAAAGATTAGCGGTTGCATTGGCAAGAGAGGGCGGAGTATCTTTTATCTTCGGTTCTCAGAGTATAGAGGATGAGGCTGCAATGGTAGCAAGAGCCAAGGCTTATAAAGCAGGCTTTGTTGTAAGCGCATCCAACGTAACCCCCGATAATACCTTAGCCGATATACTGGCTTTAAAGGCTGCGAACGGTTATTCCACCGTTGCTGTTACATCGGACGGTTCTTCAAACGGCAAGCTGTTAGGTATTGTTACCAGCCGTGATTACAGGGTTAGCCGTATGTCACCCGATACTAAGGTTTCGGAATTTATGACTCCTCTTGCAGACCTTATAACTGCCGATGAGGATACAACCCTTAAGACCGCTAACGATATTATCTGGGATAACAAGCTTAATTCTCTTCCCATTGTTGATAAAAACGGAAATTTAAAATATTTTGTTTTCCGTAAGGACTATGATGCCCATAAGGAAAACCCCAATGAATTGCTTGATAAGGAAAAGAGATATATCGTAGGCGCAGGTATTAACACAAGAGATTATGCCGAGCGTGTTCCCGCATTGGTTGAGGCTGGTGCAGATGTTCTTTGTATTGACTCCTCCGAGGGATTTAGCGAGTGGCAGTCAAGAACTATTGATTTTATCCGTGAAAAATACGGTGATACCGTTAAGGTTGGCGCAGGTAACGTTGTTGATAAGGAAGGCTTCCTTTTCCTTGCTAAAGCAGGAGCTGACTTTATAAAGGTAGGTATCGGTGGCGGCTCTATCTGTATAACCAGAGAAACCAAGGGTATCGGTAGGGGACAGGCTACTGCTCTTATCGATGTTTGCAAGGCAAGAGATGAGTATTTTGAGGAAACCGGAATTTATGTTCCTGTTTGTTCCGATGGCGGTATCGTTCACGACCATCATATGACTCTGGCTCTCGCTATGGGCGCAGATTTCCTTATGCTCGGCAGATATTTTGCCCGTTTTGATGAAAGCCCCACAAATAAAATTAACATAAACGGCAATTATTATAAGGAATATTGGGGTGAAGGCTCCAACAGAGCAAGAAACTGGCAGAGATATGACCTTGGCGGAGATAAAAAACTCTCCTTCGAAGAAGGCGTTGATTCCTATGTTCCCTATGCAGGTACATTAAAGGATAATGTTAACCTTTCACTCAGCAAGGTTAAGTCCACAATGTGCAACTGCGGAGCTCTTACCATTCCTGAGCTTCAGCAGAAAGCAAAGCTTACCCTTGTAAGTGCTACAAGTATTATCGAGGGTGGCGCCCACGATGTTATCCAGAAGGAAACCTCTTTAGGTACAAGTAAATAAAGAAAAACAAAAATCCGCAGTGAAAACTGCGGATTTTTTTATGCCTATTAGTAAACAATTTCAATATTAACGCTGTCTTTGCCCTCGATTTCACAAAGAGGAATTTTATTTCCTTCGATTCTCTTACCGTCAATGATAAGAGCTTTGCATCTTGCATTTTCGAAGGGTAGTTTGCCCGAAACAACGTTCATTTTAATATCTCTGTAAATTCGGGTGTATTTAAAGCCGTCCCAATGAGCGGGTACGCAGGGGTCAATAACAACACTGTCATAATCGGGGCGGAAGCCTAAGATGTACTGGGTTGCTGCAACATACATCCAGGAGGCTGTACCGCTGAGCCAGGAGCCAACGCCTAATCTATTCTTGGGGTGGCAAGGGGCTATCATGGAGGAGGCGTAAACATAGGGCTCTATAAAGCAGTCATCAACCTTATCGTCTCTCATAGTGGGGAGCTCACGGTGATAAAGTGAATATGCATCCTCATTTCTGCCAAGGATTGTTTCGGCTATAATTGCCCAGGTGCTTGCGTGGAAGAAAAGTCCTCCATTTTCACGAACACCCGCTTTAAGTCCGAAATAGCTCTTGTTGGGAATATCAATGCCTGAGGAGGCGGGAGCGTGGGAGGTTACACCCATATCGGTAAAGAGATATTTCTTAACGTTTTCAAAGGCAGAATTGCCCTGCTCGGCACTGGGCAAGCGGCTGAGCACCGCCCAGGATTGAGGGTTAAGGAATATCTTGTTGAATTCATCCTCATCGGTACCGTATTTTTCACCGTAGTCGGTAAAGCCACGTAAGAACCATTTACCATCCCAAAGCTTGTTGTAAACGCTTTCGCACCAGTTGTAATAATCCTCTGCCCAGGCGTATTTTTCACTGTCGCCAATATGGTCGAATAAAAGCTTCAGTTCATATGCAGCATGGGCGGCCTGGAAGAATACAAAGGAGCTTTCTCCCTTGCCCTTGATAGCGATATTTTTAAGAGAGTCATTCCAGTCATTATGCAGGAATAGGGGAATATCGTGCTCACCTGTATGCTCACGGGTAAATTCAAGTCCCTTTATAAGGTGTTCGCAAACGGTAGCCTCGCCGCCGTCAACATAAGGCACCTTTTCGCTGAGGAAGCCGTAATCTCCCGTTTCACGGATATATGAGCAAACCGAGAATATACCCCAGATATGGTCGTCCGAACGGCCACCGCCGCTGGATTCGCCCGTTCCCGGATAGTAAACTGCTCTTGCATCTCCTCTTGAATACTGGATGGAAAGAAGGGTTTTAATTCTCTCCTTAACCTGTTCGGGTATGGAGTGAATAACGCCCAGAACATCCTGCATACTGTCACGGTAACCCCAACCTCTGTCAAGACCTCTCTCATAATAAGAGATAAATCTCGACCAGTTAAAGGTCATACGGCACTGATAGGGATGCCAACAGTTTATCATAGTGTTCATTTCTTCATCGGGAGTTTCTATCTGTATTCTGTCAACGTGGTCTTTCCAGAAATCGCAAAGCTCGTTGAAATCCTTTTCGGCATCGGCAACAGCACCGTCAATAATACCGCCGATTTTCTTGGAATCATCGGTTATACCAACGATAATATAAAATTCCTTTTCTTCGTGGGCTTCGAGGCTGATATCGGCGCAAATACTGCCGCAACAGTTGTCCGCATTAACGGTGGTGTTGCGGCACTCACCCTTTTCAACGGCGATAGGATTGCTTTCGCTTCTGTATCTTCCGATGAAGATATCACGGTCACAGTCAAAGCCTGTAATAGTAAGATTTGTTCCTATAAAGCTTAGTCTTTTTTCAACGTTTAGCCAGTCATCCGAGGGGTCAAACACAGCGGCATTTCCCTCGTTCCAACCGCTCATAAAGTATCTCGGCCAGTCGCACTGTATATCATACTGAGCCTTATAGCTTGAAAATTCAATATATGTAAAGGCACGTAAATTTCTCAGCTTATCGGTATCGTTTTTAAGGATTACCTTCCAAACCTCATAATCCTTATCAAGAGGTATAAAATAGGTTGTGTTACTGGTAATACCGTTGTAAGCGCCCTTGATTTTGGTGTAGCCGTGTCCGTGGCGGCATTCATAGGAGTCAAGCTCCTTCATAACGGGCTGCCAGGAAGCAGACCAATATTCGCCGCTATCCGTATCACGAAGATAAAGATATCTTCCCGGGCGGTCCCAAGGGATAGAGTTAAAACGGTAACGGGTTATTCTGTGGTTGCCCGAATCCTTGTTAAAGATAAGTCCGCCGGCGGTGTTGGTTATTATACCGCTGAACTTTCCGTTTCCAAGATAATTAAGCCAGGGAGCGGGGGTATCCGGTCTGGTTATAACGTATTCTCGGTTTTTGTTGTCGTAAAATCCATATTTCATTGATTTTTAACCTGCCTTGCTGTTAAATTCTACCGCCATTATATATAATATATAACAAAATATCAAGATATTTTTCGAATATATAAAATTATCTTGACAAAAGGTATGGTTTGGTGGGATAATAAAGAAAGTTATAAGGGAGTATTCTGTCTTATACTAATTTTACTTTTGGTGATGTTATGCGCATTATTACCGGCTCTGCAAAGGGCAAAAGACTTATAACCCCTGATGGCAGAGATGTCCGCCCCACCCCCGATAGGGTTAAGGAGGGAATCTTCAGCGCCCTTCAGTTTGAGCTTGAGGGCAGAAGAGTTCTGGACCTTTTTGCAGGTTCTGGTCAGCTGGGTATTGAGGCATTAAGCAGAGGGGCACAGAGTGCAGTATTTGTTGATTCATCGGCAAACTCGGTAAAAATTGTGCGTAAAAATCTTGAAATTTCAGGCTTTGAGGATAAAGCTCGGGTGCATCAGGGGGATTATTCTTCCTTTACCGCTGTTACTAGTGACCGTTTTGATATCGCCTTTCTTGACCCACCCTATGCGTCAGGGTTGCTTGAACCAGCACTTAATGCTGTGGCAAAGGTGATGAGTGATTACGGTGTTATCGTATGCGAGCATCCTTTAGAGGTGGAGCTTCCCGAAGTGGTGGAAGATTTTAAGGCAGTCCGCCGTTACCGTTACGGTAAGGTTTACGTCACCTGTTACAGAAAAGAGGAAACGGCATGAACATAGCTATCTGTCCCGGAAGCTTTGATCCGGTAACAATGGGGCATATAGATATCATAACGAGAGCTGCAAATATGTTTGATAAGCTTATCGTTGTTGTTATGAACAATGCCGCAAAAAAATGCTCTTTCACCCCTTACGAAAGGGTTGAAATGATAAAAAAATGCGTTGGGGACCATAAAAATATTGTGGTTGACTGTTATGACGGTCTTTTGGCGGAATACGCCGCCGAAAAGGGCGCCAACGCCATAATCAAGGGTTTACGTGCTATGTCTGACTTTGAGTATGAGTTTCAGATGGCACTTGCCAATAAAAAACTTAATCCGAAGGTTGAAACGCTGTTTTTAACAACGGCGGAGCAGAATATGTATCTTAGCTCAAGTATGGTTAAGCAGATTGCCAGTATGGGCGGAGATATATCGGGTTTTGTGCCTGCAGTTATATTGGATGATATAATTGATAGGATAGGAAAATAGAAAATGCAATTAAAATAATAACGGAGGAAGAAAAAATGACATTGGATGAATTATTGGAACAGTTTGACGAGGTGCTTGACAGCGGTATAAAAATCCCCGGCAAAAAAACCGTAGTTGACATTGAGAAGCTTCGTGCCGTAGTTGATGATATCCGTCTTAACATCCCTGCAGAAATCAAGCAGGCTAAGGGTATCGTTGCAGACCGTGCAGACATTATCGCTAACGCTAAGCGTGAGGCTGATGCTGTTATCAGAAGCGCAGAGGAAAGAGCAAGAGCTATAGTTGCTGAGCAGGAAATCGTTAAGATGGCTCAGGAAAAGGCTGCTGAAATCATCGCAAATGCACAGACAAAGAGCCGTGAGATGCGCAAGGCCGCTCAGGACTTTGTTGATGATATTATGCGTCGTGCAGATGAGGGACTTACCGCAAACGTTGCAGAGGTTCGTAAGACCAGAGCTGCTCTTAAGCATCAGGTTCCTACTGCTGCACCTAAGGAATAATTTAATGTTGACAGGGGCTTTCGTCCTCTCAGGATGAAAGCCTTTTTGTTGTTTTTTATCTTTTTTAAAGGGAGCAATAAAGGTGTATAAAAATATATCTCCTAACGTAAATTTTGTTGAGGAAGAGAAAAAAATAAAGGAATTCTGGGATAAGGAAGGGATATTCGAAAAGAGTATCGTTGAGCGTAAGGACGGAGAGCCTTACGTTTTCTATGACGGACCTCCTACCGCTAACGGTAAGCCTCACATAGGTCACGTTCTAACCAGAGTTATTAAGGATATGATACCCCGTTACAGAACTATGAAGGGCTGTATGGTACCCCGTAAGGCCGGTTGGGATACCCATGGTCTTCCCGTTGAGCTTGAGGTTGAAAAGCTTTTGGGACTTGACGGTAAGGAGCAGATTGAGGAGTACGGTCTTGAACCTTTCTTAGAGCACTGTAAGGAAAGCGTTTGGAAGTATAAGGGTATGTGGGAGGACTTCTCCAAAACCGTTGGCTTCTGGGCTGATATGGATAATCCTTATGTTACCTATCATAATGATTTTATTGAATCTGAGTGGTGGGCATTAAAACAGATTTATGATAAGGGCCTTTTATATAAGGGCTTTAAAATTGTGCCTTATTGTCCCCGCTGCGGAACACCCCTTTCCTCTCATGAGGTGGCGCAAGGATATAAAAATGTTAAGGAGCGCAGTGCGGTTGTTCGCTTTAAGGTTATAGGAGAGGACGCCTATTTCCTTGCTTGGACTACTACACCCTGGACCCTTCCCTCCAACGTGGCACTCTGCGTTAATCCCGATGAGAGCTACTGTAAGGTAAAGGCGGCTGACGGTTATACTTATTATATGGCAGAGGCTTTGCTTGATAAGGTTCTCGGCAAATTAGCAACCGAGGAAACCGCCGCTTATGAAATTTTAGAAACCTATAAGGGTACCGACCTTGAATATAAGGAATATGAGCCTTTGTTTGAATGCGTTAAGCCTGTTTGCGCTAAGCAGAATAAAAAGGGCCACTTTATAACCTGTGACGGTTATGTTACTATGACCGATGGTACAGGTATAGTTCACATTGCTCCCGCCTTCGGTGAGGACGATGCTAAGGTTGGCAGAAGCTATGACCTTCCCTTCGTTCAGTTTGTTGACGGTAAGGGTAATATGACCGAGGAAACCCCTTTTGCAGGTAAATTCGTTAAGGATGCAGATAAGGATGTTCTCGTTGACCTTGAAACTAGGGGACTTCTTTTCGATGCTCCCAAGTTTGAGCACGATTATCCCTTCTGCTGGAGATGTGATACACCTCTCATTTACTATGCAAGAGAATCCTGGTTTATAAAGATGACTTCCGTTAAGGAAGACCTTATTAAGAATAACAACACAATCAACTGGATACCCGAGAGCATCGGTAAAGGCCGTTTTGGTGACTGGCTGCAGAATGTTCAGGATTGGGGTATTTCCAGAAACAGATATTGGGGAACACCCCTTAATATCTGGCAGTGCGAGTGCGGTCATCTCCATTCTATTGGCAGTATTGCTGAGCTTAAGGAGATGTCGGATAACTGTCCTGATGAGATAGAGCTCCACCGTCCATACATTGATAATGTAACCATCAAGTGTGAAAAGTGTGGCGGACAGATGCACCGAGTTCCCGAGGTTATTGACTGTTGGTTTGACTCCGGCTCAATGCCCTTTGCTCAGCATCACTATCCCTTTGAAAACAAGGATTTGTTTGAATCTCAGTTCCCCGCAGACTTTATCTCCGAGGCTGTTGACCAGACAAGAGGTTGGTTCTATTCACTCCTTGCAATTTCAACCCTTATTTTCGATAAAGCGCCCTTTAAGAATGTTATAGTTCTCGGTCACGTGCAGGATGAAAACGGCCAGAAAATGAGTAAATCCAAGGGCAACGCAGTTGACCCATTTGATGCATTAACCTCTTATGGTGCCGATGCTATTCGTTGGTATTTCTATACCAATTCAGCTCCTTGGCTTCCTAACCGTTTCCACGGTAAGGCTGTAACCGAGGGTCAGCGCAAGTTTATGGGCACACTTTGGAACACCTATGCATTCTATGTGCTTTATGCTGAAATAGATAAATTCGACCCCACTAAGTATACTCTTAATGAAGCCAAGATGACCGTTATGGATAAATGGCTTATGTCAAGACTTAACTCTATGGTTAAGGCTGTAGACGAAAATCTCGCTAATTACAGAATTCCCGAGGCCGCAAGAGCTTTACAGGAATTTGTTGATGAGATGAGTAACTGGTATGTAAGAAGAGGCAGAGAGCGTTATTGGGTTCAGGAGCTTACTGATGATAAGATAACCGCTTATATGACTCTTTATACCGCTCTTGTTACCACCGCTAAGGCGGCAGCTCCCATGATTCCCTTTATGGCTGAGAACATTTATCAGAACCTTGTAAAGAGTGTTGATGATAATGCGCCTATCAGTATTCACCTTTGCGATTTCCCCGAGGTGGATGAAAAGGCAATAGATAAAGCCCTTGAAGAAAATATGGATAAGGTTTTATCGGTTGTTGTTCTGGGAAGAGCCGCAAGAAACGGCTCGGCTATCAAGAACCGTCAGCCCTTGGCGACTATGTATGTTAAGTGCGACAGTGAGCTTGATACTATGTATACCGATATTATCCGTGATGAGCTTAATATTAAGAATGTAAGCTTTGCAGGTGACGTTGATAGCTTTGTTACCTATCAGTTTAAGCCTCAGCTTAAAACCGTAGGTCCTAAGTACGGAAAACAGCTTAATGATATCCGTACCGCTCTTTCTGAGCTTGACGGTAGCGCTGCTAAGAAAACTCTTGATGAGAGCGGCAGTATAGTTCTGGAGTTAGCTTCAGGCAGAGTGGAGCTCACTGCCGATGACCTTCTTATCGAGGCCAAGCAGAAGGAAGGCTTCTATACTGTTAATGACAGAGGCATCACCGTTGCTATTGATACCGTTCTTACGGAAGACCTTATCGAAGAGGGCTATATAAGAGAGCTTGTAAGTAAAATTCAGACTATGCGTAAGGAAGCCGGCTTCAACGTTATGGACCATATTACCGTTACGGTTGAGGGCGAAGGTAAGGCGGCAGAAATTGCCGTTGCCAGAAAGTCTGATATTGTTACCGATACTCTTGCCGATTCCCTTATAAAGTCTGTTGCCGAGGGCTTCACTAAGGAATGGGATATCAACGGCGAAAAGATAACCATCGGTGTTAAAAAAGTTTAGGCTGACGAGAGGAGAAATTCGTTATGGCTAAAAGAAAAGATGAATATGATTACGATTTTGAATTTGCCTCCTTTGAGGATATAAATTCTTCCTTTGTTCAGGAACCCACAAAGAAAAATCCCCTTGATTATATAAAATACGGGCTTGGAAAATTTGAGGATTTCTTCCTTAATAATCTCGGCAAGATAATCAAGATAGTTTCCTTTGTTGTTGCAGTAGCTATATTGCTTTTCTTCCTGGCAATAGGAATAGTTCTTTCAATGCTTGATAAGTTCTTCGTATTTATTGCGGTTATACTTTTCATATTGGGCTTAATCGTAGCTGCTATTTCGATGTTTATCATCTTCGGTCTCGGTCAGGTAATCTGCCAGAACGATGAGATACTCAAGAAATTTAATTTGAAATAATAAAGCAAAAAAATCCCGACTTTTAAAGTCGGGATTTTTATTTTATAACAGATTATTCTATTATTGAAATTCCGTCCATCTCGGCAGGCTGTTCTTCCCCTAAAAGCTTGATAATAGTGGGGGAGATATCGCAAAGTCTGCCACCCTCACGAAGGGTACATTCCTTGCCGATAACCGCAAAGGGAACGGGGTTGGTTGTGTGGGCTGTAAAGGGTGATGAGCCATCATCCTCAAGCATCTTGTCGGCATTGCCGTGGTCGGCAGTGAGAAGCATTACGCCACCCATTTTAAGGGTTGCATCTTCCACTCTGCCAACGCAGGTATCAACCGTTTCAACCGCCTTAACAGCCGCCTCGAATACGCCTGTATGACCTACCATATCGCAGTTGGCGAAATTGAGGATTATAACATCATATTTTTCGCTTTCGATTGCCTCACAAACCTTATCGCAAACCTCATTAGCACTCATTTCGGGCTGCAAATCGTAGGTTGCAACCTTGGGGGAGTTAACGAGAATTCTATCTTCTCCCTCAAACATAACCTCTCTGCCTCCGTTAAAGAAGAAGGTTACGTGGGCATATTTTTCGGTTTCGGCAATTCTAAGCTGAGTGAGTCCTTTATTTGCTAAAAATTCACCTAAGGTGTTATTGAGGGTCTGAGGCTTAAATGCCACCTCAACATTAGGCATAGAAGCATCATACTGGGTAAGGCAAACATAGAAAACAAGTGGTCTGCCGCCCTTGCGCTCGAAACCTGCAAAATCATCATCCACAAAGGTACGGGTGATTTCTCTTGCTCTGTCAGGACGGAAGTTGAAGAATATAACACTATCTCCTGCATTTATTCTCTCGGTACCCGAAACAACGGTGGGGAGAACAAATTCATCGGTTAAATATTTTCCTTCCTCATCAAGCTTGGTGTAGGATTCTCTAACTGCCGCAGCGGCATCATCGGTCTGAACACCCTCGCCGTAAACTAAAGCGGCATAGGCTTTGCCAACACGCTCCCAACGGTTGTCACGGTCCATTCCGTAAAATCTACCCATAACGGTAGCAAGCTTTCCGCAACCTATTTCGCTGAGCTTTGAATTAAGCTGGTCGATATAGTCAGCGGCGCTTGTTGGGGGAACATCACGTCCATCAAGCAAAGCGTGGATATAAACCCTTGAAAGACCGTTTTTCTTTGCAAGCTCAACCAAACCGTAAAGATGGTTTATATGGCTGTGAACACCGCCGTCAGAAAGCAGTCCCATAAGATGAAGGGCGCTGTTTTTGGCTTTGCAGTTTTCTATTGCCTTTAAAAATGCTTCGTTGGTGAAGAAATCACCGTCAGCTATAGATTTTGTAATTCGGGTAAGCTCCTGATAAACGATTCTGCCCGCACCTATATTGGTGTGACCAACCTCGCTGTTACCCATCTGTCCCTCAGGAAGACCAACGTCCATACCCGAAGCGCCTATCTGTGTTGTAGGGCATTCCTTGAAAATACGGTCAAGCCTTGGGGTTGCGGCGGCTTCAATGGCGTTACCGTTTTTATCGGGGTTAAAGCCGAAACCGTCCATTATTGTTAAAACTATAGGTTTTTTCATTATATTTTCTCCTGAAAGGAATTATTTGCTTGCTGCCTTAACGATAACCGAGAAATCCTCAGCCTTAAGGGAAGCACCGCCGATAAGACCACCGTCAACATTGACCTTATCAAGTAATTCATCAGCGTTCTTTGCGTTCATAGAGCCACCGTACTGAATAGTAACTGTATTGGCAACATCCTCGCCGTAAACCTCGGCAATAGCGGCACGAACATATCCGTTGCCCTCATCTGCCTGGTCAGCAGTAGCGGTAACGCCTGTACCGATAGCCCAAACGGGCTCGTAAGCGATAACTATATTCTTAAGCTGCTCGGCGCTTACATTGGTAAGAGCCATCTTGGTCTGATATTTAAGAAGAGTTTCGGTGTATCCGAGTTCTCTCTGCTCTAAGGTTTCGCCAACGCAAACAATAGCGGTAAGACCTGCATTAACTGCGGCTAAGGTGCGAAGGTTAACGGTCTGGTCGGTTTCACCGAAGTACTGACGTCTCTCACTGTGACCGATAACAACATACTTAACGCCTGCTTCGAGAAGCATATCGGCAGAAATTTCGCCTGTGTATGCACCACTTGCCTTAAAGTGAACATTTTCAGCGCCTATTTCAATGTTTGAGCCCTCGGCTGCAGCAACTGCGGCAGGGATATCAATAAAGGGAACGCAGAGAACAACCTTACAGTCAGCACCTGCAACGAGGGGCTTCATTTCGTTTATGAGAGCGGTTGTTTCACTGGGGGTTTTGTTCATTTTCCAGTTTCCTGCTATAATAGCATTTCTTTTTGCTTTATCCATTTTTATTTCTCCTTATACATAATCAAGGGCTGCCGATTTTCGGCAACCCTCTTTTAATTTATTATTTATCGTTTAGGGCTGCAATTCCGGGAAGCTCTTTGCCTTCGAGGAATTCAAGGGAAGCACCGCCACCGGTGGAGATATGAGTCATCTTATCACCGAAGCCTAAGGTGTTAACGGCTGCTGCAGAGTCACCACCGCCGATAACTGTAACAGCATCGGTTTCGGCAAGGCTCTTAGCAACTGCTATAGTACCCTTTGCAAGGATGGGGTTCTCAAATACGCCCATAGGTCCGTTCCAAACAACGGTCTTAGCGTTCTTAACCTCGTTAGCATAAAGCTCAGCGGTCTTAGTGCCGATATCAAGGCTCATGTAATCAGCAGGAATCTTATCTGCATCAACAACGGTAACCTCAATAGGAGCATCGATAGGATCGGGGAACTCCTTAGCAATGGTGCAGTCAACAGGAAGAAGAATCTTAACGCCCTTTTCCTCTGCCTTAGCCATCATATCACGGCAGTAATCAATCTTGCTCTCATCAATAAGAGAGGTACCAACACCGTATCCCTTAGCAGCAAGGAAGGTATAAGCCATACCGCCGCCAATGATAAGGGTATCAGCCTTGGTTAAAAGATTTTCGATAACGGGAAGCTTACTGTCAACCTTAGCGCCGCCTAAGATGCAAACGAAGGGACGAACAGGGGTTTCAACAGCTTCGCCTAAATATTTAAGCTCTTTACCGATAAGGTAGCCTGCAGCGGCTTCCTTAACGTGAGAAACAACACCAACGGTTGAGCAGTGAGCTCTGTGAGCGGTACCGAAAGCATCGTTAACAAAAATATCTGCAAGAGAACCGAGCTCAGCAGAGAAAGCCTCACCGTTCTTGGTTTCTTCTGCACGGTAACGGGTGTTCTGTAAAAGAACAACGTCGCCATCCTTCATAGCGGCAACTGCGGCCTTAGCGTTCTCGCCAACAACGTTATCGTCAGCAGCAAAAACAACCTGCTTGCCTAACTTCTCGGAGAGGGCCTTTGCAACGGGAGCCAAAGAAAGCTCGGGCTTGGGCTCACCCTTCGGCTTGCCTAAGTGAGAGCAGAGGATAACCTTGCCACCGTCAGCAATAAGCTTTTCGATTGTGGGGAGGGCTGCATTGATACGGTTTTCATCGGTGATAACTCCGTTCTTAAGGGGAACGTTGAAATCGCAACGAACGAGAACCTTCTGACCTTTAACGTTAATGTCGTCAACAGTCTTTTTGTTAAGAGCGTTCATTAAAATACATCCTTTCAAATGTTTGTTAAAAATTATACATACTTATTTTAACATATATTGGAAAATTTTCAATAGATAATTTTATTTTCTAATATATATTATATAATGGCATCATTATCCCAGCGGTAATTGTGCAATTCGCCTTTATTTTCGAGGGCAGGGTAGTCCCATTGCCGCAAAACCTCGTAAACCCCAATTGCTACCGAGTTGGAAAGATTAAGGCTTCTGATTTCTCCCGCCATAGGGATTCGCACACAGCTTTCGGGGTTTTTAAGAAGCAATTCCTCGGGTAAACCCTTGGTTTCCTTGCCGAAAAGCAGATAACAGTTATCGGGATAGGAAATATCCGAGTGGGAGTGTCTTGCCTTGGTTGTGAAATAGAAGAATTTGCCATCCTTATTTTTCTCGAAAAACTCATCTAAGCTTTCATAATGGGTTATATCGAGAAAATGCCAGTAGTCAAGCCCTGCTCTTTTCAGTTTCTTATCGTCAATTTTAAAGCCCATAGGTCCAACAAGGTGGAGTCTTGCTCCCGTTGCGGCACAGGTACGGGCTACGTTGCCCGTATTCTGAGGAATTTCGGGCTCAACCATAACTATATTGATTATTGCCATTTTTATCACCGAATATATTATCTAACGGTGAAGTTCAAAAGTCAACCGAAAATTCGTTTTATCAATGATTTTATAATACCGATACACACCGAAATTTTAATAAGACAGCAGGCAAAATATATAAAATAGGAAAACCCGTCCATACGGGAGAAAAGATAGCCCACAGTTACGGTGCTGATAGCCGAAGCGTAAGGGAAATCAAGACTAGCCGAAAGGGGAGCGCCGAAAAGCAATACACTGTTAAGAAGTGTAAGGGCGAGGGTAATCCCACCCAGCGAAAGCCCCCATAAAGTTTGCTTTTTTCCTATTCTTTCGAACTGACAGGCCTGATAAATAAGAACAAGCAAAAATGGCAGAAAAACCTTTAAAAGATAAGGTATGGTTTGTTTTATTAATTTTTTTGAGGTGGGCAACTGCAAAAGGGAGATATTATCTAACCTAAAATTTTTATAGGACATTATAAAAAATGCCGCAACGGCAATGAATACCAGCACAAAGGAAAAAAGAGAAAACTTAAAAATAACGCTGCTGTGTCTGAAGGATAAATAAATTGCTATTGCGATAAAAATAAGTGATATCAGTATGGGAGAAACCTTAGGTAATACCGTTTTGGAAACAAAATCGGCATACTGATAAAAGCAACGATAGGCTTCTATAGCTGAAAGTAATGCGGTCGCTCCGTAAAGGGCGATAAAAACCGCTTTTTGAAAGGAGTTTTTAAAAGCTTTTTTTGTATATAAATTATTGAGTATAGGTAAAAGCAAAAAGCAAACACCAAAAGAAATAAAAAAAGCGAAAATATAGCCTAAAAAGGTTTTATCGTCGGCCGAGGGGAATGGCAGAATTATAACCGCATTTCCCATTAAAAATATTGCGCAAAGAAATATTGTATGAAGGGTGTAATTGGCTTTAGAATTCATATTTCACCTCAATTTTCGCATTGGTGTAATAAAAGTTATAATTATCCTTTACGGTGTTCCATAAGCTTCTGTATTTTCGTGATATTCTGTCCTTGAAACCGAAAATATCGGTATTGCCTCTAAGGTTTTCTAAGGTGCGCTCAATTTTATCGGAAAGGTAGGCTGAATCCCCTTTTTCTAAATCCGCCTTTATATTGAGAGTAATAAAAAGAGTATCCTCTCTTAAATCGCATTCAAAACGGGTTTTTGAATCGGAAATTTCAAAATCCTCAAATTTGCCATCACTGAAATTATCGGTTAAAAGACAGTATAATGCCCCTTCGGTAAGGCCGAGGCTATCCACCATTTTATTATCTATATAAACATCTCCGCCGGATAATATATATTCGCCTTTGTTTACCGAAACTAAGGGCAAGAAAAAGCATTCGCTTTGCCTTAGTTTATTGGCGCAAACCTCGTAATATCGGTTGTGGAATTTTATTCCGTTTAAAAATTCAACTCTATCTATAACTCCTAAAAGGTCATAGCTTACAGTAAGCGTTGAAACGGGCTCGCAGTCAAAAAGAGTATCGGTATTTTCGCTTGAAATCATATATGCGGCAAGGTTTATTTCCTCATTTTTTTTGCAGTAATCGATAACCTGACTAAATTGTTCAGAGCTTAAAGCTTTATCAACCGCTATAAGACCGCAATGGTCAAAAAGCAGAGGCTTTGAAATTTTCCCCGATAAATTAAGCAGACTTTCCTCTGCTGAGTTTCCCGATGCGGAAAAAATGTGACGGCTGACCCCTTGCTCGGTGCTTTCGGTATTAACAACCACCGTTTCGGCAAAGGCGATAATTCTACTTTTATCTCTTTTAAAGGCTATTCCCGATACGAGATACTGCTGGTCGGGTTGGCGGTAAACTCCACCTGTACAGCCTGTGAGTGTCAAAAGTAAAACTAAAGTCATCAGTAAAACAAATATTTTTTTAAATTTCATCGCCGTCACCTCGGCTTCGGATATAGTTTTTGTTAAAATTCGGTCGGGTTTTCATACTGGGCCAGGGGGCACGGAAAAAGGTATCCTTAAGATGTTGAAAATCGGGGTTTTTAAGGGATGCGGTATAATCAATACCGAAGCTTTTCAGCGTGAAAACCCTGATAACGAACAGACTTGATAGGGCGATAAAGCCGTAAAGCCCAAAAAAAGCACAGGCGAAAACAAGACCTATTCTAAGATAAAATACAATTCCCTTAAGCCTTGGTATCATAAGCCCCGAAATACCGCTTAATGCTACTGCAATCAGCATAGGTGCGCTTACAATTCTCGCCTCCACCGCCGCCTGACCTACAACAAGACCGCCAACAATACTAAGGGCGTGACCGAGACTTTGAGGCATACGCAGTCCCGTTTCCTTAAGTATTTCGAAAACCAAAATTAAAAGTATACATTCCACAAAGGAGGATAGCGGTACACCCCCTCGAAGCTGAGCCACCGATAATGCAAAGGAGGTGGGGAGAAGCTGTTTATGAAAGGTGGTAAGAGCAACAAAAATCCCGGGTACACTCACCGCCGCAAAAAAACAGATATAGCGCAAAATTCTGCCGATACTGGCGATGAAAAAGTTAATATAATAATCCTCGTCAGACTGAAAGTTTTCAGAGAATAAATAGGGCAATGTCAGTACAACGGGTGTTCCGTCCACAACCACCGCAATTCTGCCCTCAAGAAGCCTTGCGGCAACAATATCGGGACGCTCGGTGGTGCCGGTTGTTTTGAGGAGAGAATGCTTGTTATCTCTGATATGCTCGGCTATATAGTTGGTGTCAAGAATTCCGTCAATATCTATTTTCTGTATCCTCTTTTTAAGCTCGGCAACACATTTCTCATCCGCAAGACTTTCAAGATAGCATATAAAAACCACCGTTTCGGTTCTTCTGCCCACACGAAGCATTTCACTGCAAAAATCGGGGGTCAAAAGCTTTCTTCTTATCATTGCAACATTAAAAAGAGCCGCCTCATCAAAGCCCTCTCGGGGACCTTGGAGAATCCTTTCATCATCGGGCTCGGATATACCCCTCGTTCTCCATCCCTTAGTGTTTAGAGTGAGGGCAAAGGTAGTTCCCGAAATAAGCAGGAGGGTATCACCGTAAAGCACGGCACGGAGAATATCCGCAACATTGTCGGTCTTTTTGGAATCGTTAACAAACAGGATTTTTTCGGATATATTATCCGCAATATCTCCTGTGAGGATATCCTCGTGACGGGTAAGCAAGGGGCGAATTACTGAATCGTTTAATATTTCGTTGTTTACCATACCGTCAAGATAAATTACGGCGCATTCGGTAATACCGTCAGGCAGTTTGATTCTTCTGATGCGAAGAACACAGTCCTTATTGAATATATTTTTTATAATGTCAACGCTTTCATCGAGATTTGCCGATAGTTTTATTCCCGAATAATCGGTTGTAAGTCCGCTCAATATATCAACTCCAAACAGTTTTTATGGTATATATTGTTGCCGTAAATTTCCTTAAAATACAAAAAACACCGCCGAAGCGGTGTTTTAAAATATTATTTAATCAAAACCTTGTGGATTTTACCGATTATCATATTGTGGTAATCCTTTTCGGGATACCATTTATCTATGGGAGCGGTATCGGTGAAGTTTTCGTCGCTTAACTTTCCAACGTATTGCTTTTTGCAGATTAAAACAAGCCTTGCTTCATCAAAATAAACGGTGTTATCGCTGAAAAGGGGGGTTAGTCCCGTAAGGGCCGTCTTATCAACATCTCTGCCGCTTTTTGAACCGCAGATTTTGTGAATATCCCGATTATCTCCGTAAAAGCTTAGGGTAAAATAATCGCTTTTATCGATAAATTCCATTGTGTAACGCTGAGGACGTATCATTGCGATAACGCTGTCGCTTCCCCACATTTCACCCATAAAGCCCCAGGATGCAGTCATCATATTGTATCCATTTTTATCTCCTGCCGAGATAAGCATCCACTCATCGGATATGGCTTTTATAATATTGTCTTTGATTTCTTTTGCACTAATTTCCTTAAACATAATATCATCTCCAGAGTAATTGTAATATATTTTATAAATAAAAACAATATAATATGCAAAAATTTGTTAATTTTTTGTCGATTAAACTATTGTTTTTTTCTTTAGAAATTGTTATAATGATTAAGTATGAAATACCGAAAGGAGTACATATATGAACTATTCACATGAAGTAGAAAATATGTGTCCCTTAGCAAAGGGCACATATCACGGTCCTGCTCCCATCCCGGAGGAGGGCAAATGGGTTCAGGTTAAGGAAGTTAAGGATGTATCAGGCCTTACCCACGGTATCGGCTGGTGCGCTCCTCAGCAGGGAACCTGTAAGCTTACCCTTAATGTTAAAGAGGGTATCATTCAAGAGGCTTTAGTTGAAACCATCGGTTGCTCGGGTATGACTCACTCGGCTGCTATGGCTTCCGAAATTCTTGTTGGTAAAACCATCCTCGAGGCTCTTAATACAGACCTTGTTTGTGATGCTATCAACACCGCTATGCGTGAGTTATTCCTCCAGATTGTTTACGGTAGAACTCAAACTGCCTTCTCGGAGGATGGTCTGCCCATCGGCGCAGGTCTTGAGGATTTAGGTAAGGGACTTCGTTCTCAGTGCGGAACAACCTATGCAACACTTGCAAAGGGTCCCCGTTACCTTGAGCTTGCAGAGGGCTATATAACCAAGATTGCTGTTGACGAAAATGATACCATTATCGGTTACAAGTTCGTTCACCTCGGCAAGATGATGGATATGATTAAAAAGGGTATGGACGCTAACGAGGCTTTGGAAAAGGCTAGCGGACAGTACGGTCGTGTTGATGATGCTGCTAAGCTTATCGACCCCAGAGAAGAATAAGGGAGGTAAAGTAAAATGGCATTATTTGAAAGTTATGATAGAAGAATAGCTCAGATTAACGCTGAGCTTAGTAAGCACGGCATTGCTTCTATCGAAGAGGCTAAGGAAATCTGCGATAAAGCAGGTGTTGATGCTTATAATATCGTTAAGGGCATTCAGCCCATCTGCTTCGAGAACGCTGCCTGGGCTTATGTTGTAGGCTGCGCTATCGCAATTAAGGATCAGGTTAAGAGCGCTGCTGAGGCTGCCGAGAAAATCGGTGTAGGTCTTCAGTCCTTCTGCATCCCCGGTTCTGTTGCTGATGACCGTAAGGTTGGTCTTGGTCACGGTAACCTCGGCGCTATGCTTCTCCGTGAGGAAACCAAGTGCTTTGCATTCCTTGCAGGTCACGAATCCTTTGCTGCTGCAGAGGGTGCTATCGGTCTTGCTCGTAGTGCAAACAAGGCACGTAAAGAGCCTTTAAGAGTTGTTCTTAACGGTCTCGGTAAGGATGCCGCTAAGATTATCTCCAGAATCAACGGCTTTACCTATGTTCAGACCAAGTTTGATTATTATACAGGCGAGCTCACCATCGTTGAGGAAACCGCTTATTCCAAGGGCGAGCGTGCTAAGGTTCGTTGCTACGGTGCTGACGATGTTCGTGAGGGTGTTGCTATAATGCACAATGAGGGTGTTGACGTTTCTATCACAGGTAACTCCACCAACCCCACCCGCTTCCAGCATCCTGTTGCAGGTACCTATAAGAAGGAATGTATCGAGCAGGGCAAGAAGTATTTCTCAGTAGCCAGCGGTGGCGGTACAGGCCGTACCCTCCATCCCGATAATATGGCTGCAGGTCCCGCTTCTTATGGTATGACCGATACAATGGGCCGTATGCACTCCGATGCTCAGTTCGCAGGTTCTTCTTCAGTTCCTGCTCACGTTGAGATGATGGGTCTTATCGGCGCTGGTAACAACCCAATGGTTGGTATGACAGTTGCATGTGCTGTTGCAGTTAACGAAGCTTTAAACAAATAATTCAATAACGCATAATTAAAGGGCTTGAGGTTTAACCTCAAGCCCCCATTTTTATTTATTTGAAAAAATTGAAATAGCTCTTTTAACATCTTCCTTCATAGCCTTTTGAGCATCGAGGAGTGCATCGTGGAACTGAGCGTATTCTTTATTTGAAATTGCCTGGCCGCCTGCCTTGGACATATAGGTATAATAATTAACCTTGCGGATACCTCTGTTTATTACCTCACGGTAATCCTCCTCGCTAACTCCTGAGCCGCCGTGCATAACAAGAGGAATATCGATTAACTCCTTCATTCTGGAAAGACGGGGGAAGTCAAGCTTGGGGGCATCCTTATAGAAGCCGTGGGCTGTGCCAAAAGCACAAGCTAGAGCATCAATTCCCGTTTCTGCTACAAAGCTTGCTGCGGCATCGGGGTCGGTGTAAATAGAGGCATCGTTTCCTCCTCCGCCCTCACGGGCACCCATTGAGCCTATTTCTGCCTCAACCGATGCTCCCGTTAATTTTGCCTTGGCAACGGCAATTTTTGTGTTTTCAATATTTTCCTTTGTAGAAAGGGTTGAGCCGTCATACATAACCGAGGTAAAGCCCAATTCTAAGCCCCTTTCAACATATTCAAGGTCGGTGCCGTGGTCAAGGTGAACACAAACGGGTACAGATGCCTTTTCGGCAAACATCAGCATAAGGGGTGCAATCTCCTCCATTTTGCATAGTCCCATTTCCTCATGCACCTGAGCGTGCATAATAATTACGGGCTGTCCCAGCTCCTCGGCGCCCTCTATAACGGCGCTAAGGGAGGTCATATTGGGGGTGTTAAACGAGCCTATGGCTATATTTTTTTCCTCGGCTATTTTTAATATTTCCTTGAGGGTAACTAACATTTTAAAGCTCCTTTATCTTGTGTAAATATAAATTTAACTGCGGTTGAGCGGCTTTCTTCAGGCTTTAAAAACTGAAGTTTTCCTTGCTTGCGCAGAACATCTCTGCCGTCAGGGGTGCAGTTGCCCGGCTCCAAGCCTAAAACATAGTCCTTTTTGCCCATCATTTTCCATTCGGTAAAGTAGGGCAGAGCGGATTTGTTATACGCCATAATGAGGCCTTTTTCAATATCCTCATTATATATGCCAACTCTGGCTTCACCTATATTTTCTTTAACATCATAGTAATAACAGCATTCTTCATACTGTGCCTGAGGCTTCTCCATTTTAAGGGCATCGGAAATATGCTTTTGGGCGTGGTCATTTCTTGCAATAATACCATTGTTTGGTATACTTACAATACTCTTTTCACTAAGCAAGGGATAACCCATATTGCAGTGATAAAGAATCATATAAGGGGATTCGGTATCTCCATTATTTGTTACCGTATCGCAAAGCTCAAAGGTGTTTTCAAGGTAAGAAAAGCGGTAAACCCTTTCAAGCGCAAGCTTTCTGCCAAAAATAACCGCATCGGTAACACGAAGCTTTACTATAAGCTCGTTTTCGGTTTCCTCGGTGGAAATAACCTCGGCGGGTATATGGGAAATTGTGCCGTGGAGGGGAAGATTTTCCCCCTCATCGGTACAGGGTGAGCCTACAGCCGTAAGACCGCAGGTGGTGAAAAATCCTGCCGTAAAGGATTTTAAAAAGCCGGCACCCTCACCGTCATAATACTGTGGGGCAACATAGCCGCAGGGTGCAAAATAACCGAAGTTATCGCCCTTGAAATTTACTCGGGAAATATCACCCGCTCTGTCAACAGATATCCAGGCTTCAAGCCCTAATCCGTTGCGGACACAAATAAAGTGCATTCCATTTCCCTTGCCACCCTCGAGAATATATCTTTCGGCGCCTCTGATTTGCAAGGAATTTCCAATATAATCCTTCATCCTTATAACCCCTTTACTGCGTTATATAAATTGGCGTATTTTTTATAATATTCGGAATAAATTTTTGTGTTTTCGCTATTGGGAACAAAAACACTTCTTACGGGAGCCATTTTTGATACCGTTTCTTCTAAGCTGTCAAAAATGCCGAGAGCAACACCCGTCAAAGCGGCAGTGCCTGCGGCACCTACCTCCTTGCAGGAAAGGGCTGTTATATTGATATTAAGTATATCGGCCTTAATCTGAAGCCATATATCGGAGGTTGCGCCTCCGCCCGTTGCTCTTACCTCATCAATTTTACCCGTAAAGGCTTTCATTGTGTTGAAATTAAGGAGCATTTCGTAGGTTGTGCCCTCCATCAGGGCTTTATATAGGTCGTATTTATCCGTTTCCAGGGTAATTCCTATAAATGCTGCCTTGGAATCATTGTCCATATATGGGGTTGCCGCACCTGCAAAATGGGGGAGAATAAGAATTCCCGTAGGCTTATTTTTAACCTTTTTATCAAGGGATGCATAAACGTTTTCCTTTTCATCCCTTGCTTTTTGCCATTCAAGCTCGGCAAAATTATCCCTGAACCATTTAAGCGTTGCGCCGCCCGTAAAGGAAAGGGCGTAACAGGCATATAAACCGTCCATATAAGGAACTATGGAATAGCCGCAGTCATAAAACTTTGCATCGGTGGGCTTTTCCTTGAAAATAACGGGGATACACTCTACCGTTCCCGTGCCGTCCATAGCCTGATTTGTGTTGAAAACGCCCGAGCCTATCATACCTGCAACCTGGTCGTGACAGCCGTTAACAACGATAATATCATAATCGATACCAAGCTCTTTTTTAATGTTATCGGTAATTCTTCCTGCCACAGTTCCCGTAGGAACGGGGGTTGACATAAGTGACACATCGATTTGAGCTGCCTTGAAAACCTCGTCAATCCAACATTTTTTCTCGATATCAAAGGCGGCAGTTCTGGCGGCAAGGGAATAATCTATCTGACGGACGCCCGTAAGAGAATAAACAATAAAATCCTCGCCCAAAAGTATTTTTTCGCAGTTGTCAAATGCATCACTGTTATGATTTTTATGCCACATTATTTTGGAAATGCTGTACATCGGATGAGGCTTTACTCCTGTAAGCAGAGTAAGCTTTTCCTCACCTAAAGCATCGCAGAGGGCTTTGCATTCCTCGGCACCTCTCGGGTCGGTGTAAAGCATGGAGGAGGATAAAATGTTATCCTCCTTGTCCAGCATAACAAAGGTTTCGCCGAAGCTTGTAACACCGAGGGCATCTATTTTAAAATCGGCAGTAGCAGCCTTTAAAAGACCGATAACGCCCTCCTTAACATCGCCAAAGTTTATCTCGTGCTGACCGTTTTTATGGCTTGCATTGTATTCATTATAATAGGTATTAAGGAGCTGGGAATTCTCATTATACAGAGAAATTTTGCATCCTGTCGTACCAACATCAAGTCCACCTATTATCATAGCTTAGTCCTCTATGCTAACAACATCATAGCCAAGGTAATATTTGAAGGCTTCCTCCAAAATTGCCTTAACGTGGCCGTTTGCTACGGTTGTGTGGTGCTTGAAGCCGCCACGGGCAAGCTTTATAAGCTTATCCTGTAAATTATCTATCTTAGCAACGCCGCCGCAACCGAAGAATTCCTTTTCAATATTATCATCGGTAAATTCACCCTCGCTGAAATATATGGTGATTTTTCCATCTTCGGTTTTGCAGTTTGAATAGGTCATGGGGAAGGCGGCAATTCGGCCTTCGTTTGTTCCCCAACCGCTTCCCGGGTCACCCTTATCAAACATTTTGTGGGAGGTAACGGTACCTTTTCCTGCCATAAGCTTCTGTGCAGTTGAGCCGCAGTGGAAAAGAATAACCTTATCGGGGTCTTCGCCGTAATTGTTGTTCCAGTCAAGACAAGCGGCAGGTCCCTCGGTAGCAAGAGAGAGGGCACGCATTGTTATTGCGGAGCACATATCTATTTCGCAGGAGGCGGTTATACCTCTGTCGTTAAGCTCCGAAATAAGAACGCAGGGGCAAACTCTTAGATAGGTTTCCATTTCGTTCCAGCAACGAAGAGCAATGGCGTCAAGATGATATTCCTCTATGTATTCGTCTATTACAACGCTGATTTTAGCCAGCATATTTTTCTTGTCCTCAGGTACATTTGTAAAGTTGGTGTAATTTTCGAGAGTCTTCTTTTTAGCGATTACCTTCTCGTCATCATCCTTTTTAGCACGTACAAATTCAAACAGCTCGGATAGGTCGAAGGATTCAACGTTTATACCGTGACGCTGCATTGTAACCTCATCAAAGCGAACGGTTTTAAAGGCGGTTGTTCTGGCGCCGATGCATCCGATATTAAAGCGCTTCATACCCTTTACCACACGGCACACAGCGGCAAAATCCTTAAGATTCTGGGCAAATTCCTTTGAAAGGGGATTAACAACATGGGGCTTCATAACGGTATAGGGCACCCTGTATTGCTCAAAAACGTCGGTTACCGAGAATTTTCCGCAATATGCATCACGGCGGTGCTTGAAGTCCATCTTTCCTATTTCGTCAGGATAAGCCTGCATTAAAATAGGTACACCCGCATCCTGTAAAGCTGCAATAGCTCCGTTTTCATCGATGAATATGGGCATACAAAGGATAACGCCGTCATATTCGCCCTCGTGGGATTTAAGCCATTTAGCATAAGCTCTGCCCTCATCCCTTGTTTCAACGGCGCCGTAACGGGTGGCATCCTTATCCATAATAATGTAATCATAGCCGGCATCGGTAACGGCTTTAACCATATCCTCACGAGCTCCCTCAATAAGCTCTGCGGGCATAAAGCCACGGTTGCCGAAAAATAGTGCAAATGTTTGTTTTTTCATATAAATCACCTTTTCCATTATAATATAAAAACTGCTACTTTAATTCTAATAAAAGCTGTGTTATAATTATAGTCAACATTATACGAAAAATGGTAAATTTGTACGGAAAGGGCGGATTTTATGGCAATTACCTTAAGCGTGGCTCAAATCAAGGAATTGATGGAGGCATTTTATAATATGTCGGGCATTCGTTTCGTTTTGTTTGACAATGAATTTCGTGAAATAATATCCTTTCCTAAGGAAAACTGTGATTTTTGTAAGATGATGAAGGGATGTCCAAAAACCAGGAGAAAATGCAATAATGATGACAGACGCTCCTTTGCAAAATGCGAAAAGGAAAACGCATTGGTAATTTATAATTGCCATGCGGGGCTTGTTGAGGCGGTAATGCCTTTGCACGAAAATGAAAAAATTATCGGATATCTTATGTTCGGGCAGATAACCGATAAAACGGATAAGGAAAGGCTTTATAAAACCGCCGAAGAAATGGCAGAAATTTATAGTCTTGATAAAAAAGAATTAAAAAAGGGAATTGATAAAATAACCTATAAAGCTCCCGAGCAAATTTCCGCCGCCGCAAAAATAATGGAGGCTTGCACCTCCTACATAATATATAAAGAGCTGATAACCCCCGAGGATAATAAAATAATCGAGGAAGCAAAGAAATATATTGAAGATAATTTAGAAAAAGAAATCGGGATATCGGATATTTGTAAGCATCTGTCCATTGGAAGAACGAGGCTTTATGAACTGTTTCGTAAAGAGGTAGAAATGGGCGTTTCGCAGTATATCCGTTACAGAAGAATTCATCGGGCTAAAAAGCTCCTTAAAACCACCGAGCTTACCGTTGCCCAGGTTGCCGAAAGGGTGGGCTTTGGAGATTACAATTATTTCAGCCGAGTATTTAAAAGGTTTTACAAAAAATCCCCAAGAAGCTATAGAAAATAAAAAGAGGTGCTGTGCACCTCTTTTTTAGTTTTCCATAAACTGTTCTGCTGAAATATATTCCGCCATAATATCTGCAAATATGCCGTTTTTTTCGGCGGGCACTTTATAGATAACTGTTTTACCCTCAATATCACGGGATATAAAATATTCATCATTTTGAACATATATATCCATTTTTGACCTTCTGAAAACGATATCTTTACTACATTCCTCCACGGGAACAGAATAATCATAAAGAATATTCATTTCCCCGGGCAGAGCCGTTCCCTGAACGGTGGAAAGAACATCATCAACGGCTTTGCGTTGTTCATCTGTTAAAACATAGTATTTAATCGTTTCGTCATCATATGTGTAATATGAATAACATAAGGCTTCAGCCGTAAAACCGTTTTTGCTGTAATTTTCTATTCTACTGAGAGTTTCCTCGTATTTATCCTTTCGGCAGTAGTAGTTAATATCATATTCACGGTCGTAGTCATAATCGGTGATATAAAAACATCCTGTTGTATCCTTATAGAGCGGCTCTCCCATAACTGCACTAAGCAAAACGGGTACATCCTTTTCGGTAACAAAAATACCGTTTTCGTAATCTATGGAGGGCGCAAGATATTCGTAATAGGGGAGCTGAACATATTCCTCATTATTCATTTCAAAGGAGCTTAAATCACTACTGCTCCAAACTGCACGGGATGCCTTCATATCATCAAGAGGCCCGCATCCGCTAAGGGAGGAAAAAGCAAAAATGCAAACTAATAAAAATGCGCATAAGCGTAATATCTTTTTCATTTTTCTTGCCTCCTATTCCAAATTAAGCTTTCGACTTATAATAAACCTTATTATAAAGAAGAAAACTGCACAAATAACGAAGGAAAGGAGTATCATCAGTCCGATAAATATGTGAATTGATTCATAAGGGTGTAGGGACATAAGCTGCGCAATAGGCTCAAGGGGTAAAATATTATAAAAAACGGTACCGGAAACGGTTAGGATAGTGCCTATTGCCTGTGTAATCATATAGTATCCGAAATAAACACCAACCGCCGCTAATATTCGGTTTTTGCGGAAGAGCTGACCTACAGATATACAGAAGTAATATAGCAGATATTGGCTGAAAAATGCCGCAATAAAGAGAATAACCATCTCAATAATATACAGAACAATATGTCCGCCCGCTACATTTTCCATTGCAAATTTAAGCAGATATGCCGCCGCTTTAATAATTTCGCTTAAAACATCCCCTGCGGTTATCATGCATACTGACAGTAAAACTGCAGCAAGGGAGATAATCTGGAATAAAACCGCTGTGCACACCTTAACTAAAATATGCTGTGTTGGGGTGACGGGGAGGGTGAAGGTGAGATATCCTTCGGCGGTGAATAAATTTTTATAGAAACGCACAACGCCGATTGCCACCGACATAAGAATACAGGCAATAACCGATATTATAAACATAACAACCGAGGACCAGAATACAATTTTATATGAGGTGCTGTCGGTTTCGAAAAATTGCACAAATCTACCGAGCAAGGCAATTCCCAGTAATACCGCCTGAACGGGAAGCAAAGTTCTCAGGTAATATAATATTTCGTGTTTAAAAAGTCTTTTTACCATTTGAATACCTCCCTGAACAATTCGTCAACGCTTTTATCGTGTTCTTCTCTTATTTCATCAACCGATTTATGCAAAGCAACCTTTCCGTTTTGAAGGAATATAACCTCATCCAGCACCTGCTCTATATCGGCTATTAAATGGGTGGAAATAAGCACCGTCGCATCGGGATTATAGTTGTTTATTATGGTGGAGATAACATAATCTCTTGCGGCAGGGTCAACCCCTGCAATGGGCTCATCAAGAACATAAAGCTTCGCATTTCTGCTCATAACAAGAATAAGACAAACCTTTTCCTTGTTACCCTTTGACAGAGTTTTCAATCTCTTATTAAGCCCGATTCCCAGACGCTCAAGCATCTCGCAGGCAAGGTCCCATCTGAAATCGGCATAAAAATCAGAGAAAAAGCTTACTATCTGCTTAACCGTCATCCAGGAATTAAGATAGATGTTATCGGGCAGATAGGCTACCTTGGTCTTGCTTTCGGTACCGGGCTTTTCACCGTCAATTAAAACCGTTCCCTCGGTAGGGGTTAAAAGCCCGTTTATAATCTTTATAAGGGTGGTTTTGCCCGAGCCGTTAGGACCTAAAAGTCCAACAATTTTTCCGCTGTTAAGGGTTAAATCCACCTTGTCTAATGCCAATGTGTTACCGTAACGCTTACTTAGTCCTTCGCAGTGTAACAATTCACTCATTTATCCCACTCCTCTACATATTTTTTGATGGTATTGCTATCGAGTCCTAATGCCTTCATAGCGGAAAAGTATTCCGCAGTTTTTTTGGATAAAAGCTGATGCAAAATTTCCTTTGATAAGGATAAATTGTCTGCAACAAACCACCCTGAGCCCCTTACAGAATACAAAATCCCCTGTTGCTCAAGGCTTTCAAAGGAACGTTGCACCGTATTTGGGTTAACACCCGCTTCTAATGCTGTATCCCTTACCGATTCAAGCCTTTGATTAGGACTGTATTCCCCAAGAGCGATTTTAACGCACAGCTGTTCGCATATCTGGGGGCACAAAGGTCGGTTTTTATCAAGCTTCCATTCCATTTAATCACTCCTTTCCAAAAACTGTACTACCTTACTAATACAATAATACAATATTTTTTCTCTATTGTCAACAATTGACTTTGAAAATATTATAAGTATAATTGAATGAGAGGTGATTTTGTGTTTTCGAGAACTGAATTGCTCCTCGGTGAGCAGGCTATGGATAAATTATCAAAATCCCGTGTTGCTGTTTTTGGTGTAGGAGGCGTTGGCGGTCACGCTGTTGATGCCCTTATCCGAAGCGGCATAGGTGAAATTGATTTAATAGATAACGATAAATTTTCGATTAGTAATATTAACCGTCAGATTTTTGCCACACATAAAACGGTGGGGGAATATAAGGTTGAAGCGGCGGCAAGGCATATTGCAGATATAAATCCAAATGCTAAGGTTAATTGCCATAAAATTTTCTTCTCACCTGATACTTCAAATCAGTTTGATTTTTCAAAATATGATTATGTGATAGACGCTATTGACAGTGTTACGGGCAAGATAGAATTGGCAGTAAAAGCAAACGAGGCAGGGGTTAAAATCATCAGCTCAATGGGAGCGGGAAACAAGCTTAATCCTGCAGATTTTGAGGTTAGTGATATTTATAAAACCTCGGTATGCCCTCTTGCAAAGGTTATGAGATATGAACTTAAAAAAAGAGGTATAAAAAAACTTAAGGTTGTATATTCAAAGGAAGAGCCGATAAAACCCGCAGCTTGCGAGGAGGAAAACGGAAAAAGGCAAACCCCCGGAAGCTGCGCCTTTGTTCCTTCGGTTGTGGGACTGATAATTGCAAGTGAGGTTATCAAGGATATTATAAAATAACAAAAAGGACGGCATCCCCGTCCTTTTAAATTTATTTAACCCTATCAATCTTTATAAGATTAGTGTTGCCCGATTTACCGTTGGTAACGCCGCCGGTAATAACTATTTTATCTCCCGTTTTAAGCTTTAATTTATCTGCCGTCATATTAAGAGCAGTATAGAAAAGCACATCGGTGGAATTAAAGTTTTCGCAGATAACGGGCTGAACTCCCCAGGAAAGGGATAGCTCTCGCCAGGTCTTTTCATCGGTGGTAAGTCCTATTATATCCACAGGGGGGCGGAAGCGGGAAACCATTCTCGCCGTCATACCCGAAAGGGAGCAAACGGTAATCGCCTTTGCTCCGATATCAATAGCCATTCCGCAGGTGGAGTGAGAAATAGCGTCAAGGGTGTTTTTTATATGGAATTCGGTTTTGGCAAACCGCTTTTCGTAATGGATTCTTTCCTCTGCCTTTTCGGCTATTCTCGACATTGTTTCAACCGCTAAAACAGGATATTTTCCTGCGGCGGTTTCCCCTGAGAGCATTATGGCACTGGTGCCGTCATAAACCGCATTGGCAACATCGGAAATCTCGGCTCTCGTGGGTCTCGGATTATGAATCATAGATTCCAGCATCTCGGTGGCGGTTATAGCTCTTTTACCAAGCATTCGGCAGGTGGTTATAATATGCTTTTGAATAGCGGGAAGCTCTTCAAAGGGAATTTCAACACCCATATCTCCTCGGGCTACCATTATTCCGTCCGAAACCTCGCAGATTTCCTCTATATTGTCAACACCTGAGCGGTTTTCGATTTTTGCAATTAAATCTATTTCCTCGTTTCCGTTCTCCTTAAGGAAATTTCGCACATCAAGGATATCCTGCTTGCAGGAAACAAAGGAGCAGGCAATAAAATCAACATCGTGCTTTATTCCGAAAAGGATATCACTTTTATCCTGTTCGCTCAAATAAATCTGCTTAAGGGTTTTGTTGGGGAAGCTCATACTCTTTCGGTCAGAAAGCTCGCCTCCGATAATAACGGTGCAAACCGTATCGGTATCGGTGAGCTTCTTTACCTCAAAGGTAAGAAGTCCGTTATTAAGGAGGATTTTATCCCCGATTTCAAGGTCGTGGGAAAGCCCCTTATAGTTTACGGATACCCTCTTTTCATCCCCCTCAATCTCATCGGCAGTAAAGGTGAATTCATCGCCCTCATTTAAAAAGATTTTACCCTCCTTGAAGGTTTTGATTCGGTATTCGGGGCCCTTTGTATCAAGAAGAATAGCGATGGGTAAATTGAGTCTTTCACGAACTCTTTTTATCATTTCAATTCTTTTTTCGTGGTCCTCATAGGTGTTGTGGGAAAAGTTAAGTCTTGCAACGTTCATTCCCGCCTTGCACATTTGCTCAATGGTTTTTTCATCGGAGCAGGTGGGGCCTATAGTGCATACAATTTTAGTCTTTCGCATAGTTCATTCCTTTTTTCTTTAGGGGTAAGGTAATTCTTATTATTACCAAATTTAGGTTTGAATATATTATACCACTTGCAAAAAAATTAAGTAAATCTGAAAATTGTGTTTTTAATTATAAAAAAGTGCACCCGTAGGGTGCACTTTAGTTATTTTCTTAAAACCTTTTTCTGCCAGGATATCTTGCCACATTCAGGACATTTCATACATCTTGTTCTATTTATATGGGGTGCCCATAATACACTGCTGAAGGAGGGTACGTATTTATGATGGCATTTGCCGCACTCATAGTAACCCGCTGTTTGCTCAATTTTCATTGCAAACATAAGCCCTGTTATTGATACAACAAATGCAAATACTATAAGTGTAATCCTAAACCAATTTTCCATCTCAAGGAAAGCTGCGATAAATGTCAAGGATAAAAGGATTATAACAGACAATACCCCTATAACAATTTCGAGTGTCAGCATTTGTCTATCTGAATGCTCCTTTTGTTTTACCATTTCCAGTAAATTTTGTTCTGATTTTTCTTTATAATTATCCATTTTAACTATCTCCCCATTCAATAAATCGTTTACGCTGATTTTCAGCACATCACATAGTTCCAGCATAATTGAGGAATCGGGCATTGATTTGCCGTTTTCCCACTTTGATATTGCTCGGTCGGTTATGTTTAATTTTTCTGCGAGCTGCATCTGAGTTAAACCGATTTTCTTTCTGCTCTCGGCAATAAATTTTCCGATTTTAACCTGTTCCACGAAAATGCCTCCTTTCAAATTCAGTGTACGCCTTTTTAATGAGATAGTCTACATACCGTTGGTTGAGTTGGGAAAATCAACCTAAGATTATTATATGATAAATTGAAAAATATTCAACGTGGAATATCTTTTATCCAAGTTTTAACGGGATGCCTTGTTCGAATCCCTATAAGATACAAACGAAAAAGAAAAGCACCAATCACAAGGATTAGTGCTTTTCTTTTTGGCTGGGGAATAGGGATTCGAACCCCAACAAACAGAGTCAGAGTCTGTCGTGCTACCGTTACACAATTCCCCAATGTTCACAGCAAGAATATTATACCCCATTTTTGCAGGATGTCAAGGAGTTTTTTATCTTTTTGAGCAAAAAAATTGTGAAAAAGTTTAAAGGTGAGTGGTTTGATTATAATTATTCATTGATTTTTCTGAGTTTGTGTATTAATATATATAATGTATTGTTAGATTTTGAGAAAGGATTCCGTGTATGAAAAATATTTTCGTAAAAAAGATTATTTTTGTTATTGCGGATTTTATTTTTGCTACGTTATCGGTTTGTGCCGCATATTTTTTGAACGAAGGCTTCACAAAGCCCAATAATCCCGATGTTTTCTTTTGCGCATTGGGGGTTTTTCCTGCCATTTTGGTTTTAATGTTCTATATTTTTAAATTTTATAGCATTTTGTGGCGTTATGGCGGAATAAACGATTACATAAAGCTTGCGGCGGCAACCTCATTTGCTTGTGGTATTCTTTATGTTGTACAGTTTGCCGTAGGTCTTAGAATGGAACTTTCTGCGCTGGTTTATATACTGGTGTTTGCGGTTATATTTCTCACTTTTGTAAGACTTTTAATCCGCAAAATCTATATGCCTTCCGATAAAAATGAGGGCGGACTTTCGGGGAATATAATGATAATAGGAGCAGGCTATACCGGCTCGCTTCTTATAAACGATATACATAAAAACAGCAATGCAGATGTTAAGTGTGTTATTGATGATGACATTGCTAAGAAGGGCCAGTATATCTGCGGTGTAAAAATAGTTGGTGGCCGTGAGGAAATTGTGGCGGCAGCAAAGGAACATAAAATTGATTTAATCGTTTTTGCTATTCCTACCTGTATGGGTGAACAGAAATCCGCTATTCTTAAAATCTGTCAGAAAACGGGTTGCGAGCTTCGCACAATGCCTTCGATAAATCAGATTTTATCTGTTAGCGATATGTCTGCAGGTATGCTCAGAAGGGTGGAAATAGAAGACCTTCTCGGCAGAGACCCTATAAAGATAAATCTTGATTCCATAATGAACTATGTTCAGGATAAAACGGTTATGGTAACGGGCGGAGGAGGCTCTATCGGTAGTGAGCTTTGCCGCCAACTGGCAGTACACAACCCCAAAAAGCTTATCATTTTCGATATATACGAAAATAATGCTTATGATATCCAAAATGAATTGTTAAGGGAGCATCCCGACCTTGACCTTACCGTTTTAATCGGCTCGGTAAGGGATACCGATAGGCTGGATTCGGTGTTTTCTCAGTATAAGCCTGATATCGTATACCATGCGGCGGCACATAAGCACGTTCCTTTAATGGAGAATAGCCCCAACGAATCCATCAAAAACAATGTTTTCGGAACTCTCAATACTGTTATGTGCGCCGATAGGCACGGGGTTGAAAAATTTGTTCTTATCTCAACCGATAAGGCGGTTAATCCAACCAATATAATGGGAGCCAGTAAGCGTATATGTGAGATGATAGTTCAAAGCTATAATCATCGCTCCGATACCGATTTTGTTGCCGTTAGATTCGGAAATGTTTTAGGCTCCAACGGCTCGGTTATACCTCTGTTTAAAAAGCAGATAGAAATGGGCGGACCTATCACTATAACCGATCCTAATATAATAAGGTATTTTATGACTATACCCGAAGCGGTTTCACTGGTGCTTCAGGCGGGAGCAACCGCAAAGGGTGGAGAAATATTTGTTCTCGATATGGGTGAGCCCGTGAAAATTCTTGACCTTGCGGAAAACCTTATAAAGCTTTCGGGCTTTGAACCTTATATTGATATAAAAATCAAGTTTATAGGCCTTCGTCCCGGTGAAAAGCTTTATGAAGAAAAGCTGCTTGCCGAGGAGGGACTTATCAGAACGCAAAACCGTTTGATTCATATAGGACAACCTATAGAATTTGATGAGGATAAGTTCTACATAGCCCTTGAGGAAATGAAAAAAATTATGTCGGATGATAGCTGTGATATAAGAGCAATAGTTAAAAGCGTTGTTCCGACTTATAATTACAGAGCAAAGGCTAATGCCCAGAAATAACCAAAAGCACCTCATTTTAAAATGGGGTGTTTTTCATATATGAAAGAAAATATTGCTAAGGATATAAAAATATTATATAATGTATATGTAAAATTCGCAAAAAGGGGTAAATTATGAGCAGAATAATAACCATCGGCCGTGAGTTTGGAAGCGGCGGCAGAGAGCTCGGTAAAAGACTGGCCGAGCTTTTGGGAATAGCCTATTACGATAATGAGATTGTTTCCGAAATAGTAAAACAGAGCAATCTTGCTGAGGAATATGTTAATCAGATTCTCGAAAATAAGATAATCCGTTATTTTCCCATAACAGTATCCCAAACTTTTTCAAATATTGATTATTCTCATTTTGATATGGAAAACAGGGTGTATTCGGCAAAGATTAAGGTAATAAAAGAAATGGCTGAAAAGGGTGACTGTGTAATAGTTGGCCGTTGCGCTGATTACGTTTTGGCTGAAAAAAATCCTTTGCGTATCTTTGTTTATGCCGATATGGATAAAAAGATAGAGCGTTGCCGACTAAAAAATGAAGAGGATAGCAACCTTTCCGATAAAGCATTAAAGCAGAAAATAGTGAAGGTTGATAAGGGCAGAGCCAGATATTATGAGTTTTTCACCGGTAATAGATGGGGAGATAAAAAGAATTATGATATTTGTGTTAATACATCTAATTTGCCCATCAAACTCATAGCGGAAAATCTTGCACATACCATTCAAAAGCTGTAATGCAGTAAAAGGAGTAAATTTTTTGTTGACATAACCCATATGTTTGGGTTATAATCTAAAATCGTAAGGTTATGTATAAGGGGAATTATCCCCCTCAATAAAGGCATAACCGCCAATGTATAATATAAGGAGGGTTCAAAGTGAAGAGAACATATCAGCCAAAAAAGCTTCATCGTAAGAAAGAGCACGGTTTCTTAAAGAGAATGGCAACTGCCAACGGACGTAAGGTTTTAGCACGTCGCAGAGCTAAAGGAAGAAAGCAATTAACATACTAAAGCCACGTAATTAGTGGCTTTTCCTTTTTTAAAGTGAAAAGAATAGTAAAGTTAAAGGAAAACCGTGATTTTCGCCGTGCCTATAATAAAGGGGAAGCCTTTGTTTCCCCATATTTTGTTGTGTATATTCTGAAAAAGAAGACCGAAAAGGTAAGGCTCGGCATAACGGTTAGCAAAAAAATCGGCGGCGCAGTACTGCGCAACCGTGCAAAGCGCGTTATAACGGCGGCGTTCAGAGAATGTCTGCCGAATATTGCCGTCGGATATGATTTTGTTATTGTTGCGAGAACACGTGTTGTTACTGTGAAAAGCACAGTAATTTCGGAAATTTTAAAGAGTTATATTATCAAAGCCGGAATATGGAATGAAAATGAACTTGATGAGTAAAATACTGATTAGTATTATCAAATTTTACAGAAAATGTATTTCGCCCCTAAAAATTCCCTGCTGTCGCTTTACTCCTACCTGTTCGGCTTACGCCATTGAGGCGATAAGCGTTCACGGGTGTATAAAGGGAACGGCATTGGCAGTTTGGAGAATACTCAGATGCAATCCTTTTTGCAAAGGCGGATATGATCCGGTTCCGCCGAAGAAAGATAGTAAATCAAATTAAAAAAGAAGAATCCCGATTGGACGGTGTATATAAATGCAAGCACTATTTAATATAATCAACAAACCGCTGGGTTGGGTTTTGGAAAACCTTGCAGATATCTTTAACGGTAATTTTGCCCTTGCGGTATTCTTTTTTACACTTATTATCAATTTGGTTTTGATTCCTCTGAGCATAAAGAGTCAGAAATCCTCTATGCAGCAGGCGAGAATCAAGCCCAAGCTTGATGAACTCAAGGCAAAGTATGGTGACGATAAGCAGAAGTACAGCATGGCTATGCAGGACCTTTATAAAGAAGAAGGCGTTTCCATGTCCGGCGGATGCTTACCTATGATTTTGCGCCTTGTTTTTATGATGAGTATTTATTACCTCATAATGCAGCCCCTTACCTATCTTATGCACGTTGATACCGAGCTTATAAATGAGGCGGTAGAGGCGTTTAAGATAACCGCAAACAGAGGCGGTTTTGAGCTTGAGGTTATTGAAAATGTATTGGCAAACCCGGGCAAATTCCCCGAGCTTGATAAGGTTGTAGGAAATATTGATTTTAATTTCTTAGGTATAAACCTTACCGGAAAGCCTACATTTAATATTGATATATTCCATCATTTCAACAAGCTTTGGATAATGCCTATTTTGGCATTTGCAGCTCAGTTATTTACAAGCTTCCTCTCACTTATTATGCAGAAGAAGACCAATCCCGAAGCACCCAGTATGGCAGGTATGATGTTAACTATGCCCTTGCTTTCGCTGTTCATCGGTTTCAGTGTTCCTGCAGGTGTTGCATTCTACTGGGCTTGCTCCTCTCTTGTTGGAGGACTTATTCAGGTGGGACTTCAGATGTTCTACGGACCCCAGAAAATGTTGGCAAAAGAGCGTGCTAAGGAAATAGCTAAACAGTGCGATTTTGAGACAGCGCAGATAAAAAATGCGCAGATGAAGAACGAAAATTAATATAGGCATACGGCCTAAAGGAGATGAACCCTTTGATTAAAGAAGCTACGGGCTACGGCTCGACTATAGAAGAAGCAAGAGAAAATGCTGTTGCCGCTTTAAATGCTGCTCCTGATGCAGATATTCAGTTTGACGTAGTGGCAACCCCAAAGAAAAAAACAATGGGCCTTTTCGGCGGTAGAAAGGCAGAGGTTAGAGTTTTTATAGAGCTGCCCGATGAAAAACCAAAAAAGGTTAAGAAAAATGATAAAAAGGCAGAGGCTAAGAAGCCTGCAAAGGCAAAGGCTAAGCCTATGGAAGAAAAAAAGGAAGCTGCTAAGAAAGCAGAGGAAAAAAAGGAAAGCATTTATGATGGCTATTCCGAGCCTGTATCGGCAGATAGTCTTGAAAAGGATTCCAAGGCTGCAAAGGCAGTCGCTTATATTCGCACCATTTTAGCCGCTCTTAACTGCGGCGAGGTTGTTATCACCGTTGCGGAAAAAGAAAATGCCGCTCTCATATCTCTTGAGGGTGAGGATTTAGGTGTTATAATCGGCAGAAGAGGGGAAACTCTTGATGCCGTTCAGTATCTGGCTTCCCTTGCCGCAAATAACGGCGGCGGATACTATAAGGTATCACTTAACATCGGAAATTATCGTGAAAAACGTGAAGAGGCTTTAATAAGCCTTGCGAAGCGTGTATCTGCTCAGGTTTTAAAGACAGGCAGAAACAGAAGTCTTGAGCCTATGAATCCCTATGAGCGCAGAATTATTCATACTGCCGTTCAGGATATCGAGGGTGTTGTATCTAACTCCTTCGGTGAAGGAGAGGGCAGAAGAGTGGTTATCGCCGTTGAGGGCTCGGATATAAGACCTCCCCGTTTTGATGACCGCAGAAGAAACCGCCGCCCTCGTGGTGACCGTAAGCCTTCTAACACCGTTGTTGCTCCCGAAAGAGAGCCTAAGAAGGATAGCGATATTCCTCTTTACGGAAAAGTTAACTAAAAATTAAAAAAAAGAGGGGTTTACCCTCTTTTTTGTTGAATAAAATATTCAAAATTGACAAAACTCATAAATATGGTATAATTACTATATATTGTTAAAGTTCGCAAGCTGGTTGCCCAATACATTGTTTTGGGCATACTAAAATTGCAACAAAAAATATAATGGGGAGAGTGCTGACTTGGAAAAGTTTGTCATAAGCGGCGGAAAACCGCTTAAGGGAACAGTTCATATAAGCGGTGCAAAAAATGCCGCAGTAGCTGTTTTACCGGCGGTATTGTTATCTGATGAACCTTGTACAATTGAAAATCTTCCCAATATTTCTGATGTTTCAACCATTTTGCAAACAATGAGCGCATTGGGTGCAAAGGTTAAGCTTATAAATAAATCTACCGTTGAAATTGACCCCAGAAATGTGAGAAGCTATGTTGTAACAAAGCAGATGGCTGAGGGTATGAGAGCCTCCAGCTATTTTATGGGCGCATTGCTTGGCAGGATGAAGCATTCGAGGGTAGCTCCCCCCGGAGGCTGTGACTTTGGTGTTCGTCCTATTGACCAGCATATAAAGGGCTTTGAGGCTTTGGGTGCTAAGGTTACCATTGAAAACGGTATGGTTGATGCAAAAGCAGATGAGCTTCGTGGCAGTTCTATATATCTTGATGTGGTTTCGGTTGGCGCAACAATTAATATTATGCTTGCCGCCGTTAAGGTAAAGGGCTTAACCGTTATTGAAAATGCCGCAAGAGAACCTCATATAGTTGACCTTGCGAATTTCCTTAATTCCATGGGCGCTGATATTATGGGCGCAGGAACAGGTATGATAAAAATCCGAGGCGTTGATTATTTAAAGGGCGCGGATTACAGCATTATCCCTGACCAGATAGAGGCAGGCACATATATGGTTGCCGCCGCCGCAACAATGGGCGATGTTCTTATAAATAATGTAACTCCTAAGCATCTTGAATCCATAGCCGCAAAGCTGAGAGAGATGGGTGCTTTGGTAGAGGAATATGAAGAAGCCGTTAGGGTTAAAATGAGCTCGAGACCGAGAAAATGCAACGTTAAAACAATGCCTCATCCCGGCTTCCCCACCGATATGCAGCCTCAGATAGCAACCATTCTTGCCGTTGCTGAGGGTACAAGCATAGTAACCGAAGGAGTTTGGGATAGCCGTTTCCGTTACGTTGAACAGTTAACCTTGATGGGCGCTGATATTCAGGTAGACGGTAAAATGGCTGTTATAACCGGTGTTGATGCCCTTTCTCCCGCCCCTGTAAAGGCGGTTGACCTGAGAGCAGGTGCTGCTATGCTTATTGCAGGAATGATGGCAGAGGGTGTAACCGAAATTGAAGAGATAGACCATATTGACAGAGGCTATGAAGAGGTAGTTGAAAAGTTTACTGCCCTTGGAGCCGATATCAAGAGGGTTTATTATGATGAAAATGCGGGAGCATTAAAAAGAGCATAAGCTTTTAGGGGGTGGATGGAAACATCCGCCCTATATTTTTTAAAAAGGAGGAGTACAAAATGGCAAAATTTTGTCCGCTTTTCAGCGGGTCGGACGGCAATGCTACATATATTTCCCACCGTGGCAGCGGTTTGCTTATAGATGCAGGCTCTTCCTATAAAGCTTTAATTGAGGCTTTAAAAAGAGTGGGTGGCAGTATTGATGAAATCAAGGCTGTTGCCGTTACTCACGAGCATTCCGACCACGTTAAGGGACTGCATACCCTTCTTAACAAAAATGATATTCCGCTTATCGCTTCTAAGCAGACGGCTGATACCCTTATTGCTTCAGGTAAGGTACCACCCAAAACAAAAATTATAATTGCTGACGGCGATATCGATATAAACGGCTTATGTATAAAACGCTTTGCTACCAGTCATGACTGTGAGGGTTCAAGCGGATATTCGGTGCTTCTGCCTGAGGGAAAAAAGCTTACCCTTTGTACCGACCTTGGGGTTGTTACCGACCAAGTGCGCTCGGCTATTGGGGGAAGTGACCTTATATTAATGGAGTCTAACCACGATATAGATATGCTGAAAAAAGGACCCTATCCTCCGCAGTTAAAGCTACGTATTTTATCCGATAAGGGACATATTTCGAATAATGCTTGTGCTGCCGAGCTTAAGACCTTATTAAAAAGTGGAACAACAAGGTTTATATTGGGACATTTAAGCCGAAACAATAATATACCTATGCTTGCAAAGAAAACTGCCGAAGCCGCTTTAATCGATTTAAATGCCGAAAACGGAAGAGATTACATACTTACGGTTGCGGCTCCCAATGGAAACGGGGTGACGGTGATATGATAAAGGTTACCGTTATAGCCTTGGCACATACCAAGGAAAAATATTTCAAGGATGCCGCCGAGGAATATAAAAAGAGACTTTCACGCTATTGCAAGCTTGATATAATAGAGCTTGAGCCTGAAAGACTGCCCGATAATCCTTCAAGAGCGCTTATAGATGCCGCTTTGAAAAAAGAGGCACAGGATATAATGAAAAAAATTCCCGATGGTTCAAAAACCGTTGCTATGTGTGTTGAGGGAAAGGGTATTTCCAGTGAGAAATTTGCCGAAATGATAAGCGGCTGTGCTATGGAGAGCGGAAGCGTTACTTTTATAATCGGAAGCTCCTACGGACTTTGCGAGGAGCTGAAGAAAAAATGCAGTCTTAGGATATCTGCTTCAGATATGACCTTCCCGCATCAGCTTTTCAGAATAATGCTTTTAGAACAAATTTACCGTGCCTTTAAAATAATTGAGGGCGGAACCTATCATAAATAAAATGATATAAAAAATGCTTGACCTTGGAGGTAGTATGTGATATAATACTACTACCTCTGAAAGGTTCTTTTTTTTTGCAATAAGAACCGGTTTTTAAGGCTTTTTGGCTATGTTGTATAGTGCTTTCGAAGCGTTAACTATATGTTGCGTTTCGTGCAACAGAAACAAAAGCAGCCTAACCGAGGGAGGCGTTTACTTTTACAGCAGATTACTGCTTAAGTAAAAGCAAAAAATATTTCCGTAAAGCGGGAGGTGCCGTTATGAGAGTTAAAATCACACTGGCTTGTACAGAGTGCAAGCAGCGCAACTACAACACAATGAAGAACAAGAAGAACGATCCTGATAGACTTGAAATGAACAAGTACTGTAGGTTCTGCAAAAAGCACACCCTACACAAGGAAACAAAGTAGGAGGCAGGCAATATGAAGGTAATTAATAAAATTTGCCAGATACTTGCTATTGTTTTCTCACTTGCAACTGTAGTTATGTTCTTCCTCCATTTTGCAACCGTTGAGGCTGATGGAAACAGCGTTAAATTTATCGCTGCTCAGCTCGGTTTCGGCAGCAAGGTGGATGTTGCAGGCAGTGAGGTTGATATGGCAAGATCTGCTCATATTCTTTTCTGCTTCTGGCTAAGCGTTATTTCATTGGTTATGAGTGCGTTTTCCTTTAAGGCTAAGGGACTTCGTTATGCCGCTCCGGGCTTGGGTCTGATAAATGCAATTTATCTGCTCGTTATCGCCCTTTCAAGTGAGTGGAAGTTTATCGATACACGTCCTTTGGCAAATGTTACTGCTAAAACCTACACACCCGTTGCCCTTATTATGGCAATAGTGGCTTTCGTATTTGTAATCTTTGCAGTAGCTTATCTGCTCATTGATGATTACATCGAGGTTTCGCAGTCCAAGAACGGAGCTCTTACTATTCCGAAGCGTTTAGTTCGCTTCTTCAGAGATTATAAGAGCGAGGTTAAGAAGATAGTTTGGCCGGGAATTAAGGATGTCCTTAAGAATACCGTTATAGTACTGATTATGTGCGCCCTTATCGGTGTTGTTATATGGTTGGTAGATTTCGGTCTCGGTAAGCTTATAGAACTTATTTTGGGAGCATAAGAAATGGCTGAAAACAATCAAGCTAAATGGTATGTAGTTCATACCTATTCCGGTTATGAAAATAAGGTTGCCAGCGACCTTGCCAAGATGGTAGAGAGTCGTGGAATGCAGGATTTGATTCATGATATCAGAATACCTACAGAAACAGTAACCGAAATCAAGGAAGATAAAAAGCGTGAAGTTGAGCGCAAGATTTTCCCCGGATATGTTCTTATCAAAATGATAGTTACGGATGACAGCTGGTATGTTGTAAGAAACATCAGAGGCTGTACCGGATTTGTGGGACCTGCTTCAAAGCCCGTTCCTCTTACAGAAGAAGAGGTTATAGCTTTAGGTGTTGAAAAGCACGATACCGAGAAGCACAGCGTTGAAGTATCCTATGCCGAAGGTGATCGTGTTAAGATCATCAGTGGTCCCCTTGATGGATATAACGGAGTTGTTAAAGAGGTTGATATACCCGGCGGCAGCGTTTGCGTTATTCTTTCTATGTTCGGTAAGGAAACACCGGTTGAGCTCGGTCTCGACCAGATCGCATTAGATAATTAATTCGCAGAAATGCTTATTAACCCCGGCACAGGTTAGTGCCACGGTGGGAGGGACGGAATATGACCGTTCCGCCAGGCATCCAAAGGATGCTGTTACCACGAATAATGGAGGTGCAAATAAATGGCTCAGAAAATCACAGGTTACATTAAACTGCAGATTCCTGCAGGAAAGGCTACACCGGCTCCCCCGGTTGGTCCTGCTCTCGGTCAGCACGGCGTTAACATTATGTCTTTCACTAAGGAGTTCAACGAGAGAACTAAGAATGATGCTGGTCTTATAATCCCGGTTGTTATAACCGTTTATGCAGACCGCTCCTTCAGCTTCATCACCAAGACTCCTCCGGCAGCTGTTCTTATCAAGAAGGCTTGCGGAATAGAGAGTGCTTCCGGCACACCTAACAAGACAAAGGTCGCAAAGATCACCAGAGAGCAAATCCAGAAGATTGCAGAAACAAAGATGCCCGACCTTAATGCAGCAAGCATTGAAACTGCTATGAGTATGATAGCAGGTACTGCTCGCAGCATGGGCGTAGAAGTAATCGACTAATTCTCTCTCGTGGGAGGAAAATTCCGATTTAACCACTTATTGGGAGGTAAATAATGAAACACGGTAAAAAGTATAATGAAAGCGCCAAGCTTATTGAAACCGGTAAGCTTTATGACGTTGATGAAGCAGTTGCTGTTGCTGTAAAAACAGGCACTGCTAAGTTTGATGAAACGGTTGAAATCCATGTTAGACTCGGTGTTGACTCTCGTCACGCTGATCAGCAGGTTAGAGGTGCAGTTGTTCTGCCCAACGGTACAGGTAAAACTGTAAGAACCCTTGTTTTTGCTAAGGGTGATAAGGCTGACGCTGCTAAAGAGGCCGGTTCTGATTTTGTAGGAGCTGAAGAGCTTGTTACAAAGATTCAGAACGAAAACTGGCTTGATTTTGATGTTGTTATCGCAACACCCGATATGATGGGCGTTGTAGGTCGTCTTGGTAAGTTCTTAGGACCTCGTGGTCTTATGCCTACCCCCAAGGCCGGTACTGTAACTCCTGATGTAGCTAAGGCTGTAACCGAGGCTAAGGCAGGTAAGATTGAGTATCGTCTTGATAAGACCAACATCATCCACTGCCCCATCGGTAAGGTTTCCTTTGGTGCAGAAAAGCTTCAGGAAAACTTTGATGCATTGATGAGCGCTATCATCAAGGCTAAGCCGGCTGCAACCAAGGGTCAGTACATTAAGTCTTGCGTTATCGCAACAACAATGGGCCCTGGCGTTAAGCTCAACGTAGCTAAGTTCGGCGCATAATAAAATTAAAATTTAGAGATAAGAAAGCGTTTTTGAAAACGCTTTCTTTTTTTGTCTAAAAAAGCGGTTATTAGGGCTATAAAATTAATAAAAAATTCTTTATTTTTTATATAGTATATGATATAATATACAATGTATATCTATGTGTAGACGGGAGGTAGTCGCAAATGAAGAGTATAAAGCTTTTTTCGCTGATTTTAGCAGTTGCAATGTTGTTTAATCTTTGCGGCTGCTCGGTTTTCACTGTTGATACAAATGAACTTTTATCACCCCCCGAATTAACGGGAGAATTAGCGCCTATTGCCGAGGCATTGAGCAAAAAGGCAGATGCAGGGTATGTTCTTAAATATCCATCGGGCGGCAACTATCATTCGGCGGTTATTCAGAACGATATAAACGGTGACGGTGTTTTCGAAGCCTTTGCCCTTTACAGTACCGTTGAGGGTGATGTGACCTATATGCACATCAATGTTATTCTCAACAAATCGGGCGAGTGGATTTCTGTAGCTGACCAGAAGGTTGTTGCCGGCGGGGTTGACAGTATTGATTTTTCCGATATAAATTCTGATGGTGTTCAGGAAATTCTGGTTGGTTGGTCAGTTTACGGAACAACCGAAAAGCAGTTGGCTGTTTACACCCTTAGCGGCGAGGTTTTATCCCAGAGAATGCTTCAAAGATATACCCATTTCCTTTGTGCCGATATGAACAAGGATAATGAAAATGAAATTTTCATAGTAAACTTTAATGTTGTTGAAAATTTAAACTATGCCGCCCTTTATAATCTAACCGATAACGGTGTTGAGGAAATCTCCCGTTGCGCTTTGGATAGCGGAATCGAATCGGTAAGCGCACCGCTGTTATCCACACTATCCAACGGAACTCCTGCGATATATATTGATGAAATCAAGGGTGCAGGTGCTATAACCGAGGTTGTGTTTATGGAGAAAAACACACTTGTAAACCCCTTGCTCAGCAGTAATACGGGACAAAATATTTTAACTCTGCGATCAGCAACAATAGCCAGCAGAGATATAAATGATGACGGAATAATTGAAATACCTATTCAGTCGGTTCTGCCCTCGGTATTTTATAAAAATCACGAAACCCTTTATTATACCGATTGGTATTCCTTTAACGGCGAAATGTTAACCCGTCAGTTATGCACTATTATGAATTTTGATGATGGATATTATGTTGAAGTTCCGAGTAAGCTTCAGGGTAAACTTTCGGTACTGAAGGATACGGATAAGCATATCCGCATTTTCTATGAATATGATGAGCAAACCGAAACTATCGGCGAAGAGATAGCTCGTATTCAGGCAGTAAGCGAGGCTCTTTGGGATAGAAAGGATTATGATAAAAACGGTCTTTCGGAGCTTGCCCGTTCGGGCGGTACGGTTTTTGCATTTAAGATTTCGGCTTCCAATGCTGAGAAAAAAGAATTAACCGAACAGCTCAAAAAAAGCTTTAAACTGATGAATCAGGAGGCGATAGGATGAAACGTATACTTATAGTTGAAGATGAAGCGGCCATAAGAGAATTCGAGGCGATTAACCTCAAAAGAGCGGGATATACTGTTGTTGAAGCCGGTAGCGGCGAAGAAGCTATCGATATTTATGACTGTGATATTGAAGGCTTCGATATAGCTCTGCTTGATATTTCTATGCCGGGTATGGATGGATTTACTCTTTGTAAAGAGCTTAGAGAACGCAGTCAGACTCTGGGTATTATAATGCTTACAGCTAAGACTCAGGAAATGGACAAAATAAGCGGTCTTATGATGGGCGCCGATGATTACATAACCAAGCCCTTTAGCCCTTCGGAGCTTATGGCGAGGGTTGATTCCCTTTATCGTCGAGTTGAAATACTTTCTGCAAAGCAGACAAAATCTTTACCTGATGAAATAACCTTAGGAGAATTTGCTCTTAATATACGCCGCAGAACGCTTACTAAAAACGGCAGAAATATCGAGCTTACTCAGGTTGAGTTCCAGATGGTTGATTATTTCTTCAACAATCCTGATACCGTTCTTTCAAGAACCGATATTCTTACAAAGGTTTGGGGAACAAACTATTTCGCAGAGGAAAAAATTGTTGATGTTAATATAAGAAGACTTCGTATGAAGATAGAGGATGACCCCTCTGAGCCCAAGTATCTTATGACGGTTTGGGGTATGGGTTACAAATGGAATTCTAAGTAACAAGTACTAAAAAATACGAAAGGAGAAGAAAAAATGCAGCTTGAACTTAAATTTAAAAGTATTGCTATGCGATGGTTTGTCAATGTATTTTTGATTATGGCAGTTGTTGTTACAGCCGTTGCAATAATCTTCTCCGTAGTATATGTAAATATCTATAATGATAGAATTTATACCCTTGCCGATGATTATGCATCAGAGTTTTCAGCATTATCAAGCTCTAACAAGGCGGGTTTTTATAACTCAGCAGTGTCCATAGCAACCTCCTTTTTGCATAAGGATAAAATCGAGGTGCAGGTAATTGATGCCGATGGCGATGTTATAGTAACCACTACGGGATTTCAGTCTCCTGATGAAAAGATGCCCGATTATGAAAGGGCAATGAATTCCCCAAACGGAACGGGAACCTTTTCGGGTAAAAATTCTTCGGGTGAGGAAATAATGGCGGGATGTACCGTTATAAAGGGAGCTGACGGCGAGCATCTCGGAGCATACCGTTGGATAACCTCTATGAAGATAGCCAACCGAAAAAGCCTTATGTTTATTGTATTTGTATTTCTTGTTGCTGTTGCGGTGCTTACGTTAAGCGGAACCTCTGCAATGTATTTTATCAAATCTATTGTGAGGCCGATTCACGATGTAAGTAATGCGGCACGGAAAATTGCAATGGGCGATTTTAAGGCGAGAATCGATATTGCTAAAAACGATGAAATCGGTGAGCTTTGCGATACCATCAATTATATGGCAAACGAGCTCGATAGGTCAGAAAGTATAAAAAATGACTTTATTTCCTCGGTTTCTCATGAACTGAGAACGCCCCTTACTGCCATCAGAGGTTGGGGCGAAACGGCTATGATGTCCCTTGGAGCAGATGATGAACTGGTTAAGCGTGGTCTTGAGGTAGTGCTGAGCGAATCGGAAAGACTTTCTGGTCTGGTTGAGGACCTTCTGGATTTCTCAAGGATGGAAACGGGAAGACTGACTGTTGATGAAAGAGAAGTGGATGTAACCCGTCTTTTAGAGGAAGCCTCCAATATGTATACCGAGCTTTCCCGTCAGCAGGGTATTGATTTGATTTTTGCCCATTCACCTGAGCAGGTTACGGTATTGGGTGACCCTAACAGATTAAAACAGGTATTTATCAATATTATTGATAATGCCGTTAAATATACCGAAAACGGCGGTCAGGTGCTTATCGAGCAAACCCTTGAAGAAGGTTGTGTGCGAATATCCGTTAAGGATACAGGTGTGGGAATACCCAAGCAGGATATTGACCGTGTTAAAGAAAAGTTCTATAAGGCCAACAAAACCGTTCGTGGTTCGGGTATAGGTCTTGCGGTTGCCGATGAAATAATCAAGCAGCATAACGGACTTTTATTTATTGAAAGTGATGAGGGCGTGGGAACAAAGGTTGTAATTGTATTACCCCTTTACGAACCCGTAACCGAGGAGCCGATGGTGGAGTTATTACCCGACGGTGTCACCACCGAAATAATACAGACGGAAAATGAAGAAGGCGGCGAGGAAGCCGCAGGAGAGGTCGAAGATAATGGCTAAATATACATCTATCGGCGGACAGGCTTTAATCGAGGGAATTATGATGAAAAGCCCCGAAAAAACGGCCCTTGCCGTAAGGATGCCAAATAAGGAAATAGATATAAGCTATTTCGATGAAAAAAGCATAAAAGAAAAATACAAGATTTTGGGGCTTCCCATAATCAGAGGTGTTGTAGGCTTCGTTGAATCTATGATTCAGGGCTATAAGGCTATGATGATTTCCGCCGATAAATCGGGATTTACCGATTTTGAGGAAGAGGAAGCAGAAGAAAAGATGAGCGAGGAAAAGAAAAATCTTTTCGTAAGTATCATTATGGTTATAGGCGTGGTTTTAGGTGTTGCCTTAGCAGTTGTGCTTTTTATGCTGCTGCCGAGACTGGTTGTATCGGGACTAAGATGGATTTTTCAAACTGATTTTTCACCCGTTGTCCGTTCCTCCATTGAACAGCTTATAAAGCTTTCGGTTTTTGTGCTTTATGTATGGCTTGTATCCTTTATGAAGGATATAAAGAGGGTGTTTATGTATCACGGCGCTGAGCATAAAACCATTTTCTGCTATGAAAAGGGCTTGGAGCTTACGGTGGAAAATGTGAGACAGCAAAAACGCTTCCACCCCCGTTGCGGAACATCCTTTATGATACTTATGATACTTATAAGCATTATATTTTCAACCGTTGTTCAGTTGATTTTCCCCTCGGTTTACAATATTTATTGGCTTTGGGTTGCGGTTAAGATACTGCTTGTTCCCATAGTTTGCGGAGCGGGATACGAGGTGCTTAAAATCTGCGGAAGATATGATAATATTATTACAAAAATCATATCCGCACCGGGACTCTGGCTTCAGAGAATTACCACCTGTGAGCCTGAGGACGATATGATAGAGATTGCAATAGCAGCTCTTAAGGCCTGTGAGCCAGAAAATCCCGATGTTGACCGCAGTATAGATAAAAAAGAAGAGAATACCAATGACAATATTTGAAGCATACAATAAAACCAAAAAGGAACTGGCTGCCGCAGGCATTGAGGATTATGTGTTTGAAGCAAAGCAGATATTAAGGCATATAACTGGTTTTTCCAATGTGCAGATTATCAGTAATCCTCATAAAAAGCTTTCCCTTTTTGAGGAAAACAATTTAACCGCCATAATCAAGCAGAGACTTATAAGATATCCCTTGCAGTATATAATCGGCGAATGGGGATTTTATGGCGGAAACTTTAAGGTAGGCCCCGGTGTTTTGGTTCCCAGAGCGGACACCGAAACCCTTATAGATATTGCCCTTGAATTTTTAAAGGATAGGGAAAAAAGTCAGGTTTGTGACCTTTGTGCAGGAAGCGGATGTATAGGTATTACGGTTGCAAGAGAAAAATCAGATAGTTTTGTAACGGCGGTTGAGAAATACGAGGAAGCTCTCCGCTATGCAAGAGAAAACGCCAAGCTTAACGGCACCGAGAACATCGAATTTATTTTAGGCGATGTTTTTGAAGGAGCGGGAGCCGAAAGGCAGTACGATTTAATACTCAGCAACCCACCCTATATACCCCCTGAGGAAATGAAGGAGATTTCCCCAGAGGCAAAATTCGAACCCGAAACCGCACTTCTCGGCGGGGAGGACGGACTTGATTTCTACCGAGCAATAATTAAAGGTTATAAGGCATCCCTTGTAGATGGCGGAATGATGGCCTTTGAGGTAGGGATGGGTGAAGCCGAAGCCGTTGCCGAGCTGATGAAAAATCAGGGCTTTTGTGATATAGGAACACGGCAGGATGCCGCAGGAATAGAAAGAGTAGTTTTTGGGACAGTTAAAACCGTATAATGTAATCAAATTAAAAGCGGAGGTAAAGAAAAATGGCTGAAAAGAAATCTAATGTTAAAGTAACCGATGAGGGTAAGGAAAAGGCCCTCAAAACCGCAATGGACCAAATTGAAAAGCAGTACGGTAAGGGCGCAGTTATGCGTCTTGGTGAGAATGCTTCTATGGCAGTTGAGCATATCAGAACAGGCTCTCTCACACTAGACCTTGCTCTCGGTATAGGCGGTATTCCCAAGGGAAGAATAATTGAAATTTACGGACCTGAATCCTCAGGTAAAACCACCGTTGCACTCCACTGCGTTGCAGAGGTACAGAAAACCGGCGGAACAGCGGCATTTATAGACGTTGAGCACGCTCTCGACCCCGTTTATGCAAGTGCATTGGGTGTTGATATTGATAGTCTCTTAGTTTCTCAGCCCGATTCGGGTGAACAGGCATTAGAGATTGCCGAAGCCCTCGTTCGTTCGGGCGCTATCGATATAATCGTTATCGACTCGGTTGCCGCCCTTGTAACCAAGGCAGAAATTGAAGGGGATATGGGAGATTCCCACGTAGGTCAGTTAGCAAGACTTATGGCTCAGGCCCTTCGTAAGCTGACAGGCGCTCTTTCAAAGACAGGCTGCGCCGCAATATTCATAAATCAGCTTCGTGATAAAATCGGAGTTATTTACGGAAGCAGTGAAACCACCACAGGCGGTAGAGCGCTTAAATTCTCTGCCAGTGTAAGAATTGATGTTCGCCGTGTTGAATCCTTAAAGGAAAATGGCGAGCTTATAGGCTCAAGAACAAGAGCGAAGATAGTTAAAAATAAGGTTGCTCCTCCCTTTAAAGAGGCAGAGTTTGATATTATGTACGGTAAGGGCGTATCCCACGAGGGTGAGGTTGTTGATATCGGTGTTAAAACCGGTATACTTGTCCGTTCGGGCGCCTGGTTCTATTACGGCGATACAAGACTTGGTCAGGGAAGGGATAATGTTAAGAAGCTCTTTACCGAGAACAAGGCACTTTGCGAGGAAATCGAGAATAAGATTATCGCTTATTACGAGGCGGAGAAAAACAAGAAAAATGAGCCTAAGGATGATGAGCCGGTAATTATTCCCGAGCAGGCCGATATTGAGGCAAGACCTCGCAAAAGAGTAAACATTGATATTGCGGTTGACGATTAATGAAAATAACCGAAATATCAAAGGATAAAAAACACCTTAGTAAAGTGGTGTTTGAAAACGGAGAAAGCATCCTTCTTGATAACGATACGGTGGCTGTTCACTGTATAAGAGCAGAGGATGATTTAACCGAGGAAAAAATAGAGGAGCTTATCTTCGAATCGGATTATTCGAGGGCAAAATCAAGGGCGCTTTGGTATCTCGAGCGAAGCGCACATACCGAAAAGGCCCTTTATGATAAACTTATAAAGGCAGGCTTTGAGGAAAAGGCTTCGGCTGCAGTTATAGCAAGACTCATTGAGCTCGGGTTTATAAATGACCGAGCCTTTGCCGAAAACTTTGCCGAAAGGTGCGCCGAGTGTAATATTTCACGAAGAGAAGCCGCTTTTAAAATGATAAACAAGGGCGTAAATCGGGATTTGGCTTATGAAGTTTTAGATGAGCTTGATACCGATGAGGAAGCCCAGATAAGAGCTTTGCTCGATAAAAAATATCGCAGTAAGCTCGCTTTGGAAAAGGGACCCGAAAAGGTCTATGCCGCTTTAATAAGAAAAGGATTTTCCTTTTCTGCGGTTAAAAATGTTATGAAAAAATATATTGAAGAGTTGGAATACTATGTATAAAATCAGTATGGTTTCCTTAGGTTGCCCTAAGAATCAGGTTGATGCCGAAATGATGCTGGCTTCACTCAAAAAAGCGGGATTTGAAATAGCCACCGAGGAAGCCCAGGCAGATGCCATAATAATCAATACCTGTGGCTTTATTGAGGATGCAAAAAAGGAAGCTATAGAAAATATTCTCGAAGCATCAATGTATAAGAAAAACGGCAAATGTAAAGCCCTTATTGTAACGGGTTGCCTTGCCGAAAGATATAAGGACGATGTAACCGAGGAAATTCCCGAGGTTGATGTCTGCGTGGGAATTGGCTCAAATTCAAGGATAGCCGAGATAGTAAAACAGGCAATAGAGGGTAAAAAGGAAAATAGCTTTGGTCCTAAGGAAGACCTCGACCTTAACGGCGAGAGAATTTTAGGAGGTTACCCTTTTAGCACCTATTTAAAGGTAGGGGACGGCTGTAATAACTGCTGTACCTACTGCGCTATACCTAAAATAAGGGGTAAAATGCGAAGCAGAACTATAGAGGAATGCGTAGCCGAAGCCGAAAAGCTTGCCGAGAGCGGAGTTAAGGAGTTGATTGTTGTAGCTCAGGATACTACCGCATACGGTGAGGATATCTACGGCAAACCTATGCTTCCTGAGTTGCTCCGTAAACTTGCTAAAATCGAAAAGCTTCACTGGATAAGAACTCTTTATACATATCCCGACCGTATAACCGATGAGCTGCTTGATACCATTGCAAGTGAGGGAAAACTGGTAAAATATCTTGATATTCCTCTTCAGCATGTAAACGGCGATGTTCTTAAAAAAATGAACCGCAAGGGTAACAGCGAGTCCTTAAGTGGACTTATTGATAAAATTAGGGCAAAAATCCCCGATATTACAATAAGAACAACCTTTATAACAGGCTTCCCCGGGGAAACCGAGGAGCAATTCTGCGAAATGGCGGAATTTGTAAAGGAAAAAAGATTTGATAGACTCGGTTGCTTTACTTATTCTCCCGAGGAGGATACGGTAGCGGCAGAGTTTGATGAGCAAATAGATGAGCAAACCAAGGCAGACAGAATGGATAATATTATGGAGCTTCAGTTAACCATTGCCGCCGAGAAAAATGATGAAAAAATCGGCAGCGTTACCGAGGTTTTGATTGAGGGCTGGGACGATTATATTAAATGCTATTTCGGCAGAACTCCCGCCGATGCTCCCGAGGTTGATGGTAAGATATTCTTTATGGCAGACCGTCAGCTAAAAATAGGAGATTTTGTTAAGGTTCAGATTAATGACTGTATAGATTATGACTTATTAGGAGAGTTGATTTAAATGAATACACCGAATAAATTAACAATAGCAAGAATAATCGCAACACCCGTATTTGTTGCCGCAATGCTTATAGATTTTCCGTATCATTATTTAGTTGCAACTATACTTTTTATTGCCGCTTCTCTTACCGATATGATAGATGGTAAGATGGCAAGAAAATATAATCTTATAACCGATTTCGGCAAATTCCTTGATCCCCTTGCTGATAAGATGCTCACAACTGCCGCATATTTAGGTTTTATCTGTATGTATGCAGATAATTATACATATTGTTGGCAGATAACCGTTATAACCTTTATAGTTTTATTCAGAGAATTTATGGTTTCTTCTATAAGACTGGTTACCGTTTCCAGCGGTGGAAAGGTTGTTGCCGCAAATATGTGGGGCAAGTGTAAAACTGTAAGCCAGATGTTAGGTATTATTTTCGCACTTTTCGCCTATGTTTTAATAGACGATTTTGGCATTGTGTCCATTCAGGGAGTATGCGATATAGTTATCAGTGTACTTTTCTGGGCATCTGCCGTATTATGTATTATATCGGGTGTTATTTATTTAGCTGCAAGCAAGGAGTATATAGACCCGTCTAAATAATTTGGCAACAAATTCCAAAGGGGGTATTTAGTTGTTTAAAAGATTAATTGAGGATGTTAATGCTGTAAGAGACCGTGACCCTGCGGCAAGAAGCTTTTTGGAAGTTTTGTTCCTGTATCCCGGCGTTAGAGCTATAAGGATGCATAGAAGGGCACACTTTTACTATAAGCATAAATTATATTTTCTCGCCCGTTATGTTTCTCAGAGGGCTGTAAGAAAAACCGGAATTGAAATACATCCGGGGGCTACTATCGGTCATCGTCTGGTTATTGACCACGGCGTTGGAGTAGTAATAGGCGAAACCGCCGAAATAGGTGATGATGTTCTGATTTATCAGGGCGTTACCTTGGGCGGTACAGGTAAGGATGTAGGTAAACGTCATCCAACCATAGGCAACAATGTTATGATAAGCGCCGGCGCAAAGGTGCTCGGTCCCTTTAAAATAGGGGATAATTCGAGAGTTGCTGCAGGTGCTGTGGTACTTGAGGAGGTTCCGCCCAACTCAACCGTTGTGGGTGTGCCTGCGAGGGTTGTCCGTCAGGACGGTAAAAAGGTTCCCCTCAAGCCTCTTGACCAGATTCACATTGCTGACCCCGTTCAACAAAAAATTGATGCCCTTGAAAAGAGAATCAAGGAGCTTGAAAAATTGGCAAAAAAATAACACTGGGAGTTTAATATGCGTATATTCAATACACTTACAAGAAATAAGGATGAATTTAAAACCATAGAGGAGGGCAAGGCAAAAATTTATGCCTGTGGCCCCACGGTTTATAACTATATCCACATCGGAAATGCACGTCCTCTGTGCGTTTTCGATGTGCTTCGCCGTTATCTTGAGTGGAGAGGCTTAGAGGTATCCTTTGTTCAGAACTTTACCGATATTGATGATAAGCTTATAAAGAAGGCAAATGAGGAGGGAATAACCGTTCCCGAGGTTGCCGAAAGATTTATCAAGGAATTCTGGGTGGATGCAAAGGGACTCAATATCAGAGAAGCCACTGTTCATCCGAGAGCCACCGAAAATATCGATGAAATTCAGCGCATTATCTCTGAGCTTATTGAAAAGGGATATGCCTATGAATCAAAGGGTGATGTTTATTTCAGAGCTAAGAAATTTGATGAGTATGGTAAGCTTTCTCATCAGCCCTTAGAGGATTTGGAGGCAGGCGCCCGTATTGATGTTACCGAAATCAAGGAAGACCCGATGGATTTCTGTCTTTGGAAATCTGCAAAACCGGGCGAGCCCTTCTGGGCATCTCCTTGGGGTGATGGTAGACCCGGTTGGCATATCGAATGCTCGGCAATGGCAGAAAAATACCTCGGTAAAACCATTGATATTCACTGTGGCGGATTAGACCTTATATTCCCCCACCACGAAAACGAAATTGCCCAGAGTGAGTGTGCTAACGGATGCGGATTTGCTAATTACTGGATGCATAACGGATTTATCAATGTTGATAACCATAAGATGTCCAAATCCTTAAACAACTTCTTTACTGTTCGTGATGTTGCGGAGAAATACGGCTATGAGCCTATCCGTTATCTTATGATTTCTTCACAGTACAGAAGCCCCATAAACTATTCTGTTGAGATAATCGAGCAGAGTAAAAATGCTCTTGAAAGACTTTATACCTGCCGTGATAATCTTGATTTTGCCATTAAAAATGCGCAAGAGGGTGGAGTAGCTCCCGAGTTTTTAGCTCAGCGTGAAGCCGAGTTTGTTGAGGCTATGGAGGATGACCTTAATACTGCTGATGCCTTGGCAGCACTCTTTAATTTAGTAAGAGATATTAACACATTTATCGCTTCGGGCAACGGTAAAGCGGCCCTCGAAGCTTGTGCTTCTAAATTTGATGAGTTAAGCTATGTTTTAGGTCTTGTATATAACCGTGTAAGTAACGATATTGATGCAGAAATTGAGGCGCTTATCGAGAAAAGAACCGAAGCCAGAAAGGCAAGGGACTTTAAAACTGCTGATGAAATAAGAGACAAATTAAAGGAAATGGGTATCGTTTTAGAGGATACTCCCCAGGGTGTAAAATGGAGTCGCAGTTAATAAAAAAAGAGCCTTTAGGTAAGGACTTTTTTATAAATGTTTCTCCCCACCATACCTTTGGTACCGATGCGGTATTACTAAGTAATTTTGCATCGGCAAGAAAAAAGGAAAAGGCCGTTGATTTGGGAACAGGCTGTGGAATAATACCCTTTCTTATGTTAAGGGATAATAAGAGTTTAGATATAACGGGTGTGGATATTAGCGAGGAGGCAATAACTCTTTGCAGTAGAACAAAAGGCGAATTGTTCCTTGATACTTTTAATCCTATCTGCAGTGATTTAAAGGAATTAAAGGGAAAAATTCCCTTTGGATGCCATACTCTTATTACCTGTAATCCACCCTATAAAGCACCCTCGGGCGGAATAAAGAGTAGGGATAGTGTAGAGGCGGTTGCCCGTCACGAAATCGCCTGTACGCTTAAGGATATAATTGAGGTCAGCTCAAAGCTTTTGCAAACCTCGGGCAGACTTTGTATGTGCCACCGTCCTGAACGCCTTGCAGAATTAATGGGGCTTATGAGTCAAAACGGCATTGAACCAAAAAGACTTCGCCTTGTATGTCAGCGCAAGGGTGAGGAGCCCTGGCTTGTTTTAGTTGAGGGCAGAAAAGGCGGAAAATTGGGTATGAGAATTTCTCCAACCCTTTATGTTGAAGAAAATGGTGAATTCTCTCCCGAAATGGTGGAGATTTACGGAGCTTATAAGGAGGCGTATTTATAATGGCAGGAAAGCTTTTCGTTATAGGAACGCCTATCGGAAATTTGGGAGATTTCAGTCCGAGAGGTATAGAAGCTCTTGAAAACAGCGATTTCATAGCCGCTGAAGATACCCGTGTTACAGTAAAGCTACTTAACCATTTCGGCATAAAAAAGGAAATGATTTCCTATTATGAACATAATAAACTCAATAGAGGAGAACAGATAATTTCCCGTATATTAGCGGGTGAAAACTGCGCCCTAGTTTCTGATGCAGGTATGCCTGCTATATCTGACCCCGGTGAAGAGCTTGTGGATTCGGCGCATAATGCGGGTATAACTGTTGAATCTGTGCCCGGTCCCAGTGCGGTTACAACGGCACTGGCTTTATCGGGAATGCCTTCAGGAAGATTTTGCTTTGAAGGTTTTCTGTCGGTAAATAAAGCGGGCAGAAAACAGCATCTTCAAGAAATTAAAGAAGAAACACGAACAATGATTTTTTACGAAGCTCCTCATAAGCTTCTTGCAACCCTTAAGGATATGCAGGAAATTTTGGGAGACCGAAAAATTGCGATTGTAAGGGAGCTTACAAAGATTCACGAATCGGTTTTTCGCACAACTCTTAGCGATGCTGTAAAATTTTACAGTGAGAATACGCCGAGAGGTGAGTTTGTTCTTATACTTTCGGGAAAAGATAAAGAAAGAGAAGAAAAATTATCGTTAGAACAGGCAATTTCACTTGCAAAAACCTTAATGAAAAACGGAGAATCCGCTTCTGTTGCCGCAAAACAGGCGGCTTTGGCGGCGGGAGTTAAAAAAAGCGAAATTTATAAAGCTATTATAGATGAAAAAATTTAAAAAGGTGAAGAAATGAAAGAGAGCAAATTTGATTTTATAGGTGAGGATATTATTTCCTCCTCTGAGAAATATGAGGATATTGTCAGCAGTTCTCAGGGCGCAAAAAGGAAGGGAAAGCATTACCGTAAGAATAAGCACGGTATAGCAGGATTTTTCCAAAAAATAGGTATAGCCATATCTGATTATTGGCATAACCTCAAAAAATGGCAGAAGCAGACCATTGTAACCGTATCGGCGGTTGTTTTGGTTTGTGCTGTTTTGCTTTCAGCTTTCTTTATTATTTTTGACTATAATTATAATGAAATAACCGATGACCACGAGGAACTTGGTATTTCTGAGGTTATAGATGAAAAAATTATAAACGTTGCTCTTTTTGGTATAGATTCAAGAAGCACTAAATCCTTTAAGGGACTGTCAGACAGTATAATGATACTTAGTATGAACACCGAAACTAAAAAGGTTAAGGTTGTTTCGGTTATGAGAGATTCTCTTGTGCCTATTGAGTATAAGGGTAGAACAACCTACAGTAAAATAAATTCCGCCTATTCAAGAGGCGGCCCTGAGCTTGCCATAAAAACTCTTAATAAATGCTTCGGCCTCGATATAACCGAGTATGCCACCGTTAATTTCTACGGAATGACCGATATTATCGATGCTGTAGGCGGAATAGATGTAACCTTAACTAGGGGTGAAGTCACCGCTCATAACAATATAAATGTTATGATAGAAGAGCAGTGTAAGCATATGAAGATAAGTCCCGATAAGTATTATATAAGAAAATCGGGTGCCCATCACTTAAACGGTGTTCAGGCGGTTGCATATGCCAGAATCAGATATGCTGCCACAATAAACGGAACGGCTAATGACCAGGGAAGAACCGAGCGTCAGCGTTATGTTATGGAGCAGCTTTTCAACAAGGCTACAACCCTTACAAAATCCCAGTATGTTAATTTAGCAAAATCCCTGATTCCCTGTAGCGAAACCTCATTGTCATACAGTGAAATTATAAATCTTGCAACTGCTATTTTGCTTAAATCCCCTACCTTTGAACAGTCAAGAATACCCCTTGATAAATATCAGATGAGATCTATAAGCGTTAAGGGCGCAGGCTCCTGCGTTTACTATGACCTTGATTATGCAGGAAAGGTGCTTCGTGCCTTTATTTATGATGATATAGCTCCTGAGGATTATATGGAGCAGTATGGTATAGAGAAAAATAACTGGTATAAGGGCTCAGGCTCTTCTTCTAGCTCAAGCAAACCCCAGTCTTCTTCAGCATCCTCCTCTAATTCAAGCTCAATTACCTCCTCAGATGTGTCAGGAAGTGTTGATAGTTCGGGTGAGAATACATCGGGTGAAGAAAACGGCGAAAGCGGTTCTTCCGATAGCTCGGGAAGCTCATCGGAATCCTCGCCGAGCGAAGGAGGAGAGTCTTCGGGAGATGGTTCTTCAGCATCCTCGAGTGAGGTTGCATCCTCCTCTGAAACTACAACCTCTTCAACCGAATCCACCTCCTCAACCGATAGTACGGTATCTCCCTAAAATTATGAGTGATAAAAACTGTGAAAGCTGCGCAAACTACCTTTATGATGAGGAGTTTGACTGCTATTATTGTGATATAAATCTGGATGAGGATGAAATGATGCGATTTTTATCCCATCAAACCAAGGGTTGTCCCTATTATAACCACTATGATGAATACGGTGTGGTAAGGAAACAAAATTAGGAGGCATATGATGCTTTATGTATATCTCGTGGTAAGCGCTGTACTGGTGCTTATCGGCAACGCCTTGTTTGAGGTGCTCAGGCAAAGCTGGTCCTGGTGGGGTGTGCCACTGATATTTATAGGTAATTTCTTAATACTTGTTATATTACATATCGGCTTAGCCTTGCTTTCGATTCAGCTTATTGATATTAAATCAAAGCCCGAAAAGGGGACGGGATTTTATAGATGGCTTATAAAAATTACCCTACCTATGATAGTTAAATTTGCGGGGGTAAGGATTAATTCCTTCGGTGTTGAAAAGGTGCCGGATAATACGAGATTTATGCTGATTTGTAATCATCAGCATGATTTTGACCCTGCTATAATTTATCACGAGCTTCCCGATGCCGAAATATCCTTTATAGGCAAAAAGGATATTCTTACCGAGATGCCCTTTGTTGCAAAGGCTATGCATAAGCTCCGTTGTATGTTCATTGATAGGGAAAACAATCGTGAGGGTGCAAAAACCATTGTAAATGCGGTAAAGCTTATAAAATCAGATGAAGCCTCGGTGGCTATATTTCCCGAAGGATACACAAGCCCAAGCTGTGAATTATTACCCTTTAGAAGCGGAGCCTTTAAAATAGCCTACAAAGCAAATGTTCCTATAGTGGTATGCGTTCTTAATAATACCCGTTCAATAGTACCTAATCTGCTTCGCAGAAAAACTGTTGTTGATTTCAGGGTTTTGGATGTAATATATCCCGAACAATTTAAAGATTCACATACCGTTGAATTAGCAGAAAAAATACACAGTCAGATGAACAGTGTTATTAAAGAACTTAGAAATGAAAAGGTGTGAGTTTAAAACTCACACCTTTTTTCTATTCTATAACAGGCGGGGTAAAGATACCAATAGAGGGCGGATTAAAGCTCCAATAGGCAAATAGAAGGGCTAAAACCGCAATTATTGTAAGGGATATATTAACGGCATTTTTCTTAGTGAAGGTTTCCTCACGGATGATTTTATTTTTAGTTTTAATAAATACTATAACGCTGATAAAATAGATTAAAATATTAATAAAATCAACATTAAAGCCTAAAATTCCCGTATAGGTGTAAAAAAGTGTTGTTATGGTAAGCATAGCCGCAAGAATACCTAAGGTTACTGCAGGCCAGAAATTTTTAGTGTTTTTACAACAGATAAAAAATTCAAAGGCAGAATAAATAACCGCAGGAACAAAGAGCAGTTTCAAATGCTCCCAGGTGCTTTCATTTATGGCAGAAAAAGTTCCTACAATGGCGTTCTCCCCTGTCCAGTCATATAAAAAATGCAGAAGGGTTCCAACCCCTCCGATAATTAAAAAGGCTAAAATATTCTTTTTCATAATCCACCCCGATAAAAGTTATATGAAATATTATGTGTAAAAGGGCTTCATATATGATAATTTATTGATTTTTTTGTAATATTATGGTATACTTGTTTTAAATTTTTATTTCACAGGAGGGAAAAGGATGTCTACTTCACAAATAGTTATTCTTATTGCTATAGGTATATACCTTATGGGCATGGTAATAATAGGCATACTTTATTCTAAACAAAACAAAAATTCTGATGATTTTTATCTTGGAGGAAGAAAGTTAGGTCCGTTTGTTACAGCAATGAGCGCCGAGGCTTCCGATATGAGCGGTTGGCTTTTGATGGGTCTTCCTGCCGTTGCTTTGATGACGGGTCTGCCCGAAGCTGTATGGACTGCAGTAGGTCTTGCTATCGGTACATATATAAACTGGCTTATAGTTGCTAAAAAGCTTAGAGTTTATACCCATAAATTAAATGCATTTACTCTTCCCGATTTCTTCAGTAAGCGCTTTGGAGATAACAAGCATTTGATATCTACTATTGCTGCAGTAGTTATCGTTGTATTCTTTATTCCTTATACCGCATCGGGCTTTGCCGCTTGCGGTAAGCTCTTTGCTTCCCTCTTTGGAATGGAATACGTTACTGCTATGATACTCAGTGCAATAGTTATTATTGTTTACTGCACCTTGGGTGGATTCCTCGCCGCTTCTACAACCGACTTTATTCAGAGTATAGTAATGTCTATTGCTTTGTTTATAGTTGTAGGTCTTGGTGAGGGTGTATTGAACGGATTCGGAAACGTATTTGAAGGTGTTACAAAGCTTCCCGGATACCTTGATTTATTCAAGGGCTTTAATGTGGCAACCGGTGAGACTATGAGCTACGGTGCTTTACCCGTTGCATCAACCCTTGCCTGGGGACTGGGCTATTTCGGTATGCCTCATATTCTCCTTCGCTTTATGGCGATAGAGGATGAAAACAAGCTTAAGCTTTCCAGAAGAGTGGCATCTGTTTGGGTTGTTATCTCCATGGCTGTTGCCGTTCTTATAGGTGTAGTTGGTTACGGTCTTATGATGAAGGGTATAGTTCCTACCTATGAAAGCGCATCTGCTGCCGAAACCATCATTGTTGATATTTCTAAATTCTTGAGTAAATACGGATATATCCCTGCCTTTGTTGCAGGTATAATCCTTGCAGGTATATTGGCTTCTACTATGTCCACTGCCGATTCTCAGCTTCTTGCTGCCGCTTCAAGCATTTCTCAGAACTTAGTTCAGGAAACCTTTGGTATAAAGCTCAGCGAGAAAAAATCGGTTTGGCTTGCCCGTATATCGGTTATTGTGATTTCAATAATTGCCATATTCTTGGCTCTTGACCCCAAGAGCTCGGTATTCCAGATAGTATCCTTCGCTTGGGCAGGATTTGGTGCCGCTTTCGGTCCCGTAGTTCTCTTTGGACTTTTCTGGAGAAGAACAACCAAATGGGGAGCCTTTGCAGGTATGCTTTCGGGCGGTGCGATGGTATTTATATGGAAATTTGTTATCCGCACAACCTTTGCAGGAACTTGGCTTGATATATATGAGCTCTTACCCGCATTTATCCTTGCTTGCATCGTGATTGTTGCAGTAAGCCTTTTAACCAAGGCTCCCGAAAAGGAAATCACCGATGTTTATGATGAATTAAAAGCGGTTAAAGTTAATTAAAATAAAAAAGAGGTTGCGTTGCAACCTCTTTTATTTTATTTTTTCATATGCATCGGGGAAAAGTTCGGCGGCAAACCAAACTTTTTTAACCTCAAATTCCTTGCCGTTTAAATAGTTCAGTATACCCGCATCGGTATTAAAGGTAAATTTCAGTTTATAGGAATAAAGGGCTTGCTTGTTAAAGCCTATTTTTTTATCCTCTTTCAGTTTTCCGTATTTTCCGTCACCCAAAAGGGGATGCCCTATGGATGAAAGGTGGGCTCTAATTTGGTGAGTTCTGCCGGTAAGCAATTCTATTTCAAGAAGGGATAGATTATTTTTTGAAGAAAGAACCCGGTATTTCGTTTTAATTGTAAGATTATCCTCTTTTTTCTTAGAGGATAGAAAAACCTTATTTTTTTCCTCGTTCTTTTTAAGATAACCTATAAGGGTATCTTCTTTTTTTGCGGGGACACCGTGAACTACTGTGAGATAGCGTTTATCAATTTCTCTATCCTTGATTTTATCGCATAAAACTCTAAGAGCTTCGGCATTTTTTGCCGCAATAACTATACCGCCCGTATTTCGGTCTATTCTGTTGGCAAGGGCGGGCTTAAAACTGTTTTCCTCGTCGGGCTTGTATTCGCCCTTGTTATATAGATAATGCTGAATTCTTCCTATAAGGGTATCGGTGTATTCGTTTTTATCGGGATGGGATAAAAGCCCTTGCTTTTTATCTGCAAGGAGTATATTTTCATCCTCGTAAACTATATCAAGCCTATCACTTGCCGAAAGAAAATCATATTTCGGTGCTTTCTTTACAAAGAATTCATCGTTTATGTAGGCGTCAACAATATCACCCTCAAGGAGTCTTGTGCTGATTTCTGCTCTTTTTGAATTAATCTTTATCTTTTTTGTGCGGATAAATTTATACATTAATGCCTTAGGTAGCATAGGACAGTTTTTTGTTATGAATTTATCCAACCTTTGATTTGCATCGTTTTTGCCGATAGTAAAGCTTTTCATTTTATCTCCCAAACAGTATTTTATATTTAGGTGTCTGCGCCATTGAAACATAGTCACCGTCTGCTATAATAATATGGTCAAGCAAACGCACACTTATTTTATCAAGGGCGGTTTTAACGCTTTCGGTTATGGAAAGGTCTGCCGCACTGGGTAATGCAATGCCGCCGGGATGATTATGGGATATTACGGCGCAGCAGGCATTGGTTTCAAGAACTGCCTGAATAACCTTTCTTGTGGATACGCCAACCGAGCCGATATCTCCGTGTTCAAGCATTTTAAAACCTAAGAATTTACCCTGACCATCCATAAGGGTTATGGCAAAAACCTCCTCGGTGAAGCCAAGGTATTCCATAAGGAGAAAATCTCCAACCTCTTCAACGTTTGAAAACTTTTTGGTTTTTTCGTTTTTAGAGGACATATATTTTTTCATTATAGGGAGCATTGATTTAATAAGAATAGCCGAATTTTTGCCGATACCTTCAACCTTTAAAAGCTCTGCTTGTGATGCTTCAAAAACTCCTGCAAGGGAGCCGAAACGGTCTATTAGCCTATGGGCAATATCGTTAGTGTTTATTCTTGGGATGGAATAGAAAAGTAAAAATTCTAAAATTTCATGATCAGGGGTGCGCTCGGTAATGCCGTTTTCGGCAAAGCGTTGACGAAGCCGTTCCCTGTGTCCACTATGAGGATTGTCCTTCAAATTTATCACCTCAACCGAGTATTAGTATATAATTTTGCCGATGAACTGTCAAGGAAATAAATATTTAATCTTTCTTAACAAATAATAGTCCTTATTATATTATAATGGTTATAGTAAAAAAGAAAGGAGTCGAAGTATGAATTTCAGATATAAACTTATGCAATTTATGAGCGGAAGATATGGCGCAGATACCCTCTTTTACGGTTTGTTCATAACCGCCGCCGCTCTTGCTTTTATAAATATATTTTTAAGACTTTGGGTATTACAGATAATTGTATACGGAATAATGTTTTATGCCATTTTCCGTTATCTTTCTCGTAACATCTCCGCAAGGAGCAATGAAAACCGAAAATTCAACGATTTTTTAAATGTGCTTCGCCGAAAGAGTGAAATAGCAAGGCAGAGAAAGGCGGATACCTATCACGTTTACAGAAAATGCAAAAAATGTAAGGCGGTGTTGCGGCTGCCTCGAAGAGTAGGCAAGCACAAAACGGTTTGCCCTAAGTGTAACCACGAGTTTACGGTGAGAGTCAGAAGATGACTCGTTGACAAATACTAAAATATAGAGTAATATAATATTTAGTCTAAAATATAGGAGTTGATATAAAGTGGACGACAGTCCTGCGGGGAGTATAATACTTTTCGTTTTATGTATGATAGGCAGTGCTTATTTTTCGGGCACTGAAATTTCTCTTGCTTCGGTAAACCGTATTCATATGATGAGTAGGGCAGGAGCAGGGGTTAAAAGAGCACAAAGAGTGCTTTATATACTTGATAATTTTGATGAAGCGTTATCGGTTCTGCTCATCGGAAACAATATCGTTAATATCGGCTGTGCCACCCTTTCTGTTATAATCGCAACAAGACTTTGGGGAAGTGGCTCGGTCAGCATTGCTACGGTAGTAACCACCGTTATAATCTTTATGTTCGGTGAAATGCTGCCTAAATGCTTTGCGAGGTCTTGCAACGAAAAGTTTGCCGAAGCCATTTCCGGTTCGCTCATTTTTCTTATGAGGGTATTAAAGCCGTTATCCCTGTTTTTTACATCTATTTCAAACCTTGCCTCCAAGCCCTTTAAGAAAAGGGCTGTGGAAGAGGTCACCATGACCGAGGACGAGCTGTTTGATATAGTAGAAAACATTTCGGAAGAGGATGGGTTTGATGCTGATACAGGTAAGCTTGTAAAATCCGCTATGAATTTTTCGGGACTTACCGTTAAGGATGTTATGCTTCCCTTCAGTGAGGTTGTAACGGTTAAAACCAGTATGAAAACTCCCGAAATTTTAAAGGTTATAAAATCCTGTTCTCATTCCCGTATCCCTGTTATTGACCGCAAGGGAGAAATCAAGGGAATACTGCAGATAAGAAAATTTTTAAAGGCTTATGTTAAGGCAAAGCACAATATCATTTTAGCATCGGTTATAGATTATCCCTATTTCACAAAACCCGATATGCTTATAGATGACCTGCTTTCCCTTATGAGCAATCATCGGAGAAATCTTGCTGTTGTAAAGAGCGATGAGGGAGAAATCCTCGGAATAATCACCATTGAGGATATCCTTGAAGAGCTCGTTGGCGAGATTTACGATGAGGATGATATAGGCGGTGAAGAAAATGAATAGTATTCTTTATATCGCCATTTTCTGTCTAATTCTGGTTTCGGCATTCTTTTCTGCAGGGGAAATTGCCTTTAGTAGCGTCAATGGAAGACGTCTTCGTTCAAAATCGGAAGAAAAAAAGACCTTTGCCCTTAAAACGGCAGTAAATATAATCGATAATTATGATAACCACCTTAGTGCCATACTCATAGGAAACAATCTCGCCAATACGGCGGCATCCTCGGTGGCAACCGTTATAGTAATAGGCTTACTGGGTGAAAAATATGCCTGGGTATCAACCCTTGTTATGACGCTTTTAGTTCTTATTTTCGGCGAGATAATTCCTAAGGTTTTAGCAAAGCAGTTTGCTGAAACTGTTGCAACCTTTGCCGCAATTCCCATAAAATGCATAGCGGTTGTAATTAAGCCCCTTACGGCGGTTATAATGTGGTTTGTAAACCTTGCCTCTAAGATATGGAGTGGTAATGAGAGTGACAGTGAATCCGTATCGGAGGACGACTTTGAAAATATTATCGATATAGTTGAGGATGAAGGTGTTCTGGATGAGGAGCAGTGCGACCTTTTACAGAATGCACTGGATTTCGATGAGGTTCTGGCATACGAGATAATAACCCATAGAGTGGATATGGAGGCTATTGATATTCGGGACCCCTATGAAAAGAATCTCGAAAAAATAATGGAATCCTCATATTCAAGACTTCCCGTTTATGAGGACAGCACCGATAATATTATAGGTGTACTGCATCTTAATCATTTTTATAAATGCCTTGTGGATAAGAAAAAGGTGCATATAAGGGAGCTTATGCTGCCTGTAACCTTTGTTCATAAAACTATGTCCTTGCCCGATGTTCTGGAAAAAATGAAGGAGACTAAAAGTCACCTTGTTATCGTGCTTGATGAATACGGCGGAACTCTGGGACTCATCACAATGGAGGATGTTCTCGAGCAGTTGGTTGGCGAAATATTCGATGAAAGCGATGAAATCGAGCGTGAGTTCATCTGCATTGACGACAATCATTTTGAGGCAGACGGTGATATGCGCATCTACGATTTCTTTGATGAATTCGATATAGATATCGAAGAGGATGAGGATTTTGAGGATGATAGCGCAACGGTAGGCGGTTGGGTTATAACCATGCTCAACGGTGAGGTTAATGAGGGAGATAGTTTTACCTATGAAAACCTTACAATAACCGTTAAAGAGGTTGATGGATACCGAGTTGAGAGAATTCTCATTGAGGAAACCGAGGACGAGGAAGAAGAGGAAGAATAAATTTTGAGCTTGAAGCTATTTGCTTCAAGCTCTTTGTTATATAGACTTAAATATTCAATTTCCTTACTTTAACTGTTGAAAAAACACAATATATAGTATATAATATTTATTAGTATTTCTATGTTAGGGGAATTGGAATGTTTAAGAAAATATTAGCTCTTTTAATGTGTTTGGTTTTTGTGTTTGCAGTAGGCTGCGGCAAGGAAGAAAAGAAGCCTGTCAGCAACAATGAATCGAGTCAGTCTGAGCCTGAGATAGTAGAACCCGTTTTTTATAAAAACCCTCTTACGGGCATTGAGGATATCGAGCAGCAGGAGGTGGCAAACCGCCGTCCCGTTGCTATAATGGTAAACAATATAAGTGTAGCACAAAAGGTGCAGTGCGGTTTGGATAAAGCCGATATAGTTTACGAAACCGAGGTTGAGGGCGGTATTACAAGACTTCTTGCCGTTTATCAGGATATAACAAAATCCGAGAAAATAGGCACGGTGCGTTCTGCCCGTTATGCATATGTTGATTTGGCTATGGGTCATAATGCTATTTATGTTCATCACGGTCAGGATAATACCTACTGTGCGCCCCATTTAAGGGATACGGACCATTTCGTTTTAGGAACTAAAAACGGTGGTGCGAGATTGAAGAACGGTCTTGCTTTGGAGCATACCCTTTATGCATACGGTTCTTCCCTCTGGCAGAACCTTGTAAAAAGAGGTAGAACAACGGCAACTTCATCTGCTACCTGGCAGAGCTTTGCCGATGAAGAAACCAAGATAAGCTTCGAGAGTGTTGCAAATACGGTTACTGTTCCTTTCTCAAATTCCTATAAAACAGTATTTAAGTATGATGCTACAAGCGGTAAGTACACCCGTTATTTCAAGGATACGCTTCGCACCGATTATGCAAACGGGGCAACAGAAAACTTTAAAAATGTTTTTGTGCTTCTCACCTCTATAACTAATTATCCCGATGGTTATCACAGAAGGATAGACCTTACTTCGGGTGACGGATATTACTGTGTTAACGGTACATATATTCCGATAAAATGGAGTAAAGGCTCTGCAAGCTCATCCTTTGTTTTCACCAATGTTGACGGTTCACCCCTTACGGTAAACACAGGCAATTCTTGGGTTTGCATTGCAAGTAAAACAAGGGCTGTACCAAGCTTCCAGTAGGTATAAAAAATGAGGATGAGAAAAAAGAAATATCTGGAGGAAAGGCTCAGCGCCGTTTCAGATTATCTTTATATCAGTGACAGTGAGGATAGAAATTTCAACACCGCAATTCTCAATAAACAGTATATAGATTTTGCTCAGTGGTTTGGCAGCGATAAGCCTCTGTTTTTAGAGATAGGCTGTGGCAAGGGTAAATTTGCGGTGGAATACGCAAAAAGCCATCCCGATATAAATCTTATTGCGGTTGAAAAGAACTCCAATGTTATAGTTGAAGCCTGTGAATCTGCCAAGAGAGAAAATCTTAGTAATCTGCGTTTTATAAAATGCGGAGCGGAGTATCTTGAAAGGCATATAAAGGAAAAGAGTATTGATGGTATTTTTCTTAACTTCTCCTGTCCCTTTCCAAAAAAGAGCTATGCTTCCCATAGGCTTACCCACATTAACTTTTTAAATATCTATAAAAAGCTGATGAATAAGGATGCCGAGATCCACCAGAAAACCGATAATATGCATTTCTTTGAGTTTTCCATAGAGCAGTTTACCCTTGGAGGATTTATCCTTAAAAATATATCCCTTGATTTGCATAACAGTGATTTTGAGGGTAACATTGAAACGGAATATGAGCATAGATTTGCATCCCTCGGTCAACCTATTTACAGATTAGAGGCTAAACTAAATAATGATAGACTTTAACATTGAAAAAATTATGCCCCTTTGCAGTGAATTCGGTGTGGAAATTGATGATACCGCAAAGGAAAGACTAAATATTTACGGTAATCTCTTACTTAGTTGGAACGAAAAAATGAATCTCACCGCCATAACCGAGCCCGAGGAGGTTCTATTTAAGCATTTTTATGATTGTATACTCTTTTTTAAAAATGTTGATGTTCCGAAGGGTGCCAAGATAATCGATGTAGGAACGGGAGCGGGCTTTCCCGGTATGGTGCTTAAGATAATAAGACCGGATATAAAGCTTACTTTACTTGACGGACTTAATAAACGCCTTGTATTTTTAGGTGAGGTTATATCCGAATTGGGGCTTTCCGATATCCAAACGGTGCATCTTCGTGCCGAGGAGGGCGGGAAAAATTCCAAGCACCGTGAGAAATACGATATCGCCTGTGCCAGAGCCGTTGCCGCTTTGCCGACATTACTTGAATACTGTCTGCCCTTTGTTAAAAAGGGCGGAACCTTTGTTGCAATGAAGGGCCCTTCGGCTTCAGAGGAGGCAGAAAAAAGCAAAAATGCGCTAAGGCTTTTGGGTGGAGAAAAACCCAATATTATATGCGAAACCTTAACGGGAAATGAGCAAAGAAGCTTTATTTTAGTAAAAAAAATATCGCAAACTCCGCCAAAATATCCCAGAATATCAGCCAAAATATCAAAACAGCCGCTTTAATACGGCTGTTTTTGTTTTTTTATAGGGAATTTGCCCGATGTGTTTTTCTTTACAGATATAAAAATATCTGTAATAATTATATTGTCAAAAGCAACGAGTTCTACTCCAAGGAGGAGTCTTATGCATACATTAACCGAGAAAAAATTGCTTATGCTGAAACCCGGACAGATACGTCAGGCAAAAAATCAACCACGAAAAAGCTTTGATGAAGGTAAGCTTAAGGTTTTGGCAAACAGTATAGCCCTTATCGGTATTGTTCAGCCTATAACAGTTAGAAAATGCAAGGATGGTTATGAAATAATTTCGGGTGAACGTCGACTGCGAGCGGCGATTATGGCAGGACTCCGCAGAGTGCCCTGCGTTGTGCATAAGACGGATGAAAGAACGGCGGCATTTTATGCCATAGCCGAAAATCTTCAGCATTCCTCCCTTAATTTTTTCGAGGAAGCCCAAAGTATCAATAATCTGATTATTAGATATCGTCTAACGGTTTCGGAGGCGGCTATGAGGTTGGGACTCACCCAAGGTGAGCTTATAAGCAAACTAAAGCTTTTGAGAATAGACCAAGGGCTGCAAAAGAGGATAATTGCGGCGCAGCTCACCGAAAGACACGCCCGTGCACTATTGCGTCTTGACGAGGAGGATAGGGAGGATATATTATCCTTAATAATAGCAGATAATCTTAGCCCTACTCAAACCGATGAAGCGGTGACAAGGTTTTTAAATCCCGAGCCTGATATAGAAACGAAAGTAAATACCGAAGAAGCGCAACGGGAGGAGCCTAAAAGGAAAACCTTTATCGGTGATACGAGAATTTTCTGCAACAGCCTTGAAAAGCTTATAGCAACCATTGAAAGCAGTGATGCCGATATAGAATTCAGAAAAAACGAAAGCAGTAAGTATATTGAATATAAATTTAAGATAAAAAAGGATGAAAATCCTAACGAAAGCTTTAAACAGTTAAAAATCTGCTGATTGCTGTATATCCCCTGTACAGTAAGGCGGTTTTTATGTAGTGTGAAAGGTCCAAAGCCTTTCACACTACCAGGCAGTAAACTGCCAATCATATTCATCCCCATAAACAGAAAACACCGCAACATTGCGGTGTTTTCTGTTATGTGTTTAGAAATTTATTGAATGATATAAATAATTATGTTATAATTTAGTTGATGAATATTCATCAACTAAATTTAGGGGGAATTTAAATGTTAGCAAGAGATTTCAGAAGAGAGGCTTGGAGTAAGCTTTCAGGAAGATGGGGCCAGATGATAGGTATCACTGTTGTTTACGGGCTTATACTCGGTTTGGCATCTGCTATTCCAACTGTCGGCAGTATAATCAATCTTTTAATCGCAGGTCCTATATCAATTGGATATATGGCAATAGCATTAAAAATTATCAGAGCCGAGGAAGCAAAGCTTGAAGGCCTTTTTGATTATTTCCATCATTACGGTAATACTACTATTCTCTATATTACTAACGGCATTTTTATTGCTTTATGGTCTTTATTGTTCGTAATACCCGGCATAGTAAAGACTTATGCTTATTCTATGAGCTATTACATAATGGCAGATAATCCTGATATGAAGGCTTCTGAAGCAAGAGAGGCTTCTATGAGAATGATGCAGGGCAACAAATGGCGTCTTTTCTGTCTGCATTTCAGCTTTATCGGTTGGATATTCTTATCTATTTTGACATTTGGAATACTGCTCTTGTGGGTAGTTCCCTATATGCAGGAAGCAGACGCTGCTTTCTATCAGAGTCTTGTGGGTGTAAATCAACCCGAAGTTACTGCTACCGAGCCTATAGCTGAATAATAAATAAAAAAAGAGAGGTTAAAAACCTCTCTTTTTTATTTTATAATATTTCTTCCAAAACTTTAATTTTATCCCTTTTCGGCTCAGGTAAATGGGCAAAGGGGAAGGGTATTCCCATTTTATCGTATTTAACCTGACACATTTTTTTAAAGGGTAAAAGCTCGATTTTATCAACGCATTTGTGGCTTTCTGCAATTTCCTTGAGTCTTAAAATATTATCCTCGTTATCATTAAGGGTGGGTATAATAACCTGTCTTAGTGTTACGGGGATTTTATTTTGGTCAAGGTAATTAAGAAATTCTAAAACACCCTCAAGTGAACACCCTACATAATCTTTATAGGACTGCTCATCGGTATACTTTATATCAAGCAAAACCCTATCGGTAACCGATAAAAGCTTTTTTACCTTATCATTTAAAATGCTTCCCGAGGTATCGAGGCAGGTGTTAATGCCTTTCTCCTTGCAAAGACTAAAAACCTCTCGCACAAAGTCGGCCTGTAAAAGGGGTTCTCCACCTGAAAAGGTGATACCACCCTCTTTGCCGAAATACTCACGAAAACGCTCTGCTTTTTGAACGATTTCCAAGGGGGTATACTCTGTGCCGCCCTTTATATCCCAGGTATCGGGATTGTGACAACAGCCGCAACGAAGATTACAGCCCTGCAGAAATACGGCGAAGCGTATACCGGGACCGTCCAGAGCGCCAAGGCTCTGGATGGAATTGATATAACCTTTTATCTGATTACTCATATAGCCTCGTGGAAGGTACGGCTTATAACCTCACGCTGCTGCTCACGGGAAAGCTTGTTAAAGTTAACAGCATAGCCCGAAACACGGATTGTAAGGTTGGGATAAGCTTCAGGATTCTCATAGGCATCCATAAGGGTTTCTCGGTTGAGAACATTAACGTTGATATGATGAGCCTTCTTAGCAAAATAACCGTCCAGTATGCTAACGAGGTTGGAGATTCTGTCATCCTCTGTTCTGCCGAGAGCATCGGGGGTTATAGAGAAGGTATTGGAAATACCGTCACGGCAGTCATCATAGCTTATCTTGGTTATAGAGTTAAGAGAAGCAAGTGCACCGTTTTCCTCACGGTTGTGCATGGGGTTAGCGCCGGGCGCAAAGGGAGCAAAAGCCTCTCTGCCGTCAGGAGTAGCACCCGTGTTCTTACCGTACATAACATTAGAGGTTATTGTAAGAACCGAGAGGGTGTGTATAGCATTTCTGTAGGTAGGAGTTTTGCGAAGCTCGGTTATAACCTTGTGTGTCATATCCTTGGCAATAAGGTCAACACGGTCATCATCGTTACCGAATTTGGGGAAATCACCAACAGTTTCAAAGTCAACTATAAATCCGTTTTCATCCTTGATAGGACGTACATTTGCATACTTAATAGCACTAAGTGAATCGGCAACAACCGAAAGACCTGCAATACCGAATGCCATAAAACGCTCAACATCGGTATCGTGGAGTGCCATCTGAGTTTTCTCGTAAGCATACTTATCGTGCATATAATGGATAATGTTCATTGTGTTTACATAAAGCTTACTTAACCATTTTATGTAAACTTCGTAACGTTCCATAACAGTATTGAAATCAAGCTTGTCCACATCCATTACGGGCATCTGAGGACCAATGTGTATTCCACTTGTGGTATCATAACCGCCGTTAATGGCGATGAGTAAAAGCTTTGCAAGGTTGCAGCGTGCTCCGAAGAACTGCATCTGCTTTCCAACCTTCATTGCCGAAACACAGCAGGCGATGGCATAATCGTCACCGTAGATAGGACGCATAACATCGTCATTTTCATACTGGATAGAATCAGTATCAGCCGAAACCTTGGCGCAGAATTTCTTAAAGTTTTCGGGGAGCTTTGTAGACCATAAAACGGTAAGATTCGGCTCAGGAGATGAGCCTAAGGTGTAAAGGGTGTTGAGCATACGGAAGCTGTTCTTGGTTACAAGAGTTCTGCCGTCCTCACCCATACCGCCAACCGCTTCGGTTATCCACATGGGGTCTCCTCCGAAAAGCTCATTGTATTCGGGGGTGCGAAGATGGCGGGCAATACGGAGCTTCATAACAAAATCGTCCATAAGCTCCTGAGCGCCTTCCTCGGTAAGGATGCCGTTTTCGATATCTCTTTCGATATAGATATCAAAGAAGGTGCTTACTCTGCCTAGGGACATTGCGGCGCCGTTCTGTTCCTTGATAGAGGCAAGGTAGCCGAAATAGGTCCACTGAATAGCCTCACGGGCATTCTTAGCAGGCTCACTTATATCAAAACCGTACATCATAGCCATTTCCTTAAGATAGCCTAAGAAGGTTATCTGTTGGAAAAGCTCCTCATCAAGACGAATGCTATCGGTATTAAAATCGCTGTTTGCAAGGTTAGCCTTATCTTTTTTCTTTTCTTCGATAAGACGGTCAATACCGTAAAGTGCTATGCGGCGGTAGTCACCGATAATTCTTCCTCTGCCGTAGGCATCGGGAAGACCGGTTATAACGTGGGAGCTTCTTGCTTTGCGCATTTCCTCGGTGTAAGCACGGAAAACACCGTCATTATGGGTTGTGCGGAAACGGAATTCCTCCTCAATACTGGGGTCAAGGGAATAACCGTATGCCTCACAGGCCTGACGCACCATTCTCATACCGCCGAAGGGGTTAACTCCACGCTTTAACGGGCTATCGGTCTGCATACCAACTATAATTTCGTTTTCCTTATCAATGTAGCCTGGGGCATAGCTCTTTAAAGAGGAAACCGTAACGGTATCCACATCGAGAACGCCGCCGTTCTTGCGCTCCTTTGCGAAAAGCTCCTGAACTTTGTCCATAAGCTTTTTTGTGCGGCCTGTTGCATCAGCGAGAAAATCGCTATCGCCTGTATATTCCTTATAATTGGTCTGGATAAAATCTCTTACATTAATCTCATCCTGCCAAGTTCCTGCTTTAAATCCGTTCCAATTCTTGTGTTCCATTGGTTTACCTCCTTGTAATAGATTTGCCTATTAAAAAAATCGGATAAAAAATGGGCAAATCAGCAAAAACTGAATCGCCCAGACGGTCGGCTTAAAAATGTTACGTTCCCTTGCGGTGCTCCGCAAAATCCGTCAGTCACGCAACATTTATCTGACAATTTATATGTCAGTATTAACATTATACATAAGCTCTATTACTTTGTCAATGAAAAATAGCAAAAAAATCGAAAAAAATATCATTATATTGTGGTTTATGTCGATTTTAATACATATATATTGTTTTTCGAGGAGTTTTTGTGGGTTTTAACTAAATGCTCAAAAGACGCCTTGCATTGCCGCTTAAAATAAGCTCTCTTTCCTCATCGGTTAACGGTAATGAACGAATACATTCAAGCTCATAATCGGCCTTGCTCCAGGGAGAATCGGAGCCAAAAAGAATTTTATCTGCGCCGTGGGATTTAACTATTCTCATAAACTGCTCTTTACTGTAATACTCAAATCCCATAGAGGTATCAATATATATATCGGTGCCGCAAATGTACTCCTCAACCTCGTCCCATTGCTTTTGACCGCCTAAATGAGCGGCAACTATAGTACCGCCGCCAAGCTTTTTATATACCTCGGCAAACATTTTGGGGTTGCTGTGGTAGGGCGGAGGAAAAGCAGGGTCAAACCCTGCGTGGAAGAGGAGAATTAACCCTTTCTGTATGGCATAATCATATATTTTAAGCATTTTATCGTCATCAAGGGTAAAATGCTGATACTCGGGGTGGAATTTAAGTCCCTTAAAGCCTAAACTGCAAATAAAATTAATATCCCTCTTATAATCATCGGTATCGGGATGAACAGCGCCAAAGGATATTATTCTGTCGCCCTCTATATCCTTTGCCCAACGGTTAAGGGTTTCAAGCTGAGAGGGTTTGGTTATAACGGGCTGAACAACCGATATATCAACGCCGAATTTATCCATATTTGAAATAAGTCCCGAAAGTGTACCGTCACTGCAAGGTTCGTACTGTCTGCCGCAGGCTTTAACCAAAGAGGCTATTGCCCGTTGGGCTAAGGTATCGGGAAAAGCGTGTGTATGAAAATCAATTACCATTTTTAATTCCTCGCAAAAAAAGTGTATACCTTATGTAGTATACACCTTTTTAATTTAAAAAACTATATTTAATTTACTTCTTTTCGGGAATTTCTATAATTCCTTCCTGTTCTTCGAATTCTTTTATGCATTTGCGAATTAAGTAAAGAACTTGACCGTTTGCACTTCTGCCTTCATATTTTGATATATAATGAAGCTTGTAATGAATATCGGGAGAAATTTCCAAACCTAAGTGTTTATTATCCTTATTTCTCATAATTTCACCTCAAAATCTTAATTTAAGTTTATTTTAAGTAGAAATCGTGGTATAATGTATAAAGTATACTTGTTTTAAGTATACCGATTTTATAATTATGAGAGGTTGTTTATGAAAGTAGCGGTTATAGGTTCAAGGGAATTAAGGGTTGATAATCTTGAAAAATATCTGCCCAAAGAGGTAACCGAAATAGTTTCGGGCGGAGCAAGGGGAATAGATACAAGTGCCAGAGAATACGCACTAAAAAACAATATAAAGCTAAAAGAATTTTTACCCGAATATGAAAAATACGGTCGAAGCGCACCGCTTAAGAGAAATATACAGATAATAGATTATGCGGATATGGTATTGGCTTTTTGGGACGGAAAATCAAGAGGTACAAAATTTGTTATTGATAACTGTAAGAGGATAGGAAAACGAGTTAGGATATTTATAAAGGTAACAAAAGCATAAAGTTAAAATTCTTTTCATACAATTAAATAGCCAAAGCATTCAAACTCGAATCAGATTTTGAATGCTTTGGCTAGCCTATTCAGGAGTTGATTGTATGAGTTCATCGGTTCACGACAGAGCGCAGATACTGGGAGAATACATAATTGAAACGGGAGCGACGGTAAGGGCTGTCGCCAAGGTGTTTAAGGTAAGCAAGTCCACAGTACATACAGAAGTAACAATAACGAACGGTTTGTGTGGCTGGTAGCATAAACGCCGCAAAACCGCATAAACAAAGGCTTTACAGCACGGCAATGAGCCGTGCTGTTTTTTTGCGTTTCAAGAGATATATTATATATAATGTAGCCATCAAAGAATAAAACTGCCGTTATCGGCAAAAATACAAATAGAAATCGTTTCAGCCTCGTTGACATATTGCCGATATTATGATATACTATTAACAGTAAATTTGGAGGTCTGCATATGAAATATTTATCCGTTAAAGAGGTTGCTTTAATTTGGAATACATCCGAGCGTAGCGTTCGGAATTATTGTGCTGCCGGTCGTGTTCCCGGTGCTTTCCTCACAGGTAAGACATGGAACATCCCCGAAAATGCTGAGAAGCCCGAAAGAAGCAATAAAAGTAAACCTGCGCCGCAGACGTTGCTCGATATTCTGAAAGAGGAAAAGCGCAGTCAGACCCACGGCGGAATTTATCATAAAATACAGATTGAACTGACCTATAACTCCAATCATATCGAAGGCAGTCGCCTTACCCACGATCAGACACGTTATATCTTTGAAACCAATACCATCGGCTTAACCGAGGAAGGCGTTCGTGTTGACGATATTATTGAAACCGCAACCCACTTCCGTTGTATCGATGAAATCATTGAAAGTGCAAAATTACAACTGAGCGAAAAGTTTATTAAACATCTGCATTTTATTCTCAAGACCGGCACAAGCGATGCTAAAAAAGATTGGTTCGCCGTTGGCGATTATAAAAAGCTACCTAACGAGGTTGGCGGCAGAGAAACAACACTGCCCGAAAATGTGTCGGCAGAAATGAAAAAACTCCTTGCCGATTATAACAGCAAAGAGAATGTAACACTCGAAGATATTATTGAGTTCCATGTGCAGTTTGAGCGCATCCATCCCTTCCAAGACGGTAACGGACGTGTCGGCAGACTCATTATGTTTAAAGAATGCTTAAAACACGGTATTGTTCCGTTTATTATCGAGGATAAAATTAAGATGTTCTACTATAGAGGGCTTAAAGAATGGAATCAGGAAAAAGGTTATCTTACCGATACCTGCCTCTCCGCGCAGGATACATTTAAGAACTATTTAGATTATTTTAGGATACCATACAAGAATGATTAAGAGTATATTTGTCGAAAAAGCACCGTTCGTGTTGACATTAAGAATACAAATGTAGTATAATGGTATTCGGAGGTTGGAACAAATGGATAATAAACTTATAATTACTTCTAAAAAATACAGAGGTGAAACCATGGTAGTGTCATCACGACTAACAAATGAATTGGTTGAAGAACTTGATAAAATCGCCGAAAAAACTGGTCGCACAAGAAACGAAATTATTCAGATGTGTCTTGAGTTTGCTATTACCAATCTCGAAATAAAGGAGGATAAATAAAAATGGCTCTTGTAAATATTATTAAATATGAAGGTGACAACACCACTTTTGTCTGGAAGCATCCTAAAACTGACTTTAATACCATGAGTCAACTTATTGTGCACGAAAACCAAGAGGCTGTTTTCTTTAAAAACGGTCAGGCTTTGGATTTGTTTGAAGCAGGTAGATATACGCTCAGCACAGACAATATTCCAATTCTCAGGCGTTTTATAAATATTCCTACTGGTGGTAGAACACCGTTCCATTGTGAAGTATATTTCATAAACAAAACGCACCAAATGGCTATCAAATGGGGTACTGACAGTCAGGTTCAGTATATGGATCCTACATATAAATTCCCTCTGCAGATTGGTGCCTCTGGTGAAATGGTATTATCTGTTTGTGATTCAAAAAAATTACTTGTTAAAGTTGTTGGAACAGAAAAAACGCTAACACAAGATAGTCTTGTGCAAAAATTTAGATCATTTTTAATGTCAAAAGTAAAGCCCTACATTGCCAGTGCAATGCAGAATGCGGCATATTCTATTTTTGAGGTTGATTCGCATATAGCAGAGTTTTCTAACGATCTGCATAATATGCTCGTTCCTGATTTTAAAGAATACGGTATTTCTCTTGAAAAATTTTTTGTAACAACAATTGCAAAGCCTGAAGGTGAAACTGCATACGAAAAATTCAAAGATATCCATATCCGCCAATATTCCGATGTAGCTGAAGCTAAATTAAAGCAGCAAACTGATATTATATACGCTCAGACAGAGGCTCAAAAAACGGTTATCGAATCACAAGCAATTGCACAAAAACGCGCACAAGAAGGTTATACCTATCAGCAAGAGCGCGGATTTGAGGTCGCAGAAAAAATTGCTGAGAATGAGGCTGTTGGAGAATTCACCAACATGGGTGTTGGTTTTGGTACAATGGCCGGTGTTGGTGGCGCTGTCGGCGGTATGGTCGGTGGTATGATGAGCGATGTAACTCAGAGCGTAAACACTTCGACACCATCTACTCCTACACAACAAGGCGGCGACTCCATGTCGGAATTTAAACAAAAACTGGAAAAACTTATGCTTATGAAAGAAATGGGCGCTCTTTCTGATGAAGAATTTGCGGCAGCTAAAGCTAATCTTTTGAGTCAACTTTGATTTTTGGGGGATTTGAAATGAAACTATCAAAAGGACAAGGCATCAGCCTTTTTACAGGAATAGTATTATTTGCAATACTTACGACTATTATGTTTTTAGCACCTCTTCCACATACAATTGTATTTTGGATGGGTTATTTCTTTGCACTCTTTGCCTTGGTAACAATGGTAATCACTTTTCTTTTATATTTCGGAAAACATGTAAAAGAAGAAAAATTTCTAAGTCTTCCTGCAGTTAAGGTGACATGGACATATTTTATTCTACAAATGGCCATCTCTGTTTGGGAAATGGTTTCTTTCCCGCTTTCTTATTTGCCGGCGCTCATTATTAATCTCGTGCTGAGTGTTGTTTTTGCTGTTCTTATTCTCTGTTTGTATGCTGCTTCTCAGAGGATTGATGGAAATGAACAATATGTTGCAGAAAAAGTATTGTTTATTAAACAACTAAAGTTGCGTCTCGATTCCATTGATACTAATGATGCAGAACTTAGTGCAAAAATCAAGGAACTCGCCGAAGATATTAGATTCAGCGATCAGATGAGTCATTCAAAACTCCAAGCAGTTGAAAGTGAACTTGCCGATGTAATTGATGAACTTGCCGATAATGTAACAGATGTGGAAAACGCATTACTTCTTTGTGCACAGGCTGCTAAATTATTGAAGAATCGTAATGAACAATGCAAGATGCTTAAAGGTGTAAAAGATGAAAAGGCAGTTGCTAAAGTTAACTCGGGTAATGGTGTTGCTATTGCTGGTTTTGCAGTAGCTATGTCAATATTTATAATTACATTAGCCGTTTGTTTTATTGTTATACCTCAAGGCAAATATAATAATGCAGTAAAATTATTAGAATCAAAAGATTATGTAGCCGCTGAAGTCGCATTTGCCGAACTCAGAGGCTACCGAGACAGTGAAGAAAAAATTGAAGAAATACATACCATTTTACTTAATTCACAATATGAAGAAGCAGAAAAACTGTTTAATAACGGTGAATATACTGCGGCGCTTGAAATATACGGTAATTTAAACGGATACAAAGATTCAAAAATTCGTATTGAGGAAATCAACAACCGCTTATCTAACGGAAATGTTATTTATTTTGGTACTTATAACGGAGAGCCTGTTTCTTGGCAAATTATTAAAAATGAAAAAGATAAGCTGTTGCTTTTAGCAGATAAGCCGATAAGAGAATTACCGATGAATTCCGAATTAAAAAACATTGAATTCAAAGAATCTTCTCTCAAAAAATGGCTCAACGAAGATTTTATTGCAGATTTCAATGATGATCAGATAGAAAAAATCATATCAACAAACGGTATGAAGGTGTACTTGTTTGATCAAAAAACCATTGAAGATTTGAAAAAGGATAATGTCGATTTCGCAACTGAATCGGACTGGTGGATATCTACTAATAGTGATACAGGCTTTATGTTTATGGCATCTTCCGGTGACCTTAACACTGAAGGTGATTTGGTAATTCGCGATAAGGGTGTTAGACCGGCTGTTTGGCTTAGTTTGGAATAAGAGGGGAATTTTATGACTTATAAGTGTAAAATATGTGGCGGTCAGACTACTATTGATTTGAAAAACGGAATTGCTATCTGTGATTACTGTGGTACGAAACAAGCTCTACCGCTTTTTACAGAAGACAGCGCGCGTTTGCTTTATGAGCGCGGCAACGCCTACCTCTTTCAAAACGAGTATGATAAAGCTGAGGCGGTCTTTAATCAGCTCCTTACCATCAACCCTAATGATCCCGAATTGTATTGGGATTTAGTGCTGTGCAAGTATGGTGTTACCTATGTTAAAGATCCTAAAACCGAAAAATACATTCCAACTTGCAACCGAACACATTATACCCCTATATTTAAGGACGAGAACTACCTAAAAGCAATAGAGTTATCGAGTGGCGAAAAGAACACGCTTTATAAGTCAGATGCAGAAAAAATAGATAATATTCAAAAAGGCATTCTTGCTGTTTCAAAAAAAGAAAAGCCCTTTGACATCTTTATTTCGTATAAAGAAACCGATGTTAATGGAAATCGTACACAAGATAGTATAGCAGCACAGGAGTTATACGAAAAGTTAACAGAAGCCGGCTATAAAGTATTCTTTTCTCGTATTACTTTGGAAGACAAAGTTGGCACAGAATATGAGCCATATATCTATGCTGCCCTATATTCAAGTAAGGTTATGCTTACAATCTGTTCTTCAAAAGAAAATATTGAAGCGGTATGGGTAAAAAATGAGTGGTCTCGTTTTTTAACACTCAGACAAAATGACAGTTCAAAGACCATTCTACCTTTGTATTTTGATATGCAAAAGACCGAGCTTCCTGATGAGTTTGCTTTGCTTTCCTCTTATGATATGGCTGTTGATGGCTTCGAACAGGAATTGCTCAGGGGCATTAAAAAACTAATACCCCTGCCTATCATGTTGGCGCAGAAACGCAAAAAAATCAAAAAAGTATGGGGGATCATAGCTGCATGTACTCTTGCAGTTGCAGTTGTTGCTACGGGAATCCTTCTACCGATTTACATTAAAAATGTTAAATATGGTGAACTATATGCAGAAGCAACACAATTATTCGAAAACGCCAAATACGAGGAAGCATCTGTAATTTTCACGGAGTTGAATGACTATAAAAACGCAACCGAGATGGTGGAAAAATGCAAAATACAGCCAGATTATGATGTTGCAGAAAAACTATATTATGATGGCTATTATGCCGAGGCGACATGGGCTTTTGAGAAATTAGGTAACTATGAAGACTCCGAACTGAAAAAAGAACAATCTGAACTTTCGTGGCGTAAGGACTTGGCTACCGTAGCTACTGATGATTTTGATGAATATTCAAACAGCTTTTATTATATCGATGGAAATGGCACTGTTAAAGGTGCTGATGGTGCCGCTCATTCAAATCTCTCACTGGAAAAACACGGAAAAATTATATCTATTGCGCCTTCGTACGATAAGCTCTATGCCTTGCACGAGGATGGCTATGTAAGCAACGCGGTTGACGAAAGTGGCAAATGGCAAGATATTGTTAAAATTTCAAGAACCTTAATTAACACTAATATTGCTCTTCGTTCTGATGGAACGATGATATATGGCGAAACAACAGAGTCCAATGGAAGTGACCGCTGGATTGAGGGTATATCTGAATGGAATAATATTGTCGACTTTGAATTATTTTATGTTGATGGAGAGGCATACGGAGATGGCGTAGGTGCAGTAATTGGCATAAAAGCAGATGGCTCATTATGTGTTGTATCTGCTTGTTATCTGTATGGTGAAGATGGCTGGCCTTTATCAAAATTTGATACAACTAATTTGGATTCCGTAATAAGTAAATTTAGCAATATTAAGGCACTCTCTTTTTCTATGACCGGAACTCAGAATTCAAACGAAGTACCGTTTGAAATAATTGCCCTTACTAAAGACGGAAAGATACAATCTTACAAAAATGGAAAATTTTCAGAAAGTGATGCTACTGATATTTGCGATGTTACAGCTGATTTTTCTCTAAAAACTAATGGCAATATAGTTGATGAGGATGGAAAAATCATAGCTCGTGATATAGTCAATATTATAGCGGTTTCCGGTGGAAGAAGCGCAGTTGCAATAACAAGAACGGGTACTGTATATAAGTGTAATTGGCTGTGGGATGAAGCTAATACTGGTTTTGAAACATCAAATATAAAGGCAAATGTATACGATGAATGGACATCGAGGTTAGATTAATATGAAATGTAAAAATTGCGGCGGAGAACTTTATTTTGAAAATGGTGTTGCTATTTGTAAAGTGTGTAACACCAACTATAAAATAGATCATGTTTTTGAAGATATTGATGTCAATATTTGCTACATAGAAAGTGATTCGAACGGAAGAAGAACAAAAGATAGCATTATTGCGCAAGAATTGTATCAAAAACTGGAAGCTAAAAAAATCCACGCTTTTTATGAACGAATCTCGGCGGCAACTGTAGTCGGTGACGACTTACAGCAACTTAGATATAGTTCCCTTCATGCCGCTAAGGTTGTATTGGTCGTGGGAACAAACGTCGAAAACTTCAGTGCCATTTTAGAAAAATATGGTCAATATCTTATTAACAAGGTAGTTATTCCATTCTATTCCGATGTAAAGCCATCTGACATACCAAGAGAATTAAGTAAAATTCAAGCTTTGGATTATTCATCAATTGGTTGGGAAAAGGACTTAGAAAGAGGTATACTGCGCGTATTAGGACGTGAAAAAGAAATTGATCTGCGGGAAACTCACAATAAGTCGAAAAGAAATCGTGGCATTCTCATAGGCGTAGGTATCGCTATAATTTTAATTGCGGTTGCATTTTTGGCATTTTTGCATTTTAATAAACCGGAAGAACCGCAAAATTCTGCGCCTCAGACAAATCAACAAATGTATGAAAATGCGCAAAGTTTAGCAAATGCGGGCAGTTATCTTGAAGCAGTTGATATATATTCAGAAATACTTGATTATAAAGACAGTCAAGAACAAATAAAAAGCATTTTTGACCGTTATGATGGTTATTACCAAACGGGCAATCAACAATTTTCGATTTATTTTAATATTAAAGATGCTGATATGCTAACATTTGAAATGACTACTGTTTCGAATGAGGGCATAGCAAAAGCCACTATAAATAGTGTATGGGAAGGAACTAAAAACACTTATTCATTTACAGATAGCACGTCTAAAAATGGTACGGTTACTATAGTCTTAAAAAATGATGAAATTTCAGTTACTGTTGAAATGGAAAAGACTGAGGAAACTATATCTATCGGTAATCAAAATATAACATTTAAATTGGCAGATAAGACAGATGCCCCGGCTGTTTTGCAGGTGACAACAGAAATGCTGATGTCATGGATACAAACGCCCACTACAGCAGAAGATATTGCAGCATTTGGCTTTGAGATTGAAAAAAGTAGCGATACCTCCGCAATAACTATAGGAGGTGGGGTAATGCAGGAAGCAGGATTATATAAAATTAATAATACTGATATTCAAATTTTGCTTTCTGCAAGAAATATATCAAAACAAGAAGTGTTCTATGATTACGGAGAAAGTACAGATACACAGATAGTTTGTGCTGTTTTTGCGCCCGCAGAATATTTGATTCCCAAGAAGGTGAATTCTCAAGCAAAACCTTTTATAGATAATGATATTTTCTTTGCCCCCGGTGGCAATGGAATGAATTTTGACTGGACGGGAATTGATGTTGGACTCTCATTTGGTGGAGATAATTTTGACTATAGCCCAAATGGAACAATAAAATCTAACACGTATGTTGGTGCCGTTTGCAAGAAAATTGTAGGTAGAGATTTTTTTGTTAGAACTGTAATATTGCATACGGATCAAATTCCTATCGGCGAAATGATTGAAGAAACGGACACGCATTATGTGTATGCACACGCCTACGATGATGTTGCCTATAAAATCGAAAAGAAAAGCTATAAAATTTCAGAAACCATGCAGACACATCAATAAAGCAATATAAATTGATAAATGGTGTAAGTGATGATTCAAAAGACGGAAACATTTACAAGTATTATTAAAAATATAGCATTAGAGAAGTGTTCGTTTGGCAATCAACTCTTATATGATATGTGTGTTGAGAAAACAGGACAACAGTGGGATGACAACGATATATTGGCTGATAAAATTTGGTTAATAGGTCGTTCTTATGCCGCTTCCCCAGAAAGAAGATACACATACAAAAGTGAATGCTCAAATGAAGAAAAGAAGAACGATAATGCCGGTGATGGTACAGGTGAATATTTCAAAAGAATAGCTGAAAACATTTTAAATAACGCTGTAAATGCAAATAATACAATAAATATTTTAAAAAATAATTATTTTTTCGATTTTTCTGATCGAGATTGTGAAATACTTTTTACTGCCATAAAAGGTGTGTTGCAATTTAATAAACTTATAGTAAGCGCCTCCAAAAATTATGATGGAGATGAGTTTGCAAACAAAGTTAATTATAAAAATCAAATTTCCTTTTGCAGCAAGTTTTTACATTTTCACTTTCCTGATACTGTTTTCATTATCGACAGTTTTTCAAAAACGGGTGCCACATACTTATTTTCAAAAGGAACGAGAACAAACGCTGAAATAAAATGGCAAACTGATCGTGTAAGCATTTTAAACGAATCATCCCCAAAAGGCGCGATAAATATACTGCTTGAGTATGAACCCTATATTGTGAATAACAAAAATTTTGAAAAAGAGTTCACAAAAAAGCTCAAAGAATCAAAATTAGATTCGCATGGTATAGAATATGCCGAGCACTGTTTAAGAGCATATAAAACGGCTTGCCTATTTAAAATGTATTTAGGTAAAAATGTTCCATCAAGCTCTTATCCAAGAATTGCTGATACGCTGTTGTTGAAAATTAAATCTATAAAATAATTATCTGGACTCGTTGTCTTCTTTGTGGTATTTGTGTGTACTGAAAAGGAGGCAATTTTTATGACAACACTTGAAGATTTATACTACGGCAACATCAGTCCACACGAAAGGTACATCAAGCGAGGGACGAGAGTGGATAAACTCGTCAAGCTGATCTGCAAAAACGAGGAAGAACTCAATGCAGGACTAACCGAAAAGCAGAAAGAAACCTTTGAAAAGTTTAAAGACTGCACCAGCGAACTATCCTGCATTACCGAGCGCGAAGCGTTCAGTTCGGGATTTATCTTAGCCACTCGCATAATGGTGGAAGTGATGCAAGGCTTGGAGGAGGTCGAGGATATATGAGGAAAATCATAATCCTTCTTCTCTGCTGTGGGGTGCTTGTAAGTATGGTAGGATGCGGTGGCAACACCGCACCGCCGCCTACCGAAAGTCCGCCAACAACGATATCGGAAATGACAACAACAGAAACATCTACCGAATCAATACCGCCTACAGCGGCGGTAGAGCCGACAGAGAAAGAAAAAGAACCTACCCCAACCGAGAGCAAGGATCAAGCAACCGAGCCGCCAGTGACCACCACAGAGCCTACAACAACGGCAAAGCAAAAGGAAGAAACCAAGCCTACAGCAACAACAAAACCGACAGAGTCATCGGCGGCGGAAAATACCGAGAGAAATGGTTGCATCACCATAGTGGAAACGGACGATCCACCTGCGGAAGAAATTATAATCCCACCAAAACCGAGTGCAGATTTAGTCGCACAAAAGGTTGCTGAATACATAAATCAGTTCCGCATTGAGCAGGGTGACGTCACCGCAACGGTCATCCCCGGACTGACAGAATACTGCAACTACCGATGCACACAACTTAAGACAAATTTTGCTCACGATACCACCGACCAACGAGCAGCCGCCGAAGCCTTGAAGTACGGTGAATATGTGGACTGGTCGCTATATGGAATCGAAGGCGAGGAAAATTATTATACTGCCAATGTGCGCGAAGCCATTGGCAAAGGCAACTGGGGCGGCACAGCTGATGAGATAGCCCACTCCATAGCTAACGGATTCAGGAACAGCAAAGGACACTGGTCGTATGTCGGCAGTACCAAGTACACCTACATGGCAGTCGGCGTAATGTATGACGGATATTACTGGTATGTCTGCGTATGCATGGACTCTGAAAATACAGACTTAAAATAAGCATAAAAATACCCACTGGATGCGGCGGTTCAACAAGGAACTTTGCCACAACATCCGGTGGGTAATTTTTTTAATTTGCCTTTGTAGGCGTTTGTTTTAATTGAAACGGCCTACGGGCCGATAAAACTATTTCTGTTCGATTGTACGGGGCATTAATCGTTAACCTCAATAATTTTTAATGCTTCTTCCGCCGTTAATTCGCCTTTGAGGTATTTAGTTCGTGCTTCTGCTGCGGGATCTCTCCACTCTAAATATTTTTCAAAGGATATACCTTTCGGGAGTTGGTCAACAGAATAATATGCGCGCTCGTATCGCTTATACATTTTGTGCTTGGTGCGGTCGTACACTTTCAAAACAGGATCTGCATCCACAGCATTTTTATGAATAATTGCGGGAGCTATTTCTTTGCAAGTTTTTCCGTCCTTCATAATTCTATCGCAATATAGTGTTGGTTTTCTTGTCTTTGGAATAAAATACTGTTCGCAACAATGACATCGGGCAATATTGGGCTCGGAGTTTAGATAGTTCATTAAAAGGAACTGGAAATAACTTTTGGTGGAACGGAAACGGTATTCCATCTCAAGAGTGTTGGTAAAAGTATAGCTTTGTGCGAATGCTCCTTGGGCAAGGTTGGCATATTTATCTTCAAAATCCAAAGGAACACCAAGTGACAGATCTTCCAAAACCTCTCGTAACTGAATATAAAAGTGTACCGGCTCGGCAATCTGTTCGCAGATTGCCTTTTTTGTTAGATAGACATACATCGGTGTCCCATCATCCTTGGTTGTATGATCCAAAAGGTCAAACCGCAATAAAGAGCCAAGTGCCGGAAAAGCAGCTTCAATATCATACACCAATTCGTTGGCCTCGGTCAAAAGAGCATCGAAGGTACCCAAATCCACTTCACCGTAATGGTCGGGATCATCAGATTCTGTTTCTTCTGCCAATTCTTCGATTTTAATCAAAGAATCAACATAGGTATTGTAATCAAGCTCGGCATACCATATCAGTTCTGCACCGATGGTCGTTTCATCAAGCACAGTCTCGCCCTTGTTTGTAACAAGGGTTCTTTTTATTTTACCGCCCTTTTGCAGCGTTACATAAAGTCCCGGTGTTCTTTTCATCTGGTAATCCCTCCTTTGTCTTAAATTAAACTTTTGATTTTTTTGAAAGTTCACTCGTTCATTTAGAAATTGAATTTTGTCATTTACAATTATATCACAGACAGGAGAAAAAGAAAAGCCTGTCCTTACAACTGAATGACCTGCCGATAAGATATGCGGAGGCGGCCTTTGGCGATGACAGCAGTTTGCGGGAACTGTGCTGAGAGAGAAAGATGCACTGTGGTGTGTTCCGAAAGGACTCGGCGAGCGAAGGACGTCTTCAACACTACACGGTCAAAAAAGAGCGTAGGAACAACGTCGGGTGAACAGGCTTAAATCTGCGGTGAAGCGAGGAAGGCTTATGAACTTTCTTTCACGGGCAATAGTCGCCATCCGCAGTTGTGAGTGTGGGTCTTATAAGAGGCGTGCGCTCACAGCGGGAGCAAAAAAGTGTTCCTGCACAATATAAATATTGCTCCCACCTTTTAGGTGAGCGCAGTAAAAAAATAGACTTGTGAAAGGTGGGATGTATATGATTGTTCCAATTGAAAACTCAACACAAAAATCTACAGAAAGGAAAGAAAAAATGACAACCGAAAAAACACTATCCCTTGTTCGAATGTCGGATGTGCAGCTTCAAGAAGTCAAATGGCTTTGGAGACCGTATATCCCATTTGGAAAATTGACCATTATCCAAGGTGACCCCGGCGAAGGTAAAACAACTTTTGCTTTGCGACTTGCCGCCGCTTGTTCGTCTGGTGTAGCTCTGCCCGGTATGGAAATCGCAGAACCCTTCAATGTGATTTACCAAACGGCAGAGGATGGACTCGGCGACACCATCAAGCCGAGGCTCATCGAAGCAGGTGCAGATGAAAGCAGAGTGCTTAATATCCGCGAAGATACCGATCCTCTTTCTCTGTCGGATGAAAGAATTGAACAAGCCATTAGGCAGACCGATGCCAAGCTTATGATACTCGATCCGATTCAAGGTTATATCGGTGAACGTATCGACATCAACCGAGCCAACGAAATACGCACGGTTCTAAAAAAGGTTGCCGCCGTTGCCGAGCGTACAGGATGCGCCATTATTATGGTCGGTCACCTTAATAAAGCGCAAGGCTCAAGCAGTGCCTATCGTGGTCTCGGTTCAATAGACTTCCGTGCAGCCGCAAGAAGCGTTCTGCTGGTAGGTCGGCTTCGTAAAGAACCCAATGTCCGTGTTATTGTTCACGATAAATCTTCGCTGGCACCCGAAGGCAAATCCATCGCCTTCAACCTTGGCAACGAGGATGGTTTTTATTGGCTTGACGGTTATAGTGAAATATCTGCCGAAGAATTGCTCTGTGGTTTCTCTGCCGAAACTAAAACAGCAGTAGCAGAAGAACTGATTCGCAGTATGCTGGCAGACGGCAAAGAAGTTACGGCAGAGGAAATATTCCGAACTGCCGCCAACAAAAACATTTCACAACGCACCGTTAATGAAGCTAAGAAAAACATTGACGGAATCAAAACCCGAAAGGTTGGTAAAGGCTGGGCGTGGTCAATACCCGAGTAAAGATTGCAACATTGCAGAGTGTCCTATCTGCATTGTTAAAAGTAGATGACAATGGGAGTCCTTTGCATTGTTGCATTCTTCTTTTCTCTGCGGTGTGTGACCGCACAGTTCGCCCTGTGTGGCGAAATTATAAAAAAGGCGGGCAAACCCTCGACCACACCATAAAAGCCAAAATTGAGCCGTAATAAAAGCAGTGATTTTTCTGCTTTATTCGGTACGGCACCTTGGTGCCGTTTATTGCGAGTTTCGCCTTTGTGTTACGACCACCTTATTGGCGGCCGCATCAAAGGCGGTCGGGCTAAGCCCATACCCCTATAAAATTTTCAGAAAGGACGGTTTAGGCTATGACTAAAACCGAAATATTAAAGTTCAGGGTAACACCTGAAGAAAAAGATATCATCACCCACAAGGCACTATCCTCATACAGACTTGTCAGTCAGTATCTGCGTGACTGTGCCTTGGAAAAACAAATCACCGTGATAAGCGGTGCAGATAATGTTGCCGATGAGCTCAGGCGCATCGGTAATAATGTGAATCAAATTGCCCGTGCGGTAAACGCAGGTTTCATTACCGAAGCAAACCTCACGGAAACAAGAGAGGAGTTGAAAGCAATATGGCAATCGTTAAATTCGTTACTTCGGACTGCCCGATGAATAATATCTTTCCCTATGTTATGAGGAAAGAAGCAACCGAACAAAGACTCATAAGCGGAATCGAGTGTTCTCCCGACACTGCTTTGGAAGAATTCCGTTATGTAAAACAAAAATACGGTAAGGAGGATGGCAGAACCTATTATCATATCGTGCAGTCCTTCGCTCCCGATGATGAACTCACACCCGAAACCGCACACGAAATCGGGTTAAAGTTTGCGGAACACTTTCCCGGCTATCAAATTTTGGTGGCGACCCATTACAACACCGGTCACATTCACAATCACCTTATTATGAACTCGGTCAACTACCAAAACGGTAAAAAGTTTCATCAGACCCGCGATGAACTTTTACAGGTGAAGGCTTACTCCAACAAGCTCTGTCAGGAGTATGGGTTGAGCATCACCGAAGAAAAGTGCAGCTACGGTAGATGGCCGGAATGGAAAAAGCGGCTCCGCAGTTTTGCTCTGTATGCAATAAGCAATTCCGATACAAAGGTAGAATTTATTGCGTGTATGCGTGAACACGGATACAGTGTTAAGTGGGAAGACAAATACAAATATATTACCTTCACCACACCTGACAATCACGTATGTCGTGACAAGAGTTTGTTCGATGAGCGTCTGCTCAAGGACAACCTCGAAGTCTATTTTGCACTTGGCGGTGCAAGCAGTGAACTTTATGATGACTATAACGATTATAAAACTCCTGCGCATACGCCCGAAGCAAGCATGACAGTTAAAACGGGGCTCATAAGTTTACTCGGCGATCTGCTTTCAATATCACCGCCCGAGGATGACTATGAGCCGCATCCAGCAAAGGAACTAAGCACCGCCGAGAAGCTTAGGCTTGAAAAAATCCTCGGCAAGAAAATTTCACCTATGGCCTACGCTTGCTATTCTACTCAGGAAGAATACGAGCAAGGTATGTCGATGGTATGGTAAGGAAGGAGTGGTAAATTGGAATTTACTGTGCTAACCGAAATGGCGTGAGCATAGTATGTACTATCAAGGAAAAATTTGGAAAGGCAGGTGACTTCACCGTGGGAAAAATCACTTTGAACTATACGTTCAATAACCCCAACTCGGTGGAGGACACCGCCGAGATGCTTCTGAAACTTTTTATTGAAGCCAACAGAGCAAAGGTTGAAGAAGTAATTAAAAACGCTGTTAATGACAGCGAAAAAACAGCCAGCCATCCTGCATAAAAGCGGGATGGCTTTTATAAAAAACAATGGTCGGCATATTCGCTGGACTTGTAAACACTTGTGTGGTATTGTGTTGTCGCAAACCACAGGAAAGGAGAAAAAATTATGAATATAGCAGCCTACTGCCGTGTATCAACCGAAAAGGAAGATCAGCTAAATTCACTTGAAGCACAGAAAAACTTCTTCCTTGAATACACGGGTCGTTCCGGTGATAACCTCGTAAAGCTATATGCCGATGAAGGTTTATCGGGAACAAAAATTAAAAACCGTAAACAATTTCTGCGGATGATGGCGGATGCCGAACTCGGTCTATTCGATATGGTCGTGGTAAAAGATATATCTCGCTTCGCCCGAAACACCGTTGACCTTTTGCAGAATATCCGCCGCCTTCGTGAACTCGGTATCGAAACCCAGTTCCTTACAGCGAATATGACAAGCATGGGAAACAGTGAGTTTGTGCTGACCGTATTCGGTGCCTTGGCTCAAGAAGAAAGTGCAAACACCTCCAAACGTGTTAAGTTCGGCAAAAAAATTAATGCCGAAAAAGGCAGAGTACCGAATATCGTATTCGGATACGATAAAACTATCGGCGATTATTTTAATCTGACAATCAACAAAGCAGAAGCCGATATCATCCGACAAATTTATCAATGGTACTTGAACGAAGGACACGGTGCCGCCAAAATATCCTATATGCTTAACGAGCGCGGAATCAAAACAAAGCGAGGTTGCGAATGGTCACAAAATGCCGTTTGCCGTATCCTTGAAAACGAACTGTATACGGGGAAAATTATAAACGGAAAAGAAGAAGTCGCCGACTTCCTTACAGGCAGACGAGCCTTAAAAAGTGAGGATGAATGGTATGTCGTTGACCGCCCCGACCTTCGCATTATAAGTGATGAGGACTTTGCCGAAGCCGGACGGCTCAAGGCAGAGCGTGGTAAAAAGTTCAAGGTGGACAAGGAACGGCATAGCAATCTGCACCTATTCTCAACCCTTATCAAATGTAAGGACTGCGGATGGTCTTTCCGCCGTAGTGTGCGCACCTATAAAAACACCTATGTAAAATGGGTGTGCTCAGGGCATAACCGAGGTGCAGACAGTTGTCCCAATGCTCTCTCTGTTGATGAAAACGAACTGATTGAGGTCATCGAACAGTACTTCTCCGATATCCTTTCTCAAAAGAAAAATGTTATCGGTCGTGTGGTGAATGAGTTTCAAAAGGTGTATCGTGCAAAAGATGAAAATGTCGCCTACGAAAAAGAACTTCGTACAGCAATTGAAAAATTAAAGCGCAACCGCCAAAAGTATATGGATATGTATACTGATGACCTTATCACCCGAGAAGAACTGAATGCTAAGATCGGTGGGGATAAGCAGGAACTGGAACGGCTTGAGAGTGAATTGCGAATGGTAGAAAAGCACCTTACAAAAGGCGATCAACTGCAGATGATACTCGCCGATACATTCAAAGAAATCGAGGATATCAGTAATCTGCGAGAGATAACCAACGCACAACTCAGGAGAGTGATAGACAGAATCGAGGTAGACCACAACGGAAACGTTGAGGTCTTCCTCAAACTCTTCCGAGAACTCGGTATAGATGAAACCGTTCCAATTTGTAACGACCGTACATAAGGATGTTACCCAGAAGCTGAGAAGAAATAACCCCGCCCTTTATTATAAGGTTAAAAAGGTATTGGAAAAGAATAAAATGGAGCGTCATATCCGTGGCGGTATGGCAACAAGAAGAAAATATAAGGGCGAATAATAAAAAAGTGTTGACAAATAAAATTTACGGTGGTATACTGTTTAAAAATTGATAAAGGCTATGACGAAGACGGTTGAGTCCCTATGCTTCAGAGAGTCGGTGTTTGGTGCGAACCGATAGCAGAAAAGCTCAGTTAACCTATCACTTCCGAGCCGGAGGTTTGAACAAAGAAATTTAAGTAAAGTCTCCCGTGATTGCTGCGTAAAGGCATAGGAATTGTTGGATTCCAAGAGTGGCGAATACTATTCGCAATTTGAGTGGTACCGCGGATGTTTATTATAACACCCGTCTCAAAGATGAGACGGGTGTTTTTATTTTTTTATTTTCAAAAATAGGAGGTATGAAAAATGTCAACAGCACAGGCAGAAAAGCTATACGAGGTGGCTTTACGAATTAAGGAGATGCGTGAAATTGCCGGTATAAGTGAAACAGAAATGGCTGAAAAGACAGAGGTTTCCTTAGAGGAATACAAGGCTTATGAAGCAGGAAAATTAGATTTTCCTTTCACATTTATACATAAATGCGCATTAGCCTTCGGTATTGATATGACCGATCTTCTCGAGGGTAAGGGAGCTAACCTATCATCCTATACCGTAACAAGAAAGGGACAGGGTAAGCAAACTGCTAAGGAGGATGGTATCGAAATCCAGAACTTAGCGCCTATGTTCCGTAAAAAATTGGCCGAGCCCTATTGGGTAAGATATGAGTTTGACCCTGCTTTACAGGATAAGCCTATCCATTTAACCAAGCACTCAGGTCAGGAATTTGACCTTGTTTTAAAGGGAAGACTCAAGGTTCAGGTTGGAGAAAATGTTGAATATCTTAGCGAGGGTGACAGTATTTATTACAACAGCTCAACCCCCCACGGTATGATTGCCGTTGACGGAGAGGACTGTGTTTTCTGCGCAGTTGTTCTTTCGGGTGAGGATATAAAGGAAGAGGTTGTAAGAAAGAGTATAGCCACCGCCCGTTCAACAGAAAAGCTTATCTGCGAAAAGTTCGTTGAAACAAAAGAAGACGAAAACGGTTGTCTTAAGGAAATCAAGTTTAAAAACGAAGATACCTTTAATTTCGGTTTCGATATCGTTGATGAAATTGCCAACGCTTATCCCGATAAGCTTGCAATGCTTCACGTTGATAAAAATATGGTTGAGCGTCGCTTTACCTTTAAGGATATCAAGCGTGCATCGGCTCAATGTGCAAACTATTTCACCTCCCTCGGTATTAAGAGGGGAGACCGTGTAATGTTAGTGCTTAAAAGACATTACCAGTTCTGGTTTGCTATGGTTGCCCTTCATAAGCTGGGCGCAATAGCAATTCCTGCAACAAATCAGCTTAAGGACCACGACTTTGTATACCGCTTTGATGCGGCAGGCGTTTCGGCTATCGTTTGTACTGCTGATGGTGATGTTGCTGAGATAGTTGACCGTGCGGCAATGGAATGTCCTCAGCTTAAAACTAAGGTTTTGGTTGGAGGCAAGCGTGACGGTTGGCACGATTTTGACAGTGAATACAGTCTTTTCTCAGGAAAATATGAAAGAAGCGCAGATGCTTCCTGCGGAAACGAAGCCGCTCTTATGTTCTTCACATCGGGAACAACGGGTAATCCTAAAATGGCATCCCACAAGCATACCTATGCTTTAGGTCATTTTGTAACTGCAAAATACTGGCATTGCTGTGAGCGTGAGGGACTGCATCTTACAATTTCCGATACAGGCTGGGGCAAATCCCTTTGGGGTAAGCTTTACGGACAGTGGCTCTGTGAGGGAGCGGTATTTGTTTATGACTTTGACCGTTTCTCTGCCGCAGATATTCTGCCTATGTTTGCTAAGTATCAGATAACAACCTTCTGTGCACCGCCTACGATGCTTCGTATGCTTATCAAGGAAGACCTTTCAAAATATGATTTATCCTCTATCCACCATATGACAACGGCGGGTGAAGCCCTTAACCCCGAGGTTTCCCGTCAGTTTGAGGCGGCAACGGGACTTACCATTATGGAGGGCTTCGGTCAGACCGAGACCACCCTTACCATTGCAAATCTTGTGGGAACAACCTCTAAGATTGGCTCAATGGGTAAGGCATCTCCTCAGTATGATGTGGATATCGTTGACCCCGATGGCAATTCACTGCCCAACGGTGAGGTTGGAGAGATTGTAATCCATCTTGATAAGGGTAATCCTTGCGGATTGTTCAGAGAATACTACCGTGACGAAGAGAAAACGGCTGAGGCTGTTTATGACGGTATGTATCACACAGGCGACACCGCTTGGCGTGATGAGGACGGTTATTTCTGGTATGTAAGCCGTATTGACGATGTAATCAAGTCCTCGGGCTACCGTATAGGACCCTTCGAGATAGAAAGTGTTATCATGGAGCTTCCCTATGTTCTCGAATGCGGTGTATCTGCCGCTCCCGATGAGGTAAGAGGTCAGGTTGTTAAGGCAAGTATTGTTCTTGTAAAGGGTACCGAGCCTACTGAGGAGCTTAAGAAGGAAATCCAGAATTACGTTAAGGAACACACCGCTCCTTATAAATATCCCCGTATAGTTGTTTTCAAGGATGAATTACCCAAGACTATAAGCGGTAAAATCCAGAGAAATAAACTGTAATTTATGGTATAATTTATATATTGACAAAATCCGCAAGTTATGATAATATAAGGTGTAACAAAAGCGTTGACGAAGAGTGCACTGTGTGCAGCATTCAAGAGAAATGGCGGTTGGTGCGAGCCATAAATGCAAACACCGTGTTTGTAGCTTCTGAGCTGGAGGGAAGAAAGGCTTTGCCGAGTAGAACTCTCTCGTGATTGCTGCGTAAAGGCATAGGAATTGTTGGATTCCAAGAGTGGCGAATATAATTCGCAATTTGAGTGGTACCGCGGGTATATTGATGTATTTCAGTGCTCGTCTCAAAGTCATAACTTTGGGACGGGCGTTTTTACTTAGAAAGTCCCAGAAAGTGAGGATTTAACCATGAATCAAATTACAGGACTTGACTTTAAAATTAAAGAAATGGCAGGCCGTATCAAGGAGCTTCGTGAGATAATGAATCTCACCGCCGAGGATATGGCTAAAAAGACCGATGTAACGGTAGAGGAATACATCGCTTGCGAAAACGGCGAGAGTGACCTCAACTTTGCTTTCATTTACCGTTGCGCATTGGCTTTTAATGTAAATGTTACCGATATTATCGAGGGTGAAAGCCCGAATCTTCGTTCCTATGTTGTAACCCGTAAGGGAACGGGGCAGAGAATTGAAAAGGCTCACGGAATGACCTATTTCAACCTTGCTTCTGCCTTCCGCAAGAGAATTGCAGAGCCTTTATATGTACATAGTATTTATGACGAAGCCGCTCAGCATAAGGATATTGAGCTTACAACCCACGCAGGTCAGGAGTTTGATATCGTTATTGAGGGTTACCTCAAGGTTCAGGTTGGTGAGCATACCGAGGTTTTAGGCCCCGGAGATACCATCTATTACGATAGTTCAACACCCCACGGTATGATAGCGGTTGAAGGGAAGGACTGTTTGTTCTATGCAATAGTTCTAAATCCCACAGGCGAGGATATTTCCGAGCTTACCCATACTGCAGTTAAGCGTGATATAGCTAAGCCTAAGAAGATTGTCGCTGATACGAAGGACAGAATTTATCATAACTTTATAGATATAACCAAAAACGAAAACGGCACACCTACCGAAATCAAGTTCAAGAATACCGAAAGGTTTAATTTTGCCTTTGATTTGGTTGATGCCATTGCTGATAAAAATCCCGAAAAGCTTGCAATGCTTCATATAGATAAACAGCTTAAGGAACGCCGTTTCACCTTTAAGGATATGAAAAAGGCTTCCGCTCAGTGCGCTAACTATTTTAAATCCTTGGGTATCAAAAAGGGCGATAAGGTAATGCTCGTTCTTAAAAGACATTACCAATTCTGGTTCTGTATGTTAGGTCTTAATAAGCTTGGAGCTATAGCAATTCCTGCAACAAATCAGCTTGTTGCTCACGATTTTGAGTATCGTTTCCAGTCGGCAGGGGTTAATGCCATTGTCTGTACAGGGGATGGGGACACTGCAAATCAGGTTGATATTGCAGCTAAAACTTGTCCCACTCTTGTTAATAAGATTATTGTAGGGGAAAGCCGTGATGGTTGGCGTAATTTCGATGAGGAATACACCCTTTACAGCACCCATTATAACCGTACAGAGGATTCCCCCTGCGGCGATGATACAATGCTTATGTATTTCACCTCGGGAACTTCCGGATATCCCAAAATTGCAACCCATAATTATAAATATCCTTTAGGTCATTTCCATACCGCTAAATATTGGCATTGTGTTGACCCTGAGGGATTGCATTTCACCATTTCGGATACGGGATGGGCAAAGGCAATGTGGGGCAAGCTTTACGGTCAGTGGCTGTGCGAAGCCGCTACCTTTGTTTATGATTTTGACCGCTTTGATGCATCGGAAATTCTTCCCATGTTTGCAAAGTACAAGATAACCACCTTCTGCGCACCGCCCACTATGCTTCGTATGCTTATAAAACAGGATATTTCGAAGTATGATTTCTCCTCTGTTCAGCATATGACAACGGCGGGCGAAGCCCTTAACCCTGAGGTTTACCGTCAGTTTGAAAAGATTACGGGACTGCAGATTCTCGAAGGCTTCGGTCAGACCGAGAGCACGATGATAATCGGTAATATGATAGGTGAGCCCCATAAGATAGGCTCAATGGGTAAGCCTGCACCTATATACGATGTTGATATTGTTGATAGTGAGGGCAAATCAGTTCCCGCCGGTGAAACGGGTGAAATCGTTATCAATATCAAGAACGGTATGCCCTGCGGTCTTGCTGTTGGATATTATGGTGACGAGGAAAAAACCAAAGAGGTTTGGTGTGATGATTATTATCACACAGGCGATACTGCTTGGCGTGATGAGGATGGCTTCTATTGGTATGTGGGCAGAGTGGACGATGTTATTAAGTCCTCGGGCTACCGCATAGGACCCTTTGAGATAGAAAGCGTTATTATGGAGCTTCCCTATGTTCTCGAATGCGGTGTTTCCGCCGCTCCTGATGAGGTAAGAGGTCAGGTTGTTAAGGCAAGTATCGTTCTTGTAAACGGCACCGAGCCCACCGAGGAATTAAAGAAAGAAATTCAGAATTATGTTAAGGAAAAAACCGCTCCTTATAAATATCCGAGAATTGTGGTATTTAAGGATAGTCTTCCTAAGACAGTTAGCGGTAAAATCCAGAGAAATAAGCTATGAGATATAAAAGAATAACCTTGCTTTGCGGCCATTACGGCAGCGGCAAAACAAATATTGCGGTTAATATGGCATTTGACCTTAAAAACAGTCACGAAAATGTTGCCATAGCCGACCTTGATATTGTAAATCCCTATTTCCGCACTAAGGATAGCGCCGAGGAATTCTCAAAACGAGATATAAGGCTTATTTGCTCCGAATATGCAGGAAGCAATGTTGATATTCCGGCATTACCCGCCGAAATGTACGCCTTAACCGATGATAAATCCATGATGTGCGTCATAGATGTGGGAGGGGATGACCGTGGTGCTTTAGCCCTCGGCAGATTAGCTCCGAAAATACTTGAGGAGAAGGATTATGAGATGCTTCTCGTAGTCAACCGATTCAGACCCTTAACCTGTGATGCCGCTTCAACGGTTGAGGTTATGAGGGAGATAGAAACTGCCGCAGGAATAAGGTTTACAGGCATTGTAAATAACTCGAATTTAGGTGAAGAAACCACCGCACAGGATATTTTAGATTCTCTTTCCTATGCAGATAAGGTTTCTGCCGCCTGCGGATTACCCGTTGTTTTAACAACGGTTAACGAAAAATTATATAACAGCCTTGAGGGTAGGGTAGAAAACCTTTTCCCCCTAAAGCTGCAGGATAAAATCAAATAAATGGGAGTGTTTGATATGGCTAAATTAACATTTAAAACCGATAACTGTAAAGGCTGCGGACTTTGCGTTAATGTTTGTCCTAAAAAGGTTTTGCAGTTAGCGGAAGATAAAATCAACAAGAAGGGACATCATCCCGTTGAGGCAGTAAACGAGCAGGACTGTATCGGTTGTGCTTTCTGCGCAACAATGTGTCCCGATTGCATAATCAAGGTAGAAAGGTAGTGTAAAAAATGGCAGATAAGGTTTTAATGAAGGGTAACGAAGCCATTGCAGAGGCGGCTATCATCGCAGGCTGCAGACATTACTTCGGATATCCCATAACCCCTCAAACAGAAATTGCCGCTTATATGGCAAAGAGAATGCCTAAAATCGGCGGTTGCTTCTTACAGGCTGAAAGTGAAATTGCGGCCATAAATATGGTTTACGGTGTTGCTTCAACAGGTCTTAGAGTTATGACCTCTTCTTCAAGCCCCGGTATATCCTTAAAGGGTGAGGGACTTTCCTATCTTGCAGGTGCAGATTTGCCCTCCCTTATTATAAATGTACAGCGTGGAGGCCCCGGTCTTGGCGGTATTCAGCCCTCTCAGTCGGACTATTTTCAGGCAACCAAGGGCGCCGCTCACGGTGACTTCCATATGATAGTTCTCGCTCCCTCCTCCGTTCAGGAGATGGCAGACCTTACCGTTAAGGGCTTTGAGCTTGCGGATAAATACCGTATGACCTCTATGATTCTTGCTGACGGTACAATGGGTCAGATGATGGAGCCTGTATCTCTTGATTACGATATCAAGCCCATGCCTGAGAAGCCTTGGGCAACAACAGGTACCAAGATGGAGAGATTCCACAATATAACCAATTCTCTTTCCCTTGTTCCCGAAGAACTTGAACAGTTAAACTTTGCCCGTTACGAGAAGTATAAGACTATCGAGGAAGAAGAGGCAATGTTTGAGGAATATATGATGGAGGATGCAGAAATTTGCATCGCTGCCTTCGGTATTGCCGCCCGTGTTGCTAAAAATGCAATAGTTGAGGCAAGAAAGCAGGGTATTAAGGTTGGTATGATAAGACCTATAACCCTTTGGCCCTTCCCCAAGAAGCCCTTTGAGGCTGCTGCAGAGAAATGTAAGCAGTTCATAAGTGTTGAGCTTTCTATGGGCCAGATGATAGAGGATGTTAAGCTCGCAACCGGATGTAAGGCTCCCGTAACCCTTTGCAACCGTGCAGGAGGAATGATTCCTTCTCCCGAGCAGGTTTTAGAGAGCATTAAGGAAGCAGCTAACGGAGGTGCAAAATAATGGTAGTATTTGATAAACCCCATGCATTGGCAGATATACCTATGCATTACTGCCCCGGCTGTACCCACGGTATTGTTCACCGTTTGGTAGCTGAGGTTATAGATGAATTAGGCATAGAGGGTAAAACCATCGGTATAGCTCCCGTTGGTTGCTCGGTAATGGCTTATAATTATTTTAACTGTGATATGATAGAGGCGGCTCACGGTAGAGCGCCCGCTGTTGCAACAGGTGTTAAGAGAGCTAACCCCGAAGGTCATATAGTATTTACATATCAGGGTGACGGTGACCTTGCCTCCATCGGTATGGCAGAAACCGTTCACTCCGCCGCAAGAAATGAAAATATAACCGTTATCTTTATTAACAATGCAATTTACGGAATGACAGGCGGACAGATGGCTCCAACCTCCCTTCCCGGTCAGGTAACCCAGACCTCGCCCTACGGCAGAGACGTTAATCACTGCGGTTTCCCTATCAGAGTAAGCGAAATGTTAGCTACTCTTGATGGTCCTGAGTATATCGAGCGTGTTGCAGTTAACAATGTAAAGAATGTTAAGAATGCAAAAAAGGCTATCAAAAAGGCATTCCAGAACCAAGTAGAGGGCAAAGGCTTCTCTCTTGTTGAGGTTATTTCAAGCTGTCCCACTAACTGGGGACTCACTCCCGAAAAGGCACTTGAATGGATAGATGAAAAGATGATTCCTCACTATCCTTTGGGTGTTTATAAGGATAGAAGCGCCAAGGAGGTAGAATAAAATGAAAACAACAAGCTTTTTATTTGCCGGATTTGGCGGTCAGGGTATACTTTTTGCAGGTAAATTCTTGGCATATAAGGGACTGCTTGACGGTAAGCAGGTAAGCTGGCTTCCTTCCTACGGCCCCGAAATGCGTGGAGGAACAGCAAGCTGCGGTGTTATCATCAGTGATACACCCGTTGGCTCTCCTATTGTTTCAAACCCCGATGTTCTGGTTGCTATGAATCTGCCTTCTCTTGATAGATATGAGGATGCAGTAGTACCCGGCGGTATGATATTCGTTGATTCAACCCTTATTGAGCGCAAGGTTAAGCGTGATGATGTTAAGGTTTATTATATTCCTGCAACCAAGCTTGCAAGTGATAATAAAACTCCTACTCTTGCCAATATGATAATTGTAGGTAAGGTTTTGGATGCCCTTAATGATTTCCAAGAGGAAAGCGTTGTTACTGCACTCAAAAAGGTTATTTCGGCTAAACGTGCAGATATGTTGGATGTAAACCTTAATGCGATGAAACTCGCTATTGAAAATTAAGCATTTTCAGATTTAAAGGAGAGGTTAGTATGATAGATATCAGAATAGAAAAAACAACTGCTCCTAAGGCAAAGCCCGGTAGCTCTACCTTAGGCTTCGGCAAAATTTTTACCGACCATATGTTTATTATGGATTATTCCGCAGATAAGGGTTGGTATGATGCAAGAATAGTTCCATTTGAGAATATTTCTCTGCATCCCGCTTCAACCGTTCTGCATTACGGCTCCGAGATTTTTGAGGGCCTTAAGGCCTATCGCAGAAAGGACGGTAAGGTTCAGCTTTTCCGTCCTATCGAGAATATCCGCAGAATGAATAATTCTGCTGAGAGACTTTGTCTTCCTCAGATTCCCGAAGAGGATGCAATGAAGATCTTAGAAACCTTCGTATCGGTTGAACAGGATTGGACTCCCTCGGCTGAGGGCACATCCCTTTATCTTCGTCCCTTTATGTTCGGCAACGATGAAACCTTGGGTGTTCACGCCGTTCATAATGCAAAGTTTGTTATAATCGCTTCCCCCGTTGGCAGCTATTATAAAGAGGGTATTAATCCCGTTAAGATTATGATTGAGGCTGAGGATGTAAGAGCCGTAAGAGGCGGCACAGGCTATGCTAAGTGCGGCGGTAACTATGCTGCAAGTAACAGAGCAGGTGAGAAGGCTGAAAAACAGGGCTATTCTCAGGTTCTTTGGCTTGACGGTGTTGAGAGAAAGTATATCGAAGAGGTTGGCGCCATGAACGTTATGTTCAAAATTGGCGATGAAATCGTAACTCCTATGCTTTCGGGCTCAATTCTTCCCGGTATTACACGTAAATCCTGTATAGAGGTTCTCAAGAAAGAGGGCTATACCGTAAGTGAGAGATTGCTCAGCATTGATGAACTGGGTGCGGCTCTTGAAAGCGGTGAGCTTAAGGAGGCTTGGGGATGCGGAACAGCTGCGGTTGTTTCCCCCATCGGTGAGCTTCTATATAAGGGACAGAAGTTTATCATCAATAACGGTGAGATAGGCAAGGTTACTCAGAGCCTTTATGATACCTTAACGGGTATTCAGTGGGGCAAAATTGAGGATACCTTCGGCTGGACCTACGAGATTAAATAAACAGAATAGGATTTTCTCTTTAAGGATGTTCACGGAACATCCTTCCCTCAGGCAACCGAAGAGAATATAGCAATAGTTCAGAAAACTGTAGATGAAATTTTAAGTTTATAGACAAAAAAGTAAGGACTTGAAACAACAAACGTTGTTTCAAGTCCTTTTTTATTGCTTTAGAATTTTAAGAAGGTTTTATTTTACCCAAACTCCATTATCGAAGCAGTATTCAACTCCGCCAATCTTACAAATTCCTTTGTAAATTACATAACCGTCAGTACCAATATAAATCCAGTCGTTATCTACATAACGCCATCCTGCAGCAGTAACCATCTTGCCGCTGGCATCATAGTAATTACCGTCATAAACCTCATTGGCGATCATCTTACCGGTATAATCGAAAGCATAATATGCATTTCCAATTTTAACTTCTGAATCGCCGCGGATAGCTATTCCGTTCTGAACATAATACCAATCAGAACCGTATTTATGCCATCCGGAAGAAGATATTACTCCGCGATAAATTCCGTCACTGCCAAAATTACAGAGAACATCATCAATCACTTGGTAACCGGTAACCATTCTAACGATATATTTGTCGGTCTTTTCATTGTAGAATTCGGTTTGATAATATTGATTCTTTCCATCGTATATCCAACCTAAAGATATTGTATGATCTTGGTTGAAATAGCACCAATATCCGTTAAGATATTTCCAACCGGTGTAAGTAGCTCTTGAACCGTCCGAGGTATAGTAATACGCTTCATAACCATAATCTGAACCGGCGAAGGTGTTGGAAACCATTACTCCTTCATAATCCATGTAATACCATTTGCCGTTGTCATAAATGACTCTGTTAGTAACCATTTCCCCGGCCATATAGAAATACCAATTGCCGTTTAGCTTCTGCCAACCGTCCTTAAGTCCGGTAGGAATCTTACTGATATAAACGCCGTCTTTATTAAAGAGGTATTTTTCGCCGTCAATGGTATAAATTCCGTTGGATGCCATATAATAGCCGCTGAAATAGTACCATTTTCCGCCGGTATATAACCATTCATCATAATAAAGGCTTCCATCTTTTCTTGCGAAATACCATTCTTCATCATCTTCAATCCAGCCGTTTCTTGCGCATAGTCCGTTAGGTTTGAGATAATAATATTTGTCGTTATCTTCAATTACATCATCGGTAGCTAATTCACCATAATTTAAATAGTAATCGCCAAGCCAACCTTCATATGCCTCTCCGTCTTTATAATAAAAGACCTCACCGTATCCATCTTCGTGATCGTAATACCAACCGTTTGAAGCATCAGTTCTGTTAAGAACTCTACCTTCGCTGTCGGTTGTTACAAGCTCATCCCACCAGAAGACAGTGCAATTTTGTTGTAATATTCGGTTTTTAAAGAAATATTTCTTGCCGCTGATTTCATAAACACCGTCATAGCACAAATAACCGTTATCTTCAGGATCACCGTAGTACCACTTATTGTTTAAATTAATCCAACCGGTAAGGGCATAACCATCGTTGCCGAAATAACGGCTATAAGAGAAGGTATTGCTTAGCATTCTGCCATATTCATCAAAACGATAAACTTTATTTTTTATAGTACAAATATCATCGAAAACAGGATAACCTTCATCCATATAATACCAATTGCCGTTAGCCCAGGTCCAATCATTATCCTTCAAGGATGCTACAGCAACACCGTTATGGTTTGTAACATACCAAACATCCTTATAACAATAAAGGGTGTTCACTTGAAGGTTTCCATATTCGTCAAAGAGATAACCTGCGCTATCTTTACCTGTGTATAAGGTGCCGTTGCTATTTGCATAATACCAAGTTCCGTAATCATAATAGCTGGTACCCATTATCCAACCCTTATCGAACATCTTGCCGTTGGTGTCAAAGTAATAATATGCACCGTCAATTTCGAATTTTCCGGAGGAATACATAGTGCCCCAAGAACTGAAATAACGCCAACCACCGTTAAGGTATTTCCAGGTATCGGTGAGGAATTTGCCGTTTTCAAGATAAACGGAACCGGAGTCAAGACTATAAAAACCGTTTGTGGTTACTTGTTTCCTTTCACCTGCGATATTAAAGGCATAAAGCTTACCGTCAAGTCTTTCAAAGGAGCAGTATGCCATTACGGGGGATAAATAATATTTATCCTGGAACCATCCTACAAAAAGGGTAGCATCGCCGGTTACATAAACATAATCGCCGTTTGCCTTTTGCCAACCTATTTCTTCGCAGATAAATCCGCCGCTACCATCTGCGTTTGTTTTGGTTGCGAGATAAGCATTATCTTCGTTATCCCAATAAATTCCACCTGAGTAGAGGTTACCGTCCTCGTCGAATGCATATTTTTTGCCGCCGATTTCGTAAATACCGTTAGATAGACATTCACCGTCTAATACATACTTCCACTTGGCTTCATCGTAATAATTTTCATAGGGGCTTTCCATCCAACCGTTAGCCTTAACAGCAACACAATCATCATATAAGAAATATAAACCATCTTCAGATTCAATGATATCGTTAGCAACGGCTCTTCCATCACTTTCAAAATAGTAGAGTTTACCGCCTATTGTAGCAAAGCCATCTTCATGGGCAGTGCCGTCTGCTGTAAAGTAATACCATGCATCGTTATAACGATCCGGTTGAACCCATTCGTTTTTAGCAATTTTACCATCGGGTTTAGCGTAATATGCATATTCGCCTATGTAGTTGTCATCATCGTCGTATATAGACCTACAGAAGCGTGTATCAGCATACATGATGCCGTCCCAGCCAAAGTAATATGTAGCTCCGCCAATATCGTAGAAATCACCCTGACATAACTCTCCGCTCTTAACATAATACCAGTCATTGCCAATCTGTTTCCAGTTATTGTTGAAAAGCTCGTATGCATTACCGTCGGAGTCAGCAACATACCATTTTGTTCCGGATGAAGTAGAAACGGTAAGAGCCTGATCGGTCAACATACGTCCCCATTCGTTAAACAAGTAGTTTTTACCACCTATTTTAACAAGTCCGTAAGCAGCTTTACCGTAGGCACCATAATAATACCAGTCTCCGTCTTCGTCTTCATACCACTGGTTAGCATATAGCTTTCCGCCTTTTTTAGCGCGGTACACACCAATATAAACCCATTCATCAAGTTCATCGTCATAACGCTCTAAATAATATTCTCCATCGTCAATCATTTGGATATCACTAAACGCATAATACGCGTCCTTAATCCAGTAAGAATTATCGGAATAAGCTATACCGTCAGCACCAAAATAACTCCAGTAATTGTCGTCCCATTCGGTATGGATTTCTTTCCAAGCATTGGTTAAAAGGGCGCCGTCATGGTCTAAGTCCTGAGAATAGTAATATAGGTGAGTGTCTTTTGATTTACTATAAAAACCATAAAGACCGTCAACGTTAAGAGTACTATCATAATTAAAACCATAATAATTAGCCCCTATTTTGTATGCTCCGCTTTTGTAAGCTATACCATCAGCACCAAAATAATACCAATGATTTCCATCCCATTCGGTGCTGATTTCTTTCCAAGCATTGGTTAAAAGGGCACCGTCATAGTCTAAACTCTGAGAATAGTAAGTAAACGAATCTTGTTTTGATTCGTCATAATAATCATAAAGACCGTCAACGTTAAGTCTAGCAGAATCATCAAAGCCGTAATAATTAGCCCCTATTTTGTATACTCCTTTTTTATAGGCCTTAGCATCAGAACCGAAATAATACCAAGAATCATTGTCAAAATCTTGGTATGCTTGTTTCCAGTCATTAGTTAAAAGGGCACCGCCCTTGTCTAAATCCTGAGCATAGTAGAAGAAATTTTCTTCAAGTTCGTAGTCATAAATGTCTAAACCAGTATTAATATACTGACGACCGTTATAACCGAAAGCATATTTGTTGGAACCTATTTGGTATACACCGTCTTCATAGGCTTTACCATCGGAACCAAAATAATAACGGTTGTCATATTCATCGGCATACCAAGCAGAAGCTAACATAACACCGTTTGCATCTACACGATATACAGCATCATCGTCGTATATGAACTGGTCGGTAAGCTTTCCGCCATATTCATAATAGCTCCAAGTACCGTCGCCGTTGTCATACCAACCGTCACTGATGTCCTGCGCAGAAACTGTGAATGAAAATGCAAATAAAGCAAAACAAACCAGAACTAACGCAAGAAGTTTGAGTTTTTTCATTGAATAAACCTCCTCATTTTAATATATTACCCTTTGCGGCAAAAGGGCATTGTCTGCATATTTCTGTATGCAGGGGCTAATTTAATTATATTTTATGAAGAGGAATAATTCAATAATTTTTCTAAAAAAACAGTTTACAATTGTGTAAATATTTTAGGATAATGTCCCATTATTCGCCGTCTTTTTTTGCAGAACGACACATAGGTCGTTCCCTACGATATTTTACACTGCGTTCCGTCGTGCTTTATTTCATAATTATCCTTTAATATTAAATCGCTTATAAACACAAACTCATAGCCGTCATCCTTAAGGGTTTTAAGGATGGTGGGCAGAGCGGCGGGGGTGTGCTCGGCATCGTTGTGGAAAAGCACAATTCCGCCCGGATGGGCTTTGGAAATTACCCGTTGGCAGATGCTGTCGGGTGTGGCGGTATCCTTCCAGTCAAGAGAGTCAATTGACCACTGAATTGTATACATTTTGTTGTTTCCCACCGTTTCGATAACGGGATTAGAGTAATCTCCGTAGGGCGGTCTGAAAAGGGTGGGGCACTTGCCCGTTACCTCCTCAATTTTCTTGTTACAAGCCGAAAGCTCGTTTGTCATCTGGGCGGAGGAAAGGGTGCTCATATATGGATGAGTGTTGGAGTGATTTTGTATCTGATGCCCCGCATCCGAGAGCGCCTTAACCGACTCGGGATATTTATCCACCCAAGCCCCCACTACAAAAAATGTGGCAGGAACATCGTATTCCTTAAGTATCTTAATAAGGGTTTCGGTGTCATCGTTACCCCAGGCGGCATCAAAGGATATGGCTATCTGCTTTTTCTCACATTCAACACAGTAAATAGGTAACTTTTTATCTGTATTGGCAAAAACCGAAACCGATCCTACAGTAAACACAACCGCCGCCAGTATAACACATATAAAAACCGTAATTTGCTTTCTCGTAACTAATAAAAATTTCATATTTTTCCCCTCCGTTTAAAAATATGAGGGGCGGCTTGTATAATATTACTTGCTGTCAAGGGTTTTAACTATATAAGGAAATTGCTTCTTATATTGTTTTGGGGACATACCTACTTTTTTTGAAAATGCAGTTGAAAAATTATTTCTGTCGGAGTATCCCAATTTAAAAGCTATTGTGTCCATATCAAAGGAGGTATAGCTTAACATTTCCTTGGCAATAGCTATTTTTTGCTGTTGTATAAACTGTTTAGGGGTGGTGTTAAAATTTTTCTTAAAAAGCCTTATGATTTGTGACTCAGAAATATAGAAGATATTTGACAGATGAGATAGCGTAATGTTCTTATCGATGTTAGCGAGTATGTATTGGGAAATTTCGTCTATAGGCTTAGGTTCTTTTTTAACAGATGCAGAATCCTCGGAATCATCGTATACTGCCCGATTGTATTTCTGGCAAATCTTTAAAATATTAACGATGGCCACATCATCTATTTGCGGGTTTTCCTGTTTTGCGGCAAGGATGATTTCTTCCAAAAATTCTCTGATATCCAGTTGATATATTATAAGCGGGGAATTGAGCTTATATAAATCGACCATTTTGTCAATAAGACTTCCGTTTACAACTATAAAAATTTTTTCAACCGGGTCTTCAATATCGGTATAGGAATAGTGGGTTGACTTTTTGTTCATAAACAAAAAGTCTCCTTTTTTTGCTGTTTTTTTACCGTTATTAGTATCAATTACCATTCGTCCGTTAAGTATGTATTCAAAGGTGTATTTTAAGTCCCTTGGATTGTGGCCGGATGTGTGAAGTGCAGTCCAACTCGCATTAGGTAAGGTTTTTCCAACCATATAAAGATTGATTATATCACTTTTGTAGTTATATGATATATGAAATATCTGTTCTTTTTTAACATTATAAAACATAGAAAGCCTCCAAAAATGATTGTGTTAATATTATAACATAAAATGATTAAAATGCAAATTTAAAAAATTTTATTCTTTGCGAACCAGATTGGAAACTTTAACCAAAAACCTTTCAAAATAGCCTATTTAAAGGCTTTTTTAATTATTTTATCGATTTTAAGAGCAAAAATTGAAAAGGTATAACTATGCTAATTTTTCAAAGTTTTTTGTAAATATTTAAAATATACAAAAAATCCTAACTATTATATAATAAATTTATATAATAGGGCGAAGAAGGCGCATATACCATGAAATCGATTTTTATGTGTGAAAAAGAATATCTGGATTCGGTATATCCGGAGTACATAAAAGAACAGTTAAGGCAAGAAGCGGGACTGGATGAAACATATATTATTTCCGATACATCGGAATATGAAAAATTCAAGGATTATTTAAGGGATGTAGATTATGTTTTTGCAACCTGGACTTTTCCCGGAATAACCGAGGAGCAGATGAAATATTTCCCTTCTTTGAAATGTGTTTTTTATGCAGCGGGTTCCGTAAAGGGATGTGCAGGGTCTATTATAAACTGCGGAAGAAAGATTTTCAGTGCGTGGGGCGCCAACGCAGTACCTGTTGCTGAGTTTACGGTTTCTCAGATTATTCTTGCTAATAAAGGCTGCTTTATTTCTGCCAGGGCTATGAGAAAGGGAGATTATGAAGCGGCAAAACAAATTTCTGATAATTATCTTGGAAATTATAAGTCAAGCGTAGGTATTATCGGAGCAGGTATGATAGGCACTATGGTTATCGAAGAGCTTGTTAAGAAAAACTTTAGAGTTTTAGTTTATGATATCTTTTTAAGCGATGAAAAGATAAAGGCTATGGGAGCCGAAAAGGCAGAGCTTTCAGAGATATTCAGTGAGTGTGATATTGTATCTAATCATATTGCAGATAATAAAGATACAAGAGGAATGCTTGATTACGGTTTGTTTTCAAAAATGAAACCAAACTCAACCTTTATAAACACCGGAAGGGGAGCTCAGGTTGTTGAAGAGGATTTAATAAGAGCATTAAAGGAAAAACCGTTTATGACGGCTTTGCTGGATGTAACCTGGCCGGAGCCTCCGGAGAATGGCAGTGAGCTTTATGGGATGGAAAATGTTTTTTTAACCCCCCATATTGCAGGTAGCAAAGCGAGAGAGCATTGGAGACTTAGTCAGTACATGCTGGATGAATTCAGAAAATATATAAAGGGTGAGCCTTGCAAATATGAGGTTACCCAAGAAGTTTTGTCTAGAATGGCATAGTAGGAGTTTTTTAATATATGAAATGCGGATTGGTTTCAATATCATTCAGAGAGAATACCCCTGAAGAAATAATCGAAGCAGCAGCGGGTGCGGGATTAGATTGCATCGAATGGGGGTCAGATGTTCATTTAAGGGCGGATGATATTTCGAGGGCAAAAGAAATAAAAAGAAGAACCGAGGAAGCAGGCTTGGAGATGCCTTCATACGGTACATATATAGGGCTACAAAAGCTTGATTTAACTGAATTGAAAAAATGTCTTAAAATGGCAGATTTAATGGAAATGCAAACTTTGCGTATATGGCCGCCCGATGATAAGAAACCTGATTTTTCATCGGAAGAATATAAGGAATATGTAAGAAGCTGCAGATTGGTTGCAGATAAGGCTAAGGAATATGATAAATTGATCTGTCTTGAATGCCATCAGGGTGTATTGACCGACGATTACCAAACCACCCTTAGATTTATCCATGATGTAAATCGAGAAAATTTAAAGATGTACTGGCAACCAAACCAATTTAAAAGCTTTGAGTATAATTTGAAATCGGCAAAAGAGCTTAGTCCCTTAGTTACAAATATACATGTTTTTAATTGGAAGGAAATGGATAGATTCCCTATGTCACAGGGAGAAAAGGAATGGAAAGAATACGCCCAACAGTTTAAGCAAACGAATTGCCAAAACATATATATGCTTGAATTTATGTATAACAATTCCATTTCGGTCGTTAAGCAGGAGGCAGATTCCTTGAGAGGAATATTAGGGGAGGTTTATTTATGAAAAGTATAAAGCAATTAATTGAACCTTTCGTTTACCCTCATATGGAATATTTTGTTGACTTGGTTGCTAAAAACGGAGATAAAACTGAGTTTTTGGGAATAAAGGTATTTGAGCAGCAAAAGGAATTAACCCAGGGAACCTTGGTTGAAATTGCGGTTGATTTATACATACATTATAAAAAGAACGGGGACCCTCGGGCAGAGCAAACCCTTGAAAGGGTTTATCGGTTCTTGGATATTGTGGGAAAAAACAACTGCGAAACATGGGGAAAAATTGGACTTTTGCGTTGCTTTACAAAGCTTAACGATGCAGGCTTATTGCAAAACATAGACAAAAATTATATTGATTTTGTTCGCAAAAAAACCGATTATTTTGATTTCTTTAACAAAGAAAAAATGGATGTTTATCCCCAATATGCATCTAATTACCTGCAGCTGGCGATGGCCTGTGCGGGACTGAGAGAGAAACTTGGCTGGGAAAACGAAAATTATAGCGAGAGAATTAAAAATAAGCTTATGCAGCTTATGCAAAACAGTTCCGAAGCGGGTTGGATGGATGAGGAGCCGCCATTAGGCAGATTTGACCGATATACATTTCTTGTTGGCTCTGAGCTTTCGGATAGTATGTTTTTTATGAACAGTCGTTTTCCTGAATTTGCACGGGAAAATCTTAAAAGGTCTGCAGAATGTAATCTTTTTATGGCTAATAATCATGGGGACGGTATATGCTACGGAAGAAGTCTTTCCTGCCACGGTGATATGGCAACCGCAGAAATAATAGCATCCGCTCTTGCCAGAGGGCTTATAGATGAGAAGGATATAGACCTTGCGGTAAATTACTGTATAAAAATTATAGAGAAAACACTGAATTTCTGGTATGACAAAAAGAGGAAAAGCTTTAATATATGGTGGGACGGCAGAAACACAAATGATTATCGAAATTCCTACCGTGTTCTCGAAGTTAATCTGGATATGGCAAACCATTTGCTTGGATTTTATGAAAATATTCGAATAGCGGGGCTTGAGGATTATATACCCAAGGGCGAAATTGCCGAGCCTGAGAAATGGGCGTTAAAGAATGTTAAATTTGTGGACCTGGAAAAAAGAAAATTCCAGACCGCAATACTTAAGAGAAATGATAAATTGGTAATGCTTCCCTTTATCGGTGCGGGAATGTGGTCGAGAGCCTCGGAGTATCTTCCGGTTCCTGTAATCAATCGTTTGGTTGAGGCGGCACCCGAAGGAACATATCCTTTCCTCACTCCCCAGGCAACCGATAAGCAAGGCAATATATTAAGACCGGTTGATTATTATGAGGAAATAGAAACTGTGGAAGATACCGATTTTGTTAAGATAACCGTAGAAGGAAAACTTGCTTTTTGGGGAGAAAATTATTCGAAGAAATCTTCCTACAGTTATAAATCAGAATATATTTTTAACAGAAATAGCATAAAAGTCAGATTTGATTTTAACTGTGAAGCAGAAAAAATAGAAATGCTTATAGGAACCCACGAACAAAAGGTAAAGATAGAGCCCTTCGGCTTTGATTCTTCTGTGCAGGTTGATACAAAGGCAGATTATTCCTTTGCTACACCTCACGGTTATATTACCGAAGCAAAGCTTTATACTGTTCAATCAAATCCTACGGTAGGATACGAAATCACATTATAAAAAAAGGCGTTATTTATAAGGAAAGGAGGATAAATTTATGAAGAACTTCTTTTTATACATCCTTGTTGTATGTATGGTATTGATTAGTATGGTTGGATGTAATAACGAAAAGCCAAAGGATGATTCCCCGAACTCGGATGGAATTTCATCGTCCCAAAGCTCAACTACTGAATCGTCGGGAGATAAAGATACGTCTTCTGATGAAAAGGATACGATAAGCGATACAAAGTCCGACACCTCAAAGGGTGATAAAAAAACAGATGAAAGTAAATCGGATGTATCCGATTCCAAGGATAAGGAGGTTTCTTCTCAGGAGACCCCTTCAAAGAATTCTTCATCCGAAGAAAACAGTTCGACCGAAGTAAAACCTCCGGATGAGTCCAATCAGGAGAGCTCTGAGAAATGGTCCGGTTGGGTATGCCATATCAATAATTGCTGCAAATGGTAATTATACCTTGATACATTTAGGAAAGCGTTCAGTCGAGGGTGACGGTGAAGAATTGTACTACACCACTAATGGCGGCGGCAATTCATGGAGAACTGATTTTTATGGAAATAAGGTAACAACTGTCCCGGTAATAACCGAGGGCGATATTTCATTTACTGTAAATTATGATGCACAGCAGAGTGGAAAGGCCGGTATTTCATTTGAAATATCAGCCAATAATGTTAGTGCCACCTATTCTTTAGCCGATTTTTCTTTCGGTACCGGTCAGGCACAAAAAGTATATAACGTATTCAATAGTGCTGATGCTAAGGCAATTGATAAAATTATGGGAAATTACGGTGCAGACGCTACTAACTTTGCCTTAGGCGTGAGAAACGTAGGCTCGCTTACAGATTCGGTTGTTTATAAGGATATTTCTGTTAAATATGTTGTTGAGGTAACAGCTCAAGAAACAGCGGATGCATATTTGACAGCACATAACGAAATTTTAAATAAAACCGAAGCAACTGTTGCAGTTGCCGATAAGACTGCTGTAGAGGCTGCAATAGGCGCTTATGCAGAGCTTAGCCAAGATGTTAAGGATTTACTTGAAGATGAGTATGCACTGCTTACTGCTTTACAAGCAAAAATTGAACAGTTAAAAGTTGCAGATTACAAAAATAAAATCTTAAAGGGTAATGATTTTACCGATAACGATTTCGTTAACGAAGTTTTTGAAACTGTAACACAAAACGGAGAAACCGTAAAAAATGCTTTTAGCGCAAATAACGGTATATTAGTTCCGGCGGTAACAAATTTAGGTAAAGCAACAACGGTTGTAAAGAACGATTATGCTTCCGGATTACCTTTAATATCTGCTGAGGTTACTGTAAATAACGTTAAATCAGGAGCTTCATGGGGCGATGGTTCTAACGGAATTACAGTTTGCTATGACAGAGCAAACAACGCTTCAGTTTCTTACTATATTTACAATATGTCAAATGAATCCGATCCATATTTGTATATCAGACGAAATGCGGTTGGAACAATAACACATTCAGGTACTTGGAATTCTACATATGTATATTATAAAGATTTTACAGCAAATTCACTAACAATAAGAATTGACTATGACTATTCCAATGCCGATAAAATCGGTATTACATTAGGTATTTATGATGGTAATACAAAATTAGGTGAATTAGCAGGTCAGACTGTAACAACTGCCCACAGCAACGCTGTTTTAGGCTTTGATGCTTCAACTGCTGCAATGAATTATACATATTCCAATGTAAACTTCAACTACTCTACGGCTGATATGCTCGGCTCTTCTATCCTTGCAACTACAGTTATGGACGATCAGGACCTCCGTTTCGGACTTTCACTTAATAATGTTGAGAAATATTTACCTGCAACGGCAACCGTAAAGGAATACGGAATTATTTATATGTTGGATCACTGGCTTGACGGAAAAGAGCTTACTAAGGATACCGTAGGTAAAAACAATTACAGACCGTTTGTTTCCAGTGTAACTGTAAATGATGGCGATGCATTACCTTCGGTTTATACAGAGCGAGTAAGCAATTCTATGAAGGATGAATTTATGGGCCTTAAGGTGGCAGGAAGAGGCTATGTTGTTTATGAGATAAACGGTGAAGAGTATACCGTTTATACTGAAGCTACAAGCAAGCATTCTGTTGTAAGTGCAATTAAGGCAGTAGCACAGAAAATCAGTAATAATGAAACCTTCAAGACAGAAGTTCCTTCCGGAGAAAGCATCACCTTTGGTGATGGCGGCTCCTGCACAGTAGCAGATAGTAAAAGCAGGCTATTCTTCAAGACATACCACCGAGGAAATGTACGAAGCTATCAATGATTTTGTCGTAAAATCAACCGCCCAGAGAAAGGACGGCAAGAAATTAACTATAGACCCCACTTGCTTGATACACTTCCTATGGCGCAGAGGATATATCGAAATTGCTTCTGGTGTAGGATACGATCCTCTCGCCGAAGAGTTTAAGGTAATAAATCTGTATGAAACAGATGAATTCAAAACTGCAATGAAATGGGCAAAGAAATGGTATGACGAGGGTTACATATCCAAAGATATTTTAACTACAAGTATCGGTGATGTAAGCGGAGGACTCTTAACCGTTACTGACGGTAGCCGAAAGGGCCTCGATGAAAGAAATACCAGATATGAGAAAAGTACCGCCGGAGAGGATTGCCTTAGCATATCCATTAATAATCCGGAGCATGATTGCTTCGCTACAGCCGTAACCGGTTCTTCCCGTTCTTTTATGGCTATACCCTATACAGCCAAAAATCCTGTTAGAGCTATAAAGCTTCTTGATTTGCTCAGAACAGAAAAGGGTGCGCCCATACTTAACCTTATCACATACGGTATTGAGGGCGTTCATTATGAAAAAATCGGCGATAATCAGATTAAGGCGTTTGACTATGTAGGTCAGGCTTCTTCAAGCTCGAAATACGGAATTTGCCCTTGGGCAACAGGAAATATGCTCAATATGTATACGGTTTATCCATATGATGAGTCTTACACCGAGTTTGCTAAGGAGTATTATTCTGAGTATGTTCCTTCGAGAAAGCATACCGAATTATACGGTTTTTCTTTCGATCTGACCAAGCTTAATTCAAAAATTTCTCAGATAACGAGAATATCCAATGAGTATTACGGCCAGTTGGCATACGGAGTGGCTCCGGATCAAGACGGCATGTACAAAGAATTTTTAGGCAAGCTTAAAACCGCCAAGATAGAAGAGATTATATCTGATTTACAGGAGCAAGGAGATAAATATATATCTTCTAAAAAGTAGAAACTAAGGAGAGACATATAATGAAAATCAAACGTTGTTTTGCCATTATTGTTGCGCTTTGTATAGTGTTCTGCTCTCTATGTAATAGTTTTACTGCCCTTGCGGAAGATGTAAGCTTTTATTTGCAAATACAAAAATATGATCTTGCTGAAAAGAAGTATGTTGACTGTACAGCAGTTTATCCCGATGATTCAATTAGAGTTACAATTTCCTCCGATGTGATAAATAACATCGGAGGAATGAGGGCTATTCTCAATTTTGATAATAGTCTGTTAGAGGTCAAGGGTGATTCTTCAGAATGTGTTATAGCTGATGATACGGCAATACTGACCTTTGCCGAAAATCAGGAAAAAGCAACCGCTTCGGTAATATGGTTTACTAACAGTAACAATATTTCTGTTGAAGGAAAGCTATTTTGCTTTTATTTCAAGGCTAAGACCTTTACTTCGAATTCAACCCTTAATTTCAAACTAAATATTGTCGAGTTGTATGATAGCGGCAATGTGGATATATCCAACGGCAATAGTTTTGAAAAATCCATTCCGGCATTAGCCAAGGTTATAAGTGACGCTGATTTACAGATTTTCAGAAAATTATTGGTAATAGAATATAATCAGGAAACCTTAAAGAACATTTCTGCTGCAGATATGCTTTTTAAATCCTATTCGGGCACGCAGGTTCTCGTTTTTAAGGCACAGAATCCTGATTTATATAATGCATATATAAATGCGCAGAACAAATATAATGAGTTAGCTCTTCAGGCATCCCAACAGGAAGCCCAGAAAGAAAAAGAGAAATTTATATCAAGGAATCAGCAAATTATCAATAAGAATTTAGATAATGTTACTGTTGCTGATTCGGATGCTATTACATCTCTTGAATCGGAGTACAATTCGCTTTCTCCAAGGGCTAAATTGTTAATTGACCAAAAAACAAAGGATAAGATAGGTGCGCTTTCTAAGAAGCTTACCGAGATTAAGCAAAATGAAGAAAACGCAGGAGCAGCACAGACATTTAAGAATGACTATGCCGCTTTATGGTCTATGGATTATGAAACCTTAAAGGCTGAAGAAACCTTTAGAACAATGGTTTCCGAAGCAGTTATGGTTTACGATATGATGTTGACCGATGGTGTAAAGGCATTATTGTCGGCAGAAAAAGATAAGCTTGATAAATTATCAGCTTGGTGCAATGAAATTGTGGCAGACAATGAGGAGGAAAAGAAACTATCTGAAGAGGTTTCAAATTTTCAGAAAAAATGGATTTATGTTCTGACCTTAAACTCCTCAAATGTAGAAATTTCAGATAAAAGTGCGATAGAGCTTATGCTTGAAGATCTCAGCTCCCAAAGCTCTGAAATTCAAGAAAGGTTATCTGCTAAAAAGACCGCTGCAGAACAGCTTCTTACAATTCTGGAAACACTCGAACAGGAAACAGACATTGGAGAAAACGATGCGATAACCGATAATGGTGCTGCAGGCGACAATACTCAAACAATAATAAAGACGCAAACAAAGACGGTTAAGGATACAGTGACCGCCTATGTTGGAAACATTCCTAAAATAATAATTGTTCTTTCTGTGATTCTGGCAGTATCCTTTGTGCTGCTGTTGGTGCCCACAGGCGCATATCTCTATCTGTCTTCAAAGAAAGTAAGGAGGGGTGAAGAATGATAAAAAATATTTCTTTTAAGCGAAACAGCATTTTTGTTTTTTCTCTTTTATTAGCTATATTTCTTATTATAAATATGTTTTTCATCAACTCTTCTGCAGAAAAAGTAGTTGTTGAAGAGGTAACCGACCCCGATTTACAGTTTGCTCATATAGTGAGCGGTAATTATTGGAATTCAAGATATGATTTTAAGCAAAGCGGTTCAAAATATACCCTGAGCACCAATTGCAGATCTGCATGGGAAGCAGCCGATGATATTGATTTCGGATATCAGAAATTTAATTTCAATTACGGAAAAACAGGAAAATTAACAGCTCAGACAACGGTTGAATCATGGAACGGATCATACGTATCCGCTTCCGCCGGAATTCTTTTACGCTCAAGTTTGAAACCGGGAGCCGCTTCTGTTTTCCTTAATGCAAGACCTGAGGGTATATTCCTTTTATACCGTTTTAACGATGATGTGGCATATGCTAAGGGTCAGACATACAGCGTTTCATTGAATAAGAGTTATTATCCTGTTCAGTTAAAGGTGGAATTGGAAAATAATTATGTGAGAGCCAGCTACAAAACCGCAAAGGATACAACATGGAAAACCTTTTCATCCTTGACTCCCTGTGTAATAAAAACAGGGGAGATATATGCAGGTATTGCAGCGCATTCCTCTATTGAAAACAATTATGAAACGGCTGTGTTCAATGGATTTTCTGCGGTTGTAGAGGCCGAAGAGGGATATGAAAATGAAGCTCCCGATGAGCCCGTTGAGGAAGAGGATGATACTTTAATAGTTGAAGATTTACCTCTCACTTCGGATACAATTTTACGAGAAACCTATTCGGATAACTCTGTTTTTGAGGGAGAAGAGAGCGTTCAAAATCCCATTTGGGAAACCAATGTATTAATCCCGGAAATTATCACAGAGGAACGAACAAACCGATATTTGCACTTGACCTATCTTGATAGAAATGCTTATTATTTTGCCGGCAACAGAAGCTGGACTGATTATTCCTTGCAGATGGATCTAACATTCCCTAAGGATATAATGGAGCTTTCTGAAAATAGATTTTATATCTATACAAGAATGCAGGATATAGCGCAGTATGGCTATAACTCCTATGTGGTTGAGTTGGCTACGCTTGATCCTACATTTGATACCAGGAGAAGCGTTATCCGTTTGGGTAGGATATCAAGTCAACCCAAAATAATTGCTGATAGTATAGATAAAAATATAACGTGGTTGGCAACGCAGGAGCTTGATTATCTCAAAGACCTCGGCACCACCAATACAATAAAAATTGAGACATTAGACAATAAAATTACTGTTTATTGGAACGGAAATATAATAGAAGGTCTTACCTTCACCGATGAAGATGCTTCTGCTAACCTGATAGGTACAATCGGTATAGGCGGAGACGATGTTTCGGTTAATGTTGATAATATATTGGTTAGAAAACTGAATGATCCTTTAGGCGGGGATTATGATAATAAGATCAGAGGCAAATATGATGATCCCATTCCCGATTATATCAAGCAATATGCTGATAATAAGTGGAAGTATTCTTATTAGAGGAGGTACATAAAATGAAAAAAACATTTTCGCTAAAAGCTATTTCTTTGATATTAGCTTTAACAATGTGCTTTGTATCTCTTCAAATTTGTATGTCGGTTAATGCCGATACTAAGCAGGCATCCCCAACGCCTTTCTTAGATGATTTCAGCAATGGTAAGGATAATTGGGAAACTCTGTTTTTTAATACTCAAAATGAGGGATTCGTAGATGCAAAGGTGGGAACAAGCGGAACAAACGCATATTTGGTTCCCGCAATTTCCGGAATAATGAACACCGGTGTTAAAAATTCAATAACAACAATCAAGGATTCCGTTTTTGAAGGCGGAAGGGCAGAAGAGGTACGCTTTGATTTTAATTATTTAAGTGTTAATTATTACAATAACGCCAGTTTTCTGCTTTATTGCGAGCCTTCAACAGGAAAATATGTTGAATTGAATTTCCTTTTTTATGAAAAGAATGGTGTTAAGCAGGTAGACCTTAGGGTTTTAGCTGAAGGCTTCAGCACTTCCCCCTCAGGTTCCGGAGCTTGGATGAAATTACAGCCCTGTCCGGATGGATTTTTCGGTGTGGAGATAGTATATGATTACAGCGAATGGTCAAACGGAAAATTCTCCTTCAAAATAACGGTGAAAGACAGTGAAGGTACTGCTGTTGTAGACCAAAAAGTCTTTGTTTGTACATTAAATTCAGATTCCTTAAATGAAAATTATAAAATTGGATTTTCGGCGCAAAACACTAAGACTGATACCGTAATTTTCGATAATTTTTATGCCCTTACATACGGTATGTATGCAAAGGCTGAAGCGGATAGCTTCAGAGCAAATTACAGTGAATTACTGGCAAAAGAGGTTACCGAGATTACCGTTCAGGATTTGGCGGAAATTCAAAGTGCCCTCAATGAATTAAAGTCTGTAAGAATTGAAACGCTTGAGCGTTTGGCAAATGAAAATACAAAGCTTAATGAAATGTATAATTTTCTGATATCTGAAATTCCTGATTTTACGGAAGACGATTTCGATGATTATACTTTATCAAGCAAAATATGGGAAACAACTCTAATCGGAAACGGTTCTCTTACATCGGATTACCAATTAAAGAATATTGACGGAAAAAATGTTTTACAACCCGCAGTGAGCAGAAACCGTGCAATTACTACGGTAGTGGATCGCTTCTGGGGAACAGGAAATCCCTTATCCGCAGAATTTAGGCTTAATGTAAAAGATATTACCAATTATAATACATCGCCTGATATTGTTCCTTATTTTGATTTTGCAACAAACAGCTATGTTGCTCTGCGTTTTATGGGCAGTTCCGATGATAAGTCCTTTAAATTGGGAGTTTATTCTGCTGGTGGAATGACCTTCTTCCCCAATGCAGGGGGCGGAATGATTTACAACAACGATGATTTTGTACCCTCTGCAGACGGTACACTTATCGTTAAGGTGAATTATAATTATGAAGATTGGAATGAAGGACTACTTTATACAACCGTAATCATATCCAACAGCGAAAAGCAAATATTTTCTAAAACCTATCGTTGTACGCTGAATACCAATCATTCTGAATATTTCAAAATAGGTATTTTGAATAATAATGACAGCGGAACAGTGTATTATGACTATATTTCTGCAAACGGAAGATTTATATCGGATAAGGCATATTATGATACCTTTGAGGATAACTATGCTTCCGTAAGAAATATGGATGTAAACACAATGACTCCTCAGCAAGAAGAATTGTTGGGAAAAGCCCTTGATTATTATATGGGTATGAGCGACTCAGCCCGTGAATTATTGGCTTTGGAATCAACCTTTAATAATCTCATTTCAAAAACTCAGAACCTTATAAACTTTGAAAATACCCATCAATATGTCTTGGCTCTGGATGAACGTACGGTAACTCCGGATGATAAGGATGAAATTAATGATATGTTGATTTCCTTTGAAGGCTTATCATCAAAGGAGAAATATCTCGTATTCAAAAATGTTTTCAGAGTGAAGGGTCTTTTGGATATTCTGGATCCTTATGTACCCGCAGTTTCACAGGGGGATTTCTCCTCTTTCACTGAGAATTTTGAAAGCGGATTAACCAAATGGGGTACTAACATTGTTAAGCCTGAGGATAATGTTGCAAATTATGAAATAATTAAAGATCCTGATAATGCTAACAACAATGTTTTAAGAGCACAGAGCTTGAATTCTTTCTTATTACCTTTAGAGAGATATTGGCCTGAAAACGGACAGATGACTCATATAAGCTATAAGGTAAGACCTCAGGAAAATACCGCTAATTTTATGAATACCAGCTATGTTTCACAAAATGATTATGACTTTTTAATGTGGTTCGAGCTGCAGGATCCAACCGTAATAATTACGGGCTCAAGATCCGGAGAGTATTATAATAACGGCGGTTGGCAGAGACCCGATTTTGATATATCCGATAGTTGGTTTGAGGTGGATATTACATTTTCCGCAAATACCTATTCAATGGTAGTATCGGATAAGGACGGAAATATTTATACCCGTTTAAATATTCCCAGAGTTTCAACTAAGGATATATTTGCTATAGGTTACAGCGCATCTATATTTATCAATAATACAATTCCTTGTGTATTGTATGACGATATCAAGGTAGATTTTACCAGAGCCTTCTGGGAAACCGATGAAAAGGCAGAGTCGATTGAAATTTATTTTGATGGAAACACCTATATCGGACCCGGTGAGGTAGTAACTCTTTCGGGAGAAAATCTTTATGATACTGTTAAAAAAGCGGAAATATATCAGCTTCCTAATGATAAAACCGGAAACATAAAATATATTGGCGAGCAGTATTATAACAAGCTTGAAAAAGCCGGAGCCCAAGAAATTATTTGGGATTCAACTAAGGCTAAACCGTTGGAAATTTTGCAGTGGACAAAGACATCAATGAAGTTTGTAGTACCGCAGGATTATACAGACGGAGTGTATGCTGTTAAGCTATATTCAAGCCACATCTTAACCTCGGATGAGATACAAAACGGAATCTCTTATGATAAAATTGTTTATATTAACAATCCAAATATAAACTTTACTGTTTCAGATGAGGGTAAGATTGCAACACCCTCCGGTTGGATTACCGTTGTAGGCAGCAACTTGGCTTCGTCCCATAGCGTTAATGATATATCGGCTGCGCTCAGGGATAAAAACGGCAATTTCACACAGCTTGAAATAATCGAAATAAATAAAGATGACGCTTACTATGTTAAGTGTGCCGTGCCCGAAAATTTGCAAAAGGGAGACTACGATATTTTAATACATAACGGCTATGGCGATAATACTGCATGGTCACAGCCTTATGGTATAACAATAGGCGATTCCCCCAGAGCAAAGTGGCCTGATAAGGTATATGATATAACCGATTACGGTGCTATACCGGATGGTACCACGGATTGTACCGCCGCATTTATATCTGCCTTTGAAGCTGCTAATAAAGAGACAAACGGAGGAATAGTATTTGTTCCCTCAGGAATATATTCCGTTTCGAATACTCTCATTGTTCCCGAAAATATAGTGTTAAAGGGTGTTGATAAATATAAGTCTATAATACTCTTTAATGCAAAATATTGGGAATATGGAAAGACGCCTCCGTCTTTATTATCCTTTACAAGTAATGTAGAAATTTGCAATATCGGCTTCCATGGAACCCGTCATACCACCGTTGTGGTTGCTGAGCCCACCTCTGCAAATGAGAATGTTTATCTTCATGATTTGATTTTCCAATTCACTGAATTTCTCGGTCCTCCAAGTGCGGGTGTAGGTGCCACAACCGGTAAGCTTACATCGGTTGAAATGGCCGCTCAGATAACTAAGGAATTGGCAAAAGAAAGATATGCCTTTAGAATTCACGGCGGAATGCTGAGAAACACAAACAAAACTACGGAAAATTTCCAGTTTGTAAATGTTGAATGGACAACGGATGCCAATTACTACGAAGAAAATAGGTCATTGCACGCAAAGCTTGCATATTCTGTAATTTCTAATTGCGTTTTCAACAGATTTGGTTGGACCAATATAAATGCTCAGCAATCTGTGCTTTTAGAGGATAATGAATTTAATGTAGATAGCTGTATCGGTGTTTTGGGTAATTATTATATGGGTGATACCATCCTTAAGGATCAGCTTGGCAATAACAGGGAAATATTTACTCAGGACGGAACACTGGATCCTACACCAAGAGCCATAAAGTTCCTTGGAAACAACCCAAGCGTTGTAGGCGATACAAAAAATGAAATTACCTATGGATTTATACAGGGTTCCGTTACAAACGGAGGAATTGTTTATGCCTGCTCCGGTCAAGGAAACGGACAGATGAGGTATGTTACCTCAACTGCAAACAAATTCGTTCAGGATATAAACAGCAAGGGATATCTGTTGTATACAGATAAGGATAACAAATATGTATATATGGATTCCTTAGGTGCATACAGATATGAAGCTACCGATGAATTGTTTACAAATGCTCCCTCAGAGCTCACAAAGTGCGGCTCGGAAATGCTTGTATTTACAATCAACGAACCCTTCGCCGTAAAGCCCAATATCAACACTAAGGTAATTACCGGAGAACGAAGAGACGGTATGTTTACCGTAAACTGTACATTTGATAACGGTCAGGGTTCAGGTTGTTACGGTACGTTAGTTGATGCGGTATTTGATAACTGCACCTTTAAACAGCATTTAGGTCAGCAGTTCAACCTGCATGGCGGACTTCTCTGGTATGTTTCAAATGTTAACGGCTTGACCGTTGATCCGTTTACCTATTTCTGGAATGATGAAAATCATTTAACGGCGCATAATTATATGTTTGATAAATCGACAGCTCCCAATAATGCCTTGTGTATACTCTATAAAAACAATGTTTTGAGGGAAGGTAGCTTCTTGAAGATAAGCGGCTTCGGTCAGGATTTTGTTATAGAGGGTAACGAATTTGAAGAAGGAGCCTGTGCGATAAATCTAACTCAAACAAATATTAGCGGCGATGGCGGACTTTTGTATAAAAATACATTTGGAACCGATTATCCTTACAGTAGTGGATTGAGGGCTGCCATTAATAAGGACGTTAATGATCAGCAAAGCTATAAATATTATTGCCCCGAGGGCTTGAATATTCTTCGCGGAGATGTAAATATGGATGGACGTCTTTCCTTAAAGGATGTCACTCTTCTTAATTTATATTTGCTTGAAAAGGTAGAGCTTTCTGTTGAACAACAGAATATAGCTGATTATAACCTGGATCAGGTAATCAATACCAAGGATTCAAGAGCCATACGGCATGCAATATTATTTATGAGTTAAAGGACATAGGTTTGTCATACAAAATGCTTTAGCATACGCTTTAAAAAGACCTCGAAGGAAAAATCCTTTGAGGCCTTTTTTATGAAGAAGGTTTGCTTAGCAATTTTTTACAAATATGTGGGGCGGCTTGTATAATATTACTTGCTACTTTTGTAATACTGTTATATAATTAAAGCAATGATGCGGAGGGATATAGTATGTACGGTGTTATTATAGAAAAAGGACCACAGAACTGGCAGATAATTCAGCAGAAAAACGGCTTTGCCGAAATCGAGCTTTCGGGCAGAGTTGAGATTGAGGAAGAATTACTGGGTTGTGATAATAAAGCAGTGCTTATTAAAGCCTTTGATGAAAATACAAATGGTAGAATTGTTCCACCTGTTTTTGCTGAAATCAAGGATAAAAAATGGAGCGGAAGCATAACTCTGCCTGCAGGTGGTCCCTATACCTTAGAGGTTATTTTCAAGTTTAACGGTAACTGTCAAAAAAAGGGGGACCGACGCTTTCATATAGGCGTTGGAGATATTTATGTTATCGCAGGGCAGAGCAATGCCGTTGGTGTTGGTAAGGACTGTGTGAACGACCCTGTAAGTACAGATGTTCATATGTATCGCCTGAGCGGTAACTGGGATATAGCAACTCATCCTCTACACGATACCACCGCAACTATATACCCCATAAACGAGGAAAGAACACAGACAGGGCATAGCCCTTGGATAAATTTTGCCAAGATTTTAAACAGGCATCTTGGCTACCCGATAGGTCTTGTTCCGGCTACAAAGGGAGGAATACCCTTAAGCTTCTGGGATAGAAGTGAGGATGGGCATTTCTTCGATAATATGCTGGAGATTATAAAGGATATAGGCGGACAGATAAAGGGTATTCTGTGGAGTCAGGGATGCAATGATACTTCCTCCCTTGAAACAGCAATGGAATACTTTGATAGATTCAGCCGTGTAGCACAGGACTTTAAAGAATCTCTTTATGATGATATTCCTATCCTTACCGTTCAGTTAAATAAGGCTGTTTGTGTTAAGGATAAGGATACCGAAAATATAGGAATAAGATATGCCATAGTAAGACAGGCTCAGAGAAAAGCTTCTATGAAAATAGAAAATGTTTATATGGTACCCTCCATTGATTTGATGGTTTGTGACGGAATACATAATTCTGCAATGTCCAATATGGTTATAGGAGAAAGGGTTGCCAACACCGCCTTAAAGTATGTTTACGGCAAGGATATTATCTGCGATGCTCCCGATATTGAAAGTGCTGTTTTGGAAGATGGAAAAAATGTAAGACTTTATTTTAAAAATGTTTATGACGTCATTTTTGCCGATATCATTGAAACCGATAAATTAATGTTCTCGGTAACTGATGAAAAGGGAAGAATATTACCGATAGATTATGACTGCCAAGGAAAGACGATATTACTTACCTTTGAGCGTGATATAGAAGGGGATTCGGTTATTAACTGTGACGGCTTCAACGATACAGGTTTAATGCCTTATGATATGTACAGTTATCTGCCCATAGTTCCCTTCTGTGACGTTGAAATTAAAAGATAAATATCACCCCCACTTTTATTGACAAAAGTTTTTTTGGGGTTTATAATTATAGTTATTCTGTATTTTTATATATTAAGGATGTATATTTATGAAATGGACTTCACTGAATGATTTAAGAGAAAAGTATTTAGCGTTTTTTGAATCAAAGGGACATCTGCGCTTAGGCAGCTTTCCCCTTGTTCCCAATAACGATAAATCCTTATTGCTTATAAATTCGGGTATGGCACCTATGAAGAAATATTTTACAGGTGAGGTAACCCCTCCAAGTAAAAGGGTAACAACCTGTCAGAAGTGTATCAGAACACCCGACCTTGAAAGGGTTGGTATAACCGCTCGTCACGGAACGTTTTTCGAGATGCTTGGCAATTTCTCCTTTGGAGATTATTTCAAAAATGAAGCTATTCCGTGGGCTTGGGAGTTTTTAACCAAGACCTTAGAAATCCCCGAAAATCTTCTTTGGCCCTCTGTTTATGAGGAGGACGATGAGGCTTATGCGCTATGGCGTGATGTTATCGGCGTACCTGAGGAGAGAATAGTAAAGCTAGGCAAGGCAGATAACTTCTGGGAGCATGGTACAGGCCCCTGCGGTCCCTGCAGTGAGATTTATTTTGACCGTGGTGAAAAATACGGTTGCGGCTCGCCCGACTGTAAGCCCGGTTGTGACTGTGACCGTTATATGGAAATCTGGAACAACGTTTTCTCCCAGTTTAACAATATGGGTGACGGTACCTATACAGAGCTTGAGCATAAAAATATTGATACGGGAATGGGACTTGAGCGTCTTGCCTGCATTATGCAGGATGTTGACAATATGTTCGAGGTTGATACCATCCGCAATATATTGGATAAGGTTTGCGCAATTTCGGGTAAGGAATACGGTAAGGATAACAAAACCGATATTTCTATCCGTGCTATAACCGACCACGCCCGTGCTGCTACCTTTATGATTAGTGACGGTATTATTCCCTCCAACGAGGGCAGAGGCTATGTGCTTCGCCGTATTATAAGACGTGCTGTTCGTCACGGAAAACTTATCGGTATTAACCGTACCTTCTTTATGGAGCTTTGCGATGCGGTAATAAATGAAAATAAATCGGGATATCCTGAGCTTATAGAGAAAAAGGAGCTTATCACTAAGGTTATAACCAATGAGGAAGCATCCTTTAATAAGACTATTGACCAGGGACTGAGTATGCTTGAAAGCCTTACCGCAAAGGGTAATGTTCTTTCGGGTGAGGATGCCTTTAAGCTTTATGATACCTATGGCTTCCCCGTTGATTTAACCAAGGATATATTGGCTGAAAAGAATATGTCTCTTGATGAAAAGAGATTTACCGAGCTTATGGAGGAGCAGAGAAACAAAGCCCGTTCCTCAAGGAAGGCTGCCGATGCGGAGAGCTGGAAGAGTGACGGTATTACCTTTGACGGAATTGATGCTACCGAGTTCTTAGGCTACACAGAAGATGAATGTGAAGCTAAGATAATCGATATAGTAGTAGAAGGTGAGCATACCTCATCCGCATATGAAGGCAGTAAAGCAATTATCGTGCTTGATAAAACTGTTTGTTATGCCGAGAGCGGCGGACAGGTAGGAGATAGCGGTGTAATAGCTGTTGGTGACAGTGAATTCAGCATTTCTGATACCAAAAAGACTCAAGGCGGTGTATTTACCCATTTTGGTATAGTTTCTAAGGGTGCAATCTCCGTTGGAGATAATGTTGCAGTAAAAATAGATGTTCAGCGCAGAAATGCAATTCGCCGTAACCATACTGCAGCCCACCTTTTACAGGCAGGACTCCGTGCAGTACTTGGTAACCACGTTGAACAGGCAGGTCAGCTTGTAAATGAAAAGAGCGTAAGATTTGACTTTACTCATTTTTCTGCTTTAAGCGAAGATGAAATTGCTCAGGTTGAAGCCTTTGTAAATGACGTTATTCTTTCGGGTATTGTTGTTGATAACAAGGAAATGCCAATTGACGAAGCAAGAAAGCTTGGCGCAATGGCTCTGTTTGGCGAGAAATACGGCGAGGTTGTCCGTGTTGTTGCGGCAGGGGATAAATCCATTGAGCTTTGCGGCGGTACTCATGTTGACAATGCGGCTAAAATCGGCTTATTCCGTATAATTTCTGAATCCAGTGTTGCGGCAGGTGTAAGAAGAATTGAAGCCGTAACGGGAGCAAACGTTATATTGCTTATTGATAAATATAAAGCACTTATAAATGAAACAGCATTAAATCTCAAGGCTCAGAATGCAGATGATATTGCAAGAAGAGCGGCTCAGGTAACTGCCGAGCTCAAAGAGAGCGAAAGAAATCTCGAAAAGCTTGAAAGCAAGCTTGCTTCGGGCAAAATTAACGATATGTTAAATAGCGCAAAAGCAGTAGGTGGTGTAAGAGTAATAACCGCCGAAATAAAGGGAACTGCCGATGAGCTTCGCAAGATGGCTGATACCGTTAAGGCAGAAAATGCCGATATGGTTGCCGTTTTTGCAGGCGTTAACGGCGAGAAGGTTACCTTCTGCGCCGCTTGCGGAAGCGATGCCGTTAAATCGGGTGTTCACGCAGGTAACCTTGTTCGTGAGGTTGCTAAAATTACCGGTGGTAACGGTGGCGGTAAGCCCGATAGCGCAATGGCAGGAGGTAAGGATGCTTCTAAGATAGCCGAAGCATTGGCAGCAGTTGAAGATATAGTTAAATCTCAGATAGGAGAAAATTAATGAACGATTGTCTTTTTTGTAAGATAGTAGCAGGGGAAATACCCAGCACTAAGGTTTACGAGGATGAATATGTTTATGCCTTTTTAGATATTGACCCCAAGGCGCCTTTTCACGCTGTTGTAATTCCAAAAGAGCATATAAAGTCTGCCGATTATATAAATAGCGATAACAGTATGCTCATAGGAAAGGTTTTCGAGGCTATTGCAAAAATAGCAAAGGAAGAAAATCTTGAAAATGGATACAGGGTTGTAAACAACTGCGGTGAGGATGGCGGTCAGACCGTGCATCACATTCATTTTCATCTGTTGGCAAGAAGAAATCTTGCGTGGCCTCCGGGCTGAGAAAGGGGATAAGAAAATGAGCGAATATTATACTATGAAAATTGCGGGACTTGAGAGAAACTTGGAAAAATTCCCCGTTAACGATAAGTTGGATATTGCCGCATTTATTATCTTCGGCGATGTTGAATTAACCATTGCGGGTTGCTCAGAGTTACTAAAAAAGGTACCCGAATTTGATGTTATTTTAACTCCCGAGGCAAAGAGCATTCCTATGGCTTATGAAATGGCAAGACAGTCGGGTAAGCCTTATGTTATTGCCCGTAAGGGAATGAAGGTTTATATGCGAAATCCCGTTGAGGTTTCGGTTACCTCTATAACCACCAAAAATGAGCAGAAGCTTTTCCTCGGTGAAACAGAGGTTAATAAGATTAAGGGAAAGAGAGTTCTTATAATAGACGATGTTATAAGCACAGGAGAATCCCTTGCGGCTGTTCGTGAACTGGTTAAAAAATCAGGAGGAATAGAGGCTGCAGCCTGCGCATTTCTTGCTGAGGGAGATGCGGCTGAGCGTGATGATATAATCTTTCTTGAAAAATTACCGCTTTTCTTTAAATAAAAGCGTAATTTATTGTTAAAATACTATTTGGAGGTTTTTATTATGAAATATGTTTGTAAAGTATGCGGATATGTATACGATGAGGCTTTAGGCGATCCCGATAACGGCATTGCCGCAGGCACTAAGTTTGAGGATTTGCCTGAGGATTGGACCTGCCCTCTTTGTATGGTAGGCAAGGATGAATTTGAAGCAGAGGAATAATTAAAAAAAGGAGCTTTTTTCAAAATGAAAAAAGCTCCTTTTAATATTTTTTTACTGCATTATTGTATAGTCTTTAAGTCTTCCGCAATAAATGGGAGTATGAGGAATACTGAGAAAATGCATGGGATGAACTATGGGTTTCAGGCTTTTTGCACCCTCAATATCAAATTCCTGAAGAATATATTTTACAAATTCGGAACAGTAATAGCAGTTGGCTTTTCGATGGGATATATGTATGGCCGCCAATAAAACACCCAGATAATTATAACGATATTTTTTTCGTTCAAGGAGCATCTCGGAGATCATTTCGTCAATAGCCTTATGGGTTTCCTCGCTTATATCTACAGCTAAAACCAGCGCCTTTGTTTTGGAAAAACGCTTAAATGTGCCAAAATGAGGGGATTCGTGAACAAAGCCACCAAAAAATGGATTATAGGGATTTTTTCGCCCGAAGGAATACATAGATTCAAGGTTGGGAGAAAGGCTTATGGAGGCGTGGTTATATTCGGCACGGGTTATAATTTTAAGCAGACGGGAGAGGATAGTTCCGGTCTGGCTGATAACGATGTATATTTGTTTTTTAGTTTGAGTTTCAACCAATACCGCTCAACCTCCATTCATTGCTTTTAAACTAATTCTACCATTATTCGACAAATATTGCAACATATTTAACTTTAGCAAAAATATCCCGGACGCATACTATGTTATTATTTCGGTAAAATGGTGATAACAATGAGTAATTTAAATATTTTACAAAGGATGCACTGCCTTAAACCCTCTGCTGTGGCGGTGGTAAGAGGAAGCAGAGAGTATCCCGATATAAAGGGTAATGTGCGGTTTTGCAGACTGAAGGATGGTGTACTTGTGGAGGCGCAGATTTACGGTCTTCCCGATAAGGAGGGGACAAACGGAGTTTTCGCCTTTCATATTCATAGCGGAGAAAGCTGTAGCGGTAATACGGAAGACCCCTTTGCCGATGCTTTGATTCATTATAACCCTCAAGGCAAAGAGCATCCATATCATGCAGGGGATATGCCACCTTTGTTTTCAAATAGTGGATATGCGCTATCGGTTTTTTATACCGATAGATTTAAAATTGATGATATAAAGGGCAAAACCGTTATAATACATTGCGGGGTTGATGATTTTACATCCCAGCCTGCAGGAAATGCAGGAAAAAAGATTGCTTGCGGCAAGATTTCATAGCATTTTTTTAGAAAAAATATTGACAAGTGAGAAAAATATGGTATAATTCTATTATTAAATGCGTTGATGGAATTATTGTTTATTCGGCACTTTTCAGAGAAGCGGCGGTTGGTGTGAGCCGTAAGTTAAGAATAAATCAAGTCTCATTCCGGAGCAGAACGGCTGAAAATTAAACTAAGCTGTTACGGCTTGCCCCGTTATCATGGCAAAAGGCTTGTTGGAGTCTTGGTGAGTGACCGTAGTTTACGGTAATCAGGGTGGTACCGCGAAAGTTATTTCGTCCCTGAGGTAGTGTAGCGCTGCCTCAGGGCTTTTTGTTTTCATCAAAGCTCTACTTTATTTTTAAAAAGGATGGTAGGAAAAATGAAAAAAATTATTATTGCTGACAGTACTTTAAGCAGAGAAAATGCGGTCTTTAGCTTTAAAGAAAAGCTTGAAATTGCAAGACAGCTTGAAAAATTAAACGTTGATATTATCGAGCTTCCCGTAATTGAGAATGCTAAAACTGATATGCTTTTAATAAAAACCGTATCCTCTTTTGTTAAGAAGAGCATCTTGTCCGTTGCAACGGGTATGACTATAGAGGGCGTTAACAATGCCGCAGCAGCACTTAGCGCTACCGCTAAGCCCAGACTTCGCATTGAGCTTCCTATGTCCCCTGTGGGAATGGAATACACCTGTCATAAAAAAGCTCCAAAAATGTTAGAGCTTATCAAAGAGCTTGTAGGAGCTGCAAAAGAAAAGATTAATGATGTTGAATTCTGCGCCATTGATGCAACAAGGGCAGAAAAAGAGTTTTTAATAGAGGCTATTTCTACTGCTTCGGTAGCAGGAGCCTCTACCATTACCTTGTGTGACGATGCGGCAGAGAGTATGCCCGATAAATTTGCCGATTTCGTTGCAGAGATTAAAGAAAAAGTATGTGACGATGTTACCATCGGTGTAAGCTGTGACAATAAGAACGGACTTGCAAGCGGCAATGCCATAATGGCGGTAGGCAAGGGCGCAGATATGGTTAAAACCTGCGTTGAAGGCAACATAACCTCACTTGAAGCATTTGCAGGTATGGTTAAGAATTGCGGTAACACCTGTGGATTTGAAAGCGGTATTAAATATACCGAGCTTAATCGTATAATCAAGCAGATTGCCTGGGTAAATGCCAATGCTAAGAATTCAAAATCGGCAGTAACTGTTGCGGAAGCACAGGATGAGGGTATAAGTCTTATTTCAGGTGACGATAAGGATACCGTTTGCAAAGCTTGTATCAAATTGGGATATGACCTTACTGAAGGCGACTGCGAAAAGGTTTATGAAGAGTTTGTAAGGGTTTCCGAAAAGAAAACTGTAGGTGCTAAGGAATTAGAGGCTATTATTGCAAGTGTTGCTTTGCAGGTTGAACCCACCTATAAGCTTATAAGCTATGTTGTAAACAGTGGTAATATAATTTCTACTACCGCTCAGATAAAGCTTCGCAAGGGAGAAGAGGAGATAGAGGGCTTTTGCATTGGTGACGGTCCTATCGATGCCGCATTCCTTGCAATTGAGCAGATAATCGGTCATCACTATGAGCTGGATGATTTCCAGATTCAGTCGGTAACCGAGGGCAAAGAGGCTATGGGCTCTGCTCTTGTTAAGCTCCGCAATGAGGGTAAGCTTTATTCGGGTAATGGTATTTCTACCGATATTATCGGTGCGAGTATACGTGCTTATATCAATGCAGTTAACAAGATAGTCTACGAGGAGGCTTAAAACTATGAAATATTCTTTTTCAACAAAGGGTTGGCATAGCAACACCTTTGAGGAATTTTGTCAGGTTGCAAAGGAGCTTAAGTTTCAGGGTATAGAGCTTCATAATATAGGCAACCGCCTCTTTACCGATGTGGACGGTGCTTTTCACGATTATACTGCCGCCGCAACGGTGAGAAAATTATATGAGATGAAGCTGTCGATACCTTGTATTGATACTATCTGTAACACTGCAGATAAAAGCACCGAAAAACAAAGCATTGATGAAATTTCAAAATGCATTGAAATTGCGGCAAATCTTAAAATACCCTATGTTCGTATTCATTCGGGCTCCTTTGAAAATATTGAAGAGGGAGCGGAAAATACCGCCCGTATTATAGAAAAGGTGTTGGAAGCTGCCGAGAAAAAGGGAATAACCATTCTTGTTGAAACCTCGGGTATATTCTGCAATACCTCAGTACTCAGAGATTTGCTCAACCGCTTTGCCTGTGATAATCTGGCAGCGCTTTGGGATATGCATTGTCCCTATTTCTATGCAGGTGAGCAGGCTGATGATACTATAAAGAATTTAGGTGCATATATTAAGCACGTTCATATCAAGGATGTCGAAATGGTAGACGGAAAGCTTCAGTATTGCCTTATGGGTGAGGGCGAAATGCCCATTGGTGATATGATGGCAGGCTTGCGCTCTATTAACTATGACGGTTTTATTTCTCTTGAATGGGATCCCAAATGGTGCGAAGAATTAGACGATATGGAGATAATCTTCTCTCAGTTTATAAACTATATGCGTCAGTTTGGTGATACCTCTAAGGCTCAGTCGGCTCTTTATTACAACAGGGCAGGTAACGGCAGATATGTATGGAAAAAGGATGACCTTATTGATTGCACCTTCTCGGATGTTCTTGACCGTATGGTAGAGGAATTTCCCGACCAATATGCCTTTAAATATACAACCCTTGATTATACAAGGACTTATTCAGAATTCCGTGACGATGTGGATAACTTTGCCCGTTCCTTAATAGCCTTAGGCGTTAAGGCGGGAACCCACGTTGCAGTTTGGGCTTCCAATGTACCTCAGTGGTATATTGCTTTCTGGGCAACGGTTAAAATCGGTGCAGTTTTAGTTACTGTTAACACCGCTTATAAGATTCACGAAATTGAATATCTGCTTCGTCAGTCGGATACCCATACATTGATTATGACCGAGGGCGGCAAGGACATCAACTACGGTGAAATTGTGGCAGAGCTTTGCCCTGAGCTTGAGAATCTTAAGTCAGGTCAGCCTCTTCACGCTAAGCGTTTGCCCTTCCTTCGCAACTGTATTACCGTTGGCTTTAAGCAGAAGGGTTGTCTTACCTGGAACGAGGCTCTCGAGCGTTCGGCTCAGGTGCCCGTAAGCGAGGTTTACAGAATGGCGGCGGCGGTTGATAAAAACGATGTATGCAATATGCAGTACACCTCGGGAACAACCGGCTTCCCCAAGGGAGTTATGCTTACCCATTATAATGTTGTTAATAACGGTAAATATATAGGCGACCATATGGAGCTTTCAACGGCGGACAGAATGATGATTCAGGTTCCCATGTTCCATTGCTTCGGAATGGTGCTTTCTATGACCGCTTCAATGACCCACGGTACAACTATGTATCCATTGCCTTATTTCTCGGCAAAACCCGCTCTTGCTTGTGTTCATAATGAGCATATAACCGCCTTTAACGGCGTGCCCACAATGTTTATCGCTATGATGCAGCATCCCGATTTTGAGAAAACCGATTTCTCATATATGCGTGTGGGAATTATGGCGGGCGCAAACTGTCCTGAGGACCTTATGAAAAAGGCAACCGTTGTTATGAATATGAAGGAGATAGTATCGGTTTACGGTCAGACCGAGGCAAGCCCCGGCTGTACCATGAGCAGCTATTATGATTCTCTTACTGTACGAACCGAAACGGTTGGTAGCGCATTTGCTAATGTTGAATGTAAGATAGTTGACCCCGAAACAGGGCTTGACTGTCCTGACGGTGTAAACGGAGAATTTGTAGCTCGTGGCTATAATATAATGAAGGGCTATTATAAGATGCCCAAGGCAACAGCCGAAGCCATAGACGAAAAGGGATGGCTTCATACAGGCGACCTTGCCTGCCGTGATACTGACGGTAACTACCGCATAACGGGAAGACTTAAGGATATGATTATCCGTGGAGGAGAAAACATTTATCCTAAGGAGATAGAGGAGTTTATCTATACCTGTCCGAAGGTAAGCGATGTTCAGGTTATCGGTGTTCCCGATGAGCAGTATGGTGAGGAAATAATGGCTTGTATCATCCTTAAAAAGGGTGAGGAAATGACCGAGGCCGAGATGAAGAAATACATTGCCGACCATATGGCTCGTCATAAGGTGCCGAGATATATTGAGTTTGTATCCGCTTTCCCGATGAATGCGGCAGGAAAAATCCTTAAGTACAAAATGCGTGAGGATGCTGCCGAAAGATTGGGGCTTAAAAAATGATTAACGGCAAATATGTTATAGATGCCCATTGTCATATATATCCCGAGAAAATAGCTTCAAGGGCGGTTTTGGGCACCGATAATTTTTACGGACTTCATTCGGTTTATGACGGAACTGCCGGGGACCTTATAAAAAAAGGCGAGGAAAACGGGATTGACCATTTTATTGTTCAGTCGGTTGCAACCTCCCCAAAGCAGGTTAAAAGCATCAATGAATTTATCGCACAAAGCGTTAAGGCTTCGAAGGGTAAATTCACAGGTCTTGGTACGATGCATCCCGATAGCGCAGATATAAAGGGCGATATAGAGCATCTTATTGAATTAGGACTCAAGGGTGTTAAGCTTCACCCCGATATACAGCAATTCAAGATTGATGATTACCGTTGCCTTAAAATATATGAGCTGTGCGAACAAAAGGAGCTTCCCATACTTATGCACACGGGGGATAACCGTTACGATTATTCAAATCCCAACCGAATGCTTCCCATATTGGAAATATATACCACTCTTACGGTTATAGGCGCTCATATGGGTGGATGGTCCGTATGGGATGATGCGGCAATGCGCCTTGCAGGACATAAGAATTTTTATGTGGACTGCTCCTCAACCTTTCCCTTTATCGAAAAGGATAAGGTCAAGGAAATAATTCGTCATTATGGGGCGGATAGAGTGCTTTTCGGAACAGATTATCCTATGTGGCCCTATAAGGCGGAGCTTGAAAGTTTTTTCTCTATGGGACTTGACGAAAGCGAAATTGAGAGTATACTAAATATAAACGCAAAAAAATTATTTAATCTGGAGTGAAAACCTTGAGTAATTATAATATTGAAACCAAATGTGTTCAGGGCGGTTACACACCCGGTAACGGTGAGCCCCGTGAGATTCCTATTATCCAGAGCACAACCTTTAAGTATGCAACAAGTGAAGAGATGGGTAAGCTTTTTGATTTGGAGGCTTCGGGTTATTTTTATACCCGTCTTCAGAACCCCACTAATGACCATGTTGCCGCTAAAATATGTGAAATGGAGGGCGGAACTGCCGCTATGCTGACTTCTTCAGGTCAGGCAGCTTCCTTCTATTCGGTATTTAATATTGCTTCTTGCGGTGATCATGTTGTTTGTTCCTCCGCTATTTACGGCGGAACCTATAATCTTTTCGCAGTAACAATGAAGAGAATGGGTATTGAATTTACCTTTGTTTCTCCCGATTGTTCTGATGAAGAGCTAAATGCTGCATTCAAGGAAAACACCAAGGCGGTATTCGGTGAAACAATAGCAAACCCTGCCCTTGCAGTTCTTGATATTGAAAGATTTGCAAATGCAGCCCATGCTCACGGTGTTCCTCTTATTATTGATAACACCTTTGCAACCCCCGTTAACTGCCGTCCTTTTGAATGGGGAGCAGATATTGTAACCCATTCCACCACTAAGTATATGGACGGTCACGGTGCGGCTGTAGGCGGTTGTATTGTTGATTCGGGTAAGTTTGACTGGACTAAGTATCCCGATAAATTTCCCGGACTTTGCACACCTGATGAGAGCTATCACGGTGTAACCTATACCGAGCGTTTTGGTTTGGGCGGCGCCTTTATAACCAAGGCAACGGCTCAGCTTATGCGTGATTTCGGCTCTATTCAGGCTCCTCAGAATGCGTTTTTGCTTAATTTAGGTCTTGAAAGTTTGCATCTTAGAATGAAGAAGCACTGTGAGAACGGTCTTGCAGTTGCAAAATTCTTAAAAGCTGATGATAGAATTGCTTGGGTAACCTATCCAGGTCTTGAGGGAGATAAGTATTACGAGCTTGCTCAAAAGTATCTTCCTAACGGTAGCTGCGGTGTTGTAAGCTTCGGTGTTAAGGGCGGTAGAAAGGCTGCAGAAAGCTTTATGAAGAACTTAAAGCTTGCGGCTATTGAAACCCATGTTGCTGATGCCAGAACTTGCTGTTTGCACCCTGCAAATGCAACCCACCGTCAGATGAACGATGAGGAACTGGCTGCAGCAGGTATTTCTCCCGATTTAATCCGTTTTTCCTGCGGTATAGAAAGCGCTGACGATTTAATTGCGGATATCAAACAGGCTTTGGATAATATGTAAATAAAAAAATATATATAAAAGGTAGGTGAAAGGTATGCCGATTAAAATTCCTAATGATTTACCGGCGGTAAAAATTCTTAATGATGAAAATATCTTTGTTATGACCGAAAAACGAGCCATAACTCAGGATATCCGTCCCCTTAAGATACTTTTGCTCAATCTTATGCCGAAAAAAATCGAAACCGAAACCCAGTTGTCAAGGCTGCTGGGTAACTCACCCCTGCAGGTTGATTTAGAGTTTATTCATACTAAAAGCCATCAATCCAAAAACACCTCGGCAGAGCATCTTTTCACCTTTTATAAAACCTTTGAGGATGTTAAGGATAAAACCTTTGACGGTATGATTATAACCGGTGCCCCCGTTGAAAAGCTGGAATTTGAAGAGGTAGAATACTGGGATGAGCTTTGTGAGATTATGGAATGGAGCAAAACCCATGTTCATAGCACCTTCCATATCTGTTGGGGAGCTCAGGCGGCACTTTATTACCATTTCGGTATAAATAAAAAGCCTTTAGAAAAGAAGCTTTTCGGTGTTTTCGAGCACAAGGTTGATTATAAGAAGTCTATCCTTTTCAGAGGGTTTGACGATGTGTTTATGGTGCCTCACTCAAGGCATACCACTATTGATGCTGAGGATATCAAAAAGGTTAAGGAATTAAAGATTCTTTCAACCTCTAAAGAGGCGGGAGTTTACGCCGTTTCTACCAAAAACGGAAAGCAGATATTCATAACGGGCCATTCGGAATATGATGCCGATACCCTTTTAAATGAATATAACCGTGATGTTTCACAAGGGTTGCCCATAGAAATACCTAAAAACTATTTCAAAAATGATGACCCCAAGAAAAATCCCGTTGTAAGCTGGCGTTCCCATGCAAATCTTCTTTATTCTAACTGGCTTAACTATTTTGTATACCAGACAACACCATACGATATTGAAAGTATAAAATAAAAAAACGGTGCAGATTACTGCACCGTTTCTTTTATTATTTATAATACTTAACTGCCGAGTCGAACATTCCAATATCAAAGTTTCCTTCAACATTTCTGTAAAGACCGGTATCAATTCTCTCGGAGTGTCCCATTTTGCCGAATACTCGTCCGTCAGGGGAGAGAATTCCCTCAATAGCTGAATATGAGCCGTTGGGGTTAAAGGCGATATCCATTGTGGGGTTGCCCTCAAGGTCAACGTACTGGGTTGCTATCTGTCCGTTTTCGGCAAGCTTTTTAATAAACTCGCTGTCGGCAATAAAGCGGCCCTCACCGTGAGAAATCGGCACTGTGTAAATCTCATCGGGCTTTGTATTCATAAGCCAAGGAGATTTATTGGAGGCAATTCTTGTACGAACAAGCTTAGACTGGTGTCTGCCTATAGTATTAAAGGTAAGGGTTGGAGCATCCTCACTGGCATCAACTATCTTGCCGTAGGGCACAAGGCCAAGCTTGATAAGCGCCTGGAAGCCGTTACATATACCGCACATAAGTCCGTCACGGTTTTCGAGGAGATTTGTTATTTGCTCCTTGATTTCTGCCGAGCGGAAGAATGCGGTAATGAATTTACCCGAACCATCAGGCTCGTCACCACCGGAGAAACCGCCGGGAACGAAAATCATCTGGGAATTTTTAATCTTTTCTGCAAAATTTGCGGCAGATTCTGCAACATCTCGTGATGTAAGATTCTTTATAACAAAGATTTCAGGCTCTGCTCCTGCACGGCTTACTGCCTTTGCACTGTCATATTCACAGTTGGTACCTGGGAATACAGGAATAAGTACTCGGGGCTTTGCAAAGGACTGCTTTGCAATATAGGGAGCATTGGCAGTTGCGCTGAATTTCTCAACCTTTTCATCTGCCGATTTAATATTACAACTGTAAACCGATTCAAGCTTATCCTCATAAATACCCGAAAGCTCGGCGAGGCTTATGCTGTCGTTACCCTTCGTGATTGTTGCATCTGCGGTGGTTTCACCTATAAGAATACCGTCATCAATATCCTTTGTAACCTCTAATACGAAGGCACCGTAGCTATAACCGAAGATAGCATCGTTTGAAAGACCTGTATCATATTTAAAGCCGATGGAATTACCGAAGGCCATCTTCATAACAGCCTCTGCAACACCGCCGTAGGTGGGGGTGTATGCCGATTTTACAATACCGCTTCTCATAAGAGCGGTAATCCTTTCGTAAAGGGAAATCTGAGAAGAGGTTACGGGAAGACCGTTATCATCATAAACGGGGGTAAGAAGATAAACCTTATTACCTGCCGCTTTGAATTCAGGGGAGATAACCTCGCCTACCTTACCCGTTGTAACCGCAAAGGAAACAAGGGTGGGGGGAACATCCAAATCCTCAAAGGAGCCGCTCATAGAATCCTTACCGCCGATAGAGCCTATTCCGAATTCCTTTTGTGCCTTAAATGCACCGAGCAGTGCGGCTAAAGGTTTGCCCCAACGCTTTGAATCCTTACCTGGACGCTCAAAGTATTCCTGGAAGGTAAGATAAACATCTTCGAAGGAAGCACCTGCGGCAATAAGCTTGGATACCGATTCAACAACGGCTAAGTATGCGCCGTGGAAGGGGGAGGCCTCGGCTATAAAGGGATTATAACCCCAAGCCATATAAGAACAGTCGTCTGTTTCGCCCTTTTCGAGGGAGATTTTGTGTACCATAGCCTGAATAGGAGTAATCTGATTCTTTCCACCAAAGGGCATAAGAACAGTGCCTGCGCCTATGGTAGAGTCAAAACGCTCGGAAAGACCTCTCTTTGAGCAAACATTGAGGTCATCTGCAAGGGCTATATAAGCTGATTTAAAGCCACAGCCTGCAACCTTTTTATAGGAAAGGGGAGCGGCGATTTTTATATCAATATGCTTTTCTGCACCGTTGGAATTTAAGAATTCACGGGAGATATCAACTATTTTTTTACCGTTCCATTCCATAACAAGACGAGGCTCTGCAGTAACAGTTGCAACAACGGTTGCCTCAAGGTTTTCACTTGCCGCCAGCTTCTTAAAGGCTTCAACATCCTTAGGCTCAACAACAACTGCCATTCTCTCCTGAGATTCACTGATAGCAAGCTCTGTACCGTCAAGTCCGTCATACTTTTTGGGAACGGCGTTAAGGTCGATTTTAAGACCGTCAGCCAACTCACCGATAGCAACCGAAACACCGCCTGCGCCGAAGTCATTACAACGCTTAATCATATGGGATGCCTCGGGATTACGGAATAATCTCTGTAGCTTTCTTTCTTCGGGAGCATTACCCTTCTGAACCTCTGCTCCGCAGGATTCAAGAGAAGAAAGGGTGTGGGATTTGGAAGAACCGGTAGCACCTCCGCAACCGTCTCTTCCTGTTCTGCCGCCTAAAAGGATAACGATATCACCCGGGTCCGGAACCTCACGGCGAACATTCTTAGCAGGAGCGGCGGCAATGACTGCGCCGATTTCCATTCTCTTTGCGGCATAACCGGGGTGGTAAAGCTCATCAACCTGACCCGTAGCAAGACCTATCTGATTTCCGTAGGAGGAATAACCTGCGGCGGCGGTTGTAACGATTTTTCTCTGGGGTAATTTACCCTTCATAGTCTGTTCAACCGGCTTTAATGGGTCTGCGGCACCCGTAACACGCATAGCGGCATAAACATAGCTTCTGCCTGATAGCGGGTCACGGATAGCACCGCCGATACAGGTGGCGGCACCGCCGAAGGGCTCAATTTCGGTGGGATGGTTATGGGTTTCGTTTTTAAAGAGAAGCAACCAATCCTGCTCCTCACCGTCAACCGTTACCTTGATTTTAACGGTGCAGGCATTGATTTCCTCCGATTCGTCAAGCTTATCGAGTTTGCCTTCTTTTCGCAGATATTTAACCGCAAGAGTGGCAATATCCATAAGGTTCTGAGGCTTTGTTCTGCCCAGTTCTTCTCTTGTTGCAAGATAATCCTTATAGGTTTCGGCAATAAGTTCATCATCGCATTCAACACTGTCAATAGTGGTTAAAAATGTTGTATGACGGCAATGGTCAGACCAATATGTATCTATCATACGGATTTCGGTAATGGTGGGGTCCTTGCCCTCACTTATAAAATATTGCTGACAAAAAGCAATATCGTCCTTATCCATAGCAAGACCGTAATTCTTAACGAAATCTTCAAGCTGCTTTGAATCAAGCTTTGTAAAGCCTTCGAGGGTTTCAACCTCGGTAGGTATATCGTAAACAGTCTTTAAGGTTTCAGGCTTTTCCATAGAGGCAAGACGGCTTTCAACCGCATTGATAACGTGCTTTTTAATTTTTTCAATATCTTGGGCAGTTATATCGCCGTAAAGCACATAAACCCTTGCGGTGCGAACAAGAGGACGCTCACCCTGGGATAAAAGCTGAATACACTGAGCAGCCGAGTCGGCTCTCTGGTCAAACTGACCGGGGAGATATTCAGCCGCAAAAACAGCGGTGCTGCCCTCGGTGTTAATTTCTTCTCCTATAATATCGGTCTGAGGCTCGGAGAAAACCTTATCTTTAGCGTTCTCAAAAACGCTTTCCTCAATATTTTCAACATCATAACGGTTAATAAGTCTTAAATCGGTAAGATTTTTAACGCCTAAAAAGGAAATGATGTCATTTTTAAGGAAGTTTGCTTCATGGGCAAACTCTTTTTTCTTTTCAACAAATATTCTGTAAACCATCAATTAATCCTCCGTTTTTTCCAGTGCTCTTTTTCCTATATCCTTGCGGTAAAATGCATTATCAAAGGAAACCTTTTTTACCTCATTATAGGCGTTTTTAATAGCCTCGGCTAAGGTACTTCCTGTGTTTACAACACCAAGCACTCTGCCTCCTGCGGAAAGAATCTTTCCGTCCTTTTCTTTAGCACCCGCAATATAAAGCTCACCGCCGAAATCCTCGGCAACCTTGATTTCAAAGCCCGAGTTATATGCTTTGGGGTAGCCCTCGGATGCCATAACAACACAAGCGGCGTGAGAGTCTGCAAATTTAACCTCGCATTCAGCAAGATTACCGTTGCGGCAGGCTTGCATTATAGTTAAAAGGTCACTTTCAAGCAAGGGGAGAACAACCTGAGTTTCGGGGTCTCCAAAACGGCAGTTATATTCAATAACCTTGGGACCCTTAGGTGTTAGCATAAGTCCAAAGTAAAGACAGCCCTTAAAGGTGCGCTCCTCACTATTCATGGCATTAACAGTTGGGAGGAAAATGGTTTCCATACACTGTTTTGCAATATCCTCGGTGTAATAGGGGTTAGGCGCAATAGTTCCCATTCCGCCGGTGTTAAGTCCCTTATCACCGTCTAATGCTCGTTTATGGTCCATAGAGGAAACCATGGGTTTTACAGTTTTACCGTCTGTAAAGCAAAGAACGGAAACCTCGGGACCTGTTAGAAATTCCTCGATAACGATATTGTTACCGCTTTCGCCGAACATCTTGTCCTCCATAATCTCCTTAACGGCGGTTATGGCTTCATCCTTTGTATTGGCAATAATAACGCCTTTGCCGAGGGCAAGACCATCCGCCTTAACAACGATAGGCATATCGGCATTTTTTAGATATTCTATTGCATTTTCGGCATTATCAAAGACCTCATACTGTGCGGTGGGAATATTGTATTTTTTCATAAGGTTTTTAGAGAAAACCTTGCTTCCCTCGATTATTGCTGCCTTGGCTTCAGGGCCAAAGCAGGGAATACCCTTTGCTTCAAGGGCATCAACTGCACCTAAAACCAACGGGTCATCGGGAGCAACAACAGCAAAATCTATATTGTTGTTAACTGCAAATTCGCAAATTGCAGGGATATCCTTAGCACCAATATTAATGCAAGTAGCATCCTTTGCAATACCACCGTTACCCGGTAGGGCATAGATTTCTGTTATATCCTTGTTTTTCTTAAGGCTTTTTATTATGGCGTGCTCACGGCCTCCGCCACCTACAACCATTATTTTCATTATTTTATTTCCTTTGCTGATTAATGATGGAAAAGTCTCATTCCTGTGAATGCCATAGCAATACCGTACTTATTACAGCACTCTATAACTGCATCGTCACGGATAGAGCCGCCCGGCTCGGCAATATAAGAAACGCCGCTACGGTAAGCACGTTCAATATTGTCGTCAAAGGGGAAGAAGGCATCACTGCCTAAAGCCACACCCGAAATGGTAGAAAGATAGGTCTTTATATCCTCATCGGTAAGGGGTTCGGGCTGAACCTTAAAGTATTTCTGCCAGTTACCATCGGCGCAAACATCCTCTTCGTTGCGGTTTATGTAACCGTCAATAACGTTATCCCTTGTAGGTCTGCCGATTTCATCAAGGAAGGGGAGATTAAGTACCTTATCGTGCTGACGAAGGAACCAGGTATCTGCCTTGCTACCTGCAAGACGGGTACAGTGAATTCTCGATTGCTGACCTGCGCCAACACCGATAGCCTGACCGTCAAAGGCGAAGCAAACCGAGTTGGACTGGGTATACTTAAGGGTAATAAGAGAAATTATAAGGTCACGCTTAGCAGAATCGGGCAATTCTTTATTCTCGGTAACGAGGTTTGAAAGAAGCTCATTATTGATTTTAAAGTTATTTCTGCCCTGCTGGAAGGTGATACCGTAAACCTGCTTTGTTTCTATCTCGGCGGGAACAAAATCAGGGTCAATTTTAACTATATTGTAGTTTCCGTTTCTCTTGGATTTAAGAATCTCTAAAGCCTCGGGCTCGTAACCGGGAGCGATAACACCATCCGATACCTCACGCTTGATAAGCTTTGCGGTTGTAACATCGCAAACATCGGAAAGGGCTACCCAGTCACCAAAGGAGCACATACGGTCGGTACCTCTTGCTCTGGCATACGCACAGGCAAGGGGGGAAGCATCCAGTTCAGGGATATCATCAACAAAGCAAGCCTTTTTGAGCTTTTCGGGAAGAATTGTACCAACAGCTGCACTTGTAGGACTAACGTGCTTAAAGGAAGTAACGGCGGGAAGTCCCAAAGCCTCCTTTAATTCCTTAACCAACTGCCAGGAGTTAAAGGCATCGAGGAAATTGATATATCCCGGTCTGCCGCAGAGGATTTCGATGGGTAGGTCACCACCGTCTGCCATATAAATTTTAGAGGGCTTTTGGTTGGGGTTACAACCGTATTTTAATTCAAATTCTTTCATCTCATATTCTCCTTAAAGTTTGAGTAATTCTTTAGCTATATAATCGGCCATAATTAAATGACCTTTATCGTTTGGATGAAGACCATCGGGAATAACATCAGTATCATCGGGCTTCATAATATCGCTGCGGAATAAATCTATAACAGCAACATTATGCTTTTTGCAAGTCTCGATTATAGCATCAACGTAATCGACTAGAATTTTGCCATCGTGGTTGGGCGTATCTTCTGTTAATCTTCTCAAAGGAGTCATAAAAATCAGCTTAGCTTTAGGGTAATCCTCCTTTAATTCGGAGAGCAGATTATTAAGGGCACCGTAAAATGTGTAAATATCTGTGCTTCCAATATCACCCATTTTTGAATCGCCGTGACCAAAGTCATTAGTTCCTCCGAAAATAACAATTGCATCGGCATCCTTTGGCATAACCTTTGCACGTAAAGCAAAATATAAATCAAATGAGTGGCAACAGGGAACAGTTTGCTTAGCGATTCTTGTGCCGCTGATACCGCAATTATATGCTTCGGCTAATCTGCACTCACGCTTGATTATCTGGTGAAATGTATTATCGGGCTCGGTGGTTCCAACACCCTGAGTAATACTGTCACCTAAAAAATTAATTTTTAAATTTTCAAGCTTCATACATTATGCCTCGTTCTTATTAACAATTCTTGATTCGTATTTGCCTGATTCAAGGTCAATATATCTTACAAAAAGAGAAACCTTATTATCGTTATTTAGGTTTTTCCAGATTAAATCGGTTAAAGTGTCAATATCCATATCGGGAAGCTCTAATGTCTTAGGCTCACCCTCAAAGCTTGGAAGGGGATTACCATCACATTTATATGTATGGATAAACTTTGCCTTACCTGCAAGGGGGTTGCTGTAAGCAAAGGTGTATCTCTGGCAGGAGGAACCGTCACCCTCGGCAGATTTAAGTATAGACATTGCATAGTTCATATCTCCGTTTTCAAGACGGATAATGCCCGAAATTCTGGGGGTAAAGTTGGGAGCATCGTCCTCAAACTCACGGGTGCGAAGCGATTGCTCAAAGGTCATCTGCCTGTCCATAAGCTCGTATATAGTATCGGTCTGGTCACCATTAGTAACTATTGTTTTATTGCCGAGAACACGAACGGGAGCATAAATAATAAGATGGGGATCAGTCATTTTGGATTCATCAAAGGCCTGAGTTCTGATACCCTCGCCGTCCTCTATAAAAACACGGTTACGGCTGTTTTCACTTCTGCCCATAATAAAATACGCTGTTATAGCCTTTTTGCCGTCAACGCTTTTGCCGATTATAATACCTCTGCCGTGATAGGCTAAGGAATTGAGTTCCTTTTCAATAGACTTAATTTCCATTTTTAAAAACCTCCAACTATTTAATATATGTTTTTCCGTTTTTAATTTCAATTTTTTCATCGCAAAGAAGCTGTACTGCCTTGGGAAGTATTTTCCATTCAGCCTGCTCCATAATACGTCTTTGCAGAGTTTCGGGTGTGTCATCATCGAGAACCTCAACCGCCTTTTGCAGTATGATAGGTCCTGCATCACATTCTGCCGTTACGAAATGAACGGTAGCGCCCGATACCTTAACTCCCTTTTTAAGAGCTTCCTCGTGCACGTGAAGACCATAGTATCCCTTACCGCAAAAAGAGGGGATAAGGGCGGGGTGAACATTAACCATCTTATCACGAAAGGCATCGCAAACCTGTTCGTCAAGGATAGTCATAAACCCGGCATAAACAACAACATCGGCCTTTTCTTCAAGCAAGGCATCTCTCATATCCTTACTGTAAGCGGCGATATCGTTATAATCTTTTCTGATTAGAGTTCTTGTTTTAATACCGTTTTCCGTGGCTCTGGTAAGTGCATAGGCATCTGCTTTAGAAGCGATAACACAGGTTATTTTTCCGCAACCTAATTCGCCACGCTTTTCGGCATCAATAAGGGCTTGAAGATTTGTTCCGCCACCTGAGGCTAAAACAACAATGTTTTTGGTGTTATTCAATGATAACACCTCCGTCACCCTTTATAACGGTGCCGATGATATATGGCTCTTCGCCTGCGTCTTTAAGAACGGCAAGTGCCTTTTCGGCATCCTCCTTGGCAACGGTAATGCTCATTCCAACACCCATATTAAAGGTGTTATACATATCACGCTCGGGTATATTTCCTACCTTGGCAATAAGGTCAAATATGGGAAGCACCTTAACATCGCTCTTATTGATTTTAGCAGAAAATCCCTTGGGTAAGCTTCTGGGAATATTCTCATAAAAGCCGCCGCCTGTGATATGGGAAACTGCCTTAACCTTAACCTGTTCGATAAGGCTGAGCAGTGCTTTAACATAAATCTTAGTGGGGGTCAATAGGGTTTCGCCGATAGATTTGCCCCCAAGTTCTGCAACGGGGGAGGTAATATCGCTGTTTTCAACATCGAAAACCTTACGAACTAAGGAGAAACCGTTGGAGTGAACACCGCTTGAGGGAAGAGCTATTATAACGTCACCCTCGGTAACGGTGGAATTATCAAGTATTTTTTTCTTATCAACAATACCAACTGCAAAGCCTGCAAGGTCATAATCGTCTATAGGCATCATACCGGGATGCTCTGCCGTTTCACCGCCGATAAGTGCGGCACCCGACTGAACACAGCCCTCTGCAACACCGCTTACGATTTCGGCAATCTTTTCAGGGATATTCTTGCCGCAAGCGATATAATCGAGGAAGAAAAGGGGCTTTGCGCCAACGCAGATAATATCGTTAACGCACATTGCAACAGCGTCAATACCAATGGTATCGTGCTTGTCAAGTAAAATAGCAAGCTTAACCTTGGTGCCACATCCGTCAGTTCCCGAAACGAGAACCGGTTCTTCCATACCTGCAACGGGTAAACCGAAGCAACCGCCGAAGCCACCAACATCATCAAGACAACCAGCATTCTTTGTTCTTGCAATATGCTTTTTCATCAGTTCAACTGCTTTATAACCTGCGGTAATGTCAACACCTGCATCAGCATAGGATTTTGATTGTGAATTTTTCATAATTTTTACCTCTCTGTTATTCTTTTCCGTTCCAGCAATAGGTGCATAGCTTACATCCATCTATACCTATTGCCTTTATTAGTCCCTCAAGTGTCTGGAATTCAAGGGAAGCAAATTTGAATTTTTTGCATATGGCGTTTCGAAGCTTCTTACCACGCTCTGTTGATGAATCACTGTACTCATCAAGGTATTTAAGACCTTCCTTGCCCTCAAGCTCGACGATGGTGCTTCGTGTTATAAGCTCCATATCATCGGTAGCTCTTGAGAAATTAAGGTATTTACAGCTATACATGATAGGGGGACAGGCAGAACGCATATGAACAGATTTTGCACCGTTGTTATATAAGAATTCAACCGTTTCTCTAAGCTGAGTTCCTCTTACTATCGAATCGTCAACAAAAAGAAGATTTTTGCCCTCAATCAAATCAGGAACGGGTATCTGCTTCATTTTAGCAATCTGATTACGGTCTGATTGACGGGTAGGTGTAAAGCTGCGCATCCAGGTGGGAGTATATTTGATAAATGGACGGGCAAAGGGAATATTGCTTTTATTTGCATAGCCTATAGCGTGGGGCGTACCAGAATCGGGAACACCGCCTACATAATCAAGCTCAGGCATATTTCCGTTGGCAATATCGTTTTCCACCATTATTCCGCCGTTGCGGTACCGCATTATCTCAACGTTAACACCCTCGTAATCCGAGGTGGAATATCCGTAATAGCTCCAGAGGAATGAACAGATTTTCATTTCCTTTTGAGGAGCGGCTAACTGGGTAAAGCCCTCTTTTGTTAATTCAACAATTTCACCGGGGCCTAATTCTTTTTCCTTGGTGTAGCCCAGTTTTTTATATGCAAAGGGCTCAAGACTTGCACAGTATCCATGCTCACTTTTACCGATTGAAAGGGGGAGTCGACCTAATCTGTCCCTTGCGGCTATTATTTTACCTTCGTTGGTTAAAATGAGGATTGCCGCAGTACCTTCAATAACACTCTGAGCAAAGGTAATACCCTCGGCAAAGCTATCCTTTTGGTTAATCATTGCGGCAACAAGGTCGCAGGAGTTTACTGCGCCACTCGTCATCGCACCGAAATGACCACCTTTTGCGATAACATATTTTTCTATAAGCTCCTCGGCATTGTTGATAATGCCAACAACCGTTATAGCATAGATGCCAAGCTTAGACCTAATCAGCAAGGGCTGTGGATCGGAATCGCTTATGCAGCCGATAGCGGCAGAGCCGTGCATTTCCTCAAATATATGTTGAAATTTTGTTCTAAAGGGTGATTTCTCTATGTTATGTATATCCCTTTGTAAACCGATTTTTTCATCGTATGCCGCCATACCTCCACGGCGGGTTCCTAAGTGAGAATGATAGTCCGTTCCAAAGAACACATCGAAAACCGCATCCTCTTTACAAACAGCTCCGAAAAAGCCTCCCATTGATAAAACCTCCGATTATATTTCCTGTAACTTCTTATCCTTTAAAAGAATGGCTTCGGCAGCCGTAATTCTTGCATTATCCAGCTTGTCCGCAATTTCCTTTTCCTCAACGCTTAATACCTGCAAAGCGAGGAGGGCGGCATTTGCGGCACCGTCAATAGCAACGGTTGCGACGGGAATGCCGGAAGGCATCTGTACGGTTGAAAGCAGAGCATCAAGTCCGTCAAGGGTTGAGGATTTAATAGGCAAGCCTATTACGGGAATTGTTGTGTTGGCGGCAATAGCTCCTGCAAGGTGAGCCGCCTTTCCTGCGGCTGCAATAATTGCCGCAAATCCGTTAGCTCGAGCATTTCTTGAAAATTCCCTTGCCTGTTCGGGAGTTCTGTGTGCCGAATAAATATGAACCTCATAATCTGCTCCGTATTCCTTAAGAACATCAATCGCTTTTTGTACGATTGGCAGATCACTGTCACTACCCATAACAATACCTATTTTTTTCATGTTACTCTCTCCGTTTCAAAAAAAGTTAAAAATAAGGGCAGTCCTACCCCAGACGGGATAAGACTGCCCAGACGGTCGACATAAAACAACTCGTTTTGCTCCCCCATGGTTGATCCACTTTTCCGTCAGTTACAAAAGAGTTTTAAAAGATATAAATATTATATTATATTTATTCAATTTAGTCAAATACAAAAACAAGCTTTTTTGGAGAAAATTTTGTGTATTTTGACAGTGTTTTGTGCCGTTAAATTATAACAGGCTGAATTTGCTCTTTTTTAAGGGCGGATTCAACCGTTTCGGGAATAAGAGAAAAATCGCAGACCAAGGAATTGTTTTTGCTTATGGCATCGTCCTGACGGTAGGGTACGAAATAGATATTGTTTGTATTATGCAAAAGACCTATGTTTTTGGCAGATGCACCTAAAGCATCATTGGTGGCAATGGCTAATACCACCGGTTTATTATTGCGAAGATGGGCTTTAACCGACATTGTAACGGGGGTATCGGTTATACCTAAGGCACATTTTGCTATAGTGTTACCTGTGCAGGGCGCCACAACTATAATATCCAACAGATTTTTAGGCCCGATAGGCTCTGCCGAAACGATATCGTGAATTATACTGCAGTCGCAAATTTCGGCAACCTGTTTTTTAAGCTCATCGGCCTTAAAAAATCTAGTATCGGTATTGTAAACAATTTCCGACATGATGGGCTTTACCTTATAGCCCATTGAAACCAACCGCTTTAAAGCCTCAAGGGAATTTTTTATTGTGCAAAAGGATCCGCAAAAAGCGTATCCTATAGTTATATCTTTCATAGCATCACCTGATTATTTTAATAATTCGCAAACGGTTTGTGCAAGAATTGTTCCGGCGGTAATGGGGGCAGTTTTGCCGGGAAGCCCCGGTGCCATCATTGCATTGATGCCTAATTTTTTGGCATATTCAAGGTCAAATCCGCCACGGGAGGAGAGGTCTAAAATATATGAAGCCTTAGTTTTTTTCAAGGATTGATTGCTTATTGCGGGGAAATCCAATGTATTGAAAATAATATCAAAATCCAAAGGCTTTTCATCAAGAGTGGCAGTGTGCATTACCTTATATCCGAGAGAGGATGCTAATGCAAAATCGGATTGTTTTCGTGCACTTACCGTAACCTCTGCTCCGAGAGCGTAGAGTCGGTTTGCCAATATTTTACCAACCCTGCCAAAGCCGGTTATCAGCACCTTTGAATTCCAAAGGGTGAAATCGGTGTTTTGAACAGCCAGAGAAACAGCGGCTTCGGCGGTGGGAATAGCGTTGAGCAGAGCAAAGCTGTCAAGATTTCCGTAATCAACGCAGATTTTGCTCTCAAACCTATAGTTACAGCATAAAATTAACTGGTGGGGTAAAAGCATTTTTTCTATATCGCCTAGTAAAATTTCCCTTTTCGAAAAGGGTGCAAAAACGCTTATTTTATCCCTGGTTGTGGGCACAGGAAAAACTACTGCATCACATTCGCCAATGTTACCGCCTTCATCTTCAAAAAGCCCAAGAGTTTCAACCAAAAAACCCATTTCCCGAAGCTTTTCTACTGCAATTTTAAGTCTGATATCTCCGCCTATTACCGCAATTTTTTTCATTTAATTCACCGCCAAAAAAATAATGAGCACCATACATTACAGTTTATGGCACTCATTATTATTTAGTTACGGTTATTATTTAATTTTTCAAGTAATTTTTCCTTTTTATTACCTTCAGGGAATTCTATAACAAAACGCCTTAAATATTCAAGCCTTTCGCCGATTTCTTCACCCTTTATTCCCATTTCTTTAAGGTCATTTCCGTCAAGGTCGAGATGGGATATTTTATAGGGCTCATCAAGGGAAATAATTTGTTTTAACATTTCTTTTTGGGGGGTTGTATCAACACCTGAAAAAACGGCAACAAAATCCAGATAATCCTTTAAAGTTTGTTCATCCGAAAGGTTTAAAATCTCCTTGATATCCCTTTTAGAAAGGAAGGGTAAATGGGATATTCTGTCAAGGGTTAAAACCTCTGCTTTCAGTTGATTCGAAGCCTTGAATTTATTCAAAAAAGAATCAAAATCGCAATTTGTGAGTTTTAAAAATGCAAATAGTCTGATGCTGATTTTATTGGGTAAATTTTTTAACTTTTCAAGCTTCTCTGTGTTCTCTATTCCTAAATAGATAAGACCGCCGTTTTTTATTAAAGTTTCAATTATTTCGGGCTTTTCACCGCATAAAAGCTTACAAAGCTCAGAGTTTATCCGTTCAATACTCACCTTTTCAAGTAAGCGTGCCTTTAAAAGCGCAGCATCAAGGGTTTCTTTCTCGATTTCAAAGCCGAGAATGCTAGCAAACCGAAAAAGTCGCATAATGCGAAGAGCATCTTCTGAAAATCGCTTTTCGGGGTTGCCCACAGCCCTTAAAATTTTTGAATTTATATCTTCAATACCGCCAAAAAGGTCAACAATACCTTTAGTGGGGTTGTAAGCGATGGCGTTAACGGTAAAATCTCTTCTTGAAAGGTCGGCTTCGATATTTCTTACAAACTCAACCTTTTCGGGATGGCGGCAGTCGGTATAATCTCCGTCATAGCGGAAGGTGGTAACCTCAATAGGCTCACCCTCGATTATAACCGTTACAGTGCCGTGCTTTATACCTGTGGGTACAGTTTTTTCAAATATATTCTGTATTTCTTCGGGCATTGCCGAGGTGGTGATATCAAAATCGTGGGGGGCTTTACCCATAAGCATATCACGGACACAACCGCCCACAATGTAGGCTTCGAAGCCGTTATTGGTTATGCTTTTTAAAACATATTCAATTTTTTCGGGCAATTTAAACATACATATCACCTAAAAAAAGGGTTTATTTTTTTATAAAAAAGTAATATAATAAATAAGTGAGTAAAAAATTAGGAGTTTTCTTATGAAAATATTGAGAGATGAGGATAGGCTGATAGAGGGTATCAAGCATATCCATATGATAGGAATAGGCGGAAGCGGAATGTGTCCCTTAGCAGAGATTCTTCATAGCAAGGGATATGTTCTTTCGGGCTCTGATAATAATGAGAGTGACCCCCTTAAAAGAGTTCGTAAGCTTGGTGCCACTGTTTATATGGGACATAACGCTGAAAACATTAAGGGTGCCGAATTAGTGGTTTATTCTGCGGCTATCTCTGCAGATAACCCTGAGCTTAAGGCTGCCCGTGAGCAAGGAATACCCACTATGGAGCGTTCCCATCTTTTAGGGGCACTTACAAGGCATTACGATAATGTTATCGGAGTTTGCGGAACCCACGGAAAAACCTCTGTTACCTCTATGATAACACAAATTCTTATTTTAAACAAGATGGAGCCTACCGCAGTAATAGGCGGCAAGCTTCCCTTAATAAATTCAAACGGAATCACAGGTGAAAGCCAGACTATGGTGTGCGAGGCCTGTGAGTTTGTTGATACCTTTTTGCAGATGTCTCCCGATATCGGTGTGCTTCTCAATATAGATAATGACCATCTTGATTATTTTAAAACAATGGATAATCTTGTTTTGTCCTTTAATAAATTCCTTAGGATGACAAAGCTAAGCTATGTAAACGGCGATGATGAATTAGCTCTTAAGGCTACCGAGGGAATTGATGCAGATATTGTAACCTTCGGCTTCGGTGAAAATAACACCTATAGTGCTAGGAACATCCAAAGCGGTAAATACGGCTTTAGCTTCGATGTTTTCAAAGACGGCGAAAAGCTTATAAATATAAGTATGCATATTCCGGGACACCACAATGTGCTTAACGGCCTTGCGGCTTTCGGCGTTTGCTATGATATGGGCGTCAGCGCCCAGGGTATTAAGGATGCCATTGAGAAATTTACGGGTGCGGGCAGAAGATTTGAATTTTTAGGTGAATACGGCGGCTTTGTTCTCGCTGACGATTATGCCCATCATCCTACCGAAATAAAGGCGACCTTAAGCGCCGCAAAGCACCTTGATTACAATAGGGTTATAGCTGTATTCCAACCCTTTACATTTTCAAGAACTGCACTTTTAAAGGATGAGTTTATAGAGGCTCTTTCCATTGCCGATAAGGTTGTTTTAACCCCCATAATGGGATCCCGTGAGGTTAATACCTACGGTATAAAGTCTGAGGATATAGCGGTTAAGCTTCCCGATGCCGTTATAGTGGATGGCTTTGAGAATATAGCCGATAAGGTAATTGAAATCGCAGACAAGGGTGACCTTGTTATAACCATGGGCGGCGGAGATATCTATAAAGCGGCTCACATCATAATGGAGAGGTTAGGATAAATGACCGAAAAGCTGTACGAAAATAATTCCCATATAAAGGACTTTTGCGCCACTGTTACCCATTGCACCGAGGTGGATGGAGTTTATCATATAATACTCAACAAAACTGCCTTTTGCCCTGAGGGTGGGGGACAGGCTTCGGACAGGGGTACTGTCGGCGAAGCGAATATTACCGATGTTCAGGAAATTGACGGACAAATTATTCATTTTTCCGATAAGCCTTTAGATATCGGCGCAGAATACGAAGGTCATATAGACTGGAAGAGAAGATTCCGCCATATGCAGAATCATTCGGGTGAGCATATAATCTGCGGACTTATTCATAAGCATTTTGGCTTTGATAATGTGGGCTTTCATCTCGGTGAGGATGAGGTTACAATGGATATCAACGGAATACTTACAAGAGAACAGCTTATGATGATTGAAGCTCTTGCAAATGAGGCTGTATATAAAAATGCAAAATTTTCGGTTTTATATCCTAAGGCAGATGAGCTTTCTAATATAGAATACCGCAGTAAGCTTGATATTACTGAGAATGTAAGAATAGTAACTGTTGAAGGATATGACGCTTGTGCCTGTTGCGCTCCTCATGTTGCATCGGCAGGGGAAATCGGTATTATTAAAATTCTCGATTTCTTCCGTATGCGAGAGGGAATAAGAATATATATAAAATGTGGATTTGATGCTGTTTCTGACTATGAGGACAGATATCAAAGCACCAAATTGATAGCAGATTTGCTTTCAGCAAAGCAATACGAGGTATCGGAAGCGGTTGAAAAGCTTATAGGCAATATAGGTGAGCAAAAGCATATAAATTCCGAGCTTAAAAAGAGACTAATTGAAGCAAAGATATCGGCATTTTCTGAAAAAGGCGAAAAAACAGCAACCTTTGAAGAAGGCCTTGATGTTAAGGAGCTTCAGCTTTATGCCGACGGTCTTTATAAGCTTCACGGCGGAATAAGGGGAGTTTTCTCCGAAACGGCGGAAGGTAATTATAATTTTGCAATATGCGGAGAAGTGAAAAAACTGGATGAATTCTTTGCCGAATTTAAGACTAAGCTAAGTGTTAGAGGCGGCGGAAGAAACGGTATGGTTCAGGGCAGTATTCAGAACGATAAAGAACAAATTTTGGGAGCATTTTTATGAATTGGACGGAAATAACCGTAAAGGTTGATTTAAAGGATACCGAAACGGCATCGGCTATTGCTAATATGACTGTGCCCTACGGTATTTACATAGAGGATTACTCCGATTTGGAAACTGCCGCTTGGGAAATCGCTCATATCGACCTTATAGATGAGGAGCTTATCACTAAGGACAGAAGCAAATCTATCATTCATATTTATATATCGGAATGTGATAATGCGGCAGAGGCTCTTGAATTTTTAAAGGAAAGACTAAGGGCTGAAAATATCGATTTCATCGCCGAGGCGGTTGGAGTTGACGATGCCGACTGGAATGAAAACTGGAAAAAATATTTCAAGGCAACCGAAATAGGAAAACGTCTTGCAATAGTTCCAAGCTGGGAAAAATATGATAACAAGCAGAACAGAACACTGCTTCATATAGATCCGGGAGCGGCATTCGGAACAGGAACCCACGCCACAACCTCTCTATGCCTTGAGCTTTTGGAAGAGATATCTGGAGAGGGTAAAACAACCCTTGATATAGGTTGCGGAAGCGGTATCCTTGCAATAGCATCGGTGCTGCTCGGCTGCGAGAGTGCTGTGGGAGTTGATATCGATGCGCAGTCGGTTAAAACCGCAAAGGAAAATGCCGAGATTAACAGCATAGAAAATAAAACCGAATTTATGGTTGGTGACCTTGCGGATAAAATCACCGATAAATACGATATAGTTTGCGCCAATATAGTAGCGGACGTTATTATCCGTCTTTTCGAAAATGTTCACGATTATATGAAAGAGAATGCCCGTCTTTTAATATCGGGAATAATAGATATACGTGCCGATGAGGTAGTAAAGGAAGCCGAGAATCACGGCTTTAAGATTATTGAAAGCCGAATTAGAGATAACTGGCACGCATATATGCTTGAATACATCGGAGGAAATTAATGTTAGAGTTTGAACAACTAAAGCTAAGGCTCGAAGCTCACACACAGGAGCTTTTTGACCTTAAGGATGCCTTAGGCCTTGAAAGACTCAATTCCGAAATAGAGGAATTGGAGAACAAGGCGGCGGCAGAGGGCTTTTGGGATGACCTTGAAAATTCCCAAAAGATACTTCAGCGAACAGGTAAGCTTAAAAACACCGTTGAAGCCTATGAAAATTTAAAATCGGGCTTCGAGGATTTATCGGTGCTTATTGAGATGGGGGACGAAGAGGAAGATTTATCCCTCGCCCAAGAAATCAGCTCATCTATAGAGGAGTTTGAAAAAAATCTTGCCAATTTGAGGCTTCAGACCTTACTTACAGGAGAATATGATAAGAACAATGCAATTCTTACCTTCCATGCGGGTGCAGGAGGTACCGAGGCTATGGACTGGGTGCAGATGCTTGTCCGTATGTATACAAGGTGGAGCGAAGGTCATGATTTTAAGGTAAGCGTTCTCGATTTTCTTGATGGTGACGAGGCAGGACTTAAAAGTGCAACTATGAGAATAGAGGGCGAAAACGCCTACGGATATCTCAGAAGCGAATCGGGAGTTCACCGCCTTGTGCGAGTATCCCCCTTTGATGCTTCGGGAAGAAGACATACCTCCTTTGCTTCCTTAGAGGTTATGCCCGAAATCAGTAATGACAGTGATGTGGATATAAGGGAAGAGGATATAAAAATGGATGTTTTCCGTTCCTCAGGTGCGGGCGGTCAGCATATTAATAAAACCTCTTCTGCAGTAAGACTTACCCATATTCCAACGGGAATAGTTGTCGCCTGTCAGAACGAGCGAAGTCAGTTCCAGAACAGAGAACAGGCTATGAGAATGCTTAAATCAAAGCTTCTTGAAATTAAAGAAAGAGAGCATCTTGAAAAAATCGAGGATATCAAGGGCGTTCAAAAGGAAATCGCCTGGGGCTCGCAAATACGTTCCTATGTATTTATGCCATATACCTTAGCAAAGGACCATCGCACCGGTTTTGAATCGGGAAATATAAATGCCGTTATGGATGGAGATCTGGACGGATTTATCAATGAATATTTAAAGGCTTCCTCAAAGGGAGAAGGAGTAGAAAGATGAAAAGAATAATTAGTATTTTATTTTGTGTTCTTATGGTATTAACATTATTTACCGCTTGCGGTAATGAAGGCGAACAGTCGGGCGAAAACAGCCGTATACTTTTTAACATAAATCTCGAAAAGTATATAAAGCTCGGCGAATACAAAAACGTTACGGTTGATACCTCCTCGGATAAATTCAAGGAATATTATGACGATGTTATAGAGAGTGATATTTCGGAAAATGATTTATATAAGAAGAAAACCGAGGGAACCGTTGCCGAAGGTGATGTTGCCAATATAGATTATGTAGGCAAGAAGGACGGCGTTGCCTTTGAAGGCGGTACTGCTAACGGATATGACCTTGAAATAGGCTCCAACTCCTTCATTGATGGATTTGAGGAAGGACTTGTAGGCGTAAAAATAGGTGAAACCGTTGACCTTAATCTCACCTTCCCCGAGGGATATCAGTCTGCAGAGCTTGCTGGTAAAGCAGTTGTGTTTACTGTTAAGGTTAACTATGTTAAATCTGAAGAAGGTCTTTCCCCCGAGGAATATTATAAGGATTTAGGATATAAAAGCCTTGAAGAATATAAGGAAAGCGTTAAAAAAAGCGCTGTAGAAGTATATCTTATGGAAAACGCACAGGAAAAAGCCGAGGTAAAGGATTATCCTAAGGTTGAGCGCAACAGATTCTATAAGGATTATAAGGCTTCTGCCGAATCGAATATAAGCAGTAATTATAATATGAGCTTTGCCGATTACCTTAAAAATGTAGGTCAAACCGAAACCGAATTCAAAAACAAGGCTTTGGAGGAGCAGATTGACCCAATGCTCGAACAGCTTATGCTTGTTTATGCAATAGCCGATGCTGAGGATATCGTTATCGATAAAAAGGCTGTTGATAAGCAGGTTAATAAAATAGTTGAGCAGTATAATCAGGAAAATATAACCGCCGATTATATAAATGATTACTATATAAAGAACTACGGAGACTATTATCTCGAATATATAACCGCTTATGAAAATGTAATAGATTTCCTTTATGAAAATGCAACTATAAAATAGAAGATGAAAAGGCTGACTATCGGAGCACTCCGAAAATCAGCCTTTTTTCTTTTTCAAAAAAATGGAAAATTTTTAAAAAAATTCTCTTGACTTGAAAGGTGAACTGGTATATAATTGTAAATTACTAATGATGATGGGGGATTATGCGCCTATTTTTGAAAAAGCAGGGTCTTTTGTGTCGAAAATGGGCTGTAAAAAAAGCCGTCACATAAGGATTGTTGCAGCATAACATTGCTGTAAAATATATGGAGGAGTGATTGTAAACCTATGGAGTTAACTTCAATGGTTAAACCTGTCCAGTTGGGTAACAATACCCGTATGACCTTTTCTAAGATCAGCGAGCCTATTGATATGCCCAATCTTATCGAAATTCAGAAGGATTCATATCGTTGGTTTGTTGAAGAGGGCTTAAAAGAAGTTTTCAGAGATATGACCGCTATAACAGACTACAGCGGCAAGCTTCAGCTTACCTTTATCGATTACCGTCTGGATGAAAAGCCTAAATATGATGTTACTGAGTGTAAAGCAAGGGATACGACATATGCCGCACCCCTGCGTGTTACTGCACGCCTTTTCAATCAGGAAACAGGAGAAATAAAGGAAAGCGAGGTTTCAATGGGTGATTTCCCCTTGATGACCGAGTCGGGCACCTTTGTTATCAACGGTGCTGAGCGTGCTGTTGTTTCTCAGTTAGTTCGTTCTCCCGGTGTTTACTTTGCCGAGAAAATTGATGAAAAAACCGGTAAAAAACTATTTTCCTCCACCATTATTCCTAACCGAGGAGCATGGCTTGAGTATGAAACTGCCGCTAACGATGTTCTCTATGTAAGAATAGATAAGAGCAGAAAGCTTCCCGTTTCTCTCCTTATCAGAGCTTTAGGTATTGCTACCAATGAGCAGATAAGAGAAGCCTTCGGTGAAGAGGAAAGATTAGAGGCTACTCTCGCTGCCGATAACACCAAGAGTGTTGAAGCTGCTTTGGTTGAGGTTTATAAAAAGCTTCGTCCTAACGAGCCTGTAACCGTTGAGGGTGCAAAGGCTTATCTCGAGCAGTTGTTCTATGATGTTCATAGATATGACCTTTCCCGTGTAGGACGTTATAAGTATAATAAGAAGCTGGCTTTGGGTGACCGTATAAGAGGAAAGGTTCTTTCCCGTCCTGTTATCGATCCTATGACCGGTGAAATCCTTGCCGATGCCGATATCGTTGTATCCAAGGAATTGGCAGCCCTTATTGAAACCAAGGGAGTACTCTGCATTTATGTAAATTCTATGAGCGCCGAGGGTAAGGTAACCGAAATTAAGGTTCTTTCAAACGGTATGGTTAATGCCGCTGATTTCGTTGATTTCACCAAGGAAGAATTGGAAGAAATCGGAATCACCGAAAATGTTTCATTAGCAGTTCTTAAAGAGCTTGTTGAAAATAATGAGGATAAGGAAGCTCTCCGTGCAGCTATTGCTCAGAATGTTGATGAGCTTATCCCCAACCATATAACAGCCGATGATATATTTGCTACAATAAGCTATTTCATAGGTCTTCCCTATGAGGTTGGCTCTGTTGACGATATAGACCATCTCGGCAACCGTCGTATCCGCTCTGTAGGTGAACTCTTACAGAATCAGTTTAAAATAGGTCTTTCCAGAATGGAGAGAGGCGTTCGTGAGAAGATGAATCTTCAGGCTCAGGATCCTGATAATCTTACTCCTCAAACCCTTATTAACATCCGCCCTGTTGTTGCGGCTATTAAGGAGTTCTTCGGTTCTTCGCCCCTTTCTCAGTTTATGGATCAGACTAACCCTCTGTCGGAGCTTACCCATAAGCGTCGTCTTTCAGCACTTGGTCCCGGCGGTCTTTCACGTGACCGTGCATCCTTCGAGGTTCGTGACGTTCACTATACCCACTATGGCCGTATGTGTCCTATTGAAACCCCTGAAGGTCCTAATATCGGACTTATATCCTATCTTGCAACCTTTGCTAAGATAAATAAGTACGGCTTTATTGAAACCCCCTTCCGCAAGGTTGTTAACGGACAGGTTCTCGATGAGGTTGTTTATATGACAGCCGATGAAGAGGATGATTATGTTGTAGCTCAGGCTAATGAGCCGTTGGATGAAAAGGGCTTCTTTGTTAACAGAAAGGTTAACGCCCGTTATCGTGACGGCTTCCAGGAGGTTGAGGCTGACCGTGCTGACTTTATGGACGTTTCGCCCAAGATGGTAGTTTCGGTTGCAACCGCTATGATTCCCTTCCTTGAGAATGACGATACCAACCGTGCGCTCATGGGTTCAAACATGCAGAAGCAGGCTGTTCCGCTTCTCAAGCCCGAAAACCCCATTGTTGCTACCGGTATGGAATACAAGGCAGCAGTTGACTCGGGTATTATTGTACTTGCAAAGCGTGCCGGTAAGGTTACCTATGTAAGTGCCGATACAATTAAAATCCGTGCAACAAACGGTGAAATTGATGAGTACAACCTTATTAAATTCATCCGTTCTAACCACGGTACCTGTATAAATCAGAAGCCCATCGTTAAGGTTGGTCAGAAGGTTGAAGCAAACGAGGTTATTGCTGACGGACCTGCTACCAGCAACGGTGAAATTTCTCTTGGCCGTAATGCCCTTATCGGCTTTATGACCTGGGAAGGCTATAACTATGAGGACGCTGTTCTTATTAATGAGCGTCTTGTACGTGAAGATATCTACACCTCTATTCATATAGAAGAGTACGAGCTCGAAGCAAGAGACACCAAGCTTGGCGCTGAGGAAATCACCCGTGATATCCCCAATGTTGGTGAGGATGCCCTTGCAAACCTTGATGAAAGAGGTATTATCCGCATAGGTGCTGAGGTTAGCGCAGGAGATATCCTTGTTGGTAAGGTTACACCTAAGGGTGAAACCGAGCTTACCGCCGAGGAGAGACTCCTTCGTGCAATCTTCGGCGAAAAGGCAAGAGAGGTTCGTGATACTTCTCTGCGTGTACCCCACGGTGAATACGGTACAATAGTTGATGTTAAGGTATTCACAAGAGAAAATTCTTCGGAATTAAGCCCCGGTGTAAATGTTGTTGTTCGTTGCTATATCGCTCAGAAGCGTAAGATTTCTGTGGGTGATAAGATGGCAGGACGTCACGGTAACAAGGGCGTTGTTTCCAGAATTCTCCCCAGTGAGGATATGCCTTACTTGCCAGACGGTACTCCCCTTGATATCGTTCTTAATCCTTTGGGCGTACCTTCACGTATGAACATCGGTCAGGTTCTCGAGGTTCACCTCGGCTATGCCGCAAGAGCACTTGGCTGGAATATTTGTACACCTGTATTTGACGGTGCTCACGAGGAAGACATCAGAAAGTGCTTCGAGCTTGCTGAGGATTCAACCAAGAGCAGCGATTATCAGTTCAAGGATTCCGCTAAGCTTGATTTCTCAAGAATTGCTCTTACAAGCGATGCTAAGACTCAGCTTTATGACGGACGTACCGGTGAACCCTTTGATAACCCCGTTACCGTTGGTTATATGTACTATCTTAAGCTTCATCACCTTGTTGATGATAAGATTCATGCCCGTTCTATCGGTCCTTACTCACTGGTTACCCAGCAGCCTCTCGGCGGTAAGGCTCAGTTCGGCGGACAGCGTTTCGGTGAGATGGAGGTTTGGGCACTTGAGGCTTACGGTGCTGCTTATACACTTCAGGAAATACTCACCGTCAAGTCGGACGATGTTGTAGGACGTGTTAAGGCATACGAGTCCATCGTTAAGGGACAGAATATACCCAAGCCCGGCGTTCCCGAATCCTTCAAGGTTCTTATTAAGGAATTACAGTCCTTAGGCCTTGATGTTAAGGTTCTCGATAAGGATAATCAGGAAATTGACCTTAAGCAGAACTTTGATGAGGATGACGATATCGGCTTAGGAGCACCGGTTGTTACCGAGGATTTCCCCGGCGAAACCGTTGCAGATAACCTCGAAGGCTTTGGACTTGAGGATGAAAACGGCGAAGCTATTGCCGAGCAGACACAAAATGATTACAGCTTCTCAGACGGCGACTATGATGCCGATGAGCAGATTTCTGAATAATAGTTAAGGAGGGCAATTATGGCTGAAATTGAATTTGAATCAATACGAATTGGACTTGCGTCTCCCGAACAAATCAGATCCTGGTCCCACGGCGAGGTAACAAAACCCGAAACAATTAACTACAGAACATTAAAGCCCGAACCGGGCGGATTGTTCTGCGAAAGAATATTTGGACCCCAGAAGGACTGGGAATGTCACTGCGGTAAGTACAAGCGTATCCGTTATAAGGGTAAGGTTTGTGACCGCTGCGGCGTTGAGGTAACCAGATCCAAGGTTCGCCGTGAAAGAATGGGTACTATTGAGCTTGCAGCTCCCGTATCTCATGTTTGGTATTTCAGAACCGCTCCTTCAAGAATAGGTTTTGCTCTTGATATGTCCGTAAAGGACTTAGAGCAGGTTCTTTACTTCTCTCAGTATGTTGTAACCGACCCCGGTGAAACCGTACTTGAGAAAAAGCAGCTTCTCACCGAAAAGCAATATAACGATATGCGTGAGAAGTATGATGATAAGTTTGAAGCAGGAATGGGTGCAGAAGCTATAAAGAAGCTTCTCTGCGAAATCGACCTTGAAAAATCCTGCAATGAGCTTCGTGAGGAGCTCGAAAACACTAACGGACAGAAGCGCATCAGAATCCTTAAGCGTTTAGAGGTGCTTGAGGCATTCAGACAGTCGGGCAACCGTCCTGAATGGATGATTCTTGATGTTATTCCGGTAATTCCTCCGGATCTTCGTCCTATGGTACAGCTTGACGGTGGACGTTTTGCCACCTCCGACCTTAATGACCTTTACAGAAGAGTTATTAACCGTAACAACCGCCTTAAGAGACTTCTTGAACTCAGGGCTCCCGATATTATCGTAAGAAACGAAAAGCGTATGCTTCAGGAGGCTGTTGATGCTCTCATCGATAACAGCCGCCGTAGCAGACCTGTTACAGGTCCTAACAACCGTGCTCTTAAATCCCTTTCCGATATGCTTAAGGGTAAGCAGGGACGTTTCCGTCAGAACCTTCTCGGTAAGCGTGTTGACTATTCGGGACGTTCAGTTATCGTTGTAGGTCCTGAACTTAAGATGTATCAGTGCGGTCTTCCTAAGGAGATGGCTCTTGAGCTCTTCAAGCCCTTCGTTATGAAGCGTCTTGTTGAAACCAAGCTTGTTACCAATATTAAGTCTGCAAGAAAGATGGTAGACCGTGCATCGGCAGAAATCTGGGATGCACTTGAGCTTGTTATTAAGGAGCATCCTGTGCTTCTTAACCGTGCTCCTACACTTCACAGATTAGGTATTCAGGCATTTGAGCCGGTTCTCGTTGAAGGTAAGGCATTAAAGCTTCATCCTCTTGTTTGTACAGCTTACAACGCCGACTTTGACGGTGACCAGATGGCTGTTCACGTACCTCTTTCTGCAGAGGCTCAGGCAGAGGCTCGCTTCCTTATGCTTGCAGCTAACAACCTTCTTAAGCCTTCGGACGGTAAGCCCGTTGCTGTTCCCACACAGGATATGGTACTCGGTTCTTATTACCTCACTCTCGTTAAGGCTGATGAAAAGGGAACAAATAAGGTATTCAGAGATAAAAATGAAGCAATTATGGCTTATGAAGATGGCGTTGTGGGTCTTCATGCACCTATCCGTGTTCGTGTAGGTGATGAAAAGGAATCCAAGCTCATCTGGTGCACAGTAGGCTTCCTTATCTTTAATGAATCCATTCCTCAGGACCTCAACTTTGTTGACCGTAACGATCCTGAGCATAAGTTCGACCTTGAATGGAGCTTCTCTCTTAAGGATCCCGATAAGAAATTTGTTGAAAGCAACGATGATATTATTCAGAACAAGGTTGGAAAGAAACAGCTTGGAAAGATTATCGATAGATGTATCGATATCCACGGAACAAGCAAATCTTCTATTGTTCTCGATAAGGTAAAGGCAACCGGCTTTAAATATTCAACCAAGGGTGCTATAACCGTTGCCGTTATAGATGCCGTTATTCCTCCCGTTAAGAAGGAAATTCTGGCAGAGGCTGAAAAGAACATTGATTTGGTAACCCGTGATTATAAGCGTGGTCTTATCGATGAAAACGAGCGCAGCCGTCACGTTATTGAAATATGGAACAAGGCAACCGAGGATGTTGCCGATGCTCTTAAGGGCAACCTTGATGAGTTTAACCCCATATTTATGATGGCGGATTCAGGCGCCCGTGGTTCTATGAGCCAGATTCGTCAGCTTGCAGGTATGCGTGGACTTATTGCAAATACTGCCGGTAAGGTTATCGAAGTACCTATCCGTGCTAATTACCGTGAAGGTCTTAACGTACTTGAATACTTTATTTCTTCCCGTGGTGCCCGTAAGGGACTTGCCGATACTGCGCTTCGTACAGCTGACTCGGGTTATCTTACCCGTCGTCTTGTTGACGTTGCTCAGGAGGTTATCGTTCGTGAGGACGATTGCGGTACCGAGGAAGGCTTACTTGTTTCCGATATTAAGGATGGAAACCACATCCTTGAAACCTTAGAGGAAAGACTTGTAGGACGTTATCTTATGGAGCCTGCCGTTCATCCTGAAACAGGTGAGGTTATCTGTGGTAACGACCATATGATGTCTAAGGATGATGCCAAGAGAATCGTTGATGCCGGCATAACCGAGATTATGATAAGATCTATTCTCACCTGCCACAGCCATCACGGTGTATGTAAGAAGTGCTACGGCGCAAACCTTGCTACCAACAAGCCCGTTGGAACTGGTGAGGCTGTAGGTATAATCGCAGCTCAGTCCATCGGTGAGCCCGGTACACAGCTTACAATGCGTACCTTCCATACCGGTGGTATCGCAAGTACTGAGGATATTACACAGGGTCTTCCCCGTGTTGAAGAGCTCTTCGAGGCTCGTCGTCCTAAGCGTTGCGGTCTTATCTCCAAGATTTCGGGTCGTGTTCGCATTTCCGAAGAAAAGAAGAGCAACTTTGTTATCGTAACCAACGAGGAAACCATGGAAGAGGATAAGATTTCAATTCCTTACGGTGTTCGTACCTTGGTTAATGACGGTGACTATGTTGAAGCAGGAACTCTGATTATCCCCGGTGCTAAGTATCCTCAGGATATTCTTGAGGCCCAGGGACCTGAAGAGGTTCAGAAATATATCATAGCAGAAATTCAGAACGCTTACCGTACTCAGGGTGTTGATATCAACGATAAGCACATCGAGGTTATCGTTCGCCAGATGATGAGAAAGCTTCGCATTGAGGATCCCGGTTCAACCGATCTCCTCCAGAACGTAAGCTATGAATATAAGGAAATCGCCGATGCAAATAAGGCTATCGATGCCCGCATCGCAGCCGGCGAAGAGGGTCTTACAAAGGCTACCTACAAGGCTACCTTGCTTGGTATCACCAAGGCTTCTCTTGCAACCGAATCCTTCCTTTCTGCTGCATCCTTCCAGGAAACTCCAAGAGTTCTCACCGATGCTGCAACTAAGGGTAGGGTAGACCCCTTGTTCGGTCTTAAGGAAAACGTTATCATCGGTAAGCTCATTCCTGCCGGTACCGGTATGAAGAGTGATGAAATCAATCCTGTGTTTGAAGAGATTGAAGCATCTGAGGAGGATACCGTTTCCGTTCCCGAAGATTCCGTTGTTTACACAACAGCCGAATAACAAAAAATTAAAGGATTGTCTTTGAAAAAAGGCAATCCTTTTTATTTTAAAAAAATATTGACAAATTTGTAACTTTGTGTTATCCTAATATAGCATGCGATATTATGCGTATACTGCGCTTAATATCAGGCAAATAATTGAGAAAGGAGAGATAATACAGTGCCTACTTTTAACCAGTTGGTTCGCAGCGGTCGTGAGGTTGTTGAGAAGAAGGCTAAGGCTCCTGCACTTTTAAAGGGTTATAACTCTATGAAGCGTCGCCTTACCGATAATGATTCTCCTCAGAAGCGCGGTGTTTGTACCGCCGTTAAGACTTCCACCCCCAAGAAGCCTAACTCTGCTTTAAGAAAGATTGCCAGAGTACGTCTTTCCAACGGAATCGAAGTTTCTGCTTACATTCCCGGAATCGGACACAATCTTCAGGAGCACAGCGTAGTGCTTATTCGTGGTGGTCGTGTTAAGGATCTCCCCGGTGTGCGTTACCACATCGTACGCGGAACCCTTGATACTCAGGGTGTTGCAAAGAGAATGCAAAGTCGTTCTAAATATGGCGCAAAGCGTCCGAAACCAGGTGCAAAGTAATTTAAGAAGATATCTCTGCTGCATTTTACAAGCAGCGGCGTTTATATATAAATGTAATCGCCTTGCTTGGTGCCACGGGGAATCGTAAACTCGAGTACCTATGATATCATTACTATGAAGGAGGGAAGTAAAGTGCCAAGAAGAGGCTTTATTGCGAAACGCGATGTATTGCCGGATCCGGTTTACAATTCTAAGATTGTTACCCGTCTTATCAACAACGTTATGCTTGATGGTAAGAAGGGCGTAGCACAGAAGATTGTATATGGTGCTTTCGACATCATCACTGAAAAAACAGGAAAAGATCCTATCGAGGTTTTTGATGAGGCTATGGAAAACATTATGCCTCAGTTAGAGGTTAAGGCCGTTCGTAAGGGCGGTGCAACCTATCAGGTTCCTTTTGAGGTTCGTCCTGAAAGAAAGCAGACCTTAGGTTTGCGTTGGTTAACAACATACAGCCGCAACCGTTCTGAAAGAACTATGAAAGAACGTCTTGCTGCAGAAATTCTTGATGCTGTTAACTGCATGGGTGGCGCTTACAAGAAGCGTGAAGATACCCATAAGATGGCTGAAGCTAACAAGGCTTTCGCTCATTACAGATGGTAATTTAATAATTTGTGTTTGCACTATAGTGCGTATTGGAGGTTTATATGCCAAGAAAGGTATCTCTTGAAATGACAAGAAATATTGGTATCATGGCACATATTGACGCCGGTAAAACCACCACAACTGAGCGTATCCTTTTCTATACAGGTATCAACCGTAAGTTAGGCGAAACTCATGATGGCGGCGCAACTATGGACTGGATGGAGCAAGAGCAAGAGCGTGGTATTACAATTACCTCTGCTGCTACT
>JAGBBN010000002.1:0-47411 GCA_017938445.1 Clostridia bacterium | reverse complement strand
TACTGCAAATTTGTTTATACAGATTGGATGGGCCAAAAGAAGCAGAAAAAGAAGATGGGGTTCCGTCTGCAGAAAGAAGCGAAACAATTTGAACTGGATTTCCTCAGCAAAAATTCGCAATCCTGCGATATCCGTTTCTGCGACTTGCTTGAAATATATATGGATGACTGCAAAGCCAGATTAAAACCTACCACCTATAAAGGTAAGCAGGACGTTTTGGAAAAGCACATCATTCCATATTTCAAGAACTTCAAAGTGAATGAGATTCAAGCTATGACAGTGCGACGTTGGCAGACAGAGTTGATAAACAGTCCAAAGAAATACAAGCCAACCTATCTACGTACATTGAACAGTCAGTTATCAGCAATCTTTAACTTTGCGGTAAAATATTACGGGTTGCCATACAACCCAGTACAAAGGAGTGGCCCTATGGGAAAGAAAAAATCCGATTTAATGCAATTCTGGAAGCCTGATGAATTTCAGTTGTTCATCGAGGCGGTCAGCGACAAACCAATGTCCCAGGTTATTTTCAATCTGCTTTATTGGACAGGTATGCGTTCCGGAGAATTGCTTGCTTTAACCCTAAACGATTTCGACTTTGAGGAACGGACGGTTTCAATCAACAAGAACTTTGCACGTGTTGACGGTGAGGATCTATTCCTTGAACCTAAAACACCAAAGAGTAAGCGCAAAATCACCTTACCGCAATTTGTTTGCGATATGGTAAAGGATTATGCCGATAAACTATACGGCTACGATCCGTCAGACAGATTATTTGAGATTACAAAACACTATTTGAAAAGCGAAATGGAACGAGGCTGTAAAAAGACAGGTGTACGACTCATTCGTGTGCACGATATTCGACACAGTCATGCCAGTTTGCTTATAGAAATGGGTTTCACGCCACTGCTTATCAGTGAGCGTCTCGGACACGAGAGTGCAGTAATCACTTTAGGCATCTATGCACACCTATATCCGGACAAACAGAACGAAGTTGCCCAGCGTTTGGAAGCATTCGCCTAAACTTTCTCGTGTACCAGCCGTGTACTTTTCGTGTACTTCGGCAAAAAAAGAAACCCGAAAACCCTTGTAAAATAAGGGTTTTCGGGGTAGTGACTACTATTCCCACTCGATAGTTCCCACGGGCTTAGGTGTTAAGTCCATAAGAACACGGTTTATACCGTCCACCTCTTTGGTGATACGGTCGGTTATGCGGTGCAGAACAGAATAAGGGATTTCTTCTATTGTTGCGCTCATAGCATCGGTGGTGTTAACGGCACGAATAATTGCCGGCCAGCCTTCATAACGGCTTTCATCCTTAACTCCTACGCTCTTTATATCGGGAACAACAATGAAATACTGCCATACCTTGCCTGCAAGGCCGTTTAAATCAAATTCTTCTCTGAGAATTGCATCGGCTTCACGAAGGGCGTGAAGTCTGTCCCTTGTGATAGCACCAAGACAGCGTACTCCAAGGCCAGGGCCCGGGAAGGGCTGACGGTATACCATATTTTTAGGAAGACCTAATGCCTCGCCTACAACTCTTACCTCATCCTTGAACAAAAGCTTGATAGGCTCAACCAATTCAAACTGTAAATCCTCGGGCAAGCCTCCCACATTGTGGTGGGATTTAACAGCCTTTTTGCCCTCTGCCTGTTTAATGCTTTCGAGAATATCGGGATAAATTGTTCCTTGTGCAAGGAAGGTTACATCCTCCAGCTTGCGAGCCTCATCGGCAAATACATTTATAAATTCTGCGCCGATAATCTTTCTCTTTTTCTCGGGATCTGAAACACCGGCGAGAAGGTCAAGAAAACGGTCAGTAGCGTCAACATAAATAAGGTTTGCATCAAGCTCACCTTCGAAAAGCTTTATAACGTTTTCGGATTCGTTTTTGCGCATAAGTCCGTGGTTTACGTGAACACAAACAAGCTGTTTGCCGATAGCCTTTATAAGAAGGGCGGCAACAACCGAGCTATCAACACCGCCGGAGAGGGCTAAAAGCACCTTTTTATCTCCAACCTGTGCTCTTACCTCAGCTACCTGCTCATCGATAAATTTATTTGCAAGCTCTATAGTTGTTATACGTTCCATATTTTCGGGTCTTTTATTTAAATCCATTATTTTTTCCTCCTTAGCCAAAGCATTTCTTAATCAGTAAAGTTATCGAAATATCCCTGAATAAGAATTACGGGAGTTCCTTTATCACCTGAACCGCTTGTAAGGTCACAAAGGGAACCGATAAGGTCGGTAAGCTGACGGGGGGTTGTTCCCTGGGAAGCCATATTACCAACAAGATTTTCGCTCTTAGCCTTTATGCTCTTGGAGATAGCCTCCTTAAGCTCAGCGCCGCTTAAATCCTTAAAATCGTTATCGGCAAGATATTTGAGTTTTAGCTCGTTGGGGGTTCCTATAAGACCTGCTGTGTGAGCAGGAGAAACAACGGGGTCAGCAAGCTCCCAGATTTTACCCTGAGGATCCTTGAACGCACCGTCACCGTAAACCATAACCTCAACGTGCTTACCTGTTCTGTTTAAGATTTCGCTCTGAATATCCTCAACCAAATCCTGACACTCGTTGGGGAAAAGCTTAATAGTATCTTCGGTTGATTTATTTGAACCTAAAAGACCATATTTAGAGTTATATCCGCTTCCGTTAACGGGGGCGTTGAGTATATCATCAAGTCCGCAAACAACCTTTGCACCTGCAGCCTTGAGAATTCTCTTTGTTCTGGCTCTAGTGTGAATATCACAGGTGAGAACACAATCGGTATAATCAAGAATAGTTTTTGCCTGATTTGCGAAAACCACCTCAACCTCGGCGCCTTCCTCTTTTATGATATTTGAATAGTATTCAACATAGTCAACACCGGTGAACTCGTGCTTATTCTCGCCGAAAAGCTCACGGTATTTTTCAAGGCTTAAAACATCACTGTAAGGGTTGATGTTTTTATCATCAAGCTGGTCATAGGTGAGAAGCGCATTTCCAACCTCATCACTGGGGTAGCTTAACATAAGCACTATTTTCTTTGCGCCCTTTGCTATACCTCTAAGGCAGATAGCAAAACGGTTGCGGGAAAGAATCGGAAAAATAACACCTACGGTTTCTCCGCCTAATTTTTCCTTAACATCGGCGGCTATATCCGAAACCTTAGCATAGTTACCCTGAGCACGGGCTACGATTGACTCGGTAAGAGCGATAACATCACGGTCACGAAGAGAAAAGCCCTCGCTTTCGGCGGCTTCTAATACGCTGTTCACCGTCATCTCAACCAGATTATCACCCTCTCGGATAATGGGACATCTGATACCTCTTGATACAGTACCTACTTTTCTTTCCATTTTGAATCTTCACATCCTAAAAAATGAATATCTTTATATGTGATAACACATATAGTGATTGTTGAACGTCGAAATGCTAAGCATTTCAACGAAAAACCGATTTAACGGTTTTTAATTAATCAAATAGTTAAAAATTTGATTAATTTTCAACATCATTGCAATGAATATTGTCAAATTTTCTTTGAAAATTTGCAACCAAATCTTTGATTTGGTGAGGAAACAACAATTATTGTTGTTTCCACTTTCAATAATCATTATAACACACTAGATAATTATACTATCATATTTCCCGATATGCAATAAAAAATTATAGGAATTTTTCAATTTTTTCTTACTTTTTATTGACAAGGTTTACCTTTTATGTTAGATTTATATACAAAGATAGAGGCGCAATTTGTCATCAGTAGCTCTGAGTGCTAAATCCGGCGGGATGATATCAGGGTGAAAGGGGCGGTTGCCGAAGGCGATTTTCGGCGGAAAATCAGTCTGGTAAAAGGGAATAATATCCTGTTTTACTGTCGCTTTTGCGGAGAGCTATCAAAAGGGAATTTAAGCTGCACTTTTGGGTGCGGTATGTCTGCTTTTTGATAGCCGAATCTTCGGCTATTTTTTATTGTCTGAAAGGAAAAGATACGATGAAAAAGGAAATTTTTGAAGGAATTGCAACTGCGCTTATAACCCCTATTACCGAAAAGGGTATTGATTACGATGCTTTTGGCAGACTTATTGACTGGCAGATAGAGGAAGGTATTAACGCTTTGGTTGTATGCGGAACAACGGGCGAAGCCTCAACCCTTACCGATGATGAGCACCGTGATGCTATTGCATATGCTGTAAAGCGTGCCGCAGGCAGAGTGCCGATTATTGCAGGAACAGGCTCTAACGATACCGCCTATGCCATTGAACTTACCAAGCACGCCTGCGAGGTTGGGGCTGACGGTGTTTTGGTTGTAACCCCTTATTACAATAAGGCAACCCAGAAGGGACTTATTAAGATGTTTACCGAAATTGCGGATGCTTCAACCGCTCCCGTAATTCTTTATAATGTACCCTCAAGAACAGGGGTTAATATTGCTCCTAAAACTGCGGCGGCTCTTGCAAAGCACCCCAATATTTGCGCTATCAAGGAAGCAAGCGGCAATATTTCACAAATCGCCGAGGTTTTTGCCCTTTGCGGCGATGAGCTGACCGTTTATTCGGGTAATGATGACCAGATTATCCCCATAACCTCTTTGGGCGGAAAGGGCTGTATCTCGGTGCTTTCCAACCTTTTGCCTAAAGAAACTGTTGAGATGTATAACAAATTTGCAAAGGGAGATACCGTCGGCGCTGCTAAAATGCAGATAGACTATCTCCACCTTATAAATGCCCTTTTCAGCGAGGTTAATCCTATCCCGGTAAAGGCAGCTATGGCAGCTATGGGCTATTGCGAGGATTATCTGCGTTCTCCGCTTACTCCTATGGAGGATGAAACCAGAGAGGTTTTATTTAACGAAATGCGCAAGGCCGGCATAAATATTTAGTAAGAACTCTTTAGAACGGAGCTTTTTATGAAGGATATAAGAATATGCGATAATATTGATATAAACGCCCAGGGTCACCTCACCTTTGCGGGTTACGATACTGTCGAATTAGCAAATAAATACGGCACCCCTCTCTATCTTATGGATGAGGATAAAATCAGAGAAAAGGTGCGTATTTATAAAAACGCTATGGCAAAATATCTGCCCGAGGGCTCTATGCCTGAGTTTGCAAGCAAGGCCTTTTCTTGCCGTGCCGTATATAGAATTATGGCAGAGGAGGGCATTGATGTTGATGTTGTGTCCTCAGGTGAGCTTTACACCGCCTTTTCCGCAGGCTTTCCTATGGAAAATGTGTTTTTCCACGGCAACAACAAAACCGATGCCGATATTACTTTTGCTATGGAAAAAGGCGTTGGATTTTTTGTTGTGGACGGTGCTGAGGAGCTTTATGCTATTCAGAACGAGGCGGAAAACAAGGGCATTACTCAGAAAATTTTACTTAGAATTACCCCTGGAATTGACCCCCATACCCATAAAAAAATATCCACAGGCTCAGAAGAATCAAAATTCGGTATTCCTCTGAGATGCGGAGCCGCTTTGGATATGACAAAGGCCGCTCTTTCAATGAAAAACATTCATCTTTGCGGTTTTCACTGTCATGTAGGCTCCCAGATTTTTGAATGTGAGCCCTTTATCAATGCGGCAGAGATAATGTTTAGGTTTTTTGCCGATGTAAAGGAAGCTTTGGGTTACACCCCCGAAATTTTCAATATCGGCGGCGGACTTGGTGTCAGATACACCTCAAATGACCCCGTTATAGATTACGATGAAAAAATAAAGGAAATTGCCGATAAAATTTACAGCGAAGCTAAAAATTACGGCATTAACCCTCCGAAAATTATGATGGAGCCTGGCAGAAGTCTCGTTGCCGATGCGGGTATGACGCTTTACACCGTCGGCACCGTTAAAAAGCTAGAAGGTTTTGCAAACTATGTTTCGGTGGATGGCGGTATGACCGATAATCCCCGTTACACCCTTTATGAATCACCCTATACGGTGGTTGTTGCAAACAAGGCGGATAAAGAAAAGGATTTCACCGCAACCATAGCCGGCAGATGCTGTGAATCGGGAGATTTAATTCAGGAAAACGCCCAAATAACCGAGCCCGAGAGGAATGATATCCTCGCCGTTTTAACCACGGGAGCATATAACTACTCTATGGCTTCAAACTATAACCGTGTTCCCCGTCCCCCCGTTGTTATGCTGGGCAAGGATAAGGAATATGTTGCAGTAAAAAGAGAATCCCTTGAGGATTTATGCGCACTTGATGTTTGATAAAAAGCTGTACGGAAGTACAGCTTTTCTTTTTTCCAATATATTGGTTGTATATTTTTTGTTGAAAAAAACTGATTTTAATGGTAAAATAGATTGAATATTTATTTAAGGAGTAAGCTATGGAAAATAAAAAAGAATTCAAGCCTTATATTCCGGCTGAGAAGATAACCCCTGAAATTACGGTTACCTCCATAATTATGGGTATTATCCTTGCCGTTGTATTCGGTGCGGCTAACGCTTATTTGGGACTTCGTGTTGGTATGACGGTTTCGGCCTCTATACCTGCCGCAGTTATCGCAATGGGTGTTATCCGAGTTATTATGCGCAAAAATTCCATTTTGGAAAGTAACATTGTTCAAACCGTCGGCTCTGCAGGTGAATCCCTTGCCGCAGGTGCAATTTTTACCCTCCCCGCCCTATTTTTATGGGCAGCCGAGGGCAGAATGGACAAGCCGGGTATCCTTGAGATAACCCTTATTGCCCTTTTAGGCGGTCTTTTGGGTGTATTCTTTATGGTACCCTTACGCAATGCTCTTATTGTAAAAGAGCACGGCACTCTGCCCTATCCCGAGGGAACTGCTTGCGCAGAAGTTCTTCTTGCAGGAGAAGAAGGCGGAGCAAATGCCTCCACCGTTTTTGCAGGAATGGGCTTTGCCGCCGCTTTCAAGTTTATAATTGACGGATTAAAGGCAGTACCGGGAGAAATTTCTCTTCGTGTTAAAGGGTACGCAGGTGAAATCGGAACTCAGATTTATCCCGCCGTTATGAGCGTTGGTTACATCTGCGGACCGAGAATATCCTCCTATATGTTTGCCGGCGGTGTACTCAGCTGGTTGGTACTTATCCCATTAATCGTTCTTTTCGGAGAAAATATTGTTCTTTATCCCGGAACCGAAACTATCGGCGCTATTTTCGAACAGAGCGGCGCCAGCGAAATATGGAAATCCTATATCCGTTATATCGGTGCAGGTGCCCTTGCGGCAGGCGGTATTATAAGCCTTATTAAATCATTACCCCTTATAATCCGCACCTTCCGTGATGCTATGAAGAGCATGGCAGGTTCCGGTGCTGTAAGCTCAGCAAGAACTGCTCAGGATATAAGCATTAAAATAGTTCTTATTGCTATTGCTCTGTTAACCTTACTTGTATGGCTTGTTCCCGCTATCCCCGTTTCCTTTATAGGTGCGGTTATAGTTGTTATATTCGGCTTCTTCTTTGCCACCGTTTCTTCAAGAATGGTAGGTCTTGTTGGAAGCAGTAACAACCCTGTTTCAGGTATGTCTATCGCCACATTGCTTATTGCAACCGTTATACTTAAAATAACGGGTGACAGCGGTGTGGGCGGTATGCGCAGCGCCATTGCAATCGGCTCTATAATCTGTATAGTTGCAGCTATTGCAGGCGATACCTCTCAGGACCTTAAAACAGGCTATCTCTTAGGCGCAACACCCAAGAAACAACAGATTGGTGAGCTTGTAGGAGTTGTTTCTGCAGCACTTGCTATCGGCGGAACTCTTTATCTCCTTGATAAGGCTTGGGGCTTCGGCTCAGAACAGCTTGCCGCTCCTCAGGCAACCCTTATGAAGATGATAATTGAGGGCGTTATGGAGGGTAATCTTCCTTGGGCGCTGGTATTTATCGGTGTGTTTATCGCCATTGTGGTTGAGCTTATCGGTATCCCCGTATTACCCTTTGCTATAGGCGTTTATCTCCCCGTTCAGCTCAATGCCTGCATAATGGTAGGCGGTCTTGTAAGACTGGCTCTCGATAAGATGAAGAAGCCCGAAGAAGAAAAGAAGAGCATTATAAATGACGGTATTCTTTTCTGCTCAGGTATGATAGCAGGCGAAGGCCTTGTGGGAATTGCCCTTGCTTTACTCGCCGTATTCGGCCTTGATAAGGTTATCGACCTCTCGGGTAAATTAGGTCTTCCTGCCTCTGTTTCCAACGTTTTAGGCCTTGTGGTATTCGGTCTTGTTATCCTTTGCGTTCTTAAGTTCTCTATCTGGAAAAAGAGAGCTAAGAAAGAGGAAGAAAATGCCTAAAAAGAAGGAAATTACAAAGGAAAATTACCTTGACCGCCGACCTGTTCGTCACCCCGATATAAACTGGTCGGCCGATGGGGACGGTCTTGTAACTTTAGAGATAGAAAATACAGGATTTTTTAACCGAATTGCTCAAAAATTCTTTAAAAAACCCAAAATTTCCTACGTTCATCTTGATGAGCTTGGAAGCTTTATATGGCCTTTGCTGGACGGTGAAAAAACCATTACGGACATTGGTATTCCCGTTGATGAAAAATTCGGCGAAAAGGCTCACCCCCTTTATGAGCGGTTGGCTAAATTCTTTCAGATACTGGAAAGCTATAATTTTATAATCTTCAAATAAGATAAGAGGATATGCTTTTTGCATATCCTCTTTTTTATGATTTTGCACCTATTTTTTTCATTTTTGCAACCGCCGGTTGTTGACTTTGTACTAATTTTTTTATATAATAATTATAATTATGCTTTGCTACACAAATAAGAGGTGTAAAAATGAAGGTTGCTTTTTCCCCTCCCGATATATCGGAGCTTGAAATTAACGAGGTTGCCGAGGCTCTCCGCTCAGGTTGGATAACAACAGGACCGAGAACCAAAGAGCTCGAAAGAAGGATTAAAGATTTTACGGGGGCTGACGGTTGCGTCTGCCTTAATTCCCAGACCGCTTGCGCCGAAATGGCGCTGAGAGTGTTGGGTGTTGGCGAGGGCGATGAGGTTATAACCACCGCCTATACATATACCGCCACCGCATCGGTTATTCACCACGTAGGTGCTAAAATAGTTATGGTAGATACAAAGGAAAACAGCCTTGAGATGGACTATCAAAAGGTCGCCGAAGCCATAACCGAAAAAACCAAGGCAATTATCCCCGTTGATATAGCGGGTATACCCTGCGATTATGATGAGGTTTTTCGCATAGTTAATGAAAAAAAGGCTCTTTTCAAGCCTTCCAATGATATTCAGAAAGCGTTGGACAGAGTTGCCGTTATGGCAGATACCGCCCACTCCTTTGGAGCACAACGAAACGGTAAAAAAGCAGGAGTCCTCGCAGATTTTTCCTCTTTTTCCTTTCACGCAGTTAAAAATCTCACCACCGCTGAAGGCGGAGCGCTGACCTGGAAAACTATCCAAGGTATCGATAACGATGAGATTTATAAAAAGCTTCAGCTCCTCTCTTTGCATGGTCAATCAAAGGATGCTCTTGCAAAAACCAAGCTTGGCGCTTGGGAATATGACATTGTAGCTCCTCTTTACAAATGCAATATGACCGATGTTGCAGCGGCTATAGGTCTTGTTCAGTTTGAGCGTTACCCCGAAATGCTTAAAAGAAGAAGAGAAATTATAGAAAAATACGATGGTGCTCTTCGTCCTTTTGGGATTGAAACCTTAGAGCATTATACCGATACATATTCTTCATCGGGTCATCTTTATTTAACGAGAATTCCCGGAATTTCTTTAGAAAAAAGAAATGAAATTATCATCAAAATGGCAGAAAAGGGCGTTGCCTGTAACGTTCACTATAAGCCTCTGCCAATGCTTACGGCTTATAAAAATTTAGGCTTTGATATAAAAGATTATCCCAATGCCTATGCTCATTTTGTAAATGAAATATCTCTTCCTCTTCACACCTGCCTTACCGATGAGCAGATAGACTATGTTATTACAAGTTTTAAGGAATGTTTGAGTGATGTATAAAAGCTTTTTTAAAAGATTTATTGATATTGTAGTTTCCCTTGTTGCATTACCCTTTTTCTGTTTGGGCTTTATATTTATTGCACCCCTTATTTATCTTACCGATAAAGGTCCTGTTTTTTACAATGCCACAAGAAGGGGAAAAAACGGCAAAGATTTCAAGATGTATAAATTCCGTTCTATGAAGGTTAACGCTCCCGATATGCGCAATGCTGACGGTTCTACATACTCAGGCAACGATGACCCGAGAGTTACCAAAATAGGAAAAATTCTCAGAAAAACCAGTCTTGATGAAATTCCCCAGTTTTTAAATGTTTTAAAGGGTGATATGAGTCTTATAGGTCCAAGGCCAACCCTTGCAACCAAGGAATACATAAAATCCGAGCTTGATGAAAACAGAAGAAAGCATTATAGTGTTCGTCCCGGTATTACGGGATATTCTCAGGCATATTTCAGAAATTCCATTACACAGGAAGAAAAGTTTGCCAACGATGCTTTTTATGCAGATAATGTTACCTTTATATTTGATTTAAAAATACTTTTCAAGACAGTGGCTTCGGTGCTTGGTCAGAAAAACATCAATGTTGCCGAAAGTCTTGTTACTGAAAAGCAGGAAGAAAAGGTTGAAGCTAAGGTATGAAAAAGCTTTTAATTATAGGCGCTTCTATTTTGCAGCTGCCCGCTATCCAAAAAGCCAAGGAAATGGGTTTTTATGTAGGAGTTGCCGATTTTAATCCCGAAGCTGTAGGCATTAAATATGCCGATGAATATTTTAATGTTAGCACTATCGATATCGAGGGCGTTTGCGCCGTAGCCGAAGAGTTTAAGCCTGACGGTATTTTCACCCTTGCCACCGATATGCCTATGCGCTCCTTAGCCGCCGCCTGTAAAAGGTTGGGGCTTCGTGGCATTTCCCCCGAAACCGCCCTTAAGGCAACCGATAAGGGAGAAATGATAAAGGCATTTGAGGAAAACTGCGTTCCTCACCCTTGGTATTATATTTTAGAAAATGCTGAAGAATGTGAAGCAATAATTGATAAAATTTCCTTCCCCTGTATCAGCAAGCCCACCGATAATTCGGGCAGTAAGGGTGTTATGCTCATACATAACAAGGATGAACTTTTAAATTCTCTAAAATATAGTTCTTCTCAAGGAAGAAACGGCAGCGTTATCGTTGAGGAATATATGAGAGGTAGTGAAGTCAGCGTTGAGATAATCGTGCTTGACGGTGTTGTTCATATCCTCCAGATAACCGATAAGCTGACTACTGGTGCACCCCACTTTGTTGAGATGGGACACAGTCAGCCCTCCTCCCTCACCCCCGAACAAATCGAGGATATAAGGGATGTTGCAACCCGTGCCGTTAAAGCGGTAGGCATCGATAACAGCCCTGCCCATGTTGAAATTATGGTCACCGAAAACGGTGCTAAAATGATTGAACTGGGCTCCCGAATGGGAGGCGACTGCATAACAACCCATTTAGTTCCCCTTTCAACAGGAATTGATATGATAAAGGCGGCAATAAATATTGCCTGTGGTGAAAAGCCCGATTTGACACCCAAATTCCAAAAAGGAAGCGCTATAAGATTTATAGATGCACCCAACGGCACCATCACCGAAATTAAAGGTGTAGCTGAAGCAGAAAAAATTCCAGGCATTACCCAAATTTCTCTTACAAAGCAACTTGGCGATGCCGTTGGTGATATTGCAAGCAGTAACGATAGAACCGGCTTTGTTATTGCCCAGGCAGATACTGCTTCAGATGCAGTAAATATATGCGAAAAGGCTTTAAATATCATAAAAGTAAGCTGATTTCTGCGCAGTAAGTAATAATAGCCAAAGGAGATAAGATTATGAACAGATTTTATATGAAGGCAAGAACATTGGTACTCAGTACCGCTTTGGGTAAAAAAATGCGTCTTTTTATGCAAAAGCGCAGTTACAAAGAGGCTGATGCGAGAAAGATAGTTGAAGAGTTTTTACAAGACCAAATTCGCACTCTAGAGGACAAAGAAACCTTAGTTAGGGATATGTTAAATGAAGCTAAAACATACAATGTAGGCTTTGATGAATACATAATGTATCATTTCGAAAACAAAGACTTTGCGACCCGCAGGCAATTTATTCCCACTCGTGAAAGAGCGCTTTATTGCGAACGCTTAAACGACAAGAAAAATCAAATGATATTTGACGATAAGGGCAAAACCTATGAGGTCTTTAAAGAATATTTCAAAAGAGATTTAACCGAGGTTGTTGGTTGGAATGATAACTCAACAAAATCTTTTGAAGCCTTTACCGATAAACACCGTCGTTTTATTATCAAACCTTTTAATGGGGGAAATGGTAGAGGAATTCAAATTATAGATGCCGATAAATATGATTCATTTGATAAGCTATGCAACTATTTAAAGAAGGAATATCCTTCCGGTTTTGTTGCCGAGGAATTAATAAAGCAATGCAAGGAATTAGCAGCCGTTCACCCCGAATCGGTAAACACGCTGAGAGTTTTTACTGTCCGTTTTGATGACAGGATAGAATTTTTACCCTTCTCCTGGAGAGTAGGCACAGGTTCTGCCTGCGTAGATAACGGCGGTTCCGGCGGAATATTCTGCGCTTTGAATAATGACGGAACAGTTGTTTCTACCTCGGACGAAAAAGGTCGTTTTTATGAAATTCATCCTAATACAAAACATCCTTTAATCGGCTTTACCGTTCCTCGCTTTGAGGAGGCTAAAGCATTTGCAAAGAAGCTAGCGCAGGTTGTTCCATCAAACCGTTATTGCGGTTGGGACTTAGCTCTTACTGAAAATGGTTGGATTATGCAAGAGGGCAATTGGCAAGGTGGTATAGTTGCCTTTCAGTGCCCTATGCAAAAAGGATACCGTAAAGAAATGGACGCAATTATGGAAGAATTGAAATTGTAATACAAAATCTAATAAACTTTCATTATTTATTTTCATTATAAAGCGGAGGAAATTATGAATATCGACAGAATGAATAGTCTTTACTTTAATCCCTATTTTTTTATAAAAAGAAAAATTATTCAAAAAAGCGTTAGAAAAACCACCGAAAACTATATAAGTAATAAAAATTTATTAACTGCTGAACAAAAGCAAAAAGTGAAAAACTTTTTTAAGCAATATACAACAACTACTACTGTTTTTCATTCTTTTTATGCAGAAAAAACCGGTGTTTTTTCTGAGTTGTTTATTCCAACGGATATCTATATCAACTATATAGACGAATATTACAACAAAAGATATGAAGCTAAAACGATGGACAATAAGTGTTATTATCCCACTATTTTTCGTGGAATTCCTCAAGCCGATTCCATCGCGTTACGCATAGGCGGTTTTTGGTATAATGCCAATATGCAGATTATCAGCAAAAACGAACTCTCAAAACTTATAAATGCCGAGCCTGCCGCTTTCATCAAAAAAGCAACTAATTCCTATGGTGGCAAAGGTGTGCAATTTATTAGCGCAGAAAATGGCGTAATGTTTTCCGATTTTGAAAAGGCAATAGAAAACATTGGAGGAGATATCGTTATTCAGCGCCCACTGAAGCAACATCCTACCTTAAGCGCCTTTAATGAAAATTCTGTGAATACCGTCCGTGTATTGTCTTTGTTACGTGATGATGGTGTGAAAATTTATTCTTCTATTATTCGTATGGGCGTTGGCGGTGCGCGGGTTGACAATGCTTCAAGCGGTGGCATCACCTGTGGCATTACCGAGGATGGTAAACTTAAAAAAAGAGCATACAAACCCTCCGGAGAATCATATGAAGTTCACCCAACCAGTGGATTAAAATTTGACGAATATTCAATTCCCAGTTTCGATAAAATTAAAGAATTGGTTAGAAAAGCCCATCCTATGGTTCCTCATTTCAAAATGGTTTCTTGGGATTTTGCCGTAAACGAACACGGAAATCCGATTATGATAGAAGCCAATCTTTGTCTTGGAGAATTGGATTTTCATCAACTTAATAACGGTCCTTTATTTGGTGAAGATACCAAAAAAATCTTAGACGAAGTTTTCCAAAAAATTAAACTTTAGGAGTTGTTTCTTTGAATTTTAAAGGCAAAACCTTGTTGCTTATGGGCGGCGGAGCCTATGCACAGGATATCAAAAGATATAAAGAGCAAAAAAATTTCAAAATAGTAGCTTTAGGTCGTGACACTAACACACCTATCGCCAAAATATCGGATGCTTTTTACAATGTTGATACCCAAAACATTGACGGCGTTATTGAGGTTGTAAAAAAAGAAAAGGTTGACGGTATTTTCGTAGGCTCTTCTGAGATTAATATAACCCCTGCGGCAAAGGTTGCCGAGCTTACCGGCATAAACTTTTATGTAAGAAGCAAGCAGTGGGAACAGTTATCAAATAAAGCTGTTTTCAAATCTTATTGCAGAGAATACGGTGTTCCTGTAGTACCTGAGTTCAGCCTGCCCGAAGCTTATACCTATGAGGACATTGAAAAGCTTCCTTTTCCCGTTTTGCTTAAGCCTACCGACAGTTCGGGCGCCAGAGGAATGAACGCCTGCTATAAAGCAGAGGATTTTGAAGCTCTTTATAAAGAAGCTCTTAAATGGTCGGCAAAAAAAGAGGTAATTATTGAAGAATTGATAACCGATGCCGATGAGGTGTTTTTCCAATACACCATTCATAACGGCGAATGTTCTCTTACTTCATGCTTTACAAAGGTTTTTGCCGAAAGTGAAAACAAAAATTTAATTTTACCCGTCTTCCATATGTACCCCAGCAAATACATCGATGAATATTATTCCAATGTGCATGACGGGGTGGTAAAGCTCTTTAAAGCTTTAAATATAAATAACGGCGTTATGACTCTGCAAAGCTTCTATAAAAACGGCAAATTTTACATTTTCGAAGCGGGCTTCAGAATGGGCGGAGCGCAGAACTATATTTTGACCGACTATCAATGGGGTATAAACTCCCTTGAATGTATGATAAACTTTGCTCTTACAGGTAATATGAACGATACGCCCATAGGTGATATTGACAATGCCCGTTTTCGCCATCCTTGCTGCAACTATTACGTCGGCCTTAAGGCAGGAACCATAAAAAAAATGGGTGGTGTTGACGAAGTTCGTAAGCTTAACGGTGTTCTTAACGTTACTGTTATGTGCAAAGAAGGAGAAGAAATTCTCGAAACCAATGCTCTTGAGAGAATATGTTTGCGTATTCATGTTGTGGGTGAAACAGCAGAGAATTTGGCTTCCAACCTTGTGAAAATTTGCGAAACTCTGAAAATTGTTTCTGTTGATGATGAAGACATGTTGCTTGAACATCTCACTTTCGAGCGCTGCTTAGAGGCAATAAAAAACACAACCACTTTTTAGTTTGTGAAAGAAGAGAAATATGAATAACAAAATTAATATTTTAAGGCTCTCATCCTATTATTTCCCCGAACAAATTTCCTCAACACATTTAACCCATGATTTAGAGGAAGCATATATTAAAAATAATATTTATACCATAAGGTATGTCCCTACCCCCACAAGAGGGATTGACGAAGAAACATATCAAAAATACAAAAAAATTAAATATGAAGAATTTCATAACGGATTTTTTAAGGTCTACCGTTTTTCTATGTTTAGGGAGGGTAAAAACCCTATCGGACGAGCAATAAGATATGTGCTTGTTAATATTATTCAGTTTTTCAAGGGCTGCTCAGCTAAGGATATAGACCTTGTTTTAGCGGGAAGCACCCCTCCTACTCAAGGACTGCTCTGCGGATGGGTGGCAAAATGGCTATCCTTTAAGTATAAAAGGCCCGTTCCCTTTGTTTATAATCTTCAGGATATTTTCCCCGATTCCCTTGTGCATACAGGATTAACCCGCAAGGGCTCTATCCTTTGGAAAATCGGCAGAATTGTTGAAAATATCACCTATAAAAATGCCGATAAAATAATCGTTATTTCCGAGGGCTTTAAGAAGAATATTATGGCAAAAGGCGTACCTGAAGAAAAGATTGTTGTTATACCTAACTGGGTAGACGAAAACACCGTTGTAAGTGTTAAAAAAGAAGAAAATCCTCTTTTTGATAAGTATAATCTCGATAGGAATAAATTCTATGTTTGCTATTCGGGAAATATCGGATTTACCCAGAATATGGAGGAGCTTTGCTCTGCGGCCAAAAAGCTTGAAAAAAGCGAAAATATCGGCATTATTATCGTGGGCGACGGTGCATTTAAGCCTCAACTTGAAAAGATAATTGCCGAAAGACAAATTAAAAACATAACCCTAATTCCTTTCCAGGATTACAGTGAAATTTCCAATGTTTTCAGCCTTGGCGACGTTGGGCTTATAATATCCAAATCCGGTGTTGGAACCAACTCTGTACCCAGTAAAACCTGGAGTATTATGTCGGCAGAACGCCCTGTTCTTGCCTGTTTTGATAATGACAGTGACCTTTGCGATATCGTAAGAGATACGGGCTGCGGAGTTTGTATCAAACCCGATGATATTGACGGTTTGGTTAATGCCATTATTACTTTGAGCAAAAACGCAGAAGAAAATATAAAAATGGGTAAAAAAGGCAGAGAATACATCTTAAAATATTTAACAAAAGAAATAGGAACCTCAAAATACGTTGAGGTTTTAAAAAAAGCAGTAAAAAACTGACCTTTACGGAGCTTTCACTCCGTAGGTCAGTTTTTTCGTTTTATATAGCTTCCTGTTCTACTTTATCGTACTGCATCTCAATAACATTTTCTATCTCTTCCAGGTCATCCTCGTGGAGAACGCCCTTTTCAAGCCATCCCGCAGCGTTAAGGATAATCTGATAATCTGCCATTTTTCCAACGGCATTTATCAGTCCGTTTTTAATAAAATTTCTTAAACTAAACATTATACATTTCCTCCCGTTGAAACTATTGCCGCCTGTAATTCGGCAAATTTGTTATCTATATATTTTTTGGTATCCGCATTGTATTCACAGGTAATATTTACACCTGAAGTATCGGTAAATATATTCATCTGCGGAGCAATGCTTTTTACACCTTCCACTGTGCCATCTGCGGCCGGAATATAAGTAGCACCACAATATTTCTCATACTCGGTAGCTGTATTTCCAACCTCTATTTGCGGATAAATAGTTACATTATCCATTACTACACCTTTCTTTACTTTTAGTCTAAGACTTATGAAAAGAGATTTTTCAGGTCTAAAGGTGACCTTCCCATTTAAAGAAGTATCTGGATATATAATAGTATTATCACTTCTTCGGTAACTGGTATATAAATGGTAAGTATCTATTGAAGCATTAAGATTACCGCTTATAGTATATGTCTTGCCAACTTCTTGCATATAATAGGCTATTATTGGATAAGCCTCGCTTTTCGCCGTACCATTTATAGTAATTGAATTATCGTCATTAACTGTAAATTTTAATCCGTTATTTTCATAACCAGTTGCCATCTCACAGTTATAACCTACGTCTATTAAATTTTTACCGGCGGTTTTTACATGAACTGTGGTTAAATCTACGTTGTTATCGGTTGAAGCTTTAACCTCTAAGGTCTGTTCTAATGAGGATATATCATTTATCGAAACAAGCTCGCCTGATGCAGTTTTTTTAATTACAGGTGCAAAGGTATTATTAGCAAAATCAAGAGAAACCTCGCCTGTATCGCCTTTGTCTCCCTTTTCGCCTTGAATGCCCTGAAGCCCCTGGGGACCTGTTTCACCTTTGTCCCCCTTTTCTCCTTTTGCACCCTGAATACCTTGCATACCCTGTATTCCTTGGTCACCTTTATCTCCCTTATCGCCCTTGGGTATTCCAAATCCAAAGGTGAAAATTTTATAGGCATCACTGCCTGTTGCCATTACTCTGACTATAGGCTCAGAGCCTTCGGGTAAGCTTTGAACTATGGTATCGGGCGGGCCAAATCCGGCTGCTTTACCCGTTAAACCTCTTTCTCCTTTATCACCCTTGTCGCCTTTATCACCTTTATCACCCTTGTCGCCCTTATCACCCTTAAGTAAGCCGCTGTCTGCATCGGCTCTTACCGAGTTTGCCGTTTCAACTGCGTTTTCGCTTAAAGCGACTATCTGGGCATAAATATCGGGCGTGGGTTCGGCAGGGATATCCCCTTCTTCAACCCCCGATTCAATTACCTTAATAACCGTTTCATCGGTGGTTATTCTACTATCTCCAAGCTCGCCTAAAACTGCAACCTTGAAAAATGGCGCTTTAATTACCTCAAAGGGCACAAAAAGCACATCGTCTTCACCGCTTAAAAGCACCTGATAAGCACTTCCGTCTTTACCCTTGAAAATTGCCGTTTTCGAGTAATCCGACCAATCCTCCGAAAAGGCAAACCGCACCTTTAAATACTTTACACTTTCGGCTACTATATCAGCGCTTTTTACAGTAACCCTTTGACCAATTACATTGATATCAATCATATTTTTTCCTCTTAAATTTAAGAATTAGACAGCCGCCGACCTCCGCCACCCGATATCAATATATATCGCCTTTTCCCGACATTGCCCGTCATTTCTCCCTTATTGACTTTTTACCATATATATAATATAATAATAAAGTATAATGTTATAGTTGTATCCCATTGTAGTGGAGGATTTTAAATGATATATCTAAATCTTAAAGATGGACTTGGAAATCAACTGTTTGAATATGCTTATGCCCGTTGGTTACAAGAGCAATACGGAGACGACCTATGCTTTAATCTTTATTTTTTCAACGATCCTAAGCGTCGCTCTTATTCCCTTAATCACTTTCTTCTTAATAAAAACATTGAAATTCTTTCAGATAAAAAGAAAAAATTTGTTACCTTTAAATTCCTTTTGAGACTTGCATTGGTATTAAAAATGGATTTTGTTCGTTGGTTGCGCTCTACGAAAAGACCAAAGGGAGAAAAAATTTTTTCAAAGCTCTCATCGAAAGGTCTTTATGTAAGCTTCGAGCCTTTCGTTACATATCCCTTTATAAAAACCAAAAGAAAAGATAAATTTATCTATGGCAATTTTGAAAGTGAAAAATATTTCCCCGGAATGGAAAAAACTCTTCAAAAAGAATTGGTTATAAAAACCGAACCATCTACTGAAAACAAAAAAATGATAGATGAACTTAATTCCTGCAATTCGGTTTGTTTACACATCCGCAGAGGGGATTATCTTGACCCTAAATGGAAGATGCTTCATATCTGCAATTACGAATATTATAGCCGTGCAGTTGAAGAAATGAAAAAGCGCGTCCCCGATTGCACTTTTTATGTTTTTTCAAACAACTCTGAGGATATCGCCTGGATAAAGGCTAATTACAAATTTGATGCAAACATAAAATACGTGGATTTAAACAATCCTGACTATGAAGAACTTCGTCTTATGTCCTGTTGTAAGCATTTCATTTTATCAAACAGCTCGTTTAGCTGGTGGGGCTCTTACCTTTCCCCTGCGGAAAACAAAGTGATTCTCGCCCCTGATAAGTGGATCTTAAACGAAAACGATGAAGGTATTTATCGAGATGCCTTTATAAGAATTTCAACCGAAATATAACGCTAAGGAGCTAAAACATGCTCAATTCAAATAAACAGCAATTTTCCTTTCTTTCCACACTTCGCATTATTATTTTTACTATACTTCTCCTTTTCAGAAGTATGCCTATTTTTCAACATTGGTTTTCTACCGAAATAGAGTTGTGTTTTGTAATCGTTGGAGTTTTTCTCCTTTTCCCAATAGAAAAAAATTTTTTCAACCGACTCTTCGCTCTTTTACCAATATCAGTCCTTTTCTTTTTGTTGCAAAACTTAACCCGAGAACTCGGTTTTATTTCTAACTTATATAATGTTATATACGGAAGTTTTGTATTTATTTTGATAATCTATCTTGTTAACTCAACTGAAGAAAACAGAAATATTCTTAAGTTTCTTTTTTGGGTACTTATTATTTCAATATCAATAACCCAAATAACTTCTATTATTGCACTTGATAAATATCCTATGCTTGCAAGATTCTCTATACAAGTAACGTCTCGTGTACATATTGATGCACATTACGGTTCGGATGTTTCTGCATACAAATTAAATATGGATGGATACGGTTTAGCTTATCTTTCCCCTCTTTATACAACAATATTATATTCTCTGATGAAGAAAAAGATTTTTCATCCAGTATTATTCGCGATACATGTAGCTTTAACCTTGTATTTTATTTTTTCAACTCAATTCGCCATCGCCCTTTTACTTTATTTAATCATTGTTACCTCCATCTTATTATCTAGAGGTAACATAAAAAAAATCGCTTTGTTGGCAATTATTGCATTTCTTTTGCTCCCGATATTTAAGAATCCTATTTCTGACTTTTTTGAGTTGCTTTCGGATTCCGTAGAATCAGATGTTCTTTCTGTGAGATTCCAAGAAATAAGTACTTTCCTCTCTTCCTCCTCAATAAAAGGATCTGATTTAGGAGCTAGATTAAAAGCATATTCTGAATCCTTATTAGTTTTCTTTAAAAACTTTTTCTGGGGCGGTTGGGTTGTTGACGCATATAACAATCTCGGCCATCACAGCGCTATCCTTGATTATATTGCCATGAGTGGTGTTTGGGGATTTTTTGTTTTGATTTTGTTTTTCCGTACCATTTACAAAGAACTAACTACAGCAATTTCAAAAAACGAAAACATTCAATTGCTTTCTCTATGTTTTACCGTTTTTATTTTCACAGCTCTTTTTAACCCCTTGTTTTATTTGCCCCAAATTTCCGGATTCTTATTCGCCGTTGCAGGTGTTTCGACTTTCTTGCGCGAAGATATTTGTTCTCCCGAGGAAACACTATAAAACTATAATTTGTTCCAGGAAGTGAGTTTTTTGAAAATCCTTTGGCTTTGCAATACTCTTTTATCCAACGCATCAGAAAAACTTAATATTCAACATTCTAAACCCGAAAGTTGGATTAATGGGTTTTATAACAATATTAAAAAACTTGATAATGTAAAGCTTTTATATTTGTTTCCTTGGAACAACTCAAATTTAACTACAAATATAGACAACACAAAATTTATTTCGTATACTCAGAAAAACGTATATAAATTTGAAAACATCCAAATAGATGAATTTAAAAAAATTCTGAAAAAAACTAACCCCGATATAATCCATATCTTTGGTACGGAATATTCCCATTCTCTTGCCATGCTTAAAGCTGCTCAAAGTCTTAATATGTTAGATAGAACGGTAGTAAATCTTCAAGGAATTTGTTTCACCCTTGCTAAGCACTATCTTGAAGGATTAGATTTGAAAACGGTTCACTCCTATACCTTTAGAGACTTTTTACGACACAACAACATATATAACCAGATGCTTGACTTTAAAAAACGAGCAGAGTTTGAAACCGAAGCAATAAAATTGACCCATAACGTTATAGGAAGAACCGATTGGGATGAAGCCTGCGCAAAAAGAGTTAATCCCGATGTTAATTATTATTTCTGCAATGAAACACTTCGAAAGCCTTTTTATGAAAACGAATGGGATATCGAAAAGTGTGAAAGAAAATCTATTTTTGTAAGTCAATGCAGTTACCCCATAAAAGGCTTTCATTATATGCTGGAAGCTATGGCGGATATTGTTAAGGCGCATCCTGATGCTCATCTTTATACCACTGGCGCCCATCCTTTAAAGCTTTCTTTAAGAGGAAAAATCCGCCAGAATTCCTATAACCGTTATATTGGCAAGCTTATCAAAAAATATAAGCTTCAAAACAATGTTTCATTTTTAGGATATTTAAAAGAAAACGAAATGTGCGAAAGATTTTTAAAATCTCATGTTTTCGTTTGCTCTTCCACTGTTGAAAACGAAAGCAATGCCTTAAGCGAAGCAAAAATTTTGGGTGTGCCTTCCGTTGTTTCCTTCGCAGGCGGAATGACCAACCGCATAGAACATAAAAAAGATGGCTTCCTATACCCCATAAATGCTCCCTATATGCTTGCTTTTTACATTAAGAAAATATTTGAGGATGATAATCTCGCACTCTCTTTTTCAAAAGCCTCTAAACAAGCAGCTAAAAAGGTAAATGATATCGAAACAAATTTCCAGCGTTTAATGGAGATTTATACTACTATTTGTGATAAAAACTAATATTAAAATATTTGAAGGGATTGTGAAAAAATGAAAAAGGTTGCTATTTTAACATTTCATTGGGCAACTAATCACGGTGCTATTTTGCAATCCTATGCATCCCAAAAATATTTAGAACGCAAGGGCTTTGATGTTAAAATTATAGACTACTATACCAAAAGCGAAGAATGCAATTTTAAGAATTTCATTCGTCCCACGAGACCTTCAAACTACAAAGCCCGAGCAAAAAGATATGCTAAAGAAAAAAATCTAAAATCCTTTAGAAAAAAACATCTTAAGCTAACAAAAAGGTATTTTACTAACGAACAACTTATAAAAGATCCCCCCGAAGCAGATTTCCTCATTTGCGGAAGTGACCAAATCTGGAATTGTTATTATATCTTACACGGAGAAAACAAGGTTACTCCTGTTTACTTCCTCAATTTTGGAAATCCCGGTGTTAAAAAGCTTTCCTTGAGTGCAAGCTTTGGCTGTGAGGAATATCCACAGAACATTGAGATAATAGCTAAACCTTTTCTCCAACAGTTTGATGCTATCAGCGTTCGTGAAGCAAGTGGCAAAAAAATTATTGAGAAAATGGGAATTAAATCCCCCTACCTTACCGCCGATCCCTCTTCTCTCCTTTCCAAAGAGGATTACCTTGAACTTTGTAAGGATGTTCCTGAAGAAAAAGGAAAAACCTCTCTTTGTGTTTTAAGGGGACAACCCGAAAAAGCAAAATCTATCATTAATTCTTATGTCTCATTATTTGATAATGATATTAATGATATTAACAGCGTTTCTTTGGAACAATGGCTCTCCTCTATTCGGGACAGTAAATTTGTTATAACCAATTCTTTCCATTGCATAATGATGTGCCTTAAACTCCACACGCCCTTTGTGGCAATAAAAGAATACGGCAGAATGCAGGGTATGAATGACCGTTTATTTACTCTTCTTGATTTTTTTGGTCTTCAAGACCGAATCAGCGTTGATGATTCTGCTCTTGTTGAAAAGCATTTTTCTTCTCTGCCCGATATCAACTGGGAAGAAATTGATATAAAAATGGATGAATATTCTCAATCCCTAAGAAACTTTTTGGAAGAAGAATTAAATTAAAATGAATAAATATAAAAAACTTTTATCTAACACGGGAATATTTTTTATTGCTAATTTTTCAAGTAAAATTCTTTCTTTTTTGCTTGTAGGTCTATATACGAATATTCTCACCACCTCAGAATATGGCACTATTGATATTCTCAATGTTTCGGTAAATCTTGCGGTTCCTATAATCACGCTTTCAATTATAGAGGCTGTTTTCCGCTTTTCTATCGATGAATCCGATAACCGCAAGAAAATCTTTTCCTGCGGTCTATTAGTTTTAGTTGTTTCGAATCTTATTTTCTTAACAACAATTCCGCTTTTTTTACAAATCAATGAATTTAAGGATAATTTAATCCTTTTTTATCTTTTAACCTTCTCCAGCGCTCTTTCGCAAATGTCTTCCCATTTTACAAGAGGTATCGGAAACACTAAAATTTTCGCCACAAATGGTGTATTTCATACCGCCGTTCAGATTTTTCTGAATATTCTCTTCTTAGTTGTTTTCCGTTGGGGCATAGCAGGATATCTGGCCTCTGCAATTGTTTCAAATTTCCTATCTGCCTTTTTCCTTTTTATAGCAGCCAAGCTATATAAATACATTTCCTTTAGTTTCGATAAAAACTATCTTAAAGGAATGATAAAATATTCTCTTCCTTTAGTTCCCAACTCCGTGTTTTGGTGGATTATGCAATCCTCTGCGAGATATGTAATTCTTTTTACTCTCTCCACCTCCCACAACGGATTATATAATGTTGGCAATAAAATTCCTATGATTATTTCGATTGTAGCAAACGTTTTCTTTAGCGCTTGGCAGCTTTCCAGCATAGAGGAAGCAAATTCAAAGGAAAAGGATAACTTTTTTACCACCGTTTTTTCCCTATGTTCTATGGTTTTAATCTGTTTCTCCTCTTTTGTAATGGTGATTTTGCAACCCCTTTATTCAATTTGGGTTGGAAAAGATTTTTACAGCAGCTGGCAATGCGCTCCCTTCTTAATGATAGCCTCTATCTTTTCGAATTTCTCAAGCTTTATAGGAACAAATTATGTTGCCATGAAAAAAACCAAGGGCGTTTTTCTTACCACCCTTTTCGGTGCAATATTAAATCTTATCTTTAGCTTTGTTTTGACTCCCCTCTTTGGAATTAAGGGTACAGCCCTTGCCTCCGCTCTATCTTTTGCCTTAACCTGGATTATCAGAGCTTTTGATACCAGAAAATTTGTTAAAATCAATTATAATTTAAAAACCTTTATTTTGCCTTTAATTCTTGTTATTACACAAGCCCTTATTTTAACACTGGGTGTTACCCATATTTGGCTTCAGGCAATCTTCTTTGCCGTTATTATATTTCTTTATTTTAAGGAGCTCCTATCTTTAATAAAAAAAGTTATAAGCGGAGGATTAAGCCTTGTTAAAAATAGAAAAGCATAACTGTTGCGGTTGCGGCAGTTGCGCACTTAGCTGTCCGAAAAATTGTATTTCTATGCAAGAAGATGCCGAAGGTTTTTTATACCCTTTAATAAACGCCGCCACTTGTATAAATTGTGGTTTGTGTGAGAAAAAATGTCCTATTCTCTCAAAAGAAGAACCTGAAAGCCGCACTTCTCTTCCGAAAACCTTTGCCGTTATAAACAAGGATGAATACATACGTTCTGAAAGTTCTTCCGGAGGCGTGTTTACATTGCTCGCAGAAGAAATATTAAGTAGAGAAGGAATCGTTTATGGTGCGTCCTTTAGCGAAGATTTCAAATCAGTTCAACATATATTTGTAGAAAAATCAGAAGATTTGAAAAATCTCCGAGGCTCGAAATACCTCCAAAGCAATATTGGCAACACTTACAAGCAAACAAAAATTTTTTTAGAAGAAGGCAGACCGGTACTTTTTTCCGGAACTCCTTGTCAAATCGCAGGTTTATATACTTTTTTAGGAAAGCAATTTGATAATTTGTATACCGCAGATTTTATCTGTCACGGTGTTCCTTCTCCTCTGGTTTGGAGAAAATATGTGGATTTTCGCAATTCCCGTGTTTCTTCACAACCATATGAAGTTTCTTTTAAACACAAGAATCCCTCGTGGCAAAAATATTCTTTAAAGTTTGTTTTTCGTAATAATAAAAAATATATAAAAAACATTTTTGATGATTTATATCTTCAAGGCTTTTTATCAGACCTTTTTCTTCGCCCATCCTGCTATAATTGTCATTTCAAAGGTCTTGCGAGACCATCGGATATATCTTTAGCGGATTTTTGGGGAATAGAAAAAATCAACCCCAATATGGACGATAAAAAAGGAACTTCTTTACTTTTTATAAATTCCCTTAAGGGAACGGATTTATTTGACTCCATTAAGGAAAAAACTATATATGAACCAACCAACTTGCACGAAGCGGTTTCTTATAACGGCGCAGCCGTTTCTTCGGCTTCGTTACCAAAGGAAAGAGGCGCATTTTTCGAATTTTTTCAAGTTAACAGCATAAGCAAAACTCTTAAAACTTTTTGTCTCCCGCCCTTAAAAGTCCGAATCAAGAGAAAACTTTATTTCATCAAAGAAAAACTTAAAAATTCTCTTTTTAAATAGTAAATTTTAAAGGAACAGAAAACTTTATTATGGATAACACAAAACTTACTCTGATAAAGTTAATAAAAAGCGGTTTGACCGGGGAAAACCTCGGTCCGATTGATATTGCCGATTTTGATGAGCTGGTTAATATTGCTGCTGCCCACCAAATATTAATGACCTTGTATTACGGTGTGCTTAACAGTAAGGTTGACATACCCGAGGATAGGTTTCTTTCCTTAAAAAATGCCTCTTTAAAATTGCTTTTTATCGGCAAAAACCAACTGTTTGAGTTGAATCGCATTTTTGATGCACTGGGAGCCGAAAATATCCCCTTTGTCCCCCTTAAGGGCACTGTGTTAAAAGATCTTTATCCAACACCCGAAATGCGCCATATGACCGATGCGGATATCTTTATACGAACCGAGCAATTAGATAAAATCGCCTCGGTTATGGAAAAATTGGGTTACGAATATAAGTATGACAGTGACCACGAAACCGTTTATTCTCTTTCGGATAAATTAGCGGTTGAGTTCCATAAACGCCTTATTCCCTCTTACAATAATGACTTTTATAAATACTACGAGAATTATTGGGATAGGCTTGACCCTCAGAACCCGATTCTTTCCGATGAGGACCAGTTTATTTATTGCCTTGCCCATCTTGCAAAGCACTACCGTGACGGTGGCGCAGGTATAAAATATCTTATTGATATTTATGTAATTCTCAAAAAACAAAACATTAATTTAGATTATGTTTTTGATGAGCTTCGAAAGCTTCAGCTCGATACCTTTGCGAAAAATATTTTCAAAACGGTTAATGTTTGGTTTGAAGGAGAAGAAAGCGACGAAATAACCGAGCTTATAACCGAAAAGGTTTTCTCAAGCGGAGCCTACGGAAAAAAATCCGATAAAACCATTGCGGCGGCATATAAAAAGACTGCCACCCAAAACGAAAACCGAAACACCCTTCGTTTTAAAAAGCTTTTAATTTTCTTTTTCCCGCCCTTTTCGGCTATGGCGGAAAAATATCCCTTCCTTAAAAAAATACCGATTTTGTTGCCTTTAACCTGGATTTTGCGCTTTATAAAGGTTCTTTTTAACGGGCGTATTAAATATTTAAAGCCCTCAGTTAAAAGCTTTAAGATATCAACCGCTGAAAACATATCGGAATATGAGCGGGAGCTTCGGGCTGTTGGCCTTGATTTTAACTTTTAAATAAATGTTCAGCGTGTGCTGAACATTTATTTTTTTCTCGGACATTTTTCTATCATTTTTTTATCCTTCTTATCATATACTTTTTATAGACCATAAAAAGAAAGGTGATTTTAAGTGAAAGAATTTTTACCCGAAGGAAGTATTATAAGCTCCGAGGAAAACAAAAAGTATTATTCAAACATTTCTGCCCTAAAAGAGGCTATTTTGCGCAAAACCGTTATTGAGGCAAATGCCCTTATATGTGACGCCGACCATAATCTTTTCGTGGATTTAGGCAATATTAAGGCAATTATACCGAGAGACGAGGGAGCAATCGGCATATCCAACGGAAAAACAAGGGATATAGCATTAATTTCGAGGGTTGGAAAGCCCGTTTGCTTTACCGTTACCGACATTTTAGAGGAAAACGGAATACCTACTGTTTATCTTTCAAGAAAAAAGGCTCAGGAGCTGTGTCTTGAACATTTTTCCCGTATACATAAGACGGGTGACATTATAGATGCTAAAATAACCCATCTTGAATCCTTTGGCGCCTTTTGCGATATCGGCTGCGGAAACGTGGCACTACTGCCCATTGATTCCATATCCGTTTCCCGTATTTCCCACCCCCGAGACCGCTTTAAAATCGGCGAAAATATAAAGGCGGTTATAAAAAGCATTGCCCCCGACGGCAAGGTAACCCTTTCCCACAAGGAACTGCTTGGCACCTGGGAGGAAAATGCGCAGTTTTTCGCCCCCGGACAGACGGTTACGGGCGTTGTGCGAAGCATTGAAAGCTACGGTATTTTTATTGAGCTTGCTCCAAATCTTGCGGGTCTTGCCGAGCCAAGAGAGGATGTTTGGGTTGGCCAACAGGCAAGTGTTTTTATAAAAAGCGTTATCCCCGAAAAAATGAAGATTAAATTAATTATTATTGACAACTTTGATGCCAAATATTCACCTAAAATAAAATATTTTTATGAGGGAGACAAAATTAGCGAATGGAATTATTCCCCGAGTATCTGTTCAAAGCAAATTTCCAGTAATTTTGAGTCAGCGTGATTGATTTTAAGAAGAAATAGTAGTATAATAAATGACGGACCCTTGTGGTCCGTCATTTTGTTTTGTTTGGAGATATTTAAAATGAGCGAAAATTTACATCAAGGCTGTAACGGCGATTGCGGCTCCTGCGGAAAATCCTGTTCGGGACACGAGCCCCAAAGTCTTATTGAGCCTACCGGAGAATACAATAACATTAAAAAGGTTATAGGTGTTGTAAGCGGAAAGGGCGGCGTTGGAAAATCTATGGTTTCCTCAATGCTTTCCATCCTTATGAGAAGAAAGGGCTATAATGTAGGTCTTCTTGATGCCGATATAACCGGTCCATCTATTCCTAAAACCTTTGGCATAAATTCGAGAGCTTTACAGAATGAAATCGGCATTTTGCCTGCCGTTACAAAGAGCGGTATTGAGCTTATGTCGGTAAATCTAATGCTTCCTGAAAACGATTCCCCCGTTATTTGGAGAGGTCCCGTTATTGCGGGGGCTGTTAAGCAGTTCTGGCACGATGTTGTTTGGGGAGATTTGGATTATCTTTTTATCGACTGCCCTCCCGGAACAGGCGATGTTCCTCTTACCGTTTTCCAGAGTATTCCTCTTGACGGTATCGTTATCGTAACCTCACCTCAGGATTTAGTTTCTCTTATTGTTAAAAAGGCTTATAATATGGCTTCTATGATGAATATTCCCGTTCTCGGAATTGTTGAGAATATGAGCTATGTTAAATGCCCTGACTGCGGAAAGGAATTTAAAATTTTCGGCTCCGGCAGTGAGGATATTGCAAAGGAGATTGGTATTCCGTTACTTGCTAAAATGCCTATTGACGTTTCCCTTGCTCAGATGGTGGATAACGGTCAGCTTGAAAGCCTTGATTGCGATTATCTTGATAATGCAGCAAAGGTTATCGAAGAATTATAATTTAATTTCATAATCAAATATGCGAAAACAGCCGTCGTTTAGTTCGACGGCTTTTTTATATTCTCCAAAACCTATTCTAACGGTGTTTTCGTATGCTTTAGCGGCGGCTAAAAATCCAAAAAGCAGACAAAAAACCACCGTTGAACTAATATATACTGTTCTTAAAAATGTTCTTGTTCCCTTTTTCATTTTTTCTCCTATTTAAGTTCTCCTAAAACAAGGGACAGCGCATCTCCCACATACTCTGCCGAGCGGCTGACCTCATCTATAGTATTGACATCTGTGCCGAATTCAATCAGCATTGAGCCCTTTGTCAAACTTTCGTTATAATTTCGGGAAACAAGGCTCAGCGGTCTTGCAAGGGTTGGATATTTTTCCTCAATTTTCGCCTGAACTCTAAGGGCTAATTTTAAATTTTCCTGCCAGTTGGGAAAATTGGTAACCGAACCGCTCTGAGAGCCCATAACAAGCATAACCTGAGCCGCCTTTTCTCCCTTTATTTCGGTAACTAATTTTACCTTATCGGTATCCCCCGATGATATCGCATCTCTATGCAGGTCGAGCACTACCTTTATAGAAGGATATTTTTTCAGATATTTCTTTATTGTTGCGGCGCTTTTGCTATAACTGCCGTTATATTCGGGATAATCGTGAATGGTTTCATCGTGGAGGGTCTTTATCCCTGCGGAATTAAGCTTTTTTGCAACTATTTTTCCTATCATTACCATATTATATTTTTTATCCTGTGTTCTGGAGGAAAAGCTTTCGGTATAAACATCGCTTTCCTGCTTCATAAAGGTTTCCGAGGTGTGGGTGTGCACTATTAGCACCTGAGGCTCGTCGTTTTTCTTTATTTTAAAGGAAATTTTGGAATTAAGCAGTTTTTTTATATCTATATCAAGTCCCGTGCTGTTTTTCATATAAACCTTACCGTAGCACAGCTTTGCGGTATATGGTGATATATAACGGGAAATAACCCTTCCTTTATAAACCTCGGGCGAGGAGGCGGCAACAGAGGAGGTGCTTTTTTCTTCCCCCTTCTCCTCCTTTTTTTCTTCGGTTTGCTTAATTTCAACCTGTGTGGTTATTTCTTCTGTTTGATGCTCCTCTATCTCCGCAAACTTCGGATTTGCAGTTGAAATTTTAGCATCAGCAAAGCCTTTATATATACCCGTTACATAAATCAAAAGACATATAAAACATACCGTTATATACCTTATAAATCCCCCGTTTTTTCCCATTTTCTCAGTTCCTAACATATTATTTCTCATATAATAATATGCTTTTTTTCTTGGCATTATAACTCGCCGAAATTGAATAAATTAACCCCTCTTGCTATTATTTTTGAAACCTCGTAAACAAAATAATCTGCATTTGTTGGGGTTACAACCATCTCTTTTTTTATTTCCTTTCCCGTAAGCTCAAAAGTAAGTGTATTTATATCCACCACCGTGGGTACCCCTATTGAAATTACGGGAATTAAAAGCTCTTGTTCGCTGATTCTTTCGTTTCTTTGTCCAAGACCTGAGCCGGGAGAAATTCCAGTGTTTGTTATCTGAATGGTTTTAAAAAGTCTATCCAAGCTTTTTGAGGCTAAGGAATCTATCAGTATTACCGCATCCGGCTTTATTTTTTGCGCAATAAATTTTATATATTCCGCCGTTTTTATTCCCGTTTTTGCTTCTACCTCAGGGCGTATTACCGAAACCTGCCTTTTTATTCCTTCTACCCCCCTGGTTGCTATTATATTTTCCGCCGAGGCGGGACCTATGGAATCGGCGGTTATGCTGTGATTTCCTATCCCTGCTACTATTATGTTTTTCACCCCTTCGGGAAGCAGTTCAAAAAGGGCTTTGCATATGATTTTTTCTATTTTTTCTCCTTGCTTTTCGCTAAAAGGAAATGGAAAATAAACGGTTATATATTTTCCCTTTTCTTCCTCTCTTTTTTTTATAATAATTTCTTTCGTTTCAAAGGTTTTTTCTTCTGTTTTTCGGGTATTTTCCGCTATTTCTTCCGCAAGATCGGTGCGGGGTATAAATTTTTCCATTTTTATTCACCAAAACATAAGTAAATTGTTGAAATCTCTATATTATTATGTTATACTTAATTAGTATTATTATATTAATATATTATATATATATTAATTATTTTAGAAGGAGGTAAAAAAATGCAAATCGGCTCTTTAAATGATATCTGGTTGATGATTTGCGAGGAATGTAAAAACACCATTTCGGAATCTGCGGTTAACTGTTTTTTATCTCAGCTCAAACCCCTTTCTCTTGAAAACGGTGAGCTTGTTTTTTCCATCAACAATGAATACATCCGTGGACTCATTGAACAAAATTACCTTGAAATAATAAAAGACTCTGCCGAAAAGGTTATGGGTATAAAATTAAACGTTAATGTTATTCTTGAGGATGAGGAGGAAAAAATCCTTCGTGCTGAGCAGTATAGCGCAGGACTTTCCTTTGAAGATTTTTTCACCTTTGAGAACTTTATTGTGGGCTCAACAAATCAGTTTGCCCACGCCGCCTCCTTTGCAGTTGCCGATAACCCTGCTTTGATTTATAATCCTCTGGTTATCTTCGGCCCCTCGGGAGTTGGTAAAACCCATCTTCTCCTTGCCATTAAGAATCACATAAAGAAAAAGTTCCCCGGAAGAAAGATTGAATATACCCGTGGTGAGGATTTTACAAACCAGCTTATTCAGTCCCTTCACGAAGGTAAGCTCGGTATGGGAACCGTTGATGATTTCAGAAGTAAATTTCGAAATGCTGATATCCTTCTTGTTGACGATATTCATTTTATCGCAGGTAAGGAGCAAACCCAGGAGGAATTTTACAATACCTTTGATGCTCTTCTCCAGAAGGGTAAGCAGATAGTTGTAACTCTGGATAGACCTCCTAAGGAAATCAAAACCCTTAATGACCGTATCCGTTCCCGTTTTGAGGGCGGTTTATTTGCCGATATAACTCCTCCCGATTTTGAAACAAGGGTTGGAATTATAAACAAAAAGGCAGAACAGATGGGCTTTGAAATAGATGAAAACATTTCTTTCTATATTGCAGAGCATATCACGGTTAACACAAGGCAGTTAGAGGGCGTTGTTAAAAAGCTCCAGGCCTTTGTTTCCTTGGAAAAGAAAAGACCTACTATTTCAACCGTTCAGGGCTTTATAAGAGACGTTATTAATGATACCAAGCCTGAGCCTATTAAAATAGAAAAGATTATATCCGAGGTTTCTAAAACCTATAATGTTTCGGAATCGGATATTTTATCCAACAGAAGAACGGCTTCCCTTGTTTTAGCCCGCAGAGTTTCGATGTACATTGCAAGAGAAACAACCGGCCTTTCTTATGACGATATAGGAGAAAGCTTCGGTAAGGACCATACAACCGTTCTTTATAATGTAAAGAAAATTGAGGAATTTTTGAAAGACAAGCCCTACGAAAAAGAGCTTATTGACGATATAATAAAAAACCTCAATGCAAACAATAACCAGTTTTAATTATTAACCTATTTAACTGTTATTAACTAAAAACCCAAAATAAAAACTGTTAATAAAAAAGTTATTATATTTTTCCACTTTTTTTAAAATATTTTATTAACATAAAAAGTTCTTTTAAATAAAAGAGTTTATCTACTTATTAACCGTTTTAACAACCCTTATTATTACTATTATTTTTATTATTCTTTATAGGAGGAAAAAATATGATTTTCTCGGTTGAACGTGCAGCCTTTCTTGATGCTGTTACAAGACTTCAAAGGGTGGTTGGTTCTAAAACCTCCATGCCTGTACTTGACGGTATTCTTATTTCTGCTGAACAAGGCAAGGTAACCCTTATTTCCTATAATCTCGAAATGGGAATGAGAAAGGAAATTTATGCAAAATGCGATGAAGCTGGCGATGTTGTTATTAATGCAAAGCTTCTTGCTGATATTTTAAGAAGAATGAACGGCATTCAGGTTGAAATCTCCTGTGATGAGAAATTAAACTGCCATATCAAGAGCGGAGAAGCCACATTTGATATTATGGGTATGGCTGCTATTGATTTTCCCGAAATGCCCTCTGTTAATGAAGGTATAAAATTTGAAATAGAGGGAGCTTTGCTTTCTTCTATGATAAAAGGAACTATCTTTGCCGCTGCTCAGGCTGAGGGTGTAAAGCCTATTCTTACAGGAATTAACGTTGTTGTGAAAGACGGTGTTATGCAGCTCGTTGCGGTTGACGGATACAGACTTGCTATCAGAAGAGAAAACGTTAATATTTCTGATAATTTTTCCTTTATTATTGCAAGTAAGGCTTTTTCAGAAATTATAAAGCTTATAGATGAGGAAACCGAAAATATAGAAATTAATGTTGGAACAAATCTTATTTCCTTTAATATTAACGGTTATACCTTTATTTCCCGTCTTTTAGAGGGAGAATTTATAAATTATGAAAAAACAATTCCTGCAGAGCATAAGCAGAGGGTTGTAATGGGAACAAGAGAGCTTATTGATACAGTTGAGCGTGTTTCACTTTTAATAAGCAACTTCTTCTCTACCCCTGTTCGTTGTTATTTTAATGAGCATACAGTTATGTTTACAACCATAACCGCAATGGGAAGAGCAACCGAATGCGTTAATATTGACCTTGAGGGAGAAAGCTTTGAAATTGGTCTTAACAGCCGTTATTTGCTTGAAGCTTTAAAGGCTATTGATAATGAAAAGGTTGAAATTCTATTCAACGGTCCTAATGCAGGTGTTGTTATCAACGAAATTGACGGAGAAAGCTTTAAATATATTATTATGCCTCAGAGGTTAAAATAATGGAATATAAAAAAATTTCTATTAAAGAGGAATTTATAAGACTTGATTCTGCAATGAAGCTTGCAGATATGGTTAATTCCGGAGGTCACGCTAAAATTGTTATCCAAAACGGAGAGGTTAAGGTTAACGGTGAGGTTTGTCTTATGAGGGGAAAAAAGCTTCATAGGGGAGATAAAGCGGAATTTGAAAACTCCGGTTTTATAATAGAATGATTATAAAAAATATTTCACTTAAAAATTTCAGAAATATAAGGGATATTAATTTTTCTCCCGATAGTGAAATGAATGTAATTTGCGGAGAAAATGCTCAAGGAAAAACAAATATTATAGAAGCTATATGGCTTTTAACGGGTGCAAAAAGCTTTAGAGCAAGTAAAGATTCCGCTTTTATAAGATTTGGAGAGAAAAAAGCCGTTATTTCTTCTGTTTTTGTATCTGAGAATATAGAAAAAGAAGAAAAAATCGAAATTAGCGAGAAAAAAAGTGTTTTTTTAAACGAAAAAAAACTTTCTTTAGCATCTAATATAGCAGGAAATTTCAGAGCTATAGTTTTTTCACCAAATGATTTATCTATTGTGGAAAACGGACCGAGCGTTAGAAGAAAATTTTGTGATACAGCAATAGGTCAGTTATATCCTTCCTTTATTTCTATTTTAAGAGAATATAATAGGGCTGTTTTTCAGCGAAATTGCATTATAAAGGATTATAAATATGATGCTTCCGTTTCGGTTATGCTTGATGTTTTTGAAAAAGAGATAGCCGAAAAGGGAGAAAAAATAATTCTTTACAGAAAAAGATTTATTGAAAGCATAAAAAGCTTTGTAGGTTCAATATATAACGAGATTTCCGGCGGAAGAGAAGAGCTTGATATTGAATATATACCTTCTTTTTCGGGTGAAAATCTTGAAGAAGAACTAAAAAAATCAAGAAAAGAGGATATGAATTGCGGTTGTACTTCAATCGGTCCTCACAGAGATGATATAGAATTTAAGATAAACGGCATTTCTGCCAGACTTTTTGCCTCCCAGGGACAAAAAAGAAGCATAGCAATAGCACTTAAATTATCCGAAGCAGAGGTTATTAATAAAATTTCGGGAGAATATCCCGTTTGTCTGCTTGATGATATTATGAGTGAGTTAGATCCACTTCGCCAAAACTATATTCTTAATCATATAAAAGGAAAACAGGTATTTTTAAGCTGTTGCGATCCTTCAAATATTAAAAATTTAAACAAAGGAAAAATTTTTAATATTAAAAAAGGGGAGATAAAGGAATAATGTTTATCCATTTAGGTCAGGAAACTGTTGTTAATGAAAAAGAAATAATAGGAATTTTTGATTTAGAAAGCACAACCGTTTCCAAAAGAACAAGAGATTATTTAAATAAGGCAGAAAAAAGAGGAGAGGTAATAAACGTATCCTACGAATTACCTAAATCTTTTACTGTTTGTTCAAATAAAAAGAAAAAACAAAAGGTTTTTATTTCCCAAATTTCATCCAATACCCTACTTAAAAGAACAATTTACAAAGGAGAGAAAAAATGAGTAACGAAATTAATACTCCCGTTACCGAAAATTATGATGAAAATTCCATTCAGGTTCTTGAAGGACTTGAGGCGGTTAGAAAACGTCCCGGAATGTACATCGGCTCAACAGGAGAGAGAGGACTTCACCATCTTGTTTATGAGATAGTTGATAACTCTATTGATGAAGCCCTTGCAGGCTATTGTGACAAAATTACTGTTGATATTCTTAATGACGGAATAATCAGAGTAACCGATAACGGAAGAGGTATACCGGTTGGAATAAACCCACAAAAGGGAATTCCTACCGTTACTGTTGTTTTCACAATTCTTCACGCAGGCGGTAAATTCGGCGGAAACGGATATAAGGTTTCCGGCGGACTTCACGGTGTTGGTGCTTCGGTTGTTAATGCTCTTTCAAGTTGGCTTGAGGTTGAGGTTAAGGACGGGAAGAATATTTATAAACAGCGTTATGAAAAGGGAAATATAGTAAGTGACCTTGAAATAATAGGTGAAACTAACGAAACAGGAACAACCGTTACCTTTAAACCCGATCCTACTATCTTTACAGATACTACAACCTATGATTACGATATTCTTTTAACAAGACTTCGTGAACAGGCATTCCTTAACGGTGGAATAAGAATAGTTTTAACCGATAAGAGAGACGATTCTTATACAAAGGACAGACAGGATGACCTGTGCTTCGAGGGTGGTATAAAATCCTATGTTGAATATCTCCTTGAGGGAATGAAAAAGGAAAGCATAACCAGTGAGGTTATATATCTTTCCGCCGCAAAGGGAGACAGTACTGCAGAAATAGCTCTTTTATGGTCTACTGCTTACGATAATAAGATACTTTCATTTGCGAATACACTTCATACTATTGACGGCGGTACCCATGAACAGGCGTTCAGACAGACCGTTACAAGGGTTATGAACAAATATGCCCACGATTTTAAGAAGATAAAGGAATCTTCCGATAATTTAAAGGCTGACGATATTTTAGAGGGCTTGGTTGCCGTTGTATCGGTAAAGCTTGCCGATGCTCAGTTTGAAAGTCAGACTAAAGCAAAGTTAGGTAACACCTCTATCGGACAATTAGTAAGAGAATTGGTAAACGATCAGCTTTATCACTTCTTGGAAGAGCATCCTAATGACGGTAAGATAATAATTGATAAGGCTATTGCCGCTTCAAATGCAAGAGAAGCTGCTCAAAAAGCAAGAGATGCTTCAAGAAACAAGGCAGGAATAGGCGGAAAGGCAAGAATGCCCGAAAAGCTTAAGGACTGTATTTCAGATGACCCCACAAAGACCGAAATATTTATCGTCGAGGGAGATTCTGCAGGAGGTTCCGCAGTTGAGGGAAGAAACAGTACCTATCAGGCTATTCTTCCTTTATGGGGTAAAATGCTCAATGTTGAAAAGGCAAGGGTTGATAAGGTTTACGGAAACGATAAGCTTACCCCCGTTATAATAGCTCTCGGCACGGGAATTGCCGAAAACTTTGATATTGAGAAGCTTCGTTACGATAAAATTGTTATTATGGCGGATGCCGACGTTGACGGAAGCCACATCAGAACACTTCTTTTAACATTTTTCTTCCGCTATATGCCCGAGCTTATCGAAACGGGACATATTTATCTTGCCCAGCCTCCTCTTTACAGAGTTGCTAAAGGAAAGAGATATTTTGATGCCTTTACCGATGAGGAAAGGGACAGATATATTGAGGAGCTTGGCGGAAACGTTGATGTTCAGCGTTATAAGGGTCTTGGTGAGATGAATCCCGAGCAGCTTTGGGAAACAACTCTTGACCCTGAGCGCAGAACAATGCTTCAGGTAACAATGGCAGATGCGGCTATAGCCGATGAAACCTTCACTATACTTATGGGTGAAGAGGTTGAACCCAGACGTAAATTTATAGAAGATAATGCAGTTTTTGCAACAGATTTGGATATTTAAGGAGGGATAGAAAATGGCAAAACAAGAAAATGTTTATTGGCCCAGTAGCGAAGAAACTAATATTGTGCCAAGAGAAATAGTTGATGAAGTAAAGCAAAGTATGCTTCAGTACTCTATGTCGGTACTTGTTGGCCGTGCTATCCCCGATGTAAGAGACGGATTAAAGCCGGTTCACAGAAGAATACTTTACACAATGTACGAAAACGGACTTACCCCCGATAAGGCATACAGAAAGTGCGCCGATACGGTAGGTTCGGTTCTTGGTCGTTACCATCCACATGGTGACGCTTCCGTTTACGATGCGATGGTTCGTATGGCTCAGGATTTCTCCCTTAGATATCCTCTTATTGACGGTCACGGAAACTTCGGTAATATTGACGGATATCCTGCTGCTGCATACCGTTATACAGAGTCAAGAATGAACAGACTTTCTCTTCAGATGCTTGACGATATAGATAAAGAAACGGTTGATTTTAGTCCTAACTATGATAACCGTCTTGAAGAGCCTCAGGTTTTACCCGTAAGATTCCCTCAGCTTCTCGTTAACGGAGCTTCGGGTATTGCCGTTGGTATGGCTACAGAAATTCCTCCTCATAATTTAGGCGAGGTTATTGACGGTATGTGTTGCCTTATTGATAACCCCGAAGCCGATATGCAGGAGATTTGTCAGCACATAAAGGGACCCGATTTCCCCACCGGCGGTATAATAATGGGAAGAAGCGGTATCCGTGCTGCTTATGCTACGGGCAGAGGCAAGATTATTGTTCGTGGTAAGGCGGAAATTGAGGAAACCAAGAACGGAAAATTCAGAATAGTTATAACCGAAATACCCTATAAGGTTAAAAAGCAGGAGCTTGTTAAGCATATTTATGATTTAGCCGCAGAAAAGAAAATCGAGGGTATTGACGATGTTGTTGACTACTCTTCAAAGAGAGACGGTGGTATAAGAATTATTGTTGACCTTAAAAAGGATGCAAATCCTCAGGTTGTTCTTAACAAGATTTACCGTTACACCTCTTTACAGACCACCTTTGGTGCGATTTTACTTGCAATAGTTAACGGAAAACCACAGATTCTCACATTAAAGGAAATGCTGCAGAACTGCATTGATTTCCAATATGATATTATTTACAGAAGAACAGCTTACGATAAGCGCAAGGCAGAGGAAAGAGCCCACATTTTAGAGGGACTTAAGGTTGCTCTTGACTTTATTGATGAGGTAATATCCATTATCCGTTCAAGCAAGACTATTCCCGACAGTAAGGAAGCCTTATCCGAAAGATTCGGACTTGACGATATTCAGACTACCGCTATCGTTCAGATGCAGCTCGGTAAGCTTGCAGGACTTGAAAAACAGAAAATCCTTGACGAATTACAGGAAAAGCTTGATTTTATCAAGGAATGCACCGAAATTCTCGGCAGCAGAGAGAGAATTCTCGATATTGTTAAGACAGAGTCTCTTAACCTTCGTGATAAATTCTCTGATGACCGCCGCACAGAAATCTCCGATGTTGCAGGTGAGGTTGATATTGAGGACCTTATCCCCGAAGAGGAATGTGTTCTTACAAAAACGGTTAACGGCTATATTAAGCGTTTGCCTGTTGATACCTATAATGTTCAGCATAGAGGCGGCAGAGGAATTACGGGTATGACCACCCGTGAGGACGACATAATTGAAAATATGTTTGTTTGCTCCTCCCACGATTACATTATGCTCTTTAGTAATCTTGGCAGAATGTACCGTATTAAGGCATACGAGATTCCCGAGGCCTCCAGCAGACAGGCTAAGGGTATGAATATGGTTAATATTCTTCCCCTTATGCCGGAGGAAAAGATAACCATTATTCTTCCCGCATCCGAATTGGATGAGGATAAGTATATCTGTATGGGAACAAAGAAGGGTATCATTAAGAGAACCAAGCTTTCTGAGTTCAAGAATACGAGAAAAACAGGTATTATTGCTATATCTATCGATGAGGATGATGAGTTATCCTTTGTTAAGATGACAAATGGGGACGAAAATCTCCTTGTTGCAACAAGAAACGGTATGGCAATTCAGTTTAAGGAAACCGATGTAAGAGCAATGGGCAGAACCGCCCGTGGCGTTAAGGCAATAACTCTTAGAGGAGACGATGAGGTTGTTGCTATGGCGGTTACTGATGAGAATACAAGACTTCTTACCGTTACCGAAACGGGATACGGAAGAATAAGCAATATAGATAATTACCGTATTCAGTCGAGAGGCGGTAAGGGTCTTACCAACTACCGTGTTGATAAATACGGTAAGGTTGCGGCAGTTCTTGTAATAGGAGAGAACGATGATATTGTTATGATTGCTTCAAACGGTATTATCATAAGAATATTCAGCGGAGATATTTCCTGTTTTGCCCGTCCTGCAAAGGGCGTTAGAGTTATGAGGGTTGCAGAGGGTGAGAAGATACTTTCTATCGCTACTGCAGAGCATAACGAGGAGGAAATAACCGATAAGCCTGAGGAGGCAGATGCCGATGCAGGGGATGTTGGAGATATTTCTTCGGAAGAAGCGGCAGAAGAAACGGAAGTAACAGCTGAAGAGTAAGGGTTTTGAGAATAATATAAAAATGAGGCTTTTCTTATATTGAGAAAAGCCTCTAAATGACAGGAAGATGTTTATGTACGAACAAGAACCCCTACAAAATAATGAATTTGAACAAGAAGAAGGGGAAAAGGAAAGCAAAATCTTTCTCCCCTTTGGCTTTACGCCAAAAACCTTTGAAGAAAAAAGGAGAATAAGAAAAAACGCTAACCGAATAGGTGTGAGTTTACTTATTTTAACCGCAATTTCTTCCTTTTGGGCGCAGATTTATTATCTTATTATGTCGAAAATTGGGATTGATAGCGCAAGGGCATACGAAATAATTTCAGAGCCTGCAATACTTACGGTGGTGCAGATTTGCCTTTCATCCTTAATTTTTACGCTACCCTTTATTCTTATCGTTAAGATAAACGGATTAAGGGTTGATAGGTATGTTTCCTTCAAACCCGTAGAAAAGGGACTTTTTCTTGCTCTTTTCTTTATGGGGTTAGGTTTTTGCGCCTTTGCAAACATTGCTACCTCGGTTGCAGGCAGTATTTTTGAAAGCTTTGGATTTAATTACGATGTGGATTTCGGAGAAAATCCCAAAGGAATCTTTGGATTCTTGCTTTCCTTTATTGCAACCGCAATCATACCGGCGCTTGTAGAAGAATTTGCTATGAGAGGTATTGTTTTAGGTATGTTGCGCAAATTTGGTGACGGATTTGCCATTATAACCTCAGCTATACTTTTTGGATTGCTTCACGGCAATTTCCAACAGATGCCCTTCGCCTTTTTGGTGGGGCTTATCTTAGGCTTTATAGTTGTTAAAACCAATTCTTTACTTATAGCCATAGCCGTTCATTCGGCAAATAACTTCGTTTCGGTTGTTTTTGATTATCTGGAAGCATCGGTGCTTGTGGAAAATATGATATATATTGTTTATCTGCTTGTATGCTTGCTTTTGGGAATCGTCGGTATTTTCCTATATGCCAAGCAAGAAGGAAGCTTCAAATTAGAAAAGGCAGAAACCGAAGCCAAAGAAAGCAGTAAATATAAATGGTTTTTTGCTTCTCCCGTTATAATAATTTTTACGGCAATTTCAATTGTCGAAGCAATAACATTTTTCTTTAAATAAAAAAGGGCTGTCTATGACAGCCCTTTGTATGCTTTTCGAAGGAGGGGAAAGGGAATGAACAGAAAATTTATGGAAGCGGCTCTCGCTCTTGCAAAACAGGCAGGAGAAAAGGGCGAAATTCCTGTTGGCGCCGTTATAGTAAAAAACGGAGAGATAATAGCAACGGGAAAAAACGGACGGGAAGAAAAGCAAAACGCCCTTTCTCATGCAGAAATTGAAGCTATAAACCAAGCCTGCAAAAAGCTTGGCAGCTGGAGGCTTGAAGACTGTGAGTTATATGTTACATTAGAGCCCTGTCCTATGTGTACGGGAGCTATAATTAATGCGAGAATTAAAACTGTGATTTTCGGCGCCTTCGATTTAAAGGCAGGAAGTATGGATAGTGTTATAAATCTATGCGATTATCCCTATAATCATAAGCCTGAGATATACGGCGGAATATGTGAAGAAGAGTGTTCCGCTCTTTTAAAGGACTTTTTTGCGGAGCTTAGATGATATGAAGGAAAGAATAATAAAAATTGCGAAAAACTGCGGTATAAAAGATATCGGTTTTTGTAAATTTTCTGCAATAGAGGATAAGCTTTTAGAATGCAGAGCAAAAGGAAGAATACCCGAAAATGCAAAAACGGTGATTTTATTCTTGTTTCCTTATAAGGTTAGAGAAGAAAGGCCTGATAAAATCAGCCGTTATGCCGCCGTTCCCGATTATCATACCGTTTGCGGGAAATATCTCCAAAAAATAAAGCAAGAATTAGAAAAAGAATTTAAAGAAGAAAAGTTTGAAGCCTTTATAGATAATTCTCCTGTTCCAGAGGTATATGCCGCCGCAACGGCAGGTCTTGGCGTTAAAGGGGAGAACGGGCTTCTTATAAACGAAAAGTGGGGAAGCTGGTGTTTTATCGGCGAAATTGTTACAACCCTTGATATAAATTGTGAAAACAGCTTTAAAAAATGCCCTTTGTGCGGCGATTGTAAAAGGGTTTGTCCATCAGGGCTACGAAGCGACCTTTGTTTATCGGCTCTCAGCCAACAAAAAAAGGAGCTTTCCGAAGAGGAAAAGGCCCTTCTTTTGCAAAACAATATAATATGGGGCTGTGATATTTGCGCAGAAATTTGCCCCCTTAACAAAAACAGCAACATAACCTATATCAAGGAATTTACAGAGGGCTACCGAGACTCCTTTGCTTTAGGTGAGGATATTTCGGGCAGAGCATACGAATGGCGGGGAGAAAAAACCGTTTCCCGCAACGCAAAATTATTTACCGAATAGGATTTCAACATCATCCTTTGTAACACACCCGGTTAAAAACAAAAGGATGATATAAACCAGAATTGAAATCGAGCAAAAAAGTATTATGTAAACCAAAATATTTGTGGCTTTTACTCCTAAAAGAAGCTTTTGAACGGTGGCAGAAACTAAAATTGCGCTAAGTAGCGGAACGATAATTCCCTTTAATGCCGAAAGACGAGCACCGCTTATTTTGCAGAGCTTTATAAGGTGTAAAAGACAGGTTAAAAGGTTTGAAAAATACATTATTAATATAAAGGCTTTCATCCCCCCGATGGGTAATGCAATTAAAATGAGAACTATTCGAATGCTCGAATCAAAGGCGGCGGTTTTAAAGGTGTAAAGCTGTTGGTCAAGGCCTTTGAGTATGCCGTCAGCAACGCTGTCGAGATACATCATAGGAACTATTGGCGAGAGAGCGCAAAGAAGAAAGCCTACGTCTGCACTCTTGTATACAAGAATACCGATTTCCTTTCCCGCCATAAAGAAAAGGGCGGCAAAAATAAAGGAAATAAGTGAGGTTATGCGCAAAACGGTTTCGGTGGTATATTTGATTATGCCGTACCGCTTTTTCGCAAGGGACTCCGACATTTCGGGAATAAGCAGAGTTGTAAGGGAATTAAGCAGAGTTGACGGGAAAAAGAGAACGGGCAAAGCCATACCCTTTATCATACCGAACTGAGCCAGAGAATTTTCACTTGAGAATTTGTATTTTGCAAGATTTATGGGAACGAGAATATTTTCGGCGGTGCGAAGGGTGGTATTAAGATATCTGCCTGAGGTTATGGGCATTGCAATCTCCATAAGCCTTTTAACGATGGGAAAAGGAGGTCTTTCTCTGCCTGAAAGACAAGATAATTTTCCCTTATCCTTTAGATATACGATATAAAGACAGGCGCAGGAAACCGTTTCGGCTACTGTATCTGCCCCAAGAACTGCGGCGCAGCAAAAGGTAAGCCCTTTGTTTGCAAATTTTCCTATAAGTAACATAAGAAGACCTATTCGCACGGCTTGTTCAAGCAACTGTGTGGCGGCGGATGGCGTTGCATGTCGGCGGGCGATGAAATATCCTCTAAGACAGGATGATATCCCCATAAAAGGCAGGGAAAAGGTGAGTATTTTAAGGGCGGGTATTGCCCTTGCATCCTTTAAGAAAAGAAGGGAAATCGGCTTTGCGCCGAAAAACACTACAATGGCGGAAAGAATAGCTATAATCAGCGTTATTTGTATGCTTCGGTTTAAAATTTTAACGGTACCCTTTTTGGTGCCTAACGCCAATTCGTCCGCAACAAGACGGGTGACGGCGGTACATATACCACTACTTGCAAAGGTTGAAACCAGAACATAGACCGAAAAAACCAACTGATAAAGTCCAATACCCTCTGCGCCTATGGCGGAGGCAAGCCATACCTTAAAAATAATCCCGACAAAACGTAGAATCAGAGATGTAACTGTTAAAACAATTGCATTTTTTATAAAAAGAGTTTTTTTCATTTTCTTCACCAATAAAAGATTATGAGAAAACTAAAGAAATAATGACGGCGGTGAAAGTTATGAACACTCCTTTGGCAGACAGAATAAGACCTACTGCAATAGACGAGGTTGCAGGTCAACACCATTTGCTTGATGAAGGCAGGGTGCTTAGAAAGATTATTGAAACGGGAAATATCCCTAACCTTATATTTTACGGACCCTCAGGGGTTGGAAAAACGACGGTAGCAAAAATAATTGCCTCCTCGACCGGTAAGAAGCTATGCTATCTTAATGCAACAACCGCTTCAACCGCAGATATTAAGGATATTGTTGCTTCAATAGGTACTATTGATTCGGCATCGGGCATACTTTTATATTTGGATGAGATACAGTATTTTAATAAAAAGCAACAGCAGATACTTCTCTCCTATATAGAAACAGGGGATATAACCCTCATAGCCTCCACCACCGAAAACCCTTATTTTTACGTTTATAATGCAATTTTAAGCCGCTCCAGTGTTTTTGAATTTAAAACCCTTAGCGCCGATGATATTGCGCAGCTTTTAGAAAGAGCGGTGAAAAAGCTATCGGCTGAGGATAAAGAGATAGTTTTAAGCGAGGATAACATAAAGAAATTAGCCCGTGCAGCCGCAGGAGATGTGCGCCGAGCATTAAATATGCTGGAGTTATGTATTTTAACGGCAGAAAACGGGGATAAAATAAAAGTAGACGATGATACCGTTGAACAGATACTGGCAGGCAACTCGGTAAGATATGACCGAGAGGGCGATGAGCATTACGATATTATTTCGGCATATCAGAAATCGATGCGAGGCTCTGACCCGGATGCGGCTATTTATTATCTCGCAAGGCTTCTTGCCGCAGGAGATTTACCCAGTGCCTGCAGGCGACTGCTCGTTTGCGCAAATGAGGATGTGGGACTTGCATACCCTCAGATAATCCCCATTGTAAAGGCGGCGGTGGATACCGCAATGACGGTGGGACTCCCCGAAGCGAGATTGCCCTTGGCAAATGCTGTAATTCTCGTTGCAACCTCCCCGAAATCCAACTCGGCTCACGATGCTATCATTGCTGCTATGGAGGATGTTGAAAGGGGAATCGGCGGCGATATTCCGAGACATTTGCAGAACAAGCATTTTGACGGCGAGGATGCTGAAATCAAGGGACAGCATTATAAATACCCACACAGTTATCCCCGACATTATGTAAACCAACAGTATCTGCCTGACAATATAAAAAATAAGAAATATTATGAGTTTGGTGATAATAAAACCGAGCAGAAATTCAAGGAATACTGGGATAAGATTAAATAAAACGGAGGTGTGGAGATGAAGGAATACCGACTACCCAAGAAAACGGTGGTTTTATGGCAATTGCGTCTTACGGTGCTGTGCGCCGTTTTACTGGCCCTTGTTTCCCTAACCCTCTTTCTCTCTAAATGGATGCTTATTCTTTTATCGACATTATTCCTCGTTTTTATACTTTTTATAGCAGTTTTCGTGCCCCTTCATATCAAGAGCTACAAAATCGAGGTTTCACGTGAAACAGTGGTGATAAACCGAGGGGTTATAATAAGGGTTAATCATATATTGCCCTTTCCCCGTTTTATATATGCCGAGAAGATAACATCCCCTATAGCCGCAGCTATGGGGGTTTCTGCCTTATCCCTGAAGGTTGCAAGGGGTTTTATTTTAATTCCCGAAATGAACAAAGAGGATGCGGAGGATATAATTTGGGCAATATCGGGTGAAAAAAATGAAATATAGATTTAAAGCTCACCCTTTAATGATATTTGGACTTCTGCGCCCCTTCTGGTTTTTCCTTGTTATACCCGTAGTTAAGGTTGTGTTGCAGTTTCTTATAACGGGAAAATTCGGAAGCTTTTTGTTTTGGGAAGGCGTTGCGCTGGTTACCTTGATATTAATTGGAATTTTGCGGTACAAAATGTATTCGGTTGAGATTGGAAATGAAAAAATAACGGTTAAACAAGGTTTTCTGCTTAAACGAAGCGCAACCGCCCGTATTTCCCAACTTTCTTCGGTGGAGGAATCGAGAAATCCTTTTGACAGAATATTCGGCGCTGTTACCTATGAAATTAATACCGAGGCGGGACTGATTAGAAAATCTGATTTCAAGTTTAAGATTTCGGTTACCGACGGAAAGCGGTTATCAACCCTGCTTTACGGCAAGGCTAATAATGTAACCGTAAGGTTTTCGGCGCTTAAATTAGCAGTTATGGCGGCAACCACCTCTTCGGTGCTAACAGGAATAATAGTCAGCGTACCCGTAATAAAGAAAACAGGAGACCTTCTCGGAATCGCCATCGGCGAAATGCTTTTTGACCAAATAAGCGATACCGCCAACAAAATTCAACTTTATTTTCCGCCGATAGTAAATATAATAACCATTGTTTTTATAGCGGCATATTTTATAGCCTTTTGTTATTCCTTGCTTAAATATATAAGGTTCCGCCTTAGTGTAGACCAAGAAAACGTAACGGTAAGCGCAGGTTTTTTTGTCAGAAAGAGAACCTATTTTAAGAAAAATGCCGTAAACGATATAAAAATCGAGCAAACACCCTTGATGCGGCTGTTCAGACTTTATTCGTTAAATGCTTCGGTTGCCGGCTTCGGAGATTCCAGGAAAGAGACGGCAACGGTGGTGCCTTGCGGAAAAAAGGCTAAAATAGAGGAGTATTCCTATTTGTTCTTTCCCTTTGCAACAACTGAAGGTGCCAAAATAACACCAAAACACTCAGCCACTACCCGAAACCGATTTTTGTTTAAGCCATTGATGTTTTCCGGTATTATTATAGGGGCGGTAATCTCTTTGGTGGCAATTTTCGATTATTTTGACCGACTAATGCTGTTTTTTATGTTGGTAGGCCTTTTGACGGTACTGTATTATGCCGACCTTTGCATTTATAATTATAACAACAGTTGCCTTAGTATCGGCGAAAAATCGGTCACGGCAAAAGGGATTAAAGGGCTTGGAACGAGGGAAATACGGTGCCCCAAGGAAAAGATAGGGGAAATCAAGCTGATAAGATATCCGGCTGATTTAAAGCACAACACCTGCAAAGCGAAAATAACGGTGCGTAGCGAGAGTGCAGACCGACTCAGAATATTGCATCTTGACTATAACGATACAAAAAAAGCCATATTAAAGGGCATTAGGGCCGAATAATTTAAAAACATCGGCAAACAATATAAAACAAAGATATTAAGGAGCGAAAAAATATGTCTTTGTTCATGGATTGCCTTTATGCCTTTCTGGTGGGCGGATTTATCTGCCTTATAGGTCAGTTTTTAATCGATTATACAAGGTTAACCCCCGCCAGAATACTTGTCTGCTATGTGGTGGGAGGCGTTGTTCTTACGGCTTTGGGGTTATATGAGCCGATTGTTGAGTTTGCGGGGGCGGGAGCCACCGTTCCGCTAACCGGCTTCGGATACAGTCTTGCGATGGGAGTAAAGGAAGCGGTAGAGCAATACGGGATTATAGGAGCCTTAATGGGCGGACTCACCGCAACCTCGGCGGGAATTGCTGCATCGGTATTTGCAGGATTTGTAATGGCGCTTATATTTAAACCGGGGGATAAAACCTGAAAACGAGATAAATCTGTCCCAAAAATTTTCTTGGGACAGATATTTTTTTGTTTACATACAGTCGATATATTGGTATAATATTTTTAAAAAGAGCGATGTTTCATGTGAAACATTTTGAAAAATGCTCTTGGTACAATATAGATTATACTATATAATATATATTATAT
>JAGBBN010000012.1:0-108227 GCA_017938445.1 Clostridia bacterium | reverse complement strand
ATTCCGTGCAGAGTATGCAGAAACATTAGCTCTTACAACCGCAACGGTAACAGTCGATGATACAAAGGCTGTTCTTGATGCAAAAGAGGCTTTGGATGGTTTAACTAATGTTGTAAAAGCTCAGCTTAATAAAGAGGTTATTCATTTAACAAGGCTTTATAATAAGATTTTAGAATTAAAGACTCTGGATACAGTTTATCTTTCTGCTACGGGTGACGATGCAAATGACGGTACACAAAATTCTCCCGTCGCAACCCTGGATAAAGCATATCAGTGGGTTAGGGATGGCGGTACGATTTCCATTGTAGGAACATATACATTGGCATCAGATTTTGTTTGGAATAATCACGGCAAAATTGTTACAATTTCGGGCGGAACACTTAACGGCGCAGCCCTTTCAAAAGGACTCGTTTTAGGTGAGGATGTTACATTCGAAAATATAACCCTTGAGTTCGATGCAAATGATTATATCTATGCAAACGGTCATAAATTGGTTATGGGTGAAAATGTTGTTATTACAAATGCCATAAACCTCTTTGGCGGCGGTGTATCCGGAACAACGGTTGAAAGTACTGATTTAACGGTGCTTAGCGGTAGTTATGTGGCTATTTATGGCGGCAGTAACAGCGGTGATGTTACGGGCGATACCAACCTTTATATAGGCGGTAATGTAAACAGCGCTATTTGTACTGCTTTGAATCATGAAAATGTATCGAACTTTTATGGTGGCGGTTATGGCGGTACTGTAGGCGGAAGCACCAATATAGTATTCACCGATAATGCGCTTTCAAGTTTTGTAGTTGGCGGAGGCTCAGGTTCAAATGTCGTTGAAGGTGATACTAATGTTGAATTTTCGGGTAATGCTTCTTCATATGGTATCTACGGCGGAACAAATGACGGGTCAACCGTAAACGGCGATATTAACATTGTAATGAAGGGTGGCTCAGTTGCTGATTTGTTCGGTGCGAGCGGTGGCACAAGTTACACCGGTAATGTTAATATACAGCTTCTCGGCGGAAATGTTGTAAGAAGAGTATATGGCGGTTGCTATAACGGTGTTGGCCGTTCGGGACTCAGTATTGCATGGGATTCTTCCTACTATGTTAACGGAAACATTACACTATTCTTAAGTTCAAATGCCAATGTTTCGATGGATGGTATAGATTCTCAAACGGGAAGTAAGTATGACGACAGAAGTCTTTATGTAAGAAGTAGGCAGTATACTTTATCTTCTAATGAAAAAACATATCTTATCTATGCCGATAAAGCGGCATATGATAAATATAAAGATAAAACCGGTCCGCAAGACGACACTATGACACGCATAATGAAAAACAGTATTTTTGGAGGATTTGGAACGGTTAGAAGTGCTTCCGATAATGTCTATTATTGCACTTATTCTGCAAATGGATCTGTTATAACACAAAAATTCAATAATGTAAGCGTTACGGAAAATAGGGCAGATGGAACATTAGAGGTTTTATTTGATAGTGATGTATCAAGCTTGTATACGGGCTCACCGATCGAAGCGGCAAAAATTGTGAAAAATTCAACCTGGGTAGGCCCAATACCCGAAATAGTATACAGTAACAATACTGCAGTTGGAACAGCAACTGCAAGTATAACAAGTAACGGATCAACTGCAAGTACTACTTTTCAGATAACCGAGGATTTAACCCCTGCTATTTTAGGTGCATCTATTAGTAAGAGTGAATCTCAGGATATCCGTTTTTCCTGTCAATTTGCTTTGACGGATAAAAAGGTTAAGGAATACGGAATTTTAATAACCTATTACAACCGCATAACAAAGGGATATGTAACCCTTGAGGATTTAACTGTTGATAGTGATAATGCCTATGTAATTAAAGGTATAGCTACATTAGAAACACCAGCATCAAAATCGGGACAGATGTTCTATGCAAATATAGGACAGGTGCCTCCTACAAGCTACGGTTACCGTTATGTTGCAAGGATATTTGTAAAATACGAGGGTGATGATACTTATTATTATTCCGACGGAGGAAATGGAAGTATAGAATCAGCCACAGGTGTTGAGAACGGATATATCTGCCGCTCGGTAATCAGCATAGCAAAAAGTATTCTTTCCTGGACATATGATAACTATGAAAAGATGGATGATGAATACGGCGTTGGTGAAATAACCGAAATCATAAGCGGAAAGAACGATAACGGAAAATATGTTTGGGCAAGTGGTGTTACCGCCAATAACGGCGAAAAGGTACTGGCATATCTAAACGAAAATGCCGAAGCATTAAGTCGGGCTATATCTGCCATTAAGCAATGAGGTGATTGAAATGAGAAAAGAATATAAAAACCCTTTGCTCAGAATGAGAGCTCATGTAGATGAAGCTATAGCCGATGTAAATGTATCAGGCGGTAAAGATGAAATTATCGGCGATGAAAACGACGGTTGGGAAGAATGGTAATAAAAAACACTGAAGAGAATTTCTCTTCAGTGTTTTTTTATTTAAGCTATATACTGTGTAAAGGATACAATTAACGGAATAGTTATTAATGATAATACAGTGCTGATGGAAACAACATTTACCGAGGATTCGGTATCGCCGCTGAACTTTGAAGCAAGCATTGTGTTTATAGTTGCGGCTGGCATACAGGTGCATATCATAACCGCTATCAGGATATTTCCTCTGATTCCGCAAAGGTAAAGTATTCCGAGAGCTGCAAGGGGGAGAATAACCAGTCTTACGGCTATTGTGAGCAAGCAGTGTTTATCTTTAAAGCCTTTAAGGAGATTACTGTTGGCAAGATGATAGCCTATTACTATCATCGGTAGAGGAGTGTTCAGGGATGCCATATATGAAATAGGCTCGGAAACCACCTTCGGAACCTCTAAGGGCAAAAGGAAGAATATAAGTCCAATGGTAAGTCCGATAACACCCGGATTTATCAGCATTTTTTTAGCCGAAATATATTTTTTATCACCGCTCATAAGAATGATGCCGTAGCTCCATATAAATACCTGAAAAACGGCTATAAATGCTGCGGCATAGAAAACTCCTTCATCGCCGATAAGGGCCTGCTGTAGGGGTATTGCCATATATCCGCAGTTGGAAAAGATAGCGGCAAAGCGAAGCACTCGCTCTTTTTTGATATCCTTTGTACGAATAAGAAGATTTGCTCCTATTATGAGTCCTATATGAAGCAAAAAGGTTATTAAAAAGCAAAAAAGAAGCTTTTTCAATACAGTAACATCAAATTCTCTCATAAAGGATTTGATTATAACACAGGGTGTTACAAGATAAAGTATCATATCGGTCATACTGGCGATGCCTTTTTGAGTTAAAACCTTTGTTTTGGTTAAAACAACACCAAGGCAGATAAGTATAAGCAATATGACTACCTGTGTCAGAACATTTAAAAATAATGCAATCATAGTTTAACACTCCGGAAAAAGAAGTTTTTTATAATATTCCCGTTAAAACTGTGGAATACCATAAAGGTGCTCATTAATTTCAAAAAATGAAGCAGTCAACCGACTGCTTCAAGGGTTTATTCCATTTCTTTAAAGGCCTTTATCCATTCATTCTTTATCAGATTATGACCTGCAGCATTGGGATGAATTCCGTCAACCGAGAAGCAGGAGTGGCCATATTTATTGCAAAGCTCATCAAATTTTTCCTGAAGAGGAACAAATTTAAGATTGTATTTTTGGGCAATTCGTTTTGCCGCTGCAGCAATCTGAGGGCATTTTTCACGGTAACGTTCAAGTCGGTCTTTATCTTCATCGGTGTTATTTGTGCAAAAACCTTCCGAGAAAAATGGCTCTAAAATCATAATTTTAACATTGGGAAGAGCCTCTATTATATCGCCAACAAGAATATCGTAAATCTTTTCAAAACTCTCAATTTTAGTGGCAAAATCGTTAATTCCTATAAGTATGCTTAAATAATCGGGAGCAATACTTACAACATCTTCATTGAGTCTTGAATAAAGGTGAGAAACTCTGTTGCCCGAAATACCACGGTTAAAAAACTGATATTTTCCGGGATTTTCAAAACCGAGCTCGGCGGCAGTCATAGTAACATAGCCGTAACCCATCCAGGTATCACGGGGAAGAAGTTTGGTATCATTATAAACTCTTCCGCCATCTGTTATTGAATCACCAAAGAATAAGACCTTTTTAGCCATAATTATAACTCCTTAAATGTTTTAAGCCAAGCGTCCTTTATAAGGCAGTGACCCATTGCGGTGGGATGAACACCGTCAGCAAGCCAGTAGGAAGCCTCGGCATATTTACAAACTTCATCTAATTTATCCTGTAAAGTGATAAAGGGTAAATCAAATTTTTCTGCTATTCGTTTTGCAGCAGCCGCACGTTTTTTAACCTCGCTGTTGAATACGCTCCAACGCTCGGGGTCTTCCTCGGTGGACATGGTTGCAGAAGCTTCAAGAACAAAGGGTTCCAATATCATTATTTTAATATCGGGTAAAGCCTCTTTGATTTCCTCTATCAACATAGAATATATTTTCTCATATTTTTCAGCGCTAACTCCATTGTGTCCTCCAAATTCGTGCCAAACATCGTTAACACCTATAAGAATACTCATATAATCGGGTTTTAAATTGATTATATCAGCCTTTATTCTTGCATATAAATCAACAATTCTGTTACCCGAAATTCCTCGGTTAATAAATTCATATTCACCGGGGTTAGAAAGACCTAATTCACCCTTAACAAAGGTGGGGTATCCTGTGCCTGTTCCGGCATCGTTTTCACGATTTCTGCCGGCATCTGTTATAGAGTCGCCCTGAAATAAAATTAATTTTGACATATCTTTGCCTCCCATAAAGGAAATTACTGTAAATTATTATACAGAAAACTAAGTATTATTGCAATACATTTATCAATAAAAAATATAAATTTTATGTGCAACAAAAACCTTGACAAAAGCCCTCTTGCTATATATAATATACTTTGTGACGATAGAGGTGGGAGTATGATTATTGATTTAAAAAAGGTATTTGTCAATGAAGGTTTCTCCCTACCGATAGAGTATGAGTTGGATATGAGTAAAGAGGAATTTTCGGGGGTTTTTCCGCTCATTACGCCCGTTAAATTCAACGGTACCGTTTCCAACAAAGCAAGTTTGGTTGGGTTAAATGCGCAGATAACTTATGATTATTCGGCAGACTGTGACCGTTGCGGAAAGCATGTTGTTCATTCCCACAGTATAGTAGTGGAGAAGGACTTGGCTCCTTCTATAGAGGGAGAGGAGAATGAAAGAATTGTTCTCGTTCCCGATATGAAGCTTGATTTAGAACAGCTTGTTTTCACCGAAGTCGTAACTAGTCTTCCAATGAAGCATCTGTGTGATGAAAACTGCAAGGGGCTATGTCCTAAGTGCGGCAAAAATCTCAACGAGGGTGACTGCGGTTGTCCTAAAAAAGAGATTGACCCAAGACTACAGGCACTTGCTGATTTATTAAAGTAATAAACATTGATTAGAGATTTAAGGAGGTGCCAAAAATGGCAGTACCGAAGAGAAAAACATCTAAGGCAAGAAGAGATAAGAGAAGAAATAACCTCTGGAAGCTCACCGCTCCCACAATGGTTAAATGTCCTAACTGCGGTGAATACAAGCGTCCGCACAGACTTTGCGCTGCTTGCGGTCAGTATGCAGGCCGTCAGGTTATAGAGGTTGCTGAATAAGCAATTAAAAATTCGAGGCTGAGGGGGATAAGAAGTCATAAAAGACTTATCCTCCTCTGTTTTTTTAGGAAGGAAGTGAAAAGGAATGTCGGTTGTAATAAAATCGGTGGAGAAGGGAAGTCCTGCGGCAAAAAAAGGTTTGAAGCCTTGTGATGTGCTGGTATCTATAAATGATAACGAAATAATGGATGTCCTCGATTACCGTTTTTATCAGAATGATAAGCTTCTTAAAATAAAGTTTATAAATTCTGCGGGGAAAGAAAAATGCGTTAAGATAAAAAAAGGAGAAACGCAAGAATTAGGTCTGCTTTTTGAAACCTATCTTATGGATGAAAAGCGCTCCTGCCTTAATAAATGTATATTCTGCTTTATTGACCAGTTGCCTAAGGGACTGCGTGAAACCCTTTATTTCAAGGATGATGATTCCCGTCTTTCATTCCTTTTCGGTAACTATATAACCCTTACCAATATCACCGAGCACGAGGTTGAACGCATTATAAAAATGCATATCAGCCCTATAAATATCTCGGTGCACACAACCAATCCCGAATTGCGTGTTAAGATGATGACCAATAAAAATGCGGGAAAGGTTTTATCCCTTATAAAAAGATTTAACGATGCAGGGATAAAGATAAACTGCCAACTGGTTCTTTGCCCCGGTATTAACGATGGAAAAGAACTAAGACGCAGTCTAAAGGATCTAACCGAGCTCGAAAATGTAGAGTGCATTGCGGCAGTACCCGTTGGAATAACGGGTCACAGAGAGGGACTTGCTAAGTTAGAGCCTTTCTGCAAGGAAACAGCCGAAGCAGTTCTTGAAACCGTAAAAGAATACGGTGATATATGTATTCAAAAATATAACGAGCGCAGAGTTTTCTGTGCCGATGAATTTTATCTTTTGGCAAAAAGAGATATCCCCAATGCCGATTATTATGAAGATTTTCTTCAGCTTGAAAACGGCGTGGGTCTTTGGGCGTTGCTTTTAAGTGAAGTGGAGCAAGCCATTGCCGGCTGTGATTTTGATGATATTCCGCCGAGAAAAATCTCAATTGCAACGGGTGAAGCCGCATATCCCCTTATTAGTGATGTAGTTGACAAGGCTTCCAAAAAATGGCATAATTTAGAGTGTAATGTGTATGCCGTTAAGAACAACTTTTTCGGTGGTAAAATAGATGTTGCAGGGCTTGTAACTGCAACCGATATATATGAACAACTAAAAGGTAAGGAATTGGGTGAAGAATTGCTTATTCCGTCTGTTATGCTTAGAAATGAGGGGGATATGTTCCTTGATAGCGTAACGGTGGACGAGCTTTCTCAAAAGCTTAATGTAAAGATAACGTCGGTTAATAACGATGGATACGATTTAATAGGGAGGATTATATGTCAAAACCTATAATTGCAGTTGTGGGCAGACCAAATGTCGGCAAATCAACTCTTTTTAACAGAATAATAGGTAAAAGGCTTTCTATAGTTGATGATACTCCCGGTGTAACAAGGGACCGTATCTATGGGGATGCCGAATGGTTAGGGCATAATTTAATGCTTATAGATACTGGCGGTATAGAGCCTAAAACCGATGATATTATACTTGCAAATATGCGTGCTCAAGCTCAGCTTGCCATTGATATGGCTGCGGTAATTATTTTTGTTACCGACCTTAGAAGCGGAGTAACGGCCGCCGATATGGATATTGCCGCAATGCTTCAAAAAAGCGGCAAACCCATTGTTTTATGTGTAAACAAGTGCGATAAGGTGGGAGAGCCACCAATAGAGCTGTACGAATTTTATAATTTGGGTCTTGGTGAGCCTATTCAGGTTTCCTCCGTTCACGGATACGGTACGGGTGATTTGCTTGATGCAGTGCTTGAAAATCTTTCGGAAGAAGAGCTTAATGCAAGTGATGATGAGGATATTATAAATGTAGCGGTAATAGGTAAGCCTAATGCTGGTAAATCCTCGCTTGTTAATGCCGTTGCAGGAGAGCAACGTGCTATAGTTTCGGATATTGCAGGAACAACAAGGGATGCTATAGATACCCTTATTGAGAATAAATTCGGTAAATTTAATTTTATTGATACCGCAGGTCTTCGCCGTAAAAGCAAGGTTGAGGATAAAATTGAAAAATACAGTGTTATCCGTGCCGAAATGGCTATTGATAGAGCCGATGTATGCGTTATTATGATTGACGGTAAGGAGGGCTTTACCGAACAGGATTCCAAGGTAGCAGGGTTGGCTCTTGAAAACGGTAAGGCTTGTATAATCGCCGTAAATAAGTGGGATATAGTTGAAAAGGACGGTAGGACGATGGATAGCTACCGCAAAAAACTGATGACCGATTTTTCCTTTATGCCCTATGCTCCCATTATCTTTATCTCCGCTAAGACGGGACAAAGACTTGACCGCCTTTTCGAGCTTATTAAGTATGTTCATTCGCAGAATACAATGCGTATATCAACGGGTATGCTCAATGATATCCTTGCCGATGCTACAGCAAGGGTTCAACCTCCCTCGGATAAAGGTAAAAGACTTAAGATTTATTATATGACACAGGCTTCAACCAAGCCTCCAACATTCGTTTGCTTCTGCAACAAAGCAGAGCTGTTCCATTTTTCTTATCAGAGATACCTTGAAAATCAAATTCGTTCAACCTTTGGTCTTGAGGGAACTCCGGTGAGATTTGTTATTCGTGAAAGAGGCGATAAGTAATGATAATGACCGCCATTGTAACGGTTATTGCGGCATATTTAATAGGAAGTATAAATTTTGCCGTTGTTTTTTCGGGTGTGTTCCTTAAAAAGGATGTAAGAGATATGGGAAGCGGAAACGCCGGTACTACCAATATGATGAGGGTGGGAGGCTTTCTCCCCGGTGCTCTTACCTTTTTATGCGATGCGCTAAAAGGCTTTGTTGCCTGTTTTATAGGCGAGCTTATATTTGAATATATCTTAAATGCAACATCAGCCTCCTGGGCTTTGCCCTCAAACGGAGCATTCCTTTGCGGACTTGCCTGTATGTTAGGTCACGTATTTCCTATTTTCTTTCAGTTTAAAGGAGGAAAGGGAGTGGCTACAAGCGTTGGTATATTTGCCGTTTGTTGCCCGATAGCCATTATTATAGGTCTTTGTGTATTTGCTGTTTCAACGCTCCTTTCAAGGATAGTTTCCCTAAGCTCCCTTATAGCAACCGTCACGGTGGTTGTTATGTCGGTTATATTTTATGACCGTTCGGGAAGCCTTGCAGTTCAGATTATTCTGAGTGTTGCAATGGGATTAATTGTTTTCTTGAAGCATAAGGAGAATATTATCCGCCTTATAAACGGCGAAGAAAATAAAATCGGCAGGAGGAAATAAACTTGTCTAAAATAACGATTTTAGGTGCCGGCGGTTGGGGAATGGCTCTCGCCATATCTGCCCATAATTCCGGTAATGAAGTAACTATATGGTCTCCTTTTGAAAATGAGGTCAATTTACTTCTGGAAAAGCGTACCAATGAAAAGCTTTTAAAGGATGTTTATCTTCCGAAAGAAATAAATATAACAAACGATATGTCCTGTGTGGAGGGCTCGGTTTTAACCATAATTGCAACTCCTTCAACGGCGGTCCGTCAGGTTGCTAAACAGCTTTGCGGTTATAAGAATTATGGTATAGTTGTAAATGTTTCAAAGGGTATAGAACAGGATAGTCTTAAAAGACTTTCCGAGGTGATAAGAGAAGAACTTGGTGAAAATGCAAGAATAGTAGCCTTTTCGGGTCCTTCCCATGCCGAGGAGGTCGCCCGTAATATTCCAACGTCTATTGTGGCGGCATCAAACAGTCTTCCTGCGGCTCAGATAGTACAGGATATTATGGCAAGTCCATATCTTCGTATTTACACTTCTGGAGATATTGTGGGTGTTGAGCTGGGCGGAGCCCTTAAAAATGTTATCGCTATAGCGGCAGGTATATGCGAGGGAATGAACCTTGGAGATAATACCAAGGCGGCTATGATAACAAGAGGCCTTGCAGAAATGGCAAGACTTGGTGTTTGCATGGGTGCTAAGGAATATACCTTTGCAGGTCTTACTGGTATAGGGGACCTTATAGTTACCTGCACATCAAAGCACAGCCGTAATAACCGCTTCGGCAACAAGGTAGGCTCAGGCGTATCGGTAGAGCAGGCTCTCAGTGAGGTAGGAACGGTTGAGGGTTATTATGCATCCTTCTCCGCTTATAACCTTGCTAAAAAGTATAGAATAACAATGCCTATAATAGAGGAATGCTATGCAATTCTCTATGAAAATAAGGATGTAAAACAGGTGCTTACGGATTTAATGAACAGACCATGCCGCAGTGAACACTGATTTTTTTGAGAATATGTAAAAAAAGACTTGATTTTTCTTGCATTTTCTGTTATTATAATTTTTGCTATGTAAAAAGAAGGAGGTGCAGACCATGGCTAAATGTGATATCTGCAATAAAGAAATTGCTTTCGGAATTAAGGTTTCTCACTCACACAGACGCTCCAACAGAACCTGGAAGCCCAATGTTAAGAAGGTAAAGGCAATCGTAAACGGAACTCCGCGTCGTATCAATGCCTGCACCCGTTGTTTGCGTTCAGGTAAGGTTACCAGAGCTATATAAAAGAAAAAGTCCCGTTAGGGACTTTTTTTATTGTTATTTAGGATGTGATTCAGTTGATTAAGGCTGTATTGTTCGATTTGGATGGTACACTGGTCAATTCTATAAAGGATTTGGCGGACAGTACAAATTTTGCTCTTGCCTCAATGGGATTTCCAACTCACGAAATAGAAAAATACCGTTATTTTGTTGGGGACGGAATGATTATGCTGATAAAAAGAGCATTACCCGAAGAAAACAGAGACGAAGCAACAGTTGAAAAATGCCATAAAATATTCAGAGAATATTATGCGCAGCATTATCTTGATAGCACCGATGCCTATGAAGGCATAAGAGAGTTATTGTTGTCTCTCAAACAAAAAGGATATAAAACTGCAGTAATTTCTAATAAAGCCGATGAAATGGCTAAAATAGTAGTTGATAAAATCTTCGGTGATATATTCGATGCGGTTGTGGGAAAGAAACCGAATTACCCTGCTAAGCCCGATCCAAAGCTTACCCTTGAGGTTATTAGTGATTTGAAAGTCAAATCTGAGGAATGTGCCTTTGTGGGAGATTCGGGTATGGATATGCAAACTGCCGTAAATTCGGGAGCGGTTGCCGTAGGTGTGCTATGGGGCTTCCGTGAAAGAAAAGAGCTTGAAGAATGCGGCGCTATACATATTATAGAAAAACCCTGTCAGCTTTTAGAGGTTTTGGAGATATAAAATGAAAAAATACACATCAACAAAGCTTGCCTGTTATGTAGGATACGTTGTTCAGGCGATTATTAATAACTTTTTACCCATTCTTTTTATTGTACTGAATAAGAATTATGGGCTTAATTATGAAATGTTAGGCAGAATAATTCTGGTTAATTTCGGCGTTCAGTTTCTAACCGATGCCTTAACCCCTAAGATAGTTGCTCTGTTCGGTTATCGCAAATGTATGGTGATAAGTCAGTGGGGAGCGGCAGCAGGTCTTTGCTTATTGGCAATTTTGCCTCAGATTATGAGCAATGTATATCTTGCAATTAATATTTCTGTCGTTATTTATGCAGTGGGAAGCGGTCTTTTAGAGGTGCTTGTAAGCCCCCTTATCGAGAATTTACCCACAGATAATAAACAGGCAAATATGTCCTTCCTGCATTCATTTTATTGTTGGGGACAGGTTTTTACCGTTATAGTAACAACCCTTATGGTCAAGGCTTTTGGCTTTGCAAATTGGCAGTTTATCCCATTGGTATGGGCGATAATACCCTTTTTTAACGGTTTTGCATTTATAAAGGTACCATTTATTGAACCTATAAGCGGTGACAAAAGCGAGCCGATTAAAAATCTTATAAAAAATAAAACCTTTATCGGTATTATGATAATGATGTTCTGCGCAGGAGCAAGTGAAATTGCAATGGCTGAATGGGCTTCTATGTTTGCTCAGGAGGGACTGGGTGTTAGTAAGGTAATAGGCGATTTGGCAGGTCCTTGCGCCTTTGCGGTATTAATGGGTACGGGAAGAATAACCCATGCCGCCATTGCCGAAAAAATACCCTTTAAAACCGTGTTGATTACAATGAGCATCGCTTGTATTATATGCTATATAATAACTGGAGGCAGCGCATCACCTGTTATAAGTCTGATTTCCTGTGCGGTTTGCGGATTTACAGTAAGCTCATTTTGGCCGGGACTTTATTCTCAGGCGTCATCAAGCTTCCCCTTAGGCGGAACGGCTATGTTTAGCGTTTTCGCTTTATGCGGTGACCTTGGCTGTTCTATAGGCCCTTGGCTTTTAGGGGTAATAGCCAATGCAACAAATCTTGCAACGGGCTTTTTGTGTTGTACAGTGTTCCCTGCGGTAATGATGATAACGGCGTTGTGTGTTTTACCGTCACAAAAGAGGGAATTGCAAAAGTGATAACAATATGGTATAAATATTCTAAGAGGTGATAGTTTTGAAAAGAACGGACTTTTTAAGTTGGGATGAATATTTTATGGGCATAGCCTTGCTATCCGCCCTTCGCAGTAAAGACCCATCCACTCAGGTGGGCGCTTGTATCGTAAACGAGGATAAGCGTATACTTTCTATGGGATATAACGGAATGCCCCATCATTGCCACGATGATGAATATCCTTGGGATAGGGGAGAAGGTCTTGATTCTAAGTATCTGTATGTTTGTCATGCGGAGCTTAATGCTATACTTAACTGCAACACCTCTTCTGTTCGTGGTTGCACCGTTTATGTAACGCTTTTCCCCTGTAATGAGTGCGCTAAAGCTATTATTCAGTCGGGTATAAAAGAAATAGTTTATATGAGCGATAAATATGCCGATACCGAGGGGGTAAAGGCATCAAAGCGTATGCTTGATAGCGCCGGTGTTAAATACCGCCTATATGAGCCCACACAAAAGGAAATTAAGATAACTCTTTAATAAAAAATCTCACTGTATTTTTGCAGTGAGATTTTTTTATTTTAAAATCCCCTTGACAAATTAAGGAAAAGGGTGTATTATACAACTGTACTAATCGAACTAATACACTAAGTACGAAAAGGAGGCTTTCTTGTGATTCAGTTAGATTATAGGAGCTCGGTGCCTATTTATGACCAGCTGATAAACGGAATTATCCGACTAAAAATGGTGGGAGCGCTTAAAGGGGGAGATTCTTTACCCTCAGTAAGAGCCCTTGCTTCTCAGCTTGGTATTAATCCAAATACTGTACAGAAGGCTTATGCCATACTCGAAGAAAAGGGTATTATATACTCTGTTTCGGGTAAGGGTAGCTTTTTATCCGAGGATGAAAAATCGGATAGGGCTGTTATGGAAATTTCCTTAGGGAGATTTAAAGAGGCGGTAGAGGAGGCGCACAAAAGGGGTATTTCCCGAGAAGCGCTGATTTCGGCAATAGACGAAATGTATAAGGAGGAAATCAAATGATTGAAGCTATTAATTTAACCAAAAGGTTTGAAAATAAGGTAGCCCTTGATGCTGTAAATTTTGAAATTAAGGAAGGCTCGGTTTATGGCCTTGTAGGCTCTAACGGTTCGGGTAAGTCCACCTTAATGAGATTAATTTCGGGAGTTTACACTCCTGACGGAGGGGATATACTCATTGATGGCGAAAAGCCCTTTAACAACCCTCAGCTTAAGTCAAAAATTTGTTATTTACCCGATACACCTTATTTTATTCATCAGTCCAATATAAATGAGATGGCTAAGTATTACGCTATGCTGTATCCCACCTTTGATTGGGAGAGATTTGAATATCTTTCATCAATATTTCCCCTTAACAAAAAGGCGAGAATAGCCACTATGTCCAAGGGTATGCAAAGACAGGCGGCTTTGATGCTATGTCTTTCGGTAAGACCGAAATATCTGCTTTTAGACGAAGCCTTTGACGGACTCGATCCCGTTATGAGAAAGGTGCTTAAATCCTTACTTGCAGAGGGTGTTTCGGACGGTATGACCGCCATTATAGCGTCCCACAATTTAAGCGACCTTGAATCCCTTTGTGATAGTGTAGGACTTCTTCACAACGGAAATATTGTATTTAATGAGGATATCGATAACCTCAAGGGTAATGTGCATAAGGTTCAGGCGGTGTTTAGTATGATACCCGATTTATCGGTATTTGACGAACTGAAGCCCATGAAGATAGAAAAAACAGGCTCCCTTATTCAGTTGGTTGTTAAGGGAGATGAAAAGGAGATAAAGAGCTTCCTTAATGCATTGGTGCCCGTGTTTATAGAGTTGGTGCCGCCCAGTCTTGAGGAGATATTTGTATATGAATTGGAGGAAAAAGGCTATGACTTTGAAGAACTGCTCAAGTAAGAAACTTAATCCCTTTATAAATATGCTTTTGTTCACCTTTAAAAAGAATTTAGGCTTTACAGGTATAGCAACCCTTATTTCCTTTATATTCTCGCCTGTCTTTTTATGGAGAAATGCAACCGAATGGCTTAAATACGAAGAAATTCCTATCTATGATTTAATGGATGAATTTGATTTTTTTGCCAACGCCCTGGCAATAGGCTGTTGCGCCTTTGCAATTGTGCTTCTTATAATCAATTTCAATTTCCTTAACAACAGAAAGGGCAACGATGCTTTTCATTCCTTGCCTCTTACAAGAACCGAGCTTTTCTTTGCAAGGTTTATACCTTCCTTTGTATGCTCGCTTATTCCTTTAACTGTATCCTATGCAGGCTTCATGGCTGTAAGTGCGCTTCCGGGTATTACGGCAGATATACCCTTTATTCTTCCTGCCTATGGATATACAGTTCTTATGATACTGTTCCTTTGCGCATTTTCCTGTGTATTTATAATGGCAACGGGATGTGTATTTGATACGGTGGTTTCGCTGGGAGCCGTTAATCTCGGTGTGCCTATTGCAATAATGCTGATAGGTAATATGTGCCATAACAGACTTTTCGGCTTTCCCGGATATTCCTATGAAACTGAAGCCTTTGTTTACGGTACTCCATTTGGCTATGCGATTCATAACCTTAATAAATATGTTTATCTTTATGGTGAAGCGGGTTATGTTTATAATCAAGGCTCCACGCAAAATCCCTTTGTTTTCTGGAAAATACTTATAATTCTTGCAGTAACAGTATTGCTTTTTGCTCTTAATATGTTCCTTTATAACCGCAGAAGAAGTGAGAGGGCGGGGGAGGCTTATGCCTTCAGATTTTTGCCCGATTTTATTGCCGTTATTATTGGTTTTATAGGATACTATGTTTTTGCCGCTGTTTTCAACATTGGCGAAGGACTATTCTATATAATAATGGGCGTTATCGGTGCCGCTTTAGCCATTTTGGTTTACAATGTTATTTCCAACCGAGGCTTTAAAAAGATTAAAAATGCCTTGATATTATTCGGAGTTTCAATAGCCCTAACACTCATTGTAAATGTTGGTATTGAGATAGATATTTTTGGTTTTGAAACCTATGTTCCATCCAATGATAGCATCCAAAGTGCTACAATAACCGCAATAAAGGAAACTACAGTTGAGGGCGAGGATATTAAATATATAACCGATTTCCATAAGACGGTTGTCAGTGATAAGAAAAATTGGAGCCAAGGCGACGAGGGTGACGAGATGGATTGGGTACACATTTCCTATACCCTTAAAAACGGCAAAATTGTTGAAAGAAATTATTTTATTCTTGCCGAGGTGGGAGCCGAGGAAAAGGCCGAAATCGTAAAGAAATGTGTTGTTCCCTCAACGAAAAAAGAATTTGAAGAATTAGAAAGCGATACCTTTAAGCTTGAGTTCAGATTCCCCGAAAGCTATAGTCGAGGAACAGTTTATCTCGATAGGCAGCAAGCTCAAAGAGTTATAGATACCTATTGCGAGGATTTACTGGATGCCGATGCGAAAAATCTTGCAGGATCACATGATTATGCCTACTTGTATGTTAAAGGTCCTAAGGAAGACGGATATTTCTTTGAAATCCCCTATAGAGATGATTTCGATGGTATAAACAGTTTGTTTGCAGAAATTGAAGCCACAGCCGATAAGGGAGATATAGAAATATTAGGAGAATATTAAAAAATGAAAAGAACTCATAAAGGTATTTTAAGCTGCGTTGTATCTCTGATTTTAACCTTTTTGGTATTCCATTTTTGCAGCTGGTATAATTTCGGAGATATACCAACTCCCTTGGTGGCTATAAGACTGGTTATATTTTGGTTAATGTTATCGATTATTATTTTTGAAATATTTCTTTTCTTTAGTAAAAATAAAAAAGAGCCGTAAGGCTCTTTTTTATTTTCCTGTAAAATCATTATCCACCGTTATAACACATTCATAGGAGGAATTGATTTGTTTTGCAATTAGTTTTATTCTTTCAACTATTTCTCCTTGCGGTATATTAACCGAGGAGGGAACAACAACATCAAAAATGAGATTTGTTCGGCTTTCGCCAAATGGGGTCATACGAAAATCGTGTATTGTAAGTCTTTCATCGATATCGGTTATTCTTTCGGCAATGCTTAACCGTACCTGTGATACCGTTTCATCATCGGTATCAATAGGGTCCATATGGATAACAAGCTCGATATCAAGATTTTCTTTAACTATTCTTTCGCAAAGGTCTATTTTTTCGTGGCAACGCACAATATCGGTATTCTGAGGCACCTCAACGTGAACGGAGGCAAACTGTCTGCCCGGACCGTAATTGTGAACTATCAAATCATGTATTCCCAAAAACTCTTCGAATACAAGAATTTCTTTTTCAAGACTTTCAATGGTTTCCTTATCTGCAGGGGAGCCGAGTATACTGTTTACAGTCTCCTTCGCAGAGGATATTCCCGAATAGATAATGAAAAGGCCTACTCCTATTGCCAAAACTGCATCCAAATTAAAGGGTAGCTTTACAAACATAGAGATAATAGCAGATATAAGAATTACTATGGTTGAAATGCTATCGTTAACGCTATCCTGTGCGGCGGCAAAAAGGGCTGTTGAATCAATGCTTTTGCCCAGCTTTCTGTTGAATAGGTATAACCAGAATTTAACTATAATTGAAATAATCAGAATTATTATGGAAACAAGAGAATATTTTGCAGCTTCCCCTCCTGAAATCAAGGCTTTAACCGAGGAGATTATCAATTCTCCGCCAACAAGAAGAATAAGCATCGAAACAATAAATGCTGACATATACTCAATTCTGCCGTGACCGAAGGGATGGTCACTATCAGCCGGTTTGCCTGCCATTTTAAAGCCGATAAGGGTTATAACCGAGGAGCCCATATCCGAAAGATTATTAAGTCCGTCCGCCATAATGGAGATACTACCAGAAATAAGGGCGGCGGTTATTTTTATTATACATAGGAATATATTAGAGGCGATGCCAACGGCACCGCCTAATTTTCCGTAGCTTTCACGAACGTTTTTATCATCTGTATCCTTATAGTTTTTAACAAACCTTTTTATAAGAAATCCGGTCATTACATTTTAGCTCCCTTAGCACCCTTACTGCCAAACGAAACACCCGAAAGTATATTCGTCTTTATAGTAAAGGTGAGATTATCTCTGTTTCTCTGACGTTTAAAGGCAAGCTCTATCATTCTATCAAGCAGCTCACTGTACTTAACGCCCGATGCCTCCCAAAGATAGAAAGCAAGGGACCCTGGGATGGTATTTATTTCGTTAGCATAAACGGTATCGGTATCCTTATCAATCATAAAGTCAATTCGAACAACACCGTTAGCGCCTATACATTTAAATATTTTGCAAGCAAGCTCCTTAATTTCGTTGGCTCTTTCATCACTGAGCTCGGCAGGGATTTTTCTGCCTAAGGATGCCATACCCTTGCTGGGACCTGATTTAGAGTTGCCTAAATACTTATCCTCATAGGAAAGTATTTCATCATTCATAAAGGGCTCTTCGCAAACACTTGCTTCACAGGAATCGGCGTCACCCAAAACAGAGCAGTTTATCTCTCGAAGGTTATTTATTGCCTTTTCGATTAAAACCTTATCCGAGAAGGAGATAGCAAGGCTTATTGCCTCATCAAGCTTTCCTTCCTCGCTTACCTTGGTAATACCAACACTTGAGCCTAAATTAACAGGCTTTACTATAAGGGGAAGTCCGATTTCCTTTATAAGTCTTTCGTTTATGGCCTCTTTATTAAGGGTGTATTCTCTTGCTCTGATTTCGATGGAATCAAGCACGGGCACTCCCGCACGTTTAACAACATCCTTGAAAACCGCCTTATCCATACCAACAGCAGAGGATAAAATATCACAGCCCACATAGGGTATGCCTAAATATTCAAAGTAGCCCTGCATAGTTCCGTCCTCACAGTTAGTGCCGTGAACAATGGGGAAAGCAACATCGATATTTCTCTCCTTTTTCTTGGAGAAAAGACCGCTGTTTTCATATTTCATAACAACTTTTTCGCCGCTTCTTACAAAATAAACCTTATCGCATTTTTTGAAAAGCTCGGGTAGATTTCTGTATTCCTCTATACTGAAAAGACAGTCTCCCGTATACATCTCACCCTCTTTTGTAACATAAACGGGTGTAACATCATATTTATCACGGTTAATTGCCCTCATAGCCTGAACGGCAGAAATTATTGAAACCTCGTGCTCAACAGAACGGCATCCGTAAAAAACAGCTATATTGATTTTCATAATCAAACCTCACTAATTCAAATAATTATCGGGTAAATCGTTTTCTATCAAAAGAACGGTATTATTGTCGGCAAGGGGAGTGTATATACTAACCGCTTCCGCAAAGCTTGAAGCAATATGGAGAGAATCGGTATTGAAATCCGATTTTTCCACCGCTTCCCTCATAGGCTTTGAGCGATTTTGACCGACGAGTATTATTATATCACAATATTTTGCGGCTTCAAGTCCCAAAACGTAATTACATTCATATTCCTTTGAGCCTAATTCCACAAGTCCGGGGGTAATAATAACCTTTTTCATTCCCTTAAAGCTACCGAGAACCCTAACAGCCTCAAGACAACCCTCAGGATTTGAATTATAGGCATCGTCAATAAGCAATGAGCCGTTTATATAGCTTTTAAGCTCCAGACGGTGCTCTGTTGCTTTAAGGGTGCCTATAGCATACTTAATATCCTCGGACGAAACGCCTAAGGTATAGGCAACTGCGGCGGCGGCGGTTATATCGATAATACTGTGGAGGCCGAGAAGCTTAGTTTTAACCGAAATTCTTTCTCCCTTTAGAACTAAGTCAAAGGAGGAGCCAAAGGCGCCGTATGAAATATTTTCGGCATAAAATTCCTTTGATGAATCTGTGCCGTAAACACGGTATCCCTCATTTATTCTATCGGCAATTTCTTTACTTTCGCCGTTTACGAATATATCGCCGCCTTTAAGCTTTACCGCATCGGCAAGCTCAAACTTGGTTTTAAAAACATTATCAACGCTATGAAAGGTTTCAAGGTGCTGAGGTCCTACTGAGGTGATAATTCCCATATCGGGATTTACTATATCACAAATTTCTTTAATATCTCCGATATTCTTAGCGCCCATTTCACAAACAAATATCTGGGTTTGGGGCTTCATACTTTCCCTGATAGTTCTAACAACGCCCATAGGGGTATTAAAGCTCTGAGGAGTACAAAGAACATTATATTTTTCGCTTAAAATTCTTGTAAGTATAAATTTAGTGGTGGTTTTACCGTAGCTTCCTGTTATACCTACAACCTTTAAATCCTTATGACTTTTAAGTATTTTCTTAGCATCGTAGATATACCATTTTGCAAATGCCTTTTCAATAGGAAGAGTTACCGCCCATATTACCAATGCCGAAAGAGGGGATATAAAGGAAAGCATAAAGGATAAAACAAGGCAAATTTCACCTGCAAGGCTTAAAGGCAAAATAGCATAAACCAAAATGAGAATTGCCTGAATTATAATGGCGGCGGCAAAAAGCCTTTTTACCCTCGGCGTGAAAACCAATTTCTTTATTGATTTTTTCTGTGTTTTAATGCAAAGAGGAATTCTGACGGCAAGAATAATTGCCGTAAAAATGAGATGCAAGGCATCCTTGCTTGAAGAATAAATAAGTGATGAAACGCAGAAAAGGATGGAAAGAATAGCAAGCCAAACCGAAAAGCCATCCTTAATCCAACCGAAATATCTCGAAGGATAGTAGGAATTCTGTTGCAGCATCTGTAACTGTCGTACAAGGGAAAAAACACCCGAAATTGCGGCAATTATCAAGGAAATTAAAAGAAGTATACTCATATTTTTCTCCTATTTTATAAAGCTTCTTAAAATAGCATGGGCTTCATAGGGTCGCTCACAGAAAGAGTAGTGCCCCGTGCCCTTTATAACACAGAGTCCCGCATCAGGGATAAGGGATTCGATTATCTTAGCATCGCTAAGGGGAGTAGCAGTATCATTTTCACCCCATATTAAAAGGGTTGAAGCCTTGATTTTGTGTAGCTCCTCGCGAAGGTCGGTATTAACAAGGGAAACCAGGGTTTTTCTCAGAACCTCGGGAGCGGCATTGTAATCCGCAGAGCCGTAATGCCTTCTTGCCTTATCAAGTAAGCCCTGTGAATAATTTTTAATAACGGGGAGTGTTAAAACGCCCTTTATAAATTTAAAGCTCTTTGCTCTGAACTTTTGCTTTAAGCTTTTTTTAGGTATAAGACCTGCCGCATCAAGTAAAACAATTTTTTGCGGTTTAACCATACCGGAGGCTGCCATATGAAGGGTAACTCTGCCACCGTGAGAATGGCCCATCATTATGGGATTTTCAAGTCCTACCTTTTCCATAAATTCATAAACAAAATCACAGTAATCTTGTAAATTCCAAGGACTTTTCATAGTTTCACTGTTACCGCAACCCGGGAAATTGAGGGCAACTAAACGGCAACGGTCACATAAAGCAGACATAATTCCTTTATAAACATCAAAGGATGAGCCCCAACCGTGAAGCAAAAGAACGGGCGTACCTTCGCCGCTTTCTATGTATTCAGTTTTAAGTCCCTTTACGGTTATTTCCATAATATTTACCTCGCTTAAAGCACAGTTACAAATATTATACCAAATTTTACATAAAAAAAGAAGCCCTTTTATAAAAATATTTACTGTAAAATAATTATATAAAAGAAAAGCCTTTGGGTATACCACCCAAAGGCTTAAATTTATGCGAATTTTAGATAAATTCCAACAACAAACAGGATGATTATTATAACGGGCAAAACAAAGGTCATATAACCTCTCATCCAATTTTGCACCTTAAGACCTTTACCTGCATTAGCTTCGGCGGTAAAGTTTTTCCAACCCCAACCGTAACGCTTGGTAACACAGAATAAAACCATAGTAAGTGAGCCTAAGGGGAGAAGAATATTGCTTACAATAAAGTCCTCAAGGTCAAGCACTGCCGAACCTTCGCCAAAGGGCTTAAATGAGGAAAGAACGTTGTAACCGAGGATACAGGGGATAGAAAGCAGGAACATTGCAATCCCGTTTATAAGACAGCTTTTCTTTCTGCTCCAGCCAAAAAGGTCCATACAGCAAGCAAGTATATTTTCAAATACTGCAAGAACAGTTGAGAGAGCCGCAAAGGTCATAAACATAAAGAAAAGGCTTCCCCATAGTCTGCCCAAAGGCATATTGTTGAATAAATTAGGAAGTGTCACAAAAATTAGCGGAGGTCCTGCGTCAACCTCAATATTATAAGCGAAGCAGGCAGGGAATATGATAAGACCTGAGGTTATAGCAACAAAGGTATCAAGCAGTGCAACATTAACCGATTCGCCCATAAGAGAACGCTCTTTACCGAGATAGCTTCCGAAAATAGCCATAGAGCCTATTCCAAGGCTAAGGGTGAAAAATGCCTGATTCATAGCTCCTACAATAACATTACCGAAGCCCACCTCTTTAATCTTCTCAACACTGGGCACTAGGTAAAATTTAAGACCTTCGTCGCCGCCTTCAAGAAAAATACTGTTTATAGCCAGTATTACCATAATAGCGAGGAGAGCTATCATCATAACCTTGGTAACCTTTTCGAGTCCTTTTTGCAAAGAAAAAGAGCAAATGAAAAATCCTGAGATAACCACTATGCCCATATATATTATCTGGGTTACATAGTCCGACTGCATATTCTTGAAAATCTCTGATATTTGCTGTACCGAAGCACCCTCGTGTAAACCACGAGCCGTATCAACAAAATACTGAAGCATCCAGGCGGCAACGGTAGTATAAAACATCATAAGAATATAGTTGCCTGCCATTGCAAAATATCCGTGGAGATGCCATTTTGTTCCCTTTGGCTCTAATTCCTGATAAAATTTAACGGGACTTTTTTGTGCCGCTCTGCCCATGGAAAACTCCATAACCATTACGGGAATTCCTAATATCGCTAAAAATAAAAGATATAAAATAACAAAAATTCCGCCGCCGTACTGACCTGCCATATAGGGGAATTTCCATACGTTTCCTATGCCTATGGCACAGCCCGCACTAAGCAGAATAAAGCCCAAACGGCTTTTAAGCTTTTCTCTTGCCATAACAACCTCCGAAAAAATTATTTTTAATCATTTTACCACTTTAAAGTAACAATTTCAATTATAATAAAAAAATTGTAAAAAAACTATTGAAATTTGTAAACAAAGGTATTATAATAGTTAATGTTTTTAATACTTTGGAGAATCTCATTAAATTGAGTGCCGAAGGGGCTAAACTCTCTCAGGCAAAAGGACAAAGGTTTAATCTTGTACTTTTGGCAGGTCAGTTTTAGCTGACCTGCTTTTTTACTGAAATTAACAGGGGTTTAGAAAATTAAGGAGGAAAACAAAATGGAGGCTTTTTTCAATAAGCTTACCGAAATCAACGGTGTCATTAATGACTTTGTATGGGTGAAGATTGGTCTTGTGCTTCTTATAGGAACGGGTATACTTATGACCTTCTGCACAAAATTCTTTCAGCTTTCCCACTTAAAGCATTGGTGGAAAAACACCATAGGAAGTCTGTTTACAAAGGATGTTATAGGCCACAGTAAGGAAAAGGGTTCAATTTCGCCCTTTCAGGCTTTATGTACTGCCCTTGCTGCAACTATTGGTACAGGTAATATTGCCGGTGTTGCCGCTGCTATCTGCATAGGTGGTGCAGGTGCTGTTTTTTGGATGTGGATTGCCGCATTCTTTGGTATGATGACCAACTATTCAGAAAATGTTCTCGGAATTTACTATCGCCGTAAAAACGTTAAGGGCGAATGGTCCGGCGGAGCGATGTACTACTTAAAGGACGGTCTCGGCGGCAAAAAAAACTGCAAGATAATCGGTACAGTTCTTGCTGTTTTATTCTCTATATTTACACTTCTCGCTTCCTTTGGTATCGGAAGTATGGGCCAGGTAAATAAGATAGTTGCAAATGTTGTATCTGCCTTTGAAATTAAGGCTCTTTCCGGTGTAACTGTTCTTGGAGGAGTTTCTCTTTACAGCGTTATCATCGGTGTTGCTATAATGGCTCTTACCGCCCTTATCGTTTTAGGCGGACTAAAGAGAATTGCCAACGTTGCCGAAAAAATAGTACCCTTTATGGTTGTTTTATTCGTAATAGGTAGTATTATAATTATAGGTATAAACTATGCAGGTATATTACCCGCATTTAAGGCTATATTTGTAACTGCATTTAAGCCTATTGCTGCAGTTGGCGGCGGAATAGGTGTTATCGTAAGCAAGGTTGTAACCCAGGGCTTCAAGCGTGGAGTTTTCTCAAACGAAGCTGGTCTCGGTTCCTCGGTTATGGTACACTCCAATTCCAATGTTAAGGAGCCCGTTAAACAGGGTATGTGGGGTATATTTGAGGTATTTGCCGATACAATGGTTGTTTGCACTATGACCGCCCTTGTAATCCTCACATCAGGCGCATATAACCTTGAAACAGGCGCTATCCTTGAGGGATACACCGATGCAACCTTGGTTGCAGGTGCCTTTAATCAGGTGTTCAGCTGGGGAGATATCGGTGAAAAATTTATAGCTATTGCTATGTTCCTTTTCGCTTTTACAACCGTTCTCGGTTGGTCTCACTACGGAACAAAGGCTTGGGAATACCTTTTTGGTACCAAGAGCACATTTGTATTTAAAATAATACATATCTGCACTATTTTCTTCGGTGCAGTTATGACCTCTTCTCTTGCTTGGGATATCTCCGATACCTTTAACGGACTTATGATGATGCCCAACTTAATAGGTGTTATTGTTATGTCTCCCGTAGTAATCAAGATAACAAACAATTATGTAAAAAGAGTACTCAAGAAAGAAAAAATAGACCCCATTATTTCCTATAATGAAGAAATTCAAAAGGAAATGGCGCAGGCTATTGCGGATGAGGCTTAATAGAATTAAAAGCGTTGATGCAATGCATCAACGCTTTTTTTTTACTTTTATTCCCACATTCCTAAATTTTCTTTATGTGTACTGAAAATCGGCGGTTTTTTGCCTTCAAAAAGGGAAGTGGCATTATCATAAAAATCTTTAAAGGTAAGTTCCCGTTCTCTTATAATTGTACGAGGCAAACCTAAGGAAATTTCGTACATCCAAATGCCGTTATAATCTATTTCCTTTAATGCATTAAGAACATCTTCCCAGTTTATAACTCCTTCGCCCGGTAACCAATGTCTTTCGTTTACGTTATCGTAATCTGAAACGTGGAGTGTTATAATTTTATTTTTGATTTTTCTAATAAAGTCAGCATTATCACCCTTGAGCAGATGATTTGTATCAAAGCAAACCCGTAGCTTGTCATTTGCGCTTATAAGAGTGAGCATTTCCTCTGCGGTGTTGCCAAGGCAGCTTCTCGGCAAATCCTCAACGGCAATGGTAACATTAAGGGTGGCGGCAAATTCCGCCAATTCGTTTAGAGATTGCATACAGCAACTAATCCGTTGATTTCTTTCTTCTTTTTCTTCAGGGATTGGTTCGGCACTCGGATGAACAACAAATTTATCTATACCTATATACGAACCTTTTTTAATTAGTTCGTAATAATAAGAAACAGTAGATTTTCTTAATGCTTCATCGGTAGAAGAGAGGTCAATTTTATCAAAAGGAGCAAATGGAAGATGCATAGACCACAACTCTATTCCGTATTTATCTGCAAGTTTCTTAGTTTTTTGGAAATCCATGGTTTCGTAGATTTCTGATGTTTTACAAATTTCGATAGCACTGATATTGCTTTCTGCTAAACCTTTGAAATTTTCTTCGTTTAAATCAAATGCGCTTGATAAACCTATCTTATACATTTATATCACCTTTCTTAAAACGTATTCTCGCTAAGGTGGTTGCTATAATAATACCCAAAGCCAGAGCAGAGGATAACTGCAGAGTGTAAACGCCCCTTTCCAAAAAGCTTTCGGAGTTGCTTTGGAAGGCATAAGCCATAGTGTAATAAAGTGAGCTTCCGGGAATAAGGGGTATCAAGGCTGTGGTTATAAATGTGGTGGTTGGGGTTTTGAGTAGTCTTGCCATTATTTCTGCATATATAGAAATAATTAACGCCACAATAAAATAATTAACGGGTTCACTGTTTATAAAGTTATTAAGCACACAAAAAAGTGCCCAGGAAAGAAAACCGCCAAAGGCCGTAACAACCAATCGCCAACCCCTAATGTTGAAAAGAAATGCAAAGCCTATCGAGCCTATAAAACCGGATAAAATCTGTATAATTTCACTGTGTGTCATAGTACAACACCTCCCAGAACAACCACCAGAAAGTATCCTGCGGCAATGGCAAGGGCAATAAGTACCGCTTCTATAGACCTTAAAAGTCCTGCTATACTGTCCCCCGTAAAAAGGTCACGCAAAGCATTTGTAAGACCGATTCCCGGGATAAGCGTCATAATATTACCAATAATAACCTTATCAACAACCTCTATAAACCCAATTTTTACGGCTATAAAGGCTAATGCAGAAGCTATAACGGATGAAAAGAATTTAGTGAATATTTTATTGCTGACAGCCTTTTCAGAAAAGAAAATGCCCAAACGCACTGCAGCTCCGATAACCAGAGAAACCAAGGTTTCTCCTGGGTTACCACCGAAGAAGATAGTAAATGCCCCTGCGATAACGGCATAGCATATGCATTCTAACCAAAACGGATAGGTTTTACAGTTGACTGCAAGGTCTAATTTTTCCTTAATTTCCTGCTCGGTGAGATTTTTCTCACATATTTCTCTTGAAAGTTTATTCAAACGGTGAAGCTTCTCATAGTTAATATCGGATTTGGTTATACGCCTTGTCTGGGTATGGGTTTCATTGTTATCGGCATATACCGTAACCACCATACTGCTTGTTATTATAAAAACATCGGTTCTTTTAGCGCCAAAGGCGGTGCACATACGGGTAATGCTTTCCTCAACTCTATGTACCTCAGCCCCTGAAATCAGCATTTGTTCACCGATTTCCATAGCATAGATAAGTAAATTTTTCATTGTTTCACCCCAAATTGTAATTATTATAACATAAAAGCAGCGAAGCCGCAATATTTCTTCACTATTAACATTTACCTTTCAAAAAGCCTGTATGTGTATCTTTAGTGAAGAGTAAAAAATAAAATCCCGTCCACTTTCGTGAACGGGATTTTGGAGCTGCTAACCGGAATTGAACCGGTGACCTCATCCTTACCAAGGATGTGCTCTACCATCTGAGCCATAGCAGCAAATTTATCAAGCCTTACTATTATATGCTACGCTTTAAATAAAGTCAAGTATAAATTTTAACAATTTGTGCATAACTTTCCGCTTGTTTTGTGATAATATATTGTATTGGAGGGATTATATGATAGCTTTTTATATTATTGTGGTAGCAGTTTTAATAATTTTGGCTGTAACTCTTTATTTTTTTGCAATAGCTTTTGTCAGAAGAAACGGCGGAGCGCAAGTGGGATTTGAAAGCGCCGAAAGTAAATTTTTAGCGCCCTATAAAAATGAAATAATAAAGGGAATGGAGCAAATTGAATCCCTCGATGGTGAAGAATGTACCGTTACAAGCTTTGATGGGCTCAGGCTGTACGGTCGGTTTTATAAAAGGGATAATGCCAGGGGAACGGCAATTATCTTTCATGGTTACCGCTCCGATGCAAGAAGGGATTTCTGCTGTGCGGTTAAAATGTATGGGGATTTGGGACTAAATGTTCTGCTTGTGGACCAGCGCAGTCACGGAAAAAGCGAAGGCAGACTCATAACCTTTGGAGTAAAAGAAAGATACGATGTGCTTGAATGGGTAAAATTTGTTATAGAAACACAAGGAGAAAATGAGCCGATATTGTTAGGCGGTATGTCTATGGGTGCTACAACGGTGCTTTTAAGCTCGGCTTTGGATTTACCCTCAAATGTAAAGGGAATAGTAGCCGATAGCGGCTTTACCTCTCCAATAGATATAATTAAAAAGGTTGGCAGAGAGAAATTTAATATTGATGCGAGTATCGTTATGCCGATTTTTGACCTTTACTGCAGAATTTTCGGAGGCTTCAGAATAAAGGGAATTTCGACGGTAAATGCGGTGAAAAACACAAAAATACCAATACTTTATTTCCACGGATTGGGAGATAATTTCGTGCCATGTGAGATGTGCCGAGAAAATTATGATGCAACGGTATCGGCTAAGGGAATCCATCTTATTGAAGGCGCCGACCACGGACTTGGCTATTTTTTTGATACCGAGGGTGTGGAGGGTGCTATAAAAAGGTTTATTGATGCGAATTTTAATTAAAACTTTTATTGACTTTTGAATGATATAATAATAAAATATAAATAGATAAAATAATAAGGTGGTGACGGTATGAAAAATCTTCTGAAAAAGTTTGTGGTTATATATGTTGTTTTAACCCTTTGCGCAGGTATATGTGGTTGTAGTAAAGCAGATAAGGATTATGGCGTTTCGGATGAAACGCAGGTGCCCTCCGAGCCGGTTAAAACGGTAGTAGATCCCGAATATGTATATCCCAACATTATGTCGGCCGATGCTGTCATGCCTAAATTTATAGATATAAGTCTCTATGATGAGGAGAATTATGCCGATATTTATCTCGGCGATAAATTTGAGCTTAATGCTGTTTATGATGGTGTAAATATAAAACTACCCATAACCTATAGGGAGATAAAGAAGCTCGGTTGGCAGTTGGCAGAAAACGGAGAATATGATGTTAATTCTCTCATTTTAGCGGGCAAAACCATAAAAGCAGAGCTTAAGAATAAAAACGGCAAGGAAATAACCGCTTATTTTTATAATACTGAGGATTCTTCGGTAAGGCTTAAAAAATGCAACATTGTTAAGCTGAAAATTGAGGAAAACAGTTTTTATGAAGCCGATGAAGCGGATGAACACGGAGCATTTAATATAAACGGAATTACCAATGATATGGTTATGACCGATATAATCAACATTATGGGTGCGCCGTCACATTTCTATCACGAGGGAGATAACGAGTATTATCTTGATTATTTCGTTTCTAAGGATGACCGCCGAAACGGTATAACCGTTTATGTTGATATTGATGATGATTCGATAACTGCTATTGAATTTTCAATGTATAAATAAACTGAAAAGGGCAGGGCTTGGCCCTGTCCTTTTTTAACATTAAGAGGTGCTTTTTATGAATAAGAAAATGTTTTTCAGTCCAGCAGATATTTTACTGCCTAAAAAAGATTTTGAGAAGTGGGCGGTTGTAGCCTGTGACCAATATACATCCGAGCCCGAATACTGGCAGGATGTTGAAAGAATAGCAGAAGGTGTACCCTCAGCCTACAATATTGTATTACCTGAAGCATATCTCGGTAATGGGGACACCGAGGCTCGTATCGAAAAAATTAACAATACAATGGCAGAGTATATATCAAGCGGATCATTTGAGGAAAAGAAAAACACATATGTTTACATAGAAAGAACCGATTCTATCGGTAAAATCCGTAAAGGACTTATCGGTCTTATCGACCTTGAGGAATATGACTATCGCAAGGGAAGCGATGCCCTTATCCGTGCTACGGAGGAGACCGTTATTGAAAGAATTCCTCCGAGGGTTAAAATCAGAAAAGATGCAATTTTTGAAATGCCCCATATAATGCTTTTAATCGATGACCCCGATAATACAGTTATTGAGCCCTTTAGCGAAAAGAAGGAAAGACTCGAAAAGGTATATGATTTTGACCTTATGAAGAAAAGCGGACATATTGTGGGCTTTTCTGTGCCCCAAGAATATTCCGATGAAATTAATAAAACCCTTAACGGACTTTTAGAAAAAAGCGGCGGAGATATGCTTTTTGCCGTTGGTGACGGTAATCATTCCCTTGCAACAGCTAAAGAATGCTATAAGCTTAACAACAATGAAAAATCGAGATACGCTTTGGTTGAGGTTGTTAATATTCATGATAGCTCTCTTGAATTTGAGCCTATATACCGTGTGGTTTTCGGTGTACAGCCTGAGGCACTTATTGATGGTTTTATCAAGGAGTGCGGCGGAGAGTATAACGGGGAGGATGCGCAGAAATATACCTGTATTTACGGCGATAAAAAGCGTGAAATATCGGTAAAACCCGTATCAAAGCTTGCTGTCGGAACGTTGCAGGGCTATCTTGATAAATACCTTAAGGAAAATACAAGTGCATCTATAGATTATATTCACGGCGAGCAGGTTGTTGAAAACCTTTCAAAGAAGGAAAATACTGTAGGATTTATTTTTGAAGGTATGAAAAAAAGTGAGCTTTTCACTGCGGTTATAAAGGATGGCTCTCTGCCCAGAAAAACCTTTTCAATGGGCCATGCTGCCGATAAGAGATTTTATATCGAAGCAAGAAAAATAAGGGAGGTATAAAAATGCTTGAAACAAAAAACCTTACAAAAATCTATAAACCGAAAAAAGGTGTTCCCGTAAAGGCTATTGATGGTGTAAGTCTTAAATTCCCCGATAAGGGTATGATTTTCTTACTCGGAAAATCGGGAAGCGGAAAATCTACTCTCCTTAATTTGCTTGGCGGTCTTGATAAATATGATGACGGCGAGATTATAATCAAGGGAGTATCGTCAAAAAGCTTTTCTCAAAAGCACTTTGATTCCTATAGAAATACATACCTTGGTTTTATTTTCCAGGAATATAATATTCTCGAAGAATTTACTGTTGGGGCAAATATAGCCCTTGCTTTGGAGCTTCAGAATAAAAAGGCTACCGATGAAGCCATTAACGATATATTAAAAGAGGTTGATTTGGAAGGCTACGGAAGCCGTAAACCCAACGAGCTCTCGGGAGGACAAAAGCAGCGTGTTGCAATAGCCAGAGCTCTCGTTAAAAATCCTAAAATAATTATGGCAGATGAGCCTACTGGTGCTCTCGATTCAAATACGGGCAAGCAGGTTTTCGATACACTCAAAAAGCTTTCAAAATCCAAGCTTGTTATTGTAGTATCCCACGATAGAGATTTTGCATCTAAATATGCCGATAGAATTATAGAATTGGCTGACGGTAAGGTTTTAAGCGACACCTCGCTTTGCGAAGAGAGCTATGAGGCAAATGATGCCGTGGGAATAGAGTTTGAAGGAAATACTGCCCGTATTCCGGAGGGTTACCATCTTACTGAGGAAGACCGTATCGCCATAAACGAATATATAGATAAGCTAAAGAACGGTTTAAATCTGGATATTACTGCGAAAAAGTCGGGTGAAATTAAGTTTGTTCCCACTAAGCAGGAGGATATAAAAAGTGAGGATAATTCTCCCTTTAAGCTTATAAAATCAAAGCTTTCACTTAAAAATGCATTTAAAATTGGCGGAAGCGGACTTAAATATAAAAAATTCCGCCTGGTTATGACGGTTATACTTTCCTGTGTTGCCTTTATTCTTTTCGGCTTATCCGATACCTTCGGTGCTTATAACCATATAAACACCGCAACAAATTCCATATATGATTCTAAGATTAATTATGTATCCTTGGAAAAATCGGTGAAGCGTGGAGAGGGAATAGATACCTATTGGAGTAGTAATAACAATAAAATTACTGCAAAAGAGGTTGAAAATCTTAAAAAAGAAACGGGAATTGACCTTGCAGGAGTATGGATGCCCTTAAGCGAGGATTTATCCTTCGGTCAGCAGGTTGATGATAAGGTTCAGCTTACAGAGGGTGAATTCGAGATATATAAGAAGTCCTTCTCGGGCGTTGTTGAAATGGATGAAAATACGCTGAGCAAGATGGGCTATAAGCTAACCGCAGGCAGACTGCCTATGGGTGATAAAAATGAAATCGCCATAAGCAAATTTATAAGCGAAACCTTTGTTAAGGCAGGTTATTGGGATTTAAAAACCTATGATAAGAAAACAGGTAAAAATGTTTTTGAAAAAATCAACAGCTGTGCTGATATGGTAGGTAAAAAAATAAGCTTGATGGGAAAAGAATATACCGTAACGGGAATAGTTGATACCTTCCTTGATATGGAAAGATATGAACCATTAACTAAAACCTTAGAGGAAAATGATTCTGCCGATAGTCTTATTAATTTTGTTTTATACAGTGAGTTTACCTATGAAACTGATAGAAATTATACGGGTATGCTTATGGTTGGAAAGGGAGGAATAGATTCCCTTATTTCCAAACAGATAAAGGGTGCTCCAACCTCTAATGTTTATGTATCGGTATTTGCGGGAGAAAGATATCTTTCTCCGATGGTGGTAACCAAGCTTTCCAATGTTTCCGCAAAGGATATTAAGTGGATAGGCGGTGCGAAAACACAGCTTAATGACAATGAAATTATAGTATCCGCAGATATGCTTTATGAATATATAAGCTATGAATACGATGAAAAGGGAGAGCATCAGATTGTTGATACCAAAACCCTTTCTGAAACCAAATATAATATGGAAATCTTTGGTGATGAGCATATCGAAAAATCGGATATAAGGGTAGTAGGCTATATAGAAAATTCCGTTGAGGATACAAAGGTTAATGGCCTTGCAATTATGAGCGATAAAATTTATGACGGTGTATTCAAGGTTTATGAGGGTGAATATATCGGAGTAATAGGTGCAATGCCTACAGAACGTCAGGATATAAAAAATCTTGTTACTTATTGCTATAATGAGGATAGCGATGTAAAATATCAGTTCCAGAATCCTGTAAGCTATGAGCTTGATTCTATCGATGAGATGTTGGAAATGCTTACCAAGGTATTCCTTTATATAGGTCTTGGATTTGCAATATTTGCTTCGGTAATGTTAGCAAACTTTATTGCAACAAGTATTTCTCATAAAAAGCAGGAAATAGGAATACTCAGGGCTATAGGCTCAAGAAGTAACGATGTTTTCCGCATATTCTTTGCCGAAAGCTTTATCATTGCTATGATTAATTTCGTTATCTCTGCCATCGGTGTATTTATTGCAACAACTATTATAAATTCTGCCCTTCGTGCCGAGGTGGGAATTCTTATAACAATACTCAATTTCAGTGTAAGACAGGTTGCTTTACTCCTGGTTGTAAGTATAGCAGTAGCGTTTATAGCAAGCTTCCTTCCCGTTAAGAAAATTGCTTCCAAGCGTCCTATCGATGCTATAAGAAACAGATAATAAAAAAACTCGCAGTCCTTTTCGGACTGCGAGTTTTTATCTATTGGCTTTAGCATATTCTCTCGGTGTTATGCCCTTATATTTTTTAAACATTTTTGAGAAATAACTGATATCGTTAAAACCGCATTCAATGGCGGCCTCGGTGATGGTCATATCACCGGCTGTAAGCTCGTGACAGGCGGCTTCGATTCTAAGATTGTTAATGTAATCAATGGGGGTACGGGAGGTATAGTCCTTAAAAAATCTGCAAAGATATTTTTCATTCATTCCGCTAACTCGGGATAGGTCACGGAGCGTGATAGCCTCATTGAAATTCGAATCTATCCAGTCTAATAATTCCATAAGAATTTTTAACTGTTTTGCATTATGGCGACTGTTTCTATGGGTTACAAAGCCCGAGGAATAAAGACAGGTAAAGAAGCTGTAAATTAAGCCGTAAACCTTAAGCTGATAATATTCGGAAGCTCCTCGCATTGTTATAAAAAGGTCGTTGATTATTCTGTAAAACTCACCATTTCCGTGTTTGAAAAATCTTTTAATTCCAACGGTGTTGTTCATTATGGGCAACAGATATTTACTTAAAATATCGCTATGCTTTTTTCTAAGCATTCCAACATCGAAAACGATGCATTCGTATATGCAGTTTTTAGGCATTCCTCTATGGAGAATTCCGCATTCGACAAGTAAAATATCGCCTTTTTGCATGGTGTATTCCACATTGTCTATAAAGGCGGAAAATTCACCCTCTAAAACCCTTATTATTTCAAATTCTCTATGCCAGTGAAGGGGCATTTCATACTGGGGATGAACCGATGAAACATAGTAATACTGGATAGGAAAATCAGCAGAGCCTCGTTGCTTTTTTTCGTTATATTCTATGTATTTCATATAAACACCTCGCAAAAGTGACTTTTGTTATAATTAAATTCCCTATTACGCAAGTATTTTATCATATTTCATACTATAATTCAATTAGAATAATAAAAAATATTACTGGGAGGTATTATTATGGCAAAAAGCAGATTAATCGGAGATTATCCGGTAATCGGAATCCGTCCTACTATTGACGGAAGAAGGGGACCTTTAAAGGTTCGTGAGGGCTTGGAAGAGCAGACTATGGGTATGGCAAAGGCTGCTAAAAAGCTTTTTGAGGAAAATCTTAAATATTCAAACGGTGAGCCTGTAAAGGTAGTTATTGCCGATACAACCATCGGCCGTGTTGCTGAGGCTGCTGCTTGTGCAGATAAGTTCAGAAAATGCGGTGTTGATATTACTCTTACAGTTACTCCTTGTTGGTGCTATGGCTCCGAAACAATGGATATGGATCCCACAACCATAAAGGGCGTTTGGGGTCTTAATGCTACTGAAAGACCCGGTGCTGTTTATCTTGCATCGGTACTTGCTACCCATGCTCAGAAGGGTCTTCCTGCTTTCGGAATCTACGGTCACGATGTTGTTGATGCTGATGATTCTACTATCGGTGAGGACATTAAGGAAAAGTTATTAAGATTTGGACGTGCAGCTGTTGCAGTTGCAACCATGAAGGGTAAATCCTATCTCCAGATAGGCTCAATTTGTATGGGTATCGGCGGTTCTATCATTGATTCCGATTTCCTTGAGTCATATTTCGGTATGAGAGTTGAGTCGGTTGATGAGGTAGAAATCATCCGTCGAATGTCTGAAGGCATCTATAATGAAGAAGAGTATCAGAAGGCTCTCAAGTGGGCTAAAGAAAAGTGCAATATCGGCTTCGATAAGAACCCCGAATTTGTTAAGAACAGCGATGAGGTTAAGGAAGAACAGTTTGAATTCGTTGTAAAGATGGCTGTTATCATTAAGGACCTCATGAACGGAAATGCAAATCTTCCCGAGGGTTGCGAGGAAGAGGCTGTTGGCCATAATGCCATCGCAGCAGGCTTCCAGGGTCAGCGTCAGTGGACCGACTTCTATCCCAACGGTGACTTTGCAGAGGCAGTTCTCAATACCTCCTTTGACTGGGAAGGTGCAAGAGAGCCCTACATCCTTGCTACTGAAAATGACGTACTCAACGGTATGGGTATGCTCTTTATGAAGTTATTAACCAACAGAGCTCAGATGTTTGCTGATGTTCGTACATATTGGAGCGGCGATGCTGTTAAGCGTGTAACCGGTTATGAAATTGAAGGTAAGGCTAAGGAATCCGATGGTATTATCCACCTTATCAATTCCGGTGCTTGCTGTCTTGATGCTTGCGGTGAGGTTACCGATGAAAAGGGCAATGCCGTTATGAAGCCTTGGTATGAGATGACAGAAGCTGACCAGGATAAGGTTATGGCTGCTACAACCTGGAATGCAGCTGATAACGGTTACTTCCGTGGCGGCGGATTCTCATCCCGTTTCTTAACCAGAGCTGAAATGCCCGCTACTATGATTCGTTTGAATCTTGTTAAGGGACTTGGTCCTGTTCTTCAGATAGCTGAGGGTTGGACTGTAAATCTTCCTGATGAGGTTTCTGATACACTCTGGAAGAGAACAGACTATACTTGGCCTTGTACTTGGTTTGCTCCCCGTTGTGACGGCAAGGAGGGCTCACCCTTCAAGACTGCTTATGAAGTAATGAATAACTGGGGTGCTAACCACGGTGCTATTTCTTACGGTCATATCGGTGCCGACCTTATCACAATGTGCTCAATGCTCAGAATTCCTGTTTGTATGCATAATGTTCCCGATGAGAAGATTTTCCGTCCCGCTGCATGGAATGCTTTCGGTATGGATAAAGAGGGAGCAGATTACAGAGCTTGTGAGAATTACGGACCTTTTTATAAATAATTGATTTTACAATGGCTTCGGTTAATCCGAAGCCATTGGTTATTGAAACAAAAAAAGAGGTAAAAAATGATAGATTATATAGTTTCTGATTGGAACGGCTATGAAAAGTTCGATTTTGAATTTAAGGGAAGAAAGGCCATTTTAGTTAAGCCTAAGAAAAACTGTGACGGCAATAAATGGCTTTTTAAAACCGAATATTTCGGCGCATTTCCTTCCTTCGAGCTTGAGATGCTTGAAAAGGGATATCACGTGGCTCACATCCAGAATAAAACCAGATGGTGCCTCCAAGAGGATACCGATGTAAAACCCGAATTCTGTGAATTTTTAAAAGAAGAATTTTCTCTTAATGAGAAATGTATGTGCGTGGGAATGAGCTGTGGCGGTATGCAGTCGATTTATTTTGCAGCAAAGTATCCTCAGTATGTTGCAGCGGTGTATCTCGATGCTCCTGTTGTTAACCTGCTTAGTTGTCCTTGCGGTATTGGGGACGCTATAGATGGCATGTATGATGAATTTACCAATGCAACGGGACTTACTAAATCTAGCCTTATCAATTACCGAAATCATCCTGTTGATAATATACCTGCTATGTTAAAAAACAGTATACCGGTAATGTTGATTTGCGGAGATAGCGATACTGTAGTTCCGTATCACGAAAACGGCAAAGCGGTTGCTGATTATTATGAGCAGAACGGCGGTAAAATAATAAAAATAATAAAACCGGGCTGCGACCATCATCCTCACGGTCTTGAGGATAATGCACCAATAGTAAAATTTGCATTAGAAAACTATTAAAAAAATCACGGTGTTTCAAACACCGTGATTTTTTTAGTCAGCCGAATCAATAGCTCCTCTGTTGCGGAATAAAAGGGATATACACCAAATTCCTGCAAGAGCGATTACTGTGTAGATAATGCGGCTGAAAATGTTTGTGGCTCCGCCGAAAATCCAAGCTACCAGGTCGAACTCGAAAAGACCAACGAGTCCCCAGTTTAAGGAGCCGATAATAACCAATATCAAACAAATTTTATCAAACATAATTTCACTCCTTTTCGGCAATATTATTTTGTGCTTAAAAAATGAAAATTATTCATAGATTTGTTCTAATAAATAATATTATTATATTTAAAATAGTATTGAATATGGTAGGCGATTATGGTATATTGAATTTAGTAAAAAAGTGGGCGCCTTCGTTCCCAAAGGCACCCGTTAAAGTAAATCTTACTTCATGCTGTTTTCATAGGATTCGATCATCTTTTTAACCATCTGACCGCCGATAGAACCAGCCTGCTTAGAGGTAAGATCACCGTTGTAACCCTGCTTGAGGTTTACGCCAACTTCGTTAGCAGCTTCCATCTTGAAACGGTTAAGAGCATCCTTAGCCTCAGGTACTACGTTTTTAGCCATTGTATTTCACTCCTTAAATCTATATTTCTGTTTTGCGCTTGCAATTATATTTTGTGAAACGAGTGAAAAATTATTATAGGCAAATAATGTTTATTTTTCCTTAAATTTACGGAGGTTTTTAAAATGATTATTGATGTTCATACGCATTATGGTATTACGGAAAGTTTCAATATGCCTATCCAGTTGCAACTTCAATGTATGGATAAGCATGGAATTGATTATGCTCTTATTTCCAATATCGAATGCGGAATAAATCATGAAAATATTGAAGGCAATAAAAAAATGATTGAAATAGTCAGAAAAAACAGCGGAAGATTCGGTTGTTTGCTTTGGGGAGCAGAAAACATCGCAGGTGAAGAAAAAAACCAATTCAAAAAGCTTTATACCGATAATAAAGATATAGTAAAGGGAATAAAGGTACATCCTGATATTTCGAAAAAACGGGCGGACGATGAGTGCTTTGACTTTTATTATGAAATGGCAGCGGAATTTTCTATTCCGGTTCAAATACATACCAATAATTCCGGTTTTTCTGATATAAAATATGTTGTAAATGCGGCAAAAAAATATCCCAAAACCCTTTTTGTTATGGCGCATATGGATATTTCCAGTGATGACTGTGAAGAGGCGTTGCAGGCGGTTCGGGATAATGAAAACATTTACGGAGACACCAGTTGGGTAAAGCTTGATGCTGTTAAAAAGGCAGCGCAGATGGGCATAGACCACAAAATGATGTTTGGAACGGATAATCCCATCCCCAACGAGGATAGGTATATGGATGTTTACTATGTGGATTATTACACTCTTGAAGAGCCGTATATGCGGGGTGTAATGTGCGATAATGCCAAGAAAATATTCAATATTTTATAACAAATAACGATATTTTAAAATAGACGACTTTTTGTTTGATTTTATATTAGTATTTATATATAATAAAATAAAGTTTCATACGGCGGTGTAAAATATGAATTTTAAAATCAAGTCTTGTGAAAACACATTATGGTATAAGCAGAGTGCGAGTAATTTCAATAATGCTTTGCCTATTGGAAACGGAAGAATAGGCGCTGTTGTTTACGGTGGTATAGAGGAAGAAACCATTTCCATAAATGAGGATACTCTTTGGAGCGGATATCCAAGAGATAATAACGTTGAGGATTATCCTGCTGTATATAAAAAAGCGCAAGAGATTTTTGATTCGGGCAAAAAGCTTGAAGCAAAAAAATATCTTGAGGGAAACTTCGGCGATTACCTTAATCAGATGTATTTGCCATTGGCAGATATAAAAATTGAACAAAAACATAATGGAAAGGTTATGGGCTACAGAAGAAGCCTTAAACTTGATAGCGCTGTACATACCGTTAAATACAGTGAGGGTGACTGTGTGTTTTCAAGGGAGGCTTTTGTAAGCGAGCCTTTCCAGGTTATTGCTGTTAGATACTCCTGTAATCAAAAGGGCAAAATTAATTTTAAGGCCTTGGTTGAGGGAAGACTAAAATGTGAATACCCGGAGAGTGAAAACCTTGTACTTATGCAGGGAACAGCTCCCATATGCAAGGCTGAATACGGAGACATGTATCGTAATACCGATTACCAGATATATGAGGGGCAAGGTGTTAGTTACAGATGCGCTATGGCTGTTAAAACGGTTGGCGGAAGCGTTGAATATTCGGGCAATACTGCAACGGTCAAGGATGCAGATGAGGCAATCATTTATCTTGGCGTACGAACAAACTTTGAAAGATTTGACATAATGCCTACATCGTCAGAATACAAAGATAAATGTATTGATGACGTTAAAAAAGCTCTTTGGGCGGAATACGGGGATATAAAGAAAAAGAGCATAACAGCTCATAAAAAACTTTATAACAAGTGTGGAATTTCGCTTAGTAACGGAGAAAACAGCCGTATACCAACTGATGAAAGATTAAACCGTTTGGAGCAGGGAAAAGAGGATAATGGCCTTTATACATTGCTTTTCAATTACGGACGATATCTTACAATATGTGCCTCTCGGAAGGGAACTCAGGCTATGAACCTTCAGGGAATATGGAACGATAAAATAATACCGCCTTGGAGCAGTAACTATACCACTAATATCAACACCGAAATGAATTACTGGCCAACGCTACCTTGCGGTCTATTTGATTGCTACGAACCTCTTATAAGATTTGTTGAAGAGTTATCCAAAAGCGGAAAGAAAACGGCAGAAATTTTTTACGGAGTTTCCGGATGGACCTCCCATCATAACTCTGACCTTTGGAGAATTACCCATCCTGCAACCAATAGGCTGAATAATAATGCTCAGTGGGGCTTTTGGTGTATGTCATCAGGTTGGCTATCGGTTATGCTCTGGAATTATTACCGATATACTCTTGATAAAAAATATCTTAAGAGAATTTATCCGGTAATAAGCGGTGCTGCAGAATTTTACCAAAATTTGCTTATTGAGGATGAAGGAAAACTCATTCTGCCACTTACTACCTCACCTGAAAATAATTATATAGAAAACAGTGATGTAATTCCTATTGACAAATCTTCGGGTATGACTCAGGAGATAATTATCGATTTGTTTACAGCCGTTGGTGAAGCTCAGGAGATTTTAGGTAAGAAAAATACATATAAAGAAATAGTACCAAGGCTCAAAAGACCCGGTATTTGCAGTAACGGTGAGCTTTGTGAATGGCATACTGAACATGAGGTATGGGATGTTCATCATCGCCATGTTTCCCACCTTTATGGACTTTTCCCTGCGGATTTGTTTGATGAAAAAGAGAGGCGGGCGGCTAAAAAGGTTCTGCTTTCAAGAGGTGATGACGGAACAGGTTGGAGCCTTGCCTGGAAGATAAACTTATGGGCAAGATTGGGTGACGGAAATCACGCTTTAACCCTTATTAAAAATCAGCTTAAACAGGTTGATGCCGACTATATTAGTATGGATATACCGGGAGGAAGTTATCCGAATCTCTTGTGCGCTCATCCGCCATTCCAGATTGACGGTAATTTCGGCGCTGCAAGCGGAATAATAGAAATGCTTGTACAGTGTGATAAAGAAGGCAATGTTAAATTATTACCTGCTTTACCGGATAGCTGGAAAAACGGTCAGGTTAAAAATTTACGTTTACCGGGTAAAAAATCAGTAAGCTTTGCCTGGGAAAACGGAAAGATAATATACAGTGAAATAAAGGAGAATGTAAAATGTTAAAAAATATCCCCAAAATCTTATCCCCCGAATTATTAAAGGTCCTTTGCGAAATGGGACACAGTGACAGACTTGTTATCGCAGATGGTAATTTCCCTGCAGAAAGCATGGGTAAGAATGCTATTGTTATCCGTGCAGACGGACATGGTGCTTGTGAGATATTAGAGGCAATTTTGCAGGTCTTCCCCCTCGATACATACGTTGAAAAACCGGTAAATCTTATGCAGGTTATGCCAGGAGATACTGTTGAAACTCCTATTTGGGATGAATATGAAAAGATAATCGCTGCGGCTGATGAGAGAGGCGGCAAGGTTATCGGTCAGATAGAAAGATTTAAGTTTTATGAAGAAGCTAAAACCGCTTATGCTATTATTGCAACCTCAGAGGCTGCTTTATATGCTAATGTTATGCTTCAGAAAGGTGTAATCTAATGCCGTATTTACAGAATATGAAGCCTTTGGAGCTTAAAGAGGCTGTTGATAAGAACATTCCTCTTATGGTTTCGGTAGGCTCTATAGAATATCATGGAAGTCAGCTTCCCTTAGGAACAGACCTTTTAATAATTGAAGGTCTTTTAAGGGAACTCGAAAAGAAAACCGAAATAGTTGTTGCTCCGCCCTTTACCTTTAGTCCTACGGGATATATGGTATCGGGAGAGGATAGGGGAACCGTTGATATACATATCGGTACCTTTATAGAATATTGTTCGCAAATTTTATCCGCTTATAAGGGAATGGGCTTTAAGCGTATTTATGTGCTCGTTCACCATCAGGGCGGTAGTATTAAAAGATTTTTGCAGCTTGCTGTGGAGCAGATAAATTCTTACAGTGCCTATGAACAAACCGGTAAGGCTTGGTGGACTGACGGTAAAAAACCGCAAAACACCTGCGAAATAAAGGTTGAGGCCGCTCAGTTTGGAGAAGAGGTTACAAAGGAATTCTTTGGTCACGGCGGTGAGGGTGAGACACAGCCGATTATGGCGTATTATCCCGAGCTCGTTAGAATGGATTACCTTACCGATGATGAAGCCTCTTGGAATAAATCCGTAGTAAATGCTAATATGGATGATGCTGTAAGGGCAAGAGATTTGCTCATAGACCAGTGGATAAAGAAATTAGAGGAAGAAAAGTAGGAAAAAATATGAATTACGGTTATTTTGATAATAAAAACAGAGAGTATGTTATAACCAACCCTAAAACTCCCGCCCCCTGGATTAATTACATAGGAAACGGAAAGTTTGGCGGAATAGTTTCGGCAACAGGTGGCGGACTCACCTTTGATAGTGACCCTTCAAACCGCAGAGTTACCCGTTATAAGTTCAACAACTGTCCTACCGACAGACCGGGAAGATATATCTATGTTCGTGATGAGCAAAGCGGAGATTATTGGTCTCTCGGTTGGCAGCCTGTTATGAAGGAAAATCAGGAATTTGAGTGCCGTCACGGTTTGGGTTATACCAAAATAACCGGAAAATACAATGATATTTCTTCCTCTGTTACATATTGCGTTCCCCTCGGTAAGAGATATGAATTATGGAATGTTATCCTTAAAAATGAGAGCGAAAACACCAAAAAATTAAAGGTATATTCTTATGTTGAATTTAGTTGGAATGATGCAAAGTATGATACCCTTACTCATTGGCCCTGTATGGCTTTCAGATGCGATTTTGACGGAAAAAAGATTATGGTTGATACCATTGCCGAACAGCTTACAGGTGTTCCACAGTATGATTATATCGCAACCGACCTTGAGGTTGCAGGATATGACTGCGATTTGAATAAATTTATGGGCCAGTACAGAAGCGAAACAAATCCTCAGGTTTTGGATACGGGCGTATGTACAAACAGTCCTATGTATTCCAATAACTGTGTAGGTGTTTTGTGTTCTGAAATAACCCTTAAGCCGGGAGAAGAAAAGAATTTCAATTATACCCTTGGCGCAACTGATAAAAAGTGCGCTATTGATAGTCAGATTGACGATGCCTTTTCGCTAAAGGGCTACATTGAGGATATAAAGAAATATTGGCAGAAGCATACCGATAAATTGATTGTTGATACCCCCTGCGAGGATATGAACACGATGCTTAATATCTGGCATGCTTATCAGGCTAAAACCACCTTTGACTGGTCTCGTTTTATAAGCTTTTATGAGCGTGGATTTGACCGTGGCTTCGGCTTCCGTGACAGTATGCAGGATGTTCTCGGTATTATGCATGCAGAGCCTGAGCTTGCAGCAGAAAGAATTAAGCTTTTGCTTTCTGTTCAGCAAAATGACGGTAACGCTCACAGAGTTTATTTCCCTGCAACAGGTAAAACTGTTGAGGGTGGCAGAAGTGATGACCATTTATGGAGTATTTTCTCGGTTTGCAACTACATAAAGGAAACGGGCAATTATGATTTTGCCTATGATATAGTACCCTATGTTGACGGTGGAAGCGCTTCGGTTATCGACCACCTTGAAAAGGGATTGGAATTTACAATGAATCACCTTGGAAAGCACGGTATTCCCGATATGCTTAAATCCGACTGGGATGACGGTGTTGCTCCTATGAATAGGGGAGGAACAGCAGGGGCTGAGAGTGTATTCGTATTTTTCCAGGTAGGTCATGCGGCTTATGAATTGGTTGAGCTTTATAAGAAAATGGGACTTGCTGACCGTCAGGCTAAGATGCAGGAAATTTTTGATTACTGCAAAACCAAGATGGATATAATCTGGGACGGTGAATGGTATATCCGTGCATTCACTCCCGAAGGCGAAAAATACTGTACTAAGGATGATGAATATAACCAGATTCATCTTATTCCTCAGGCTTGGAGTGTAATATCCCGTCTTTCAGATGAGGATAAAGCTAATATGGCTATGGATAACGTTCTTAAGTATCTGTATACCGATATGGGACTTAAGACCCATTATAATCCTTCGGATGGATTTGACCCCTCACGTAAGAGCTATTATCTGCATCCTGCAGGCTCCCGTGAAAACGGTGGTATATTCTTCCATTCAAATACATGGCCTATTATTGCCTTTACAATGTTGGGCAGAGGTAACGATGCTTTCAAATGCTATGAGAATATGCTTCCCATCAGAAGAAATGATAAGGCAGACCTTTGTATAACCGAGCCTTATGTTTATTCTCAGACCATGATTGCTCCGCCTCATAGAAATGCCTGGGCTTGCGTTAATTCCTGGTTAACGGGAACTGCTTCCTGGACCTATCTTGCGGCAACTCAGTATATATTGGGTATCCGTCCTGAGCATAACGGTCTTTGTATAGACCCCCAGACAACGGATGAGTGGGAAGGCTTTAAGGCTGTCCGCAACTGCAGAGGCACAAATTTCAACATTACCGTATGTAAGGGTGAAAATAAGGGTCTTTATGTCAATGGTGAGGCTGTTGAAGGCAATACCATTGATTGGAAATATGCAAACGGCGGCGAGGTAGAGGTATTGCTGGTAAAATAAGGCTTTTGCTGGACAAATTACGTATTTGTGATATAATTTAAATGATATAATACAATCAGGGTGGTATAATCTGCCCTGATTATGTGATTTTTAAAAAAGGAAGGTACACTGAAATGAAGCGTATAATCGGATTTATTTTAATCTTTTCGGTTTTAATATGCTCATTAGGCGCAGGATTTACTTCTTCGGCTGTAGAAGAAGAAGGGAATATAGAGTTTTCCTTGGCTTTTAACAACGAAACTGTTACTGCGGACGATATATTAGAAGTAACCGTTAAAATGAAAAGCTCATACGAAAGCTTTTTATTAAGCGGTATTCAGTTTGATCTTAAGTATGAGTATAACGGTCCTGCCCGCTCTGTAATTCCGTTGAGCTTCGAGTTGATTAAGGACGATATGGTTTACGACGAGAGATTCTCAAATGAAATGCAGATTGGAACTAAATATGAGGGTAGCTATTTTGTTACAACCTTTATGAGTGAGCCTGAAGCTGAATTTGATGAGGATGAGCTTAGCATAACCTTTCCCTTCCGAGTAAAAGAAACAATTTATGAGGGACAGTATTCCTTCAAGCTTGAAGTAGAGGATATGTATTATACTGATTTAGAGGCTCCCGATGACATGTTCCCCAGCCTTAATTTTACCGTTGAGGGCGAGGATTATGCAGGATGGTCAGGATACCCAATTTGGTTAGGACAAGAGCAATCGATTATTCTGTCCGGTGATAATACCGAAGGTACCCCCATTTTTATAGATAAAGAAATACAAAGCTCCGATGAAGTATATATAGCCGATGAGAGCGTTGCTGTATTTGATGAAAGCCGATATGAGGGCGGAATTGAAAATGGCGATGAATATGCCCTTGTTTATGTTGATGGCATAAGAATTGGTACTACCGAAATGTACATAATATCGGAATGTGTTGAATTCAAAACTGATGAAGGGGAGGACCCTGACAGCACGGAGGATGACACATTGGTTCCTTATTTTTACACTACGATAACGGCGGTAAAAATAAAGGTAACAAAGCCCGATATATGGTTCCCAAATATTGCTTCACAACCCGATAAAACCAATTATTTTGTTGGAGAAAAAATAGACCTTACAGGTCTGCAGTTCGTACTTGGATACAACAATAACGATGTAAAAACTGTTTCGAGTGGATTTAAGGTAAAAGAGTACGATTTCTCAACTCCGGGTGAAAAAGAGGTTGAGGTATCCTATACTGACGAGTATTATAATACAGTATCTTTTAAAATAAAGTTTAGGGTTTTCGGATTAGTATCCGAACAATATAAATTTGATAATTCATATGCTTACAGTATTTCTGCAAGAACTTCTATTGAAGCTTTTTTAAATAATACCGATAGCTTTGGTCAGATTAAAATTTTTGATAATTTCGAAGAAGTTACTCAAGGGAATTTGAAAACAGGCATGACAATAGAGATTAAAGACGGAGAAAATCTCATTAAAAAACTTACTGTTGCGGTTAACAATGATTTAAGCGGCAACGGCAGAGTTGATATAAGAGATTTGGTTTCATTTAAGAAGATATCTTCCGGTATTGAGGATGCCGATGAATTGGATTTAAGGGTTTTAGGTGTAAAAAGTGAAGCGGAATTCAATGCCGAAAAGCTTATAAATATGCAGAAGCAGGTATTGGGTGTAAAATAAAACCCTGACGGAGTTGTTTTATGGAAAATAAAGAATTAGAAAATTTAGAGGTTACAGAAGCTGTCGAGGAAGTTATATCGGAGGAAGCTCTACCTCAAAAAAAGACTCTTTCTAAAGAAAAAAAGAAGATTATTTTATGGGGCGCAGTAGCGTTATTGGTTGTGATAGTGGTACTGGCGGTATCCCTTTATATTAAATCGGATAAGGTTGGAAAAGCTCTCGATTCCAGTCAGTATGACAGGGTTCAGCTTACCATTAATCAAACCGTTACATTCCTTGATACTGAGGATGAAGAAGAGGATGGTTCGCAGTCGGAAAGCACCGATATTTACGGAGATAATACATATCTCGGTGAGGGCGAATATTATTATGATGAAAATGGCAATCTTGTAACGGAAGATGAAGTTGAGGGGCAGGAAGAACAAAGCAATACTACCTCACAGGATATATGCGTTTTTAAAAAGGATGGAGATGTTTATTACGAAAAAAGTCTCGGTGAATATTACCGCTATGACCGAGATGGTGAGAGCTTTATCCTCTATTATGATGATTTTTACGGTATGAATGAAGAAAATCCCGACTGGATAGAGGTTTATGCCGAGAATTACGGTAGCTTGCAATCCTTTGATTTCAAGATTTTCGATAATTACGAAAAATCCGATTTCAAAAAAGTGGATGACCATTATGTGCCCAAAGAGGATGTAACTGCCTTTTTCTATGAATTCCTTCAGATAAAACAGGTTGAAAAGTATAACAACTGTGATATCGAATTCTATTTTGAAAATGGTAAAATATCAAAAATTATAGCGTCATATCTTTATGATAGCAATATGGATATCGTACAAACCTATAAGTTCTCTTATAAGGATGAGGCGATAAAAATTCCTGCTGCTACCATAAAATATGATAAGGATGGCAACAAGATAGATTTAAAGGCTGACGGAGAGACTAAAAAATGATAAAAAGAATAGTAACGGTATTTCTGCTTAGTCTGTGTTTTATAATAACTGTGAGCGCAGATTCTGCCACCGTTTTTTCAGTAAACTGCGCCGATGCCGACAAAGAAACCTTTTTTGTTAATATTGAAACCGATACGATTTCAGGTGTAGGCGGTATTGATTTTACATTAAACTATGATTCGAGCTTTATTAAGGTGAAGAAAAGCTCGGTTAAATGTTCTTTGCCCCGGAGCGAAGTTATCGTAAACGAGGGTTCAATAAGGGTTCTGTGGGATACAACCGAAAAGGTGAATATTTCCCAGGTTCTGCTCTCTGCAGAATTTGAAAACGAGGGTCTTCGGGATGCTTCTCAAAGCTTTAATCTATCCTTTAACGATTACTATGATAACACCTTAGAGCTGAATGATATTCCGTATACGGTTACATACTTTGCCACAGATGAAGTTCAAAAGGTAAAGGTTAACCCGTGGGGTACTGTATTCAAAGTTTTAGGTATGATTATAGGAGCGGTTGTTATAATGGCGGTTGGCTATTATTTCTATCAAACTCAAAAAATTGAACAAACAGCTAAATATTTGGCAGATAGTAAAGGAATGTGTTAACACATTCCTTTTTTCTTTTGAAAAATTTTAAAATTATTCATTATTTTTTTAAATTTAATGATGACATATCAAATAAAAAATGGTATAATAATTTATAATTATATCTTAATGTGGGGAGGTATGGCTTTGAAGCTTTTGGTTATTGATGGAAACAGTATTATAAACCGTGCTTTTTACGGTATAAAGCTGCTTACTACTAAGGACGGAAGATACACTAACGGTGTATATGGATTTATAAACATTTTAAACCGTCTTTGCGAAATGGAATCGCCTGACGGCGTTGCCGTTGCCTTTGATTTGAAAAAACCTACCTTCCGTCACGAGATGTATGATGCATATAAAGCGGGAAGACACGGAATGCCCGATGAGCTTGCAAGTCAGCTTCCTATTTTGAAGGAGTATCTTACCCTTGCAGGGCATAAATGTATAGAATGCCCGGGGTATGAGGCCGATGATATTATCGGCACGCTGGCGTATGACTGTGAAAAGAATGGTAACACCTGTGTTATAGCAACGGGGGACAGGGATTCTCTGCAGTTGGTTTCGGATAAAACCCGAGTGCTTCTCACAGCCACTAAAATGGGCAGACCTGAAATCATCAATTACGATAAGCAAGCCCTGTTTGAAAAGTATGGGCTTACTCCCGATGAAATGATAGAGCTTAAAAGCCTTATGGGAGATAGCTCGGATAATATTCCCGGTGTTGCAGGTGTAGGCGAAAAAACCGCTACTGATTTGATAACAAGATTTCATAGCATTGATTATATCTATGAAAATATCGATACTATTGATGTTAAAGAGGGCGTTCGTCAAAAGCTGAGGGACGGTAAGGAAAACGCATACTTAAGCCGCAAATTAGGAACTATTTGCAAAAGTGCTCCTATTGATGTTAAGGCTCACGAGCTTTCTTATAAGGGCAGAGATGATTCTGCTCTGGCCTCCCTTATGACCTCTCTTGAATTTTTCAAGCTTATGGAGAAGATGGGAATAACGCCCTGTGCCGCTCCTGCTACCGAAAGCAAAATTGAAGCAAGGTCTTTAACGGTAGCAAATGCCGATGAAATACTCACCGGTAAAACCGTTGATATCTATACCGAAGAGGATAGCTTTGTTTTAGTATCTGAAGATAAAATCTGTAAAGTCGATAGGGATATAGTATCCAATTTACTTGCAGATGAAAATATAGAAAAAAGAGTTTATGACTATAAGGCGTTATGCAAAGAATTCGAAAAAAGTGAAAATATAGTATTTGATGCAGTTTTAGCGGGTTACCTTTGTAACCCCTCATCCTCTGATTATTCTTTACAAAGACTTTCTCAGGAATATTCCGTTGCTCAGCCTGAAATTAAGAATGAGACAGACTGTATTTTAAATAACGCCGCCCTTTTCTCTGAGGTTTGCAATAAACTCGGCGAAAAATTAATCGAATCAGGCGAAGAAAAGCTTTTAAAGGAAATTGAAATTCCTCTTGCCAAGGTTTTATCCTCTATGGAAAAGGAGGGCTTCCTTGTTGATAGAGAAGGCCTTGAAAATATGGGTAGTGAGCTTGAAGCAAGAATAGCGGATATTCAAGAAAAGATTTATAGTCTTGTTGGATATGAATTTAATCTTAATTCACCTAAACAGTTGGGTGTGGCTCTGTTCGAGAAACTGGGACTACCCGCTAAAAAGAAAACCAAAAGCGGTTATAGTACCAATGCCGAGGTTTTAGAGTCCCTTAAATATGCTCATCCTGCGGTGGAATTGTTACTTGAATACCGTCAGCTTGCAAAACTGAAATCAACCTATTGTGATGGTCTTGTTGCCTGTATTGCCGAGGATAACAGAATTCATACCACCTTTAACCAAACCGAAGCAAGAACGGGAAGAATAAGCTCCCTCGAGCCTAATTTACAGAATATTCCCGTAAGAACAAACGAGGGAAAGAGACTCAGAGAATTCTTTACCGCCAAGGAAGGCTTTGTTCTTTGCGATGCGGACTATTCTCAGATTGAACTTAGAGTTCTTGCAAGTATGTCAAAGGATGAAAATATGATATCCTCCTTTAATTCGGGTGTGGATATTCATACAGTTACGGCTTCTCAGGTGTTTGGTATGCCTGTTGATATGGTTACCCCCGTTATGAGAAGCAGAGCAAAGGCGGTTAACTTCGGTATAGTTTACGGAATAGGTGCTTTTTCTCTGGCTAAGGATATCGGTGTTACAAGAGCCGAGGCGGATGGCTATATAAAGAGCTATCTTGCCGCATATCCCGAGGTTTCAAAATATATGGAGGATACAATAGCCGATGCCAAGCAAAACGGCTTTGTTACTACCGCCTTCGGCAGAAGAAGATATCTTCCCGAGCTTTCTTCCTCCAACGGAATGCTCCGAGCTTTCGGGGAAAGGGTAGCAAGAAATGCTCCAATTCAGGGAACGGCTGCCGATATAATTAAAATTGCTATGATAAAGGTTTACGAGTGCCTTGAAAAGGAAATTCCCGAAGCAAAGCTTATTTTACAGGTGCACGATGAACTGATAGTTGAATGTCCTGAAAAGGATGCCGAAAGGGTTTGCAAAATCCTTTCCGATGAAATGGAAAGCTCCGCCGATATGGCGGTTAAGCTTACCGCCGATGCATCCTTCGGCAAAAATTGGCTTGAGGCAAAAGAATGAATATAATTTTTGTTTGTACGGGTAACACCTGCAGAAGCCCTATGGCGCAGGGGTACCTTGAAAGTAAAAAAATACCCTGGCTTAATGTTATAAGCCGTGGAATTTATGCAGATGGCTCGGCTGTCAGTGTAAATTCTGCCGATGCGATGGCAGAAATAGGAATAGATATAAAAAAGCACATTTCGGCCCCTCTTACCAAAGAGGATATAAATTGGGCAGATAGGATAATATGCTTATCACCTAATCATTACAATATCCTTTACAGTATGGGTATCGGCTCTAAAAAGCTTTCTGTTTTAGGGGAGGGAATATCCGACCCCTTCGGTTGCGATTTATCGGTTTACAGGCAGTGCCGTGATGAAATTATTTTGGCGGTTGATGAGCTTTTTGAAAAAGGATTTTTTAGCCTTTTGCAGATAAAACCCATTGAGGAACGTCATATAGGTGCAATAGCAAAGCTTGAAAAGGTTTGTTTTTCTGAGCCCTGGTCAGCAGAAACCTTGCTTGATTCCTATAAAAGAGGCACAAAATTCTTTGTTGCCGAAAATGAAAAGGATATTTTAGGCTATATAGGCTTTAGCACAGTGGCTGGGGAAGGCTATATAACAAATGTTGCGGTATTTCCTAAATATCGCAGAACGGGAGTGGGAACTGTCCTTGTAAATGAAGCGGTGTCCTACTGTAAAAAAGAAAATCTTGAATTCTTATCCTTAGAGGTAAGAAAATCAAACGATAAAGCTATAAGTCTTTATGAGAAATCAGGCTTTAAGTGTGTGGGCGAAAGAAAGGATTTTTATAGAAATCCCAAAGAAAATGCCCTTATTATGACGATATATTTTAAATAAAAAAGGAGGCGATAACCGTGAAAATTTTAAGTATTGAAAGCTCTTGCGATGAAACTGCAGTTTCGGTTTGTGAGGGCAGAGAGGTTTTATCTTCGGTTATTGCCACTCAGGTTGCAGAGCACAGAATTTACGGCGGCGTTGTTCCCGAAATAGCTTCGAGAAGGCATACCGAAGCAATATCCGCAGTATGTGAGCAGGCATTAGCCGAGGCGGGTATAGGATATAACGATATTGAAGCAGTTGCCGTTACTTTTGCTCCGGGGCTTATAGGCGCCTTGCTTGTGGGAGTTAATTTCGCAAAGGGATTAGCAATGTCCCTTGGAGTACCCCTTATTCCTGTTCATCATCTGCGTTCCCATATTGCCGCCAACTATATTGATAACCCCGATTTAAAGCCACCCTTTTTATGCTTGCTTGTTTCGGGCGGAAATACGGTTATTTGTGAGGTTACTGATTATACAAAATTCAGTATAATCGGGCAGACCTGTGACGATGCGGCGGGTGAATGCTTTGATAAAACCGCAAGGGCGATGGGATTATCCTATCCCGGCGGAGTAATGATTGATAAAATAGCAACTAAGGCGGATGTTAAAACCTATCCCTTGCCTTACCCAAAGGCACATTCAGGTGAATTTGATTTTAGCTTTTCAGGTCTTAAAACAGCGGTTATAAATCTTATTCACAATAAAACCCAGAAAGGCGAGGAGTTGGATGTTCCCGTAATTGCCGCAACTGTGCGTCAAAAGGTTTGCGATATGCTTATCGATAAAACAATGGCGGCGGCAGAAAAATTCGGATATAAAACCGTAGCCGTTGCAGGCGGTGTTTCGGCAAACAGTGAGCTCCGCTCAAGACTTGAGGAGGAATGCCGCAAAAAAGGTATTTCTCTTTACCGTCCCGAGCTTAAGTATTGCGGAGATAATGCGGCAATGGTAGGCGTTCAGGCTTATTATGAATATCTTTCGGGTAATATAGCGGATATAGACCTTAATGCAACCGCTACATTGCCGATAGACTATAGATAAGGAGGCTCTTATGGATTATCAAAAGATGCTTTTAATAGTTAATCCCTGTTCAGGTCGAGCTAAGATGCGAGGCGAGCTTTTAAGGGTTGTTGAGATATTTACAAAGGGTGGATATGATGTAACTGTTCATCCCACAAAGGATAGGGGAGATGCAACAGATTATGTATCTAAGCTATCCGAAAATGATTATTCTGTTATCGTTGTATGCGGCGGTGACGGTACATTAAACGAAGTAATAACGGGATTGATGAAGGCTTCCCTTAAAATTAAACTTGGATATATTCCTTCGGGCACACTTAACGAGTGGTCTGCAGGACTTAAAATTTCCCGAGAAATACCCAAGGCTGCAAGGGATATCCTCGAAGGCGATACCGTAGAGCTGGATATAGGAAAATTCGGTGATAGATATTTTTCATATACCGCTTCCTTCGGTGCTTTTACAGAGGCTTCCTATTCTGCGCCTCAGGATGTTAAAAATGTTCTCGGTCAGGCAGCCTACTTTTTCGAGGGTGTAAAGAGTATAGCTAATATTAAGCCTGTACATTTAAAGCTTACCTGTGATGAAAAAGAGGTTGAGGGAGATTTCCTTTTCGGAGCAGTTTCCAATTCAATGTCGGTAGGCGGAATTGTTAAATTCAGTGATACACTTGTTAAGCTTAATGACGGATATTTTGAAGTGTTCCTCATCCGTTCAACAAGCAATCTTATAAAGCTTCAGAATACAGTAGAGGGAATAGTCCGTCAGGATTTTGAACGTGAAGGTATTGAGTTCTTCCATACTAAGTCATTAACGGTTACGGGCGGAGATAATCTTGCCTGGACTCTTGACGGCGAGTATGCCAAGGGCGAAGCGAGTATAAAAATAGAAAATCTTTCCAATGCGATTAAACTTATAGTACCAAAGAGTAAGTAAGGGGATAAATAAATGTTTACAAGAGATATAGGAGTTGACCTTGGTACCGCTAATACACTTGTATGTGTAAGGGGTAAAGGTGTTATAACAAGAGAACCCTCGGTTGTGGCATACGATGTCAGAAATGAGGCCGTAAGAGCGGTTGGTACCGAGGCGAAAGAAATGATAGGAAGAACCCCAGGCTCAATAGTTGCGGTAAGACCGCTTAAGGACGGTGTTATTGCCGACTTTGATGTTACGGCGGCAATGCTTAAAAGATTTATCCGTCAGGCATTAAAGGGCTTCCCATTTTCAAGAGTAAGAATGGTAATCTGTATTCCTGCAGGTGTAACTGAGGTTGAAAGCCGTGCGGTTTACGATGCTGCAAAGCAGGCGGGTGCTACCGATATTGACCTTATTGAAGAACCTATGGCTGCAGCAGTTGGAGCAGGACTTCCTATTTGGGATGCTTCGGGCTGCATGATAGTTGATATTGGCGGAGGAACCAGTGAGGTTGCCGTAATATCTTTGGGAGATATTGTTACGGCTCAATCCCTTCGTGTTGCCGGTGATGACCTTGATGAGGCAATAATAAACTATGTAAGAAAAAAACATAATCTGCTCATAGGCGAAAGAACTGCAGAACATATAAAAATTCAGATAGGCTCAGCAAAACCCTATGAAAATGAAACAAGTCTTGAAATAAAGGGTAGAAATCTTGTTGACGGTTTACCTAAAAACGTTATCATTACTTCGGAAGAGGTAAGGGATGCTATGACAGATACCATATATCAGATAATAGATACCATCCGCACAACCCTTGAGAAAACTCCTCCCGAACTTGCGGCAGATATTATAGATAAGGGTATAACATTAACTGGCGGCGGCGCATTGCTTAGAGGCTTTGCCGAGCTTATAGCCGAGGAAACGGGTATGCCCGTAACGGTTGCCGCAAATCCTCTTGACTGTGTGGTACTTGGAACGGCAAAAAGACTTGAGCCCAACAATGGCTTTGATAATTATGTCTTCAGAAGAGGAAGAAGATTTAGATAAACAGAAAAAACCAGGAGGGTAAATATGCGCTTCTTTTTTCGCAGCAGACAATTTAAGATAATATTAGCGGTTATAGCGGCGGTTCTTGCCCTCTCGCTGATAAGCGGAGTAATCGGCGGTGTTATTGCGCCCCATTCGGGTGTTTTAGGAACGATAACAGCACCCTTTGTAACACTTTTCCAACGTATATCGGACGGTATTAACGATATCGGGGATGCTTACCGTGACGGTAACGAGCTTATGATAAAAAATGCCGAGCTTGAGACCGAGATTAATGAGCTTCGTGAAGAATTAGCCGATTATAATAAGGCTATAAGAGAAAATGAATTTTATAAGAATTACCTTGAAATAAAGGATGCTAACCCCGATTTTGAATTTACGGCGGCAACCCTTATTTCAAGAGATACAGAGGACCCCTTTGAAGGCTTTGTTATAAACAAGGGCTCCCTTTCGGGAATAAAGAAATATGACCCCGTTATAACCGATGCAGGTCTTGTAGGTTATATAAGTCAGGTAGGACCTACCACAAGTAAGGTTGCAACAATACTTAGCACCGATATAACATTAGGTGCTTTAGATAACAGAACTAATGATTCGGGTATTGTTTCGGGCAAAATGGAATTAGCCGGAGAAGGCAAATGCAGATTCTATAACCTTGCACGTTCCTGCACCGTAGCGGTGGGGGACTATGTGGTAACCTCAGGAGAGGGTGTTTTCCCTGACGGACTGTTAATAGGAACTATTTCCTACATAGGCAGTGATGAATACAGCACCTCAATTTATGCCGATGTAGTACCCTTTGTAGATATTTCTTCTATCCGTGATGTTATGGTTATAACCGATTTTGAAGGACAGGGCGGTATAATACCGAGCGGTGAAGAAAAATGATTTTTCACATAAAACACCCTGTAAGATTAGCTATTCATTTTTCGGTTTTCGCGCTTTTGTTTTTGCTTCATTTCACGGGAGCACCTATAGTTTCCATAAGGTCGGCGTCTCCCTTTTTACTGTTACCTATGCTAACGGCTTATTCAATGTTTAACGATGAGCTGCCCTCATGCATAGTAGGAGCGGTTATGGGAGCCTGTGTGGATAGTGTTTCGGCTTCCCCCGGCTGCTTTAACACAATAACCTTATTGCTTGTATGCGTGGGAACATCCTTTATTTCTAAATATTTGTTCAATATTAATGTGCGCTCGGCAATAGTGTTATCGGTTTTGGGCAATGCGTTTTACTATATTTTAAAATGGCTCGTTTGTTACGCCTTTTCCACCCCTATTACCGATAGCTTGATTTATATATTTGAATATGCGCTGCCTGCGGTAGTGTTTAATGCAATCTTTGTTGTGGGCTTTTATTTTATGGAAAAGCGCATTTATAAAAACAGAGTAAAATAATTACAATAGATTATTCTAAAAGAGAGGAGGCTGCCCTTATGCCCTTTAAAAGAAAAAGTCAGTATCAGTTGACGGTTTTATCAATATTTCTGATAATTGTGCTTTTGTTTTATACCTTTAAAACATATTCGCTTCAAATATCAAATGCAGAAAAATATACGGGAAGGACTGACGGAGCCGCCTCGTCAAGAACCTCGGTTTTGAAAGCGCCGAGGGGCGAAATTCTCGATTGCTATGGAAGACAGATAGCTATTAATCGAGATGGTTATAATATAGTTTTTAATAAGGCTTACGTAAAAGAAAACCTTAATGATGTAATTTTATCCCTTATAAAGCTTTTATCCGAAAACGGAACAGAGTGGTTTGACCAGCTTCCCATAACCCCTACTGCTCCTTATAAATTTATAGAGGGTAAATCTACGGACAAGCTTATTTCAAAGCTTAAACTTGCCCATTATGCTTCCGCAGATGATTGCTTTAAGCGAATGGTTGAAAAGTATGAGCTTGAGGGTTATAGTAAGGAAAATCAGCGTCTTATAATGGGCGTAAGATACGGAATGGATATTTCGGATTTCTCAATTTCCTATCCCTATACCTTTGCGGAAGATATCCCAACCGAGCTTATGAGAAAAATATCCGAATCGGGATTTATGCTTTCGGGTGTTACGGTTGATGTTGTGCCGTTTAGAGAGTATTCCGATACATCCCTTGCGGTTAACCTTATAGGTACAGTAGGTCCTATTTTTGCAGAGGACTGGGACGATGAGGAAAAGGGCGAAAATTATAAAGCAAGAGGCTATTCCTATAATGATAAGGTAGGAAAAAGCGGTATTGAATATTGGGCTGAGGAGTATCTTCGAGGAACTGACGGAGAAATCACCTACCATATCGATGCCGATGGAAATATAGTTTCAAGTGAGATAACCAAAACTCCTATAGCGGGAAAAACGGTTATGCTCACTATTGATAAAAAAATACAGAGAACCGCTCAGGATTCTCTTGCATCTCATATCAGAGAACTTCAGGCAAATATGGGCTCGGTAAAGGCAGGCTCGGCTGTTGTTATGGATATAAATTCGGGTGCGGTAATAGCATCTGCAAACTATCCCACATACGATTCTGCAACCTTAAGTGAGAACTATGATAAGCTCAGCACTGACCCCACAAGACCTCTTACCGACAGAGCCTTCCAGGGTGTTTATCCTATAGGTTCTACCATAAAGCCTATAGTGGCCATTGCGGCAATTGAAAACAATCTTTATAACATAGGCGAAACGATAACCTGTGTTCGTCAATATGATTATTTTTCCGATTATAAGCCTAAGTGTATGCACCGTCACGGCACAATTAATCTTAAAACTGCTCTTTCCAAGAGCTGTAACTATTTCTTCTTTGAACTTGGAAGGCGCATCGGTGCTGTTAAGCTAACCGATTATTTCAAGCAGGTTGGCTTAGGTGTGAAAACAGGTGTTGAGGTAAATGATAGCGGTGGTATTCTGGTAGTGCCCAAAACCGATGGTGTCGGCGGTGATACATTGCAGATATCCATAGGTCAGCTTAATGCATTTACTCCCTTGCAGGTTGCAAATTATACCGCAACCGTTGCTAACGGGGGAACACACTATGAAGCAACACTTATTGACCGTATAGTTTCCTATGACCTTTCTACTGTTTATGAGGATAATGACCCTGTGGTTAAAAATAAAATAAACGTTTCCAAGAGAACCCTTGATGCCGTTAAGGAAGGTATGCTTTCGGTTACTGAGGACGGAACGGGACGAGCGGCTCTTGGTGATTATCCCATAAAGGTGGGCGGTAAAACAGGTACATCTCAGGTAACCAATGCGGCGGACCACAGTGTGTTTATTGCCTTTGCCCCCTTTGATAAGCCCGAAATTTCAATTTCGGTTGTACTTGAGCACGGAAGCTCGGGTTACACTGCGGGTACCATAGTACGTGATATACTTGATGCGTACTTTTTCTCGGATTATAATGCTTCGGGCGATAAGCAGCCCTTTGTTGTTCTTGATTGACATAAATGAACATTTATGTTAAAATTTTCTAATAATATTTCAGCTGAATCTGAAGAATTTGAGGAGTATTTTATGAGCAGAGTTTTTGCCGTTACCTCCGGAAAGGGCGGAGTAGGAAAATCTACATTTTCAATAGGTCTTGCTGTCGCTTTTTCAAGAATGAAAAAACGGGTACTGCTTGTTGATATGGATGAGGGACTTCGTTGTCTCGACCTTATGCTCGGTGTGGACAAGGATATTGTTTTTGACCTTTCCGATGCATTAAAGGGCGAATATGAAAATGCCGTTTACAAGGTGGAAAAATTCCCCGGCATAAGTCTTATTGCAGCCCCCGGAAAAACCGGTTTAATAAGTGAGGAGAATTTCTCCGAGCTTCTACCTAAGCTTTATGAAAAATATGACATTATAATATTCGATTTCCCTGCAGGAATCGATGTGCCTTTGTACAGTGCACTCGATGAAAAGAGTAAGTTTTTAACGGTGGCAGTTCCTGAACCGGTATCGGTAAGGGATGCGGCGGCTGTTAATGAAGCGTTAAGTCTTACAGGGCGAACAGCAGAGCTTATTATTAATAAATTTGATGTTAAAAAGATGCGAAAGGGAATTTATCATAATATTGATGATATGATAGATTTATCGGGACTAAAGCTTTCAGGCATTGTTCCCGAAAGCGATGAGCTTGCATTATTTTCAATAAACCGGAAGTTAAGAAAAAGAGGAAAGCCCATGAAGGCGTTTATGCGGATTGCCGAGCGCCTTGAGGGTAAAAAGAAGGGCCTTCCAAAATTCAAAAAAATATAAAGGAGTTTAAAAAATGACAATTGCACTAATCGCACATGATGCAAAAAAAGAATTAATGGTTCAGTTTTGTATAGCCTACTGCGGTATTTTAAGCCATCATAATCTTGTTGCCACGGGAACAACGGGAAAAACCGTATCTGAAGCAACAGGCCTTGATATAACGAGATTTTTAAGCGGCTCTCAGGGTGGCGCTCAGCAGATTGCGTCGAGAATAGGCTGTGATGAAATAGATCTTTTACTCCTTTTCAGAGATCCTCTTAATCCCAAGCCTAATGAGCCCGATGAACAGGCTTTATTGCGCCTTTGTGATGTTCATAATATCCCTGTTGCAACAAATATTGCAACGGCAGAGGTTTTAATTCACGGTCTTGAGCGTGGCGACCTTGAATGGCGTGAAATATTAAAGAATTCGTAGGAGATTTTTAAATGGCAGAGATTAACCGTGCCGTTAAAGGCACTAATGATATTTTACCTTCGGACAGTCATAAATGGCAGTTCGTTGAGTCGAAGATGCTTGAAACCGCCGAGCTTTACGGTTTTAAGGAGATAAGAGTTCCCGTTTTTGAGCATACCGAGGTTTTCCTCCGCAGTGTTGGGGATACAACCGATGTTGTACAGAAGGAAATGTATACCTTTGATGATAAGGGCGGAAGGTCGATTACACTTCGTCCTGAGTTGACTGCAGGAGTTATCCGCAGTTCAATAGAAAACGGCCTTGTTAACGGTGCATTGCCTGTTAAGGTTTGCTACATAGGCGGATGCTACCGTTATGAGAAGCCTCAGGCTGGAAGACTCAGAGAGTTTCATCAGTTCGGTGTTGAATGTATGGGTGCGGCAGCTCCTTCCGCCGATGCTGAGGTTATCTCCCTTGCAAGGCAGATTTTGTGCAATTTAGGTATTGATGATATATCCTTGGAAATAAACTCTATTGGTTGTCCCGAGTGCCGTAAAAAGTACCATGCGGCATTAAAAGAGTATTTCACTGCAAAAACCGATGAGCTTTGCGATACCTGTAAGGATAGATTAGAGCGTAATCCAATGCGTATTCTTGACTGTAAATCTCCCATTTGTTCGGGTATAGCCGCTGATGCTCCTGTTGTAATAGATTATCTTTGTGATGACTGTGCAGAGCATTTTGAGGGCGTTAAAGCGCATCTTTCTGCGGCAGGAATTGAGTATAAGATAAATCCCCATATTGTAAGAGGTCTTGATTATTATACAAGAACTGTTTTTGAGTTTGTATCGGGCGATATAGGTGCTCAGTCCACAGTATGCGGAGGCGGAAGGTATGATGGTCTTATTTCCCAGATGGGAGGACCTTCAGTTCCGTCCCTCGGATTTGCTATGGGAATAGAGAGACTGATGCTTGCTATTAACAATAAGGGCGTTGAGTTGCCTGATGCCCACACCCCCGATATTTACATTGCGGCTATGGGTGAAAATGCGGCATTAAAGGCAACCGAGCTTTGCGCAGTTTTGCGTAATGACGGTCTTAAAGCTCAAACCGATATCTGTGCAAGAGGACTTAAGGCTCAGATGAAATATGCCAACAAAATCGGTGCAAAATTCTCTATGGTTTTAGGGGACGATGAAATATCCTCAGGTAAAGCCAAGCTTAAGGATATGGAAAAGGGCAACGAAAGAGAAATAGCCTTAGATGAAATAAGCGAAGAATTAGGCGAAGAGATAAGAACTAAAATTTTCGAGCAAATAGCTGAAACATTATAAAAGAAGGTATTTTAATGACACTTGACAGAATGAACGGAATGAAGCGTACCGATTATTGCGGTAATTTACGCTCCGGAGATATAGGTAAGGAAACTGTAGTCTGCGGATGGGTACAGCGCCAGAGAGATTTAGGCGGTCTTATATTTGTTGATTTAAGAGATAGAACAGGTATAATTCAGCTGGCTTTTGACGATAATACCGATAGAGCTGTATTTGAAAAGGCGGCTTCCTTGCATAGCGAATATGTTGTTATGGCAAAGGGAAAGGTAAGAGCCCGTTCCTCAGTAAATAAGGATATTCCTACGGGTGATATCGAAATAGAGGTTACCTGTCTTAAAATATTAGGCCAGTCAGAAACCACTCCCTTTGAAATTCTTGACGATACTGCCGCTAAGGAAGAATTGAGACTGAAATACCGTTATCTTGATTTAAGACGTGCTTCCTTGCAGAAAAATATACTTATGCGCCATAAGATAGCCAAGGTTACAAGAGATTATTTTGATGAAAACGGCTTTATCGAGATTGAAACACCCACTATGGTTAAATCAACCCCTGAGGGTGCGAGAGACTATCTTGTTCCTTCCCGTGTTCATAAGGGCAAATTCTTTGCTTTGCCTCAGTCTCCCCAGATGTATAAGCAGATTCTTATGCTTGCAGGGTTTGATAGATATATTCAGCTTGCCCGTTGCTATCGTGACGAGGATTTGAGAGCTGACCGTCAGCCTGAGTTTACTCAGATAGACTTAGAGATGTCCTTTGTTGAGATGGAGGATGTTTTCCAAATCGCTGAGGGATATATTAAGCGTTTATTCAGCGAGGTTATGGATACTGAAATTCCGCTTCCTCTGCCGAGATTACGCTATAACGATGCAATGGAAATGTACGGCTCGGATAAACCTGACACCCGTTTTGAAATGAAGATAACCGACCTTTCGGATATCGTTGAAAACTGTGGCTTCGGCGTGTTTGCAGATACGGTTAAAAACGGCGGTACCGTAAGGGCTATCAATGCAAAAAATGCCGCTTCCGTTTACACCCGTAAGGAAATTGATAAGCTTACCGAAGAGGCTAAGGGTATCGGCGCTAAGGGACTGGCATTTATCCGTTGGAGTGAGGATACACCCAACTGCTCCTTTGCTAAATTTATGACAGAGGATGAAATGGCACAGATTTTAGAGCGTCTTAATATGGAAAAGGGAGACGTTGCTTTAATCGTTGCCGACAAAAAGAAGGTAACACTTCCTGTTCTCGGCGCATTACGTCTCACCGTTGCAAAGAAGCTTGATATTATTCCTGAGGGTTACAATTTCCTCTGGATAACCGAATTCCCCTTCTTTGAATATAATGAAGAAACAGGTAACTGGGATGCAATGCATCATCCCTTCACTTCTCCTCTCGATGAAAGCATTCCTTATCTTGATATTAATCCTGAAAAGGTTTATGCAAAGGCATATGACCTTGTTCTCAACGGTGTTGAGCTTTCAAGCGGTTCTATAAGAATAACCGACCCTGAGCTTCAGCGTAAGATGTTCTCGGCATTAGGTCTTAGTGACGAAGAGGCAGAAACAAAATTCGGTTTCTTAACCAATGCTTTCAAATACGGTGCACCTCCTCACGGCGGTATGGGTATCGGTCTTGACCGACTTACTATGATTATGACCGGAAGTGATTCTATCCGTGATGTAATCGCATTCCCCAAGGTTGCAACCTCGGCAGAGCTTATGTCGGGTGCTCCCTCAGCCGTTGATGAAAAGCAGCTTGAAGATTTAGCTATAGCGGTGATGGAAGAGGACTGATTTTATGAATATTCTCGAAGAACTTATCGATAAAACACTTCCCTTTATAATATCAATTCTCGAAATAATGGGAATTTTTGTTGTAGGTTGGAGTGGGCTGTCGGCTTTTTGGGAATATTTACAGAACACCTTTAAGCATAAAAATAACGATTTGCAGTTTCATCTTGCCAACGGCCTTGCAACAGGCCTTGAGTTTAAGATGGCGGCGGAGATACTAAAAACTGTGCTTATCCGTGAGATGAGTGAGCTTTTGGTTTTGGGAGCGGTGATACTGCTTCGTGCTCTGCTCAGCGTTCTTATCCATTTTGAGATGAAGACAACCGAAAGAAAAAAGGTATAAATTAAACCCCACTGTTTATCAGTGGGGTTTTATTATACTTCGGACGGTTTAAATGATGGCATCAATTGAAGCTTGAAAAGATTTCTTTTGTGAAGCTCATCAATTCTTGCCTTTTTAGCTTTATCATCAATTTCGCCTGTTCTGATATATCGGTCAAGCTCGGCATAGGTAAAGCCTAAATTTTCCTCGTCTGTTTTGCCGCAAAGTCCGTCAATAGGAACCTTGTTAACCAATTCATCAGGCAAACCTAAAAGTGATCCGATTTGTTTGATTTCTGCAACTGTAAGGTTGGAAAGGGGACTAAAATCACCTGCCGCATCACCGTAACGGGTGGAGTAACCAACCCAGTCTTCAGAGAGATTACAGGTGTTAACAACTCTGCCGTTAACGCTTTGTGAAACTGCATATAGGGTGGACATTCGAATTCTCGGTGGCAGATTTGTAAGGGCTTGAGTTGATAGGGTTAGATTATCCGGAAAACTGTTTTTTAACCCCTCAATAGAGTCTTTAACATTAATTACATAATACTTAATGCCTAAGTGATTTACAAGGGCATAGGCGCAGTCAATATCATGCTGTTCGCCGCAGGGCATAAGAACGCCGATAACCCTATCCTTGCCAAGAGCCTCTACGCAAAGAGCGGCGGCAATCGAGCTATCCTTTCCGCCCGAAATTCCTATAACGGCGTTACAGTCCTTACCGTTTTTATCGAAGAAATCTCTTATCCAGTGGACACATTCGTTTTTAATTTTTTCAGGGTTAAACATTTAAATTCTCCTAATTTATAATTTCAAGGCTATCGGGTGTTACGGCGCATTTTAAGAATAACACTTTAACACCTGACTTTTTTGCTTCCTCGAGTGCGACACCAAATTCAGCGTGGGTTTCGATATTTGGAAGCACCTCGTTTATTCCTTCCATTTGTATAACAAAGGCAACGGCACAATGAAATCCTTCACTTTGCGCTTTGGTTAATTCTCTCAGATGCTTAACTCCACGCTCAGTGGGAGCATCGGGGAAATAACCTGTGCCGTCAATCTCCAGAGTGCAGCCCTTTACCTCTAAAAGATATTTTTTATCTTCCTTTTCCATATAAAAATCAATTCTTGATTTACCATAGGTAAACTCTTGTCTTATATATGAATAATCTTTTTTTAAAAGCCATTCGTATACCGCTTTGTTAGGAGCCTGACTGTCAATATTAACAAGTCCTAAGCCTTTCTTATAAACAGCGATAAGGTCATATTTGGTTTTTCTTAGTGGATTATCGGAAGCTTCTAAAATAACGGTGCTATCGGTCAGTAAAAGCTCCTTGCAGCGCCCCGTATTTTTTACATGAACAGTTTCTGTTACACCACCGATGTTAACCTCGGCTATAAAGCGGTTAATTCTTTTTATAAATTTAGCCTTTATAATATTATTATATCTCAAAAATTTATCTCCTATAAATATACGGTAATTTGATATTAACATAAGCGGCAGTTGCAGTCAAGTATTGAATGATAGCCTTTTTTGTGATAAAATTTAATTGGGTGAATTTTAATATGATAAAAATAATGTTCGTATGCCACGGCAATATCTGCCGCAGTCCTATGGCAGAGTTTATTCTCAAAGATATGGTAGGAAAAAGCGGATTATCCGATGAATTTTATATAACCTCCTCTGCCACCAGTACAGAGGAAATCTATGGTGGAATAGGTAACCCTGTTTATCCTCCTGCAAGGCGTATACTTGAAAAACACGGCATTTTCTGTGACGGTAAAAGAGCGGTTCGGCTTACAAAAAACGATTATGAAAGCTATGATTACCTTATTTGTATGGATGAGCGAAACATAAGAAATGCCATTGCAATTTTGGGTAGCGATAAGGATAAAAAACTATCAAAGCTTATGAGCTGGGCAGGGGAGAGCGGCGATGTTGCTGACCCTTGGTACAGCGGTGATTTTGAAGCCGCTTATAATGATATTTATGAGGGCTGTAAAGGCCTACTTTGCAAATTAACGGAAGGGAGATAGCCTTATGAAAATAGGTTTGGTTTTAGAGGGCGGCGCAATGCGTGGTATGTTTACTGCAGGCGTTATCGATGTGTTGCTTGAAAACGGTATCGAGCTTGACGGTGCAATAGGCGTATCTGCAGGCGCAGTATTCGGATGCAATTATAAATCGAAGCAGGCGGGCCGTGTTATCCGTTATAATATGAGATTTGCAAGGGATAAAAGATACTGTAGCTTCCGTTCACTCTTTAAAACGGGTAATCTTTACGGGGAGAAGCTTTGCTATCACGATATCCCCGAAAAGCTCGACATTTTTGATGTTGATACTTATAAAAACTCGCCTATGGAATTTTATGTTGTTTGTACCGATGTGCTTACGGGAAAGGCAGTATATAAAAAGTGCGAAGAGGGCAAGGGCGATGATATAGAGTGGATGCGAGCTTCCGCCTCAATGCCCTTGGTTTCAACCGTGGTTGAGGTTGGAGGATATAAGTTGCTTGATGGCGGTGTTGCCGATTCCATACCCCTTAAATTTTTTGAGGGTATAGGATATGAGAAAAATATAGTTGTTCTAACCCAACCTAACGGATATGTTAAGGGTAAAAATAAAACATTGTCCATTGCAAAATTTGTATTGAGGAAATATCCTAAGCTAATCGATGCTCTTGCTAAAAGGCATATAGGTTATAACGAGACCCTTGATTATGTAAGGCAAAGGGAAACGCAAGGAAATTGCCTTGTAATCCGTCCCGAAGCCGCTCTTGAAATAGGGCATATAGAGCATAACCCGGACAATATGAAAAGGGTTTATGAAATAGGAAGGCAAACGGCTCAAAGACAACTTGAGGAAATTAAAAAATTCATCAAAGAAACAGTGCCGAAAAATTAAAAAATTTTTATTCAAACTTTCATTTTTCCTATTGACAAAAACTTTATTTATGGTATAATAATCTTTGCTTATTTGGACCAGTAGCTCAGTTGGTTAGAGCAACCGGCTCATAACCGGTCGGTCCGGGGTTCGAGTCCCTGCTGGTCCACCAAAATAAGCATATTTTTTTGCATTGATTAAAAATATAGGGGTATGGTGTCAATGGTAGCACACCGGTCTCCAAAACCGTTTGTGAGGGTTCGAGTCCTTCTACCCCTGCCAAAAAATAAGACAGTCTTTGGACTGTCTTATTTTTATCCAAGCCGAAGGCTTGGTATGTAATCCGTGATAGCGGAATGCAATCACGCTTTAGCGTGTATGTCATCACCGCAAGGTGCATTTCTTCGTCTTAATTACATACGCAACTTTCGTTGCAATTACATACAATGCTTCGCATTGATTACATTCACACCTGCGGTGTGATTTAATATGTAGGGGTTCGAACACATAGGTCAAAAAAGGACACCGAATTCGTACAACCTTTTCAAAATCGATAAGTTTCCCGTGAGACTTGTCGATTTTGCTTTTTACAGAAAGTTTTGCTGTAAATATATTAACGCTGAAGCTATTGAAAAATTAAAGTATAAGTTGTATAATTATAATTGCCCATAGTGTAACTATGGGCAGTTAACTGTTTGGAGGAGTTTTTATGTACGAAAAGAAGATATCAGGTATATATAATGAACCTGAAGCTTATGGTAACGGTTATCGTTTTACATATATGAAAGGTATAGAAAAACTTATTGAACAAAGAAAAGATGAGTGCGCCAAAACAAGAAAAAAGTTCACTGCGCAGATTACTGAAAATACAGAAGAATATCGTAAAAAATATCTTGATATGTTGGGTTGGCCTTTAAATGAGGAGAAAAAGCCCATTTTAAGTGCAACTGAAAATAAAATTTTCGAAAATGAGGAATGCGTTTTTTACAGAATGCAGTTCGAGCTTTTCTCCGATTATAAATTTTACGGAATACTCTTAAGGCATAAAACCGAAAAAGCTTTGCCACTGGTTATTTCACAGCACGGAGGACAGGGAACTCCTGAAGTATGCAGTAGCTTTTTTGATAGTGAAAACTATAATGATATGTCTATGCGTATCTTCAGTAGAGGTGTAAATGTATTTGCTCCTCAAATGCTTTTGTGGAATAAGGAAAGATTTGGTCCTGATAATAAAAGAGCTGATATAGATAATATTTTAAAACAGCTTGGCGGTTCAATAGCGGCTTTAGAGATATACAGTATATCAAGATGCCTCGATTATTTCGAACAGCAGCCCTACTGTAATAAAAGCTTCGGTATGGCAGGATTATCCTATGGCGGTTTTTACACCCTTTATACCGCCGCTGCCGAGACAAGAATTAAATCCGCGCTTGCTTCAAGTCATTTTAATAACAGATTAGTTTATAACTGGTATGATAAGGTATGGAAGGGAGCGGCTCTTAATTTCCTTGACCCTCAGGTTGCCCTTCTTGTAAGCCCTCGATTTTTGCGAATAGAGGTTGGAGATAACGATGAACTATTTGATGCAGGGTTGGCTACAGAGGAATTTGAAATCGTAAGGGATAATTATAAGCCGTCAGAAAATGTTCAGTTCAATGTATTTAAGGGTGTTCATGAATTCTGCCCAGAGGAAAAGGGTATAGAAGAAATGATATCAAGACTGGATTTTTGATTTTTGTTAAAAATTGTTGATGATTTATTAACATTTTGGGCATAGGATAATAATGGAAATTATCCTGCGAGGCGTTTTAGATGAAGGAGAAAAAATCATTAATTTTTAAATTTTTAAGGTGGATGCTGTGGTTGTTTTATCCCGCTATCAAGCATGAAGGTACGGAAAATCTACCTGACGAGTCATCCGTTATAGTGGCAAATCATTCTCAGATGCACGGGCCTATAATTTGTGAGCTTTATCCACCTCGAAAAAGCTATACCTGGTGCGCAGGGCAGATGATGGAATGGAAAGAGGTGCCTTCATATTCCTTTGAGGATTTTTGGTCGGGCAAGCCCAAAACGAGCCGTTGGTTTTATAAAATTTTATCCTATCTTATAACCCCTTTATGCGTTTGCATATTCAACAATGCAAACACCATTGGAGTTTACAGAGACAGAAGAATTGTTTCCACCTTTAAAAATACGGTAAACAGGCTAAGGCAGGGAGCAGATGTTGTAATTTTTCCTGAGCATAATGAGGAATATAATAATATAATTTATGATTTTGAGAATAATTTCATAGAAATAGCAAAGTTATATTATAAAAAGACAGGTAAAGAACTTCATTTTGTTCCGGCTTACATAGCTCCAAAGCTAAAAACGGTATATTATTGTAAGCCTATTCGCTTTTGTGCAGAAAACCCGATAGAGGATGAAAGGGAAAGAATCTGTAATTATATAAAAAAAGAAATAACCGAGAGAGCTTGGAATTTACCTGAGCATACAGTTGTTCCTTACAGAAATATCCCTAAAAAATATTATCCTAAGAATATCCCAAGAGAGGTGAATAAAAATGAAAAAGCCGGTTGTTGATTATCGTTCCTTTCGTATTTCAAAAATTAACGATCCGCAGTTTTCTCATTTAAAATATCTTCTTGGATGGATAGGGTATTTTGCATTATATTTTATAACCGAAAACTTTATACCTGTGAGGGACTGCTATGTAATACACAGTCCGCTTGATGATATGATACCCTTCTGTGAAGTGTTTGTTATCCCTTATGTGCTGTGGTATCTGTTGATAGTTGTAACGCTTGTGTATTTTGCTCTTTATAATGTGGAAAATTTCAAGAGCTTTCAGATTTTTATTATTACAACTCAGGTTACGGCAATGATAATATATATAGCCTTTCCGAATATGCAGGATTTAAGACCTACAGAGTTTCCAAGAGATAATGTATTTACCGACCTTATAGGGTTGATCTACAGCGTGGATACCGATACTAATGTGTGTCCGTCCCTGCATGTAGCTTATTCAATAGGAATTATGTCGGCTTGGCTTAAGGAAAAATCCGCAAAGCTTCCTTGGAAAATTTTTGTTATTATTTTGGTTATACTTGTTTGTATGTCTACTGTGTTTATAAAACAACATTCTATAATAGATTTCTTTGCGGCAATTCCGGTTTGTGTTTTAGCAGAAATACTTGCTTACAGGAAATATTATAAAAAGAGATTAGTTAAAAACTCGCAACTTTAAGTTGCGAGTTTTTATTTTTTAGTATTTTTTGTTTACATTTTATCGAAAAAGTCATGAAAATACTATTGATTTTTGCATACTGATTTGATAAAATTTAAACAAAGAAACATATTTTGGTTGCGGAGGTCCCCTATGAAAGCCATAATTAACGGAAAAATTATTTTAAAGGACCGAATCGTTGAGGGCAAAGCTCTTTTATATTCGGATGTAATAGAGGGTATTGTGCCTGAAAGTGATATCCCTTCAGGTGTTGAAATCCTTGATGCAAAGGGAGGATATGTTTCCCCCGGTCTTATAGATTTGCATATTCACGGATATCTCGGCAAGGATGTTTGTGACGGTGAGGAGGAAAGTATCCGCACCATCTCTAAAGGCCTTTTAGCCAACGGTGTTACAGGATATCTGCCTACTACAATGACGGTTGATATGAAGGTTATAAGAAAAGCACTTGAGGTTTGCCGCTCTCTTAAAGAGGAAAGCAAAAGCTGGGATGGAAGCCAGATTTTAGGCTGTCACGCTGAGGGTCCCTTCATCAGTGAAAGCAAAAAAGGCGCTCAAGACCCTAAATACATATTAAAGCCTGATGCGAAATTTGTTAAAGAATATTCTGATATTATAAGCATAATTTCACTTGCTCCCGAAACCGATACTGAGGATTTCTCGGCAATCAGGGAGATTTGCAGAGATACCGATGTTGTTGTTTCTATGGGACATACCTCAGCTGATTACGAAACCGCTATGGATAGTACGGTTGCCGGTGTTTCTCACGTAACGCACCTTTTCAACGCTATGACTCCTCTTGCTCACAGAGCCCCGGGTGTTGTAACTGCGGCTATGAATTCCAACGTTAGCTGTGAGCTTATTGTGGATACCTTCCATGTTGATACTGCTTTATATGATTTATTATGGAAGCTCAAGGGCAGAAAAATGTGCTTTATAACCGATTGTTTGCCTGCAGGCGGTCTTCCAGAGGGTGAATATACCTTAGGCGGCCAAAAGATTGTGTACCGTGGAATAGTTTGCCGTCTTGAGGATGGAACTGTTGCAGGAAGTGTTCTTCATCTTAATAAGGGTGTTTGGAATGTGTTTACCAATTCGTCAATTCCTCTTTGGGAGTGTGTTAACGGTGCATCCCTTAACCCCGCAACAACTCTTGGAATCCAGAACAAAAAAGGCTCCATAGAGGTTGGTAAGGATGCAGATATAATTATAACTGATAAAGAATTTAACGTTGAAAAAACGATTATCGGAGGAGAAATTAAATATGAAGCTTAAGGTAAATGCAAAATTAGACCCCAATTTCCAACCCCTTTCTCTCGTTTGCCGTGATATGCGCAAGGCAACCGAGGAGGATGGTCAGGATATAGTTATAGCTATTGAGAGAAACAAGGGTTACACTACTACCTATAAAACCCGTATCTATAAGGATGGCACAGGTCACGATGAGGAAAATTTCCGCTTTATTGAACGAATGACCAAAGCTCTCTTATGGGTTGCAGGCGGTTATAAAATTATAATTGCAGGTAGCGAGGTTGTAGGCAATAAGATTAAAGAGGCTTATACCTACGGCGGCCTTCGTGATTTTGATGTTAACTTTATGGAAAGGGTTTACGAGAGTAAATTTTCAGTTGAGCTTTGTTCCATTGAAGATGCACCTAAGGATAAATCTGCCGCTGCTCCTATCGGACGTCATCTTGACGGTTGCCGCATAGGCTTCGATGCAGGCGGTAGTGACCGTAAGGTAAGTGCCGTTATAAACGGAGAAAGTGTTTACTCTGAAGAGGTTGTTTGGTTCCCCAAGATAAATTCTGACCCTGATTATCATTATCAAGGCATACTTGAAGCTATGAAAACAGCCGCTTCCCATATGCCCAGAGTTGATGCAATAGGTGTATCCAGTGCAGGTGTTTATGTTGATAACCGCATAATGGTTGCATCCCTTTTCCTCAAGGTAAATGATGAGGACTTTGATAAAAAGGTTAAGAATATGTATATTGATGTTGCCCGTGAGATAGGTGAAGATATTCCTATCGAGGTTGCTAATGACGGTGACGTTACTGCTCTTGCAGGCGCTATGAATCTGAATGATAATTCTGTTCTTGGTGTAGCTATGGGCACCTCTGAGGCTGCAGGATATGTTGACCCCGACGGTAACATTACAGGCTGGCTTAACGAGCTTGCTTTTGCTCCTGTTGACTATTCTACCGATGCTATGGTTGATGAATGGTCAGGGGATTATGGCTGTGGCGTTAAGTATTTCTCACAGGATGGTGTTATCAAGTTGGCACCCTTCGCAGGAATTGAGCTTGATGAAAGCCTTTCTCCCGCTGAAAAGCTCAAGGTTGTCCAGGGCCTTATGAAGGATGGCGATGAGCGTGCCGCCGCTATTTACGATACAATAGGTGCATATTTCGGTTATGCTATTGCTTTTTATAGCGAATTTTACGATATAAAGCACGTTCTTATAATGGGACGTGTTACCTCAGGCGAGGGCGGTGTAATTCTTCTTGAAAGAGCCCAAGAGGTGCTTGATAAGGAATTCCCCGAGCTTGCTAAGAAAATAGAGCTTCATATCCCCGATGAAAGCTCAAGAAGAGTAGGTCAGTCGGTTGCCGCCGCAAGTCTACCTGAAATTAAGTAATACTGAAAAAGACCTTCTCTGAAGGTCTTTTTTCTTATATATTACTTGTGTTTTTACGGGATATATTATATAATAAACAAAATAACTGTTAAGGGGATTTTTTTGATGAAATACGGATATTTTGACCTTGAAAACAAGGAATATGTTATAACCAAGCCTGATACACCTGCGCCTTGGGCAAACTATCTTGGTTCTCCCGAATACGGAGCAATAATTTCCAATAACGCAACGGGCTATAGCTTCAAAAAATCGGGAGCTAAGGGTAGAATTATCCGTCATAGATTTAATAATAACTCTAACGATGCTCCCGGAAGATATATCTATATCAAAGATAATGAAACGGGGGATTATTGGTCGGGCTCATGGGCTCCGGTCTGTAAAAATTTAGATGAATATAAAAGCCAATGCCGTCACGGAACAGGGTATACAGTAATTTCTTCTGAATATTCTCAAATATCCACCGAAACAACATATTTTGTACCAAATGGATGTGAATATGAGGTATGGCATTGTACTGTAACAAATAATTCCGAAAGGGAAAGAAAGCTATCAATAATCAGCTGCTGTGAATTTGTAAATCATAATTCCGCTCTTGATGACCAGATAGACCTTCAGTGCACCCTTTTCCTCACAAGAACTAAGTTTATGGGTAATTTTATGCACCAGATGCATAACTATATCAAGGGCGAGGAGCCTAAGGAGAGATTTTTAGGCCTTGCGGGGATGAAGGTTAATAGCTTCTGCGGTAGCCGAGAAGAGTTTCTTGGAAATTATCGTGGTTATCATAATCCCATCGGTGTTGAAAAGGGACTGGGTAATCAGCTTAATTACTGCCTTAATTCGGTAGGTGCCCTTCAGTCGGATATAGTTTTAAAAGCGGGGGAGAGCAAAACCTTTACATATCTTCTCGGCCAGAATCCCAAGGAGGAGGCTGCCGAAATTATTGCAAGATATGAGGATTCTTCTCTTGCCGAAAAGCAGATTGCCGAGCTTAAGAGTATTTGGCACAGCAGATTAGGTGCATTAGAGGTTAAAACCCCTGATGATGACTTTAACAATATGGTAAACGTATGGAATGCATATAACTGCTTTATGACCTTTATATGGTCGAGAGCGGCATCCCTGGTTTATTGCGGCCTTAGAAATGGCTTTGGTTACCGTGATACCGTTCAGGATATTCAGGGTATTATACATTTAGCACCGGAAATGGCAAAAGAACAAATAAAGTTTATGCTTTCGGCACAAACTGTTAAGGGAGCAGGATTACCGCTTGTTAAGTATACCCATACTGCTGGTAAGGAAAATACTCCAGATGACGCCGAATACGTTAAGGAGACCGGACACCCAAGTTATCGTGGAGATGATGTTTTATGGCTTTTCCCAACCGTTTATAAATATATATCCGAAAGCGGAGATTTAGCTTTTCTTGATGAGGAAATTCTTTTTGCCGATAGGGAAGAAAAGGCAACTGTTTATGAGCATTTAAAACGTGCTATTGAATTTACAGTAAGCCAAAGAGGAGCTCACGGACTTCCTGCAAACCGCCTTTCAGACTGGAATGATTCATTGCATCTTGGTCAAAAGGGTGAATCAACCTTTGTTGCTTTTCAGTTGATATACGGAGCAAAGTTGCTTCGCAAGTATGCCAGGGAGAGAAATGATAAAGAATATGTAAAATATCTTGATGACATTATTAATGATGTTACAGAAAAACTTGAGGCATTCTGGGATGAGGACCGTTGGATAAGAGGAATTTTCGAGGATGGAAGAATTGTCGGCAAAAAGGCTGATAAAGAGGCTTCAATGTGGCTTAATCCTCAAAGCTGGTCTGTAATTTCGGGATGCACCGATATAAACAAAGCCAAAACTGCTATGGAAACGGTTGAAAAAGAATTGGCGACTCCTTATGGTGCATTACTCATGGCACCTGCTCATGAGGGAAAATATAAAAACGGTGGTTCATGGGGCAATAAGTGTACTAAGGAAAACGGCGGAATATTCTCTCAGCCTCAGGGTTGGTTGATACTTGCCGAAACAATGCTCGGTCACGGAAATAAGGCTTATAAATATTGGAAAGCGGCTTGTCCTGCGGCTTATAATGACCGTGCGGAGCTTAGAATGATGGAGCCTTATGTTCACGGTCAGTTTATCGAGGGTAAGGATAGTCCTTTTGCAGGCAGAGCCCATGTTCATTGGCTTACGGGCACTGCTTCTACAGTTATGGTGGCTTCGGTTGAAGGTATTTTAGGATTAAAACCCGAAAGCAAAGGTATAGTAATTGAGCCTTGCGTACCCTCCAATTGGAAAGAATTTACCATAAAGAAGCTTTTCAGAGGAAAATGGCTTAATATAACCGTCAAGAATCCAAACGGAAACGAAAGTGGTGTTGGTGGTATTACCGTCAATGGTAAAAAGGTAGACGGTACTTTTATTCCTGAGAATATCCTTTGCGAAACTAATGATATTAAGGTTGAAATGTAGTAGTTTATATTGACTTTTCGTGTTATTACAGTTAAAATGTATAAGTATTAAATTTTAAAGAAAAGGATGATGATAATTGGAAATTCTGTATGAAAATCTGCTGAATTTCACTTGGCAACAGGGCGTTATGATACTCATAGGTGCGGTGCTTATTTTCCTTGCTATAAAGAAGGAAATGGAGCCTACCTTATTGCTTCCTATGGGATTTGGTACTATACTTGCTAATATTCCGCTTTCGGCAGCAGTAGGCGAGGAAGGTCCTATTGCAACACTTTACAATGCAGGTATTGCTAACGAGCTTTTCCCCTTGCTTTTGTTCATCGGTATAGGCGCAATGATAGATTTCGGACCCCTTCTTACCAACCCGAAATTAATGCTCTTCGGTGCAGCTGCCCAGTTCGGTATATTCTTTACGCTTTCTATGGCATCAATGTTCTTCGGTGATAATGATGCGGCATCTATTGCTATTATCGGTGCGGCTGACGGACCTACTTCAATAGCGGTTGCCAATGCACTTAATTCCAATTATAAAGGCGCTATAATGGTTGCGGCATATTCTTATATGGCTTTAGTTCCCATTATTCAGCCTCCCGTTATTAAACTGCTCACAACCAAAAAAGAGCGTTTAATTCGTATGCCCTACGAGCAAAAGGCTGTTTCTAAAACCACAAGAATTCTTTTCCCCATAATTATAACCATCGTTGTATCGGCTATCGTTCCCGAGGCTACCTCGCTTATAGGTTTCCTTATGTTCGGTAACTTAATACGTGAATGCGGAGTTCTTGATTCCCTTTCCGAAACTGCTCAGAAGGTACTCGCAAACCTCGTAACCATATTCCTTGGAATTTCGGTTGCCTTCCAGATGACTGCTGAAGCCTTTTTAAAGGTGGATACACTTCTCATTTTAGGTCTTGGTCTTATAGCATTTATAGTTGATACCGCAGGCGGTGTTATCTTTGCTAAGGTATTAAATATCTTCTTAAAGACAAAGATTAATCCTATGATAGGCGCTGCAGGTATTTCTGCATTCCCAATGTCGGGCAGAATTGTTCATAAGATGGGACTCAAAGAGGATCCTCAAAACTTCTTGCTTATGCATTCTATCGGTGTAAACGTATCGGGCCAGATAGCTTCTGTAATTGCAGGCGGTATCATTCTTAAGTTCTTTGGAGGTTAAAAAATGATAGATATTAATTTTGCACCCGAAAGATTTGTTGATTTTCTTACCTATATGGGAAGAGGAATGCTTGTTATATTCCTGTTAATCGGCGTTATCATTATTATGACTATGCTTATCAACAAAGTATTTTCAAGTAAAAAGTAATTAAAAAGCCTTGGGATTTCCCAAGGCTTTTGTTATTTCTTAAAATTATCTTTAATTAAATCAATGGCATATCGGGCATATTCTGAAATATGTCCACCTTTACGGGTTATTATAACCGGCTGTCGATGGAAGGTATCGTTTTTAATGGTAAATAGGGTTACTTTCTCATTGTCAAGAGTTTCGCCTTCGGCAAACTGAAGGGGTAATAGAGTGGCGCCAATTCCTTCTTTTGCCATTGATAGGGCTGTGGAAAGTCCTACAACCTCCATAGTGATTTGTGGGTGAATTTCTTCAGAAGAACATAATTTATCAAAGAGTATTCGCATTTCTTTGCCCTGCTCTGTTGCTATAAAGGGAAGCTTTGCGCACTCCTTAAAATCTATTTGTGCAAAATTATCTTTAGGAGTTTTGCTTATTAGCTTAAGCATTTCGTTTGGTACCGCCAAAGCTAAAACATCAGGCTCAATGGGAGTGTATTCGAACAATAGGTCATCAACGGGAAGATTAACTATAGAAAAATCAAGCAGACCGTCAGCCGTTTGTTTGCGAATTTCCTCGCTGTTAGTATCATTAATGTAAACCACAACACCGGGATATCGGCTTTTAAGCTCTTTAACTATTTTCGGCAGAAGATATAAGCTTCTGAATTGAGAGGCGCCAATACTAAGGCTTCCCTTTTCTCCCGAACCGAAGCTTGCCATTGAGCGCATTAATTGGTTTTCTTTATAAAGAAGCTCCTTAGCTTCCCGAATAAAATGCTCGCCTGCGGCGGTGAGCTTCATAGGTGTTGAAGTACGGTCAAAAAGCTTCACACCTAAGCTGTTTTCAAGATTAATTATAAGCTTGCTAAGGGCAGGCTGGGATATATTAAGTTTTTCTGAAACCTTAGAGAAATTTAAGGCGTTTGCCAATTCTATTGCATAATGTAATTGTTTTGTATTCAATCATATCACCTTATATATGTAACTTTATATATATCATAACCTCGAATTTATAAAAAATCAAGTATAATAAAATGCTTGACTTTTTTAAATAAATATATTATTATAACTTTATAGTAATAAATCATATAACAAAAAAGCAATAGCAAGTTATGGAGGAGAAACGAAATGCCAATAGAAGTTTTATACTTAGGGGTTGTTTTTGCGGTAGCAATTATAACCTTCTGTTTACTCAAGCGCCCGTTATATGAATGTATGTTAATATCATTTATAGCGTTGTTAACTGTAACAACCTTTACATCTGATATTAACACCTGGGCAAATGTAGGTACATACATCTGGGATGCACTGCAGGAATCAACTCTGTATGTAATTTTTGCATTTATAATTTCTGCGGCGCTGCTTTCAAAAACCTCGGTTATTGATGACTGTATTGCAATAATTCTTTCAATTTTCGGCCGTTTTACAGGCGGAGCAGGATTTGTTGCGGTTATAGGCAGCTCTTATATGGGTTCTCTTTCAGGATCCGGTCCCGGAAATGTTGCAACAACCGGTGTTTTCACTATCCCCGCTATGATTCGTTCGGGATTTCCTCCCCATCTTGCGGCTAATGTTGAGGCGCACTCAAGCACAATGGGCAATATGATACCTCCTGCGGGAATGATAGGTATAGCCTTTGCTATTCTTGATGGACTTTATCCTAACCAGTTTACAATGCCTCAATACTGGATGCTTCTTTGGGGTATTGCCGTATGGTTTGTTCTTCAGCGTATTTTAACCTTGTATTTTATGTGTAGATATTATAAGGTTAAGCCGATGGAAAAGGAGGATATTCCAAGCTTCAGAGAAACCGTTAAGCACGGTTGGAAGGCAGTATTTTTGCCGATTATAGTTTTTGTTCCCTTTATGCTAACCAGCAAGTTTGAAAGCTTTTTTATTTCACGTTTGGGCGAAGCGGGTGCTAAAGCATTAAATAACAGTCTTCTTTTGATTATCCCTGCTTTAATTGTTATTTGCGGTATTTTATTATCGGATAAAAAGACTAAGACCGAAATGACCTTAAAGGCTATGTACAAAGGTATAACCGATGGAATGCTTAAGGTTGTTCCTACGGCGGCACTCGTACTATTTGCATACTTTGTAAGTAATGTATTTGAGGACCTTGGCGTTGAAACTGCTATTGGCACTTATTTTGAATCTCTTAATATGAGCAAGGTAGCGCTTTGCTTCCTTATACCGCTTCTCTGCGCTATTTTAGGAATGTTGCTTCCCGGTTCTTCACAGGTTAAAATCTTCGGTGGAATTATAATCACCATTATGGCTTCTGCAGGCTGTAATCCGATGCTCGTAGCAGGAATGCTTCCGTGCATTTGCGGTGCTATGCATGGAGTAACACCTCCTTATTGCGCTTGTGTTTATACAGGTATGGGTATCGCTCAGTCGGAGCTGAAACCTACTCTTCTTAACTGTGCGATCTGGATTATACTGCATTATTTACTGTCGGTATTTATTCTAATGGGTATCATCCCTGTTTGGGGTTTAGTTTAGTGAGGTTATGAAGTATGCGTAAAAAGATATTTAATGTTCTAAATAAAGTTTACGGTGTTTTGATGACGGTTTCTTTTTTCGGAGGATTTTTACCCTTGATACCATTTGTTTTTGCTATGGTAGTTGGCGGAAAGTTAGCAGAGAATATTTCTGTATTTCTTTATAATCAATATTACCCCTGGGTAATTATTATAGGCTCGGTTGCGGTTGTAGCAGGTCTTTTGGCGATGTATATCGGTAAACTGGAAGGCCTTAGTGTTAAAAGCGTATCTGCCAATAATGATAAAGAGGAAACTGAAGAAAAGTAAAAGTGAAAGCCTTGGGGTAAATCCCAAGGCTTTTTTATGCAAAAAAATAACCGACGGATTTTCCGTCGGTTATAAATTTTTATAAATTACTTAGCAAACTGCTTTTTAGCAACTAGACCAAGACCTGCAGCTGCAGCCATAACAAGAACGAGAACCATAGCGGTTACATCACCTGTCTGGGGAGCCTTATCGGAACCATCACCTTTAAGAGCAACGGAAGGATCGGTTTTAACATTGTCATAGTTACCGCAGATAATAATGTCAGCCAAAGGAATAATTTCTGCATCAGCATCATTAAGAGTTCCTGCAGCGAGGGTGTAATCAACACCGGCTACAGCTAAGGTTTTACCGTCTGCCTTATAAACGGTCCAATTATTGAATTTACCGTTCTTTGAATTGGATTCGAGCTCAACTGCAACGCCTTCATCAACAGAGGGAGAAGCGATAACGCCCGACTTACCGTCAACGATTGTAACCTTATAAACCTTATCCTTAGAAGGACTGCTTGCAGCAAAAGCTGTAACAGAAAGGGTGAAAACCATAACAACTGCGATTAATAATGCAATAATCTTTTTCATAGATACTGCCTCCTCATATTATTATATATGCTAATTATATCACTAAACATTTCCAATGTAAATACATTTTTTTGTAAAAAGAAAAAATTGTAACTGTTGACTATAAAATTAAAGTTTAATTTGTTTATTTTAAAAAACTTGAATTAGCATCTGTCACATAGTATAATATAAAAAAAGGCTTTGGAGGTTGAAAATATGAATTTCACACCTGTTGATAATAACGGTTTGGTAGATGGCTTTTGCCTTATCAAATCTATAGATATCAAAACATCTTCAAAAGGGGATACATATCTTGATATGACCTTAGGAGATAATGATGGGGAAATCAATGCAAAGCTGTGGCGTTATTCAAAAGAGGTGCACGGTGAGTATGAAGCAAACCAGATAATAAAGGTAAGAGGAACTATTTCTCAGTATAACGGCAGTGACCAATTAAGGGTTGAGAAAATTCGTATTGCCCTTGAGAGTGACGGAGTTAAGATAGACGATTTTGTTCAGTCAGCCGATTATACGGGAGAACAGATGTATAATGAGCTTATTTGCATTGTAGATTCTTTTAAAGATGAGGATTTAAAAAGGCTGGTTAAAAAAATATATGAAGATAACCGTCTTAGTATGCTTTATTGGCCTGCCGCATTTAAGCTGCACCACGCTTTACGTGGTGGACTGCTTATGCATATACTCTCAATTGTTCGCTTAGCTCAATCGGTTTGCAATATTTATCCCTTTGTAGATAGTGATTTGCTTATCTCGGGAGCAATGCTTCACGATATTTCAAAGCTTGAGGAGTTTGAGGTTGGCGAATCGGGAATAGCTTCGGGTTATTCGGTTGAGGGTAATCTTATCGGTCATCTTGCAATGGGTGCTATGATGATTAGAAGATATGCGCAGGAGCTTGGTATCAATGAAAAAACCGCAATGCTTGTTGAGCATATGATTCTTTCTCACCACGGTGAACCTGAATTCGGTGCGGCGGTGAGGCCAATGTTTATCGAAGCAGAAATTCTTTCTGAGCTTGACCTTATTGATTCGAGAATTTTTGAAATGAGAGAAGCAGTATCGTCTACAAAAGCTGATGATTTTACAGGAAGACTTTGGGCTCTTGATAACCGAAAGCTTTATAACCACGGACGTATGGATTTAAACGAAAAGGTAAAACTAATATAAAAAATGGAGGAAATAAAAATGAAAATTACAAAGGATATGCTTATAGGTGACGTTCTTGATATAGATACAGGCGCTGCACAGTATTTTTTTGAAATTGGTATGCATTGTCTTGGTTGTCCTGCTTCAAGAGGTGAAACTATAGAACAGGCTTGTAGTGTTCACGGAACGGACTGTGACAAGTTACTCGAAAAGCTTAACAAATATTTCGAAGATAAATAATGCATACTTTAAGTGAGCGACTAAAGCTTATTGCATCCCTTATAAAAAGGGGAGCTTCGGTTTGCGATGTTGGTACCGACCACGGCTATTTACCGATTTTTTTAAAAAATACGGGGATAGCCTCTTCGGTTATTGCAACCGATATAAGGGAAAAACCTTTAGCAACCGCCGAAAAAAATGTTAAAAAGGCGGATGTTTCGGGAATAGAGCTTCGCCTTTGTGACGGTCTTGATGCCGTAAAAAAGGATGAAGCCGATACTGTTATAATAGCAGGTATGGGCGGAGAGGTTATATCGGGTATTCTTTCGAGATGCGATTGGATAGCTAATAAGGATATAACCCTTATTCTTCAGCCTATGACCTCTGCTGAGCAGCTTCGTAAATATTTATATGATAACGGATTTGAGATAATAGAAGAACCCACGGTTTTGGATACCGGCAGGGTATATTCCGTTATGCTTGTGCGTTTTAGCGGTAAAAGGGAAGAAAAGCCTTCTCATTTTTATTATATCGGAAAAATTGATACGAATACCGAAAACGGAGCTACTTACATAAATAAACAAATCAAGCGGCTGAGTGACTGTGCCGCTTCCCTTGAGAATATTCCTGAAAAGAAAAGGGAATATGAATTTTATTTTAAAACCGCAAAGTCTTTGGAGGAAATAAAAAATGGCATTTGACGGTGGATTTCTCCATAAACTCATAACAGAGTTAAAATCCGCAAAGGACTGTCATATTGATAAAATTTACCAGCCATCAAGGGATGAGCTGGTATTTTTGCTGCGAAAAAAAGGCTTTGTAAAGAGATTGCTTATATCTGTCAGAAGCGGAAGTGCAAGGCTTCATTTCACGGAGGAAAAGTATGAAAATCCCGATACACCTCCTATGTTTTGTATGCTTGTGCGTAAACACTTATCGGGTGCGAGACTGATTGATATTATCCAAAATGACCTTGAGAGAATCGCAGAGCTTATTTTTTCCGCCACCAACGAGTTGGGTGATAGGGTACAAATAAGGCTTATATGCGAATTTATAGGTAATCAGTCAAATATTATTCTCGTTAATTCTGACGGGAAGATTATAGATGCTATACGCCGCAGTGATATTGAAAATGCCACTCGTTTTATTCAACCGGGGGCTAAATATGAATATCCAAAATCCTTGGATAAGCTTAATCCCTTAAAAATATCAGCGCAAGAAATCACCTCAAAAATATATAATATGGGTGAGCTTCCTTTATGGAAAGCAATACTCGATAATGTTCAGGGATTTTCTCCCATTATTGCGAGGGAAATTGCCTACCGTTGCGGCGGAGATATTTTAACCAATGAGGCGCAGAAAGAAACGCTTGAAGCTCAGTTAGAAAAAAAGTTTAAGGATTTATCCGACTTTGGTAAACCTTATATGCTTAAATCAGAGAACGGTGAGCCTTATGATTTTTGCTATACCGAGATAAAGCAATACGGCGAAAAATTCAAATGCCATTTGTATGAAAGCTATTCCAAGCTTTTGGATGATTTTTATGCCGAAAAGCAAAGAAATGCTTTAGTTCGTCAAGGTGCGGCAGATATTATTAAAACTGTATCCAATGCCATAAACCGAATTCAGAAAAAATTAAGTCTGCGACTTTGTGAATTAGAGAAATGCAAGGATAGAGAAAAGTATCGAATTTACGGTGAACTAATAAAAGCAAATCTTTATGCCATTGAAAACGGAAGCAGTATTGCTACGGTACAGAATTATTATGATGAGCAGCTAAGCACGATAAAAATACCCCTTAATCCCGCCTTATCTCCTTCTGCTAATGCGGCAAAATATTTTAAGGAATATAAAAAGACCTATACTGCCGAGCAAACTCTGTTAAAGCTTACTGAGGAGGATAAAAAGGAGCTTTTGTATCTTGAATCGGTTGCAGATAGCATTTCAAGATGCGAGAGCATATCTGAAATTTCAGAAATCAGAGATGAGCTCTCGGAATCGGGTTATATAAGAAGACCTGTTTTGAAGGGTAAAAAGAAAAAACAACAAATAACCTCTTTTCTTGAATATACTTCTAAAGAGGGATATAAAATAGCAGTGGGTAAAAATAACCGCCAGAATGATTATCTTACCTGTGTTCTTGCGAATAAAAACGATTTATGGTTCCACGTTAAAAACATACCAGGTTCTCATGTAATAGTATTTTGTGGTGGGGAAGAGGTAAGCGATGAAACCGTTCTTTTTGCGGCAGGTCTTGCCGCCACAAACTCTAAGGCGGCTGCTTCATCAAATGTGGCTGTTGATTATACACCCGCAAAATTTGTTAAGAAACCCAACGGCGCAAAGCCCGGAATGGTTATTTATACTACAAATAAAACTGTTTTTGTAACACCGGAGGGTGAAAAATGAAAATAGGAGTATCTACAGCCAGTTATTATCCTCTTGAAACCGAAGTTGCATTAGAAGAAATAGGAAAATCCGGGATAAAGACAACCGAAATATTTTTCAATGCCGAATGTGAGCTCAAATGTAGCTTTATAGATATTCTTGAGGATATAAAGGATGAATACGGAATAAATGTTACAGCTGTTCATCCAACAATGTCCCTTGCGGAATCATTTATGTTTTTCTCGGCTTATGAGCGCAGATACCGTCAAGGCCTTGATGACTATGCCCGTTATTCCGAAATAGCCGCAAGACTGGGCGCTGATTATATCATAATGCACGGCGGAAAGCCTAACGGAGTGCTTAATGATGAAGAATACTGCGAAAGATATATGCAGATAAATTCTGTAACACAAAAGCAGGGTGTTTGCGTTTTACAAGAAAATGTAGTTCGTTACAGAGCGGGGGAAAAAGAGTTTCTAAAAAGTATGGTTGATATTTTGGGCGAGGATGCAAAATTTTGCCTTGATATTAAACAGGCTATACGTTGCGGATATAATCCTTATGAATTAATTGAAGAATTTTCGCAAAACATATTTCATTATCATATAAGTGACCATTCGGTGGCATCTGACTGTATGCTTCCGGGTAAAGGCGGCTTCGATTTTAAGAGTTTTTTTGATTATACAGCCTCACTTGGATATAAGGGTTCTTATATAATCGAGGTTTATAAGGATGCTTATAAAGAATACAGTGAAATTGCCGATTCTTTCACAAAATTAAATAATTTATAAAAATGCTTGACAAATGCACCGCAATGGTGTATAATCCTTTTGTTGCAATTCCAAAGACAGTAGGTGGCAATAGTGCCGTAAGTTAATCGCCTACCGAGGTGCGCGCTTGAAACATTGTGTTTTTATGCCCATCCATGTCTTTGGATGGGTTTAATTTTTTTTCGGAGGTGAAAATAATGCCGAATGCTGTAGTATTACAGGAAAAGCAAAAGCAGGTAGAGGCTATCGCCGAAAAAATCTCCGGCGCCGTTACAGGTGTTATCGTAGATTATAAGGGTATCTCTGTTACTGATGATACTGTTTTACGTAAGGAGTTACGTGAGAACAATATTGATTATTTCGTTGTGAAGAATACAATTCTTCGCCGTGCAATCGCAGGAACAGATCTTGAGGAGCTTCAGTCAGTTCTCGAGGGAACAACCGCTATTGCTCTTTCAAACGAGGATTATACTGCCGCTGCAAGAATACTTAACAAATATGCTGAAGGTCATGAAAACTTCAACATTAAGGGCGGTTTCCTTGACGGTAAGGTAGTAGACATCGCAACAATTAAAGCACTTGCAGATCTTCCCACCAAGGAGGTTCTTCTCGCAACAGTGCTCAGTGCCTTCCAGGCACCTATCGCTGCATTTGCCCGTGCCGTTCAGGCCATCGTTGATAAGGGCGATGAAGCAGCAGAATAATTAAATTAAAAAAATAAAAAACAATTTTGGAGGAAAATAAAATGGCATCTGAGAAAATCACAGCTATGATCGAAGAGTTAAAGACTCTTACAGTACTTGAGCTTTCTGAGCTCGTTAAAGCAGTAGAAGAAGAATTTGGCGTATCCGCTGCAGCAGCAGTTGCAGTAGCAGCTCCCGCAGCAGGCGGCGCAGCAGCAGCTGAAGAGAAGACTGAGTTTGACGTTATTCTCGCAAACGCTGGCGCTGAGAAGATTAAGGTTATCAAGGCAGTTCGTGAGATCACCGGTCTTGGTCTTGCTGAGGCTAAGGCTCTTGTTGACGGCGCTCCTAAGACCCTTAAGGAAGCTGCAAGCAAGGAAGAGGCTGAGGAAATCAAGGCTAAGCTTACTGAGGTTGGCGCTACTGTTGAACTTAAGTAATTTTTACTTAGAAAAAGTAAAGCAGAGTTTCGTAAAGAAACTCTGCTTTTTTCATTTTAAGGTAATCTTTTATATAATTGCGTGTTTTCTTTTATAATACCTGCAAGCCAGTCATTAATACATTCGCCTTTTATTCTCCATTGCCAGTTTTCTCCCAGTGTAGAGGGGGAATTTATTCTACCCTCGCTGCCAAGGCCTATAAGGTCAGGCATCATAAGAATACAAGTATCAGCAACACTCATCAAGGCTGCCCTTATCATTGCCCAACCAAAATCGCTGTCAGATTTCACACCAAGATAGTCCTTAGCGAATTTTACATCATCTTCGGGTGAATTTTCAAGCCAACCGACTATTGTATCGTTATCGTGGGTTCCCGTATAAACAACACAGTTTTTTATATGGTTATGAGGAAGATAATTGCTTTCCTCTTCGCTATCAAAGGCAAACTGCAAAACCTTCATTCCGGGGAATCCGGTTTCTTTAAGTAATTTTAAAACTTCGGGAGTAAGGTAACCTAAATCTTCCGCAATTATCGGCAGTTCATTACCTAATTTAGCTTTTATTGAATTGAAGAAATCCATTCCGGGACCATTTTCCCATTCGCCGTTTTGAGCAGTTTCATCACCAAAGGGAATGGTATAATAGGCTTCAAAACCTCTGAAATGGTCAATTCTGACAACATCATAAAGCTTAAAAGCGTAACTAAGTCGGTTTTTCCACCAACCGTAATTATCCTTTTTCATATATTCCCAGTCGTATATGGGGTTACCCCAAAGCTGACCGTCATCCGAAAAAGCATCAGGGGGACAACCCGCAATTACTTTAGGATTTAAATCATCATCCAGTTTAAATTGCTGGGGCTCACTCCATACATCAACACTGTCATAAGCAACATATATGGGGATGTCGCCAATAATCTGTATACCGTTTTTATTGGCATAGGATTTAAGCTTTTGCCATTGCTTAGAAAACTTATATTGAACAAATTTATAAAATTTAATTATTTCTGTAAGTTCAATTCTTGCGCAAGCAATTTTTTCTTCATTTTTATGCTTGTATTCCTTTTCCCATTCGTTCCAACAAGCGTCATTATGAATATTCTTAATCGCCATAAAAAGAGAATAATCATCTAGCCAAAAAGCATTTTCATTGCAAAAAGATATGTAATCATCCGAAACCTCAAACCTTGAAAAAGCCAATTTTAGAAGCTTTAATCGGTTTTCATAAAGTTTGCCGTAATCAACTCGTTCAGGATTGTCCCCAAAATCAAAGGCTTCTGCTTCCGCTTGTGTTAAAAGTCCTTCTTCTATAAGGGTTTGGATATCAACAAAATAAGGGTTCCCCGCATATGAGGAAAAGGACTGATAGGGCGAATCTCCATAATTTGTGGGGTTAAGAGGGAGAATTTGCCAATAGCTTTGTCCGGCAGTTTTAAGAAAATCTATAAATTTATAGGCATCAGCCCCAAGGGTGCCGATGCCGTATTTTGAAGGTAGAGAAAATATAGGCATTAAAATACCTGATTTGCGCATAAAAAGCTCCGTTCTGTTGTTATTTTAATTCAATTATAGCCGCCATATTGCCTCGTTCACCTTTTGTAGCTCTATGAGAGTGAAGCTCAGAGCAGTTACAGTTGGTGCAAAGGTCCGAAATGTCAATATTTCTTTCATCTATGCCGGCAGTTATTAAAATTTGTCGATTGGCTTCGGCAGTATCAAGCATAAACTTGCCATTGCCCTTACTGATGAAAATTTTATCTAAATCAAGATAATTAATTTTTTTAAATTCCTCGAAAACAGGCATATCAACTTCATAACAGCATTTAGCAATGCAAGGACCTATGCCCACAATAATATCACCGGGATTACTGCCGAAGTTATCCATCATTTTTTGCACGGTTACCTTACCGATTTCTTTAACAGTTCCTCTCCAACCTGAGTGGGAGCAGGCGATAACCTTTTTAACGGGGTCAAAGAACAAAAGGGGAGTGCAATCCGCATATTGAGTAACTAAAGCAACACCCGGGGTGTTAGTAATAAGCCCGTCAATATTCTGAAAAGGCTCTTTAAAAATTCCCGTGCCCTTATCCTTTGAGGATACAATTTTAACATTGTTAGTGTGTGTTTGGTGAGAGAGCACAAGATTATTGATATCAATATCTGCTGTTTCGCAGAGTATTTTATAGTTTTTTAAAACGTTTTCCCTTGTATCTCCGTTGGAGAAGCTTAAATTCATAGAGGAATAACGGCCTTCACTTACACCGCCTATACGGGTTGAAAAAATGTGCCGAATCTGAGTTTTCTCTTCAAGCTTTGGAAAGGTAATGTATTTAACGCCGTTTTTAAGCTTTATATTTAAGGTTTTACTCTGCAAAATAATATTCTCCGATTAGTTCATTGTATAGTTTTTCAGTATTTTTTATAAAAATATTTTTTTGTTTGCCGCCGAAACGTATAGCCACCTCGTGGAGAGCTTTATCAAGAAGGGGAGGGCGGTTAACAACGGAATGAGCATCGGTTGCTATAAAGGTAATATACCCTTTTTTTATGAGTTTAAGCACATCTTTTTTGCGAGGAGAATCCAGAAGGGAAGAAGCATTAACCTGGGCTAGTACCGTACCGTCCTTCACAAGCTTCAAAAGATTTCTAAAGCCTCGCTCGTGATAGTATCTTTCAATATGGGCGATTATCGGTGTAACCCTTAAGTTTTCTTTGAGCTCTTTGATGTTGTTTAAAATATAACTCGTTATCGAATAGTTGGGTAATTCGAGAAGCAGATATTCGGAACCGTTTATGCAAAGCTGTTTTATACTCTGGCTTTTACCGATACCGTTAAAGTAAAAAACTTCACTGCCTAAAATAATATTCGGTAAATCCTTATCCTTTGCGATGGAGGATAAAGTGGCATATGAATCATCAACACGTTGCATATATTCTTCAAGATTTTCTTCTGTTGCTATAAAATGAGGGGTTGCAATAACATCGGTTATACCTTGGGCTTTCATCATCTCAAGAATAGACAAGGAGGTCTCGATATCCTTTGGGCCATCGTCAACACCGGGTAGAATATGAGAATGTATATCCATTAAAACCATAGTTATCCTCCTTATCAAAATTACTGTAAAAACCGCAGCAACTTTTGTTGCTGCGGCATCTATAATTATATATTACAAAACTAATTTAAATATGCAGCCTTAGGCTTTTTTATTGTATTCGTAGTTATATGCGGCATATCTTTTCTTGCCGTATTTTCCGTACCTATATTTATACTTGTATTTATACTTGAAATAGCGGCTTTCATCGGGGTTTGAACCGTTCATTATAGCTCCTAAAACATTAATGTTAGCCATTTTGGCGGAAGCCAAAGCGTGTTCAAATTCGTCATGTGGAGTAAAACCGTTACGAACAAGTAAAATAAGTCCATCGGTTTTCGGAGCCAGAACCAAAGCATCAGATACGATGTTTACGGGAGGTGTATCAATAAAGATATAGTCATATTTTTCCTTAAGATTTGCTAGAAGTTCATCAAAGGAAGTATAGCTTAAAAGCTCCGAAGGATTGGGGGGGATAGGACCGGCAGTCATAATATCAAGATAATCTGTATATTTATGAATTGCCTCTTCATAGGAAACAAAACCCGCTATTGCATTAGAAAGTCCGTTAGTGTTATCAAGCTTTAATTTCTTGTGAACGGAAGAACGGCGCATATCCGCATCAATAAGCAGTACTTTTTTATTGAGCTGAGCAAAGGAAACAGCAAGATTTATAGAGGTTGTTGATTTTCCTTCACCGGCATCAGAACTTGAAAGAGTGATAATCTTTCCTTTGTTTTGAGAAAGCAAAAACAAAAGATTAGTTCTAATAGTTTTATAAGCCTCAACTACCGCAAAAGGAACTCTTTTGGCAATGTTCTGAGGATTATGAGAAGAAATAATTACGTTTTTACTTGCAGGAGTAGGAATTGTTTTATTTGTTGGCATTTTCCTGTCCTCCTTTACTGTAATTAGCTATTCCGTAGTTCTCAAAATCGGGTATCGAGCCGAGTAACGGCACATCGAAATGGGAAGTGAAATATTCTTCTCCTTTAATGGTGTTATCAAAGGAGTCCACAATAAATATGATAACAAAAGCAATAATAGCTCCGATAAATGCAGCGATAACGGTATAGAAAGAGGTGTTGGGATAGGTCTGAACAGACTTATCTGCACCTGTTGCTATATTTGCATTTGAATCGGGTAAATATTTTACAATGTGAGCAGGGGCAAGAGAAAGATAGGTGTTAACTAATTCTATCGCTTCTTCTCTGCTGGGAGCGGTAAAAGAAATATCGATAAAAAGAGTGTCTTCATTTCTTCTTGCTATACTGCATTTACTCATAAGCTGAGCATATGTATACCTGCTATCAATCTTGTTTGAGAGCTGTTTAAATATATCAGAGGTGTTAAGTATATCTGTTACGGTATATGATAAAGCAAGAGAAGCTGAAATATCGGTACTGCTTATCTTTGAACCGGAGTAATCATTCTGCGATGTGATAGCACCGTTTGTTACGAGAATAGAACCGGTTGCCTTATAAATAGGAGATACTGCAAAGTTAAAATAACAGAAAACTCCTGTTGCAAGAATAATTGCAGCAAGTATAATAATCCAAATTCTTTTCAAGGCGAGCTTAAAAAGATAAGATAAAGAAATTTCGTTCATCATTAGCCTCTTTTCTTGTAATTGAATATAATCAACAATCAAAATATATTATATAACAAATCGAAAGATTTTGCAAGGGATAAATTTATTTTGAAATATTTACTACATTCGCATTAAGTTCACGGGCTTTGTCAGCAATAAAGCTATGACAGGTGAACATAATTATCTGACTGTCTTTTGCAAATTCCTTCAAAAAGTTTAAAGCGGCTACAGTTCTTGAATCGTCATATCTGTCCAACGAATCATCCAAGAAAATGGGAAGAAGGTCTTTATCGGACATAAGTTTTGCAAGGGCTAATCTCATACTGAGATATACCTGGTCCTTAGTTCCGCTGCTGAGATAGTCGATTTCCTTAGTACCAAAGGTATTTACCTTTTCGACGGTTACATCAAAGGATTTCGAAATACTAACATTGGAATATTTTCCTGCAGTAAGGCCTTTAAAAATTTCGGTTGTATCCTGCTCTAACTGTGAGCCGTAGCTTCTTCTGAATTCTGCAAAGCTATCAGTTAAAACATCCATAGCGATTTTTGAATATTCGCAAAATTCATTCTGAGCCGAAATTATTTCCTTGAGTTGAATAACTTTAGCATTAATTTCATCGGGATTAGGTGTGTTTTTTTCAAGGAATCTTATCTCTGTGCAAAGAGAAGCCAACTCGCTTTTCTTTGCGTTAAGGGTATTAACAATTTCCTCGGCAGAGGAGGAAAGTTCAGTAAGGTCTGCAGATGTAATATCATCTGAATTTAATTCATTTAGCCTTAATTGCGCTTCCTCATAGGAGATGTTATCAAGGTCCTTGACTATATAATTTAACTGCTGTTTTAATTCCTTTTGCTTAGATGCGGCATTCGAAAGCTTTTCCAGTTCGGCTTTTATTTCCTCGATATCGCAAGCCGATTTATAGTTTGAATAAAATCCGAGAAGCTTCTCGGTTTCTTCGTTTTTAGCCGATAATAATGCTAAAATTTGTTCACTGCAATCTTTAAGTGCATCCTTTTGCTTTTCGATGAGTGCCGTATTGTTACTCAAAACAGAATTTATTAAATCGCTTTTTTCCTTGAGGGATTTTTCTTCTGTAATAAGGGATTCTTTGCCGAGGTTTAACTCGGATAATAGCTTCTCGTTATCCGCTATGGAAGCATTTAGGCGATTTATAAGCGATTTATTGATTGTTTTGATTGCAAAGGAAAGAATTACTGCTAAAATTCCTAAACTAAAGCCGATAAAAGCAAAGGTGTTCAGCTTTAATATTAACAATACTACCGACACAAGTGCCAACAAAATACCGGGAATCAAAAGGGGTATACCTATGCTTTTTTTAGTGCTTTGTGCATTGGATAATTCTTTTTGCAATTCAGATGTGCGTTCTTTTTTAGCCTTGATGTCTTTTTCACAATTTTCAATATTCTGATGAATTTCGGCAAGCTTATCGGAAACTTTTTGCGCATTCTCTGGATTCATATCCTCGGAAGGATGCTCTAAAATTTCGAGGTTAGATTTTAAAAGCTTTTCTTCATCTGTTTTAGCCGAAAGCTTTTGTTCGGTGTTTTCTATCTTTCCGATGCTGAACATAATGGAACGCACAAATAATTCGTCTATAAATTTGCCGTTTTTAAGGGCAAGTCCTTTATTCAATTCATCGAGTTCGGCTTTTATGGAAAGCAGTTCTTTTAGCTTTTCGGAATTTTTTACATCGTTTGCACGGGAAAGTTCGGTTTTTAGTTTATTTGCGGTTGCCTCAAGCTCGGAAATTTCTTCGCAAAGATGTTTTTCCTTTTCCTTTAATGCCTTTATGTGCATTATATCTTCATACGACGTAACAAAGTTATCTTCATATTCCTTAAGTTTTATTCGGTTTTTATCAAGAATACCTGCTTTGCCGCTTTTTGAATTAAGGGAAAGCCTTGCGTTTTCTATTCTTGAAAAAATTTCGGTAAAGGAAACAGATTCACTGCCGGATGAGCTTAAATTCGAAAGCTTGGCATTGATTTCACCCTCGGTAGATTTATCAATATTATCATCGGGGGTGCTGCCGATAAATATGCTGTGTTCAAATGCACCTGCAGAAAGGCCAAAAAGCACTGTTCCGATATCAGAAGCTACAACCTGTTTTGCGCCCATATCAATATCGAATAAAACAACCTTATCGGTTGAGTTGGATTTTTTGAACTCCCTTTCTAATCGGAACATTCTGCCCGAATGCTCAAAGGTTATGCTTCCTGCCATATCGGAGCCATCCCACGGATTATAGCGGTTTCTCACATTTTTAAGCCCCGATGCAGTGCTACTGCCGTAAAACATCATCTTAATAAAGGACATAATGGTGCTTTTACCGTTTTCATTTTCGCCAAAAACGGCATTAAAGCCATCAGAAAAGTCCATAGAAAAGTCCTTAAGCCCTCCAAAGGCAGATATGTATATTTTTTTAATCTTCATTCCAACACACCTCACCCTTAAAAGCCTTTAATCCTAAGCTTAGAGCTTTTCGAAGAATAATCTTCTCAGAATCCTGTGCTTCCTCTATTTTTTTGAGCATATTTTTAACAAAAATACCTTTTAAGGATGCCTCTTTTGCCAAAGCTTCTTTATCAATATAAACCTCTGTATAATCCCGAAGCTTTACAAAGAAAAGCTTATCGGAAAGTCGCTCGGCAATTTCACTTAATGATATATCAAAATCCTCGGGCAATTCTCCCGTAAGGTCAATTTTATAAAGATTTTCGGGATAATTTTCTCCGAAGGTTTCTGAGATGCTACGAAGTATTTTATCGGGAATTTCGTTTTCATTGTTTAAATCGGAAATATCAATTATAATATGTATATGTCGGCGCTTATTAATTGGCACAAATTCAAGCTCGCAAATGCCTTTGCCTATATTTCCCATATAAACGCCCTTCTGATCAAGCTCATCGAAGCCTTGTCCCTCGGGGCATCCGCAATAGGCAAAAAAGGTATCACCTATTTTTTCTATACCACTGCGTTTGTGGATATGTCCAAGGGCTATATAATCCATAGAGGAGCTTTTAATAAATTCGGGGGAGATAGCATTATAATTAGATTTAAGGTCGGCTTTAAAGTCACCGTGCATAAGCATGAGATTAATGTATTCATTATCACAGGGGATTATGGAAAATTTTTCTTTTCCGTTTTCATAGCAAAAACCAAAGGAACGACCGTAAACCCGTGTCTTGATATCCTCAAAGGTTATAACCTCATCCTCACTGCCTAAAACATAAAGGTTTTCGGGTAGCTTATAAGAGTTGAAAGGAGAATTACTGTCAAGCGGGTCATGATTTCCGCATATTGCAACGATTTTTATATCAGGAACGCAGGCAATTTTATTGAAAACGGCGTCAATAAAGCTTTTTTCAATGTTATTAGAATCAAAAAGGTCGCCTGCGATGGCAATTATTTTAACGTCATTTTCCTTTGCTGTATCTATAATTCGTTCAAAGGTCATTAAAACCTCAAATCTTCTCTTCTCAGCAAGTGTACCGAGAAAGCTTTGTGCAGCACCGATATGAATATCTGCACAGTGAAGAATTTTAACGGTATTCATCAAGGATACCTCCCCAAAAGTATATACATTATAATTTTATCATTTTTATACAATTTGTTCAAGTTTAATTACTTATAATATTTGGAATTTTTTGTGAAATGATAATAAAAAATCTAAAGGAGAAAAATTATGGAAAATAAAAAGATAATATCCCTGACAGGCTATGAGCTTTTAGATTCAAGAGGGAACCCCACTGTTGGTGCCAAGGTGGTTCTAGAGGACGGCAGTATCGGATTTGCGATATCTCCTTCGGGAGCATCAACAGGGGCTTACGAAGCATATGAATTAAGGGATAATGATAAAAATCGTTATTTTGGAAAGGGTGTTCTTAAGGCGGTTGAAAATATAAACCGGAAAATTGCACCTGCCATAATAGGTATGGATATATCAAAACAAAAGGAAATCGATGAGATTATGATGTCCCTCGATAAAACCGAAAACAAGGCGGAAATAGGAGCCAACGCTATGCTTGCCGTTTCTTTGGCTAAAGCCAAGGCGGCGGCACAGAGTGAGGGTGTGCCTTTATATGAATATATAGCAAACGGAAGAGAAATTTCCTTACCTAAGCCTATGATGAATATTTTAAACGGCGGCGCCCATGCGGCTAATAATATTGATATCCAGGAATTTATGATAGTGCCATATAAGGCTGAAAGCTTTGCAGAGGGTCTTCGCCAATGCAGTGAAATTTATCACTCTCTCGGAAGCCTACTAAAAAAGAGAGGTATGTCTACAGGTGTTGGCGACGAAGGCGGCTTTGCTCCAAATCTCAGCTCCGATGAGGAGGCCATAGAGCTTATATGTGAGGCAATAAAAAATGCAGGATATACCGAAGAAAGTATAAAAATTGCTTTAGATGTTGCTTCCAGTGAATGGTATAAGGACGGTAAATATCACCTACCTAAAAGAGATATTACAAAGACAGATGATGAGCTGATAGCTTACTATAAAGAGCTTATATCAAAATATCCAATAATTTCCATTGAAGACGGTGTTGCTGAAGAGGACTGGCAGGGTTGGAAAAAGTTGACAGAACAGTTAGGTGATAAAATCCAACTAGTGGGAGATGACCTATTTGTAACAAATACCGAAAGGCTTCAAAAGGGAATAGAGCACCGTGCAGGAAATTCTATTCTTATCAAACCTAATCAAATAGGAACCTTGAGTGAAACTCTGGAGGTAATTGAGCTTGCCAAAAAGAACGGTTATACTACTGTAATTTCCCATCGCTCGGGAGAGACGGAGGATACAACAATAGCCGATTTAGCTGTAGGAGTAAACGGAGGCCAGATAAAGACGGGAGCGCCCTGCAGAAGCGATAGAGTTGCTAAATATAACCGACTTTTAATTATTGAAAACGAAACAGGCTTGACAACCCATTAAAAAAATAATAAAATATAAATATAGTATTTGAAAGCGGAGGGTTTGGCCTTGAAAATTTTAAATAAAGCAATTCTCCTTGTTTTGGTTATTCTTATAGTTCTTGCGCTGCCTATATCGGTAGGAGCACAGGAAATTGATGTTAATGTTCCCACTTATACTATGGTAGGGGATATGGATGGCGACGAACAGCTTAAAGCTGCAGATTTGGTGCTTTTGCAAAAAGTAATTTTGGGTGTGCCTTTGCAATATAATGAAAAAGCGGCAGATATGAATAAGGATGGCAAGATAAATATAAAGGATTTAGTTGCTTTAAAGCAGGAGCTTTCTAAGCCTACTGATGATGACTTTTTCCCAGGCCATTGGTAAAACAAATATTAAAATCCCTGATTTTCTAAAAAGAAGATCAGGGATTTTTTTTATTGATGCTGGATATTTGCTATAATATTAAAAAATCAAGTGAAATTTGTCGAAATAAAAAATATTTTTAAAGTTTATTAGTATCGGTAGAGGGTAATAATTTTATTAGTGATTACGGAGGTGCCGATATGTATATAAACAAGGTTTCTATTTGTGGGGTAGATACATCGAAATTACCGGTTTTAAAGGAGGCGGAAAAAACCGAGCTTCTTAAAAGGGTAAAAGAGGGAAGCGCCTCAGCAAGACAAGAACTGATAAACGGAAATTTAAGGTTGGTTTTAAGCGTTATACAAAAATTCACCTCCCGTGGAGAAAACCTTGATGATTTGTTTCAGGTGGGATGTATAGGTCTTATAAAGTCGGTTGATAATTTTGATATAACCCAGAATGTCCGCTTTTCAACCTATGCAGTTCCTATGATAATTGGTGAGATAAGAAGGTACCTTCGGGATAACAGCTCTATTAGGGTAAGCCGTTCAATAAAGGATACAGCTTATAAGGCTATGCAGGTAAAGGAAAGACTAATGGCAAAAAATCAAACTGAGCCTACCGTCAGCGAAATTGCAAATGAACTGGGTATTCCCTGCGAGGATGTGGTTATTGCCCTTGAAAGCATTGTAAGCCCTGTTTCGATTTACGACCCAATTTACTCTGATGGGGGAGATACTATTTTTGTATTGGACCAATTAGGAGACAATAACGATGATAATAATTGGCTTGATGAAATATCCCTTAAAGAATCTATAAAAAATCTAAGTGAAAGGGAAAAAACTATACTTTCTTTAAGATTTATGCAGGGAAAAACCCAGATGGAGGTATCGGAAGAAATAGGAATTTCACAGGCTCAGGTTTCTCGGCTTGAAAAGGGAGCAATAGATAAAATAAAAAATTAAAACTTTTTGAAAAAAAGGGTTGACTTTCGGGAATGTGTATGATATACTATCAAAGTCGTCTGAGGATGACAGTTGGTGTTGATTGCGGTGAGGGTCCACCCGTTCCCATTCCGAACACGGAAGTTAAGCTCACTTGCGCTGAAGATACTTGGCGGGAAGCTGCCCGGGAAAATAAGTAGATGCCAACACAAAAGCACACGATTTCGTGTGCTTTTTCTTTTTCATATTTAAAAACCTGAGGTTGAAACCTCAGGTTTTTTCTATACTATTTTATTCTGAATATTACCCTCAATAAAGCCTTTGAGATTATCGGAAACAATTCCGACAAGTCTCTCTCTTGTGGTAAGAGGGGCCCAGGCGGTGTGGGGTGTTATAGTAATGTTTTTAGCATTTATCAGCACACAGCTTTCAAGCATAGGCTCGGTTTCCAATACATCAATAGCAGCGCCCGAAAGCTTTTCTGTTTCAAGAGCATCGAAAAGTGCTTTTTCATCAACAACGCCGCCACGGGAAGTGTTAATAAAGAAAGCTCCGTCCTTACATTTTGCAAAGCTTTCCTTATTCATAAGCTTTTCACTTTCTTTATTTAGCGGACAGTGCATAGTGATGATATCCGAACCCGAAAGCAGTTCATCGAAGGAAACAAATTTTTCGCCCGGACGTTTAGTTCTTGTGTAAACTAACACCTTCATACCAAAAGCCTCTGCCGCTTTTTCAACCGCTTTACCAATGCTGCCGTAGCCTACGATACCTATGGTTTTACCGTATATTTCATCGGTGGGAAAAACGATAGGGGAGAAAACGGCAGATTGTTTCCATCCGCCTCTTTTTACAAAATTATCGTATACGGAAACCTTAGTATAATGGGAAAGAATATATGCGAAAACCTGTTGAGCAACTGCGTTGGTTGAATAACTGCCTGCGTTACAAACTGTAATTCCTTTTTCGGCGGCAGTGCTAATATCTATATTATTGTAGCCCGTTGCAAAAAGACCAATATATTTAAGCTTTTTTGCCCTTTCAATTACCAGCTTATCAATAACTGTTTTATTGCATATAACTGCATCATAATCGGGAATAATATCTAATAACTCTTCCCTTGATATCAGCTCGTATTCGGTAACATCACCAAAGTTTTTTAAGATATCAAGACTGATATCTCCTTTAAATCTTACTGTGGCGCAATCGGTTAAGAGAATTTTCATTCCTTCTTAGTCACCTTTCTTTTGGTGCCATCAGGCTCAAGGATATAGGTGTTTTCAAGCTGAGAAACAAGACTGCGCTTGTAAGAATCGATATATTCTCTGCGAAGAATGGCTTGTTCTTGCTTTTCCTCTTCGGTAAGACCTTCACTTTTCTGCTTGCGAGCAAGCTCGTTTATGCGGTCAATTTTTTCCTGTGTCATATTAAATCTCGTTTCTGCCCTCAAGTGCACGGGCTAAGGTGAATTCATCAGCATATTCAAGGTCACCGCCTACGGGAATACCGTAAGCAAGGCGTGTTACCTTGATACCCAATGGTTTAATCATTCTTGAAAGATAGCTTGCGGTGGCTTCTCCCTCAACCGTTGGGTTGGTTGCCATAATTATTTCTTTAACATTACTATCCGAAAGTCTTGCCATAAGCTCTTTAACTCTCAGTTGGTCAGGACCTATTCCGTCAAGGGGAGAAATAACACCGTGAAGCACGTGATAGGTTCCGTTAAACTCTCTTGTTCGCTCGAAAGCCATAACATCCTTAGGCTCTGATACAACGCAAATAACCGAGCGGTCTCGCTGAGAATCGGCGCAGATAGAGCATAACTCCATATCGGTAAGGGACTGACAGCATTTGCAGAAATGAATCTTACTTTTTGCATTAATAAGAGCCTCGGCAAAGCGTTTTGCCCTTTCGGGAGGTTGCTCTATTATATTAAGGGCCAGTCTTTGAGCGGTTTTTTTACCGATTCCGGGTAATCTTTCAAACTGGGCTATAAGTTCATTTAAAGGAGCAATGTTATAAGCCATTAAAACAGTCCCGGCATATTAAGCCCGCCTGTTATGGCGCCCATTTCTTCCTCGGCTGTTTTTGCCGCATTTGATATAGCCTCATTAACGGCAACGGTTATAAGATCCTCAAGCATTTCAACATCCTCAGGGTCAACTGCATCGGGATTAATCTTTAAAAGCTTTATGTTGTGCTTACCGTCTACTGTAACTTCAATCATACCGCCACCCGAAGAAGCAGTATATTCTCTTTGTTCAAGGTCTTCCTGTAATGCAGCCATATCCTCCTGCATTTTCTGAGCCTGTTTGAGCATTTGATTCATATTTCCCGGTCCACCGGAATTAGGTATTCTTACTTTCATTTTGATTACTCCTATTAGTTTAATTCGAGATTCTTAAGCTTGCCTGCAAGCTTTGCCAAGGGATCCTCAGATTCCTCATGTACTGCGGCATTGTAAGGGCCTAAGCGATATGTTCCGCCTAATATGCTTTGGGCGGCATTTCTTATATGGTCTTTATAATTTGCCGAGCTGTTAATCATGGAACGGAATTGACTGTTAGGTGCATCTATCAGTAGATAATCTCCCTTGATATAAGCCTTAGAGCCGTTCAAAACTCCCGCTATAAGGGGACTTGATTTTTGTAAAAGCTGAACGATTTCATCCCATTCGTCAACCTGAGATATAGCAGATGAGCTATTTTTCTTTTCTTCCGATTTTGGAGCTTCCTCCGGGATAGTTACAGGGAGCTCTTCTTCGGACTCGATAGGAGGAATATCTTCCTCTTGTGCTACAATTTCAGTCTCTTTCTTTTCTTCCTTGATTTCCGTTTTTTCTACCGGAAGGGAGGACATAGATAAGATTTTACTTTCAAGCATAGAAATTCTTTTTTCAAGGGAATCAATATCACCCGAAAGAGAAGGATTGCAAAGCTTGATAACAGCCATCTCCATTACTGAACGACGGTTGCCACTCTGCATCGGTGCAGCAGAGCTTTGAAGCACCGAAAGGGTTCTCATAATATCTTTAATATCATAATCGGCAGCCTGTTTTTCAAGGATTTTAAGCTGCGAAGATGTGCATACAATGGGCTTTTTATCGGAACGTACTGTTTTAATTATTAAAAGATTTCTGTAATGCAATGTAAGCTCACTTAATAATCTGAGCATATCAACCGAGGAATTATGAAGCTCATCAAGAAGAAGCAATGCCTTTTCGCAATCCTGATTTTTAATGCTTTCGGCAAGACTGTTAAGGTATTCATTACCCGCCATTGCGCAAACACTTGAAACGGTATTTTCATCAATGTTGCTGCTGCCGGAGGCACATAAATCAAGGATTGAAAGAGCATCTCTCATTCCGCCGTCTGCCGCAGAAGCAATAAGTGTTGCGGCGTCATCGGTAACGGTAAGATTCTCCTTATCGGCTATATATTTGATTCTTTCACAAATTTTTTCCGGCTCTATTCGTTTAAAATCAAAACGCTGACAACGGGAAAGAATAGTACTGGGAAGCTTGTGCACTTCGGTTGTAGCAAGAATAAATATAACGTGAGCAGGTGGTTCTTCAAGGGTTTTAAGAAGGGCATTAAATGCATTTATGGTTAGCATATGAACCTCATCTATTATATAAACTCTGTATTTTGAAGAAGTGGGAGTGAAGGAAATCTGGTCCCTGAGGTCTCGGATGTTATCAACATTATTGTTAGAAGCGGCATCGATTTCTACGATATCGGTGTTTTCACCTTCATCGGTCAATTTACAGGCTTCACATTCAAGACAGGGGTCACCATTAACCGGATGAAGGCAGTTGACAGCTCTTGCTAAAATTTTAGCGCAACTGGTTTTGCCCGTTCCTCTGGTCCCCGTAAACAGATAGGCATGGACCGTTTTATTCGTAGCCAACTCGTTTTTGAGAGTTTCGGTTATATGCTCCTGACCTATAACATCGGAAAAGGTTTTGGGGCGATATTTTCGGTAAAGTGCCTGATAAGCCATTTTTTCACCTCGTAATTAAAAAACTTGCGTACCCAAGTGTACGAATGAGCCGATTTACTGCGGCGCACAGGAAAAACTACTTAATGCTGCTCGGTTCCCCGCCTGACATGGTTCGTAGCGTCCCGTCGCACAGGACCCGCCCATTCGCACACTTCGGCACGCAATGGTTATAATGATTGTAGTTTGTCGAAACTTATCAGTTTCGATTTCCCTTAACCATTATAATATAGAAACAAAAAATTTACAATAGGAAAATATATAAATTGTTGAAAATCATTTACCGATTTGGTATAATTAAAAATGTATAACTATGCTGGAAAGGAAGGAAAGCTATGCCTAACCTAAAAACGGTTGATTTAATAGAATTTGCCGGAACTGTTTCAGAGAAGCTCCTGAGTTCCTTTGAGTACCCTTATGAAGTATTGCCTCATATAGGTGATTATATTAAGGAAATAGGTCCTAAACTGGATAAAAGAGTATACGAGCAAAAGGGAGAAAATATCTGGATAGCTAAAACCGCAAAAATTGCCGATAGTGCCAGTATAACCGGTCCTTGTATAATAGGAGAGAATACGGAAGTCAGACACTGTGCGTTTATCCGTGGCAATGCTCTTGTTGGGAATGATTGCGTTGTTGGAAATTCAACCGAGCTTAAAAACGTCGTTCTTGTAGGTAAGGTTCAGGTGCCTCATTATAACTATGTGGGCGATTCTATTTTAGGCTATGGCTCGCATATGGGCGCAGGCTCTATAACCTCTAACGTTAAATCGGATAAAACCCTTGTAACCATTAAAACCGAGGATACCAAAATTGATACAGGACTTAAAAAATTCGGCGCAATACTTGGTGACTATGTTGAGGTTGGTTGCGGCAGTGTACTAAATCCCGGAACCGTTGTGGGAAAGAAAAGCAATATTTATCCCCTCTCAATGGTTAGGGGTTATATTCCTTCTGACAGCATTTATAAGAATGCCGGAGAGGTCGTAAAAAAGATTTATGTATAATGAAAAATGGGATATAATCGATGAAAAGGGAAAGCCCACCGGTAAGGTAACCCTTCGTGGTCGGGCAATTCTGCGGAGCGGTGAATATCATCTTGTTGTTCATATCTGGATTGTATCGGATGATGGAAAAATTCTTCTTCAAAAGCGTTCGGAAAGCAAGAAATTGATGCCCGGTGAATGGGCGGCAACCGGTGGAGCTGCCGTTTCAGGAGAGGATTCATTTACCGCCGCTTCAAGAGAGCTTTTTGAGGAATTAGGTATCGCTTCCAATGAAAATACCCTTAAAAAATTAACACGTATTAAAAGAAGAAATTCCTTGCTTGATGTATGGGCGATAAATATCAATACTCCTGCCGATCAGCTTACCTTGCAGAAAAGCGAGGTAGCACAGGCAAAATGGGTAACAAAGCAGGAGCTTGAAGGTATGATAAAAAACGGTCAGTTTCATAATTACGGTAAGGAATACTTTGAAAGGGTATTTTCAAAGCTGGATGAATTCCGCACTGCAGTAGTTTAATCAAGGTCTTAACAGGAGAAAAGTATGAGTTTAAAAATAGAGGGACTGAGTTGCCCTGTATGCCACGCCTATCTGTTTGAAGATGATGATGTGGTTTTTTGTCCCGAATGTGGGGCACCTCATCACAGAGAATGTTACAGCAAATTAGGTCATTGCGCCTTAGCTGAGCTTCACGGAACCGATAATCAGTATGATAGGAAAGAGCAATTTAAAAAAGCTACTATCAGGGCACAGCAGGGAGCGCCTAAAACCGAGCCCTTTGTTTCTTCGGGTAATGAGGGAACAAGAAGCTGCGGTATGTGTCATGAGAGATATGATATAACCCTTAATGCCTGTCCTAATTGCGGAGCTCCAAATATGGAGAAATTCGGCGAAGGCTTTGATGGGTTTGATTTCCTTGGCGGAATACCTGCCGATTACGATATTGGCGAGGGTGTAACTGCTGATGAAGCTAAGAAATTTGTTATAACCAACACCCATAGATACATCCCCAAGTTTGCCCGTTTGAGCAAAATGAGCAAGGCTTCCTGGAATTGGATGGCTTTTCTGTTCCCGGGAGGATGGCTTTTAGCAAGAAAAATGTATAAAGCGGGGGTTATAATCAGCGTTATTCTTGTTGCTGCAGCAATATTGGTAATGCCGCTCAGCAGTTTGCTTTATGATCTTACCCCCGTTGAAACGGTGCAGTATGCTGATATGATGCAGTATGTTTATGATATTTTGCCAAAAATTGATTCAGGCGTTTTAATAGCGGCAGTAATCGGTATGATAGCCGAGGCTGTTTTAAGATTTGTTTTAGCCATATTCGGTGATTATTTCTATAAGAGCTATGCTGTAAGCACTATAAAGGAAATTAAGGAAAAAAGCGAAGATAAGGATTATGATTTCCGTAAAAAGGGCGGAGTTAATATCGTTGCTATGATGGTGGGTATTTTGGCACTGAATTACCTTCCTATGATAATAATGAGTTTGGTGATATAAATGGATAAAAGAATATGTCATGAATGTAAAACTGAAAATGAAAAGGAATATTTATACTGTAAAAATTGCGGTGCGGATTTAAGCAAATCGGAGGATGCTTATTCCCAAGCTAACAGTAGTTATACCGCTTCCGATTTCGGCGGTAATTACGCCGATCAAAAAAGCAAGGTTGATGATTTTATAGCTGATAATATTGACGGTATTCCTATGGAACAAATAGGTCTTTATGTAGGCAAAAAATCTGATTACTATTGCCGTAAATTCAGTAAAATGGAGCTTACTCAAAGTAAGATATCCTGGCATTGGCCTGCCGCTGTTTTAGGACTTGCTCTTGGACCCTTTGGCTCGGCTATATGGTGTTTTTACAGAAAAATGTACAAGGTAGCATTTGTTCTGGTAGCGATAGGAGTTTTACTCGTCGGAATTACCAGTGCGGTTACATATGACAGTGCTACAGCGGCCATAGAGGGAATTATAAATGCAAGTAAATCCACCTCTGTAGAGCAAATGCTGGAGGCAATCGAGAATATTGCAAGTAATGGTGGTGTTAGTGCAACTGTGGCAGAATACATAAACGATTTTGCAGGTACGGTTACTGCTATTGTTATGGGTATGTTCGCAAACTGGTTTTACAGGTGCAGTTGTGTTGACAGAATAAGAAAATATCAGCAATCAGGGCTTGACCAAAGATATTATAAGCTTGGTCTTTCGGCGGTAGGCGGCACATCAGGCGGTATGCTTGCTGTAGGAATTTTAATTAAGATAACGGTTGAAAATCTGCTTTCCGGAGCAGTTTTGTTGATATATTTATTAAACAGATAAAGGAGAAATTAAAATGAAAATCAGAAAAGCAATAATCCCTGCAGCAGGACTCGGAACAAGAGTTTTGCCGGCAACAAAGGCTATGCCTAAGGAGATGCTTCCTATAGTTGATAAGCCGGCAATTCAGTATATCGTTGAGGAGGCTGCCAAGGCAGGAATTACCGATGTACTCATTATCACAAACCGTGGCAAAGAGGTAATTGAAAATCATTTTGATCATTCTCTTGAAATAGAACACGCCCTCGAAAGAAAGGGTAACACCGAAATGCTTGCAAAGGTTCAAGGAGCCGCAAATATATGCAACGTTTATTATCTTCGTCAGAAGGAAACAAGAGGCCTTGGAGATGCAGTTTTACGTGCCAGAAACTTTGTTGGAGATGAGCCCTTTGCAGTGCTTTACGGCGACGATGTTATAATCGGCGAGATTCCTGCAATCGGTGAAATGATTGAGGCTTATGAGAAATACGGCAAGAGTGTTGTAGGCATAAAAGAGGTATCTGATGAGCTTCTCGTTAAATACAGCTCTTTAAAGGTAGAGAAAAAAGAGGATAAGGTATACGCTGTAAGCGATATGATAGAAAAACCTGCACTCTCAGAAAAATTCTCTAATTTCTCGGTTCTTGGTCGCTGTGTTCTCAGCAATGAGATATTTGATATTCTTGAAAAAACACCCCTCGGTGCAGGAAATGAACTTCAGCTTACCGATGCTATGAAGCAAATCGCTGTGGAAAAGGGCATGATAGGTGTCGATTTCAGCGGAACAAGATATGATATGGGTAATAAATTCGGAATACTTAAGGCAAATATTGAGGTAGGCCTTAATCATCCCGAGGTTAAGGATGAGCTTAAGGAATACATCAAGGATTTAGCAAATAAAATATGATAAAAAAGTATTCATCCATATTTTTTGACCTTGACGATACTCTTCTCGATTTTAAAGCCGCAGAAAAGGCGGCAGTTAAAAAGGTACTGGAAAGAAATGGACTTCCCTGTAGCGAAGAGGCGGTTAAAAATTATTCTAGGATAAACCAAAGCTATTGGGAGAGATTCGAAAGGGGAGAAATTCCTAAAACTGCAATTTTTGCAGGCAGATTTCAGTCCTTTTTAGAGCTTTACGGTGAAAAGGGAGACCCGGAGAAAATCTCAAAGGAATATAGCTGTGGACTTTCTTTAGAGCATCAGACTGTTGAAGGAGCCCACGATATAGTAAAGCTTTTAAAAAGCCGAGGCTATAAGGTTTATGCTACAACCAACGGATTATCTTCAACCCAGTATCGCCGAATTAAAGAATCGGGATTAGGAGAGCTTTTTGATGGTGTTTTCGTATCAGAGGATGCGGGACATCAGAAGCCTGAAAAGGAATATTTTGATTACGTTATTTCAAATATTGCTGAAAAGGATAAGGGAAAAATGCTTATTATAGGAGATTCACCCAGCTCTGATATTCTTGGAGGAATTAATTCGGGAATTGATGTTTGTTGGTATAATCCCGGTGGTAAAAAAACTGAATATGAGACAAAGTATGAGGTTAAAAAATTATCTGAAATAGATAGTATACTTAAATAAAACAATTCCCTTTTGGAAATAATATATTAGCCAAAAGGGAGTTTTTTATGAATATTAAATTTAAAAGCATAAAGTTAAGTGAAATAGTGGTATTTTTGGTGGGTGTAATAATATCGCCTGCTTATTTGCTGTTAATAAATAACCCCATTTTAATACCCGATTTGCTTTTATTTATAAAGCCCAATGTAAGTGGTGCCATACATCTGTTTTTTCAGCTTTTATTCTGCGAACTGGTCCTTTTAGTTATAGGGCGCTCATATAAAAATACGAATAATCAATTAAAGGTATTTTTTACGGTATTAACCTGGTTATTTCTTATCTTTTATATAACAAAATCAGGTTGGATAATAAACGAAGCGGCTATCGTTACTGCTCTTTCATTTATTGTCAGTAGCTGTGCCCAGGGTATAAAAATTAATATTTCGTTAATTCGTGTGGTCCTTTTATTCTTGGTGCAGATAGTACAAATAATCATAATTTGGTAAAAATTTATTTTTTGTTCATATAATTGAATTAAAAATGTTAAAATATGCGGTTAAAATTATAATATCAAAATCCGTATGAATGGGGATAGATTTATGGAAAACAAAAACGATTTTTCGTCTGATGGCTTTTATACTAAAAAAAGCGATGAAATAATTCAGGATAAAGCAGAGCCTTCAGACAACAGTTATTATTCAAGCTCGTATAGCTCATATACACCTAATTATAATAACGGCAATAACTATTATACTGCGCCTAAAAAATCAAAGAAAAAATATGGCGCAGGGGTAGTTGTTTTATCGGCGGTTTTAGCCGCTGTTATAGGGGCTGTAAGCTCGATGATTGCTATGCCTTATATTTTCAAGGCTGAAAACACCGACAACGGAACTGTACTAACACCTAATAACGTTAGTATCAATATTGATAAAACTGCAGAATCGGTGGTTGAAGCTGTTGCTACAAAGGTAACACCAAGCGTTGTGGGAATTCGAACAACCACATCGGTTATAAGCTTTTTCGGTGGAGGAAACGAGCAAACAGGAGAGGGAAGCGGAGTAGTTTATTCCTCTGACGGATATATAATAACAAACTATCACGTTATTGCTGATGCTATTTCTTCAAACGGCTCCAAAATAGAGGTCTACCTTGATAAGGAAACGGATGAGCCTTATACTGCGGCGGTTGTTGGCTATAATATTTCAACCGACCTTGCGGTTATAAAAATAAATGTTAAGGGACTTACCGCCGCCGAAATAGGCGATGCAGATTCCCTAAAGGTTGGCCAGTATGTTATAACTGTGGGAAATCCCGGCGGACTTGAATTTATGGATAGCGTTACCTACGGTGTTATAAGCGGTCTCGACCGTGTTGTTTCAAGCAATTCTGACATTGAGCTTATTCAGACCGATGCCGCCATTAACCCCGGTAACTCAGGCGGAGCACTGGTTAACGTTAAGGGACAGCTCGTGGGTATAAACAGTTCAAAAATAGTTTCCGAGGAATACGAGGGAATGGGATTTGCTATACCTATTGATAAGGTTATTGAGGTTTGTGATGATATAATCTCCAAGGAAAACGAACCCGAACCCTATGTTGGAATTACCGTTAGTGAAAAATATAGCTCACAGGTGCTTTCTTTCTATGGCTATCCATCGGGAGCGGTTGTACTAAGCGTTGCCGAGGGAAGCCCTGCCGATACTGCAGGAATAAGAAGAGGAGATATCGTAACTGAATTTGATGGAACTAAGATATCCGAATATGAAATGCTTGACCAGTTAATAGAGCAATGCAGCCCCGGAGAAAAGGTTGAAGCAAAGATTTACCGAGGCGGTAATTATTATACTACTACAGTTACAATTGGTTCTAATAACTAAAAGAAAACCCCCGAATTTCGGGGGTTTTAATTTTACATCATTTTTCTTTTAAGGTCGTTCAGAAGCTGAGGATATAGCTGACAGCTCATTCCACCATCTAAAATCAACTCTGCTCCCGTAACGTTTTTAGAAGCATCTGAGCCAAAGAAGAAGGCAGCATTGGCGATATCCTCAAAATCGGATATATCGCCTATAGGAGTAAGGGTACCGTTAACTATTTGCTTACTGCCCATTTGAACCCAACGCTCGGTTTTTATAGTTCCCGGTAACACAACATTACAGCGTATACCGTAAGGTCCTAAATCAACGGCTAACGCCTTAGAAAAGGAGTTAATTCCGCCCTTTGATGCTGAATATGCAGCTCGGTTAGGTATAGCTCTATAAGCCGTATTAGAACTGATGAAAACCACAGAGCCTTTTTTATGCTCACGCATCCTAAGAGCCGCCTGACGGATAATAGTGAAATTCCATACAAGGTTAGTCTCAAAAACCTCGCCGAAATCCTCGGTAGAAACGCTCCAGAAATCCTGACCTGCCGCAGGGTCCTTAGGATTAAAGCCCATATTTGCGGCATTAAGCACCACTGTTTCAACGAATCTTCCGCTTTCATCAATATCATTAAAAATATCGATTATTTGTTGCTCGTTGCGGATATTACACTCATATCCTTTAGCAAAAATTCCGTAGTCACAAGCGAGTTTTTGGGCGGAAGCCCTTGCATCATCACCCCGTCTGCTGGTTATAAAAACATCATAGCCTTCACGGGCAAATTTTTCGGCTATTCCGTAGCCCGTGCCACTCTGCGCTCCTGTTATAAATACTGCTTTATTCATCATTTTCCCTCTCGAACACACGTACATAATCTACTATCCATTTATCTCCAACGGCCTTTTCTGTATCCTCCCAGCAGTTCCAGGTTGATGAACGGTATCCCATAGATTCTGTTGAAATTAGGATAAATTGCTCGGTTTGTGATACGGGGAATTCACCGTCTGCCTTAATTTCCAGAGTTAGCTTGCCGTCAACATAATAGCGATAGTATTCAGGTGTCCAGTCAAGGCCAAAGGTATGATATCCATCCTCAGTTTCTTCTATATCAACATAGGTAGCTCCTGAGCCCATGTGCTGTGAGCCGTAACCGTTCCAGTGGTTAGCGTGTTGAATTTTATCGGGAAGACGGAACTGCTCCATAATATCAACCTCAACGCCACTAAATTGTGGGTTCATGGTTGAGCCGATTATGGGAGACTGAAGCCAAAACGCTGTCCACCAGCCTGCTTTTTCTTTTAGTTTACAACGGCATTCAAAATATCCGTATTTCTTTTGGAACTTTGGCTCCTTTATTTCGCCGATAGGCCAGGAGAAATACTGAATTGTGCCGTCCTTCGATACCTTGCTTTCGTTCGAAAGTGCATCAAACTCCTGTGCCGAGCCATCCATAAAGTTATAGCCTGTTTGCAACTGACTTGAACAGTAAACATCGCCCTTTTTAATAAACTTGAAAATTATGTTGTCATCATCAAATTCAATTCCCTCATCGGCAACCCACTGTTTACAGTGTTTGCCCATCATATTGCGGCGAAAATCCCATTTTGTTCTATCAAGCTTACCTTCATCAAACTCGTCGTGCCAAACAAGCTTCCATTCACCATCGGGCAAAAAGCTTGGTATTTTGTTTCCTACTTCAAATTTTTTCATAACAATTCTCCTTAAAAATAAAACTCAGTTTTTGCAGGGCGGATATCGGTTAATGCACCCGTATAATGCCTTAATGTGTGAGGTTTATATGGATGCTTCAAGCATTCTTCCTCATTTATTTCAATACCAAGTCCTGCTTTTTCGGGGATGGTTATGTAACCGTCCTTATATTCAAGGCTTTCATCTGTTACATCCTTTCTCCATTCAACATCGCTGTACATTATTTCAAGAATAGAAAAATTAGGTGTACAGGCCGCTAATTGCAATGTAGCCGCATTAGCAACGGGACCCGAAGGATTATGGGGTGCAAAGGGAATATAATAGGCTTCAGCCGCCGCAGCTATTTTTTTAAGCTCCATAATCCCTCCTGCATGGGATATATCGGGCTGAATATAATCGGCGGCTCGCATTTCAAATAAATCCTTGAAGGATTTCAAGGTATAAAGTCTTTCACCTGCCGAAATTGCAACGGGGGATTTATCCCTTACTGCCTTTAAGGCCTCTAAATTATCAGGAGGGGTAGGCTCCTCAAAGAACATAGGATTAAACTGTTCCAGTTCCTTGGCTATTTTAATACCTGTAGGAACATTGAATCTTCCGTGTCCCTCAATTAGTAGGTCAACATCCTTGCCAACGGCATCCCTTACCGCACCAACACACTCAAGGGCTGTATTCAAATCCTTGTTGGAGATTTCTAAGTAGGATTTGCCGAAGGGATCCCATTTCATAGCGGTAACACCACGTTTTACGGCAATTTTTGCTTTCTCGGCAAACTCTTCGGGAGTTTTAGCCCCTGCAAACCAACCGTTTACGTAGATACGAACCTTATCGTTGATTTTGCCGCCTAAAAGCTGATATACGGGAACGTTTAAATGCTTTCCCAATATATCCCATAATGCCATTTCAACCGCCGATAGTGCACTCATAAGAACGGCACCGCCACGCCAATAGGCATCACGGTAAATATCGTGAAAATGCTTTTCAATATTAAGAGGATTTTTACCTACAAGATATTCCTTGATGTGCTCAACCGCACCTACAAGGGCTTTTTCCTTATATTCCAGAGTGGCTTCACCAATTCCGGTGATACCTTCATCGGTATAAATTTTTACGAATACCCAGTTAGTGCGAAAACAATCCACAACAAAGGTTTTAAGATCGGTTACCTTCATAGAGTTCTCCTTTTTTAATTATTTTATCATAACACTTCTTGAAAAAAAGATATATATGAACTATAATCATTATATAACACCATAGAAAAATCTTATATAAGGATATTACTGAATTTTTTAGAAATATTACTTTGGAGGATATATGAATTTTCATCAGTTTGAGCTTGGCGACTTTGGGATTTTCGATTCCCGAGTAAAATTTCCTAATGTTGCAGTCACAAAAAAAAGAACGGTTAAGGCTTTTGAAATAGAGATTTTTCCTAATAATTTTGAGGGCACCTTTCATATAAACGGCATACCTTATTCCGCTTCAAAGGGAACGGTTGTGTGTGCTAAGCCCGGTCAGGAAAGATACAGTAAGCTTCCATTTATGTGCTACTATCTTCATATGTCTCCTAAAAATGAGGAGGCAAAAAGGCTGCTTTTTGGTCTTCCGGATGTTATGAATCTTGGAGATGTTTCCGAATATATCGATATATTCAATAAGCTAATCAGGGCAGATTTTAAAAATGAGGATATGAAAAGCCTTTTTATAAGCAGCTCGGTTTCTCAGATACTAAGCCTTATTTTAAGGGATTTTGATATAGAGGCTTTTGAGGCAGGGGTTATAGGAAACAAAAGAGCCTTGCTTATAGCAGAAAAGTATTTGCGAAAAAACTACAAAAAAAATATAACCTTAGATGAGCTATCTAAGGTTGCAAATATAAGTCCAATATATTTTCATAAGCTTTTTACAGCATATTTTCATAAAACGCCAAACAAATATCTTCTGGATATAAGGATATCCCACGCCAAAACAAGACTGCTTAAGGAGGAATATTGTCTTAGCGATATAGCCTTTGAATGCGGATTTTCCTCCCAGTCCTATTTTTGCTTTAAATTCAAAGAGGCTGTAGGTAAGTCACCTCTTAAATATCGAAAATCAGTGCTTACAAGAGCTGAAATTTAAAAAGACTCCGAAGGGAGACACTTCGTAAGGAAGTTGTCTCCCTTCGGCTTTTGTAATCAGTCAGAATGATTGAATTGTAGGTAAAATCAATCATATTGGAGGATTACAAGATGAAACAGCATTACACAGACAGCAGAACAGGTATCACCT
>JAGBBN010000011.1:0-4770 GCA_017938445.1 Clostridia bacterium | reverse complement strand
CTTTTTCCAGCAGTTGGTTACAGCATAACCATCAGCTCCTACATAGCACCAGCCTACACTGTCACGTACCCAGGAATTGGTCTTCATAGCGCCATCACTTCCAAGGAATACCCAACCAACACTATCCTTCATCCATTTATTTGCTTCCATATAACCGTTGGCATTAAGATAATACCACTTGCCGCCATCCTTTACCCATTTGCTCTTGGTCATAGAACCTTCAGCGTTAAGGTAACACCAACCAACGCTATCCTTTTTCCAGCAGTTGGTTACAGCATAGCCATCAGCTCCTACATAGCACCAGCCTACACTGTCACGTACCCAGTCGTTGGTCTTCATAGCACCGTCACTTCCAAGGAATACCCAACCAACGCGATCCTTACGCCAATCACTTATCACCATTTTGCCGCTTTCATAGAAATACCATTTGCCGCCTGCTTGATGCCAACCCGATTTTGTCAGATTAATACCTATGGTACCATTTACCAAAGCGACTTCTATATCGTTACTGCCCTTATCTACGAATTCACAGCTATATTCCTCGTCAGCAGACATAACAAATTTAAGTGCATAAGAGGCTTTAGGCGCAAAAGGAATTTTAACCTTTATTGTTAAAGCGTTGCTCTTATTAGAAAGGTCAGGCTGAACCTGATTGTTTTCGCCAATACCGCCTACGCCAACATATCTGAGTTGACCTTCGGTCACAAAATAATCCTCTTCATTATTCAAAGCGATGCCGTCTTTTAAAACCGAAATTACACTAAGTCCATCCAAGTCCACTACTAACATATTTGAAAAAACCGACTCGAAATTTTCAGCCTTAATGTTAATATCAACTTCCTGGCCTGCTAATTCCCCATTAGTCGAAACAACAGTAAGCTTGGGGGTTGCTTGAGCGGAAGCAACAAAAGCAAACAATGTGACACAAATTATCGCTATCATAGCGCAACACAAAAACTGCTTTAATACTTTTGTCATAAAATCACTGACCCAATGTTCATTTTTTTATAATTGTAACATATCATTAAAGAAAAAACAAGTATTAAATATATGGAAACAAGTTTAAGTAAACCTTCATAAAAGTCCAAAATTCGGGACATAAAATATTTTATTATATTTTTAGAAAAAAGGTGTTGACAAATAAACACTTTTCAATTATAATAAAAATACAGAAACGAACAAATGTTCGGCGGAGGTAAAAACTATGACAACTGCAATGATATTAAGAACCCTATTTGAAGTATTCCTCGTTGGCTTCACCCTTTGGGCTTTATTTCATGAGGATAGGTTTGCCGCTTTAGAGCGCAGACTTATAGCATACATCCGCCGCCGTTCCTTAAAGGTTGTGAATTCTCCTTCTCACAGCTACGGTGTAACCCGAGTAAAGTAAGTTCGTTTTTGTAAACAATTCGTTTAATTGTTCCTCTTTCTTTCTATTCATTGAAAACCGCAGGCTTTCGCCTGCGGTTTTCCTTTTATACAGCCCTTTCAATAACCGCCGCTAATACGGTTATATCATCCTCGTGGGAATCGGTCCTCCTCCGCTTTGCTCCTTCGGAGATTTTTTCGGCAAGCTCTTGGGCCTTGCCTCCCTCCCAGTTTTCAAGCTCGGTTCGTATCCAGTCGGTACCTTCGCTCACGGCTCCGTCCGAAAGCAATACTATAATATCCCCCTCGTTCATTTTAAGAGTTGCTTTATCGAAACCAATGTTGCGCAAAATTCCTGCGGGAAGGGAGGAGCTTTCCGCCTTTCCCGTTCTGCCCGAGCGCATAACAAGGGTGGGCGCCGCCCCCGCCTTTAACAGCTCGAGCTTTCCTGTGTATAAATCAAGACAGGCAACATCCACCGTAGCTAAAGATTCATCGGTAGATTTAAAAAGCATTGAGGAATTAAGTATTTTAAGGGAGCAGTCATACCCGAAGCCCGCCTTTAATAGCCTCGACATAAGTCCCGAAGCCATAGCGCCGTCCACCGCCGCTCTGCCTCCCGTTCCCATTCCGTCACTAAGCACCATAACAAAATGCCCTTTGGAATCGTAAAAATAGGTGTATGCGTCTCCGCACATACGGGAGCCCCCTGCGGCTATCTGGTTTGCGCCGATATCAACGCAAAATTGAGCGTGCTCCGTAAAGGTTATAAAGTAATCTCCTCCCGATTCGTTGACCGAGGGAACATCAAAATCTCTTTCCACCACATTTGAAACAAGCTTCATCATCTGTAATTTATTAAGCACGAGTTCGGGTGTTTTTTTAACCTTTAATTCTATTGTCATTCTGCCGAATTTATCAAATCTGCTGCTGCACTCCTCGGCAGTAATATCAATATTTTTAAGGGCGGCAGCGGCACTGAGGGCCGCAGAGTTATCAAAATGCTCGTCCTTTTCGAAATCCTTTGCAAGATCAGAAAGCATTGCTGATATACCGTTAAACTGGTCGGATATAACCGAGCGCACTTCATCTATTCTGCTTTCTGCCGCCATTCGGGATGCATATTCCGAATATCTTTTATATACAGCGGCGCTGATTTCCTTAGGCTTTAAGCACCGTTCTTTAAATTCCTCGGGGGCAAAATCGTCGGGAGAAAACACCCCTCTTTTTACCGCCTTGGTCATCTCAAGCATTGCGCCCAGTGTCTCGTTTTTTTTGGTTTCCCAACAGTAAATTCTCAGCTTACAGCCGGCGCAGGAATCATATTCAACCCCCGATATAACCTCGCTGAAATCGGGTGAATTTATCTTTGAGAGCTCTAAGGATACCCTGTCCACCGTTGAGGATACGTCCTTAAGAGCGTTTGATGCCACGCAAAGTCGCATAATAAGTGATTTTTTAAGCCCCGTTGGGACAGTAACCTTAGGAAAAGCCGTAAAAACTCCCCCTATTTTTCTGCCTATGCTTTTGGGAAGCATTAAAAACACAACCGAGCCTACTGCCGCCTCGGTAACTATTACGGGAATCCCCGTAATATCGGAATTTATTACCCCCGATATAAGGCAGGATATCATAACCGCCCCTATCTGGGCATACTTTGTATAGGAAGAAAATACTCCCGCCATCATTCCTCCAAAGGAAAGAGCGATTATAATCGCAGAGCCTTCTCCCGTTAGTATCAGCATAAAAGCCAGGGCTATACCCGAAACCGAGCCCGACAGTACTCCGCCGTATCTTGCGGCTATGAGTATCAGAATAACACCCATTATGTTTCCCAAGGAGATGCCTGCCGGTCTTAGGGGGGAAAATCCGCAGATAAGTATGCTAAGAGATATGAAAACACAGGCTAATTCCTCATTGGTAAGTCCAGGCGAGGACTTGTCCGCCGCCGTAAAACCTCGACAGACGAAATAAGCCCCCGCCGCTGCCAGGAAAGCCTCTGCGATTCGGTTGAGTATGTTGGTTGGAATGCCGTCAAAGGTAACCGCCGATGTGAAAAACACCGTAAGCAACGTTATGAGCCCTAAGAAAAAGGGATTATTAACTATTTTTTTAAACGAGCCCAATAATAGCTTTATGGCAAGTATCGCAAAAAGGGATGCTATGTAACGAAATCCCCCTTGCTGTGTTACGGGAAACAGATACCCAAAAAACACCCCCGTTGCCACCGAGGGCATAAAATGTATAGGACTACCCGCAAGAAAGGATATCCCAAAGGGGGTAAGTGCGCCCAGCACCACCGTTCTTGATGCGCCAAAGCCCATAAGAGCGCAAATTATATGGGATATTATCCCCATTATTATCTCTTTAGGTTCAAATCCTTCCAAAGAATTCGGTTTTACAGCTTCCTTCAATTTAATCACCGCCGTTTTTTATTCCTTTTTATTATATAGCAGGCGGCTTGCCGTAATTTGTAACCTTGTGATGCCGTAAAAAAGATTATTTTGTGTGAATAAGCAGGGCGACAAGGGGAAAAATAAGGAAAAAGATAAAAGGTGTGGGAAAATGAAAAAAGCGAGGATTTTTTTATCGTTTTTTCTTGTATTATGTATCTGCGCAACCCTAAGTGTCGGCGCACTTTCCAAGGTGGGCTCAAGGGGAAGCGAGGTAAGGGCTATACAAACCTTTCTGCTCTCTCAGGGTTATTATGAGGGAAACGTTGACGGAATATACGGTACCGCAACAAAAAATGCCGTTATCCGTTTTCAAAGGGATGCAGGTCTTACGGCAGACGGTATTGCAGGGGAGAAAACCCTCGAAGCGATGGGAATTGCTTCAACCGGAGCCTACGGCGGATATTCTTCCGCCGATTTTGAGCTGCTTGCCAGAACAATTTCGGCAGAAGCAAGGGGCGAAACCTATCTTGGTCAGGTTGCGGTGGGGGCGGTAATCCTCAACCGAATTGAGCACCCCTCCTTCCCCGATACACTTTCGGGCGTTGTGTATCAAAGGGGAGCTTTTTCCTGCCTTGACGATGGTCAGTTTTACGAGCCCATAGCCGATAGCGCCTATTCAGCGGCAAGGGATGCCATAAACGACCTTGACCCAAGCGGCGGCGCGATTTATTACTATAACCCCAAAACCGCAACTAATAAATGGATACGCTCAAGAGAAATTATCACAACAATTGGAAAGCATGTTTTTTGTATATAAAACAAAAAAACCGATGAACGAAAGTTCATCGGTTTTACTTTTTATATAGGCTCACACCCTGAAAACTGAATAAGTAAAAGAAGACAGAGGAACGAAATAAATAGGTCAAGCCCTCGGTCTATTAGTACTGCCAAGCACACATGTCACCATGCTTACACACGCAGCCTATCAACCCGGTAGTCTTCCGGG
>JAGBBN010000010.1:0-87323 GCA_017938445.1 Clostridia bacterium | reverse complement strand
TTTTTGGTCGAGGCGACAGGATTTGAACCTGCGGCCTCTGCGTCCCGAACGCAGCGCTCTACCAAACTGAGCCACGCCTCGATCTCTATTAAATTTTCACCACAAAATCACGATTTTTTTCGTAACTGTGGGTTTTTATGTGGTCGTAGCGGTGTTTACCGCTATTTTTCAAATACTGTGCCACCGATAAAGTGGCTGTTTGTAAGGTGTTTGAGCAATTTGGTAGGTTCTGCCCGAACCGTTCGGTATGGTATCCCGAACGCAGCGCTCTACCAAACTGAGCCACACCTCGATAAAAAATATTGATTTGTTATTTTGAGGGGACGTTTGATAATGCCTTTGAGCGCTGCTACGCAGCTTACTCTTGCGGTGCCCAAAACTTTTTACGGCACAAACTGCGCCTTAAAGTTTTGACCGCGGCGCCTTTTTGCACCTCACTGTATCTCGCACTGCGAGCGTTCGGGCAAAAACTACCAAACTGAGCCACACCTCGATACTTATATAGCCCTATAATTATATATAACTGAAAAACAAAAGTCAATATTTATTTTGGTGTTATAATTTAAACCGCCGCAGAAATTCTGCGGCGGTTTTTAATTATGCTGTTGCTTCGGGAGCTTTAATTTTCTTTACCTTGAACTGGCTTACTGCATATTTGTTTATCTCGCAGTCAAGCTTCTTGGCATAATCGGTAATATCCTTTTCGTATTCCTCATCAGCGATAAGGTGACGAGCCTCGGTATCGAGGGTATCGTAATAATATTCATCAGCAGCCAAATCCTGCTTAACAACAAGAATTATACCGCTCTCATCCTCATTTTCGATAACCTTAACCTCACCGACAGCCATTGCCTTGATATCCTTGTAATATTCGGACTCATAGGTGGTATCCTCGGCACCGATTATGGATGCATTTTCATCCTTTGGCTTGGGCTCATCGGTTTCCTCGGTTGTGGTTTCTTCCTTCTTTTCCTCAACCTTATTATACTCATTGTAAATCTCAAGGAAGCTTCTCTTACCATCCTTAAGCTCGGTGGCATAATCGTTAAACTTATCCTTGGTTGCCTTTACATCCTCTTCGGTCATTTCCGAGAAGGAAGCGGAAAGAATATTGGCTATAACAAAGTTTTCGTTTATCTTGGTCTTAACGGTATCAGCGGCAATTTCCTTTTCTCCGCCTTCGCCGTAAAGATGGTCAAAATAAAGGCTTGAGTAATAGCTATCTCTCATATATTTGGTGTAGGTATCAAGAGATACGCCATTAGGCTCATAATAAGCGCCATAGCCATAGCTTGACCAATAATATTCCGCATAGGATTTAACATTGGTCTCGGTTTCTTCTTCAAGCTCAAGCTTATTTTCTTTACAAAGAGTTTTGTAAGCAGCTATCTTCTTAAGATTTTCAATAGCCTTATCCTCAACCCATTCAACATACTTTTTACCGTCAATCTTCTCGGCATAATAGTCTGTTTCTTCTGTTTCTTCAGATTCCTCTTTGGAATCCTCCTTTTCGGCCTTTGCCTCATCAACCTTGGTTTTAGCCTCAGAATCGGCTGCCATAAGAGCAGTCATATAATAAGCCGAGGTAAACTCATAATCACCTACAGTTACCGCAACCTCGTTCTTTTTGTGACAGCCTGTCATAGCAGTCAACATCATAAGGGCAAGTATTGCCGCACAAATTTTCTTTAAAGCTTTCATTTATATTCCTCCGTAGTTTTTATCTACAATGTAACAATTATATAACATTGAAATGAAAAAGTCTACTAAAAAATTGTAAACATATATACACCTATAACGCCTTGATTATTTCACTTATAAGGGCGTCCATTTTCTGCCCTGCGCCGAGCTTAATCAGATATCCCGTTTTATTTCCTGCCGAAATGCTGAATCTATCGGCGAAATATTCACTAAGACGACTTACAACCTCGGATTTCAAAGAATTGGTATGAAGCAGAGCCTGCTTACCGTTTCCTGTTATCTCGATAATATCGGCATTTTGCGCCTTGTTGCGAAGCAGCGATACATCTATAAGTCCCATAACGGGCTTTGGTGGTTCACCAAAACGGTCACACAGCTCATCAATAACATCACTTGCATCCTCATCATTGCCTATTTCGGCAATGCGGCGGTATATACCAAGTCTCGCAGGCAATGATTCAATATAGCTATCGGGAATAAAGGCAGAAACATTAAGGTCGATATTACAAACCGTTTCCTCCTTGACCTCAACCCCGTTTTGCTCGTTAACCGCATCGGAAAGAAGCTTAAGATACATATCATATCCAACAGCCTCCATATTACCGTGCTGTTCTCCCCCTAAAATGCTTCCCGCTCCCCTTATTTCAAGGTCACGCATAGCTATTTTAAATCCTGAGCCAAACTCGGTGTACTCCCTTATCGTTTCCAGTCTTTTTGTAGCCACATCCGAAAGCTGTTTATTTCTCTCGAAGCAGAAATAGGCATAAGCCTTTCTCGGTGAACGGCCTACTCTACCCCTTAACTGATGAAGCTGAGAAAGTCCCATTCTATCGGCGTTTTCTATTATGAGGGTGTTGGCATTCGGCACATCAACCCCCGTTTCAATTATGGTTGTGCAGACAAGTATATCTATCTCGTGTTCCAGCAACTTTTTCCAGATATCACTAAGCTCATCTTCACTCATTTTTCCGTGGGCAATACCTATATTAACATTTTCGGGCAACCTTGCCTTTAGCCTTGCGGCGCAGTGGGTTATGGTATCCACCCTGTTATGCAGATAGTAAACCTGACCGCCTCTGCGGATTTCCCTATTAATAGCATCGATTATAACACCCATATTCTGCTCTAAAACATAGGTTTGAACAGGATGCCTGTCACCGGGAGCCTCATCTATTGAGGACATATCACGAAGACCCGACATCGCCATATTAAGCGTTCTCGGTATGGGCGTTGCGCTGAGGGTGAGAATATCCACATGGGGATAAAGCTCTTTTAGTCTTTCCTTCTGGGCAACACCAAAGCGTTGCTCCTCATCTATAATAACAAGACCAATATCCTTAAAGGCAATATCCTTAGATATAAGGCGATGGGTTCCCACAACCAAATCAAGTCGGCCCGTTTTAAGGTCGGATATAATTTTCTCCTGTCTTTTTTTAGTTACAAAACGGGATAGCATAGCAACCGTAACAGGCATTTCTCCAAATCGGCGGACAATGGTGTTATAATGCTGCATAGCAAGGATGGTTGTGGGTACTAATACTGCACACTGTTTACCCTCGCTTATACACTTAAATGCGGCTCTGAGTGCAACCTCGGTTTTGCCGAAGCCCACGTCTCCGCAGAGAAGCCTATCCATAGGAACACTGCGTTCCATATCCCTTTTTATCTCATTTATACAACGAAGCTGGTCATCGGTTTCGTCATATTCAAATCGGCGTTCAAAGTTATTCTGTAAATCGGTATCCTCACTGAAGGCATAACCCTTTGCCGCCATTCGCTTTGCATAAAGGGCGGTTAACTGCTTTGCCATATCCCGAACAGCCGCTTTTACCCTTTTTCTCGTCTTTTGCCACTCGGCTCCACCTAAGCGGTGAAGCTTTATGCTGCCGTTTTCGGTGGCGGCACCTATATATTTTGAAACAAGGTCAAGCTGATTTACAGGTACATATAATACATCGCTTTTTGCATATTTAATGCGAATATAATCCTTAGTGATACCGTCATTGGTGATGCGGTTAATACCGTCAAACACACCTATACCGTGGGCATCGTGAACAACATAATCGCCACGTTTAAGCTCCTCAATGGAGCCTATCGCCTTGGCATCCTTATTATGTCTTTTGCGCTTCTTGGTTTCGGCGGCAATATATCTGTGAGTTATAAGCATAAACCTCTGCGACGGTATTTCCACACCACCCGAAAGGCCACCACAGCAAACCGTAACCCCTTTGCCTATCTCCTGAGGATTTTCACCAAATACACTCTTTATTCCTCTATCATTTAGCTCTTCATCCAATATTTTTGCAGCTCTTTTTTCGCCCGCTAATATAACAACGCTTCCGCCCTGCTCCAACAAATAGGAAATATCATCAAGCAGCACCGAAACATCACCGCCCCAGGGAGCACTGCGCTTATAATTGAAATTTATAATATCCTTTACGGGCAGCTCATAGGAATTACGGGGAAAGCTTTCAAAAAAGCATACATTTGAAAGCTTATGATAAAATTCATTTTTATCAAGATAAAGCTTGGCAGTTTTTTTGGATAAAAAGCCCTCACTTAAAAAGTTTTCTATATCGAGGGACTGTCTATCAAAAAGCACCTTTATCTGCTCGGCAATATTGCCGCTCTCGCTCATAATAAAAAGGCATTCATCCTCTAAATAATCAAAAACAGTTGGACATTCGGGGTAAATAAGCGGAATATATCTATCGGCGCAAATGGAAATTCCGCCCTTTAGCGCATCAATATCACGACTTAGTCTGCTAATCTGCTTATCGCTGAGATTTTTGGTGTTAACACAGTATTCTTCAAGGATTTTAATAAGCTTTTCGGGGGAATATACTATCTCGGTGGCAGGGGATACGGTTATACTCTGCACCGATTCAATTCTTCTTTGAGAGAGTATATCAAACTCGGAAATACTGTCTATCTCATCTCCCCAGAATTCAATACGGTAAGGATGAGGGGAATTAACGGGGAAAATATCAACTATTCCGCCTCGAATAGAGAACTGTCCCGCTCCCTCGCAAAGCTCACTTCGGCTGTAACCCGCTTCAGTAAAGCATAAGGAAAGTTCCTTTATATCAAAGCTTTTTCCAACGGTTAATTCAACTCGGCTACTATTTAGAATCTCTTTCGGCAGAGTATACTGCATAGCCGCCTCAACCGACATTGTAACAACGCAGAAATCCCCATCCGAAAGCTCGGATAGGGTGTGTATTCTCCTGTGCTCGTATTCCCTCGAATAGCCCGCAAGCTCACCAATACAGTAGTCCCTCGAAGGAAAATTTATGCACTTTAAACCCAGAGAATTTATATCATATTTAATTTCGTTTGCCTGAGCCTCATCAGAGGTTATTATCACCGCTTTTTTGCCCGTATGCTCACAAAGAGCCGCTGTGACGGCTGATTTGTGAATAAGAGAAAGCCCCGTGGATACTAAGGGCATCCTCCCTTTGCCTACGGCATTTAGCAGTGCTTTATAATCCCCGTCAAGACTCAGCACCTGATTTAGAAATTTCATATATCAGTTATACCTGTTCATCGCAGAATCAATTCCACGTTTTATGATTTCCTCGGCGGCTTTAACTCCACTTTCAGTTGCCTTTTGGAAGCTATCCAAATCCTCCTTGGAGAATTTTCCCAAAACCCAGTCCTTAAGGTCGTATTCCCCGTTGGGCTTTTTGCCAACGCCTATTTTGATTCTCGGAATATCACTTGTGCCTGAAAGCTGGATTATATCCTTAATGCCGTTGTGACCGCCATCGCTCCCTTTCCTTCTTACCCTTATTTTGCCCACGTCAAGAGAAACATCGTCAAACATAACGATAACCTTATCATAGGGTATTTTATAAAAGGAGCATATTGCGGTTACCGCCTTGCCCGATAGATTCATAAAGGTTTGGGGTTTTACAAGCATTACCCTGTTATCCCCGATTTTGCATTCGCCTATTAAAGCGTCATATTTTCTTTTTGGGAAACCGACACCATATTTTTCAGCCAGAGCATCAATTACCATAAACCCTGCATTATGGCGGGTTTTTTCATATTGAAGCCCCGGGTTGCCGAGTCCTACTATCAGCCAATCATAAGCCGATTCTTTTTTCTTAAAAAACATATTATTCACCGTATAATAGTTGATTTATTGATTAATATTTTATCATAAGAGTATATTATATTCAAGCAAAAATGCTTGACAACACTTTTTTTAGGTTGTATTATGTAATAAAGCGTTGAGAAGAACAGTAGCTTTTCCGAAATTATAAAGAGAGTATGGTCATCGGCTGAAAGCCATATTAAATTTAGGTTAAGTGAACACCACCTTCGAGCGCCGTGGGTAAAAAACACGGCCGTTTAACCTGCGTTAAGGGTTTTGAGTGCCGCATTTTGCGGAATTTGGGTGGAACCGCGGAGAAAGTATGCTTCGTCCCTTTTTAGGGACGAAGTTTTTTTATTTTTTGGAGGTAAATTTATGATTAAAGTAACTTTGAAGGATGGCTCTTTTAAGGAATTCCCCAAGGGAATTACCGTAATTGAAGCCGCTAAGGAGATAAGCATGGGTCTTGCCCGTGTTGCCTGCGCCGCAAGAATTAACGGCGAAAATGCTGACCTTCGAACAACCCTTGAAACAGACTGCAATTTAGAAATTTTAACCTTTGATGATGAATACGGCAGATGGACCTTCCGTCACACCGCTTCTCATATTTTAGCTCAGGCAGTAAAGCGCCTTTATCCCGATACCAAGCTTGCTATCGGCCCTGCTGTTGATGACGGTTTTTATTATGACCTTGATACAGAGGTTAAATTCACCCCCGATGACCTTGTTAAAATCGAGGCTGAAATGAAGAAAATCGTTAAAGAGGATTTAAAGCTTGAGCGCTTTACAAAGAGCCGTGAAGAGGCTATTGAATATTTTGAAAAGCTTGACGAGCCTTATAAGGTTGAGCTAGTTCGTGATTTACCTGAGGATGCCGAAATCGGCTTCTATTCTCAGGGCGAGTTTACCGACCTTTGCGCAGGTGCACACCTTTTAAGCACAGGTATGGTTAAGGCATTTAAATTAACCTCTGCAACCGGCGCTTATTGGAGAGGAAGCTCGGATAATAAAATGCTCTGCCGAATTTACGGTACTGCATTCCCCAAGGCATCCTTACTCGAAGAGCATCTTGAAAGAATTGAAGAGGCTAAGAAGCGAGACCATAACAAGATAGGCAGAGAGATGGAGCTTTTCACCACCGTTGACGTTATCGGTCAGGGACTGCCGATTTTATTGCCCAAGGGCGCAAAAATAATACAAACTCTCCAGAGATTTGTTGAGGATGAGGAGGCAAAACGTGGTTGGCTTCTCACCAAAACTCCCTATATGGCAAAGCGTGAGCTTTATAAGCTTTCGGGCCACTGGGACCATTATTTAGACGGTATGTTTGTTTTGGGTGACCCTGAGGACGAAACTAAGGAATGCTTCGCAATGCGTCCTATGACCTGCCCATTCCAGTATCAGGCATATCTTAACCGTGCCCGTTCCTATAGGGACCTTCCCTTGCGTTACAATGAAACCTCTACCCTTTTCAGAAATGAGGATAGCGGCGAAATGCACGGTCTTATCAGGGTAAGACAGTTTACTATCTCCGAAGGTCACCTTATGTGTACCCCCGAGCAGTTGGAAGAAGAATTTAAGGGCTGCTTGGAATTGGCTATCTATATGCTTAAAACCTTAGGTCTTTATGAGGATGTATCTTATAGATTTTCTCAGTGGGACCCTGCCGATAAAGAAAAATATATCGGCACTCCTGAACAATGGGATGAGGCCCAGGGCGTTATGGCTAAGATACTTGACCACCTTGAGATTCCCTACAAGGTTGGTGTTGGCGAGGCGGCGTTCTATGGACCTAAGCTTGATATCCAGATTCGCAATGTTCACGGTAAAGAGGATACCCTTATCACCATTCAGATTGACCAGATGTTAGCCGAAAAGTTTGGTATGGAATATGTTGACCGTGACGGTGTTAAGAAAAACCCCTATATCATCCACCGCACCTCTATCGGTTGCTACGAAAGAACTCTCGCTCTGCTTATCGAAAAATATGCAGGCGCCTTCCCGATGTGGCTCGCTCCTACTCAGGTAAAACTCTTACCTATTGCCGACCGTCATCTTGATTATATGTATGAAATCAAGAAACAGCTTGAAGCTAAGGGTATGAGGGTTGAGCTTGATGACCGCAACGAGAAAATCGGTTACAAGATAAGAGAAGCACGACTTCAGAAGGTGCCCTATATGTTAGTTGCAGGTGACAACGAGGTTGAAAACGGCACAGTTTCGGTAAGACAGCGTGGTGAAGGCGGCGACTTAGGCTCAATGCCTATTGCCGAATTCATAGCCAAGGCTATAGAAGAAATCGAAAATAAGGTAATCAAATGATATAAATCTCTTCATTGTATTATAACAATGATTGCAGTTTGTTGAAACGGTAAAAAGCGTTTCGAAACATATTATAATAAAAGGTATACACACAGCTGGGCTATGTGTATACCTTTTTTACTTTGGAATATAACTTAAGAAAAAATGTTATTTTAGAAATACTTCAATAACGGGAATTTCAACATCAGGCTTTATGGGTGGCAAACGGAAAAAGACCATATTATCCTTAAAGGTCTGACCCTCACCGCTGAAATGACCAGTTGAATTGCAGGTGTAAATAATTTCGCTGCCATCGTGTAGGAACTGAGCATATTCAATCTTATCGGCAAGGTCTTCCATTTCGAGGAAGGCGAAGGGGTATTCCTTTAGGTGTATGTAAAGGCGTTTTGAGTCTACGCTTTGTGTAAGGCGAGTTCCCTCGGGGGCTTTAAAGTTTGGCTCTGCCATAGTGCAGCCGTAAATCGAACGACCGTTATATTTCATCCAGTTTTCATAAACCTCAAGTGCCTTTTGTGCTCTTGAATCAAAATTTCCCCGTGCATCGGGTCCTACGTTCATAAGCAGATTTCCGCCGAGGGAAACGGTGTTGACAAGTAATTCTATGAGCATTTTTGGAGATTTCCAGGTCATTTCATCCCTATGGTAGCCCCAAGAGCCTGAAAAAGTCTGACAAGCTTCCCAGGTAACAAGCTCTCCGGTTTGGGGGTGGGTAAGCCATTTTGTGGGCTGGAACTGTTCGGGTGTCCAGAGGTCAGCCTCAAGTCCTGTGCGGTTATCAATGATAATTCCGGGTTGAAGCCTTCTTGTGAGGGCTATAAGCTCCTCTGCCTCCCATTCCTTTGCACCTTTGCCGCCATCGTGCTGCATCCAGTCCATATATGTTCCGCAACCGTTATATTTATCATAGGAAAAATCATACCACATAATTGATATTTCGCCGTAGTTTGTAAGAAGCTCGGTAACCTGATTTCTCATATACTCGGCATATTTCTTCATATCCCGTCCACGGTCCTGCTCCACAGCATCATCATCAAACTTGCGAGGATGCAAAACGTCAATTGGGAACTCGGGGTGATGCCAGTCAATAAGAGAGTAATAAAAGCCTATTTTAAGTCCTTCGGCACGAAAGGCATCAACATACTCTCTGACAATATCTCTGCCAAAAGGAGTGTTTGTGGATTTATAATCGGTGAATTTTGAATCGAAAAGGCAAAATCCTTCGTGATGCTTTGTTGTGAGAACGGCATATTTCATTCCTGCCGCCTTTGCCATTTTAGCCCATTTCTTAGCGTCAAGCATATCGGGGTTAAAATGCTTGAAGTATTTATCGTATTTCTCCTCGGGAATATTTTCAAAGGTTTTTATCCATTCCTGTCTTGCGGGCATAGCATAAAGACCAAAGTGAATAAACATACCAAAGCGGTCCATTTCAAACCAATCGGTATTTCCCGGTGTTTTTTTAGTTACATAGCTTGTCATACCAAAACTCCTTTGCTGACTTTGAGTTAAGATTAGCATAAAAGCGGCACAAAAGCAAGAAAAAACATATCCGAGAGGATATGTTTTAATTAACTGGTGTAATTTTGAGGAGAAAAAGAGGGAAGATTACCTAGATTATCATTTTCCTCTCCGTTGGGAACAGCCTTTAGATATTGATTATTTCCTCGGTGGGCAATGCCGACACCGCTGATTTGTCCCTGCTTTGCCATCTGCACAGCCTTGCTTTTATCTACAAAGGATTCATCAGAAAGCTTATAGCCGGTAACTCTGCCATTTTCCTTAACAAGTCCTACAATGCGTTTTGCGTTTTCATTTGCCTTGGGTATGCTGTCGAGAGTATTTTTAATAAGAGAATTTCCGTTCATTTTTATAGCTCCTTTCAATTTAAGTTTGTGGTTTTGTAAGGAGAATATTCTATAAAGGATAAATTGGAAAATAATGTTTTTATTTTTGTTGAGTAATAATTTTTTTGATGATATAATTAATATGTTAAAGGGGAGATATAAGGTGAATAATGTATACGAAAGAAAACACAAGGAGCAAAAGCCGATAGTTGCTATATGCTATGATTTTGATAAAACTTTATCACCGGATGATATGCAGGCTCAAGGGTACATACAGGCAGTAGGATACGATGTAAAGGCGTTCTGGCAAGAAACCGATGAATTGGCCAGAAAGAACGAAATGGACCAAAATCTTGCTTATATGTATAAAATGATGGAAAAATCAAGAGGCAAGTTTGTATTCAACAAAAAAGCCTTGGAGGATTACGGAGCCCGTGTCAGTCTTTTCCCCGGTGTGGAGGAATGGTTTGAAAGAATCCGAAAGTATGGGGAGAAGCAGGGAGTTATAGTAGAGCATTACATTATTTCTTGCGGACTTAAAGAGATGATAGAGGGCACAAGTGTAGCAAAGAAAGGCGCCTTTGAAAAGATTTATGCCAGCTCCTTTTATTATGATGAATGCGGGGTTGCACTGTGGCCGGCTCAGGTTATAAATTACACCAATAAAACCCAGTTTTTATTCAGAATCAGCAAGGGTGTTTTAGATGTAAACGATAACGGTGTAAATGATTTGTTTGATGAAAAGGATATTAGAATACCTTTTAAAAATATGGTTTATATAGGTGATAGTGACACCGATGTTCCCTGCATGAAGCTGATTAATTCCTACGGTGGACATTCAATAGGGGTTTACAATGCAGACAATAAGGATAAAACAAAGGTTTATAAAATGATGCGGGAAGGCAGAATCAAGTATTATATGCCGGCAGATTATCGTGACGGCGAGAAGCTGGATAGCCTTATTAAAGCCATTATAGACAAAACCGTAACTGATGACGTTTTGAAAAACATTTGCGTACAGTGCAAAAAAGAAAATCTGGGAATTAATAACGAGAAAAAATAAGATACGGTATAATCAGAAATTACATTGGAGCAATAAAATGGGAAATTACGATATAGAAGTAAAACAACGGTGGGGCGATACAGATGCCTATAAGGAACATAAAGAAAAAACAGCCAACTACACAAAAGAAAAATGGCAAGAGGTAAACGATGGGCTGAATACAGTTCTCACTAAATTTGCAAAGTGCAAAAAAGAGGGATGCACTGCCGACTCGGATGAAGCACAGATGCTGGTAAAAGAATTGCAAGACTATATAACCGAGAATTACTACACCTGCACAAACGAAATCCTTGCAGGACTAGGCCAAATGTATGTTGCTGACGAACGCTTTAAAAACAATATTGATAAGCACGGTGACGGAACAGCAGAGTTTGTTGCAAAAGCGATAGAAATATATAGTAATTAACAAAATCCCGATGAGCAAAACTCATCGGGATTAATAATTTCATTATATATTAATGTATTAGGTTCGAGCCCTGCATAAAAAAGAAAATTCCAAACTCAACCCAAAGGTCGAATTTGGAATTTTGGTCGAGGTGACAGGGCTCGAACCTGCGGCATCTAGTTCCCAAAACTAGTGCGCTACCAACTGCGCCACACCTCGATATTAAGTTGTTTAAAATTTGCAAAGGACGTTTTGGTAACCCTCTTGCGGTACCCGACGACTCGATACTACCGTATCTCGCTTGTCGACCGCAGCGCTTCGTTTTGCTCGCTTCATCTCACACTGTGAGCGCTCGCAACCTCACCCAAAACTAGTGCGCTTCCTGTTGCAACTAAGGCTCTGTCGGCGTGAGAAGAGCTCACTTGCCAATCGCCAAGTTGCTGCCACTCCTTTTTCCTCGCTTCATCCGCCACCGGCGGCGCTCGGAAACGTCCCCAACTGCACCACACCTCGTTATTTGTTGAATTTTCATCAGCAATTCAACATTATACAGTAACTATCTAATTTTGTCAACTTTAAAATGGTAACAAACTACAATCATTATTGCAAAAAAAGTTTGGAAAATGTATAATATTTAAAAAGCTTAATTGCGGAGAAAATAAAATGCAAAAAAACGATATTATAACACTTGATATAACCGATATGACTACCGACGGAAGCGGTGTGGGACACTGTGAAGGTATGGCGGTGTTTGTGCCACTTGCTGCAGTAGGTGATACCCTTTCGGTAAGAATTTTAAAGGTTAAGAAGAGCTATTGTTACGGCAAAATTGAGGAAATAATAAAGCCTTCGGCTGACCGACTTGAAAACGATTGTGTTGCTTTTAAGCAGTGCGGCGGTTGTGTTTACCGGCATATTGATTATAAAGCGGAATGTGATATTAAGAAAAATAAGGTGGCTGCGGCAATAAAGAGAATTGGCGGCATTGACCTCGAGGCTCAAGCGATAATTCCCTCAAACCGTGTGGAAAGATACCGAAACAAAGCTCAACTACCTATGAGTGCTGACGGAGCTTTCGGCTTTTTTGCAAAGCATTCCCATAGGGTTGTTCCCTGTAGTCAGTGCCTTCTGCAGCCGCAGATATTTGATGAAATTATGGCGAACGTAACCCGTTGGGCGAGGAAATACGAAATTACCCCTTATGACGAAACTAAAAACAAGGGACTTTTCAGACACCTATATTTGCGAATTGCCGAAAAAACCGATGAAATAATGGTTGTTGCGGTTATAAACGGCAACAAGCTTCCCTTTGAGGATGAATTTGTACAATGTATAAGGTCTGTATGCGGTGATAGACTCAAAAGCGTTCAGATAAATGAAAATAAGGAAAAAACCAATGTTATAATGGGTAAAAAATGCCGAACTCTTTATGGGCAGGACTGTATAACCGATATCCTTTGCGGCATCAAGGTGAGAATTTCACCTCTTTCATTTTACCAGGTGAACAGAGATATGGCAGAAAAGCTGTACCTAAAGGCGGCAGATTATGCAAAGCCCCAGGGCAAAAATATTCTTGACCTTTACTGCGGCGCAGGAACTATAGGTCTTTCAATGGCGAATGAAGCTACAAGCGTTGTTGGAGTTGAGGTGGTGCCCGAAGCCATTGAAGATGCAAAATTCAATGCCCGAAACAACGGTATTAACAACGCAAGGTTTGTATGCGCCGATGCGGCAAAGGCCGCCGAGGTTTTAGCGGCGGAGAATTACCGCCCCGATGTTGTTATAGTTGACCCACCGAGAAAAGGCTGCGAGGAATCCCTAATAAGCATAATAACGGATGAATTTTCCCCTGAACGGGTTGTTTATGTTTCCTGCGACCCTGCAACACTTGCTAGGGATGCGGCGATTTTCGAGAGCAAAGGTTATAAACTAAAAGAATACACCCCCGTTGACCTGTTCCCAAGAACGAGCCATGTTGAAACGGTTGCTCTTTTAAGTCGGCAAAAGGTCAACGAGCATATTCGCTTTACCGTGAATGTTGCAGACCTACCGAAAACCACCAGAACAACCGCCACCTATCCAGAGATAAAAGCATACGTCAAAGATAAATACGGTTTGTGTGTTTCCTCTCTCAACATCGCACAGGTAAAAGAAAAACACGGTTTTGAGAAAAGAGAAAACTACAACAAAGGTGCAGACGGTCACAGAGTACCAAACTGCACACCAGAAAAAGAAAAAGTAATCGAAGATGCTTTTAAACATTTTGGAATGATATAAAAATTGCTATGAGGAAAATTCCTCATAGCAATTTTTATTTACCAATCAAAACCATCACCTATTGCGCCATCAGTAATTTTTATTTCATCCGATTCTTCTTTATCAAGCTCTGCATCAATAAAGGCATACCAGTCTCTTTCAACATTTGGTTGAGATACAAACTTTTCAAGATGGTTAAGTCTTTCTTCTGCTTGCTTTTTTTGCTCTTTTAGATTTTCGATTATTAAGCCAGCCGTAGTATTTGCAAGTTCGTTTTTGTAATCTTCTATTTCCTGTTTCAACTTTTCTATTCGCTTGTCCAGTTGTGCCATCCACTCATATTTTGTGGTATGTCGTTTGCGTTCAGGTATCTTTATACCGTTATCATCACAATATGCCTTAACATCAGAGTATTTTTTACCATAACCTGCTTGAACCGCCATATTGCGAATAGCGATGTATTCGTTATATCGTGAGTATCCTCTTGATAGTTTGAACTTTTCCATTGCTTTGGCATATCTATCTTGTAGTTTGCTCAAATCGCCACGACCACCAAGAAAATCCTTAGTTGAGATTTTACCCTCGTTGGTTGTTGAAATAAAAATGGCGTGAATGTGTGGTGTCTCCTCCGATTCATGATAATCAATTCTCACAGTTGATGCACCCTTATCTACAAACTCACTTTCCAAAAAATCTATGTTGGCCTTTTGCCATTCAATCAAATCCACCTTACCGACCATATCTGGTGAAAAAGACATAACACATTCAAAACCAATAGATGCATCCTTTCGTAATGCTCGTTTTGAGCGTTTGTTATGTTCATCAATTTTCTTGTTAAGGAATTTTTTGACATCATCATATGTCGAAAAATCAGAAATGGTTCTATTGTTTTTTAAACGTTCCGGTCTTGTGATTTCTGCTGATTGTTCGTGATTTTGTTGATGTCTGTATGACCGACCAAGCGATTTTTTGCCACTCCCTCTGGTAAGTTTCTGGGCACGAAAAACGGCAAGATTGTTCTCGTCTGCCATAATACAAAACCTCCTCTAATTGAGTTCGGTTTGAAATAATTCTGTGGAATTTTTCAAACCTTTTTCTTTGTTTTATTTCTCATCTGTGGATGCGAAATAAAACAAAGCCGCACCAGTCAAACTAATTGCTGATGCAATAAGTATGACTGATGCTAAACTCAATAAGAGCATCTTTTGTACTCACTACATTTAAGCGGGCTTAAATGATTGAGCCAAAGCGCTGCCTTGGAACCGTTTGAAAATGATTGAAGTGTTCTGTTTAACTATTTTCAGAATCATCATAATAAATAGGAATATCGCCTTCAATCATTTTTCTGATTCTGTCTATTTCTAACCATAGAAATGCAAAATCAGATTTACTCATACCGAAAAAATTTGCAATGAAAATTTCTTCGGATGCGATATCGCATATTCGTTCAGCATTGCTGAGCAAACAGGAGAGCATTTCACGATTTTCATTAATTTGTTCCGATGTTTGTTTACAAAACTGTATTTTTTCCATAGATTTACTCCTTTCTTGTTTATTCATATCATTTTGATATGTTCTTACTAAAAGGATGTAATTTTTATTGGAAACAAGAAACTAAATAAGTAAAGAAAAAAAGATATGAGCGAATTTTATTTTTCTCTCATATCTTTTTCGTTTTATGGTATCACCTTGTTGATACTTTTGGTATCGGTTAGATGATATTTTTGGTATCAGGTAGGTGATATTTTTGGTATCAGGTAGGTGATGTCAAGTAATCATCTATTTAAATTTCACAATATCCGAAGGTGCGGTGTCAATAGCATAAATATTACTGATTTTTACGGTATCGGTATATGTGCAGTTGATAACTTTTACATATCCGTAACTGCTGTCGTTGATATAAACCGTATATTCCGTATCGCCGACTTTCTTGTATCCAAGATAATCTGGTTCACCGCCGCCACCATAAGCACCTTGCTCAAAACTGTATGTGTTGGTAGTACCGTCGTAAACAGAGACACTTGTTTGAGTTCCGCTATCATCCACACGGGTTTGTTGCAATGTTCTCATTTCAGCGATTTTGGCATCATCAATATTAAATAAAGATTTTGCCGTTTTTTCAAAATCGGTAGCAGAATAAATATATATTTCGCTGGAATAAGTAAACTTAACATCCGTTTCTGTCGTTTTATAACGTGTTTCCATAAATACAGTTTCTGCCGTTAAAACTGGATTTGCATCATATACCTTGTCAGAATAACTTAAACCAACCCAGTTAATTATATAACCAACATTTTGAAATGCCGTTCCAAAATCCATCTTTGTAGAACAAGTATCACACTTATTATCCTTGTTTTCATCCTTGCAAGCGGTATTTTTATTGAAATACTCTTTACAAAGTGTGCACTGCCCTGTATGACTCCAAGTGTTTGCAATGCCATCAAAGGTGTATTTTATGTTGTGAGAACACTCTTTTTTGGTAGTATTGCTCGAAGTAGTTGTGGATGTTATGGTTTTGCTGGATTCTGTGGATGTAGTTGTGCTACTGGGCTTTGATGTTTCAGAACTGCTATTGTCGGTTGTGCTCTCAGTAGTAGAACTATCATCTGTGCTCTCAGTTGTGTCGCTTTCTGTTTCGCTCTCGGTAGCATCTACATTATCGCTTTCAGTTGATGTAATGTCGCTACCAGTATTGATATCACTTGTAGTATCATTTTTATTACAAGCAGTCAAAGACAATATCATTAAGATTGCAAGTAATAATGTGAGTGTTCGTTTCATATCTATTTCCCGTTCTTTATTAAGATTTTAAAAAAGTGGCATTTAGACAAGTGCACGATGCCACTTTTGACAATTATTTAAATTTTACAACAAACCATTATTATCGTGTTATAGATGTTTTTAATAACCCAAATAAATATCGGTACCTATCTAAAACTCGTCGTCGACAGCATCCCAATCTACTGTTGGCAATCCATCTTCTTCTAATAACTCATTAGTTTCTTCTCTATCAATTGCACCTGACAGGTTGTTTTCGCCTTCTACATCTGTTGTTTCTTTATTATAATCAGGTTCTCCTACATCAACATTAAATGCCACCGTTTTTCCTTTTGCTTCAAAACTTTTATACTCAACATCATATAAAAACTCATAATCGCCCGTTACATAAGCGGAATATGTTACATAATTTCCTTGTTTTACCGTGATGGTGCCTTTATAATCATTGTATTCGTGTAAATAAAACGAATATTCATCACCGGTATCTATATTTAAAAATATAAAAAAAACAGAATGACCCTTTTCCTTGACTCGTGGGTCAACATTACCTGTAATAACTAACTTTGTTTCGCCCTCAGCAATGTCATTTTCTGCTTCGTTTTCAGCGGTATCGACATTATCGCTTTCGGTTGTTGTAATGTCGTTACCGGTATCAATATCGCTTGCAGTATCATCCTTACCACAGGCGGCGAGCGAGAGCACCATTATAAGTGCGAGTAATAATGTAATTAATTTTTTCATTTTTATTCACCTTTCGTTTTACTAAAAAAGATATGAGAAAAATTTTTATTTTACTCATATCTTTTTATACAGCAACCTTCTACAATTATTTAATTTTTTACTCTGCCTTAACGAGTGCAATAATGTCCTTAATAATTATAACTGGTAGTGCTAACCAACCTAAAAAGATGGAAAGAATACCTTTTGTAGCAATTCCCCATAATGAAATTGCTGTAATTACCTTTGACATCCATCTCCAACCAAAAGGAATTCCTGCACACATAAAGCCCATAAGAATTCCAAGTCCTACACTATTTTCTGCCAAACCGATAAATACTATTGCTGCTATAACCCAAGCAATTATTGCTATAACGATATCTTTGATTAATTGTTTTTTCATTGTTTCTTTCATTTTAATTTTCCCCAATTCTCTTTATATAATGATTTTATTATTGGATTTAATACAGTAAAAACAAAAACATCATCAAGGTTGCTGTTTTTATTAATTTGTTTTACTGTTTAGGTGACTTGCGATGTCATCAAATAAAATTATTCCTTTTTAGTAATATGCGGCGGAGAGTGTTGCTTTGGTTCTAATGCCTGAGATGCTTTAAAAATAATTCTTTTTATCTGCTCTATCTTATCTAATGACAACACATTACGTTGCGCATCCCACAAAAAGACGTAATATAGATTGTTATGTTCTCTCAATATCAATTCCTCCTTTGTTTATAGGAGGAATTGATTTCTTATTTGGTTTTATTTTTGGTTTAATTTTTTTGAAAATTTTAATCACACATATAATGTGCTATTTAAAATTGAATATCAACAAGCTCTCTTTTTTGCTCATCTGCCTCAAAGAACTTTGCTTTTTCAAGTTTCATAGTACCGCTAACAATATTGTTAGGGAACACACTAATACTCTTGTTAAATTTGCCGACCGAGGCATTATATGCACGACGAGCAGCCTGCAAGTTATCTTCACACTCAGAAATCGCTCTCTGCAAAATGGTGAAATTCTCAGATGCTCTCAATTGAGGATTGCTTTCTGCAACGGCATAAAACTGTCTAACCGCTTGACCCATTTGCTTTTCTGCCTCGTTCATTTCATCAATGCTCATTCCGTTACGGACAGCATTCACCTTAACCAAGGTTTCGGATTCGTGTTTCATAACACCTTTGATAACGTTCTGCATTTGGGTAACGGTATCATATCTAGTGGTTAAAGCAACATCAATACCAGATTTTTCTTGCTCTATTTGCTCTTTCATAACATTAAACTTGTTATAGTCACGTATGTATAAAATCACCAATATAACAACAATAACAATACCACCAATAATATAATAATTCATTTCTTTTTCCTCTTTCTTTTAATAATTTTAAATTCCTAGAACACTTATATCTTTCATAAACGACATAAAATATTGAAATGCATTTTCTGCATATGCAACAGCTTGATAAACGTCGTATCCAGAATATGTATTAGATAACGTAGGAAATTTGCTATCCAAATCTACTGCAATAGCATTGCTTTCTATTGAAATAAAACCCACTCCGTACTTTTCTGAGAATTCAATAACCTTTTCCATATATGACGGCGTGAATATTTTGAACAACTCTATCGAATTTTTTGCGTACACATCAAAATTCTCATTAAATCTGGAATTATCCATTTCGTATTTTTTTAAATCGTTCTTTTCATTTTTATTCAAATAATATCCGCTTAACCGCTTTCTAAAAATAACGACTTCATTTTGTGTGGATTTAGGAGAAAGGAAACAAATTCGAGCCTTTTTAATATTATCAAAATAAATATTGTAGCAAAACGGTCCAAAGTCCCATATTGAATTGTCAAAACTAAAACCAGAAAATCCATCAACTCGTTCTGTTTCGTGTCCGGCGTATTTATATTCTAAATGATATTTATAAAGTTGATTATAGTGGTAAAATTTTCTGCATTCAGGGTTATCATCATTTGCTTTATCGTTTTCACCGTGAATTACACCGGTTGATAACAACCTTCTCTCAATATATTCCGAGAATACAAACGCATTAAAGGTTTCTTGATAAGCTTCATTCAACCATTCTGCCTTTTCTTCGTTTTCTTCTTTTACCCTTTTCACTCTTTTATTAACATACCAATAAAACGGCAACAAAACAATATTTAATGTTATAATCATAACAATGCCCGTAACCGTACTATCGTGAAAACTATGGTAAAGCAAGAAAGAACATCCGGCAAGTAATAGCAAAAATATTATCAAAAGCCACCAAATATCACACAGAATTTCAAAAGGCAAATGTCTTTTATTACAATACAATTCTTTTTTAAGATTACTCTCAATTTCTTTTCCTTTTTCAACCAAGTCTTTGGGTACATCAATATGACCATATTCATCTTTATTGAATAGATTTTTTCTTTTGTTTGTAATAGACCTTGATTTTATATTCTTTGAAATTCTTACAATCATTAGAATTAAACCAAGCGGAAAACAAAGGTATAAACTAATCAGAATAACCGGCCATCGAAACCAAAAACCTATTTTTTGTTTATGTTTCATCTAATTAACCTCAAACTCCCTTCATAAAACAGTTATTAATTTTCAATGCACATCTGTTCCGTACAGTTGTTTAAGTTTTTTCTTGCTAAATGATTTGGTTTGAGTGTTTTATTATAGTAAGGTATTGTCACAAGAGCAGGTAAAAATAAAACCATACCCAAAGAGATGATGCCACCTATTACTAATCCTACTACTGCACCAACTACAAGAAATGGGAAACCGACCACAGCACCACCGATTATAAATCCAAAAAATCTTGCTATCATTTGAAAAGGACAAGCTATAAGTGGTGAAATAACGCCAATTAACCAAAAGAAGATTATCACATATTCTACTGGTTGTGGCAAATTTATTCTTTCTGCAAATAGAAATAAAACTCCAAATATGGCGAAAAGCGACGTAAAGCAACAGATACTACGAAGTTTGTAAAGGGGTTCCGTAATCTTTTCAAACCAATCCTTTAATTTTTCAAGTTTGGCTTTGATTTTTTCAAAGAAATTCAATTGAACCTCTTTTGTAGGAGTCTGAGCATCTGTATCCTCTACATTTGTTTTTGTGTTATTTTCATCCATAATTAATTATTCTCCTTAGCATTTTGTTCAATAAGTTCACGTGCTTTTTGCTCAACTAAATTTTGGAATTCTTTTTCTTTTTTCTCTTTTTGAACCTTGTCCACCAATTCGTTAAAGCGTATTAAAAAGGCATCCATTTCTTCTGGGTTTTCATAAATATAAGTATTGCTGAATAGCGGTTTGTCCGCTTTGCCTTTTGCACCAAATTTAATAATTTCAGCTTTAAACATTGCATAAGGATTTTCAAGAGTTAAATACGTTAAATATACGGTTCCTTTTGCTTTGGTTGAAAGCAAACCTTCTTTCACATCTTCTGCTTTAAACTCAAAATTATAAGATGTGATATTATTGATTTCAAAAACAAAACCATCATTTATACGGCATAGATTGTTAACAGGGTCAACTTCAAAATTTCCATATGACAATTCATAATCGGGCTCGAAAATCGGCTCAAGCTTGTTTTTGGAATATTGCATATAATCATAAAGTTCTTTGAATTCTTCCAAAGTTGATTCCTTCGCATTGAAATCGAACTGTGTCGGAATAGAACGCTTACAGGATGTGCATAATTTATTTCCGTCTTTTAATGTAGTAAAGGAAATAATTTTCCCCTTTTGTCCGCAGTTTGAACAAGTAACCTCCTGAGTGAAATTTTTGTGAACAAAACCTTTAATTGAATCAACGATTTTTGCCATTTTCTCTTCCTCCAAAATTTAATTTTTTAGCAACATTTTTGTTGCCTTACATTTATAGGATAAAGTTATTATCCGTTTGGTTTTATTTTTTTGAAAATTTTTTAAAAATTAATTTTACCTTATTTCAAGGTTCAATTACAGTATCTGGTTTTTCTGTTGGTTGATAGGATACGATGTGCCAACTTTGCTCGAACCATATATTTTGTCTATAAGGAGTTGGCTCTAAAACGATTTGGCAATATCTGTTAGCAATTTTATATACATTATTTTCTTCATCATAGTACCAGTCTGTAATTGTTTCATCCGGTTTTTTACTTGATTCTATATACCAACAAATATCCGCAGTGCGAACATCATTCTCTGTCGTATCTTGTATAACTTTCAGATACTCTTGTTCGGTTCTTCTGTATTCACTGTTACGCATCACACGTATAGTCGCTTTATCATCATTGTTCTGTGCAATATAATCTGCCGTCCAACCTTCTTGCAATGCATTTGATATTGTAGAACAATCGTATGTTCTGGCAAAATATTCTTCCATATATGAGTGAATTTCTGCGATTGGAATAACATAACATTCTGTATTGAATTGTTCAGATGCATTATATTCTCGCACATCACCTGCCGTGCACATAGACCAAAACACAAACCAAAATGCATCGGTTGAGTTTAGTTCATCAGAATTTGAAAAATACGGCAGGTTCGAATTGTTCACAAATGTTGTACTTATCAACTCTTCTGAGTGCAAATCAGAGAATCTTATCGTAGGGTCATATAATTCATCACCTATGAACACTGTTTTATCGCCATTCGTTGATAATAACTCATCGGGTTTATTAACAACATTCACAACTGCAACAGTGCCGCCGGTTATTACAGCAATCGCCAAAACACCAGCAACTACTTTTTGCCACAGAGAACCAAGCAGTTTTGAACTAATTCTTACAAATGATGATACAGATATCGTTGTTCCAGTTGAGGATGCAACACTGGATGCAATGGCCTTTGCCGTAGCAGATGGCAAAGTGCAAGCACTTGCATCTGTTCTGAACAACCACAACAGCAAAGGCAGAACACCAACAGAGTGTAATTTGACACAGTGCTTCTTTTCATAATCTTCAACGGAAGATTTGATTGCTTTTCTGCCATAGTTAAGTCTGCTCTTGACCGTTCCTTCCGATACACCTTGAATCTCAGCAATCTGCTTGACTGACAGCTCATCATAATAATACATAATTATTGCTGTTCGCTGTTCTTCCGGAAGGTCTTCAACCATTTTTAAAACGGTGTTTTTGAAATCTTCCTTGTCAAGTGCCTCATCAGGAATAAACTCAGTTCGGTCTTCCTTGATGGTATCAAAGATATTACTGCCATCATCATTTTCATCAACAGTAATTTCACGATTCCCTTTTTTCAGATATTGCAAACAATGTCTGTATGTAATTTGTCTCGACCAAGCCGGATATGCCACAGTGTCATTGAGAATATTTATATTTTTGAAAATCGTAACGAATGTTTCTTGTGTGATGTCTGCTGCCAAGGTTTCATCCTTAACCGTTTTTAATGCGAAATAATACACATCGTTGTAGGTTTCGTTAAAAAGGTCATTTAATGCCTGAGTATCACCATTCTGTGCTTTTGCAACAAGTGAAGATAGTATTTCTTTTTCCATATTTCACCCCCCGCACAATATATTGATTCTTTTTATAATCTATAATATTATACATCTGCGGGCGAATAAAGTCAATCTGCAAGTGATTAAAATTAACCCCTAAAAGAATATAATATATCTGTAAGATAAAGAAAGGGGTTTGCTTATGACATCTGCTGAATTAAAAGACATTGGCAAGCGCATCAGTAGCAGAAGAAAGCAGTTGAACTATACACAGGAACAAATTGCCGAAAAGATGGATGTGTCTATTCAGATGGTGTCTAATCTGGAACGAGGTATCAAAGCGATTAAGATTGAAAATCTCATAAAAATAAGTGAGATTTTAAAGATTAGCACAGATTACATTTTAACAGGAAAGCACACCAGCACCGACACAGACATTATTTTAAATCGCATCGCACAACTTGCTGATGAGGATTACAAAATGGTTGATATGATAATTGAATATTGCTTGAACAAGAAATGACACCGAAATTGCTCGGTGTCATTTCTGTTATATATCTTTTGAACAAAGGTGCTAAATGTCATACTTATAATATAAAAATGAAAGGAGATATACCTATGAATAATATACATTTAGCACCTGTAAAATTTGATGTTTCCATTAAAATGAAAGCGAAGCTAAAAGCAACTGCAGCTCTTAACGATATGACACTTAAAGATTTGTTTATGGATGCAGTTCTGGAAAAATACCCCTTTTTGATAAACAAATCAACAGAAGAAAGTGAACTGCAAAAAGAATTGGATGGAATTGCAAAAGAATTGAAACAGGCTGGCAAATCCGAAGAAAGAATTAAGAGATTGGAGTGTACTAAAAATGGCAAGAAAGAAGAATATTAAAAAATTTGTTGAAGAGATTGCAAAAGATAACACACTGGTTCAATCCAGACCAATAATACTTTCAAAAAAAGATATGAGGAAAATGAAGAAGTCCAAAAAGAAGAAACGTATAGAAACCGGTTTTATTATGGATGATTTTGAAATTTTAATATAATTTTTCTTTCGATTTCAAATTTACTCAATCATATTTATATTGTCATAGCCACATATGACGTGTGTGTAAATGAAACCTCCATATCGTCATAAATACATTTACCGGTTTTATTTACCATAATATATCTCGAAAATGTCTTGTCTTTTAATGGGCAAGGCATTTTTGTTTTGATTACATTTGAAAATCAACATAATTATATTACCAACACGAATAAAGTGTTGTCCTACCGTTTTTAAATCGCTGCAAAAAGTCTTGCTAATCTTATGGTTAGTGAGATTTTTTGCATTTGATTTTTCTCAATTTTTAATTTCATATTACATATTTATATTGTCATAAGATATTTGCTTTGGCGAATAACATTATGATACTTTTGTCGTGAAATATGGATTGTTGCAAAAAGGTCTTGTGAATCTTTATGATTTGCAAGACTTTTTGCTATGCAGTAAAACTCAAACAAGATGCTAAAACTTTCATTCTTATTTTAAAAAGAATGAAAGGAGCACAAGATATTGAATATATATGATGTTTTATTTCCGCCAGATAGTGAGTATCTTGGATGGATTCAGTTTGCCACCTTGACAAAGGACAAGAAGATGGTATCGCTCGGATATGCAGATTTTACGAACGTCAGAGAAAGAGCAGAAAATTTAAAAATAAATAAGACTCAGGATTATTACCTTATGGTAAACACAGTGAAACAATTCACAACAAGGAAGCAAGAAAATGTATTCAGTTTGAATAATATTGCAATTGATTTTGACATTCATTCCAAACTACCATCACACGAAAAAGAACTGCTCCTTGATGAATTCGTTTGGAGATTAAAACGAGACCTTTTCAGTACCGGTGAATTACCTACTGCAAATGCAATTCATTATACCGGTAGAGGTGTTCAGATATATTGGCATTTGGAAAGCGCAGCGGCTTCATTAATATATCTTTATCAGCGAACAATCGATTATATCGCAATAATTATTCGAGAGTTTTTAAAAGAATATCCTACTTTGGAACGACATATTGAAATAGATATCAATGCCAGTAAAAATACCGTAGGTTTATTTCGTATGTTTGATACATATAATACCAAAGCAAAAACAATGACAGTCTGTGAAATTTTACACAATAAGGCATTTAGTCTTAACACCTTGGTAAAACAGTTGGAACAAGAGAGTGAACCTGTAAAAGCATATTTAAAGCGAAAAAAGCAAATCAAAAAGAGATATAAAGAACAAGAGCTTAATACTGACATTCTAAAAGAAGAAAAGAAAGTGAGTGCTTTCTCTGCTTTACACTATAAACGAATAAAAATCATTGAACAGATTGCAAACGAAGATAAAAATTGCACAGGCAAACGAGATATGATGATTTTCCTTGCTTTCAATTCTGCAAGGCAAATTTACCCGTTTGCTACCGCAAAAAAGATATGTAGAAAAATTAACAACACTTTTTCGGAACCGTTAAAAGACCTCGAATATATCTTTAAACAAGAAAAAATCTATCATATAAAAAACAGCACCTTTTTTGAAAAACTTGGTATAACTGAGCAAACTTTAATCAATATGGGCAAATATGAAATGAGCAGACCCAACATTACCAGAGACCTTGAAAGGCAAACAAGAAAATTAGAACAGGATATGAAAAAAGATGTTGCAAAAAAACTGCTTAAAGCAGGAAAAAAGCACAAATTTATTGCCACGCAAACAGGTTTGTCACTATCCACTATATCGAGAATTTCTGCATCACTCAAAAACAAGAAAAAGTAAGCACTCCGGCGAGTGCTTTTCTCATATCAAAAAATTGTCAAAACGGTTCATAGTATAGTATTATATTATGTCTCTTGTAGAGACTACGGAAAAGGCAATCCTAAGACTTAGCACTTTTCTAAAACTAAATATTTTGTTCCTACACCTACTTAATAAGAAAAGTGCATCCTCAGATAGCACTTTTCTTTGCCTTTTTTGGTTCTTTTTAGGCGATAAAAAGAACAAGGAACTTTTTTTGCTTCTTTTTTTAAACTTTGCAAAAAAACTTATGTGGAAAAAAGTTATAAAATTTCATTCGGTCATATTTAATTTTGAACGGACAAGTAAGCACCTTAAAACGACTTGTCTGTGATAATAAATTAAACGGTGTCGGAAAGAGCAAATATGATTACAATTTTTATGGTACAAGCACACGATGGTATTATCGATATCATTACCTATTTAGAAGATGGAGCAATGAAAAATGTTGATGTGTCATCACGAAAATTATCTATTGATACAGATTATGAACTACTTGAAAAAATTTGTGCGCCATAAAGCGTATTTATCTTGCAAAACAAACTCATTCCGTTTATAATATAACACGATAGGTACAGTAACACAAAGGTCGGAAAGTTGGTGTCTAAATGGATAAAGCATACATTTACACCCGTGTTTCAACGGAAATGCAGGTTGATGGTTTTTCACTAGCAGCACAAAAAGATGATATACAGAGATATGCAAAACTCCGCAATATTCAAATTGTCGGTGAGTTTAGCGATGAAGGTAAATCTGGTAAAAACGATAAACGACCAGAGTTTATGAAAATGATTGATGCCATCAAAGAAAATAGAGATGATGTCAAGTACGTGTTGGTTTTCAAACTCTCTCGTTTTTCTCGTAATGCAGCCGATGTCCTTAAAAACCTACAACTGCTACAAGATAACGGTGTAAACCTTATCTGCATAAAGGAAGGACTTGACAGTTCTAATGCAGCAGGTAAACTGATGGTAACGGTTATGTCAGCAGTTGCCGAAATGGAACTTGAAAACATCCACACACAAACAATGGCAGGTCGCAAACAGAAAGCGAAAGAGGGCAAGTGGAACGGTGGTTTTGCTCCATACGGTTATACCATCAAGAACGATACTCTTGAAATCGTTGAGAACGAAGCAAAAACCGTGCGATACATATTTGAACTGTTTGCTGATGAACACCTCGGAGCAATGGGAGTTGCAAAGCGACTTAATGCCGAAGGTGTTAAAAAGGTTGTTCGCCAAAACGGTAAACTTGATTACTTTACCGCCGACTTTGTGAAGAAGATACTTGACAACCCAGTTTATATGGGTAAAATTGCTTATGGTCGCAGAAAAACCGAAAAGGTCAACGGCGAACACGGAAGAACTCGTGTTGTCAAAGAGAAAGACGATAGCAACATTATTCTGGTTGATGGTTTGCATCAAGCAATCGTTACCGAAGAACTCTGGAACAGAGCACACTCAAAACGAGTTGATACAGGCAAACGAAAAGAAAAACTGGAACAGGAGCATCAATACATCCTATCTGGTTTGGTAAAATGTCCGTCTTGCCATCAATCGATGTACGGTGTACCAAATCGCAAAAAGAAAAAGGATGGAACATACTACAAAATTTCTTATGCGTACAAATGCAGACAGACAAGGAACACAAATGGTATTCCTTGCGAATGTTCCAAACAGTATAATTGCCGTGAGTTAGATGATGAATTTGCATCTGCAATCGCTCTTTGCTTACTTACACCAGAAATTATTCAAAGTGTTATGGAACGGTTAAACAAAGAGTTTGATGTTTCCAAACTGGAATCTAAGCTCAAAGAATTAACCGCAAGACAAAGAGAACTGCAAGGCATCCAGAAAAAATACGAACAGGCACAACGAAACCTTGATATTGCCGATAAGCATTATGACCGCAAGTTTGAAAACTATGCTCGGCAATTAGATGAACTGTACGACCAACTGGATGAGGTCGAAACACTCATTTATTCCACACAAGAAAAAATCAATAATGCTACGGCAACCAAGAAAAGCAAACAGGATGCGATTGACCTTATAATGATGTTTGGCACATCCTTTGCCGAACTCTCACCACTTGCACAAAAACAGTTTGCAAATATGCTTGTTGATAGCATTGAGATTTTCCCCACCAAACGAGATATGGGATGGATAAAATCTATTGATTTTAAAATTCCAGTTTTCCAAGATGCAGGTGTTCTCAAAAACAGAATGACTATCTGGGACTACTATCCAGACATACTGGATGAAAACGGTTATTTCAACGGTTATCAACCAGAGGATGAACTGCCAGACCGTGATATGCTGAAAGAGAGAGCAGATGCAGACGGCAACATCGTTGTAGTTGAGGAAGGCACAGAAACACCGAAGATTACAGAATTACAACTCAACAGAATAAATGCGATGAGAAGGGAAAAAGGACTTTCCGAACTCACCGTCGATGAGGTGTTGACTATTTGCCGACCTAAACAAATTACAGACGAGAGTGTAGCTCTTTTTACAAAAAATCAAGGAAATGATTAAAGGAAAGGTCAAAAGCCGGGAAAAGACAAAAAATCATAATAAATAATCTTTACAATTATTTAAAGAGCATAGGGGGAAAATAACCCTTTTCACCGCTTCGCATAAAATATAGTGAAATAAATTTTTTTGCTGTGATTAAACAAGGGAAAATAAGGCAAAAATATTATTAGAAAATTACAGCGGAGCGTGAAACAGCAATGAATATCAAGCGTGGCGAAATTTATTATGCTGATTTGAGTCCAGTTATCGGCTCTGAACAGGGCGGAGTAAGACCGGTACTTATTATACAAAACGATGTTGGAAACAAATATAGTCCCACGGTTATTGCGGCGGCTATAACAAGCCAAAGGTATAAAACCAATTTGCCCACCCATATAAAAGTGGATGCAGATGGTTGCGGACTTTCGAAAGATTCCATTGTTCTTCTTGAACAGGTTAGAACCATAGATAAACAACGCCTTAAGGAGAAAATGGGAAGTCTGGATATAAGTTCTATGGACAGGGTGGACAAGGCATTAAGCGTAAGCTTTGGCCTTAATTTTACAAGTGTAGTATAAAAAAGAGCAAGGATGAAATCCTTGCTCTTTTCTTACTTGTAGTCATCCTTTACCGTTTCTTCATCAAAGAAGGTCCAGTTTTCCTTATCCCAAATATTATCCTTAACCTTTGCCCAACGGGAAGGCAAGAATGTATTTCCGTTGTTTTTACCAACTGACCACGTATTAGATAATATAATATATTGATCATGGGCTGTTTTTTGATTGCTGTTAATTGCCTTGCCGGTAAAGGGATTCTTCGGATTATCTATAATTCCTTTTGTTGCTAACGTAGGAACATCCGCATTGGTCATAAATACCTCAGATGTCGTAAATTCCTTACTGTTAAAATCCTTGACCATCAATAATGGATTATAAAAAGTTACATCCTTTTGTTTATCCGAACCATCATCCATAATTAAATCTTCAAATTGCGAAAGGCCTTGGCCGTGGTCCGCAACTAAGATTATTCTTGTGTTATCATAAACACCATTTTCTCTCAAATAATCAAACCATTCTCCCAACTTAATTAAAGCCGTCATATTAGTTTGATAAAAACTCATCTGTGTTGCATTTGTTACCTTTAATTCTTTACCGTTTACTGTAAATCTATCAGAATTAATTGTATCGTATTCCGTATTATCAACATTTTGAGCCGGTTCATAATTAGGCTCCTGAAGAAGCATCGGATCATGGGTCATATCGTTACACATAAACAAAAATGTACCCTTTTCCTCTTCAGTAACCTTTGTAATATTCGATAAACTTGCCAAAGTGTTATAAGATTCCATGAAAATCGAAGATATTCCGGTTGATTTAGACATTCCATCCGTAGTCTGGGTTGAATATATCTGCTCTGTAACCTCGGATGCAACTCTGTTATATCTTCCGTTGTTGTATATAGTGGGTTGAAGCATCAGTGGCATAGATTTCATAATTCCAAAACAGAAAAAGTTTCTACGATTATTCTCAACAATCCATTTCTTCTGCTTTATATCACCAAACTTGCCCTTTGAAATATACGCTTTTATTTTTGGATTATCATCAAAAATAGATAAATCAGGAATCCACTGGTAATTTGCATATACCGGATCACATACCGTCACATCATAGCCGTTTTCCGCAAAGATGGTTGGCATAACCTTAATAGCTTCATTTTGTTTAGAAACCAATGACTCGGTGTTCCTCTTATTCATTTCTATTGGAGTGTATTCGTAACCACCAAGGAGCGGACCTGTACCAAAGTTAGTATATCCGCCAAAGGAAATGGTATTGCTGTAATGTGTAAATCCCGCAAACTTTTCTTTAAGTTCAGGCTTCTCATTAAAAATATAGGGGATATATCCGTTAATAGCACGGTCTAACATAAAAACAATTACATTTTTTCCGGTTTTGCTGAGATTTAAGTTAGGTATATCCTTGGATGATTGCTCAACAGATATTTCATTAACTGATTTTTGAACAGTTACAATATTTAATGCCGACATTCCGGTTAATGCTACTATTGATATTGCTAATATCGTTGAAACAGCCTTTTTCCATTTTTTAATACAGATATACAGAACAACCGCCACAACCGCTGTTATTCCAATATTGATTAACTGATCCGCAAGCGAAAATGCCATACCGTTTTCATACTGTAGCGTAGAAGTAAGGATTCCTAAGTTTGTTCCGAAGAACATATAATTAACAAACATTGCTCCACATAAAATCCAGACCAATCTATCAAAAATGACCTTTCCTTTAGTGCTTGCTAACCAATAGAAAACACCCATCCAGACCAAGAACAAGCCTGCAGACAAACATGCTGAGCTCACTATATACCACAGAGGATTATGGAAATATGTTATATCAACATATTCCTGCGGTGAAGCAGCTATGAAATTAGAAGGAATAAGAACCCCTACCAACAGCGTTAAGAACAACGAGCCCATAAAGAACATTTTTTTGCTGGGTTGAGTTTCTTCCTTTTTAGCCTTAATCTGTACTTTGGATTTTATTATCGGAAGAACCAAAGGCAACTGGAGTAAAACTCCCATTCCAAAAAGGAAGATCTTTCTTTTTATTGAATCGGTATCATATAAAAATCCAAGCGCAAAGAAGGCTATTCCTACTATGCAAGTGATAATATTAAGAATCTTTCTTGGATTTTTTAATTTATAAAATATTGTTTTTACAAGTGAAAAGAGATTGTTCAAAGTCCAATAAAACACAAGACACGCAGGCGAGGTATAAAGGAACACAAGAAAGAAAAGCGCCATTGCATAAAGCTGTATCTTTGTTTTAAGGGGAAATCCCTTCAAATATAAATAGCTTGAAATGACATTAATCAATGTCATAATAATCGGCAAAAGATTTATTGCTATTCCGCCTATAACAAGCATACCATCAGGTGCGCCCAGATCCTTGATGGGACCTAATGAAACACCGTCTAAAATATCCAGATGCGACAAAAACTGATAAGCCGCCATAAAAAACGGAATCTCCAAAAGCAGAGAAACCGAGCCGTTCAAAGCATCGGTGGGCTTATAATTATTCTGTCTATAATAGGTTTGCAGAATCATCATCCGCTCATCGCCTGAGAAGGTTTTCTTTATATGGGAAACTCCCTCCTGAAGCTTTGCCTCTATATCTCTGGTTTCTTCCTGCATTATATCTGCACGCTTGTAAAGAGGAAGCACCAGAATATTCATAATAAGACTCAAAAAAATTATAGCCAAGCCCGGATGGCCTATAAAACTGTTTGCAAAACTGAATATTATCTCAAATACCAGTTTAAGAGGGCCTATTAATAAGGTTTCCAGAATCGAAAAAAATGTCATTTTACTTATCCTCTTTTATAGAAGTCAATTCTTCATATTTATTCAATAAATAATCCACCGTACGCTCAGCTCCCTCACCCATGTGCTCCCAGGTCTCTGCTTTTACACAAAGACGACCTTCAGCATATTGAGGATCGCTGATGCAATTATCTATTAAATCCTTGAGATTATTCATATTATCCTCGTTAAGCTCACATCCGATTCTCGGAAGGGCAGTGGTTGTCCAAAGGGGAGTTTTGAGCCACCAAGCATCATAAAGGCTTACATCAAACTGAGGATCGGTATAAATAACCGGTTTATCATACACCAAAGAAAAATCAAATATAACACCGGAAAAATCAGAAATAAGAATATCCGAACGACGGAGAACATCAAAATTATCCGTATCTCTATTCCATTCAAAGTTCTCGTTTTCAGGATATTCCGCCATAATTTCATCCAACATTTCCTTCTCAGAAACAAAGGATTGCGGGTGAGGACGCACAATTATATGATATCCCGTTTCGATAAGCACATTAAGAATCTTTTTACCGTAAACACTGAATATTGCGCTCTTTCCCCATGACGGAGCCAATAAAACCGTTCTCGGGTGTTCAGGAGCAGGGCCCTCTTTCTTTAAACGCTCTATCATCTTATCCATATAAGGTATACCTATTTTTACAAGCTCCTTAGCCTTGAGCTCACGTAAACCCTCAAGACTCTTTATGTCATTTGCCTGATATTCTCCCGAAAGCAAAATTGCATCGTAATAATCTATACCAAACATTCTATATAAGGTTATTTCGCTGGCAGCATGAGGGATATGAACATAGTAATCAACATCTTTTGAACGCTTCCATTGATAAACCTCCAGGCCGGGGGTTGTTGACAGAACAATTGAAGCATTAAGGAAATTCAAACGTGTGAAAGCCTTATTATCCTTTCCTATAAACTCTGCCTTTACATGCTCAAAATTGTTTTGTAGTGCAGGATCATCCTCCGACATAGTCATATATACAATATTCTTGCCTCGCTTGTCCATTTCTCGGCAGATAGGCTCAAATATAGTCCAATACCTCTTATCATCGGTGAAAATAACAAAGGGAATTTTTTTGTTGCTGGTTTCCACCTTTCCTCCGCTTATTTTATAACGAAGCTTAATAAAAAGCATCTTCAGGGAATATATGCTGGCTCCGATAACACCTATCAGAATTGTAAACAACATGCTTCCCGTGCCGGGGTCGATATACAATTTCATATTCAGATCTCCTCATAAAGTTACCAAAGATAATACTGATATTTGATAATATCTTTACATTTTATAATAACATAATTACATATAAAAATCAAGAATATAGCAGTATCAACAACTATATATCATAAAGCAACAAGAAGACACAAATTGTGTCTTCTTGTATATTGCTTTGAAGATTTTTAAATATTCTGATTATTTATTCTTTTTCAGAATTTCTTTAAAGTCAGCTGCGGCGAAAATTCCGCATACAAGAACTACTATAGCGCAAATTATGGTTGAAGGTGTTAAAACCGAAGTATCGCCCAAGATAATAACGGTAAACACTATAGCCCATGCACAATATGTTACATTAAGCGCCATAGCCTTAGAAGCGCCTATCTGAGCAATAGCCTTATAATAGAAGAGATAGGATATAGTTGCAAATAAGCCTGCTATTGCAATAGTGGGTATAAGCCAGCCTGTATCAGGGGTGATAAGTTTTGCAGTAAATCCCCAACCCTTTAACAAAGGAAGAATTATAAGTCCATAGAAAACAGCAGATGTGGTTTGACGAATCTGTAGAGCGTATTCATCTGTTACCTCAGGGTCAGTTAGAGATTTTGCAAGAATTACTGCCTCTATTCCCCAACCAAAGGCGCACATTAAAGCACCTAATAAGCCTAACCAGAAATTTTCAATTTTCAAATCGGGTGAATAGCTGAGGCCGTATACTCCGAGAAGGGTGAAAATCAAAAATATCCACTGATACCATTTCATTTTCTCTTTTATAAAGATATAGGCAAGAATTGAACCGATTGCCGGGAAAATAGCACTGGCTACAGCACCTATTGATGCGCCCATATAGTTAACAGCCATAACATAGCCTGTCATACCGATAGGTCCGCCGATAATGGCAGCCATAACAACCCATTTACCGCTCTTTGTTTTAAAGGCTTTCCAAACATTCTTAAGATTTCCTCTTGCACCGTTATAAACTGTGGCACAGATTGCCGAACAAGCATCGTGCAAAAACGTACTTACAAACGGAGCTAAGAATATGGCCTGTTCAGTGGAAAGAAAGGGAGTCATCCCAAGCGCAATTCCCAAAACCACCGTAGCAACAGCCCAAGTAACACCTGCAATAATACCAGAAAACATAATTTTTTACCTCCTTAAATTTCCTCATAATCCTTAATAAAGGATTTAAGTCTTGCATAACGCTCTGCAGCCCAATCTTCCATCGGCTGTCCGTCATACGGAACCCTTGCCTTTGCCCATAAGGTCCACAGATAATCAACGTATATTTTACTTGCCAGAAAATGCTTTTTTTCAACAATATCGGGCTCTTTTCCCAAATATGCACATAATAGTATGTTATCGCAATTTTCATCAAATCCTGCCTCAATTGAAACATCGGCAAGATCCCACATACCGTCATTCATTCCTGCGTATTCCCAGTCTATCAAATACATTCTACCGTCGCCCTCTACCCAGTTTTCGCATAGAGGATCGTTGTGGCAGGGTACCTTGCTTGTATTTATAGATGAATCAATTTCCGCTTTGATCTCCATCACACGGGCTTTAATCTTTTCATAATCATCATACATGCTAACATTTTTATCACTGATGATTTTTTCATAACCCTCAGCCATTTCAAAAACCTCGAAGGGAACTCCTGTATCTGCGCCGCAGGAGTGCATCTTTTTGAAAATCTCTGCAACCTGCTTAATATGTTTCTCCTCATGTAATTTTTCGGCAGACATGGTAACTGCATTCTTTATATATTCCGTTACCTTTTCACCGTTATTGCCAAAATAGAGCATTGGGGCATCTACGCCCAAATCACAAGCAAGCTGTGTGCTTATCTTTTCATCATTACGGACAATAAGTTCCTCTGTACCTTCACCGGGGATGCGCACCACATATTCCCTATCATCCTTAAGTGTAACCTTATAGGTGTGGTTGGTAAGACCGCCCATTCTTGATAAATCGGCATATTCATCCGTTCCAAGAACCTTGAGCATCAATTCTTTAACCTTAACTACATCCTCTTTTATTATCTCTTTTGCCATTTTATTTCCTCCTTATTTCCTTTTCCTTATATGAATAAGAATAATTCTGACCTTCAAAAACAAAGGTAAAGCCCGCAGCCTCATTAGTATCATTTTTATATGCCGTAACCTGAGTGATATCCTCTTCCTTACATGATAAAAATGCCGCCACCTCCTTAAGAATTTCGGAGCGGGTATTGGCTACATACGATGAATCAAATTCTCTGAGCTCATCCAGTGTATCAAATTCAAATACCACATCATCCTTATATTTTCTGATTTTCATTTTGAGCTCATTGATATGTTTTATATAAATACTCTCCCATAGCATATCAACTGTTTCAGGAAGATTATATTCCGCCTCAAGAATTTCTATAAATTTTTTACTGAAATTTTCATTCCAGAAGGTGTGACCCAACATATACCAGGCATTTTCTCCCCCGATTGTTACATCGGTTATTACACTGTTATCATCATACGTCATACACCATTCTTTTGTAGGACCGTCAGCATAAACCGCTGCGTAATAGGAGTCCTCAACCGCACTTTCGAAGGGGTTCTCTGAAAAATAATTGTCTGCAGAGCAAATATATGTGTTTTTTAGAAATTTTTTAACCGCATATATGCTGGCATTATTGTTTCTATTGAGGTAATCCGGATTTTCTACAATATTTACACCGAATTTTTCTTTTAAATAATAAAACTTCTCGGCTTTATAACCAACTACAATATATATATCTGATATTCCAGCTTGCTTTAGTTGATTTATTTGACGTTCAATCAAAATCTCCCCCTTAACATTTATCAGTGCCTTGGGCAATTCATATGAAAGCGGAGCAAATCTGCTGGACGTTCCTGCCGCCATAATGACCGCATTATCAACCTTATACATCTATATTCTCCTTTTCTTTAAGTTCTTTTTTTACAATTCTGTAATATTCCTTTGCATATCTGTACTGTTTAAGTGAATATTCGCCAAACTGCGTTCCATCCTTCAGTTTGTACTCACACCAATTACTCCAGAGAAGCCCTGCCACAGAAATGTAACAATAAATTTTAAGCTTGGTTTTTTCATCACATTTCTCATCGAAATACTGGGAAATAAGATAATCAAACTGCTCTTTATCGTAAAATGAATATAATCCGTACATAGCAATATCTAAATGAGGATCTTGCATCGCCGCATATTCCCAATCTATTATTCTTATACTCTCCCAATCGCTATCCTTTTGAGATATAAGAAAATTATCTTCAACCGAATCCATATGGGTAATACACTTGTCCTTCTTCTGTGAATCAATGTATCTCTTTAAAGAAAAAACGTTCTTTTTTGTTTCCTCATAATCGCTATATACCGATGAGTTTAAACCCCTCAGAGATTCCAGATAATTTATCCATTCAAACAAATCAAATTCATATCCCACCGATAGTCTCATATCGTGAAATTGACGCAGTTTTTTCATGCATCTGCTTATATCCTGCTTATTTTGAGGATTACTGAATCTTACATCGTTTATATATTTTGATATCTTTAATCCCGTACGAGGATTAATATACACTACTTCATCAGAAACATTGCGTCCGGACAGTGTTCTGTAAACATCGGCCTCATATTGATGATTTATCATTTCATTCACTGTATCGGTGCGAATTCGCATTATGTACTTTATTCCCTTGCACATAAAAGAATACGAATAATTTGTAGTACCCTTTTTCATTAAGGTTATTTCCTTTATATCCTCATTGGTTACATTAAGACTTTGAGCTACTTCGGAAATCGGTAACAAACTATAATCATCTATTCTTTGCAGGTCCTCAAAGGAATTAATCTCTGTTACATCGTTAACCTTTGCAATTTTAGGGTACACAATCATTTTTTCTTTATCGTAAAGTGTTTCCTCCCAAAAAGAACCCTCATATCGCCGATCGCTATCCATTGTTACGAGTTTTTCTTTCACAATGAGAGATTCTTCACCCGTAAGGTAGCTTATGCCTATCATCTCATTTCCGTCGACTTCGGACGGAACAACTGCAAGTTCACGCTTTCGGTTAATTTTTATAGAACTTTGTCGATGCATTTTTTGTGACACTAAATACCAGGAATACAGCTCCACCCTACTGAAGGGATTGCTTTCGCACCATATATCACACGGAACAATATAGCAATTCTGCAGATTTTCTTTTACTAAACTCAAAGAATGCAAATTGCTCTTATTTTGATATTGGGTATTAACAACAAGGCTTACATTGTATTTATCAATGAGATATTCAAAACGCTCCTTATCAAATCCAACTATCACATATATTTCGTTAACATCAACCTCTTTTAATTGTCGTATGAGCCTATCAATCAAAGCTTCATCCTTGACCTTCAGTAATGGCTTCGCACATATTGTATTGTTTGGAGGCATTTGAATGCCTTGTCCCGCCGCCAGAATTATCGCTCTTTTAGGGGCACTTTTTTCGATTAGCATTCTCGTTTTGCGAGTAAGCCTCATCCCGTTATCCAAAAATCCTTCGGCCACCAGTTCCTTAACAGCTCCGTTAACTGCACCTAATGAGCAATTACAAATTTCTGCTAACCTTCGTTGATTTTCATATCCGGATGAAATGATTGCCAAAAGAATTTCTTTTTTTAAAATGTTCATGAAATACTCCTAACTGCATTTTTGTGAACATTGGTATTATACCATATAATACTGAAAAGTCAATCTTATTTTCTAAGGTAAATATTTTCTATTTTTTTAAAAGACTAACGGAGATTTGAAATTATACCTAATCTTTATATTTGACAAATGTAAAAGTTTATGTTATCATAAAGCAAAGTTTTACATTTGTCAAATTTCTTTTTGGAAAGGAAAATTTTTATGTATAGTGGAACGAATCCTAAAGCACTTAACTCTCAACGCCTTTTGGCGGAAGGTCTTGTATCATTAATGGGGGAAAAAGATTATTATCAAATAAGCGTGTTTGACATTTGTCAAAGTGCTTCACTCTCCCGTCAAACCTTTTACAATTTCTTTAATAGCAAGGAGGAAATTCTGTATTTCTTTTTTAAAGAACAGTTTTCTGATAACGGTAAACAAAATCTTTCGGATACTCTCAAATACTATTCTGATGTTTTAAAGAAAAATAAAATTCTTTTGCGCAGAATGTTTGAATTTTCTCTTGAGGGAATTGCCGCCGAAGAAATTTCAAAAAGCTTATTTAGGATATCCGAGAACTTTCTTGATGGCACCGACCAACCTCACCTACATTTATATAAGCAAACATTATTCTCTGGTGCCGTTGCCCATCTTTTAATCGAATGGTTTCGCACGAATATGGCGGCACCTTTAAGTGAATTAACCTTGTTAATAGAAAATACTTTCGGAATTTCCCATACCTTATATATATATAACCCTTCAGAGGAAAAAGAGGATGAAGTGTATTACAACGACTCCGATGGGGAAGCATATACCTATACGGAATCCTCTGAGGAGGAGCAATACGAACAACAGCCTATTCCGCTTTTCTTATTGTAAAGTTTTGTTTACAATAAAATGTAAACAATTATTGCTTGACAAAAATATAACAAAGTTATATAATTATATTCCCTTTCTCTATTCAGGGAGAATAATTTTTTCTCCCTAATTTAAAATTACGAAAAGAGTGAGTTTTTTGGAAAAATATTTAATTTTGTTTACTTTTATCGGCGCTGTCGCTGCTCTGCTTTTTGCAGTGTTTACGGCAAAAAAGGTTTTAAAATTCTCCGAAGGAACGGATAAAATGAAAAAAATATCCGAATCCATCCGCTCGGGCGCAAATGCATACCTTAAAAGACAATATATGGTTGTTGGGGTTTTCTTTATTGTAATGTTTATCGTTTTAGGCATTATGTCCCTTTTAAAATTGCTTACCCCCTTTGTTCCCTTTGCTTTTATAACGGGAGGATTTTTCTCCGCTTTATCCGGCTTTATAGGAATGAAGATAGCAACTCTTTCTAATACACGTACAGCCAATGCCTGCCGTGAGGGACTTAACAGAGGTCTTAGAGTAGCATTTTCCGCAGGCTCAGTTATGGGCTTTACCGTTGTTGGACTCGGAATGCTTGATATTTCAATCTGGTTTTTCCTCTTAAAGTATGTATTTGGTCTTCCCCCAATAGAAATTACAAGTGCTATGCTCACCTTTGGTATGGGCGCATCCTCTATGGCGCTATTTGCCCGTGTGGGCGGCGGTATTTTCACCAAGGCCGCCGATGTTGGAGCTGACCTTGTTGGTAAGGTTGAGGCAGGTATCCCTGAGGATGACCCGAGAAATCCTGCAGTTATTGCCGATAATGTTGGTGATAACGTTGGTGACGTTGCAGGTATGGGTGCTGACCTTTATGAATCCTATGTAGGCTCCGTGCTTTCTGCATCTGCTTTAGGTGTTGCCGCCTTCAGCGGCGATATAAAGGCTATGGCGCTTCCCCTTTTGATTGCCACTATAGGCATAATCTGCTCCATATTCGGAACCTTCCTTGTTCGCACCAAAGAGGGAGCAGGTCAGAAGGAGCTTTTAAAGGCTTTAAGCAAAGGAACTAATTTCTCTGCAGTTGTTATTGCTATTCTTTCCTTGCCTTTGGTATATTTCGTTTTAGGTAAGGATAACTGGACTATTTATTTTGCAATTCTCGCAGGTCTTCTTGCAGGTGTGTTTATCGGTCAGGCTACCGAGTACTTTACCTCCGATACCTACAAGCCCACCCGTAAGCTTTCGGATTCCTCCGAAACAGGCTCTGCTACCATAATAATAAGCGGTTTATCTCTCGGTATGCTTTCAACCGCATTACCTATCGTTATAGTTGCTGTTTGTATTCTTGTTGCTTATTTCGTTTCAGGTGGAGCACAAAGTGCTTCTATGGGACTTTACGGTATAGCCCTTGCAGCAGTTGGTATGCTTTCAACCCTAGGCATAACCCTTGCTACCGATGCTTACGGCCCCGTTGCCGATAACGCAGGTGGTATTGCTGAAATGTCGGGACTTGAAAAGCAGGTGCGTGAGCGCACCGATGCTCTTGATGCCTTAGGCAACACCACCGCTGCTACCGGTAAAGGATTTGCTATCGGTTCAGCCGCTCTAACCGCTCTCGCCCTTATGGCTTCCTATATAGAGAAGGTTCAGAGCATTGAAGGCGGCGCAGAAAAAATTTCTAACCTTAGCCTTATGAATCCTACTGTTCTCATTGGTTTATTTATAGGCGCATGTCTCCCCTTTGTTTTTGCGGCCCTTACTATGGAATCGGTTGGCAGAGCGGCGCAAAGCGTTGTTAAAGAGGTACGCCGTCAGTTCCACGAAATTACGGGACTTATGGAGGGCAAGGCAGAAGCTGATTACGCTAAGTGCGTTGACCTTTGCACAAAATCAAGTCTTAAGGAAATGATTCTTCCAACAGTTATCGCTATAGTTGTTCCCGTTGTTGTGGGTATGCTTTTAGGCTGTACAGGCGTTGTTGGAATGTTGGCAGGTGCAACCGCAACGGGCTTCCTGCTGGCTGTATTTATGTCCAACTCAGGCGGTGCCTGGGATAATGCTAAGAAGCATATCGAGGGCGGTGTTCACGGCGGAAAGGGCTCTGACTGCCACAAGGCCGCCGTTGTTGGTGACACTGTAGGTGACCCCTTCAAGGACACCTCCGGCCCCGCAATTAACATCCTTATAAAGCTTCTTTCGATGGTTTCCATCGTATTTGCAGCTTTGGTTGTTAACTTTAGTTTACTTTAATATTAAGATAAAAACATGAATAACAAAAAGCGGAGTGATATTTACTCCGCTTTTTGTTCTATAACTGCAAAAATGAGATTTGCGATTAGGGTGAAATCTTGATTTTTATAGCTATAATGATATAATAAAAGCAAAAGTGTTTTTAAGGCGGGTGTAATATGGGCTTTAAAGAGTATTTAAATGAAAACTTGGTATTTCTTGACGGTGGGATGGGCACAATGCTTCAGCTACACGGTATGCAGTCAGGCGAACTGCCCGAAATGTGGAATTTAACGCATCCCGATATAATAACATCGGTGCATAAGGCCTATTACGAGGCAGGAAGCAATGTGGTTTCAACCAATACCTTCGGCGCCAACTCCTTAAAGTTTAGTGATGAAGATTTAGAACAAATCATAAAAGCCGCCGTAGGGAACGCCGAAAACGCAAGACGTGAATTTAATGATAATACCGAAAGATTTATCGCCTTGGATATCGGACCGACAGGCAGACTTATGGCACCCTTTGGTGACCTTGATTTTGATGATGCTGTTGCGATTTTTGGAAAAACCGTAGCCCTTGGCGTTAAATACGGCGTAGATTTAATTATAATTGAAACTATGACCGATGCTTATGAAACGAAGGCGGCTGTGCTTGCCGCAAAGGAGAATTCTAATCTCCCTATTTTAGTTTCAAATGCATATTCGAACGGGGGCAGACTCTTAACCGGTGCAACGCCGTCTATAATGGTATCCTTGCTTGAGGGCTTGGATGTTGATGCCATTGGCGCAAACTGTTCCTTCGGGCCTCGCCAATTATCTCAGGTTGCCGAGGAAATTATCCAAAAATCCTCCCTTCCCACAACCCTTAAACCCAATGCGGGATTACCTCAGATGGTTGATGGCAAGGTTGTTTACGATGTTAAGGCAGATGAATTTGGTGCAGAGGTTACATTAATGGTTAAAAAAGGCATCAGCGCAGTAGGCGGATGCTGCGGAACAACCCCCGAATATATCCGCTCGTTAACCGACTGCTCCAAGGGACTTATCCGATGCGAAAATACGGAAAAGGAAATAACCTCAATTTGTTCAAGAAGCAAAGCCGTTGAATTCGATGGAAACTGTGTAACTATGGGCAACATCGAAATCCCCTTTACCTGTGAAAATATGGATGATATTATCGATGCCGCTTTCGATTTACAGGATGAAGAGGTAAATATTATATCCATAAACGCAAAAAATCTTGATGCCGATTCCAAGCTTTTAAAAGATGCGGTTAACGAATGGCAATCGATGATAGATATTCCTTTAATGATAAATTTTGATAACCCCTTCGTGCTTGAAAATATACTCAGATATTATAACGGCAAAGCAATGGTGGGCGACATTGCCCCGGAAGAAAAGGTTTTGACCGAAATTTTACCTATTCTCAAAAAATATGGCGGCGTAGCGGTCATAAAACTGGAAAACAATAACGATTATTTGAAGATTTCCCAAAAGGTAATCGAAAAAGCCCAAGAATTTGGCATACATAAGAAAAATATTATTTTCGATATGAGTATAGGCGAATTGAGGGATGCCAAGCTGCAGGAAATAAAAAAACAATATGGAGAAAATTCCTTTATTGACTCCATAAAAACGACTAGTACAATTCAACTATTGAGGTGAATATATGGCAAGGAGTAGCACTTTGGGAAGGGCCCAGCAGTTGCAGTTTTTACGCTTTGTGGCATTTTTGATGATATTTTTTTGGCATGCTCGAGCTTGGTTGCCTGCATGGGATCTAAGGCAAAACACAGCGACATCAATGGTCAGTTTCTTTTTTGTGTTAAGTGGTGTTGTAAAAGGTTTCTCTTCTCTTGACAAGGAGCAACCGCTCACGCTTAAATCGTATTTCAGCAATTTCTTTAAACGACTGTTAAGGATTTATCCGCTATATGCCGTGACTATGCTAGCTTCAGTATACACATCAGCTATTCCGACTTACCTTTCAGAGGGAAATCTTGGTGCCTTGAAGAGTATGCTGATTCAGTTGGGCAAAAATCTACTTTTAATTCAGTCATGGTTTAGTACGCAATATTTTTCTTTAAATGGTGTGGGTTGGTTTTTATCAACATTGATGTTTCTGTTCTTGTTCACAGATCCTGCGGTTCATCTTTTTAAAAAGATTTTTGCGCATAAACGTGGTGTTCTGTTCCTGTGTATTGTCCTTTTGGGTATTTTTGTGGCGGGGGTTACATACAACTATTCTGTACATACACTCAATCAACAGTTTTGGGCATATGTTTTTCCGCCCGCAAGGCTTTGCGAATACCTGGGCGGAATTGTTGTCGGTATGCTTGCGAAAAAGGCCTTCAAAAAACAAAATAACACGGTGTTATTTACGGTACTTGAAGCCATGGCACTTTTACTGTGGGGCGCAGTTTTATTTATTCCGCTTGATACCTTCGGAGCACGCATTGCAAACTGGCTTATTCCTAATTTCTTCGGCTTGTTTGTATTCGCAGTGGGCGGCGGACTTTTCTCAAAGCTTTTCTCAACAAAGCCACTTGTTGCGTTGGGTGACATATCCTTTGAATGTTTTTTAATACACCAAGTTGTGCTTATGGGTTACACAGCGGCAGTGCCCATCGTTTCATACAATACACTTACTAAACTTTTCTCCCTCGCATTCTGTCTTTGCGGCACATTGGTTTTGTCCTTTGCGGCAAATAGAGCTTTACAGAAAAAATAGTATAAACATATGCACGGCTTAAACTATATCAGAGTATCAGAAAACTTATTTTCCTAATTTGCCTGCAGGGACTATCTTTACCAAAAAACAACCTGTAAATAAGTATAAATTATGAAAGCAACAGGAATTGTACGTCGTATAGACGACCTTGGGAGAGTTGTTATTCCAAAAGAAATCAGAAGAACTATGCGGATTCGCGAGGGAGGTCTCGGCTGCCGCCTCGGTCGGTGCTTCTGCTTCGCAGAGGTGTCCGCCGGACACCCGCACCCCGTCACATACAACATTGACACTTTTCGACAGGTTTTGTATGGCTATACATAGTGTGGTGAATAGGTATAAAAATAGCGTGGGGTAGTCTTACTCCACGCTATTTTGGTAATTTCAAGGTGTTATATTATCCTTTTGGTGGACACGGGTCATTTCCGTGACTATCACGGCGTTGGATTTTTCCATCTTTTCCGTGGATTATAAATTCAGTCCCTTGATTAATGCTGATTTTTCGTCCTACATTAACTGCATCGACTTTTTTGTCGAAGTGACCACTAATTCTATTAGCTCCACCTTTTTTAACATCCCAACCTCCATTTGAGTTTGGAACTACATGATGAGTGTTTTTTGCCATTTTCTTACCCCCTATGAGCCTTGGGACAGCAGTTGGCACATCCGTCTGCATCCCAATAATATGTTCTTGCTTTGTTTACTGCTTGGACTTCGTCAACACAATATCCTAAAGGTATTCTACTTACAATACCGAGCATATTAGCGTGTTCAAGTGTATGAACTTCATGATGAAGTCCAGGGTTTAGTGTTTGGTTGGTATTTACTACATAATAATTCATTTTAAAGGTTTCCTTCCATAAAAAATAATAGTTACAATTTTTTTACTTTTGTTTACAATGAAAGGAAGATGTGTTAAACTAACTACACAACAAATGAGATGTTTTAACACATCTTCCAAGAAAAGTCTTATGATTTACGGCAATAAATCGTAAGATTTTTCTTTTTCTTAAATACAATCATATTCATCAACTCTTTTCTTAATAAAATTTAGCGCATAGGTAATGCTACTATTTAATATTATACCACAATATAAAGTAGCGTCAACCTATCGGTCACCTCAATATATTGTGAATGTTGCATAAAAAAAGTAACGTTTTATGCTTGTGATGAAAATTAATTTTTGTTTTTCGCAATTATATTTGTGTTTTTACGAATTTTATAATTTTTGTATTGTGCAATTTGCATAAAAATTACAACAAATAAAATCACAAAATTAAAGCGGAGTGGAATTCCACTCCGCTTTAACTATTCTTTTTCATCGTATAATTTTTCTAAATATTTGATATCATTGTCAAGTGAAGAAAGTCTATTGTGTTCTTCCATACCTTTTGTAGCTAACCAAGATATAAAAACAGAAAAATTAATAAAATAATAAAAAAGACTTGCACAAATAGATATTAGTAATCCCCACAAAATATCTATTCCTGTCGGTTCCCCAAAAACACATATTAGTAAAAAGAAAAGTAGAGCAAATCCAAATATTGTTATAACATTTCTTTTTTTATTTGCAGATTCAAATTCTTTATTTCTTTCAAATCTTATTTTACATAATCGTTGTAATTCTTTTTCAATTTCTGCTTTGTCTTTATCATTGAAATAATCTAAATGAGACATATTTCCACTCCTTATATTTTAGATATCAATTAATGTTATTTTTATTATAACATATTCAATTTCAAATGTAAATTTAAACAGTATAAATCTCCACCATTTACAAATAATAGTATCACGATTTGAAATTAAAGGAGATTTATATATTATGAAAGCAACAGGAATAGTTCGTAGAATAGACGACCTTGGGAGAGTCGTTATCCCGAAAGAGATAAGAAGAACGATGAGAATCCGTGAAGGCGATCCTCTGGAAATTTATACCAATATCGGTGGGGAGGTTATCTTTAAAAAGTATTCCCCTATAGGTGAGATGTCCACCTTTGCGACCCAGTATGCCGACTCGCTGTCGGCAGCTACCGACCTTGCTGTATTTATATGCGATAGGGACCACTGCATTGCGGCGGCGGGTATATCGAAAAAAGAGGCTATCGAGCGGCGTATTACCCCTGCCCTTGAGGAAATAATGGAATCGCGAAAGACCGTTACCAACGAAAAGGGAGACGGCGACTTTGCACTTGAGGGTGTTCACCGTAATATTTTTGTGGCTTCCCCAATAATATCGGCGGGAGACGTAAGCGGTGCGGTCATTTTAGCCTCTAATGATAACGGAGGACGCCTCAAAGAAAGCGATATAAAGCTTGCAAGCGTTGCGGCAAACTTTTTAGGAAAACAAATGGAGCAGTAAACGAAAACGGATGAATTTCTCATCCGTTTTTTTAATGCGGTATTGTATTTTGGGCAATTTTCATATAAAATAAAAGCATAATCTCTAAGGAGGAAAATATGGCTGACACTAAAAAAGAATTTATAAGAACGCTGAAATTTGTGTTCTTTTCTATCAGCGCAGGAATTATACAGGTTGTAAGCTTTACTGTATTTGAAGAGCTTTTGCACCTTACACACTGGATATCCTATCTTATATCGCTGATACTTTCCGTTCTGTGGAATTTTACATTGAACCGCAAATTTACCTTTTATTCTGCCAACAATATTCCCATCGCAATGCTTAAGGTTACTTGCTTTTACATAGTATTCACTCCTCTTTCCACCTGGTGGACCGCCGTTCTCACTGGAGCAGGGTTTTTATGGAACGAATATCTTGTACTTATACTCACCATGCTCATAAATTTTGTTACAGAATATCTTTACGATAGATTTATCGTTTTCGGCAAAACTATTGATACTGCTAAAAAGACTCAGGAGGAAATCAAATGAAATACATAAAGCATTTTGACGAAAATACCCCCGTATCCCAGGTAGCCCTCGGATGTATGCGCATTGGCGGTATGACCGACAGCGAAGCTGACCGTTACCTCTCGGAAGCCATCGAAAACGGCTACAACTATTTTGACCACGCCGATATTTACGGCGGCGGAAAATGCGAAGAGGTTTTCGGTGCCGCCCTTAAGCGCAACAGTACTCTTAAAGACAAGGTTATTATTCAGACCAAATGCGGTATTCGCAAGGGTATGTTCGATTTTTCAAAGGAGCACATCCTTTCTTCGGTTGATGGCTCACTTAAGCGTTTGGGCGTTGAGAGTATAGACGTTCTTCTCCTCCACCGTCCCGACCTTCTTATGGACCCCGAGGAGGTTGCCGCCGCATTTGATATCCTTGAGCAAAGCGGCAAGGTAAAGGCATTTGGTGTTTCTAACCAGAGCCCTGCTCAAATCGAGCTTTTACAAAAATACGTTAACCAAAAACTTATTATTAACCAAATGCAACTAAGCATTACAAACGCCTATATGGTAAGCAGCGGCGCAAATGTTAATATGTGCAACGAGGAAGGAATCAACCGTGACGGCTATCTTCGTGACTACTGCAGACTAAAGGGTATAACCGTTCAGCCCTGGTCTCCTCTGCAGCACGGATTTATTTCGGGCAGCTTCCTCGGCAACGATGATTTTGCTCATTTAAATAATGTTCTTAAAGAAATTGCTGACAAATATAATATTACCGATACCGGTCTTGCCATTGCCTGGCTTTTGCGTTTGCCCGAAAAAATGCAACCCATTGTTGGAAGCACAAATCTTCAGCGATTAAAGGAAATCGCCCTCGCCTCGGATATAACCATCTCGGCTGAGGATTGGTATAAAATTTACCTCGCCGCAGGCTATACATTACCATAAAATTTAAGCCCTGTGATTTCACAGGGCTGTTTTTTTACCACCGCATATAAAACAATAATGGTTATAGTAAGTCGAAATAGCATGAATTCATGCTATTTCGACACAATATCTTTGATATTGTGCCAAATTTTTCATAAAAATTTGGACTAACCCATTACAATGAATGTAGAGCATAATTAAATTTTTTAAATTTTAATTATGCGAAAGCCGATAAAATCGGCTCGTCGAAACGGAAAAGCGTCGTTTCGACATTCTATAATCATTATAAAGCACCCCATCCTATTGGATGAGATGCTTTATTCTTGGTGGAGATGGTGGGGATCGTCGTCTGTCAAGGCTTTGCCTTGCATACTTATGGCTCGACGACCGTTGCTACGCAACAGTACCCGTCTCACCGCTTTCGGCTAAAAACGTGCCACCGGCACCTTTTATTAACGCCGAAACCCTCTCGGGTTCGATCCCTTTCTACATAAAAAATAATAGCACCGAACTGAAGTCCGGTGCTATTATTCTTGGTGGAGATGGTGGGGATTTGTCTCGGTGCTGCCCGCACCTATCGCCTCGCTTCGCTCGTTGCCCCGGCTAAAAAACAGTCCACCGGACTGTTTTTTTACGCCTTGTTCGATCCCCACCACATATAAAACAATAAAGCACCCCATCCTTTTGGATGAGATGCTTTATTCTTGGTGGAGATGGTGGGGATCGAACCCATGACCTCTTGAATGCCATTCAAGCGCTCTCCCAGCTGAGCTACACCCCCATAGCGAGTATCATCATATCATATTTCCTATTGAAATTCAAGATTTATTTAAACAAAATGTAAAAATTAGGGTGTCTTTACCCCTTATTATGCATAATTTTCTTGAAAATTGCCGTCATATGTATTATATTATATAAGATTAGTGCATTAGGAGGCACCGTTATGTCAGTTTATTCTAAAATGAATATTGAAGAACTAGGGAGAGAGTTTGCTTTGGTGAAAAGTGAGTATGAGCATCTTCGCTCTCTCCATCTTTCTCTGGATATGTCCAGAGGTAAGCCGGGCTTTGATAATATGGATTTAAGCGAGGATATGTTTGACCTTGTAGGCAACGATACAGGCTTTAAAAACATCAGCGGTATTGATTGCCGTAATTACGGCGGTCTTGACGGACTGGATGAGCTTAAAAATCTTTTCGGCGAGATATTGGGACTCCCTGCCGACCAGATAATTGTTGGCGGCAACTCCTCCCTTAATATGATGTTCGATACCATCGCTCAGGGTATGACCCACGGTATGGGCGGTGAAGCCTGGGCTAAACAAGGGGAGCTTAAGTTCCTCTGCCCCGTTCCCGGATATGACCGTCACTTCGCTATAACCGAATATTTCGGCTTTAAAATGATTCCTATCGCAACCGATGAAAACGGTCCCGATATGGATGCGGTTGAAGAATGGGTTAAGGACCCTGCCGTTAAGGGTATATGGTGCGTTCCCAAATATTCTAACCCCGAAGGCATTACCTACAGCGATGAGGTTGTCCGCCGAATGGCAAACCTCAAGCCTGCCGCAGCAGATTTCCGAATTTTCTGGGATAATGCCTATGCGGTACACGATTTGTATGAGCAGGGAGATATCCTCCTTAATATATATGATGAATGCGTTAAGGCAGGCAACCCTGATTTGCCCATTATATTCACCTCAACCTCTAAGATAACCTTCCCGGGTGCAGGCGTTGCGGCAGAGGCTGCAAGTCCTAACAATGTGGCTATACTTAAGGGCAGAATGAAATTCCAGACAATAGGCCCCGATAAGCTTAATCAGCTTCGTCACGCCAGAATGTTCCGCACGGCTGACGATGTTAAGGAGCATATGAAGAAGCACGCCGCCATATTAAGACCTAAATTTGAAAGTGTTCTCAGTGAAATGGAAAATCAGCTTAGCGGAAAGGAAATCGCAAAGTGGACCAAGCCCCGTGGCGGATATTTCATAAACCTTGATGTTATGCCGGGCTGTGCTAAAAGGGTTGTTCAGCTCTGCGCAAATGCAGGAATGATACTTACTCCCGCCGGTGCTCCCTTCCCCTACGGCTATGACCCTGCGGATACAAACATCCGCATCGCTCCTTCCTACCCTTCTGTTGAGGAAATCGGTCAGGCGGCAAAGGTGCTGTGCGTAGCAGTTAAATATGCCGCCCTTGAAAAGCTTCTTAAATAATGACAAAAAAGTCATATTATTGACTTTAAGGTCTTTTAATTGTATAATAAACAAATAACGCAAAAAATGGAGGATTTGCCATGAAATCCAAAAAAACAGGCAAGCTGGCGTTTTTTGTAGTGTTTATTCTGATTATTGCCCTTACTTTTTCGGCATTTTTCGGAATTGAAAGCTACTACGGAGACACCAGAAACGTTTATGTAAAGGGCGCAAGCGACATCCGTTGGGGTATTGATATCCGCGGCGGTGTTGAAGCAGTTTTCTCGCCCGACATTGAGGATGTTAAGATTACGGATGAGGATATGGATGCCGCAAAGGCTATCATTGAAACCCGTCTTGTAAACAACAACATTACCGACTATGAGGTTTACACCGACAACGATAACCATCAAATCATCGTTCGCTTCCCCTGGGCAGCCGACGAAAGCGATTTTGATGCAACTGCAGCAGTTCAGGAATTAGGCGAAACCGCTCTCCTTACCTTCTGCCGCAATGAGGATAAAAATGATGTTATTTTAAGCGGCTCGGAGGATATCGAGAGAGCTGAAGCCGGTGTTGATGAAAACGGGGCATACGTTGTTTACCTCTATTTCACAGAAACGGGTAAATCTAAGTTTGCAACCGCAACTGCACAGCTTGTAGGTCAAAAAATCTCCATCTGGATGGATGAGACCGAAATCAGCGCTCCCACCGTTAACGAGGCTATAACCAATGGTACTGCCTACATAAACGGTATGGAAAGCTCTGAAGCAGCTAAGGAACTTGCAGATAAGATTAACGCAGGCTCGCTGCCCTTCTCTTTGACCGTTGATGACAGTAAACTTCAGATAATCTCCCCCACCTTGGGCTCCGATGCATTAAAGGTTATGCTTATAGCAGGCTCTATTGCTTTCGGTGTTATCTGCTTACTTATGATATTACGTTACCGTTTGAACGGTATCATCGCTTCCATTGCACTTCTCGGTCAGTTAGCAGGCTCTATTGCCTGTATCTCAGGCTTCTTCCCGAATGCTGACAGCTTTACATTAACCATCCCCGGTATTGCAGGTATCATCCTTTCTATCGGTGTTGGTGTTGACTGTAATGTTATAGCATCTGAGAGAATCCGTGATGAGTTTGCAAAGGGTAAGACTATTGACGGTGCTATTGACAGCGGCTTTAAGAACAGCTTAAGCGCTATTATTGACGGTAACGTTACCATCGTTATCGTATCCCTCGTACTTATGGGTGCTTTCGGTACACCCGACAGCATTATCGCAAAGATATTCTCCCCCATAATGTCACTTCTCGGTTCTTCCATAACAGGTTCGATTTACTCCTTCGGTTATACTCTTATCGTTGGTGTTATCTTCAACCTTATAATGGGTGTTCTTGCTTCCAAGTTTATGCTTAAGAGCATTTCTCAGTTCAAGTTCCTCAGAAAACCATGGCTTTACGGAGGTAAGAAAAATGTCTAAATTTAAGATTGATTTCAACAAATCTCTAATAAAAGTCCTGATAGTTTATGCAGCAATTTTTGTTGCAGGTATCATCGTAACCTGTATTTTCGGTGTTAACCTTGATATCAACTTCCGTGGCGGTACGAGAATCAGCTATTCCTACACAGGCGATATTGCCGATTCTGATATTGAAGCCTCCCTTGAGGATATCATTGATGGCTCCTTTAAGGTTGATAAAAGCACCTCTTTAGCAGGTGATACTAAGACCTTCTCCGTAAGTCTTATAGGAAGTAAATCTCTTTCTGCCGAGGTTCAGGAAAATATGCTTTCCGCCCTCCAGGAAGATTTCAAGGATAACGAAATTGATATCTATGATTCCAACTCGGTTAGTCCTACCATTGCAGGAACCTTCTTTGCAAAGAGTCTTGTTGCAGTTCTTATAACCGCAGTTCTCGTTATTATCTATGTTGGTATAAGATTCAGTAAAATCGGCGGCGTTTCAGCGACTTTAACCGCTCTTTGCGCCTTGGTTTTTGACGTTCTTATTTCCTTCTTTATATGCGTTTTCTTCAGACTGCAGATAGATTCCAACTATATCGCAGTTGTTCTTACGATTCTCGGTTACTCACTTAACGATACCATCGTTATTTATGACCGTGTAAGAGAAAACCGCAAGCTTTATCCCGATATGGAAATAAGTGAGCTTGTTAATATGAGTATAAGCAAGGTATCCATCCGAAACGTGGTTACATCACTTACAACCTTCTTAGCTATAATGACCATTGTTATCGTATCTGAGATTTACGGTCTTACCTCACTTCGCACCTTTGCTATTCCTATGGCTTTCGGTGTTGTTTCAGGTGCCGTTTCATCCTTGTTTATTGCAGGTCCTCTGTGGGTTATCTGGAAAAACTACAAAGCTAAAAAAGGCACCAAAAAAAGCAAAATAAAATAAGTTTTATAAACCCGAAGAAAATTCTTCGGGTTTATTTTTTAAAAGCATTTACAAATATTTTTTATTGTGTTATAGTATTGAGGCAATAAGACTTACGGAGAGATAAAAATGCAATTAAGTAAAATAAAAAACACCCTTATAGGAGATAAAAATTTTTATCTTCGGGTGGTTTCGATAGTATTACCTATGATAATTCAGATGACCGTTACCAATGTAGTTAATCTGCTCGATAATGTTATGGTGGGCAGAGTTGGAACGCTACAAATGTCTGCCGTTGCTATCGTTAATCAGCTTATTTTTGTTTTTAACCTTTGTATCTTTGGCGGGCTTGCGGGAGCGGGAATTTTTTCAACCCAATATGCAGGGGCTAAGGATAATGAAGGCGTACGTTTTTGTTTCCGTGCAAAAACAGTTATCGGAGCTGCAATGCTTATTTTGGCAGCAATAATATTTTTTGTCTTTCCAAAACCTTTAATATCAATGTATTTAGCGGAAGGCACCTCCGCCTCAGACGCATCCGCTACTTTAGGTTATGGGCTTTCTTATCTTAAAATAATGGTTATAGGTCTTATCCCTTTTACTGTTACCCAAATATATTCCAGTACCCTTCGTGAAATCGGCGAAACCAAATTGCCGATGATAGCAAGCTTAGTTGCTATTTTTATAAACCTCGTTTTTAATTATCTTCTCATTTTCGGCAAATTCGGATTTCCGAAATTAGGCGTTGCGGGAGCTGCTATTGCAACCGTAATGTCCCGTTTTGCCGAAGCGGTTATAATAGTTGTTATTTCCACGCTTAAAAGTGATAAATATCCCTTTATTAAAGGAGCGTTGCGCAGTCTTTATGTACCCCTTAGTCTTTGCAAGAGTATTCTTACAAAGGGTATGCCGCTGCTGATAAACGAATTTTTATGGTCGGCAGGTATGGCGATGCTTCTGCAATGTTACTCTGTAAGAGGTCTCGACGTTGTTGCCGCCGTAAATATTTCCAACACAGTTAACAACCTTTTCAATGTTGTATTTTTAACTATGGGCAATGCTGTTGCGGTAATTGTAGGTCAGCATCTGGGAGCTAATGAAATAGAGGAGGCCAAGGCCTCTGTTTGGCGTTTGCTTTCCCTTGCAGTTGCAACCTGTGTTGTCATGGGAACACTGATGGCTTTACTTGCACCTATTATTCCAAATATATATAATACCGAGCTTCATGTAAAGCAGTTGGCAACGGGATTTTTATATATAGTAGCCTTCCTTATGCCAGTATATGCCTTTGCCCACAACTGTTATTTCACTCTCCGTTCAGGCGGAAGAACTATTATCACCTTTTTATTTGACAGTCTTTTCACCTGGGGAGTTTGTGTTCCGGCAGCTTTTCTTCTCGCAAGATATACCTCCCTTCCCATACTGACCCTTTATTTCACTGTTCAGTCTTTGGAATTTTTAAAATGTGTTGTAGGCTTTTTTATGGTTAAAAAGGGTATGTGGATAAGAAACATTGTTGGTAAATAGACTTGAATATCAGTGTAAAAAGTGGTAGAATACTATTGTATGTCGATAATGATTTGAAAGGTGGGTTGGTATGTCTTCCCTTAATAAACTTAATACAACCCATCAGGTTCTGCTAAAGCTTATTTCAAACAGCTTGTTCGGTACTCAATACACCTTCCCGAACAATAAGATAGATTGGGATTCGGCAATTAAAGAAAGCGTTTTGCAATCGGTTGCCATAATCGCCTTTGCAGGTATAAAAAATGCCCATGAAATACCCTCCAAATTATATTACCTTTTCGGAGAAACTGCCCTTTCCATTTCCTCTAAAAGTCTCCATATACACGGTAATCACGCTGCTATTGATAAGCTTTTTTGCGAAAATAATATTGATTATTCAATATTAAAGGGTTGCTCCTCGGCATACTATTATCCCCGTCCGGACTACCGCTCTATGGGGGACGTAGATTTTATGATAAAAGAAGAGGATTATGAAAAGACAAATAATCTTCTTTTACAAAACGGATTTAGACGGTGGAGCAGAAACACCAAGCATCATATTGTATACACAAAAAAGAATATTCATATCGAACTGCATCTGCAGCCTGCAGGTGTTCCCGATAAGGGAAAATATTCCATTGTTTTGAAGGAATTTTTTGCTGATATTTTCGAAAAAAATGAAAAGGTTCGAAATTTGGTTGATTTTAATAAGCCTTCTCATTTTCATCACGGACTTATTCTTTTATGCCATACATATCATCATCTTTTATCCGAGGGTATAGGTCTTCGTCATTTGTGCGACTGGGCAGTTTTTGTAAATTCCTTTTCAAACGAAGAATTTAAAGATATGTTTGAAGAAAAGCTAAAGAAAGCTTCTCTTTGGAAATTTGCCCGTCTTTTAAGCCTGACCGCCGTTCACTACTTAGGTTTACCCTACCGTAAGTGGATGGGAGAATGTGAGGAAGATTTTACATACAGTTTGATTTCCGATATTATTGAAGGCGGAAATTTTGGTCAAAAGGATAAAGAACGATATAGTCAGGGCAGTATTATCTCCAACAAGGGAGAGGACGGTATATCCAAAAATATGCCGGCTCAGTTTATCACCTGGGCAAACTCGGTTATAGAAACCAAATGGCCTAAAGCCAAAAAAATCCGTATTCTTATACCTTTAGGCTGGATTGTTTTTGGCGGAAGGTATGCTGTAAGAATGTTTTTCGGCAAAAGGAAAAATATTGTATCCAAAAAAATAATAGTTAAGGCAAAATCAAGAAAAGAAATTTACTCTAACTTTGATATTTTCAAGGATTAAAACGGAGGAAAAAATGAACTTTAAAAATCTTTTTTTAAGGCAGTCCTACCTTGATAGCTACGAAACCTACGCATCAATTCTTTCCTCGGCAGCGAGAAAGCCTGCATTATGGGATTACTGTATACTTACTGCATCTAACGAAAGTCAGGCAGAATCCTATAGAAAACAGATAGAATACCGCAGAAAGCGAAAAGTTTTACCCGAAGAAACCCACTTTGCCGTTATACCCGATTATGAGGGCAAACGAATAGGCTCGGGTGGAGCTACGCTCAGCGTTATGAAATATATTAAAGACCGTGAAGGAAGCTTTGACGGTCTTAAAATTCTTGTTATACATTCAGGAGGAGATTCAAAGCGTGTTCCTCAGTATTCTGCCTGCGGAAAGCTTTTCTCCCCTGTTCCGAGACTTTTACCGGACGGACGCCGTTCTACATTATTTGATGAATTTATTATTGGAATGTCGGGCGTTCCCTCTAGAATAGGTGCCGGTATGCTGGTGCTTTCGGGAGACGTTTTGCTTCTCTTTAATCCTTTGCAGATTGACTTTTTTGGTTCGGGTGCCGCAGCATTTTCTATGAAAGAGGATGTAAAAACAGGCAAGAACCACGGCGTTTTCCTCCGAAACGGAAACGGAAATGTTGATAAATTCCTTCATAAGCAGACTGAAGAAACTCTCAGTAATATGGGTGCTATTGACCAAAACGGCAAGGTTAATATCGATACGGGAGCTATCTGCTTCGGTAGTGATATATTAAACGACCTGTCTTGTCTTATTGATACACAGGAAAGCTTTGATAAATATGTTAATGATAAGGTAAGACTTTCCTTCTATGCGGATTTCGTTTATCCCCTGGCTGAAAATGCAACCCTTGAGGATTTTTATAATGAAAAGCCCGAGGGCGAATTCAATGATGAGCTGAAAGATGCAAGAACTGTTTTATGGGATATTCTTCACAAATATCGTATGAAGCTTATCTGCCTTTCCCCCGCTTCGTTTTTGCATTTTGGTACATCCACCGAGCTTTTATCCCTTGTTACCGAAAAAATTGACGACTATAAATTCCTCGACTGGAGTAATACGGTTAACACCAACCGCCCATCAAAGGAATATGCTGTTTATAACAGTTATATAAGCAAATCGGCAACCATAAACAATAACAGCTATATTGAAAACAGCACCATTGAGCAGGGTACCGTTGTGGGCACTGGCTGTATCATATCGGGTGTTACATTAGAAAACGTAACCGTGCCTGATAACACCTTACTCCACGGTCTTAAGCTTAAAAATGGTAAATTTGTTGTACGAATGCTCGGTATTAAGGATAACCCGAAGGAAAATATCTGGATGGGCACCGAGCTTGACTGTGCTCTTTGGGATGCTCCCCTCTTTGCCGCCTTTGACAGTATGAAAGAGGCCGCCTTGGCCACACTCCAAGGTATTAAGGGCGATTATTCCTTAAAGAGTAGCTTTAATGAAGCCGATGTAACTCAGATTCTTCCCTGGGAGGACAAGCTTGACGATAAAATAAGGGTTGAGCGTATACTTGACTCTATTTCCGATATAACACCCATTAACGAAATGGATGGCGGATTAATTACCCCCAGAGTTAAAAAATATCTTTTAAGAATAGCCGATAAGAGCGATTTTTCACTTAAGCTTCGCATCTATTTCTATCTTGGCAAACTTTTAGGCGATGAAAATCTCATTTTTAAGAGCTTTGATATTATAAGAGAAACCCTTCTTTCTAATCTTTCGGAAGATAGTACTGTAAATGAAGCCTTGCATATTGCAAAGGATGAGGTAACCGCAAGACTGCCCATCAGAGTTAACTGGGGAGGCGGATGGTCGGATACGCCGCCATACTGTATGGAAAACGGCGGAACTGTGCTTAATGCCGCTGTGCTTTTAAACAATGAGAAGCCCATTGCCGTAACGGTTAAGAGACTCAGGGAGAATAAAATAATTCTTACCAGTACCGACAATGGTTCATATAAAGAATTCACAGATATCTGCGAGCTTACAAGCTGCTCAAATCCTCATGACCCCTTTGCCCTTCACAAAGCGGCACTTATTGCCTGCGGAATTATTCCCCAAAACGGCGAAACCGATTTAAATACTCTTTGTAAGGATATGGGCGGCGGAATTTATCTCAACACAAGGGTTGAGGGTATTCCTAAGGGAAGCGGTCTTGGAACAAGCTCCATTTTGGCTGCCGCTTGCGTCAAGGCTATATATGAATTCTTCGGCAAGGAAGCCGATGAAAGAGCTATGTACAGCAAGGTTGTTTGTATGGAACAGCTGATGTCCACCGGCGGAGGCTGGCAGGACCAGATAGGCGGTATGCTCCCCGGCATAAAGATGCTTACCTCTACTGCAGATTTACAGCAAAAAATAAATATAAGAAAGTTGCATATTCCCGAAAATATTTTAGAGGAATTAAAAGAAAGATTCTGTCTTATTTACACAGGTCAACGCCGACTTGCCAGAAATCTCCTTCGTGAGGTTGTAGGCAAGTATATCGGAGGCGACCCCACGGCTATAGAGGTTTTGGATAAAATCCAGGATGTGGCTCAGAATATGGCTGTAAGTCTTGAGGGCGGAAATCTTGATAAATTCTGTCGACTTCTTAACGAGCATTGGGAATTATCCGAAAAGCTGGATGCGGGTTGTACCAACACCTGTATTGACCAGATTTTCACAAGCATTGATGACTTGATTGATGCTAAAATGATTTGCGGCGCAGGCGGAGGCGGATTTTTACAGGTAATCCTTAAAAAAGGCGTTACCAAAAATCAGCTCAAGGAACAGCTCTTTGAAATCTTCTCAGATTCAGGCGTTGAGGTTTATGACTGCGAATTTTATATGTAAAATAAAAAATCCGTTGCTAAGCAACGGATTTTTTTATTTATCTGTGTTTTTTAGACCAGGTTGATGGGGAAAGTGCAATTATAAGCGGGAATATCTCCAGTCTTCCAAAGAGCATAGCAAAGGAGAGTATCACGGTTGAAAAATCGGAGTATCCTGAATAATTTTCCATAGGCCCTATCCCTGCAAAGCCGGGTCCTACATTGTTAAAGCAAGCAACCGTTGCGGAAAGATTTGTTTCCAAGCCAAAGGGTTCAAAGCACAACAGCAGGAAAATAATCATCATACAAGCGATATATATTGCAAAATAAACACTAACGCTTTCAAGGGTATTTTCTTCAACATTTCTTCCCTCGAATTTCACCTTGCTTACCGAACGGGGATGGAGCAATTTACGAAGCTCTCTGCCTATCAGCTTAAAGAGTAATATCACTCGGGATAGCTTCAGTCCGCCGGCGGTTGAACCTGCGCATCCGCCTATAAACATAAGCACAAAAAGTATTCCCTTTGAAAGGTCTGGCCAGAGATTAAAGTCTGTGGTTGAATATCCAGTAGTTGTTATAACGGTTGCAACCTGAAAAGCCGAATGTCTTAAAGACTCGGAAAAGCTTTGATAGGTTGAGTATATATTAGCAGTTATTGTTCCCACCGCAAATACAACTATTCCTATATAACACCACATTTCAGTACTATGCAAAACAGCCTTTATTCTTCTTATTAAAATAAGATAATAAAGATTAAAGTTTATACCGAAAATCAGCATAAATATTGTTATTACCCATTGACAATAGGGACTGTAACTGCCTACACTGTCTGCCTTGATACCGAATCCGCCTGTGCCGGCAGTGCCGAGAGAATGAACAACGCTTTCAAAAATCGGCATACCGCCTGCTATAAGGAAGATTATTTCGGCGATGGTTAATCCGATATATATATAATACAGTATTTTTGCAGTAGCCCTTGCTCTTGGAACAAGCTTACCTATAATAGGACCGGGCATTTCTGCTCTCATCATATGCATAGCACCCTTAGAGGAGCCGGGTATTATTGCCATAACGAATACAAGCACACCCATACCGCCTATCCAGTGGGTAAAGCTACGCCAGAAAAGAAGTCCCTTACTCATAGCCTCAACATTGTTGAGAATTGATGCTCCGGTTGTTGTAAATCCGCTTACGGTTTCAAAAAAGGCATCGGCAATATTGGGTATTTCACCGCTTACCACAAAGGGTATAGACCCTATAACCGACAATAAAATCCAAGCAAAGGCAACTATTGCAAAGCCCTCGCCTGCATAAAGGGACCTATCGGTCTTGCGGGTTGTAAGAATAAAAATTCCGCCTAAAATCGCCGCTATAGCCGCTGTTATTAGAAACGCCTGTACAACGGCAAACTCGGCATAGTAAACCGATATGGCCGTTGGAAGCAGCAAAAGCGCCGCTTCGGTAACAATTATACGCCCTATGACGTTAATTACCACTTTATAATTCATAGCAAAGCCAACCTTATTTTATAATATCGGTTATATCATTGATGCGATGTCCCGCCGCAATAACTATAACCATATCTCCAACATTTATACAGTCATCACCCGAAGGAATAATAGGTCTTCTTCCTCTGGAAATTCCTGCTACAAGAATGTTTTTCTTGAGTTTAATATCCTTAAGAGGCTTACCTATTATGGGACTGTCTGCCCTGATTCTGAATTCAAGAGCCTCTGCCTTACCGTCCATAATCTTATAAAGGGTTTCCATCTTGCTACCCATAGAGTTTTCAATACCTCTGGCATAACGCACTAAAACATCCGCAATGATATTACGGGGTGACACTATACTTTCTATTCCTATGTTTTCTGCTAAAGCGCCGAATTCATCACGGTCAATCTTAGAAACAACCTTAGGAACATTTTGGGAGGAGGCGAACAAGGAAAGCAGAATATTCTCTTCATCAATTCCCGTTAATGCCGCCATAGCATCCATAGAGCCGATACCCTCTTCAAGAAGAATTTCCTGTTTTGTGGTATCACCCTCTATAATAACTGCCTCATCAGGCAATTCCTCGCAAAATGCAGTGCAACGCTCGTGACTGGGGTCTATTATCTTAACTGTGCTTCCTGCTCTAAGGAGCATTCTTGCAAGATAATACGCCGTTCTACTGGCACCCAAAATCATAACGTTTCTTGCCTTTTTCTGCATAAGACCTAATTTTTTAAGCAGTTTTTCAATTTCATAAGGGGCGGCGGTAACACCGATACGGTCCCCACTTTTAAGCACAAAATTACCGTCAGGAATAAAGACCTCTTTGCCTCGGCTTACGGCACAGATAAGGAAATTCGCCTTGAATTCCTTTCGCATTTCTATAAGACTCATACCGTCAAGAGCAGAGTTTTCCTTAAGCTTTAGCTCAATCATTTCAACGCTTCTGCGGGAAAAGGTTTCAATTTTAACCGCAGAGGGAAGTCGGAGGACATTAAAGGCCTCGGCAGCAGCAAGAAGCTCGGGGTTTATAGCAAGGGATAGTCCCAACTGCTCACGCATAAAGCCGGAATTTTTATCATTATATTCAGGATTTCTGATACGGGCTATAGTGTGAGCCGCTCCCATACGCTTAGCTAAGAAACAGCTTAACATATTAAATTCATCAAAGCCTGTAACCGAAATAAACAGTTCGCAATCCTGCATACCGCATTCCATAAGGGTATCACAGTCGGTTCCTGAGCCGCATACACCCATACAGTCATAAAGCTCTACCATTTCGGATACTACACTTTGATTACTGTCAACAGCGATAACATCATGTCCCTCCGAAACAAGACTTTCTATAATTGCAGTACCTATTTTTCCGCAACCTACAACTACAATTTTAATAAGATCATCTCCTGAACTTAAAATCTAATTAGTATTATACTATATATATTTGCATTTTTCCATATAAATTTTGTATGCTTTACTTTATTGCCTTAATATCGTATAATATTGATGAAAATATTGATTTGAAGGATTACTTATGGCAAATACAGATTTTGATTTAATAAGAATGCGGGAGCAAGAGGATTACGAGGATATAAGCTCCAATTACACCGATATTTCCTCAAGCTCCCCTAAAGAGAAAAAGAAAAGAAAGAAAAAGCACTTTTTAGCTAAATTTATCTCATTTTTGCTTGTTTTAACCGTGGCTTTGGGAACGGCATTTTTTGCCTTTTCCTACCGCCTTATAGAGTCTATTCCCCGTGAGGATTTAGATAATGAGGATTTAGGAATTTCAAGCTCCGATTATGATGAGGTTAAAAATATTGCCCTTTTGGGAATTGATGCGAGAAGCGATACCGATGTTGGCAGGTCGGATGCCGTAGTTATACTTACGGTAGATAAAAAACACAATAAAATTAAGCTTACCTCCATCGCAAGGGACTCCTATGTTTCCATTGACGGGCATAAAAAGGACAAGCTTACCCACGCTTATGCCTACGGCAAATCTCAGCTTGCGGTTAAAACCTTAAATCAGAACTTCGGGCTTGAGATAACCGATTATGTTACTATGAATTTCTTTGAATTTGTAAGCATTATTGACTATATCGGCGGAGTTACCATCGATGTTGATGAAAAAGAATTAAGGGAAATGAATACTAATATTATCCCCTATCTTAGTGAGATGGGAATTGAGGGAAAACTACTCGAAAAATCAGGCGTTCAGCTTCTTGACGGCGCTCAGGCTCTTTGCTATGCGAGAATTCGCCATATTGACAGTGATATAAAGCGAGGCAACCGCCAAAAAGAGGTGTTGACGGCGATGTTCCAAAGCGCCGTTAATACAGAGATTACAAAATTACCCAACATTGCCAAAATGGTGCTTTCCAAATGCCGCACCTCCCTTGAAACAAAGGATATTATTTCTATGGGACTGTGGGCGGTAACCTCCTCCCCCGAATTTGAGCAGTTAAGTATTCCCAACGATAATGTAAAATCTTCGGGGAAAATCATTTCAGGAAAATGGTGCTATGTTTTGGACCTTGATGCCGCAAAAAAGGATATATACGATTTCATTTATGAAATTAACTTCTATTCCCCCGAAGCAAAGGCTCAAAGAGAGGAAAATGAAGAATAAAAAAGGATTGGTTTTAAAACCAATCCCTTTTTCTATTGTGTTGAAATTCTGCCGGGGAATATTCCCTCGGTTATGGTGCCTGATGCCACTAAATCGGAATATGCCGAGCCTATTCTATACCAGGTGGATGCCGAAACGACACCGCTTTCAGGGGTTATGCCAAAAATTTGTTTAAATCTTATAACAGCCTGTTCGGTGGAGGGGCCAAACTGACCGTCTACCGTAACGGCGGGTATATCATAGACCTCTGCAAGTCTGCTTAAATAATACTGCAGTATCTCCACCGACTGACCTGTATCGCCAATACTCAGCACCGAGCCTGGATATAGAGGCCCTGCAAGCTCGGGGACTATCTGTGGCAGTGAATCAAGGGCGCCTCTATAGGCATCGGTCATAATATCCCAGGTTTCTCGGCCTACGATACCGTCCTCCGTAATGCCGTAAAAACGCTGAAATGACCGCACAGCCGCTTCAGTTTGAGCATCGAAGCTACCGTTTATTTCGGTGGTTTGTATCTGCGGGTTAACAAGGGCCAAGGTTGCAAGATAATACTGAATTATTTCAACTGGCATACCGCTTGAGCCTAATTGCAGAGTTTCGGAATAAAGCTTTGAAACATCCTGTAATCTCAGTCCCTCAGAATCAAGCTCAGCCAGTTTTTTAACCCCATTAAATATACTGTTAACCTTATACCAGGTGCTTTTTCCCGTTACGCCATCGGCGGTAATATTAAATATCTCCTGAAATTTTCTTACAGCCTCCTCGGTATCTGCGCCGTAAACCCCGTTTACATTTTCTATCTTAGGTATGGCGGGATAATTATTTGAAATTCGGTTAAGCCGCACCTGCAAAATCCTCACATCATTACCTGCGCTACCTCTCCTGAGAGGTGTTCCCGGATAGCTTGCCACCGCCTCCATTACGGGAGCATCATTGACGATATTTATGTTATCCCCATAATAATTTGTGAGTATCTGATAAGGGGTATACCCCTGATTCGCAAGGTCCACCGTTCCCCACTGGGAGAGTCCTGCACAGGTGGAGGTGGTACCGTTGCAGAATTGCGCCAACAAGGGCTCAATAAAGCCTTGACGGACTATGTAATCATTAAAAATTTCTTCCACTATTCTATCGGTGGTCTGAAAGGTATCTCTGCCGTAGGTGTATGCCTGGTCAAATGCTGTTGTGTTGGTTATATCAAAGTCATAGCCTCGGCTTCGGTACCATTCGGTATAAACCCGATTAAGCGCAAAGGATATCTGGGCATATATATTGGCTCTTATGGCATTTTCGGGCCATGTGGGATAAATCTCACTGGCGGCAACGCTTTTAAGATAATCCACAAAATTAACCGTTACATTTTGGGCGGGGGAATCGGGAGGCCCTAAATGCACAGTTATGGTTTCGGGAATAAAGGGTGTTGTGGGCATTGCTTCACCTCCTATGTATCAAGCAAATTGCTTGGGGGAGTTTCGAAGGTCATATCTCCATCGGTGAAAAGCTCGGTTTCCTTTTTAGGTATCATATCGACAGCCACTATGGAAAGCTGACCCGGGAAAACCTGAGCGTTTATGTTATAAACGGTATAAAAGCCTTGAGCATCTACCCTTACATTATAAACTGCATAGGGAACTGCGCCGCCGTTTGGTCGCTCGGATAGCTCCCTTGAGGGTGCGGGAAGCTCAACAACACTGCTTTTACCGCTCTCGTCGGTGGTATCGCTCCACATAACCGATGCCTCCCCACCTACGGGTCTGCTTATAACTATCTTAGCCCCCGAAACAGGCACCGACTGCTGAAGAGCGGTTGCCCTTATCTGCATAAATCCCGTTTCGATGTTTTCGGGAATTATCGCCATTTCTTCAGCATTTTCTCTATTAGCCAAATCCTCCGCCTGTGAGGACTGAGCAGCAGAATCAATATTTGCTTCATCTGCCGAGTACCGCATCATCTCCTCCTCATATTTCTTTTTTAAGGCCTCAAAATCTTCCATAATCTTACCTCCTATCATTTTATATATTATTCATTGTAAAAATAAAAAATGTCATCCCGAGAGATGACATTTCTTATTTGAATATGGTCTGGACGCCGTCTACCAGCTCGCCTACCGCTTTAACCATTTTAGCCGAGCCCTTTGAAATGTTGTGGCGCTCGGTCATCATAACCTTGCCCACAGTAAGCATTGCGGCGCCTGCTATCATTCCTGCGCCCATTCCCTTTAAAAATGATGTATAACCTTTTTGCATAATAAAACCTCCTTTACCGTTATTTTGACCGAAAAGGAGGTTATTATTTAAATATTTAAAAATTTATCGATTTTTGAGGATACAAGCCTTGCGATAAAGCCGATTACCGCACCGCTCACCCCTCCCGAAATTATAAGAAAGGGCAAATAATATAAAACTGCATTGCCTAAAAGGAAGTAAGCCACTGTAAGCTGAACTATGTTATGAATAACTCCCCCTGCGATGCTGATGCCGATTATACTGAATTTACCCGTTTTATAAAGCAGACAAACGCAGATTAAAGATATTATTCCTCCCGAAAGGGAAAAGACGAGGGAAAATGGGGTTGAAAACAATAACGCCGACAATAAAATTCTCGTTATATTAACCGAAAAAGCGCCTTTAAAATCCCCTTTTGCCACCAATAATAAGGCTATGGAATTGGAAAGGCCTAATTTTATTCCCGGGGCGATAAAGGAAAGGGACAAAAGGGACTCAATATATCCGCAAACAAGGCAGATTGCGGCAAGCATAGCGTAAAGGGTTATTTTTTTAGCCATTATCTTATCTCCGCCAGAACCTTATTAGGCAAACAGGTTATGACCTCTCCTTTTTTTGATATCGGCTTATGGTTTACGCAGATTTGGTTTTTACAGTCTGCCTTATGGACATAAACCTCACCCTTTTTTATCACAACGGTGTTGTGGGAAAGAGTGATAGTTTTATCGGCGGTTATGCTGCCCTCATAAACCACCTCATTGTTTTCCTTTATTATAACTGTATTTCCCTTTTCGCCTAATAATCCTATTCCGAAAATAACTGATAGCACAACCGCTAAGATTACAGCGGCTATTATAAAAATATCACCTTTTTTCAAGCGGTTCACCTCACTCTATTAGTTTATCACATCTTTACAAAAAAGGAAAGGGAATGTATAATTATAGTTATGAAAAAGATTTTAAGTTTTTCTATGATTTTTGTCCTGATGACGATGTGCGGATGCACTGCGCAGGAAAATACTGATACACGCTTTCTTCTTGATACCGTTGTCACCTTGACTGCAAACTGTGATGACGATATTTTAGAGGAGGCTTTTTCCCTTTGCGGTGATTTTGAAAAGCTGCTCAGCCGAACAGTAGAGGGCAGCGATGTCAGTAAGCTCAATAGCTCAAATGAGTTTATTAAGGTTTCTCCGCACACCGAGAAAATCATTGAGCGTTCCCTTTATTATTCCGAGAAAACTCAGGGTAAATTTGATATAACGGTCTGCGCTGTTTCAAAGCTATGGAATTTTAAAGAGGAAATTGTGCCCGATAAAAAGGAAATCAGCGAGGCTCTTAAAAATGTTGATTATGAAAGCATTGAAATCTCTGATTCCCATATAAATTTAAAGGGCAGAGAAATTGATTTGGGTGCTATTGCCAAGGGATATATCGCCGATGAAATAACCGAATATTTTAAAGAAAAAGGTGTAAAATCAGGTATAGTAAACCTTGGCGGAAATATATCGGTTTTTGGCAGAGAATACACCGTTGGTATCCAAAGTCCCTTGGATGAGGATAAAATTTCGGCAAAAATAAAGCTTAAGGATAAAAGCGCCGTAACCTCGGGAATTTATCAACGAAGCTTTACACAAAAAGGTGAATTTTATCACCATATTATTGATACATCAACCGGCTTTCCAGTTAATAACACCTTAGCTTCTGTGACTATTATAGGAAAAAGCTCTATGGACTGTGATGCCCTTTCAACCTGCTGTATGCTTTTAGGGTTACAAGAGGGACTTTCCCTTATAGACGAAATGCAGGGCTATGAAGCCGTATTTATAGAAAAGGACGGCAAAATTTCTCTATCAAAGGGAATTTATATGGAAAATAATGAGATTTTATTTAAATAGAACTTTATTTGTTAACAAATATATTATATAATTATCTTAATTACTTTATTTAGGGGTAAATTTATGAATTTGTTTAAAGCTCTTTTCGGGAATTACAGCGAAAAGGAAATAAAAAGAATAATCCCTCTGCAAACTAAGGTTTTAGCCTTAGAGGAGGAATATAAAGCATTAAGCGATGAAGCCTTAAAGGCAAAAACCGCCGAGTTTAAGGAAAGACTCCAAAAGGGCGAAACCCTTGACGATATTCTCCCCGAGGCATTTGCCGCCTGTCGTGAAGCGGGTGATAGAGTACTTGGTATGCGCCACTTCCCCGTTCAGATTTTGGGCGGTATTATTCTCCACCAAGGAAGAATAAGCGAAATGAAAACAGGTGAAGGTAAAACTCTTGTTGCAACCTTACCTGCATATCTTAATGCCCTATCGGGAAAAGGCGTTCATATTGTAACGGTTAATGATTACCTTGCCAAGCGTGACTCTGAGTGGATGGGTAAGCTTTATCGTTTTATGGGTCTTTCAGTGGGACTTATTATCCACGGAATGACAAATGAGGAAAAAAAAGCAGCATATGATGCCGATATCACCTATTGCACCAACAACGAATTAGGCTTCGATTATCTTAGAGATAATATGGTTATTTACAAGGAGCAAAAGGTTCAGCGAGAGCATAATTTTGCCATTGTGGATGAGGTGGACTCCATCCTTGTTGACGAAGCCAGAACCCCCCTTATAATTTCGGGACAGAGTGATAAATCCACCGACCTTTATTCTTCCGCAAACCGTTTTGCCCGTTCCCTTAAAATGTTCAAGGTTAAGGAAATGAACGATAAGGAAAGCGATGAAAACACGAATTATGACGGGGACTATGTTGTTGACGAAAAGGCAAGAACAGCCACTCTTACCCCCGACGGTGTTAAAAAAGCAGAGGAATATTTTAAAATTGAAAACCTTAATGATACCGAGAATATCGCCATTGCCCACCACGTAAATCAGGCAATCAGGGCATATGGTATTATGAAGCGTGATGTTGACTATGTTGTTAAGGACGGCGAGGTTATAATCGTTGATGAGTTTACGGGCCGTCTTATGTACGGACGCCGTTACAACGAGGGACTTCATCAGGCGATAGAGGCAAAAGAGGGAGTTAAGGTTGCCCGTGAATCCAAAACCCTTGCAACCATAACCTTCCAGAATTTCTTCCGTTTATACAACAAACTTTCGGGTATGACGGGTACGGCTATGACCGAGGAAGCGGAATTCAGAGAAATCTACAAGCTTGATGTTATCGAAATTCCCACCAACAAGCCCCTTGCGAGAATAGACGAAAATGATGTTGTTTATAAAACCGAAAAGGCAAAATACAATGCGGTTATTGAAAAGATAATCGAATGTAACGCCAAAGGTCAGCCCGTTCTTGTGGGTACAGTTACCATTGAAAAATCCGAGCTTTTATCTGCTATGCTTAAGCGCAGAGGAATAAAGCACAATGTTCTTAACGCTAAGCATCACGAAAAGGAAGCCGAGATAATCGCTCAGGCAGGTAAGCTGGGCGCTGTTACCATTGCAACCAACATGGCGGGACGAGGCACCGATATTATGCTTGGCGGTAATGCCGAATATCTTGCTAAGGCTCAGCTTCGTCACGACGGACTAAGCGAAGAAATGATAACCGAGGCAACAGGCTTTGCCGAGACCGATGATACGGCGATAATTGAAGCAAGAGCAAAATTTAAAGAGTTTTATAATAAATTCAAGGCAGAAATTGCCCCCGAAGCCGAACAGGTTCGAAGTGCCGGCGGTCTTTGTATTATCGGTACAGAGCGTCACGAATCAAGACGAATTGATAATCAGCTTCGAGGCCGTGCAGGTCGTCAGGGCGACCCCGGTAACACCCAGTTCTTTGTATCCCTTGAGGATGACCTTATGCGTCTTTTCGGCGGCGAGCGTGTTTCGGCTATTATGGACACCCTCCACGTTGAAGAGGATATGCCCCTTGAAAACGCTATGCTCTCCCGTACTATTGAAAGCGCACAGAAGAAGAAGGAAGGCATGAACTTCGCCATCCGTAAAAACGTTTTACAGTATGACGATGTTATGAATAAACAGCGTGAGCTGATTTATGACCAGAGAAATAAGGTACTCAACGGTGATGATATTAAGGATACCATCTTCAAGATGATTGACGATACCGTTGACTCCTACTGCAAGATTTTCCTTTCTGACCCCATTCAGGATAATTGGGATTTAAAGGGACTTAGAGAATATTTCCTCGGTTGGGTTACCGATGAAGGCGACCTTAATTTCACCACTGAGGAATTAAACCGCACCGATGCAGAGGATATTGCCGAACAGCTCAAAGCAAAGGCCCACGAAAAGTATGCCGCAAGAGAGGCAGAATTCGGCAGCGATATTGTTCGTGAGATGGAAAGGGTTATGCTTCTTCGCAGTGTTGATACCAACTGGATGGATCATATCGATGCTATGGATCAGCTCCGTCAGGGTATAGGCCTTCGTGCCTACGGTCAGCACGACCCCGTTGTTGAATACCGAAATGACAGCTATGATATGTTCTCTGCTATGACCGATGCCATTCGTGAACAAACGGCTAAGCTGGTTTTATCCGTAAGAATAAAGAAGAACGAAGAGGTTAAACGAGAAAAGGTTGCCGAGGAAACTTCCACAGGCGATAAGCCTTTAACCGTAAGAGGCAAGGGCGAGGTAAGCAAAAATGCCTTATGCCCCTGCGGAAGCGGAAAGAAATATAAGCGTTGCTGCGGCAAGGATATAGACTAAACAATAAAAAAGGATAGGAGTTTTTCTCCTATCCTTTAAATTTTATATTATCCCCGTTATAAATATTTCAAGGCCTATAAAAATCAAAATCAGTCCTCCGAAAACCGATGCCTTATCGGCAAATTTCATGCCGACCTTTTTACCTAAAAGCAGACCTCCTATACATATAAAGAAGGTTACAACCGCTATCAGCAAACAGCACACAAGGGCCATTATAAAATTATAATCCGCAATGGTAAATCCAACAGAGAGAGCATCTATTGAGGTTGCTATACCTTGAATTATCAGTGCTCCAAAGCCTACAGCCGTAGGCTTTTTTTCTTCATCACACTTGCATCTAAGTCCCTCAACCAACATATTGCTGCCGATAAAGGCAAGAAGAATAAGGGCTATCCAAGGGATAAATTTCTGCACAGCAGAAAAATACTGCATTATACTATGTACGCAAATCCAACCTATCATGGGCATTGCAAACTGGAAAAAAGAAAATGTACCCGCAACACCTAAAAGCTTGCCCTTTTCCATTTTGGGCTCATTGAGTCCGTTAGCAAGAGAAACCGAAAAGGCATCCATAGCAAGACCCACGCCTAAAAATATACTGTTAAAGAAAAATATAAAACTGAACATTTTTTCCTCCTTCTCTTGCATTTGAAAATATTATATGTTATATATACTCTCTTTTCAAGAGCAATTTTTACTGATTATTTCGGCGGTATACCTTTGGGGTTATGCCGTACTGCTTACGGAAATTGCTTATGAAATGACTGGAGGAGGAAAATCCTATCTGGGATGCTATTTCTTCTATGCTCAAATCGCTGAATTTAAGTAATTGCTCCGAGGAGAGAAGACGGTATTTTATAATATACTGATAGGGAGTAACACCCGTCTGTTTTTTAAAGGTTCTTATCATATGAGCGGTGGAAACAAACAGCCTTTTTGAAATTTCATCCAGTTCTATTTCCTCTCTGAAATGCTGCTCAATATATGCTATAACCTGCTCGGAAAGGCTTATTGCCTTGGGTCTTTCGTATAAATCGATGGCAGTCATATGAACGATTTCGCTCATTTTTCTTGAAATATACAGCTGCGTATCTGAATTGCGCTCTGTGCATAATTTCAGTATTTCTTCCACCCTTTTTTCGTAATGGTGTACAGGATCTATTCTCTTGCAAAAGATTCCTCTTTCGGCAACCTTATCGAGAAAAACATCGCAGGTCTTACCGCAGGGATGCACCCAATAAAATTCCCATAAACCACCTTTTGGCGTGTTGTAAATACTGGGAACACCCCTCGGCACTAATGCCACTGTTCCGGGGGTAAGCCGCAGCTCCTTATCCCTTATCCTCAGATGACCGCAACCGCCAACGGTAATTAAAATAAGATGATTTTCGCATCCCTGTGGACGAGAAATTTCATATTTATCATTGCATTTATGCCAGCCTAACGCCTCTAGAGAAAAAAGCTCCTGACTCTGAGCACCGGGCAAAAGACTTGCTATTCTTACCTGACCATAATCTCCGTTTACACTATACATCTCTATCACCTAAAATATCAAAAAATTGATTATTTATCCTTAAAAATCAACGTTTTTATGTTTAATTATTGATAAATTGACCTTTTGGTACTATTATAAACCAGTAAGAAAAATTCTGCAAGGAGAAATGTATTATGACTACTTGGGAACGAGTTAAACGAATGTATGAACACAAGGAAGCCGACCGAGTGCCCATTATCGACTGGGCTTGGGAGGGTACACTTCTGCGTTGGGAACGTGAGGGTATGCCTAAGGGTATGGACTGGCGTGACTATTTTGATGTTGATAAAATAGCCGAGATTACAGTTGACAATTCACCCCGTTACCCCAAGGTTATTGTTGAGGAAACCGACCGTTATACAATAGCCACCACTCCCTGGGGTGCCACAATGAAAAACTTCAAGGTTGTAGATTCTACCCCCGAAACCCTTGAATACAAGGTTACAACCCCCGAAGCCTGGGAGGAAGCCAAGGCAAGAATGACCCTTGATGATGACCGCATCCCCTGGGATTTACTTAAAAACAACTATGATAAATGGCGTGCCGAAGGCCGCTGGATAAGGGCAAACTTTTGGTTTGGCTTCGATGTTACCCATTCTCATATGATGGGTACCGAAAACACCCTTATCGCTATGATGGAGGATCCTGAATTTATCGAGGATATTATCGATACATATTTGAGCCGTTGCGAAGCCCTTTTCCAGAAGGTTTGGGATGCAGGCTATCACTTTGATGAAATCCTTTGGTGGGATGATATGGGATATAAGGGAACAACCTTCTTCTCTCCCGCTACCTATCGCAACCTGATTCAGCCCTTCCATAAAAGAGCGGTTGACTGGGCTCATAATCACGGTGCATACGCTCAGCTTCACTCCTGCGGAAACGTTATGACCCTTGTTCCCGATATTCTGGATACGGGAGTTGATGCTCTTAATCCCTTAGAGATTAAGGCAGGTATGGACGTTGTAAAGCTTAAAAAGGAATTCGGCGATAAGCTGGTGCTCAGTGGCGGTATGAATGCGGCTGAATGGAAGAATCTCGATAACATTTTAAACGAGATAAATACAAATGTTCCTATTTTAAAGGAAAACGGCGGTTATTTCTTCGCTTCGGACCACTCTATCCCCAACGATGTATCCCTTGAAAATATGAGACAGATTATTGAGGCGGCAAAGAGAGCCGGAAGCTACAAATAATCAGGTAAAAATTTTGAATTTAAAGTAAAATTACATTGTTTAATTTTTTACGTGTTTGGTCTATTATTTAATAAAAGATTTTGCAAGAAATTGTATTCAGGAGGAAATTCAGATGTTACTTAAAGAGATTTCTGCTCAGCTTCAGGCTGGTAAATCCAAAATGGTTAAAGAATTGGTACAACAGGCTATAGACGAGGGTATTTCCGCTCAGGATATCCTTGAAAAAGGACTGCTTGACGGTATGAACATCATCGGCGAAAAATTCAAGAAAAATGAGGTTTTCGTTCCTGAGGTTTTGGTGGCTGCCCGTGCTATGAATCAGGGTACTATGCTTCTTAAGCCCCTTCTTGCCGAAAGCGGCGTTCCTGCTGCAGGTAAGGCTTGTATCGGCACTGTCGAGGGCGACCTTCACGATATCGGCAAAAACCTTGTTAAAATGATGCTTGAGGGCAAGGGCTTTGAGGTTATTGACCTTGGCACCGATGTTCCCGCAGAAAAATTTGTTCAAACCGCTATTGAAGAAAACTGTCAGGTTATCTGCTGCTCTGCTCTCCTTACCACCACCGTTGGTGTTATGGAGGAGGTTGTAAAGGCAGCCGATGCCGCAGGAATCAGAGATAAGGTTAAAATTTTGATAGGCGGCGCTCCTGTTACACAGGAATATTGCGATAAAATCGGCGCAGACGCTTACACCCTTGATGCCGCAAGCGCAGCCGATGCCGCTCTCAATTTAGTATAATAAGCCTATGAATATATATAAACTTTTGAAAACAGTCGCCCAAAGCGATAAAAAGCGGGCTTTGCCTATTTTATCCTTTCCGGCGGCGCAAAAGCTTAATGTAAGCGTTGAAGATTTAGTAAAAAATTCCTTTCTTCAGGCAAAAGCTATGGAGGTAATTTCAACACATACCGATACCATTGCCGCAGTTAGTCTTATGGACCTATCTGTTGAAGCCGAGGCTTTTGGTGCGGATATTCGTTTCTCCGAGGATGAGGTCCCCGCTATTGTAGGTCAGCTCGTTTCCGATGAGGATGAGGCAAATGCCCTTGAGGTTCCCTCCCTTGAAGCAGGCCGTGCCCTTGTATGCGTAGAGGGTATTCGTCTTGCAAAGGAGAGAATAACCGATAAGCCTGTTCTTGCAGGTATGATTGGCCCCTTCTCTCTGGCGGGAAGGCTTATGGATGTAACCGAGATTATGTATATCTGCTATGATGAGCCCGAAACTGTACACACCGTACTTGATAAGGCAACAAGCTATCTTATCGAATACGGAAGGGCTATGAAGGCCGCCGGGGCGGATGGTATTATGATGGCTGAGCCCCTTGCGGGAATACTCAGCCCCGATATGGCAGAGGAATTTTCCGTTCCCTATGTTAAGCGCATAATTGAAGCCCTTCAGGATGACGATTTTGCCCTTATCTACCATAACTGCGGTAACTCGGTTCTGAGTATGCTGGATAAAATATTTTCTCAGGGAGCCGCCGCTTACCATTTCGGCAATGCTGTTGATATGGAAGCCGTTATTAGAAATGCCCCCGAGGATGTAATTTGTATGGGTAATGTGGACCCTGCTGCCCAGTTTGCACAAGGAACACCCGACTCCATAACTGCAGCTACCAAGGAGCTTCTCCAAAAATGCGGAAGCTTCAAAAATTTCATACCCTCTTCGGGCTGTGATATCCCTGCCCACGCCAAATGGGAAAATATTGACGCATTTTTTGCGGCTTTATAATAGGTTGCGCCCGATAGAAATATCGGGCGTTTTTAGCCAAAGCATTCAAACTCGAATCAGATTTTGAAACACGAATTTTACGCTGTGACTTCGTTAAAATACTCGTCAATCCGACAGGATTGACTGCGTTTTGTGCCTCGTACAACAAAAAATTCGTTATTTGCAAAATTTTACAACCTTAAAGGTGCGATTTTTTTAGTGAATTTTGGTGAAACGAGGCGCATAAGGCTAACGCCTATGTGGCGAGATGAGCCGAAAGATGCCTAAAAATCGCCATTTAAGGCTGGTTCAAGTTTAAATGCTTTGGCTAACGGGAGTAATAATATGAATTCAGAAATTTTGGTAAAAACCGCATTAGAGCTTGGCGCTTATAAGGCTGAGCTTATAAAGGCTCAGGATATAGTTTTATCCTCCGAATTTCGGGATATATGCGCAAGTAACGCCTGCGGCTTTTATGGGCGCTGTTGGATGTGTCCCCCCTATATCGGTGAAATTGATGTGCTGATGGATAAGGTTCGGTCCTTCTCCAATGCCCTTATTTATCAGACTGTTGCCACCATTGAGGATAGCTTCGATATTGAAGGTATGGGACGAGGTGGACTTAACCATTCACGAATCAGCCGTAATATAGGCAAAGCCGTTGCACCTCTTATTAAGGGAGATTCTCTTCATCTTATATGCGGCGGTTGCCGTTTTTGCGAAAAATGTGCAAAAGCGGATAATCTTCCCTGTTTTTATCCCGAAGAAGCCCTTTCCTCTATGGAGGGCTATGGAATTGATGTTTACAGAACTACAAAAAACACCTCTCTTAAATACATAAACGGCCAGAACACCGTAACATTTTTCAGTATTATACTGTTTTCGGAGGATATAGATGTCTGAGCTTACCATTTTACAAAAAGGAATTAAGAAAACCTTGTTTTTTGAGGGTGAAGCCCTTGTTGATGACCTTTTAAAGGAGGCGGGAGCGGTAGCGCCCCACCCCTGCGGCGGTCACGGAAAGTGCGGAAAATGTAAAATTTCAATATCGGGCGCTGTTTTACCCCCAAACGAGGCTGAAATAAAGGCAAAAACAAGACTATCCTGCCAAGCAAGGGTTTTCGGCGATGCCACAGTAATTCTCCCTGACGGTGATGAATCGGCGCAGATAGAAACCGAAACGGGCTCTATCCCCTCTTTTACCCCAAATATGGGGGAGGGCTATGGCGCAGCGGTGGATATCGGCACTACTACCATAGCCGTCAAGGTCTTTGACCTTAGTGACGGAAGTCTGCTGGGAACCTCATCCGCCCTTAATCCCCAAGCCTCGGTAGCCGCCGATGTTATGGGGCGTATTGAAGCGGCTATTAATGGAGATTTGCCCCTTTTAAGCTCCCTTGTAACCGATACCCTCAAAGAGCTTATTATAAAGGCAAATCCCGACAAAAAAATTCCCGATACTTTAGTTGTAACGGGAAATACAACTATGCTTTATCTTCTTATGGGACTGAGTCCCAAAAGCCTTTCTTCTGCCCCCTTTAAGGCGGATAACCTTTTTGGAATTGATACAAGGCTTTTAGCTTCAAATTGTTATTTGCCCCCTTGTATGAACGCCTTTGTGGGCGCTGATATAACCTGTGCCGTACTGGCTTCGGGTATGTGCGAAAAGAATGAGATTTCTCTTCTATGCGATATAGGAACCAACGGAGAAATAGCCCTCTTTAAGGAAGGAAGGCTATACGTTACCTCAACGGCGGCAGGTCCTGCCTTTGAGGGGGCAGGTATATCCTGCGGATGCTCAAGTGTTGACGGAGCGATAGACAAGGTAACCGCCGATAACTCAGAAATTAAGATACACACAATTAATGAAAAATCCGCCGTTGGTTTATGCGGCTCTGGTCTTATAGACGCCGTTGCCGCAGGACTAAAGCTTGGCTTAATAGATGAAACCGGAGCTATGGATGATGATTTAATTTTATCGGAAAATGTATCCTTGCAGCCTAAGGATATCCGTGCAGTTCAGTTGGCAAAGGCAGCTATTGCCGCAGGAATTAAAACTCTGCTTCAAATTTCCGATACAAAGGAATCCGAAATAGAGCGGCTTTATATTGCGGGAGGCTTTGGCAGTCATTTAAACATCCAAAGTGCCGCCGATATAGGCCTTATACCAAATGAGCTGACCGACCGCACAACCATCCTCGGCAACGCCGCCCTATCAGGAGCAATAAGGGTGCTTCTTTGCCCCGAGGAAAGACAAAAGCTCGAAGGCATCGCAGAGCTTTCAGAGCACATCAATTTAGGCGGAAACCCGAAATTTAATGAAAATTACATAGAGGAAATGCTTTTCCCTGAATAAAAAATACCCCCTAAGGACCTTTTCAAGAATCCTTGGGGGGTTGTTATATAATATGCCCTCTTGCGGTGACGCGTGAAGTTATTACGAGGTAAAACCCAATATTCTCAAAAGGGCAATTCCCCGTATTCTCCTTTTTTCTCAATATTTTTCTTTTTCCCTCAACTCTGCCCGTATCTTTTTCCTTCTCGCTCTATCCTTTTTCGCCTTTTTAATTATCGGAGCCTACAGCATTTTTAAATTCTTCGTCACTTGCAAACGGCGTTTGTACTCTAATTTCATTTACTTGGTCAGGTAATTTTATAAGGCAATCACCATTACCAAGCAATTCTTCAGCACCCTTATGCCCTAAACACAACACACTTTCTTTAATGCTTGCAGTTTTAAATATCATTTTTGTTGGCGTATTTGCTTGAATTAATCCGCTTATAACTGCAGTACGAGGTGATTGTGTACACAATATGCAATGAATACCTGCCGCACGCCCAAGTTGGCAAAGAGAAACAAGTATTTTTTCAATCTCCGATTTCAAGTTTGTAAACATCAAATCTGCCAATTCATCAATCACAAGCACCCATTTTGGAAACTGTCCGTTGTTTTTTTCGATTCCAAGTTTTTGAAGCTCCGTGTACCTGCGATACATCTCATCCTGAAACCTTTTTAAGATATAAACAGCTTCTGTATCGGTATTGCCAACTTTTAAACAATGGCCTATACGACCAAAAAAGTTCAGTGTTCGCTTTTTATCAATAATGGCAACTTGCACTTTCTCGGGTGAATTACTAACACACAAAGTATATAATAAATCCTTGATAAATACACTTTTACCACTGCCCGTCGTCCCCGCGATTAGTCCGTGTATCATTTTGTCGAGTGATATGTTCAACTGCTCGTTTTCCTCTGTGATGCCAGCGACAAATTGATTTGTATCGTGTTCGGGTATATCAATAGTTGATAAATGGACAATCGCATTATTGTTTTCAGCATGATATATAGCAAAATGTGATATGTTACTTTTTGTGTAGTTAAATTCTTTCTTTGCATACATTGATAGCCTTTGCAAAGCTTCATTTTGTTTTGCTAAAGTCACCTTTGTTATATTCAAAAAATCAAAATAATATGTTGTTATTCGCGGCGCAGTTTTTAATTCCTTGAACTCGCAAGGTAATCCAAAAGCCGTCAAACATTGGGCTAACTGTTCGCCTTTAAATGGCATCCCTACCACTTCCCTTTTCTACTTATCCGTCTTATTTATTAAATTATACGTTATTTTTGTTTCTTTGATAAACATCTAATTCTATCTATTAAAATATCTTTAAATCTTTGGCACTGTTTTTTAGTTGGCAAACGATAATTGTTTGGGTTTGTAATACGATTTCCATCATTTAGTGATACAATATCAATGTGTTGAGCTACTACTTGCACTATTTCGCTTTCTATAAATTTTATATTAGCTTCACAACAATTAAAAATGGCATAATTTTTACCGTTAGATATAAAACTTTTATATGCAATGCCATCATAGCCATGTTTTCTAACTAACTCTGAAATATATTGAGAAATTTTATATCCGCTATCAATTTCATAAACAGAATTATAAAATGCACGCATTATTAACTCAACCAAAGTTTTCACCAAATATTTTTTATTGTCTTGCAATTCTTTTAATTCGTAAAGGCTATCATTATCACATAAATTAAATATTTTTAGTTCTTTGGTGGTTTTAAATTCTGCAACAGATAAAAAACTCTCACGCAATGGTTTACATTCTGCAACAGCAGTATATTTATCAGTTGCAACATACAAATATGAAGCTCCTGCTATATTACTTCTGCCGTTCATTGCTGTATGTAACGGTGGCTCCTTTGATTCAAATTTGTCCAATCCATTAAGTCTATTACCGCTAACAGAAAAATTTTCAATGCGAGTTATATCTACTATTCTACCACGATATAACGAGGTATCTATGGATAAAGTTTCTTTAAATTTAGTTTTCTCTTCTGACAACATATTTGCCAGCAAAATATAAACCTCGGATTCTTCTATTTTCTTATTATCATTTTCCTCTATTTGCTTTGCAAATTCATTATAATTAAAATAAGAATTATTCTGTTTATACTTATAATTTATCGTATCAAATAATTGTTGTGCAGTGATTTCTGGGGTTGAACTCATAAAACACCTGCTTTCTAATCTAAAAATTTTGATTTTGAATCAATTCTAGTTCCTATTTATTTGATTTGCTTGTACATTTTATTATCGCATGTTTTTTTATCGTATGAAAAGATTTTGCGATATTGTATACTTTTATTTCAGTATAACATTTAAAAAGAATTTAGTAAAGAAGTTAAATAATAAATTTTAAAAAGGCCTTGTACCATTCGTAGAACACGGACAGCATAAGGCCTTAATTTTTCTAAATTTCATTGGATTTTGAGGATGCGAAAATTTACCCTTTTTGCCTGTTTTGGCGATGAGAGGGGTTACCATATAACAACACCCCCTCTTGCGGTGCCCGACATTGCGCTCGCTTGGAGCGCGGCGCACTTGTCGACCGCGGCGCTAATAAACACTTCACTTCATCGTCCACAGGACGCGTGAAGTGTTTATTCCCACTCCGTTTTGAGTATCTTCTCACTGATGGTAAGTGGTACTAAATACATCATTTATGGTAGTCTATCTCATATATCTCGCTCTGATTTTTGCGTGAAAAACTTTTTTGTGTACCCGTCGTGTACCTCAAAATCAGGTATCTCACTCGTATTAGTATTTGCAAGATAACAAGAGAAAGACATTCCTTTCGCACAACTTTCGCAAATATTATACAGCAAAAACTCAATAATTTCAAGGTTTTCTTGAAAAAACCTGCGGTGCAGATTCATTTTATGGATTTGCACCGCTTTTTTATTTAATAGGAGGAAATCATGTCAGAATATCAATTAGAACTGAAACAGATCGTGGACTACCCACGTTGCCGAATCTATCGGCAATTCATCGGTATGCTGATGAATGATAAAAACATACGCATCAACGGCAGCTCAGGACTCTACTATTTCACCGTCCTATCCTGCTATGCAAACTTTCGTACATCATATAAAAGAATTGACGGCATTAGCTACACCATTTATCCCGGTGAATGGCTTTGCCGTGTAAGTGAGCTGACCGAATGGTTCCGCACCCGCTTTCAGCATCAAGCACTCTCCATTTTGAAGGAACTGCAAGACAGACATCTTATCACCTACACCCTGCTCGGACGCGGAAAGTTGGTGAAATTCAAAATCAAAGGATGGTGCAAGTATAACCGAGTTTTAGACTATAATGCTCCTTGCCAAAAGGACACCGGCTTTTTCTTTCTGCCTATCTCGGTAGCCAATGAGTTAGTCAGCGCCGGTCGCTGTTCCGAAATGGATGCTATGCTGGATCTGTGGGTAAACACCATTTATAACGATACTCAGGTGCAAGGCTCCGATGTCGGTCCTGTGGTGTATATGCGAAACGGTACCGGAAGCCCGCTCGTCGGTTATGCCGAACTTGCAGAGCGTTGGGGTGTATCCAAGGCAACTGCAGGGCGTTATCTTCGCAAAATGCAGGAATTGGAATATATTTCGATGGTTGCCTTCCCCGGAACACACGGTACGGCAATCTACTTAAAGAAGTATCTTTCTACGATGTTTCAGATATCCGATGTGATGATCGACAAAGACGAAGTAGCAATGTCGCTTAACATCAACATCACCATTGACGAAGCACCGGAAGAAAACAGCGTGTCAGAAAACGAATCTGGCGTGTCAAAATCGCACACGGAAATTATCCTGCAAAAAGTAGCGAAAGTCCTTGCAGCACAAGGGTTTCCGTGCTTTTCATGTCCTCGAATCCAATGTAAGTTATTACCCTTATCCGACGATTGCAGGAAAGCTATTATTAGTACCTGTAATCTCATAGATGTTAAGGAGTATCGCTACTTGCTTGTAATGTCATGTAAGAATTCTACGGAGATATTCCAGTTTGAAATACGGCTGATACCCGTTCAATCGGAGGAGGTGTGATGAATGAAAAAGCAAACCGAAAAGATACCGGAGAACCCGAAATATCACGACACTTGGCTCCTGCTTAGAAAATACAGGGATGTTGTGTGGGGGCTTGAATTATCGGTACAGCAGGTCAAACGACGCTTCCAAATGGAAATTGGTAGCAGCATTGAAGATTTCTTGGAGTCGATCTACATTGCCGGCGTGGATTTCAGTGATAACGGCATTGAAGAACAGGCTCGAAGCATTGAGAAAAGCTATCAAATGCTCAAACTATTGGAAACCTCGGTAAACATTATGCGAAACAAGCACAAATACGGAGAAATGTACTATTGGCTGCTCTACTACAGTTATCTGTCTCCCCAACAGTACCGAAGTGTGGATGAAATCATTGAGATGGTAAGACCGCATATTTCGGATATCAGCCAACGTACCTTTTTCCGCAGACGAAAGAATGCCATCGAAGCTCTTTCTTCAATCTTGTGGGGCTATACTTCTCAGGACAGTTTGAGTCTTTTAGAGCAATTTTTTCCTGAAAATTGAATGTGGCAGTAAATCGGCGGTAAGTGGCAGTACATTGGCAGGGTTTTGCGATTGCACCGCAATTCCATATGTGGTATAATGTGTATGCTCAAAACTGTATCAAGTGCCGACCGGGCGATATCAACACCATTTTTGTGATGGTGTTTTTTTGTTGCCCAAAATCGGCAAAGCAACCACAAGCCGTCCTATTCTCAAGGGCGGTTTAGTCTTTTTTCAAGGAGGTACACAGTGAAAAATCAACTTAAAACCACAAAGCCGAAGCCGCAGAAGGAACGCCGCCATATTGATTGGGGGCGTTTTCTTTTTACCGGCTTCCTCTGCGTTACGATGCTGGCCGGCAGTGCAACACAGGTGTTTGCGGCGCCGACAGTATGGGAAAAGGCAACGGAGATCATGAAGGATGTGTATAACCAAGTTCTTCTCATTTCCACCATTGCCGCAGTCGTAACCGCTTCTATTGCTCTGCTGATGATGAACTTCTCTAAGTCCGGCAGAACGGTAGATGAATCCCGTGCCTGGCTGAAACGAATTGTTATTACGTGGGCAATTCTTAACGGTTTGGGCTTTATTATGGCTTACATCACACCTTTCTTCTCCGACGGTAAGTGGAACGGTTAAGTTTGTGAAATGACAATTAAGTATTACAAGATTACAATTAAGTTTTACAATTACAAATAAGTTCTACAATTAGCTTGAAAAAATACAAATATGTTTTTCAAAATGCGTATATATGCGGATTCTTTAACTTACGGATAAGTTCAAGTTTGATTGTGTCAATGTTTATATGAGTTGAGAAAATGATTGTAATGGAAAAACTTAATTGTCAAAGTAGATAAGTTATGGAAAAACTTAATTGTAAATTAACAAAGTTTAACCGTCCGGTAGAAAGGAGGATGATGCTGTGGGCATACTCGACGGAATTGTAGAGTGGATCGCAGAACAGGTCATGAACGGATTGAACCTTATCAACACATCAGTTTTGGGCGCACTTGGCTGTAATATGAGCACCTTTACGAGATATTTTCCTGCTGCAGAGACGATGTATAAAATCTTTGTCGCTCTGGCAATCGGATTGATTCTTCTCAACTGGGTGTGGCAGCTATTTAAGAATTACGGACTCTCTGCCGGCATTGAAGCAGAGGATCCCGTAAAGCTTTCCATCCGTTCAGTTCTCTTTATTCTGCTGGCTTACTTTGCAGACCAAATCGTAGATATTATTTTGAAAATTGGAGGAACCCCATACAACTGGATACTCAATTCAGAGCTACCCCCGCTTGACTTTGCAAGTTTCAACTCCGTCTTTTTGACTATACTTGGAGTTTGTGCAAGCGGAACGGTATCTTTGATTGCTTTGATCCTCATGCTTATCCTGGCGTGGAACTATATCAAACTGCTGTTTGAAGCTGCAGAACGATATGTCCTGCTCGGTGTGTTGGTATATACTGCACCGGTAGCATTTGCAATGGGTGCATCTCAGACTACTTCCAACATCTTTAAGAGTTGGTGCCGAATGTTCGGCGGTCAGGTTTTCCTGCTCCTTATGAACGCTTGGTGTCTGAGACTTTTCACCAGTATGGTTGGACAATTCCTCTCAAATCCCTTGGCACTATAAGGAGGAACGATGAAACGCAGATACAGAATACTCATAACTCTGGCTGTCATTGTTATGATGGTCTCATTTACAACCGTTCCTGCTTTTGCCTTGACAGAAAGCGAAGTGCAGGATCAGGTCAATGCTGTTGGTAAAGAAGCAGTGACCGGAAACATTTTCGTCTGGTTTCTGTGTGCGATTGCCTTCCTAAAGGTATCGCAGAAAATCGACAGTTTTATGTCCTCTCTCGGTATCAATGTTGGTCATACTGGTGGCTCTATGCTTACCGAAGCATTGATTGCAATGCGTGGCGTTGGTATGGCGAAATCCTTTATGGGAGGACGCGGTAGAGGAGGCGGTGGCTCGTCCGGCGGCGGTGGAGGTGGAAACACCTTCCTCAAAGGCGGTCTATCCGGTGTTGTTAATCGGAAAGTTACCAATAACGCTATCGGTAATGCAAACGGCTCCAAAAGCGGAGGTCTCGGTGGCATGGCATTTAATTCATCCCTTGGTAAAGGCGGCGGTTTTGCTAACTCTGTAATCGGCAAAATTGCAACAGGCAGTATCTCTTCTACTGGAACTATCTCTGGCGAGAAGGCAGCTGACTCCTTGATGTCCTATATGGGATACACGGCTCTCGGTCCTGATGCAGAGGATGTACCTTCTTTCTCCAACGTGGAGATCGGCGGCGGTCATATCTTTGCGACAGAAACAACTGCCGAACATCCCGAAGGCATTGCAATGGGAATGTACCACGCCGACCAATATATGCCACCTGAAGGCGACTATACAACCGTTACTGCTGCTGACGGCACCTCTTGGTATAAGCAATATGCAACGGATACCGTAGAGCGTAAGCCGTATAAAGCCGATGATGGCTCAGTAGCATATAACGAGAGTATCGTTAAGAAACTGCCAAAAGCTCCACCTCGAAAGGATAGAATCTAATGGCAGAAAACAGTCGCCCTATTGCTGAACCGTTGCAGAAAGGCGCTCAAGCAGCTCATTTTGTACGTGGCGCAGTCAAAACGGGTAAAGCCATCGCCGGTGCCGCCAAGGGTGCGGCTGCCGGCGGTGTCTGGGGTGCTGTTGCAGGCTTCGCTTGGGAAAACAGAAAATTCCTTACCAAAGTCTTAATAGCAGCAACCGCCTTGCTTATGATTCCGATTATCATACTGTGTATGCTTCCATCGGTGATATTTGGGGGCTTCGGTAGCTCCCATTCACCCGCCGATCCAAGCACGCCGATTATGAACAGCAGTGTGGCAATCGACACCAATCTGACAGAAATATCAACTGCTGTCAGCACGGTGTTATCAGAAGGTATGGCGGGTACACTCCAGGCAATCGAGAACGACTACGCCACCTGTACGGCGGACGGAATGGAGATCATCAATCCCCACGAAAGTTCGCCAAACTTTAACGCAAATCTATTTGTCGGTCAATACTGTGCAGCCAAAAGCGAAGATTATACCACCATTTCCGTTTCGGATATGGAAAATATGCTCCGTCAAGGCATAGATAAACTTTATTCCTATACAAAAAAAGAGGAAGAACGCTTAGTAGAGACCGTAACTGTTACGGTAACTGTGGATGCGACCACCGGAGAAGAAACCGAAGTAGAAACCGTAACAACCACCGTAGAAAACTGGATTGTTTATACCGTTTCCTACAACGGAGAAGCCTATTTTGCTGACGAGGTGTTTCACCTCACCGCCGAGCAAAAAGAACTTGCTGATGATTACGCATATAACCTCAGCTTATTTCTTGGCGACAGTATGTTCCAAGGGCTCCCCGATGGATATACAACGATTACTTCTCTCGGCAATGTTCGTTTTACTGACGGTCAGACCGAGGTAGTCTATTTTAATCAATTGGATGAACGGTATGCCAATCAGCCTTATGGCACAGACCATATCGGCGGTTACGGATGCGGACCTACGGCTATGTCAATCGTAGTGTCCTCATTAACCAATGAAACCGTTGACCCTATACAAATGGCAAGATGGTCATATGAAAATGGCTACTGGTGCTCAAAAAGCGGCTCTTATCACTCCCTTATCCCTGCTGCCGCTGAAGCGTGGGGATTACCGGTGGAAGGTTGCTCTGCATCAGAAGGCCAAAGAATCGTTGACGCTCTGGCAGACGGTAAGCTGGTGGTGGCAATTATGCTCAAAGGGCATTTCACCAATTCCGGTCACTTTATCGTACTGCGCGGCGTTAAGGACGGAAAGATTCTCGTTGCAGATCCGGCAAGCTATGACCGCAGCGGTATGGAATGGGATTTGTCCATCATTTTGAATGAAGCAAGTACCCACGCCGGTGCGGGTGGACCTTTCTGGATTATAGGATAATATTTTTTCGAGGTTAGTACGCATGGTAAACAACATCATTATTTTCGCCGTCGGCGCCTGCTTCGGAATCGTGTTTATGTGTATCTTCCAAATAAACCGACCTGACTCCGCAGCAGAATACAAACAGTTGGAACGAGAGCGAAAGAAACAAGAAGGAGGCTTTGATGAATAAAAATAGTGAGCAACACGACACATATCTCATTCCTCCGAATTTTATAGAGGGCGGTACTCTTTTCGGTGGAATGTTCAAATTAAGGAATGTGATTGAGGCCGGCATTCTCGCAGCTTCTGTGGGTGTGCCGGTTTTCTCTATCGATGTTTCGTTGACCGCCCGTATCATTATCCTTTGCTTGACTGCATTACCCCTTGGCTTATTCGCACTGATGGGTGTTGCGGGTGAACCTCTTTCCGCTTACATTATTGCTTTTTTCAAATGGCTTAACAATCGCCGTGTTATCGGCAAAACAGAACCCAAAAAGAGAGATAAGCCTAAAAATAAAAAGAAGCAAAAGGAAAAAGTGAATCCCCAAAAAGCAGAAAAACCTGCTATAGAAAACGAATCTATGCTTTCTGAAATTGCAGGTGTTATCCGCAAAAGGTCAGCAAAGAAGAAACAAGCTGAAAAGCCTAAAAAGCAAGAAAAACCAAAGAAAGAAAAGAAACACCGAAGAAATAAGGTTGAGTCTCCCTTTCTTAACCCCGTAGCTGAATACCTACCAATTGAAAAGATTGCTAACGGTATCATCTACACCAAAGACCACCGATATATAAAGATCCTCATACGATACGACTTTGAGTTTGTCGTAGTAGAGATCACGGGCTGTAGCAAAGGGTGATACACCTAAAATGGCGGCTGCATCACTACCACCGATACCTCTGCGGCGATATTCCAGCCATTCATCTTCCGGCAGATCTGCCGTATCCACCAAAACCAAAGGTTCGTAGGTACTCGTTGTCGTCGGCATATTACGCACCTCGATTCTGGGCCTGTTTGAGCCTTGCGGGGTGAACATATACCGTCTTCATCGGGTACTTAGCAAGTTTCTGAGCCTCCTTTCTGATCATCTGCTGCTTGAACACAGCAGGTCTTGACGCTCGCTTTCGCGAATGTCGATGGGTTCGTCTTTTCATTCGGGTTCCACCTTTCTTATATTTATTCCAAAAGCACGAATGCTTTTTGGGCATAAAAAAGCGAGAACAACAACCATACCATCAAAGGCAATAGTGTCCGTAATGAATTACGAACCGGTGTCATTCTCGCAGAGGATATAAATATCCTTATAAAACAAAAAATGCCAGTACATAACCGGCCTCACGGCGCAGTTACACTACTGACATAATACAAACTTAACAACCTGTGCAATGCAGAACATACTGCTGATACCCATACGGGTGGCGCACAAAAATCAATTACAGAAGAATTATAGCACAATATCTTGTGATTGTCAAGATTAGCAAATCAATATATAGATAACGGCGCCGCATTTCTGCGACGCCATATATTAGATGTTCTTCAAAATCTTTTATGCTGTAATCAATCCTGACTCAGTACAATCCTTCTCATACCACAGTTTGAACCTCGCTCCGAACCATTTATCCATAAACTCACGGTAGCGGAGAGAGAGGACAAGATTTGGGGTGTAAGCCGGCTCGGTGTATTCCAGCATCTCATTTGCAAACATAAATCCCGCATAGTGAGCAAGTTTTGTAAGGTCAAGTTCCAAGCTCACTAAGTATGAAGAAATGGCATCGTAGGTGCCTTTTTGAACCTCGTCAAGAGATTGATAAAAGGCATCTATTTCTTTTTCTGCAGCGTTTCTTTGTGGCATTACTTGCAGAACATGTACGCGCAGATATTCTTCAAAATCTACATCCAAGAACGTCCGGGCAATAGGATCACGGAAGTTATTTAGGTTAGCTTGATACCCCAAACTGCCACAAAAGATAAGGTCAACTTCGCAGCGCCTATTAACGGCATTTAAAAATGCGTCAATCTTCTCGTCTCCTAATTCGCGGCGGAGAATAAAGACCGACTGTTCATATTCTTCCTTAATGTGAGAGAAGTCCCTATCGACATCAGCAATCACACCGATCATTTTATTTAGCATTTCCTCAGCGTTCAAAATAGTAAGTACCTGTGTATTCATTTGTTTTTCCTCCAATTCAATTTTCTTTTTTTATTTGGTTGTGCTGATTCGTCGCACCTCAATGTTAGGAATACGAAGAAGTATCCCTTCATCAGTGGCAAGTATCTCTATTTCATCGTTCTGTTTCAATCTAAATACTCGCCTGAATTCCTTTGGAAGAGTAACTCTTCCCAGTGAGTCTATTTTTCTCACTATGCCGATTTGTGTCATATTATCACCTCTTTTGTGTTCGACTATTTGTAGTAGTGTTCTGCTACTCGTCTATATTATACCCACCAAAAGTGAGAAATCTGTCGGTTTATGGTATCAAATCAAAAAAATTCATCGACAAAAACTGACACAGGGCATAAAAAAAGAAGCCGACCCGGCAAAGGATCGACTTCTGGATATTCAATTTTTAGTTAAGGGTTTTGATGTATGTGTCTATGAGCTCAGCGACAGCCAATCTTTGTTTTGGTGTAAGGCCGTCAAGTTTCTTTGTAATGTCGTCGTACACACAATTCTTGCCGGCTTCAATCTCGCCGCGAAGAATAAAGTCAGATGAAACGCCCAAGGCGTCAACGATCTTAATGAATAAATTCAAACTTGGAAATTTTGCACCACGCTCAATATCAGAGATATATGTCGTACCAATACCAACTTTTTCTGCCAACTGCTCCTGTGTAAGTTTAACCATACTTCTTGCTTCACGCAAACGGGAGCCAATTGCTACCTTGTTCATCTTCGCACCTCCTTCACAAATAGCAGTAGACTTATATAAATAGTATAAGTTTTTTGCCCTTATTGCGGAATAAGCCATCTCTCGAACAGTTCGGCTATTTGTAGAAGTTAAGTGCAACTTTTTTATGACAAAAGACCGATAGACACACTGTTTCAGGCCCATCAGTCTTTAGATTGTTTTGTATGCTGTCTCAAAAATAATACTATATTCCAAAATTATTTGCAGAAAAACACGGTATGCCTCCGTGTTTATTTTATGAAAGGACAAGCCAAGAGTGTTGTCCTCTTATGCACCTTGAAAACTGAATAGCCGCCGTCGAGAGTTATACAGGATTTGCGGATAGTATGCCATAATGATAACTTCGGAGCGTGCCCACAAATGAAATGCTGCATAGCGGCAACCTGCAATACGCGGTTAAAATGAGCGCAGGAAATGGCTCGACGGTTAGGTGTCTTGTTTATCGAAACTAATAACAATTTTATATAAAGTGGCAGTCCGGCTACGAGATCTTATGCGAAAAGTAGTATAATGATAATATCGCAAGGGTACACCGATGCTGTTGGCTGTCAGAAAGGAGGGTATTATGGCGGAACACAAGACAGCCATACCTGCAAACAAACGATTTTTAACAGCAACGGATGTCGCTGAACTGCTGGATGTATCTCGCAGCACGGCATACCGTATTATCAAACGGCTCAATGATGAATTGAACAAAGCCGGTAAATTAACGGTGGCGGGCAAAGTATCCGCCAAATACTTCTACGAGAATACATACCTGTAACTGATAAGTGAAACCGTATCCGGGCGATGATAGTTTAATAGATCGGAGGTGAAATCATTGCCGACCTACAAAGACGAAAAAACAGGGTTATGGTACTGCAAATTTGTTTATACAGATTGGATGGGCCAAAAGAAGCAGAAAAAGAAGATGGGGTTCCGTCTGCAGAAAGAAGCGAAACAATTTGAACTGGATTTCCTCAGCAAAAATTCGCAATCCTGCGATATCCGTTTCTGC
>JAGBBN010000009.1:0-5370 GCA_017938445.1 Clostridia bacterium | reverse complement strand
GTATAAAAAGACGGTCAACTCAAGGTGGCTGTTCCCGTCACCAATGATAGAGGATATGCCAAGGAATCCGCAGTCGGTTTATAAAAAGTTCAAAAGCATACTCGAAAGGTCGGGTTGCAAAAACATCCGCTTCCACGATCTACGGCATACCTTCGCTACAACAGCACTTGCTAACGGCATGGATGTGAAAACCCTGTCCTCCATTATAGGTCATGTATCATCCCAAACCACCCTTGATATATACCTGCACAGCACTCTCGAAATGCAAAGACAAGCGGCAAGAAAAATTGACAGCGGTATTGCCAAGAATGACGGCGTTAGCACCGAAGACGAGCAAACACCCGACCAAGACACAAACGAGCCGTGTAAGCCGAAATTTGAAGCCGTACAAGGCAAAATACGAAGGGCTGGTACGGGATGTATAACAAAAATAAATGACAACCTCTACGAAGGCAGATATTCTCCGAGAGGTGCAGACGGCAAACGCATATCCAAAAATATCTATGCCAAAACGAGAGAGGAATGTGAAATCCTCCTTGCAGAGATGATTCTAAAAATGAAAGCCGAGATTCAAGAAGCCAAGGCTAAGCTAAAAGCACAGCAATCGGCATAAATGAACACGCCGCCACGGATTATTCCGTGGCGGTGGTAGTTTTAAAAATAACAATATCTCATTCGAGTACAACGATTTCTTTACTTACTGTACTGCTACTTTCTTCATTATAATTTTGTTCTTCATTCTCATCTTCATAGAGTATATCAACATCAGAAATTGAGAAGGCATTACTAATAGTATTTGAATTTTCCTCGTCAATTTCACCTTCATAAGAAATCTGCACGGTATCACCAACTTTGATAACAGCCCTATCTACATAACGAGAAATTCGAATATCGTTAATCAAAATCTTATAAGTTATACCGTCTGCTTCATCCTTACACAAAATCGAGTCATCAACCAAGATATAACTGTCAGTAATTTCAACAATATTGCCACAAATAGAATTACTGTTACTGTACGGCTCGTACTCAGTCTTAGCAGAATTATTCTTTGCATATTTTATGATTTTTCCTGTGGCTTCTTCACCTATATAGTAAAGATATCCCCAATCAAAAGCATTTGTTGATAAATATCCGTCGGCAGTTATTAAAAAGCTGTGCTTATAAATACCCAAAGCCTCGGAAGAAATGGTAAAGGATATAAAATCTCTATCATAAGGATGCCAATATACTTCGGTCTCGTCTATAAAAGCGGCATTTTTGCAAGTGGATAGAACTTCCCACACATATTTATCATCATTTAAAACAAAGTGCTTTGCATCAGGTCCGTCACCGTTTTCAGAAAAGCGCTCTAATTTTAAAAACTGAGATAAATCCACTCTTTCGAACAATTCTCCCAAGGTTTGAGGTGGGTTATAAACAGCGTTTTTAAAAACATAATAGTTATCCGCTATCTTAACTGCGATGAATTGAGTTTGATTAATGTTTTTTAGCTTATAAACAGTACATACTACCGTAGGATGTTCTTCGGTGTTTTCATCGTACCCCACAATATTGTAATTACCTATTTTATCGCCAATCAATTCTTCCGATACTGTACGGCCACTTGTTTTCTCGTATTTCACACCATTAAGTTCAGTCTCATAGTATCTTTCTGATTCTGTCAAATACTCCCAAGGCCATATGATAGCAGTTTCTTCGGTGCTTATGGTAAAATCTTTATATCTTCCTTTTGTTTCTTCGGGATTGATTATATCATTGCCAAATAATGATGGTAAAATAGTTGTCCCTGCAATAAGAAGCACGGCAAAGCAGGCGGCTAAAGTTCCCCACTTAACCCAATTATTCTTCTTTTTCTTGCTCTCGGCAGCACTGGAAACAAGTTCATCATCAATATTTTCAATAGCATTTACAATTCTTGGTGTTTTCATATTTCAACGCCCTCCCTAATCAGATAGTCTTTTAGCTTGTTTCGGGTGTAGAACAACATGTTCTTGACCTTACTCTCGGTAAAAGAATAGCGCTTGGCAATTTCGCTGATAGAATCGAAAAAGTAATATTTGCGAATAAAAACATTTTTAGCATCTTCTTTTTGATTGCGAAGAAACTCACTGATAATCTTGCCGATATCTTCATCACTTATATTTGGTGCATACCGTTCATCAGGCAATACAGCAGCGAGTTCTTCAAAAGAAATGATAATATCCGCCGATCGTTTTTCTCTCTTCGTAAACTCTAAGCGTTTCAAAGAAAGATTTCTTGCAATCTTACAAATGAAAGCCATAAAGTTGTTCGGTCTTGTCGGTGGAATTGCATTCCATACTCCAACATATGTATCATTTACACACTCTTCGGAATCCTCGCGATTATTTAGAATGTTGTATGCGATGCTATGACATAGCTTTCCGTACTTTGAATCCGTTTCTTTGATTGCCTGTTCGTCTCTTTCAAAATAGAGTTCTATGATTCTCAGATCATCCATGTTGTTCACCTCCCTCGCGTAACCTAAAAGCGCTTTCACCAATTAAGTACGTTTTTTTAGGCGTTGGTCTTAAAAAGCTATTATTTTTGATTATTATAGCATAAATTAAAATACTTTGCCACTGCCATATAGTAGTGTAAAATTTACTACGCATTAACCAAAGAGAAAGAATTTTTTAAAAGCATTAATTACCCACAATTAATATGTGGTCTCTAAAAAATGAAATTTCTTAAAAGTGGCGCGAAGATGCTTTGAAAAGGTATAAAAAATGACCGAAAGTGGAGGACAAACCTTCATTTTCGGTCAAAATTTGGTCGAGGTGACAGGATTTGAACCTGCGGCCCCTACGTCCCGAACGTAGTGCTCTACCAAACTGAGCCACACCTCGATATTCAATTTTTTTGTACGCAAAGTTTCACGAAAATATCGTATCTGTGGGATTTTATGTGGTCGTAGCGGTATTTTCCGCTATTTCTAAAATACTGTGCCACCGATAAAGTGGCTGTTTACAAGGAGTTGTGCCGTTCGGGAAGAAAATTGGTCTCCGCTCGGTATGGTATCCCGAACGCAGCGCTCTACCAAACTGAGCCACGCCTCGACATATAATATAAACAGTTATTAATAATTGGTCAGCCATATTATTATATATATTTAAGCGTCGTTTGTCAAGAAAATTCAGCAATTGACAATTATTTTTTGGGCATTTATAATGAGTGTAATGAATTTGTTGAATTGAGGGAATGAATATGCAAAGGCCGATAAAGTCCAACACAAAAATGCTTATTTTTGCGGCGCTTTTTACAGCGGTTGTTTGCATTTTTTCTCAAATTGCTGTTCCAACCCCGTTTTTACCAATAACTCTACAAGTTTTTGGTGTATGCCTTTGCGGTTATTTGCTTGGCGCAAGGTTTTCACTTTTGTCGGTTTTTTGTTATATTGCTTTAGGGGCAATAGGGCTTCCGGTGTTTTATGGCTTTCAGGGTGGCGCACACCATCTTTTGAATTTGACCGGCGGTTTTATTTTTGGTTTTTTGCCATTGGCGTTTTGTACAGGCATTTCGCATATATTTAAAAAAGATGTTTATAAAATTTTATTTGGTATAATTGGTGTTTTAATTTGTCACGTTATCGGTGTTATACAGTTTTCACTAATTTCGGCAAATGGCATAGTAGTAAGCTTTTGTGTGGCATCTCTTCCGTTTTTAATAAAGGATATTCCGCTTTGTATTGTGGCTTTTTACCTTGCAAAGCTTATAAATAAAAGAATAAAAAGGACGGCGTAAGGGTTGTACAATTAAGGAGCGTACAACAAGATATGAAAGCATCCATAGTTTTTTTAAAAAATATGGGTGCTTTTAATCTTCTTTTTTTATTAGTCAAGTTATGATATACTACAACTAACCGATAAATTCATATTTATCAGACATTAACTGTCCTACACTCTAAAAAACCTTGATATTACTGGGTTTTTCGTCAATTACAAACTCAACTGTTATGTATTTCCCTTGTTTTTGCCCTTATGAGCGAAAATAAGGGAAACTTTTTATATCTAACCGCTAACTACCTTATCGAGCAGTCTTGCGGAAGTACGCTTCGCCTCTCTTGTAGAGTGAGCGTAGACATTCATCGTGGTACTGACATCAGAGTGACCTAAAAGCTCCTGCACATCCTTGGGTGCTGCTCCGTTAGAGAGCAGATTACTTGTGAATGTGTGTCGCAGTTGGTGGAAATGGAACCCTTCCAAACCCTCTACCTTTTTGCTTGCCCGTTTGCACATAATACCGATCGTGCTGGGCGATTCATACGCTCCGTCCGGTCTTAAGCATACAAAGGATATTTCCTTGTATCCCTCGGGCAACTTCTCGTTTCTCGGTAGCGTATAGACCTCATAGTATGTACGGTCTTTTTCCTTAACCTCAACGTAGTAGTTAAGGCAGAATAGTTCTCCGTATTTGAATCGGTTTTTGTGCTGTTCAAGCTTTGCTGTTCGCAGAATCTCCGCCAGGGTGTCACAGAAGTCCACCGTGCGGACTTTCCTGCGTTTGGTAGCCCCTATTTCGGTTTTGTGTCTTGCACCGTTGTAGCGCATACTGCGGCGTACTGTGAGGTACTGCTTTTCAAGATTTACGTCTTGCCAAGTCAGTCCGCAGACCTCGCCAATGCGAAGTCCTGTGTAGTATGCGATCTGTATGGGGAGCAGTGCGGGGTTATCCTTCGCTTTCAGAAAATCCTCAAGCTTTAGATACATTTCGTGAGTCAGCGTTGGTATGGTAGCAACGTCTCCGTTATCCTCCGAGAACAATTCATAATCATCCTTTTTCCCACGCCAAACAACGTACTGCATCGGGTTAAAGGAAATCATACGCTTGGGAAATACTGCAAAGCGGAACGCTCCTTGCAGAACGGCAGAGAACAATCGCAAGTAACCCTTGCTGAGTGCTTTCGCTGTTGTACCGTCCGGATTTACTCCGCCGAAGCTGAGCTGATCCATGAACGCCTGCAGATGGTCGGCTGTCACACTTTTCAGTTTTCGGTTGCTGATGGGAAATTGCTTGATTCGGTTGACGGTGCCTTGATAGGACATTACCGTACCGTTGCTTAAGTTTCCGGGCTTCAGTTCTTCCTCTACCCACAAATCCAGCAGCATACCTACCGTTGCGTTTTCGGACTTCGCTACGAATTTCTTTGCTTCGTAGTCTTCCATTGCTTTACGGAGCAGAGCCTCGGTTTCACTCTTGCTTTCCGTACCTGCGAACTCTCGCTGTACCTGTCTGCCGCTTTCATCTTCTACATAAAAGCGGTAATACCACTTCTTGCCTTTTTTTCTTACAGAACCTTTTGCCATATAAAACTCCTTTCCTTTGGCAAACGGAACTGTTGCAATTGTGTAC
>JAGBBN010000008.1:0-79591 GCA_017938445.1 Clostridia bacterium | reverse complement strand
CGGCAAGTGGTATTATCTTAACGCCAGCGGTTATATGGTAGCCAACAAATCCATGACCATAGGCGGCAAAAAATACAACTTTAATGCAAGCGGAGTTTGTACAAATCCGTAATCTCAAAGAGGGACTTTGGTCCCTCTTTTTTATTATTTGTATAAAAAATATTTTTATAGGGCTTGAAAACGGCAGGATTTTTTCTTGCTTCTTGACAATGAAATCTCAGGATTATACAATAAAATAGGGTGAGAATATGAAAAGAATCTTTAAATCGATGGCGGCAATACTGAGTATTATCCTTATTTTAACTCTATTAGGCGGTTGCGATGCAAAGGAAAAGGCAACCCTTAAAGAGGGAAGAAGGTATTTTTGCTATGAGCAGCTGGATGCTAATCAGCAGGATATATATTTAGGTATTCTCGATAATCTTTTTTCGGGTGAAGATTCTATTTTGCTTTTAGATGTGAGCTTTAACAGGTTTGAAAAGGTTTTCACCGCCCTGCTTGATGACCACCCCGAGCTTTTTTGGCTGAGCGGAGTTTATACATACTATGAGGGCGATATTTTTGGTTTGGATTACCTTGTTATTGAGCCCGAATTTTATGTTGAAAAGGAAGAACTTTCACAGTATCGGGATAAATTTGATTCAAAGGTAAAAGAAATTAAAGAAAGCGCTTCGTTGTTGGAATCCGATTACGAAAAGGCTCTTTATGTTCACGATTATATTGTTAATAACACGGAATATAATTATGAATTAAGCGAGAAAATCACCTCTAAGGATGGAGTAAACCATCTTGATGCATATAACTGCCTTGTGGAAGGCACAGCTGTTTGTCAGGGCTATACCGATGTTTTTGAAATTGTTATGAACGAGCTTGGTATCCCCTGCGGAAGCGTGCTTGGAAAAAGCAAAGTGGAGGATGGAGAGCAGTCGGGCGGTGCTTACCATATATGGAATTTTATTGAGCTTGAGGGCGAAAATTACTATATAGATGTAACCTGGGCAGACCCTCACCCCGAAGAAAAAGAAAACTTTGATATCTGTTACGAATATTTTTGCATAGATACAAAGGAGCTGGAGATAACCCACGAAATAAGCTATGATGAAAATATTTTTGTTCCCTTGTGCAACGGTAAAAAATACAATTATTTTATGCAAAAGGGGATGTTTACAGAAAAGTATAATTTTTCTTCTGTTTCTCAAATTATTTCAAAGCAGATAGAAAATGATGCCGTATTTATCAAGTTTTCCTCCAAAGAAGAGCTAAAAAGGGCAGAAAAACAGCTTTTTGATAACGAAAAAATATTTAATATCAAGGCGGTTTACAACTCTGCGGATTCGGTATCCTATACTACGGGATATTCGGGTAGATTACTATATATTTTTCTTCAAAAATAGCTTAGTTTTATTGACATAGGTGTTAATGTGTGGTAGAATATTAGAAATGAAATCTTTAATTCGATGCTGTGACATCGGCAAGATAAAATAAGTTTTTTTGCAGCTGTGAGTAAGGTCACGGCGTGCTACTGCGCGTAAACTTAAAGTCTTGCTCTACAGCAAGGCTTTTTTTATAGGAGAAATTATGAATCTGAAGTTTGAAAACAGCTTTAAATTTGAAAATGCAAGTGTTAAGAAAACTGCCGTTTCTTCCATGGAAATAGGGGGAAATGACGGTTTAGACCTTTTCTTTAATAATTGTTATATTTTCCCTGCTTTTTGTGATGTACATGTGCATTTACGAGAGCCGGGATTTTTTTATAAAGAAACCATAGCCTCGGGAACAGCCGCTTGTGCAAGGGGAGGATATAGTGATGTTTTCTCAATGCCTAATCTGAACCCCGTTCCCGATAACAAGCAGGCTTTGGATATGCAGCTTGATATAATTAAAAAGGATGCTATAATCAATGTTCACCCTTACGCCTCCATAACGGTAGGTCAAAAGGGAGAAGAACTATCAAGCTTTGAAGAACTTAGCGAGGCGGTAGCCTTTTCGGATGACGGTAGAGGCGTTCAGTCGGCCGAAATGATGAAAAGGGCGATGGAAAAGGCTAAGGAAATGGGCAAAATTATAGTTGCCCACTGCGAGGATAATTCACTGCTTTTTGGCGGCTGTATTCATGACGGTGAGTTTGCCAAAAAGAACGGCTTTAAGGGAATATGCAGTGAAAGCGAATGGAAACCGATAGAACGGGATATGGAGCTTGTAAGGCAAACGGGGTGCAAATACCATGTGTGCCATATCTCAACCAAGGAAAGCGTCGAGCTAATCAGAAAAGCCAAGGCCGAGGGCCTTGATATAACCTGCGAAACCGCTCCCCATTATCTTATCCTAAACGATATGGATTTAAAGGATGAGGGCAGATTTAAAATGAACCCCCCCATCCGCTCCGAAGCGGACAGGCTCGCTTTAATAGAGGGTATAAAGGATGGAACTATCGATATGATAGCCACCGACCATGCTCCCCACTCTAAAGAGGAAAAATCCAAAGGTCTGGAGGGCAGTCTTATGGGAATAGTGGGAATTGAAACCGCCTTCCCCTTGATGTATACCCACCTTGTTAAAAAAGGAATAATAACCTTAGAAAAACTAATCGAGCTGATGTCAATAAATCCGAGAAAACGCTTCGGGCTTCCCGAAACGCAGGATTTTTGTGTGTTCGACCTTGAGGAAGAATACGAAATTAATCCCGATGAGTTTTTATCAAAGGGCAGGGCAACCCCCTTTGAGGGAGAAAAGGTTTTCGGCAGATGTCGACTTACAGTAGTTAACAACAAAATTGCGTATAAATTTTAGGAGGCTTAATTATGGCAAAAAGAACAGATTTAAAAAAGATATTGATTATAGGCTCAGGTCCTATTGTAATCGGTCAGGCAGCTGAGTTTGACTATGCGGGAACGCAGGCCTGCCTTGCTCTTAAGGAGGAGGGCTATGAGGTGGTTCTTTGCAACTCCAACCCTGCAACTATTATGACCGATACCACCATTGCCGATAAGGTTTATATGGAGCCTCTGACCCTTGAATATATGGCAAGAATTCTCCGCTACGAGCGTCCCGATGCTATTGTCCCCGGTATCGGCGGACAGACGGGACTCAACCTTGCAATGCAGCTTGAGAAAAAGGGCATTTTAAAGGAGTGCGGCGTTGAGCTTTTGGGCACAAGCAGTGAAAGTATTGAACGTGCCGAGGATAGAGAAATGTTTAAGGAGCTCTGCCAGAGCATAGGCGAGCCCACTATTCCTTCTGAAATAACCTATAGCTTAGAGGAGGCAAAGGAGGCTGCCGAGAGAATCGGTTATCCCGTTGTTTTGCGTCCTGCCTTCACATTGGGCGGTACGGGCGGCGGCTTTGCCTATAATGAGGAGGAGCTTATAGAGGTTGGAACTAACGCCTTCAAGCTTTCCCCTGTTCATCAGGTTTTAATTGAAAAGAGTGTTAAGGGCTATAAGGAAATCGAGTTCGAGGTTATGCGTGATTCCAACAACCACGCTATAACCATCTGCGGAATGGAGAATATCGACCCCGTTGGAGTTCACACCGGTGACTCTTTGGTTGTAGCTCCCATATTAACCCTCAATGACCACGACCTTAAAATGCTTAATGACAGTGCCCTTAAGATTATTAAGGAGCTTAAAATTGAGGGTGGCTGTAATGTTCAGTTTGCTCTTAACCCAACCACCAGTGAATACTATCTTATCGAGGTAAACCCCAGAGTTTCCCGTTCCTCTGCACTTGCTTCCAAGGCAAGTGGCTATCCTATAGCCAGAGTTACGGCAAAAATTGCGGTTGGTATGTCCTTAGAGGAAATTAAAATTGCCAACACAACTGCCGCCTTTGAGCCCAAGCTTGATTATATTATCACAAAGCTTCCCCGTTTCCCCTTCGATAAATTTACTACCGCCTCTAATGTTCTCGGAACACAGATGAAGGCAACGGGAGAGGTTATGGGTATAGGCTCTACCTTAGAGGAGAGTTTGCTTAAGGGTACCCGTTCTCTTGAAATCGGTATTAATCATCTTTATCACAGCAAGTTTGACGATATGACAGATGATGAGCTTCGCACCTATATCGGCGAGTTCAGAGATGATAATCTGTTTGCAATAGCTGAGCTTCTTTACCGTGGTGCAACCGTTGAGGAAATTCACGAAATTACAAAGATTACCGCCTACTTCCTTGAGGCTATCAAGCGCATTATTGATATGGAAAGAAGTCTTAAGGAAAATCCCCGCAACCTAGAGATTCTTACAAGCGCAAAGAAGATGGGCTTCTCGGATAAATATGTTGCAAGAATGTGGGAGTGCAGTGAGCTTGATGTTTATAATTTCAGAAAAGAAAACAAATTAACTCCCGTTTTCCGTATGGTTGATACCTGCCATACAAATGCTTATATTCCATATTTCTATTCATCATACAGCGGCGAAAATCAGTCGGTTATAACCGATAAAAAGAAGATTATCGTTTTAGGCGCAGGTCCTATCCGTATCGGACAAGGCGTTGAGTTTGACTATTCAACAGTTCACGCTGTAACAACAATTAAAAATTCGGGATATGAAGCAATAATTATCAACAACAACCCCGAAACAGTTTCTACCGACTATACCTGCTCGGACAAGCTCTATTTCGAGCCCCTCACCCCCGAGGATGTTATGAGCATTATTGACTTTGAAAAACCTGAGGGCGTTATCGCTTCTTTAGGCGGTCAGACCGCTATTAACCTTGCTGAGCCTCTTATGAAGAGGGGAGTTAAGATTATCGGTACCGACTGTGAGGCTATCGAGAGAGCGGAAAACCGTGATAGCTTTGAAAAGGTGCTCAAGAGTCTTGATATACCTCAGCCTCAGGGTAAGGCTGTAACCGATATTGAATCGGGCGTTAAGGCGGCTGCCGAAATCGGATATCCGGTGCTTGTTCGTCCCTCCTTCGTTCTGGGCGGCAGAGCAATGCAGATAGTAGCCGATGAAAATCAGCTTCGCCATTACCTTAAAACCGCCGTTGAAATTGATGAGGATAAGCCGGTACTGGTTGATAAATATATCGAGGGTAAAGAGGTTGAAATCGATGCCATTTGTGACGGCAGAGATGTATTCATCCCCGGAATTATGGAGCTTGTTGAGCGCACAGGTATCCACAGCGGCGACTCTATAAGCGTTTATCCCACCTTCAGTATTTCTGACCGTGTTAAGGGAATCATCCTTCAGTATGCTAAAAAATTAGGTCTTGGTATTGGAATTATCGGTCTTTACAATATTCAGTTCATTGTAGATGCAAACGATAATGTATTTATAATCGAGGTTAATCCCCGTTCTTCAAGAACCGTACCCTTCCTTTCAAAAGCTACGGGCTACAGTCTTGCAGATATTGCAACCGAGGTTATTCTCGGCAAGAGTCTTAAGGAGCAGGGTATATTCGATACCTATCCCGAGGAGAAGAACCGTTATTATGTTAAGGTGCCCGTATTCTCCTTTAACAAGATAAAGGGACTTGATGCATACCTCTCTCCCGAAATGAAATCAACGGGTGAAGCCATCGGTTATGATGATAAGCTTAACCGTGCCCTTTACAAGGCTTTGCAGGCTTCGGGTATGAAGCTTCAGAATTACGGAACGGTTTTCGCAACAATTGCTGATAGAGATAAGGAAGAAGCACTTCCCCTTATCCGTCGTTTCTATAACTTAGGCTTTAATATTCAGGCAACCAAGGGTACTGCCGAATTCCTTAAGAAGAACGGAATTCGCACCCATATTCTTAAGAAAATCGGTGAGGATAGCGAGGAAATTCCCGAGGCTATCCGTCAGGGCCATATCGCCTATGTTATCAACACAAGGGATATCAACTCGGCAGGACCTATGAGTGACGGTTATGAAATCCGCCGCTACGCTACCGAGAACAACGTTACAATCTTTACTGCCCTTGATACAGTTAAGGTGCTCCTTGATGTTTTAGAGGAAACAACCATTACAATTTCAACAATAGATGCTTAGGAGAAAAAGCAATGCAAGCAATTAAAGGACTTATACACAGAATAGTTCCCGAGCTTGACGGTATGTTTGATTTCGAATTTATTGAAAAAGAAAACGGATATGAGGTTTTCGAAATCGATACCGCAAAGGGTCGTCCCGTGCTGAGGGGTGATTCACAGCTTAGTATGGCAATGGCCCTCGGTTACTATGTTAAAAAATATCTCAAGTTCAATATATCCTGGTGCGGAAGCCGTACCGAAAAGGTTGAGGATATACCGCTCCCCGAATTTTACAGAAGGGTAGTGGAGCAGAAATACCGCACCTATATGAACTATTGCACCCATTCCTATTCCTGCGCTTGGTGGAACTGGGAACGTTGGGAAAGAGAAATAGATATGATGGCATTAAACGGCATAAATATGCCCCTTGCCATAACAGGTGAAGAAGCAGTATGGTATAAAACCATGCTTGAGCTGGGCTTTAGCGATGAGCAGGCCCGTGCGTTTTTGGTAGGCCCTGCATTTTTTGCATGGCAGTGGATGACCAACATTGAAGGCCACGGCGGACCTCTGCCCAAAAGCTGGATAGACTCCCACGAAATTTTAGGTAAAAAGATATTAGAGCGTGAGCTGGAATTTGGAATGAAACCCATCCAACAGGGATTTTCGGGTTGCGTTCCCATGATTATGCTGGAGAGATACAAGGATGCAAATATTCTTGTTAAGAAATCCTGGAATAATATAGGCACAACCGCTGAAATTGACCCGACAGACCCCCTTTTCTTCGAAATAGGCTCGGTTTATTTCAAAAAATTAGAGGAAACCTTCGGGCTTCACGGCTTCTATGCCGCCGACCCCTTCCACGAGGGCTATCCTCCCAAAGAGGGCTCGGAATATCTTAACAGTGTTGGCAGAACCATATCTGCACTTTTCGATAAATTTGATAAAAACCATATCTGGGTTATGCAGGCTTGGAGCCTTAGAAAGGATATCCTAACTGTAATCGATAAGAAAAAGATTTTGATTCTTGACCTTCTCGGTGAAATGCCCGATGAAACCGAAGGCTTTTACGGCTACGATTTTGTTTGCGCAAACCTTCATAATTTCGGCGCAAGAATGTCTCTCCACGGCGACTTGGAGCTTCAGGCGAAAAACAAATATTTAGTCGTTAAAGAAAAATACCCCAATGTTTGCGGAACGGGTATTATGATGGAGGGTATAGGTCAGAATCCTGTATTCTATGATTTATGCCTTGAAATGCTTTGCTACGATAAGGCAGTTGATATAAAAGAGTGGCTAAAGGATTACACCGAGCGCAGATACGGCGTAAAGGATGAAAATGCCGAAAAGGCATTTGAGATATTACTCGAAAAGGTATACTATAAGCAGACCGACTTTGTTGAAAGAGGCAGTCTTGTGGGCTCAAGACCTTCTCTTGCTCCCCAAGGCTCGGGACCAATGGATGATTTCTATATCCATTATGCGGAGGATACCTTGGTTGAGGTTTTAGACCTTTTACTTAAGGTAAAGTCTGATTCTGACGGATATAAATACGATGTTGCGGATATTACAAGGCAGATGCTTTCTAACTATGCACAAACATTGTACAGAAGAGTGGCCGAAAGCTTTAAGGCAAAGGATACGGCGCTCTTTAAAAAGCTAAAGGCAGAATTTTTGGAGCTTCTTTCGGACTTTGATACCATGCTTTCCTTCAGAAAGGAATGGACCTTGGAAAAATGGATTTCCGATGCCCGTAGCTTTGGTACAAATGAGGAAGAAAAGAACCTTTACGAATATAATGCGAGATTACTCTTTACAATATGGGGTAACGAAGAGGATTCCTATCTCTTTGATTATGCCTGGAAAGAGTGGAGCGGTCTGGTTTCGGGATATTATGCCGTTCGTTGGCAGAAATTCCTCGATATGCTGGAGGAAAAGCTTGAAAAGTGCGAGGATTATAATGAGGATGATTTGAAAATCTTCGAGCAGCGCTTTGCTTGGAGGGCTAATCAGTTCTATTCCGATTTGGCAGATTGGGAAAGCGAATGGGTACATAGTACGGTTCCCCCCGAGAAGAAAACCGCCGATTTTGAAACCGTTAAAGAAATGCTTAATAAATATAGGAGCAGTGTTTTGGCAGATTCAACCGAAAAGGGTGAAATGCCGATACAGTTCCTAAAAGGATTGGAATAAAAATATGACTCAGGGAATTTACGAGATAATTTTAAACGAAAAGCTAACCGATAACGTTTATAAAATGATTATCAAGGGTGATACCTCGGCTATAACCGCACCCGGTCAGTTTGTAAACATAAAGCTTGAGGGAAAATATCTGCGCAGACCTATATCCATCTGCGATTATTCCGAAAAGGATATAACCTTAATATATAAGGTTGTAGGTGTGGGCACCGAACAGATGGCAGAGATGGAAGTAGGCGAGAGCCTCGATGTACTAGTTGGCCTCGGCAACGGTTATTCCACCGCCGAAAGCGGAGAAAGGGCTCTGCTTATAGGCGGAGGAGTTGGAGTGCCTCCACTTTATAACCTCTGCAAAAAGCTGATAAGCGAGGGAAAAGAAGCTTCGGTTATCTTAGGCTTTAATACAAAGAGTGAAATATTCCTTTATGATGATTTTAAGGCTCTCGGCGCAAAGGTTACCGTTGCAACGGCAGACGGAAGCTTCGGAGTAAAGGGCTTTGTTACCGATGCAATGAAGGATATGGATTACACATATTTTTACACCTGTGGTCCCGAGCCTATGTTCAGAGCAATAGAGTCGGTAGCCAAAAGCTCAGGTCAGTATAGCTTTGAAGAAAGAATGGGTTGCGGTTTTGGTGCTTGTATGGGCTGCAGTTGCAAAACCAAATACGGAAACAAGCGCATCTGCAAGGATGGTCCCGTGCTTAAAAGGGAGGAGATAGTATGGTAAACACAAAGGTAGAACTTTGCGGAATAACTTTAGACAACCCTATTATCCCCGCCAGCGGAACCTTCGGTTTCGGTTATGAATTTGCCGAGCTTTATGATATAAATTGCTTAGGTACATTTTCCTTTAAGGGCACAACAAGGGATGCCCGTTTTGGTAATCCTACACCCCGAATTGCGGAATGTGAGGCTGGTCTTATAAATGCGGTAGGTCTGCAAAACCCCGGAGTTGAGGCGGTAATAAGCAATGAATTACCAAAACTTAGAGAGTGCTTTTCAAAGCCCGTTATGGCAAATGTAAGCGGATTTTCCGTTGAGGATTATGCTTATACCGTTGAGAAATTAAGCGGCCAAGAGGGAATAGGCTGGTTTGAGGTTAACGTATCCTGTCCTAATGTTCATGGCGGCGGAATGAGCTTCGGAACATCCCCCGAAGCGGCGGCTGAGGTTACAAGGGCGGTAAGAGAAAAAACCGATAAGCCCATAATAATAAAGCTTTCCCCCAATGTTACCGATATCGTATCCATAGCAAAGGCCTGCGAGGATGCGGGAGCGGACGGTATCAGTATGATAAACACATTACTGGGAATGAGAATAGATTTAAAGACCAAAAAGCCCGTTATTGCCAATAAAATGGGCGGATTTTCGGGTCCTGCAATAAAGCCCGTTGCCCTTAGAATGGTATATCAGGTTTATGATGCAGTAAAAATTCCGATTGTCGGAATGGGCGGTATTGCAAGTGCCGAGGATGTTATCGAAATGATGCTCGCAGGCGCAACCGCAGTACAAATAGGCGTACAAAATCTTGTTGACCCATATGCCTGCAGAGATATAATTAATGCTCTGCCCGAGGTTATGGAGAAATACGGAATAAAAGATTTAAAAGAAATTATAGGAGGAGCACATTAATGGGTAAGGATGTTATAGTAGCTTGTGATTTTGCAAGTAAGGAACAGGTTATGAGCTTTCTTGATAAGTTCACCGATTGCAAGCCCTTTGTTAAAATCGGTATGGAGCTTTACTATGCCGAAGGTCCCCAGATTGTTAAGGAAATCAAGGCAAGAGGACATAAGATTTTCCTCGATTTAAAGCTTCATGATATCCCTAATACAGTTAAAAAGAGTATGGCGGTTTTATCTAGACTTGATGTTGATATGACTAATCTTCACGCTGCAGGTACCATCTCTATGATGGAAGCAGCACTGGAAGGACTCACCCGTGAGGACGGTACAAGACCTCTGCTTATAGCTGTAACTCAGCTCACCTCTACCGACCAGGAAAGAATGGAAAATGACCTTCTTATAAAAGAGCCTATTGATAAGGTTGTTATGCACTATGCTCACAATGCCGCAGTCGCAGGACTTGATGGTGTTGTTTGCTCACCCCTCGAAGCCGGCAAGGTTCACGAAACTTGCGGAGAGAAATTTTTAACCGTAACACCGGGTGTTAGATTTGCAGACGGTGATATCGGAGATCAGAAGCGTGTTATGACTCCTGCCGAAGCAAAGAAAATCGGCAGTGATTATATCGTTGTGGGCAGACCCATAACCGCCGCAGAAGATCCCGTTGCAGCATATAAACGCTGTGTTGCTGAATTTGTGGATTAAGGAGAGTTAAAATGGAAAGCTATAAAAGAGAATTTATACAGTTTTTAGAGTCTGCCGGAGTTTTAAAGTTTGGTGATTTTACCGCAAAATCAGGCAGAAAAATCCCTTACTTTATCAATGCAGGTGATATTAAAACCGGAGAGCAGATTTGTAAGCTCGGCGAGTTTTATGCCAAGGCTTATTTTGAAAAGGTAGGCAATAAAAAGACCGTTCTTTACGGCCCTGCATACAAGGGTATCCCGATAGCTGTATCGGTTGCAGTTGCCCTTGCTAAAAACGGACTTGATGTTCCCTTCTTCTTCAACAGAAAAGAGGAAAAGGACCACGGGGAAGGCGGAGTTTTTGTAGGCTATAAGCCTCAAGCAGGCGAGGAAATCGTAATCGTTGAGGATGTTATAACCGCAGGAACCGCTATTCGTGAGAGTATGGAAATCTTATCCAAAATAGAGGGCACCAAGGTTGCCGCCACCTTCGTTATGGTTGACCGCAAGGAAAAGGGTAAAACCGAAAAGAGCGCCATGGCTGAGGTTGGAGAGGAGTTTGGCTTCCCCGTTTACTCGGTTGTTGATGTTTATGATATAATCGAGTATCTTGAAGAGGATGAAGCCAATCGTGAAAATGTTGAGCGTATCAAAAAATATCTTGAAATAAACGGAGCGAAGTAATGAGAAGTCTTATAAGTATTCTCGACCTTGATGTTGCCGAGATAAATGAGCTTATTTCCACTGCAAACGATATTATAGATAATCCTAAAAAATACAGTGAAGCCTGTCACGGTAAAAAGCTTGCTACACTGTTTTTCGAGCCCTCCACCCGAACAAGGCTTAGCTTTGAGGCGGCTATGTATGAGCTGGGCGGAAACGTAATAGGCTTTTCCGAGGCGCAAAGCTCCTCTGCCGCTAAGGGCGAGAGCGTTGCCGATACGGCTAAAACAATATCCTGCTATGCAGATATTATAGCTATGCGCCATCCTAAAGAGGGTGCGCCATTGGTTGCATCGATGAACGCATCTATTCCCGTTATCAATGCGGGGGACGGTGGTCATAACCACCCCACCCAGACCCTTGCGGATTTACTTACCATCCACAGAGAAAAGGGCGGCTTTGATAACCTTACAGTAGGTCTTTGCGGAGACCTTAAGTTCGGCAGAACGGTACACTCCTTAATAGAAGCCCTTTCAAGATACAACAATATAAAGTTTGTTCTTATCTCTCCCGACGAGCTTAAATTGCCCAGCTATATAAAGAAGGATGTTCTTAAAAAGCATAATATTGAGTATAAGCAGGTATCAACCATTGAGGAGGTTATCGGCGAGCTTGATATTCTTTATATGACAAGGGTTCAAAGAGAGCGTTTCTTCAACGAGGAGGACTATCTGCGTCTTAAGGATACATATATCCTAACCCCCGAAAAGCTCAGCGGCGCCAAGGCGGATTTGGCGGTTATGCATCCGCTGCCCAGAGTTAATGAGATAAGCGTTGCTATTGATAAGGACCCCAGAGCCTGTTATTTCAAACAGGTGCTTAACGGAAAATATATGAGAATGGCACTCATTCTCAAGCTTCTTGAGGTGACGGTATGAAGATAGATGCAATAGTTAACGGAATTGTTATTGACCATATAACTGCAGGTAAGGGAATGAAGCTTTATCATCTTTTAGGCCTTGAAGCGCTTAATGCTTCGGTTGCGCTGATTCAGAATGTGAACAGCAAAAAAATGGGCAAAAAGGATATAATAAAGATAGATTCGGATATTTCCATTAATACTGATGTATTAGGCTATGTTGACCCCGGCGTTACGGTAAGTATAATTAAAAACGGCGTAACCGTTGAGAAAAAGAGCATAGACCTGCCTGAAAAATTAACCGATGTTATATTCTGCAAAAATCCCAGATGTATAACTTCAACCGAGCAGGAGCTTCCTCATATATTCACCTTAACGGATAAGGAACAGCAGATTTACCGTTGTGCTTACTGCGAAACAAAGGCAAAAAGCGAATAAAATAGGCAACCGCAGGATGCGTCAAATGGCACCCTACGGTTGCTTTTTTATCTCGTTGTTTACTTTTTCAAAGGTTTGTAGTATAATTTATGTAAACTCACATAATAATGTTAAAATAACGGAAGTGATTTTTTGAAAAACGGTCTTGAACAGTTTAAAAAACTCATAAGATTTTTGTTTATAATCATTCTAATTGCCGTCCAGAGCGGAGTGTTTGCCCATTATTGGTTTGAAAACTATAATGAGCTGATTCTTATCGCCTTTGCGGGAAAAGGAAATGTTATGATGATTGCCTTCTATGCGGCTTTCCTTGCTATTTTCCTTTATTTCTTTGATGGCTTTAAGTTTGGTATTCATAAAACCTCCAGTATGGCAATATCGCAGGTGCTTTCGGTTGTAGCAACAAATACGGTAGTTTATCTGCAGATAGTTCTTATGGCAACAAAATTTATAACCGTTATTCCCATAATCAAGGTGGCTATAATAGACCTTGTGTTTGCTTTGATTATGACATTTCTCGGTAATTTTGTTTTCCACCGTTGCTTCCCCGCAAGAAAGCTTTTATTGATTTACGAGGATTACGAGCCCTCGGGCTTTATTAAAAAGGTTGCATCCCGCAAGGATAAGTATATTATCGATAAGGTAGTAAATGTATCTGAGGGACTTGAAAAAATCGAAGAGCTTATTGAATCGGCTCAGGGTGTAATTATTTACGATGTGCATTCCGAAATGCGAAACAAAATTTTAAAGTTCTGCTTTAAGCACGATGTAAGAACCTACACCACCACTAAGGTCTCGGATGTTCTTGTTCGTGGCGCTGAGCGTCTGCATCTTTTCGATACTCCCTTGCTTCTTTACAGAAATACGGGTCTTACTATCGAACAGAGATTTTTCAAGCGATTGATGGATATTATAGTTTCTCTTGTTCTGTTGATAATAACATCCCCCTTACTGCTTATTTCGGCATTAGCCATCAAGCTTTATGACGGTGGCCCCGTATTCTATTTACAGGAGAGGCTAACTATTGGCGGCAATCCCTTTAAAATTCATAAATTCAGAAGCATGATAGTGAATGCAGAAAAGGATGGCGCTCCTCAGCTTGCCACCGAGCGAGACCCGAGAATAACCCCCGTTGGAAGAATTCTCAGAGCAAGTCGTCTTGATGAGCTTCCCCAGCTCATTGATATACTCATAGGAAATATGAGTCTTGTGGGTCCCCGTCCTGAGCGTGGTGAATTAACCGAAAAGTTCACTGAAATGATACCCGAATTCGAATATAGATTAAAGGTTAGGGGAGGACTTACGGGTTATGCTCAGCTTTACGGAAAGTATAACACCTCTCCCTATGATAAGCTTCAGCTTGACCTGATTTATATCCAGAACTATTCATTACTTCTTGATATTCAGCTTATTTTGATGACGGTTAAGATTATGTTTATGAAGGAAAGCACCGAGGGTGTAACCGAGGAAACAAACGAATCCTTTAAAAAGGATAAAAAAGAATAATAAAAAAAGGGATGATGCGATGCATCATCCCTTAATTTTTTTGCTTAGGCTTCGGCCTCTTCCTGGATTTCAATGTCGGCAACGCAAACGTTAACCTTGGTAACAGCGTTACCGGTCATAGTCTGAATCTTATCCTTAACGTTTGCCTGAACCTTTTCGGAAACCTCTTTAACATTAACACCCTGCTTTACGCAAAGATAAACGCTGATTTCAATCGAGCCGTTAATGCTTTCAACCTTAACGCCCTTAAAGGCACTCTTATTTTTAATTATTCCCTTTAAATCTACCTGCTTTTTAGAAAGGGAAACAACACCGTCAATTTCCTTTGCGGCGATTTCAGCCATTTTTTCAAAAACTTCGGTATTAACGGAAAGTTCAGTTTTATTATCTGTCATTTTATTTACCTCCGTAATGTTCTAAATATATTATACCACTTTTTTCAAATAACTCAACATATTTTTATTATTTAACCGTAACGATTTTAACGTTGGCAAGGGAAATGTTGGTCTGGGAGGTGGCAATATCCTGTATTTGCAGAGTCTGAGCCGTTGTAAGTCCGTCAGATTTAACCACAATGGTAATGGAGTCGTTATTAATAATCGCAACGCAGTCCTCAAAGCCCTTGGCGATAATAAGAGCCTCAATATTACCCTGTTTGGTTATGGTATCGGCAAGCTGAGTTACCTTTTGAGTGGCGGCCTTTTTATCCTCGGCGGTAAGCTTATCGCTTTTAAGGGCTTCCTTAACCGTTTCCTCAATTTTGTTCTGATTTTCTTCTCTTTCTTTTCTTACCGTTTCGAAATAGCTTTTATCCTCTTTAGCCTTGGCAGAGGTTTGTGTTGCCTTGCTTTCGGATGAGGTGTTATTAACATAGGTGGCTTCGCCTAAATATTTTGTTGAAGTATCCGAATATTTCATATTGAGCCAAATAGCGGCGGCAAGGGCTATAACCATAGCGGTTACCGCAATCTGACTTTTTCCAAATACCTTATTAATTTTCATATGTAGCTCCTCCTGCAATATAAACTCTTTTTGAAGTGATATTTAAAGCCGCCATAACGGCGTTTTTTATTTTCTCCCTTGTAAATTCATCATCACCCCCGTCGCAAACAATGGCAACACCCCTGATTTCGGGCATAATTTCGGTAACGAGGAGAGCATCCTCGCCGCCGTCCGAGGTTTTAACGGTTATATAGCTCTGCTTGATTTCTTCGCTGGAGCTTTCGGTATCCTTTTCGCTCTTTTGTTCGGTTACCCCTTCTGCCGATTCGGCATAGGAGTATTTAACTCCGCTTTCAAGGGTTACCATAACCGAAATGTTTTTGCTCCCCGTTATCTTTCTCACCATAGCGGTAATATCCTCTTCAAGCTGTACCTTGTAATCCTCAGCAGAAAAGGTACAAGCAGCGGATGAGGAGTTTTTGTTTTCCTTCTCCGATGGACCAAGGGAGGAAAGGAAAATAAGCAGTATACCCGCAAAGCCCAGAATAATAAGAAATTTTGGATTTTTAAGTTTTGGCAAAAGCCTTTTTATTGCTTCAATCATTTTTAATTTCAACCTCATAAGTTTTGGCAACCGTTCCCAAAGCCGTTAGGATGTCCGTTTTGTTTGCATCCGAATAAATTATCACTTTAGTAATAAATATGCTGCCGTCATCATTTTTATCCGTACAAACTTCTATTTTTCTAAAATTTATTCCCGAATTTTTAAGAGCACCCTCATATACAAGTCGGGCGCTTGTTTCGGCAATATCGGTTTCGTTTCGGGAATAATCGGCAGAATCGAAATCTGGTAGAGTTATATCCTTTATACTTGCAAAGGAGGAAATCACCGATAAAATAAAAACAATGCCGAATAAGAATTTAACAATATTCTTCTGCTTTTCGGGACATACAAGATACATAAGCCCGATGATTATTGAACTTGCGCAAAAAGAAGCAACAAAGGAAGAAAAAGCATTCATAATAATTATTTACCCACCGAAATAACAACTGTAAGTGAAATTATAAAGACTACCGCTATAAGCAAAATAATTCCTATAAGAAGGGATAGCATCATATCGGCGGCTTTTAGTACTGCCGATATTTTAGTCAGAGAAAATATATCTGCCGCACAGTAGTTTACAAGCAATGCAATCCGCCATAAAATCAGTTCCAGCAGTAATGGTAAAAATATAACCGCAACAGCCACAACCCCGTAAACCCCCACCGAGGCTTTGAGCATCTGCATGGATGCGGTAACGGTGGCAAAGGCTTCTGATACTGCCGTTCCTGCAACGGGTATAGCCGAGCCTAAGATAAATCTTGCTGTGCGAAGGGAAAGGGAATCGGCGGCGTTGCCAACGGTGGTTTGTATTCCCAAAACACCTAGAAAAACTGTGGTAACAAGGGAAAAAATCCACATAGATATTTTTTTAATTCCCTCGGCTATACCCGTTTGATTTAAAAGGGGAGAAACCGAGGAGGATATGCTCACGGCAAGATAGCCTCCCATAAGAGGGGTAATAACAAATGCGGATATATAAGAAACCGCCTCGGAAACCAGAAGCAAAACGCTGCTCATAATTCCCGATGTAACCGCACCCCCCGAGGCGGCTATTATTGCGGCAAAAACGGGGATAAAGGACAGCATAAAAACCGAGGAGCCCTTAAGGGCGTTAACGCAAGTGGAAATACAGGAAAATATAGGGGTTACCGCAACGGCACAGACCGTTATCACCGAAGCGTATACAGCCGCCGTCATAGCGCCGCTTTCCTTAACAAAGGAGGTTATAGCGGCGGTTATCAGAATAATACCGAGAATGGCGGCTCCGCTTTTCAGGGGAGCCGCAGAGCCTGAGTGGATAAAATCCCATATGTGAGAAAAAACATTTTCTCCGGAAAGTGCAGATGTCCAATTATAGTCCGAGGGGTCTATATCATTTTTTCGAAAAAACTCCTTGGCGCTATCGGGCAGAGAATCGTAAAGAGAGCCAGCCCCGCTATTTTTAAACTGTTCGGAATAGGTATTGTTTTCCTCGGCGCAAACTGTAAAGGAAAAAAGCAAAAAGAAAATAAGTGTAACTGTAATTTTTTTAATCATAGCTATATAAATCCTAAAACGGTATCAAGAAGGGTAAGACTCAACGGTACGCAGAGAATAAAAACGGCGCATTTGCCGGCAATCTCTGCCTTTTCGGCTAAGGAGGATTGTCCGCAATCTCGGCAGATATCTCCGATAAAGCTGCTAATATAAGCAAGGCCGAGGCCCTTGATTGCAGTAGAAAAATATTCCGATTTGATACCGAATTCCTCAATTTTCTCCCGTAACATATTTATGGGAGAAATAATTTTTTCGGCGGCAAAAAGCAGAGCGATTATTCCTGCCGCCACCGATATAATAAGGGCATATTCCTCCTTGTATTGCTTAAGCACAATGGCAAGAATAGCCGCAATAATTAAAATGCTTAAAATTTTTATAATATCCATAGCTATAAACCGAAAAGATTTTTAACCGTAACAAACAGCTCGGATATGGCATCAACTATCATAAGAAGCACAACGACCAATCCTGCAAGGGTGGTAAGCATTGCCTGCTCCTCTCTGCCCGAGCGGACAAGCAGCTGATGCAGTACCGTTACGATTATACCGATAGCCGCTATCTTGAAAATAAAATCAACATCCATTTGAACACCTTAAATCATAAATATACTTAAAAAAAGTCCGCATAAAAAACCTACTGTACGGTAGAGCTTGCAAAGCTCTTTGGTTTTCTTCCTTTTTTCCAAAAGCCTTTCTTCAAAAAGGTTTATATATGTATCTACTTTGGCAACCTCACTCTCTATATCTCCCATACCTGCGGTGCTGAAATATTCAGAAAGAAGCTGTCTTTCGATGGTGGGAACCTTTGTGTTTATATCTACTTTGCCGTTTTTAATATTTAAAATTTCCGCCGAAAAGCAAAGGGGGATAATAACGCTCATTTCACCGTAATTCAACCGAATTTTTTCACGAAGAGAATGTAAGGAACTGCAAATTTGGGATAATAGCTTTTCCTCCTCGCAAATACAGGATGATTTATAAAATCCGAGACTTGTTGCGGCAGCAATTATAAGGACTATACCGAAAAGCTTGAAAAATAAATTCATATTGTTAAGTCCTCCGGTTTTAAAAAGGTTATTTTTCCCCCGATTTCAGGTGGTAACACCGCTATTAGCGAAATCGCTCCGCTTTTGATTAAATTTTGCGTAACCGAACGGGAAAGAAGGTCCTTTTTGCAGCTTATATGGGCGGTGGTGATAATATCCGCTCCGCAGTTAAAGCAGTTTTTAATGCTTTCAAGCTCATCTACTGTTCCCACCTCATCAAAGGCTATCATCTGAGGGAACATAGTTCTAAGGGCGATATCAATTCCAACCGTCTTGGTGGAGGTCAACAGAATATCGGTATTAGAGCCAAGGTCGTTTTGGCAAATTCCCGTAAGGCTTCCCGAAATTTCTCCTCGGCTGTCAATAACCGTTATCCGCTTTCCGTAGCATTCCGATAAGGTGCGTATAAAATCCCGAAGAAGGGTTGTCTTTCCGCTTCCCGGTGGACCTGCAATAAGCAGTCCGCCGCCATTATATTTAGCGACAAGCTCATCGGCTACCCCTAAAATTTCCCTTGCAATTCTTATATTAAGGGAGGATATGCTATGCATCATACCCTGTTCGCTCAGCGTTCCGCAAACACCTGCTCGGTTGCCGTTTTTCATAATAACGAAGCCTTGTTTAAGTTCTTCGGTATGGGCATAAACCGAGCATCCGCAGATAAGCCGAAAGCTTTCGTCTATATCTGATTTACGGGCAATAAGGGAATTGCTGCAGGGCTTCTTAGAAAGGGTGGAATCGGTATTAACATAAAGGCTGTCACTTTCTATTGTCAGCGCAACGGGGCGGTTTATCCGAAGCCTTATTTCCTGAACACAAGCTTTAATATCGGGGGATAGGAGGAAAAGAGTTTTTCGTAATCCCTCGCCGACTGCATAAAGGGCACCTTCAAAACGCTCCATAAAATCACCTCAGCTTATTCGTGTCTGCTTAATTTTATGAAACGGTTGTCCATTTTAGAACAGGAATAAGGAGAAGAGATTTATAATTGTAGGAACTTAGGTAATGTGATATAATTTTAGTAAAAAAAGGCTCCCTTTACACAAGGGAGCCTTTTTTATTCCTATATAGCCCTCCTTGTGTAAAGGAGGTTGGCTGAGCGTTAGCAAAGTCGGGAGGATTTTATTACAATAAAATGAATTAATTGTGATAATATAAAATTACCACATCACAATTTAATTATAATGCACTATTTATCTGTTTTTAGGAGAATACTACCTTGGTAAAAGGTGTTCTCTCTATTCTCCTATGTGGGTAAATAGTGTCGGTGTATGGCGGTTTTATTTTATATATAATATTCTTGAAAAATAAAAAATAAAGGAGTATTATAAAAATGAACTTTTTAACAGAACTGTTTTCTGCCGGTGTATGGGGGCAGCAAACACCTGACGCACCGGAATGGAAAAAATGGGTTCACCGAAATTTGAGTGAAAATCATTGTGGGGAATGTCTCAAACTTGACAATTGTTGGTTTTTAAAGACGAAAACACCCCAATGGCCGCATCACCTGTTTTGTCACTGCATATTAGATGACATTTCATATAGTGATGTATTATCTCAAAGTTCTTCTGAATGCCCATACGCCAAATTTAATCCATATTTATTCGATCCAGAAAATTTTTACAAGCACGGTAAAAGTGAAATGCTGGAAAGTTGGGGATATGGTATACAGGATTCGCTCTACTTAAAAGAAGAAATCGAAAAACAAGGATTAGAAAAATACAAAAACGGAGATTATAAATTAGGCTTTTTAAATGAATATGGACAAAGAATAAGTATTAGAGTAGAACTACCACGAAAAAATGGGGACGGAACGATTTCCTTTATCACGGGCTGGATGGTAAGGCCCAATGGACATATTCAATTAAACACACCCTTTGGAGGAAAATAATGAAGTATCTTGATTGCGTAGAAGTGATTGTTGAAAAAGAGAAATATGCGAAATATGGCGTGCATAAAGGTATGCAAGGAGTAATTTGGTTAGAAGAAAACATAAATGGAGAATGGGATGTGCTTTTTCCACAATATGGACCAAAAGAAGATATTGCAGAAATTTCAATCAAAGAAGAGGACCTTATATTATTAAATGGTATGGATGCTAAAGTGAATGAACAAATTAAATCCCAATTTGATAAAAAAAGCTAAAAATATAATAACAACATTTGTCTCACAATATCGTTATAAGTCAATTTTTTATATTTTGAGATAGGTATTGTTCAAAGTATGTAACACACTATGACACTTTCAGAAATTGAAAGTGTCATTTTTATCTTATATAAAGAAAAAGGGAGACAACTGCCTTAAGGAGTGTCTCCCTTCTGAACCTCTTTTATTCTTCTGATTTAATTACCGTTCCGCTTTTGATGGAATCCATACCGAACTTTTTTCGCACCTCGTAAACCGAGGTTTCAATTTTTTCCTGCTTTTCGTCCTTTTCGATTTCGCCAAACAAATCCTGCTGGATATATGAATCCTCGGCCTTTAGATTTATGGCTCTTATCCCCGCCGAATGGAGAGGAAGGGCTATATTATTTTCTCTGAAAATCTCCATTCCCTTTTTGGCGATAAGCATGGCGGAATTGGTGGGGAATTTTAGCGGACGGCTGATTTCCCTTGTGGCAAGGAGGGTGTCTCGCAGATGAATCTGCACACTGCCTGCCATAAGGGAATATTTTCGCAGATTATCCGAAATCTCGGTGGATAATTCTAAAAACAACTGCCAGATTTCCTCCTCGCTGCAAAAGTCCTTGCCCCTTGTAATCGAACGGCCTATGCTTTTCGGCTTATAATCGGCATCTATACGGCAAACGGGGGAGCAGTCCTCCCCTAAGGCGTAGCGTTTAAGGTCATCACCGTTTTTACCTAAAAGACGGTGAAGCATCGTATCACTACAAGCGGCGATATCTCCGATAGTGAAAATCCCCGAATCTCGGAGCCGTTTTGCACTGCTTTTCCCTACAAATAAGAGGTCGCTAACGGGCAATGGCCACACCTTTTCTTTAAAATTTTCTCGGGATATGACTGTAACCGCATCGGGCTTTTTCATATCCGAGCCTAATTTTGCAAAAATCTTGTTAAAGCTTACCCCAACAGAGGCAGTGATGCCAAGCTCTCTTTTTATATCGGTTCGTATTCGGTTTGCAATGGTCTCACCGTCACCGAAAAGCAGAGTGCTTCCCGTAACATCAAGCCAGCTTTCATCAATGCCGAAGGGCTCGATTAAATCGGTATAGCGTTTAAAGATTTCTCGGCAGGCTACGGAATATTCTTTATATTTATCCATCATAGGGGGCAGGGTTATAAGGTCGGGACATTTCGCCATAGCCTCAAAAATCGGCTCGGCAGTTTTAACGCCGAAGGATTTTGCAAGCTCGTTTTTGGCGAGAACAATTCCGTGCCTTTCCTCCTTGCTGCCGCAAACCGCAACGGGAAAATCCTTGAGTGTTGGGTTAAAAAGCAGAGAAACGGAGGCGAAAAAATTGTTAAGGTCACAGTGTAAAATTATTCTGTCCTTCATTTTTTCGCCTCCGTTTAAAAATTTTTTATAGTTTTCGACCTTGCTCGACAAAACATTTGTTCGGAAAATATTATAATATATTCAGAGCAAAAAGTAAAGACTCAAGCGAAAGAAAATCCTTCCAACGCTTTGATATGTAATCTCTCGGTCTGACGCTGACTGTAATGTAGATTATAGGATATCTCCTCAAGGGATTTTCCGCAAAGATATTTTTGAAAAAGTATTTCGGTTAGAATTCCGCCGTCCACCGCTTCAACAAAGGCTTCTATACGGTCCCTGAAAGCACGAGCCTTGTTTATCTCTATATCATACTCAGCCTTTTTTTCGGGGTTTTCCTCTATAAGCTCACAAAGTCTTCGGATTTTTGCCTGCTGCAAACGGTATTTTGCAAGATATTCCTTCTTTTGTTCATTGGTCATTTTTTTACCTCCGGTCTTATAAATGCAACGTATTGGCCATAGCTGTAATTCGTTCCGTGGGAGCGATTATATTCCTCGGTCTCTCTTATAATAATGGCTATGGGATTGGTGAAGGAAAGTCTTCGGCGTTTTCGCTCCGCCTCCCACATAGCCTTACCTCTATTTTTGCACTCATCATTGCAGTAGTCACTGTTAGCGTTCAAAAGCTTTGCGCCGCAGCAACGACAATGGGTGGAAAGCTTTTCACGATAGCTCATCCCCTTGCAGGAGGGACAAACATATAGCTTTTCATAGGGAGGTGTTGTTAATGAATGGGTTTCGGTTACAATCAGCGGCATTTCAAATTCGAATCCGCAGTCCTGACAATAGTACATTGAATGTGCTTCCTTTCAAAAATTAGTTGACTTTTACGAAATTATGTAATATAATTGCCTTAAAAGAAAGAAAAATTACGCAATTTCGTATTACGAGCCCATTTTATTACGGAAATTAGTAATTGTCAAGGACAAATTTTACTAAATCTCGTAATTTATGAAGGTTGCACAAAAAGGGGCATTTTAAATGGAAGAAATTTATCAGCGGATAGAAGAACTGTGTCGAAAAAAGGGGATAAACGTAACAACGCTTTGCCGTGAATGTTCAATCCCCAGAGCAACGCTTACAGATTTTAAAAAAGGAAGAATAAAAACTCTCTCGGTTTCGGTGCTTTCATCGGTGGCATCCTATTTCGGTGTCAGTGTGGATTACCTTTATTCGGGAACGGCGCCTACGATTGCCGCAGATGACGATATAGTAAAGGTGGCGCTTTTCGGAGGAGATACTACGGTTACCGATGAAATGTGGAACGAAATCAAGAGGTATGTTCAGTATGTAAAGGAAAGGGAAAATGGAAACTCTTAAGCTTTATCAAATTGCTGAAGAAAGAGGAATAAAGGTGGAGAATTTTTCTCTGCCGAAAACAGGCTCGGTTTGTGTGAGCATTAACGGAAGCTTTTTAATAGCCTTGGATGAAAAATTAAAAACCCGAGCGGAGGAAAGGGTGCGCCTTGCCCACGAAATAGGGCACTGCGAAAATTTAGCCTTTTATAATATAAATGCCTCGGCGGATGTGCGGGGTAAGCACGAAAGCAAGGCTAACCGCTGGGCAATTAACGCCCTTATCCCCGAAGAAAAATACTATGAGGCTCTGAAAATGGGGTATACCGATATACATTCCTTAGCGGAGCATTTTGAGGTTACCGAGGATTTCATGAAAAAGGCTGCCGAGCATTATGAAAATAAAAAAATACACCGTCGGTAAATCCGGACGGTGTATTTTATTTTACGGTTATTATCCCAAAAGTATATCCAGAACAAGCATAACACAGAAGCCTATAAGCAGAGAATAGGTGGCTCCTTGCTCGCTGCCGTGGGCGTGGGTTTCGGAAAGCATTTCATCACTGACAACATAAAGCATTGTTCCGCCGGCAAAGGCCAAGGCAAAGGGAAGAATGAAGGTTGCAAGGTTAATGGCAAAATATCCGATAAGGGTGCCTACAACCTCAACCAGTCCCGTAAGAACGGCACAGAAAAGGGTTTTTCGTGGAGAAACACCTGCCGAAAGCATAGGACTGATAATAACAATGCCCTCAGGAATATTTTGCAGAGCAATGCCTCCTGCTATAAGCAGAGCCTGAGAGGTATCTCCCGAGCCGAAGCCAACACCTGCCGCAATACCCTCGGGCAGATTATGTATGGCAATTGCCATAACAAAAAGCAGTACTCGGTTAAGATTCGCATTATTGTGCGATTCGTTGTCTACCCCTACCATCTGATGAAGGTGAGGAACTAATTTATCAATAAGATTAAGGCATATAGCCCCTGCAAAAATACCCACAATGGTGATGATAATTCCGTATTTTCCGCCGTACTCTACTGAGGGTAGAATTAGTCCGATAACCGATGCCGCAAGCATAATTCCTGCGGCAAAGGAAAGAACAATATCGGAAAACTTGTGGGATGTTTTCTTAAATGCAAATCCGATTAGAGAGCCGATAACGGTGGCTCCTCCCACTCCAAGAGCGGTTAATAAAACAAGCTCCATACTTTAAACTCCAATTAAATTATTGTATTTTCTCAAAATCGGCGGCGCCGTGCTTACAAAGGGGACAGATAAAGTCCTCGGGCAGAGGCTCGCCCTCATAAACATAACCGCAAATCTTACATACATAACCCTTTTTGCCCTCGGTTTCGGGCTTGGGTTTAACGTTGTTCTGATAATAGGTGTAGGTCATGGTTTCTCTGTCGGAAAGAACTCTTGCCTCGGTTACCGAGCAGATAAACATTCCGTGGGTATCAAGGTCAACGTACTGTTCAACCTTAAGGGACATAAAGGAATTAATATAACGGGGAAGGAACACAAGACCGTTATCCGAACGAAGGGGTGTGCAGTCAGCAAACTTGTCCACATTTCTTCCGCTTACAAAACCGAACTTCTCAAAAACGGCAAAGGGTGCATCAACGGTAAGACAGTTGATGTTCATTTTACCCGTCTGCTTGATTACGTGGTGCGAATAATTTTCTTTATTGATGGTTACGGCAATTCTGTTGGGTGTATTTGTAACCTGAGTTACGGTATTAACGATAAGTCCGTTATCCTTTTTACCGTCATTAGAGGTTACAACATAAAGGCCGTAGCCGATATTGAAAAGTGCAGTTAAATCATTTTTATTTGCGGTGGAATCCTGAACGGCAAGGTAATCACGGCAAAGCTCCTCTGCAAGGGTATTTAGCTGCGCAGAGCTTTCCTCGTTAAGAGCAGATAAAATCTTAACAGAGGTATCGGTAAAGGTAATATTTTTACTCTTTTCAAACATACCCTTCATAACCTTTGCAGCAAGGGGAGCCCAGCTTCCGTTTTCAATTAAAGCCACAGTGCGGTTGGAGAAATTTCTCTCGGTTAAGTGGGTTATAAATTCCCTCATAAAAGGGAAAATCTCTGCATTATATGTGGTGGTAGCAAGAACTAATTTGCTGTAACGGAAGGCATCCTCAACCGCCTCTGCCATATCGCAGCGGGCAAGGTCATTAACAACAACCTTGGGGCAACCGTTAGCCTTTAATTGCTCGGCGAGCTGTAAAACCGCCTTCTTGGTGTTGCCGTAAACCGAGGTATAGGCAATAACGATGCCCTCCTCCTCAGGCTGATAGCTTGACCAGGTGTTATATAAATCAATGTAATATCCGAGATTTTCCTTAAGAACGGGACCGTGAAGGGGACAGATAGTCTCAATATCAAGTCCTGCCGCCTTTTTAAGCAGACCTTGTACCTGAGCGCCGTATTTACCAACGATGCCGATATAATAGCGTCTTGCTTCGCATGCCCAGTCTTCTTCAATATCCAAGGCTCCGAATTTTCCGAAGCCATCTGCCGAGAAAAGAACCTTGTCTGCGCTGTCATAGGTCACAATAACCTCAGGCCAATGCACCATGGGAGCGGTTACAAAGGTAAGGGTATGTTTTCCAAGACTTAAAGTATCGCCCTCACCTACAACAACCTGTCTTTCGGCAAAATCGGTGCCGAAAAAGTTTTTCATCATAGCAAAAGCCTTTGCGGAAGAAACCATTTTCGCATCGGGGTAAGCCTTTATAAAGTTCATTATATTTGCCGAATGGTCAGGCTCCATATGCTGAACAACCAGATAATCAGGCTTTCTGCCCTCAAGGGTATTCTGTATATTATCCAACCATTCGTGGGTAAAAGCGGCATCAACCGTATCCATAATCGCAATTTTTTCATCGATGATGGCATAGGAATTATAAGACATTCCGTTGGGAACAATATACTGTCCCTCAAATAAATCTATCTTATGGTCATTAACGCCGATGTATTTAATATCATTTGTAATATACATTTTTACACCTCATAAAATTAAATATTATATGTTATTATACCACAAATTCCAATTATTACAATAAAAAACACTGCTTCGGAGCAGTGTTTTTTTATTAATCCTCAAATCTGGGCCAGGGATGCTCCTTGGATGTAAGAGCATTAAGACCTGTATTGTTAGTTATTATCATATCATCCTTATGACCGCCTAAATCCACAAGATTTTGCTTGCTTGAGGCGTACATAAAGGAGTTGTTTGCTATAACCGAGTTGCGAAGCTGTTTTATGGTAACGCCGTAGGCGGGGCATAGTGCTCCGCTATCGCCCGCAACAAAATTGTTGCCGCTGATTATGATATTTGTAGCGTGGGAAATACAGATATGTGAATGAGTTTCATCGTTAACACCTGTATTATCAAGGTCATAACCTGAGCGGTAAAATATATTTCCGTTAAAGGTGAGATTCCCCCTGAAATCCTCTCCTTCATCGGCACAATAAAAGCCGTTCTTTGCGTTGGCATCGTAATAACAGTTTCCGAACTGAACAACGCCGCAATCATACATATAAACGCCGTTGCTGTAATTACATTCAATGCGGCAACCCGTAAAGGTGGCAGCCATAAGACGCTGCGCATGGACACCATCCTGCTTATTACAGCTAAACCAGGTATCGGTTATAAAGGCGTCACAGCCGTGAACATAAAGCCCGTTTTTGGAAAAACCAAGCATGGAGTTGCGGATGGAGAAGCACCAAACCTTCTCATAGTGAACGGCATTTCCACTGAAATTTGAAATCCTGCAGTTGGCAATAGTAGGAGTATCCTCTTTGCCTCCGAAGGCTTTACGGGATTCCAGTCTGTCCTCCCATTTAAGCATAACACCGTGGATATCCTCACCTAAATCGCCGCCATCAATACAAATACCATCTAAACAGCAACCAAATCCGCCGGTTATATCCATAAGGCATGGAACATCGCTACGATTTAATTTGAGTATTGAGCCTCCGTTTTTGGCAAACTCCCAAGCATAAGTGCCCTTAACGGTAACACCCCTTGGAACACGCACATAACCACAAAGATATTCTCCTGGAGGAACTATAACCTCTCCTTCAACCTTACCTGCTTCATCAAGTGCAGATTGAATTGCTTTTGTGCAATCGGTTTTACCGTCAGCCACGGCACCGAATTTGGTTATATCAAAGCAGTTTAACATAGCTTCACCTACTGATTTTTACAATGCTTTTTAACAATGGCCTTCATTTCATCCCAATGAGCTTCCATATCGGCAACCAGCTTCATCTGGGTGTGGCAACGCTCAAGATTGTGTCCCTCGTGGTGAATTTTAAAGTATGTATCACCCTGGAGATAGTCGGTCAAAAATCTCATTCCGCATTCCACCGTCATCATCTTTGCGCCTTCGGGAAGAAGCATAATCTCAGTGTCAAGCAGTTGACCGCCGCAACCGTCAAGGAAGCCTTCAGCATAGGTTTTAAACATATCCATATCAAGCCAAACCTTGGATAAATCCTTCTCATCCTCAGCGGCTGTGCTTGCTCCGAAGCGGATAGCATCACCAAAATCAGTTACGGAAAAACCGGGCATAATGGTATCAAGGTCGATAACGCATATAGCCTTTCTGGTTTTGAAATCCAGCATAGAGTTGTTTATCTTTGTATCATTGTGGCTTACTCGAAGGGGTAAAGTACCCTTATGGCAGTTATCTATAAGAACACTGTAAAAATCTTTTCTATCCTTAAAGAACTTGATTTCCTCTGCAACAGAAGCAGCTCTGCCGCAAACATCCTCCTCCACAGCCTTTAAAAAGGCATTGTATCTCTTGGGGGTATTATGGAAATCGGGGATGGTTTCATAAAGGGTATCCGCAGGGAAATTGCTTAAATCACGCTGGAATTTACCGAATGCATAGGCACTCTGATAAAAATCCTCGGTGGTTTCAGGCAAATCAAGGCAGATAGAATCCTCGATAAATCTGTAAATTCTCCAGTATTCTCCCTTTTCGTTTATGTAAAAGGTTTTACCATCCTGATTTTTTATAAGAGTAAGAACGTTTCTGGGCTCTTCTGCGAAGGGCTTAAGATAATCGGTTACGGCTTTGATATTAGCCATAACCTGCTCCGGACTTTTGAAAACAGACTGATTTATACGCTGAAGCACATATCTGCGTTGTTTGCCGCTTTCATCAAGGCAGGCGAGCAAAAAGGTGCTGTTAATATGGCCGTTGCCGTAAGGCTCACAGCTTATAATCTGTCCCTTAATTTTAAAATGCTCAGCAAGGTCCCTTACTGTTAATTCAAGTTCTCTATCCATTTTCTATCTCCTAAAAAATAATAGGGCAAAGCAATAGCAAAGCCATTATACTATTAATTTTAGGTAATATCAAGTAAAAAAACAAAAAACAGCCGTGAATTGGCTGTTTTTTGTTTTAAGGGGTTTGAGGAGAGAGCTTCTCTTTCGAGAAGCTGTACCGTTCGGGTGCGGCTCCCTTGCGGTACAAGTATATGATAAATTAAATATTTTGATTTTCTATGAACGTTTTTTGAAATTTTTACAGAATATATTTGAATTTTTTTAGAGAATATAATTCCGAATGTCAGTCAATACTAAATTTGCAAATAAAAATAAAAAGGAAGAAATACTATGAAATATAATGAACAAAAATTTGCAAAATTCATAGGAGGCACAGGCTTTTTTGCCATTGTGGCCTGCTGTGTATTAATTATAGGTGCGGCCACCTGGTTTGCGGTATCGAGATTTAACAAAACAAAGCCCGAAACGGAGAAGACCCCCAAAACCGAGTCATACGCACAGGACAGCAGCTCATATAATGATATGAGTGATATCGGAGAGGAAATTTCTTCTGCTGTAAGCGAAATTGCGGATGAAGTTACCAATAGTGTCAGCAATGAGCCCTATAGCAGCGAAACGGTATCCGAGGAAGCAAAGGTTTTGAGCTTTATTTCCCCGGTGGAGGGCAAAATCTCAAAGAGCTACAGCGAAACCGAGCTTCAGTATTCTGCAACCTATGGAGATATGAGACTTCATACCGGTATTGATATTGCCTGTGAGAAGGGCGCATCGGTTAAGGCTATGGAGGAGGGAAGGGTTGTATCCGTTGAGGAAAACACCTCCTTCGGCACGGTTATAACGGTTGACCACGGCAACGGTATAACGGCTAAATATTGCGGCATTGAAAATGTGACTGTTAAGGCCGAGGATAAGCTTGCAAAGGGTGAAATAATCGGAGCGGTAGGAACGGTGCCCTGCGAGTGTGCAGACCAGAGCCATATTCATATTGAAATGTATGAAAACGGAAAAACAGTTTCTCCAAAAATAAAATAAAGCCCTCGTAAAATCGTTTAGGGGCACAAAATCTAAAAACAGCAATCTCAAAAAAGAGATTGCTGTTTTTTATTATTCAAGTATATAAATTTCAACCGTGCGAACACCAAATCTCTGACAAGCACTTTCGGTTGTAAAGAAAAGGTCAACACCTGTAGGATGCTTTTTAATAAATCCGCCGGTATCGGCTGCAACGGCGTAACCGTAAATATATCTGCCGTCACTGGATTTAATATACATCTTTGTTCCGTAAGGAATAACCTTGGGGTTAACTGCTATATATCCGGGTTGAGGAGCAACACCGGTGGAGCAGTTATTGCCTGTGTAGGTATAGGCTGTTGCTCTGGCAGTTCTCTTTGACTTGTAATTAACGGGAACACCGTTTTTATCAAGCTCAATAGGTTCTGCGGGGGTGAGGGTAGAGATGGATTTAACATCCTCACTGGTTTTAACTGTGGGCTTTTTAGTTCCCACAACCTTAACCTCATTAACAACCGAGCTTAAGGTTACAACAGAGGTAACCTCTGCGCTTACAACCTCGCCGTTAACAAGCTTTGAGGTGTAGGTTATTTCACGGGAACCGTTTTCTCCCTTAGTAAGGGTGGTTGTCGTTCCCTGCTTATATTTGTTTGAATAAACAGTGCTTGTGGAATAGGGTACGGTTTCGGTTCTGGAGCTTGAAACATAATCAACATTGATATAATCAATATATGTTTCATCGGTTAAAACCGTATTAAGAGCAGGCTGCACGATATCGTGCTCATCGGCACGAAAACCTGCAGATGCAAGTGCTTCTCTAACTGTACATTCCGGAACATTAACCTTTATAGCACTACCGCCGTTGGTAATGTAAACGGGAAATGTATAAACAATATTTATTATAGTTTTGTTTTCGTCTTTTACAGTGCTTACTATATCGTAACTTTGGGACTTAAGCTCAAGATTGCTTAAAACCGATGCTGTATTCGGCGAGAGGGTACGGGTGACGAAGGTGTTTTCGCCGTCAAAAACCGTAACGGTATTAACGGAGAGGTTGAGCATTGTAGCTGCGGCGAAGGTTAAAAGCGCCAGAACTACCGCACAGCAAGCACGTATTTTACCTGCAGAGAAGAAGCAGGAAAAACGATACTTTAAGTTTTTTATCATCCAATAACTCCTTTTAAAATACAAAGAAAAATTTCTTTGTTTTGTTCGAAAATATTTTGGCAAAATGCCACTTGTAGCGAACAGCCGTTATTATAAACAATAAAATCAACGATGTCAAAGAAAAAAATCTCCTCCAATTTGTGCAAAATGCACAAAGAAATTTCAAAAAATCAAAAAGTTACAACTTTGTAATTTTTTAAAAGGCGGATTTATTGACATTTTTTGTCAAAAGTGTTGTGCAACCCTACAAAAAAGAGCATAAATTTCCAGTTGTCCGTCATTTTAAGTCTTCCCAAAAGCGGTTGTTATATGTAAGTTTTTATTTATATATATTATATATATTATATAAGCCCGTTAAAAAATTCTTTACATTGAGTGCAGGGTGTGATATCATATATAGGAGTAATCCGATAGGAGCAGGCGATGGAAAAATTCAAGGCTACTTTGATGGACGAGGCGGCAATAAGCCGAGCCTTAAAAAGAATTTCCCATGAGATTCTTGAGCGCAACCGAGGCTGTGAAAATATGTGCATAATCGGTGTTAAGCGCAGAGGCGTTGAGTTGGCTCATATTCTTGCCGATAATATATATGCAATAGAGGGTGTAAGGTTGCCTGTTGGTGTTCTTGATATAACACTTTATAGGGATGACCTTAGCGAAATTTCTGCCGACCCCGTTATTCATCCTACTGATATTCATTTTAACATAACCGATATGAATGTTATTTTGGTGGATGATGTAATCTATACCGGCAGAACGGTAAGAGCAGGGCTTGATGCCTTGATGCATTTCGGCAGACCCGCTACTGTTCAACTTGCTGTTCTTATTGACAGAGGTCACAGAGACCTGCCCATTAAAGGAGATTATGTGGGTAAAAATGTTCCCACATCAAAATCCGAGATAGTTGCGGTAAAGCTTCCCCCCATTGATGATGGTTGCTCGGTGGAGCTTTACGAAAAGATGTAAATAAGCACTTATGTGCTAAAATATGGAGGATGTTAAATATGAAGCTTATCTACAACATAGGAGACAAGCCGAAGTTCGGTCAAACAATTGTCTTCGCAATCCAGCAGCTGCTTGCCATTATGGCGGCAACCTTAGTTGTTCCCGTTATCGTGGGCAACGGCATGAGCCCTGCGGCAGCACTTTTCGGTGCAGGTGTGGGAACTCTCGTTTATGCTCTTTTTACAAAGGGTAAATCTCCTGTATTCCTTGGCTCTTCTTTCGCATTCATTAATTCAATGGCAGCCGCTTTTGCGGGTGCAGCATCGGTAGCATTAGGCTACCTCGGCATCATTATCGGTGCTATTCTTGCAGGTCTTGTTTATGTTATCATCGCTATTATCGTTAAGGCAGTTGGCGTTAACTGGATTAACAAGCTTATGCCTGCAGTTGTTATCGGACCCACAGTTTCCATAATCGGTCTTTCCCTTGCAGGTAATGCTATTGGTGACCTTCAGAAGGCTAATGCCGGCGGTCATACCCTTATAGCAGTTCTTTGCGGACTTGTTACATTATTGGTTACCACTCTTTGCTCCACCTACGGTAAGAAGAGCGGCAGACTCATTCCTTTCATCTACGGAATTCTCGCAGGCTATGCTGTTGCAGGTATCTTTACAGGTATCGGTGCTGCTGCCGGCGTTGATGCTCTTAAGATTACAGATTTCTCTTCCATCAAGGCTCTTTATGCTGACGGTATAACCTTAAAGACCTTTGTAAGTGTTCCTGAGTTCACATTTATCACCGCTTTCGGCGGCTTCAAGGAAATCAGCGGCGCTTATGTTGGTACCGTTGCTATGGCATATATCCCCGTAGCCTTCGTTGTTTTCGCAGAGCATATTGCTGACCATAAGAATATATCCTCCATTATTGAGAAGGATTTACTTGAGGATCCCGGTCTTTCCCGCACCCTTCTTGGTGACGGTGTAGGTTCTATGGCAGGCGCCTTCTTCGGCGGATGCCCCAACACAACCTACGGTGAATCGGTTGCCTGCGTTGCTATAACCAGAAACGCATCGGTTGTAACCATTATCACCACAGCAGTTCTTGCAATTCTTATTTCCTTCTTAAGCCCCTTCGTAGCTTTGGTTAACTCCATCCCTGCTTGCGTAATGGGCGGTGTTTGCGTAGCACTCTACGGCTTTATCGCAGTAAGCGGTCTTAAGATGGTACAGAAGGTTGACCTCAACCAGAACAAGAACCTCTTTGTTGTATCGGCAATTCTTATTGCAGGTATCGGCGGTCTTTCCCTCACCTTCGGAAAGATTACCATTACCGATATTGCAACCGCTCTTATCCTTGGTATAGTTCTTAACATAATTCTTTCCAAGGGCAAGGAAGAAGAGGCTGAATAATTTTATATAAAAGAAAAAAGGGTTTCGAAAGAAACCCTTTTTTTAATTGTTTAAAAAAAGTTAAAGAAAAAATTCAAAAAGTGTGGTATTATATAAAGGTTAATAAATGTAGCGGAGGCGACATGGATGATTGAAGTAAACGGTCTTAGCAAATCCTACGGAACCCATAGGGCTGTAAATGATGTCAGCTTTAACATCAGCAAGGGTGAGGTTGTTGGATTTTTAGGCCCCAACGGTGCAGGTAAATCCACCATTATGAATATTTTAACGGGATATATCTCCTTAAGCGAGGGAGAGGTTAAAATTGATGGGTTTGATATCCTGGAAAATCCCGAAAATGCCAAGAGGAGAATAGGATATCTGCCCGAAATACCCCCTCTTTATGTTGATATGACGGTAAGGGAATACCTGTATTTTATTTATGACCTTAAAAAGGTGAAATTCCCAAAGGCTCCCCATATTGCCGAGATTATGCAGTTAGTGGGACTGGAGGACGTTGCGGGAAGACTGATAAAGAATCTTTCAAAGGGATATCGTCAAAGGGTTGGTTTTGCACAAGCCCTTGTGGGTAATCCCGATGTTCTTATCCTTGATGAGCCCACAGTTGGTCTTGACCCCAAGCAGATTATAGAAATAAGAAATCTTATATCTAAGCTTGGAACTAATCATACAATAATATTATCCTCTCATATCCTTTCGGAAATTCAGGCGGTATGCGAGAGGGTAATCATAATAAACAAGGGTAATATAGTTGCCGATGATACCCTTGAAAATCTTTCCCGTGAGCTATCAAAGGATAGTAAGCTCGTTCTCTCGGCTATTTGTGACGGTGAGAAAACCCTTGAAGCCATAAAGGCTGTAGAGGGAGTAGAACAGGCGGATATGTCTATCGGAGAAAACACAGCGGCTGATTTTGTGATTAAACCTAAAGAGGATATCGATATCCGTGCCGAAATTTCAAAAACCGTTACCGATTTGGGCGGAACTATACTTTCCTTTAAGGTAGAGGCTATGACCTTAGAGCAGATATTCCTTAGTCTTACCGAGGAGGTAATAGAAGAGGAATATGAGGAAGAAATTATTGAAGAAAACGAGGAAATAATCGAGGAAGAGGAGGCGCAGGATAATGATAGCGATATTTAAAAGAGAATTCAAAGCCTATTTTTCAACACCCATAGGCTATATAGTCCTTGCGGTTTACTTTTTCTTTTTGGGACTGCTTTTCTCGGTGTCCTATAGCTACGGTGACCCTGATATCACAGCGGTTATCAGCGGAGTTACCTTAATTTCCGCCTTTGCAACCCCTGTGCTTACTATGAGACTTATAAGTGAGGACAGAAGGCAGAAGGTAGACCAGGTGCTTATAACCTCTCCCGTTAGTCTTACGGGGATAGTTTTAGGCAAGTTTTTTGCTGCCCTTAGTGTTTTTGCTCTGGGCTTTGCCCCAACGGTTATCTTCAGAGCAATAATCGGCGCTTATGTGCAGGTTAGTATAACGGCATACCTTTACGCCCTTTTCGGAATGATACTTTTAGGCGCTGCATTAATCTCCATAGGTATGTTTATTTCTTCTTTAACAGAAAGCCCTGTAATTTCGGCAATTTTGAGCATTGCCGTTAATATGGTGGTAATTTATATGACCAATTTTTCTCAGATGACCGGCAACACCTTTTTTGCTTCTCTCTTTGAAAAAATGGCATTTATCGATAAGTATGTCAGCTTCACCGAGAATATTTTTTCTATTCCCGATGTGGTGTATTTCTTGAGCATTGCGGCGGCATTTGTTTTCTTAACGGTGCGCTCAATGGAAAAGAAAAGATGGTCTTAAGGGAGGAGGATAAAAATGGAAGAAAATAAAAACTTAACTCCCGAAGAAACCGTAATCGAAACCGAAATCCCCGAAACTATAGAGAAAAAAAGCAAATTTAATATGCGCCTTATAAAAAAAGGCTCTTATTCGGTAGCGGTAACGGCAATAGTGCTTGTGCTTATAATTGCCCTTAACTTTTTAATTAATGCTATCGGTGAAAAGGTTAGCCTTGAATTTGATATGACAAAGGATAAAACATCTACCCTTAGCGAAAACAATAAAAAATATCTTGAAAACTTAAATGAACAGGTATTTATAACCGTATGTGCGAAAAAGAGCGGTTACGGCGGCGGTATGATGGATTCCTATGCCGAGACAAGCAATATCTATGGCGGCACCGATTACTATAAACAAACAATAACCCTCATTGAAAAGTATGCAGATGTAAGTGATAAGATAAATGTTGAATTTGTTGATACTCAGGATTCTGCTTTCGCCGCTATAACATCAAAATATCCCGATGAAAGTATAGTTTACGGTGATATAATAGTATCGGCAGGAGAAAGATATCAGAAATTAGGTTTTTCCGATATTTATGAGGTAGAATATAACGAGGAATATGCAAATTACGGGTATACTATGTATAACGTAACAGGCAATAATCTTGAAACCGAGCTTACGGGTGCTATCAGATATGCAATAACGGGTAAAAGGGTAAGCTTTGCTTTGCTCACAGGTCACTCAAAAACCGATTACACCGAGGATTATGCCGTAATGTTAGAGAAAAATAACTATACGGTAGAAAATATCGATTCGGCATTTGTAAATTCAATATCAGAGGATTTTGATGTTGCAGTAATAGTAGCTCCAACGGTTGATTTTACACCAGAAGAGATAACCGCACTTTCGAAATTCCTGGAAAACGGCGGTGAATACGGCAAGGGATTAATCTATTTTGCCGATGCAACGGTACCTGTTCTTCCAAATCTTACCGAGTTTTTAGCCCAGTGGGGAATAGGCATATCTGAGGGTATACTTTTTGAAACAAACGAAAACAACTATATGCCCGAAATGCCTACCGCTATGGGACTTTATCCCGATGAGGAGGACGAAATAACCGAGAATATGAATATATTCTGCACCGGCTGTAATGTACCGATGAAGGTTATTGAAACCGAGGATGAAGGTGTAAGCGCAATAAGCTTAATAGCCACAACCAAAACGGTTGTTAATGCGCCTTTGGGCACCTCGGATAGCTGGACGGGTGCTTCCGACTATGAAACCGATAGCTTTTCAGGTCTTATTCAGTCGGTTAAGACTAAGGACGAAAAATCAAGCTACGTCTTTGCCTTCTCCAGTGCTGAGTTTATTGCTTCTCAGTGGGCGCAGTACCCCTCTTTTTCCAATATGAATATTGCTCTTGCGGTATCCGAGAGGGCGGGAGCGGTTGACGATTCTGCATCCTTTGTTACCAAAACAATAACTAATGAGAGTTTTGCAGGGGATGTAACCGAAGCTTCGGCAGGTGTTGTTAGAATGATATTTGTATTCCTTATTCCTGTTATAACCTTAGTGCTCGGAATTTATATCTATATTAAGAGAAGGAACGCTTAATGGCTAAAAATAATTTTGATGAAAATTTTTCTGTCTTTGATGCTCCCACAGAGCATAAGGATAAAAAGCAAAAAAGCGGTAGGGGTAAAATAATCGCCCTTATCGCAAGTCTTTTGTGTGTTTGTTTTGTTGTGGGCGGAATTTTCCTTGTTGATAAATTTATGCCCGAAGCAGAACAGCCCGAAGATGAAGGCGCAATGGAGCCCTTTAAGGTAATGGAAACAAACCCTGATAGCTTTACTAAGGTTACGGTTACCTCGAAGGATGGTACGGTGGAGCTTTATTACGAAACAAAGGAAACCGAGACCGAGGAAGGCGAAAAGCAGGAGAATAAATACTGGTATATAAAGGGCTATGAAAAAATTGATGTCAGCTCGGCTATCACTTCACTGCTTAGCGGAACTTCGGATATCGAGGCATATAGTGAGATAACTAAGAGAAGCGCTAAGGAGTGCGGATTTGAAAATCCCCGATATACCGTATCGGTAGAAACAAAGGATAACAAAGGTTTTACGCTGCTTGTGGGGGATGATTCCCCCGATGGCTTCGGTATGTACCTTAAGTTTGCCGATAGTGATAAAATTTATCTTGTGAGTGAAAAATTGCTCCAAAATTATATTGTTGATGCCAAAGGTATAATGGAAAATTTAAAATCCCAGACTGATGCTTGACAAATAATTAAAAAAGGTATAAAATAGATTGAGGATACACCCCACGGGGTGTATCCTTTTTTTGTGAAAAAATATTTGGGAGGAAAAAAGTATGTCCCAGTCAGTAAAATATGATGTTGCAATAATCGGAGGCGGAATAGGCGGTCTTATGGCGGCCTACCGTTTAAAGCAGAACAAACCCGATACAAAAATTATTATAACCGAGCGTGGAAATGCTTTGGAGAAGAGAAGCTGTCCTGCAGGAAAGAACAACGGCTGTATCCATTGTAAAACCTGTAGTATAACCAGCGGTTATGCAGGTGCAGGTGCTTTTTCGGACGGTAAATTCAACCTTGGCACTGCCTATGGCGGTACTTTGGGCGAGGAGCTTGGTGACGATGTTGCAAACCAATATATCGATGAGGTTGATAAAATCCTCAATAAATATTGCACCTCGGGTATCCCCGTTGTTTATAAATCCAACGAGGATTTAAAGCTTAAGTGTATTCAGAATAACCTTCGTCTTCTTGATATGAACGTTAAGCACCTGGGTACCGATAATAACTATATAACAATGCTCAATCTTATAAACGACCTCGCTGAAAACGGGGTTGAGATGAAAACCTTTTATGACTGTGAAAAGGTTTTAAAAACCGATTCGGGCTACGAGCTTTTATATACTAACGGTGAGAAAATATGCGCCGATAAGATAATAATAGCAACGGGCAGAGGCGGAGCAAACTTTGTTAACGGTTTCTGCCGAGACTTTGATGTTAAAACCCGTTCGAATCATATCGATATCGGTGTTCGTGTTGAGATGAAGGACGTTATCTGGAGAGAATTTTCCGATAAGATTTATGAGCCTAAAATACTTTATAAGACCAAGACCTTTGAGGATAGATGCAGAATGTTCTGCTTTAATAAGGGCGGTCTTGTATCGGCAGAGAATAACCACGGTATAATAACCGCCAACGGCCATTCCTATGCCGAGGCTGATAAGAAGACTGATAACTGCAACTTTGCAATTCTTTCGAGTATTCGCTTTACCGAGCCCTTTAATCAGCCCACCGAGTATGCCGAAAGCATATCAAGACTTGCCAATATGATAGGCAAGGGCAACGTTATTGTTCAGCGCTTCGGCGATCTTATAAGAGGCAGAAGAACCAACGAGCACAGGCTCTCTCAGAACACCGTTACCCCAACGCTCAGAGCAACGGCGGGAGATATTTCCCTGGTTCTGCCCCATAGAATACTTACAAATATAATTGAAACCATATATGCTCTTGATAAGGTTGCTCCAGGAACTGCCAACGATGATACTCTGCTTTACGGATGCGAAAGCAAGTATTATTCCATAAGACCTGTGTTTATGAATAATGATTTTGAGCTTGTAGACGGTGTATATATTATCGGAGACGGAAGCGGAATCTGCCGAGGACTTTCTCAGTCGGGCGCAATGGGAATCTACGTTGCCGACTGTATGTCAAAGTAAGAGAGGAAATAAAATGGGCTATTTTCTTACAGTACTAACATTCATTACAAATACTACAAAGGGATATTGCGGCAAAAAGCTAAGTGTTTATGTAAATGGATTTAAGGATGCTTCATTTATATATTTCATAAGAATGATAATATGCGTTGCAATCGGCGCAATTCTGGCGGTGCTTCAGTCTGCACAGCTGTTTTCCGATATTCAGCCCCAGATGTTAACAACATCTCTGTTGTGCGGTGTTTCCACGGCGATTAGTCTTGTTTGCTGGATAATTGCGGTTAAAAGCGGAGCACTTGTGTTGCTTGATGTATTTAATATGATGGGTGTGGGGCTTACCATAGCCTGTTCGGTGATATTTTTGGGAGAAAAGCTTAAGTTGACTCAGGTACTTGGTCTTGCAATATTGCTTGCAGCAACCTTTATCATATGTTCGTACAGCAATTCGATTAAAAGCAAGCTTAAGATATCCGCTCTTTTAGTTCTCGCAGTTTGCGGAATGGCGGACGGTATCACTCATTTTTCCCAAAAGCTTTTTGTATATAAGGTTAAAGACGGAAATGCAGCCGTATTTAATTTTTACACCTATCTGTTTTCCTGCATAGTGCTTTTTGCGGCATTTTTGATTTTTAGAAAAATAGAAAAACCGACGCAGGAGGAAAAGACAGAAAAGAATTACGGAAAAATAATGATATATGTATCCGTAATGGCGGTTGCGCTTTTTGCAACCTCTTATCTTAAAACTCTGGCGGCGCAGTATTTAAGCTCGGTTGTGCTTTATCCTTTAAGTCTTGGAAGCACACTTATTATGAGTATGCTTATGGCGGCAATTTGCTTTAAGGAAAAGATAACTACAAAAAGCATAATAGGCGTAATTCTTGCGATAATTGCTTTGATTATAATAAATATGATATAAAAAAACGGCTATCTTTCGATAGCCGTTTAATTTTTTACCAATTTCCCGGGAAATAACCGTCATCCTTTTCGGGTGTGGGTTCTTCAACAGAACCACTTCCCGAAGATGAAGAAGAGCTTCCCGAAGAGGATGATGAGCTTGATGCATCGTCATCACCGGTAGTTATTGTTATTGTGGCGTTATTAAACCATTCTTCAATTTCCTCATCGGTCATTTCCTCGTCGGGGTCATTGTCATCCCAACTGTCCTTATCTGCTGAGCTTACGGATGAGGAATTATCTGTTTTTGAGCCTGTATCCTTATCCTTTTTGCCGCAGCCTGCAAAGGCGGTTACAATTAATAAAAGAGCCAATAAAAGCAAAAGAATCTTTTTCATTATGTAAAATCTCCTTAAAATTTATTTTCACAATTACATTATACCTAAAATTTGGGATAAGTCAATAAAATGCAAATATTTGGAAATGCTAAATTATGAAAGGATAGTGTAATATGAGCAAAAGAAATGCTATAAGAATAATAAGTCTTGCGGCGGCATTACTGATTGTTATAATCGGTATGGCAATTAAAAATCAACAGAAAAATAATTATTATGAGCTTCAGCTTGAAAATGAATATTCGAGGGCGGTAGAGGAATTGACGGCGGGGGTTAATAATATATCCTTGCTTCTTAAAAAGAGTGAATATTCAGGGGGAGCGGATACAATTAACTCTCTTGCGGGAGAGATAATTGCCGAGGCGCAGATAAGCAAAAACGCCCTTTCAAGACTGCCCGCCCAAAGCCAGAGCCTTACAGGCCTTAATAAATTTCTTTCCCAGGTTGGCAATTATACCCTATTTTTATCAAAATCTCTTTCGGCTACCGGTACACTTTCAAAGGAGCAGAAGGAGAATATGGAAAATTTAAGCAATACCGCCGAAAAAATATCCGGTATTATTAACGATGCGGGGGCAAAATTTAATAATATTGAGTATTGGAGCAAAGAGATAAACAAGGCATTGCCAGAGGAGAATATAAGTTCATCTCTTTCAACCATCGAGGATGAGCTTTCGGATTATCCAACACTGATTTATGACGGGCCTTATTCCGACCATATCCTTGAAAAACAAGCTCTTATGACGGCACAAGCCTTTGAGGTAACCGAGGATAAGGCAAGGCAGGTAGCCCAGAAAACCATAGGTAGCACCCCTGAGGATTTAAAGCTTCAGGGAACAGCAAAGGGACATATAGATACCTTTGTTTTCGGTAATGATTGGGTAAGCGTTAGCGTGAGTCGCTTTGGCGGATACCCCGTTTATATGCGGAAAACAAGACAGGTTACAAGCAGTAATATAGATTATAATCAGGCGGTAAAGAAGGCGAAAAGATACCTTGATGAAATAGGTATTACCGATATGACCGAAACCTATTATTACACCGATGAGGGCGTTTGCGTTATAAATTTTGCCTTTGTTGACGGACGGACCATATGCTACACCGACCTTATAAAGGTTGGAGTTGCGATGGATACGGGGGAGATTATGCTATATGAAGCCAGCGGATATCTTACCAACCATAAAACAAGAGCCTTCCAAAGTCCCGCTCATACTGAGGAGGAGGCAAAACAGCTTCTTAATACCGACCTTACTGTAAGAGAAACCGCCATAGCCTTAATTCCCACCGACGGGGAAGAAAAGCGGTGCTATGAATTTCTTTGCAGTGGGAAAAAGGGAGAGGAAATATTGGTTTATATCAATGTTTCAACCCTAAAGGAAGAGGAGATTTTGATACTTTTAAAGGAAGACGGAGGAACTTTAGTAAAATAATGCTTGATTTTTTGAAACTTTTGTGTTAAAATACTTGAGCATTTGATTTCACCCGACCTTACGGGTGGGTTCACTGCCGAAAAATTCGACATTGAAGCGGATGGTCCTCTGCGCCTTGGAGCGTATGAACATCTGGAAATTTTAAGGAGGAAAAAAGATGGATGCTGTAAAGGAATTAACAGCCGGCATGCTCAAAACTGATGTTCCCGAGATTCTTATCGGTAGCACAGTTAAGGTTCATGTAAGAATCAAGGAAGGCGAAAAGGAAAGAATTCAGGTTTTCGAGGGAACCGTTATTGCTAAGAACAACAGCGGTATCGCCGAAACATTTACTGTTCGCCGTGTGTCCTACAATGTAGGAGTTGAGCGTGTATTCCCTGTACACTCACCCAGTGTTGCTAAGGTTGAGCTTGTAAGAAAGGGTCAGGTACGCAGATCTAAGCTTTATTATCTGCGTGACAGAGTTGGTAAGGCAGCTAAGGTTAAAGAACTTATCGGCTAAGACAACAGGTGTAGAGGGGACGGATTTTGTAAATCCTGTCCCTTTTTGCTTTTTTATCAAGAGAAAATGAGGTGTATAGAAATGGATGATTTTTATACCACTTATGAGTCTAAAAATTATAAGGAAGAGCCCGAGGAAGAAAGAGAGCCCGTAAAGTGCGAAATCCCAAGTCCCGTTTCCCATAAAGGCGAAGATGGATTTAAGGTGGATGTTAATGCACCCTTGCCTGAAGTGCGTAAAAAGCGTAAAAATAACGCAAGGGAAGAGGCCTTTGAGTGGCTGGATGTGGTTATAACCGCTATTATTTCGGTGGTTATAATATTCAGTCTGCTTTTCAGGGTTGCCACTATTGACGGACCTTCTATGGAAAACACCTTCTTTACGGGGGATAAGGTTATTATAAGTAACTTCCTTTATACTCCGAAGCAGGGGGACGTTGTGGTTGTATCCCGAAATGTGGATAATTCTCTGGAAACGGTAAGCGATGAGCCTATCATTAAGAGGGTTATTGCGTTGGAGGGGCAAAAGGTGGATATAGATTTTGCCTTGGGTGTGGTTTATGTTGATGATAAGCCTTTGGATGAGCCCTATACCAAAACCCCAACCAATGCCCAGTATGATTTGCAGTTCCCGATGACGGTGCCTGAAGGATGCATCTTCGTTTTAGGCGATAACCGAAACGAATCGCTGGATAGCCGTGATTCCTCTATCGGAAACAACGGTATGATTGATACAAGGTATGTTATAGGTAGGGCGATTTTCCGTATTTTCCCCTTTGACGAAATAGGCAAGGTGAGATAATGGGAGAGTCTAATCAAACTATTCAGTGGTTTCCCGGCCATATGGCCAAAACCAAAAGAAAGATAAGGGAAATACTGCCCCTTATTGATGCGGTGGCAGAGGTTGTGGATGCGAGAATACCCGTCAGCAGCCGCAATCCCGATTTGGCTGAGCTTATCGGCTCAAAGCCACTTATAATTCTTCTTAATAAGTGTGATATGGCGGATAGCTCGGTTACAGATGGGTGGATATCCTATTACCGTAAAAAGGGTATAACCGCTATTCCTATTGACTGTAAGAGCGGCAAGGGATTATCTAAGTTTAAGGATACAGTGAAAACCGCCCTTGCGGACCGTCTTGAATATTATAAGGAAAAGGGTATGGCAGGTAAGCCCCTTAGGGTTATGGTGGTTGGAATACCCAATGTGGGTAAATCCTCCTTTATAAACCGAATTGCTAAGGGCAACAAGGCAAAGGTTGAAAACCGCCCCGGTGTTACAAGGGGAAATCAGTGGTTCACCATTGATAAACAGCTTGAATTACTTGATACCCCGGGGGTATTATGGCCTAAATTTGAGGATGAAAAGGTAGGGGAACGCCTTGCCTTTACGGGAGCGGTTAAGGATAGAATCCTTGATATAGAGCTTCTTGCTATGCGGTTGTTGGAAATTTTATCCGAGGATTATGCCGATTTGCTAACCGCCCGTTACGGTCAGCTTGATTTTTCCCTTGATAGCTATGATTTACTCTGCGCTATCGGTAAAAAGAGAGGTATGGTAATAAGAGGCGGCGAAACCGACACCGAAAGGGCGGCAAATATGCTTCTTGAGGAATACCGAAACTGCAAAATCGGTAATATAACACTTGAAAGGGCTGATAATAATGCCTGATTATCAATATGAAAAAGCCGCCGCTTTGAGCGGCTTTAAATATATTTGCGGAGTTGACGAGGCGGGAAGAGGCCCATTGGCAGGTCCCGTTTGCGCCGCCGCAGTTATTCTGCCTGAGGGCTTGGAAATCGAGGGAGTTAACGATTCTAAGAAGCTAAGCGAAAAGAAAAGAGAACAGCTTTTTGATGTTATTAAGGAAAAGGCGGTTTCTTGGTGCATAGCTTACGGCTCACTTGAGGAAATTGAAAAATTTAATATTCTTGAAGCCACATTTCTTGCTATGAACAGAGCAATAGAAGGCCTTGATACTAAGGCGGATTTTGCTTTGATAGACGGTAACCGTATACCGAGAGGGATAAGCATCCCCTGTGAAACTGTGGTTAAGGGGGATAGCCACTCTATGTCCATAGCGGCGGCTTCTATTCTCGCTAAGGTCGCCCGTGACAGACTTATGATGGAATATGATGAAAAATATCCTCAGTATAACTTTAAAAAGCATAAGGGCTACGGCACTAAGGAGCACACTAATCTTATAATAGAGCACGGACCCTCTGAGATACATAGACTATCCTTTCTTAAAAACATAGTGAAATAGTATGGAAAAATCGGTTTTAGGAAAAATCGGCGAGGATTTGGTTGCCGATTATGTTAGAGAAAAAGGAATGCTCGTATTCCGCCGTAATTACCGCACAAAATTCGGCGAAATAGATGTAATAGCCGAGGATGATACGCATATTATTTTTATAGAGGTTAAAACCCGAGATGAAAATTATATGGTGAGCGGCGCCGAGGCGGTTGATAAGGCAAAGCAACGCCGTATTCGTATGTCGGCGGCTCTTTTTATGCAGAAATTACCCGTTAAAATGGAGCCGAGATTCGATGTTGCCGAGGTAATTATTAAAACCTATGAAGACGGCAAAAAGGGATATAGCCTCAATTATATTGAGGATGCTTTTTAATGAATTATTTTGACTTGCACTGTGATACGCCCTATGAATGCTATAAAACGGATGTTGCTATGAGAAGAAACGGTCTTGCCGTTTCCTTTGATTATGCCCAGTTGTTTGATAAATGGCAACAGGTCTTTGCTGTGTGGATAAGTGAAGATGTGGAAAATCCTTACGGTCTTTATAAAAAAATTATTAAGGATTTTAAGTGCAAAGCAAGAAGAAAACCCGAAAATTTAAAGCCCATTTTAGCCGTTGAGGGCGGTGCGGTTATAGAAAGAAATATAAACCGTCTTGAAAAGCTACGGGAGGATGGGGTTAAAATATTAACCCTTACCTGGAACGGTGAAAACGCTATAGCGGGGGGAAGCAAATCGGGAGCGGGGCTCAGTCGCTTCGGCAGAAAAGTTATAAAGCGAATGAACGAGATAGGTCTTGTTTGCGATTTCTCCCATCTTAACGATAAAAGCTTTTTTTCAGCCATAGATATAGCCGAAAGGGTTATCGCAACCCATTCTAACTGCCGAGCGGTTTATGACCATAAGCGCAATTTAACCGATGAGCAGTTAAAACTTATAGCCGATAAGGGCGGAATAATAGGTCTTTGTTTTTTTCCCGGATTTTTAGGGGGAGATACCTTTCAAAAAATATATGAAAACATATATCATATGCTGGAATTAGGCCTTGAAAACCATATTGCAATAGGCTCGGATTTTGACGGTGCCGATATGGATTCAAGACTTGAAAATATCGGTGATATACCCTCGCTATATTTCAGACTTAGCGAAAAAGGGATAAGCGATAGGGTTTTAAATAAAATTTTTTATGAAAATGCCGCAAATTATATGTTAAACCTTTGACAAATAGAGCGTATTATAATAAAATTGAAAATATAAAAGAAGTAAAACAAGGTGATTACTAATGAATTATGTTAGCACAAGAGATAAATCGGTTAAGGTAACAGTCGCTCAGGCTATTTCCCAGGGTATTTCTACCGAGGGCGGTCTTTTCGTTCCCGATACCTTTAATGTGTTCACCGCCGAGGATTTTAAAAAGATGTCGGCAATGAGCTATATCGAGAGGGCAAAGTATGTTCTTTCAAACTTTTTAAACGATTTCACCGCTGAGGAAATTGATTATTGTGTTAAGGGAGCGTATACGGGCAGCTTCGATGAAGAACAGCCCGCACCCCTTGCCGATATAGGCGATAATATAAATATGTTAGAGCTGTGGCACGGTCCCACCTGCGCTTTTAAGGATTTAGCACTTCAGCTTCTTCCATACCTTTTAACCACATCGGCTAAAAAGGTTTCAAAGGGCAAGAAGATAGTTATTCTTGTTGCAACCTCGGGTGATACGGGCAAAGCCGCTCTTGAGGGCTTTTGCGATGTTCCCGATACCGAGATAATCGTTTTCTATCCAAGCGAGGGTGTAAGCCCTATGCAGAAGCTTCAGATGGCTTCCCAAAAGGGAGAAAATGTTTATGTTTGCGCCATTAAGGGCAACTTTGACGATGCTCAGACGGGTGTTAAAAAGATTTTCACCGATAATGCCGTTAAGGAGAAATTGGAGCAGAATAATATGCAGTTCTCCTCGGCAAACTCTATTAACTGGGGCAGACTTGCTCCCCAGATAGTTTACTATGTTTCGGCTTACTGTGACCTTGTAAATCAGGGTAAGGATGTAAGTCGTGGCTTTAATGTTGTTGTTCCAACGGGTAATTTCGGTAATATTCTTGCGGCTTATTATGCTAAGAAAATGGGTGTGCCGATAGGTAAGCTTATCTGCGCTTCTAACGCTAACAACGTTTTAACCGATTTTATAAACAAGGGTGTGTATAACCGCAACCGTGATTTTTATACCACCGTTTCTCCATCGATGGATATTCTTATTTCCAGTAATCTTGAGAGAATGTTGTTTGAGCTTTCGGGTAATGACGATAAGGCTGTAGCAAAAATGCAAAGCGACCTTGCAAATGGTGGAATGTTCACTGTAAGCGAGGATATAAAGGCAAAAATTGATGAGCTTTTCTGGGGCGGCTGTTGTGACGATGCTGCAACCCTTGAAACTATCGGTAAGGTGTTCAGAGAAAAGAACTATCTTTGCGATACTCATACTGCCGTTGCCCTTAATGTTTACGAGCAGTATAAAAAAGAAACGGGAGATAATAGAACCACCGTTATCGCTTCAACCGCTTCTCCCTATAAGTTTGCAAAGAGCGTTTTAGATGCCGTTAGCGATAAAAAGGCTGATACCGAGTTTGATAATGTTCGTTTACTTTCGGAGGTTACAAAAACCGAGGCTCCTGCTCCTATTAAGGCTTTAGAAAATGCAGTAGTTCGTTTTGAAGGCGAGATAGAAAAGGAAACAATGCTGGATAGTGTTTTCGGCGCTCTTAAAATAAAATAAAAAAATATCCGGATTTTAATATCCGGATATTTTTGCGATACTTATTATTTATTTTTATAGGTATCGCAGTAGGTTTCACTCTCGGTTTGAGCGGTGCGGTTACCTACCTGAATTTTTCCTGCCATGCACATATCATTTTCTGCGTGGTAAACACAGCTTTTAACACTGCAGGCAACACAGCTTGCGGTATCACATTTACAGTCAGCCATTTAAAATTCTCCGTTCTGTGAAAAGTTTTGCTGAAGCATCAGCATAATTATTGTTTGCAGATGATTTAAAAATATGTAAGGAGGGGAGAAAATGAATCTTTTTACAATTTCCGATTTGCATTTATCCTTTGGAACTAATAAGCCGATGAATATATTCAGAGGTTGGGATAATCATACCGAAAGAATAAAGGCCAACTGGTGCAGAATGATAAAGGATGATGATATTGTTGTTCTCCCCGGTGACCTTTCTTGGGGACTGAAAATAGAAGAAACCCTTGAGGATTTTAGGTTTTTGGATTCTCTGCCGGGCAAAAAAATCATACTTAAAGGGAACCACGATTTATGGTGGGGAACGGTTACAAAGCTTAAAGAATTTTTCGAAAAAAACGATATTAAAACTATCGATATTCTCTTTAACAATGCCTTTAGCTGTGGGAAATATGCCATAGCGGGAACAAGAGGCTGGTTTTTAGAAGAGGGAAACGATAAAAAGGTTATCGACCGTGAGGCAGGAAGATTAGAGGCTTCTATAACCGAAGCCGAAAAAACAGGTCTTGAAATACTGGTATTTCTCCATTATCCACCCGTTTACGGGGATAGCGTTTGCACCGAGATAACCGACGTTTTAAAAAAGCATAATATAAAAAGGGTTTTTCACGGTCATATTCACGGCGCAGGGCTTAATAAGGCTGTAAAGGAATATGAGGGTATAGAATATAAGCTTGTTTCCTGTGACTGTATCGATTTTACACCCTTTTATATAATATAACTAATTATATTTTTAACTTTAGTGTAAAAAATATTTAAAAAATATATGGAAAAATTTTGATATGTATGTTATAATTGTTTGAACTATGGAAATTTTTCCTCGGAGGTATAAAAATGAGTTTAAAAGAAACCAAAAAAATTGCTACTAACAGATATGAGCTGGAAATCACTGTTGACGGTGAGAAGTTCCGTGAGGCTATCAAAGAAGCCTACAAGAGAAACGGAAAGAAGATAAATGTTCCCGGCTTCAGAAAGGGTAAGGCTCCCCTTTCAATAGTTGAAAAAATGTATGGTGAATCGGTATTCTTTGAGGATGCCTTAAACCTTCTTTATAACGATTTAATCGAGGATGCTATAAACGAGTCCGGACTTAAGGTTATTGACGATAAGATGGACTTTGACCTCGTTTCCATTTCTAAGGAGGATGGCGTAGACTTTAAGGTTGCTCTTACTACCTATCCTGAAATCGAAATCGGCGAGTATAAGGGCCTTAAGGCTGAAAAGCCCGTAGTTAAGGTTGAGGCTGCTGAGGTTAATTCTCAGATTAAGGCAATGGCTGAAAGAAATTCCCGTATGGTTTCTGTGGAAGACCGTGCCGCTAAGAAGGACGATACCGCTGTTATCGATTTTGAAGGCTTTGTTGACGGTGTTGCTTTTGAAGGCGGAAAGGCTGAAGGCCATAACCTTATCTTAGGTTCAGGTCAGTTCATCCCCGGCTTTGAAGATCAGATTATCGGCAAGAAAATCGGTGAAGAGTTTGATGTTAATGTAACCTTCCCCGAGGAGTACGGCGCAAAAGAGCTTGCAGGCAAGCCCGCAGTGTTCAAGGTTAAGCTTCACGAGTTAAAGATTAAGGAGCTCCCCGAAATTGATGATGAGTTCGCTAAGGATGTAAGCGAATTTGATACCTTAAAGGAGCTTAAGGCTGATATAAAGAAGAAGACCTTAGAGCGCAAGAAGGCTGCTGTTGAGGAGGGCGTTGAAAACGAGCTCGTACAGCAGATAGTTGATAGCATTAAGGGTGAAATTCCCGAGGCTATGTTCGAAAACCGCTTAAACCAGAGTGTTGAGGAGTTCGGTTACAGACTTCAGTCTCAGGGACTTAATCTTGAAACCTATCTCCAGTATACTGGCTCTAATCTTGATGATTTCAAGAAGACCTTCCGTCCTCAGGCTGAAAGCCAGGTTAAGTTCAGACTTGCTCTTGAAAAGATTGTTGAGCTTGAAAACATTGTTGCCGATGAAAAGGATATCGAGGCTCAGTTCGAGAAGCTCGCTTCCGATTACGGTGTTGAGATTGAAAGAGTTAAGGCCGCCATCCCCGCAAGTGAGGTTGCTAAGGATTTAGCAGTTGGCAAGGCTATTGATCTCATCAAGGCAAATGCTGTTATTACCGAGGTAGAAGAGGCAAAGGAAGAAAAGAAGGCTCCTGCTAAGAAGACCACTACCGCAAAGAAAACCACAACCAAAAAGGCAGCAGAGAAAAAGGAAGAAAAGTAATCCTTGTTTAGAAAATTTTAAATTTGTTCATAATATCCGGTAGAATAGCGTGAGTTTTCACGCTATTCTTATATAAGAAAGAAAAACTTTTTATTTCAAAAGGAGTGTTTTTTATGGATATGGCATTAGTTCCTTATGTTGTTGAACAAACCGGCAGAGGTGAGCGTTCTTACGATATCTTCTCCCGTTTGCTTAATGACCGTATTATAATGCTTAATGACCAGGTGGATAATTCAACCGCTGCAGTTATTATTGCTCAGCTTTTATATCTTGAGGGACAGGACCCCGATAAGGATATCAGCTTTTATATCAACAGCCCCGGCGGTTCTGTTTCGGCAGGTATGGCAATTTACGATACAATGCAATACATTAAATGTGATGTCAGCACCATTTGTATGGGTATGGCGGCAAGTATGGGCGCATTCCTTCTTGCAGCAGGCGCAAAGGGTAAGAGATATGCTCTGCCCAACAGCGAGATAATGATTCATCAGCCTTTAGGCTCTGCCGAGGGTCAGGCAACCGATATTCTTATCCACGCTCATCACATTGAAAAGACCAAGGCAAATCTTAATAAAATCCTTTCGGAAAACACAGGCAAGCCCTTAGAGGTTATCGAGCGTGATACCGAGAGAGATAACTTTATGTCGGCTGCAGAGGCGGCTGAATACGGCCTTATTGATAAGGTTATAACAAAAAGATAAGAGGAAAAAGTATGCCTAACGGTAACGAAAAAGAGATAAAGTGCTCCTTTTGCGGCAAAACTCAGGATGAGGTAGAGCGTCTTGTAAAGGGCCCCGGAGTTTATATCTGCGATAGCTGTATAGAGTTCTGCAACAGTCTTATTTATGACCTTGAAGAGGATGTTAAGCCGAAAAAGAGGACCTCTAAAAAAGAGGAATTCAAGCTTCCTACTCCTCAGCAGATAAAGGACCAGTTGGATTTATATGTAATAGGTCAGGATGAGGCTAAGAAAACCCTTGCGGTTGCAGTTTATAATCACTATAAGCGTATATTCAAGGGTGAGCAGTCGGATGTGGAGCTTAATAAGAGCAATGTGCTTATGCTTGGCCCCACAGGTGTGGGTAAAACCCTATTGGCTCAAACCCTTGCTAAAATTATAGATGTTCCCATAGCCATTGCCGATGCAACAACCCTTACTGAGGCGGGCTATGTTGGTGAGGACGTTGAAAATATTCTATTAAGACTCATTCAAGCCGCCGATTACGATATTGAAAAGGCGGAGCGGGGAATTATCTATGTTGATGAGATAGATAAGATTGCAAGAAAATCTGAAAACCCGTCTATAACCCGTGATGTAAGCGGTGAGGGTGTTCAACAGGCTCTGCTTAAAATTCTTGAGGGAACAGTTTCAAATGTTCCGCCTCAGGGAGGCAGAAAGCATCCCCAACAGGAGTTTATCCAGATTGATACTACCAATATTCTCTTTATCTGTGCAGGTGCGTTTGACGGTATTGATAAGGTTATTGAAAAGCGTATCGGGGGTAGTAGCTTGGGCTTTGGCGCAGAGGTTAAATCCTCAAAGGATATTGAGAATGAAGCCATAGCCGCTAAAGCTACCCATAAGGATTTGGTTAAGTTCGGTCTTATCCCCGAGCTTGTGGGCAGAGTTCCCGTAATAACCGCCTTAAAGGGTATGGATAAGGAAACTCTCGTAAGGGTTATGACCGAGCCTAAAAATGCGGTTATCAAGCAGTATGAAGCGCTGTTCAAAATGGATGGTGTGGAGCTTGAATTCAAAAAGGAAGCTCTTGAGAAGATAGCCGAGCTTACGGTTGAAAGAAAAACGGGAGCCAGAGGACTTCGTTCTATAATCGAAGATACTCTTCAGAATATAATGTTTGAAATCCCATCTAAAACCGATATTAAAAAGGTTATTATAACAAAGGAAACTGTTGAAAACGGAAAACCTAAGTACGAGAAAAAATAAAACGGAAAGAGTTCGGCTTCTGCCGAACTCTTTTTTAAAATAATTATTTGTAATGTGATGCATTTTATGGTAAAATGGTAGAAAATCAAACAGAGGAGAAAATAAATGTCCTTTCCTTTAGAAAGAATAAGAAATTTTTGTATCGTTGCCCATATCGACCACGGTAAGTCAACCCTTGCCGACCGTCTGCTTGAGCTTACCCAGTCGGTAGCCCAGAGGGATATGGAGGAGCAGATACTCGATAGTATGGATTTGGAGCGTGAGCGAGGTATAACCATAAAGGCTCATGCCGTTACATTATATTATAAGGCTAAAGATGGATTGGAGTATGAGTTAAATCTTATCGATACTCCGGGACACGTGGACTTTAACTATGAGGTTTCCCGTTCCCTTGCCGCTTGTGAGGGTGCGGTGCTTGTGGTGGATGCCTCTCAGGGTATTGAGGCCCAAACCCTTGCTAATACCTACCTTGCGGTTGACCACGGTCTTGAAATACTGCCCGTTATAAATAAAATCGACCTTCCCTCGGCAGACCCTGACAGAATTAAGGCTGAGATAGAGGATGTTATCGGCATCCCTGCCGATACAGCTCCGTTGATTTCCGCAAAAACGGGAATTAATGTAGAGCAGGTGCTTGAAAAGATAGTAGCAGAGGTTCCTGCCCCCAAGGGTGATTCAAACGCTCCTTTTTCGGCACTTATATTTGATTCATATTATGACCCTTATAAGGGCGTTGTTGTATATTTCCGTGTTATGAGCGGAAAGCTTAAGAGTGGCGAGAGAATAAGGATGATGGCAACGGGTGCCGAGTTTGATGTTGTTGAAATCGGAAGAAAGAGAGCCACAAGCCTGGAAGAATGCGATTGTCTTGAAGCAGGTGAGGTTGGATATCTCTCTGCGTCTATAAAAACCGTAAGTGAGGCTACCGTTGGTGATACAATAACATTGGTAGATAATCCTGTATCCGAGCCTCTGGCAGGCTACCGTAAGGTTAACCCTGTTGTTTTCTGCGGTATTTACCCTGCTGACGGCGCAAAATATCCCGAGCTTCGTGAGGCCCTCGAAAAGCTTCAGCTCAATGATGCTTCGCTTCTTTTCGAGCCCGAAACCTCAACGGCGTTAGGCTTTGGCTTCCGTTGCGGATTTTTAGGTCTTTTGCATATGGAAATCATACAGGAAAGACTGGAAAGGGAATATAATCTTGACCTTGTAACAACCGCACCCAGCGTTGAATATAAATTCGAGCTGACCTCAGGGGAGATTATAACGGTGGATAACCCCACCAATTATCCCGACCCTGCAACAATAGCCTCGGCTATGGAGCCTGTTGCCGATGTTCATATCTATAGTCCAAGTGAGTATGTTGGAACAATAATGCAACTTTGTGAGGAGCGCAGAGGCACCTATATAAATATGAACTATATGGGTGACCGTGTGGATATACATTATATAATGCCTATGGGTGAAATAGTCTATGACTTCTTTGACGCTCTGAAATCCAGAACAAAAGGGTATGCCAGTTATGACTATGAAACTAAGGGCTATGAGGCATCCAAACTTGTGAAATTGGATGTTATGCTTGCAGGAGATGTTGTAGACGCTCTATCCTTTATAGTCTTTACCGATAATGCATATACAAGAGCAAGAAAGATAGCTGAAAAGCTTAAGGATTATATACCCCGTCAGTTATTTGAAGTGCCTATTCAGGTGGCAGTGGGCGGTAAGATAATTGCAAGAGAAACCGTTAAGGCTCTTCGCAAGGATGTACTCGCTAAGTGTTACGGCGGTGATATTACCCGAAAGAAGAAGCTTCTTGAAAAACAGAAGGAGGGTAAAAAGCGTATGCGCCGCTTAGGCTCTGTGGAGGTTCCTCAGGAAGCCTTTATGGCTGTGCTTAAGCTAGATGAGTAATATATGAAAAACAGGAAAAAAGGTAGAGCTATTCTTATATTCGGCATAGGGGCAATAGTTTTTGTGATTTTGCTTATTGTGTTGATGATTGTTCTGATTATGATAGAATCACCGGAATCCTCGGTTTCACAGGTTTCGCAGGTCGATTCTCAGGAGAGCAAAACCTCTCAAGCTGCTGATGGAGAATCATCAGCGGTAACAGTAGGAGGAAGTGTTTCCTCTGTACCTGAGGAGCAAAATACGGTTGGACTTGATGAAAATTATGAAAGACTGATACTTGTTAACCGAGAGAACCCCTTACCTGAAAATTTTGATTATACCAAAAATCTTGTAACCATCCCCAAAAAGTATCTAAACGGCAACCGTGATAAAATGGATAAGGATGCATATCCCTATGCCAAAGCGATGGTTGAGGCGGCATGGGAGGATGGGGTAGAGCTTTATATTCTTTCACCATACCGTTCCTATTCTGTTCAGCAAGATTTATTTGATAATAAGGTACAAAGGGTTATAAAAGAGGGTACCCTAAAGGAAAAAGCTGAAGACGAGGCTGCAACGGTTGTCGCCCGTCCCGGCACCAGTGAGCATCACACAGGTCTTGCTATAGATTTCAACAGCGTTGAGGAGGACTTTGAGGATACGCCGATGTTTCGCTGGCTTCAGGAAAACGCTGAGGATTACGGATTTATTTTAAGGTATCCCAAAGATAAAACCGATATTACGGGAATTATATACGAGCCTTGGCATTACCGTTTTGTAGGTGTAAATGCCGCAAGGACAATAAACGGTTTGGGAATTACCCTTGAAGAATACATTCAACTAAAAAATGAAAATTAGCTTCGAAATTATGTAAACCTAAATACAGATGCAAAAAATACGGCGACCACTATATATAGGTGGTCGCCGTAAAGCCTTTTAAATAAAGGAAAAAATAATAAAATTTTTTAAAAAAAAGACTTGATTTTTGCACTTGCATATGGTAATATTCTAAGGTACGCTATGTCAGTATGGCGTAAAAACATGCGATGATGCAGGAGGTGGCCCACCTCGAGTGGGGAAATTTCTGCGGAGTATGTCTGATTTTAAATCGGGCGAAAGAACATGGAGGCATGCATTGAACTTGCGACTTTGCGTGCAACGGCGGCTCGGCCGCTGTCCGGAATTGTCTGTGACCCCAGCAATTGCCGGTTTTATATTGCGCCGAAAAGAAAAACACGGCGCGGTGTAAGTTTTGCCCGCCAACTATTAAAGGAGGCGAATTTCACATGGCAGTGAAAGAAAAAATCCGAATTCGTATTAAAGGTTACGACCACGCGCTTGTAGACCAGTCTGCAGAAAAAATTGTAGAAACCGCTAAACGTACAGGTGCAAGGGTATCAGGTCCCGTGCCGCTACCCACCGAAAAGGAGGTTGTAACTATCTTGCGTGCTGTTCATAAGTATAAGGATAGCCGTGAGCAGTTCGAAATGAGGACACACAAAAGGCTCATCGATATAATCAGACCTTCCAACAAAACCGTTGAAGCGCTGACCAATCTTGAGCTTCCCGCCGGTGTAGAAATAGAAATTAAGCTTTAATTATAATATATAGTTTATTTCATATATCTGCACGCAGTGGTCAAGTTGGTGAACACCAACCAATAACCAAAGGAGGAAAAAACAATGAAAAAAGGAATCGTTGGCAAGAAGCTCGGTATGACCCAGCTTTTTGATGCAAACGGAAATGTCATTCCGGTAACCGTTATTGAAGCGGGTCCCTGTGTTATCGCACAGAAAAAGACTGCCGAGAATGATGGCTATGAAGCAGTTCAGATCGGCTACGGCGATATGAAGGCTTCTAAGGTAAACAGCCCAATGAAGGGTCACTTTGCTAAGGGCGATGTAGCTCCCAAGAAGGTACTCAGAGAGTTCCGCTTTGAAGATACAAGCGCTATGAATGTTGGCGATATTATCAAGGCTGACATTTTTGCTGAGGGTGACTCGGTAGACGTAAGAGGTACTTCTAAAGGTAAGGGTTATGCCGGCACAATCAAGCGCTGGAACTTTGCTCGTCTTAAGGAGTCTCACGGTACAGGTCCTGTTCACCGTCACGGTGGATCACTCGGTGCCTGCTCCAGCCCCTCACGTGTATTCAAGGGCAAGAAGATGGCAGGACATCTCGGTAATGAGCGTGTAACCGTTCAGAACCTGAGTGTAGTTAAGGTTGACGCAGAGAAGAACATCATCGCTGTTAAGGGTGCCGTTCCCGGTCCTAAGGGCGGAATCGTAGTTCTTTTCGATAGCGTTAAGGCCTAAGGGAAGGAGTGTTTTGAATTATGCCTAAACTAGCAGTAGTTGATATGGCAGGCAAGAAGGTTGGTAACATAACCTTAAGCGATGCTATATTCGGAATTGAGCCCAATGCAGTTGTTATGCACATGGCAGTTGTAAACTACCTTGCAAATCAGCGTCAGGGCACACAGTCCACTCTTACCCGTACAGAAGTTTCGGGCGGCGGTAAAAAGCCTTGGAGACAGAAGGGAACCGGTCATGCAAGACAGGGTTCAACCAGAGCTCCTCAGTGGAGACACGGCGGTATCGTTCACGCACCGAAGCCGAGAGATTATTCCTATTCTCTCAATAAGAAGGTTCGTAGACTTGCTCTCAAATCTGCATTATCCGATAAGGTTCTTACCGGTGATATGATAGTTCTTGACGAGTTAAAGCTCGATACCTACAAGACCAAGATCGTTGCTGATTGCTTAAAGGCTATCGGCGCAGGTAAAAAGACTCTTGTTATCCTTGAAGACAACAGCGCTTTCGCTGTTAAGAGCATTGCAAACATTGCAGGTGCTAAGTCTGCTCAGGTTAACACCATCAACACCTATGATATCATCAACGCTGATACCGTTGTTATGGTTAAGGGTGCTGTAGCCAAGCTTGAGGAGGTGTATGCATAATGAAAACCGCACAGGATATCATTATTGCTCCGGTAATTACCGAAAAGAGTATGTCCGGAATCGCATCCAAGAAATACACCTTTAAGGTTGCTAAGGATGCTAACAAAATTGAAATTGCCGATGCAGTTGAAAAGCTTTTCAAGGTAAAGGTTGCTAAGGTTAACACCATCAATGTTCGCGGTCAGGCAAGAAGAATGGGCCGTTACAGTGGTTATACTTCCTCCTGGAAGAAGGCTATCGTAACACTCAAAGCTGATTCTAAGCCCATCGAGTTCTTTGACGGTCTTATGTAATTAAGAGTTTTGCTTGGAAATTGCTCCTCTTAATTAATATCTGTTTTTTCGGTGACAAGTGCGGCGAAAAAACACCTTGTGAGCGAAAATGCCAAAAGCATTTTCAAGGGCGCAGGGGAGATATTAGAGGGGACGCAGTGCAGTCAAAATCACAGATTTTGCGAGCGGAGTCCCATCTAAAGAGCGCAGCGATATTTCCGGTGATGTATGAAGTTGCAAGGCAGCTTCGCTAAGCCAAAATAGGAGAGTGAAATTAAAATGGCTATTAAACATTACAAGCCGACTACCAACGGTCGCCGTAATATGACAACTATGGATTATTCCGAGTTATCAAAGGTTGCACCTGAAAAAAGTCTGCTTGAGCCTATCAAAAAGCATGCCGGACGCAATAGCTACGGCAGAATAACCGTTCGCCACAGAGGCGGCGGAAACCGCAGAAAGTACAGAGTTATCGATTTCAAGAGAGAGCGTTTCGGAATTCCCGCAACAGTTCTTACCCTTGAGTACGATCCTAACCGTTCTGCATTTATCGCCCTCGTTCAGTACGAGGACGGCGAGAAGCGTTACATCATCGCACCTCAGGATTTGAAGGTTGGCGACGTTGTAATCAGCGGTACCGATGTTGATATCAAACCCGGTAACGCACTTCCCCTTACAAACATTCCCGTTGGTACCTTTATTCATAACATTGAGCTTTATCCCGGCAAGGGTGCACAGCTTGCACGTTCTGCAGGTAACATGGCTCAGCTTATGGCTAAGGAAAACGGAATGGCACTTTTACGCTTGCCCTCAGGCGAGTTACGTAATGTACGTGAGAGCTGCATGGCAACTGTAGGCGTTGTTTCCAACCCTGAGCATGCTAATGTAAACTACGGTAAAGCAGGACGTAAGCGTCACATGGGCTGGAGACCTACCGTTCGTGGTTCTGTAATGAACCCCTGCGATCACCCCCACGGTGGTGGTGAAGGTAAGTCACCTATCGGACGTCCCGGACCTGTTACTCCTTGGGGTAAACCTACACTTGGTTACAAGACCCGCAAGAAGAACAAGTCTACCGATAAGTATATCGTAAAGCGTCGTAAATAGTCGGACGAAAGGAGAACTTAATTATGGGTAGAAGTATAAAGAAGGGCCCTTACGTACAAGAAGTATTGTTTAAAAGGGTTCAGCAAATGAATGAAGCCGGTGAAAAAAGAGTTCTTAAAACCTGGAGCCGTTCATCAACCATATTCCCCGATTTCGTCGGACACACATTCGCAGTTCATGACGGACGTAAGCACGTTCCGGTTTATGTAACTGAGGACATGGTTGGTCACAAGCTCGGTGAATTCGCACCGACAAGAACATTTAAAGGTCACGCAGGTTCAAAGACCAGCGGCAAGTAAGCAGCTGAAAGGAGAGTAAACTATGGAAGCAAGGGCAATACTCAAATACGCCCGTATTTCACCCCGTAAGGTGAAGATTGTTTTGGATTTAATCCGCAATCAAGATGCTGACAAAGCTATGGCTATTCTCAAATTTACTCCTAAGTCTGCTTGCGAGTATTTGGAGAAGCTTTTAGCGTCAGCTATGGCGAACGCTGAAAATAATCACAACATGGATGTTTCTAAGCTTTACGTTGCAGAATGCTTTGTTTGTCCCGGACCTACTCTTAAGAGAATACGTCCTAAGGATCACGGCAGAGCTCACCGCATCTTAAAGAGAACAAGCCACGTTACTATCGTTCTTAAAGAACGTGAAGACTAAGAAGGAGGTTAAGTTATGGGCCAGAAGGTTAATCCCCACGGTATGCGTGTGGGCATAATTAAAAACTGGGACTCACGTTGGTTTGCCAATGACAGCGTTTTCGGTGATACATTGGTTGAGGACTACAACCTCCGTAAATACCTTAAGAAGACTTTATATTCTGCAGGTATTGCTAAAATCGAAATCGAACGTGACGATAAGCGTGTAAGATTACACATTCACTGTGCTAAGCCCGGTATGGTTATCGGCCGTAACGGCGGAGAGATTGAAAAGCTCCGTGTTACCTGCCAGGATATGCTCGGCAAGCCTGTTGTAATCAACATTGTTGAGATCAAGAATCCCGACACTAATGCTCAGCTCGTTGCAGAAAACATTGCAACTCAGCTTGAGAAGCGTATATCCTTCCGCCGTGCTATGAAGCTCTCAATAGGCAGAGCTATGCGTCTTGGCGTTAAGGGTATCAAAACTCAGGTTTCAGGTCGTCTCGGCGGCGCTGAAATCGCAAGAAGCGAACAGTATCATGAGGGTACCATTCCGCTTCAGACCTTAAGAGCCGACATTGATTACGGCTTTGCAGAGGCTGACACAACTTACGGTCGTCTCGGCGTTAAGGTTTGGATCTACAAGGGTGAAATCCTCAGTGATAACCGTCGTCCTAAGAAGGAAGGAGGAGCCCGCTAATGTTAATGCCTAAGCGTGTTAAATACCGCAGAGTTCATCGTGGCAGACTTACAGGTACCGCTTTACGTGGTAACACCGTAACTCACGGCGAATTCGGTCTTCAGGCAACTGAGCCTGCGTGGATTACCTCTAACCAGATAGAGGCTGCACGTATCGCTATGACCCGTTACATCAAACGTGGCGGTAAGGTTTGGATAAAGATATTCCCCGATAAGCCGATTACTGAGAAGCCGGCTGAAACCCGAATGGGTTCCGGTAAGGGCTCTCCCGAGTACTGGGTAGCTGTTGTTAAGCCCGGTCGTGTAATGTTTGAAATCGGCGGAGTTAGCGAGGAGTTAGCCCGTGAGGCTATGCGTCTCGCTGCAAACAAACTTCCTATCAAGTGCAAGTTTGTAACTAAGCAGGAAATGGGTGGTGAGCAGTAATGAAAGCAAAGGAAATCAGAGAAAACACTTTACCTGAGCTCAACGAGCAGTTGGCAAAGCTGAAAGAAGAATTATTCAATCTGCGTTTCCAACTCGCCATTAACCAGCTCGAAAACCCCATGCGTATTGTTGCTGTCAAGAAAGATATCGCTCGTGTTAAGACAATTATCCGCGAGAAGGAAATCAGCGCAGACAGCGCTAACGCTTAATTAAGGGAGGTAAGCTGAAATGAGCGAAAGAAACCTTCGTAAAACAAGAGTAGGTAAGGTTGTTAGCGATAAGATGGATAAAACCGTTGTTGTTGCTATTGAGGACAACGTTAAGCACCCACTCTATAAGAAGATTATTAAAAACACAATCAGATTGAAGGCCCATGACGAGAACAACACCTGTGGCGTTGGCGACAGAGTTCTTATTATGGAAACCAGACCGCTCTCCAAGGATAAGAATTGGCGTGTGGTTGAAATAATCGAAAAGGCTAAGTAGTCTTACAAGGAGGAAACCACTGTGATACAACAACAGAGTTACCTCAAGGTTGCCGACAACACCGGTGCAAAAGAAATTATGTGCATCAAGGTTCTTGGAGGCTCCAAAAGGAGGTATGCCAACATTGGCGATGTAATCGTTGCTTCTGTTAAGAAAGCCGCTCCCGGCGGTACTGTTAAGAAGGGCGATGTAGTAAAGGCAGTTGTGGTTCGTTCCGCAAAGGGCCTTCGTCGCAGTGACGGCACATACATCAGATTCGATGAAAATGCGGCTGTTATTATCCGTGAGGATAAGAACCCCAGAGGAACCCGTATTTTTGGACCTGTAGCCCGTGAGCTTCGTGATAAGGATTATACAAAGATCCTTTCTCTCGCTCCGGAAGTGCTTTAATGGGAGGTAGAAAGAAATGAATAAGCTTCACATTAAAACAGGAGATACTGTAATCCTCCTCACTGGAGATGCCAAAGACCGTGGTAAGACCGGTAAGGTTTTACAGGTTAGCCCCGAAGAAGGCAAGGTAATCGTTGAGGGATTAAATAAGGTTAAAAAGCACGTTAAGCCTAGAAAGGCCGGTGATCCTTCGGGTATCATCGAAACCGAGAGCGCAATCTATGCCTGCAAGGTACAGGTTGTTTGCCCCAAGTGCAATAAGCCCACCCGAGTAGGCACCAAGGTTTACGAGGATGGCAAGAAAGACCGCATGTGCAAAAAGTGCGGCGAGACTTTTTAAGAGATAAGGAGAACATGACATGTCAACATTAGGAAACGAATATAAAAATTCGATTGCTCCTGCATTGATGACAAAATTCGGCTACAAGAGCGTCATGCAGATTCCGAAGCTCGATAAGGTCGTTATTAATGTAGGTGCAGGCGAGGCTAAGGATAATTCCAAGGTTATTGATGCTATCATCAGAGACCTCGGCCTCATTACCGGACAGAAAGCTGTCCCCTGCCGTGCAAAGAAATCCGTTGCTAACTTTAAGCTCCGTGAGGGTATGCCCATCGGCGCTAAGGTTACACTTCGCGGAGAGCGTATGTATGAGTTCGTTGAGAGACTCTTCAATGCAGCTTTGCCGAGAGTTAGAGATTTCAGAGGAATAAACCCCAACGCTTTTGATGGCCGTGGTAACTATGCTATGGGCGTTAAGGAGCAGTTGATTTTCCCTGAAATCGATTATGATAAGATTGATAAGGTTCGTGGTATGGACATTATATTTGTTACAACTGCGAAGACAGATGAAGAGGCCCGTGAGTTATTGAGTCTTATGGGTGCTCCGTTTGCGAGATAAGGAGAAGGAATTATGGCTAAAACATCTATGAAGATTAAACAGGCTCGTCCTGCAAAGTTTTCAACAAGACAGTATAACAGATGCAAAATCTGCGGCCGCCCCCACGCTTATCTTCGCAAATACGGCATCTGCCGTATTTGCTTCAGAGAGCTCGCTTATAAGGGCGAAATCCCCGGAGTAAAGAAGGCAAGCTGGTAAGTTGCAAAGCTAAAGGAGGTAGACGGCATGCAAATCACCGATACTATAGCTGATATGCTTACAAGAATTCGTAACGCATCTTCAGCAAAACATGATTCGGTAGATATACCTGCGTCAAACGTAAAGAAGGCTATCGCCCAGATTTTACTTGACGAAGGCTATATAAGCAGCTTCTCCGTTGAAGAAGACGGAAAGCAGGGCATAATTCATATCGTTTTGAAGTATGGCCCGAACAAGTCGCAGATAATAACCGGTATTCGCAGAGTATCGAAGCCCGGTCTGCGTATTTACACCAATGTTGAGGATATGCCCAAGGTTATGAAAGGCCTGGGAATTGCTATCCTTTCCACCTCTAAGGGAATAATGACAGACAAGCAGGCTCGCAAAGCCAATATCGGCGGCGAAGTTCTCGCATTTGTTTGGTAAGGAGGTGCATTGGAATGTCAAGAATAGGAAAGAAACCTATTACAATTCCTGCCGGTGTTGAGGTTAAAATCAACGGCTCCGAGGTTGCTGTTAAGGGACCTAAGGGTGAGCTTAAGAACACATTTAACCCCGATATAAATATTGCTGTTGAGGGAAATGAGATAATCGTTACCCGTCCCAGCGATGTTAAGGAGCACCGCGCTCTACACGGTTTAACCCGTACCCTCGTTGCCAATATGGTTGAGGGTGTTTCCAACGGCTTCAAAAAGGAGCTTGAGGTTAACGGTGTTGGTTACCGTGTTCAGAAGCAGGGCAAAAATCTTGTTATGAACCTCGGATTTTCTCACCAGGTTATTATGGAAGAACCCGATGGTATCACAATCGAGGTACCGAGTGCTAACAGTATTGTTATCAGCGGTCCCGATAAGCAGCAGGTTGGCCAGTTTGCGGCAGAGGTTCGCGAAAAACGTCCTCCGGAGCCTTATAAGGGCAAGGGAATCAAGTACGTTGGCGAGTACATCCGCCGTAAAGAAGGTAAGGCCGCCAAGGGTGCAAAGAAATAAAAAAGGAGTGTATAAACCATGGTTAGTAAACCAAACAGTAATCAGGCAAGAATTAAGCGCCATGCCCGTGTTCGTTCTAAGATCAGCGGTACAGCAGCTTGTCCTCGCCTCGATGTATTCCGCTCCAACAGCAACATTTACGCCCAGCTTATCGATGATGTAAACGGCGTTACACTGGCAGCAGCCAGCTCAAATGAGAAGGATTTCGAAATTTCGGGCGGCAATGCTGAAGGTGCTCGCAAGGTTGGACAGTTAATTGCTAAACGTGCCGCTGAGAAGGGCATCACCGAGGTTGTTTTTGACCGCGGCGGATACATTTATCACGGCCGTGTCAAGGAGCTTGCCGAAGGTGCCCGTGAGGGCGGCCTCAAGTTCTAAGAAGGAGGAATACTTTTGGCTACAAATATTGACGCATCAACATTAGATTTAAAAGAGAAGGTAGTTGCTATTAACCGTGTTTCTAAGACAGTTAAGGGCGGACGTATTATGAAGTTCTCCGCTTTAGTTGTTGTAGGTGACGGAAACGGTATCGTAGGCTACGGTCTCGGTAAAGCCGGCGAAGTTCCGGATGCAATCCGTAAGGGTATCGAGGATGCCAAGAAGAATCTTATAAAGATTTCTTTGAAGGGTACAACAATTCCTCACGAAACAATCGGCGAATTCGGCGCAGGTCGTGTGCTTCTTAAGCCCGCTGCTCCCGGTACCGGAGTTATTGCCGGTGGCGCTGTTCGTGCTGTTGTTGAAACTGCAGGTATCTCTGATATTCGTGCAAAGGCTTTACGTTCAAATAATCCCTGTAATGTAGTTCGTGCAACCGTTGCCGGTCTTGCATCGCTACGCAGTGCTGAGGAAGTTGCGGCTCTCCGCGGCAAATCAGTTAAGGAAATCGTAGGTTAAGGAGGGGCAGGATTATGGCAGCAAAGAAAAAGGTTACCGGTTTAAAGGTAAAACTTGTAAAAAGCGTAATCGGCTCCAAGAAGGACCAGATTGCAACCGTTGAAGCTCTTGGTTTGCATAAAGTAGGCGACGTTAGAGTTCAGCCTGACAATGCTCAGACAAGAGGCAAAATCAACAAGGTATGCCACCTTGTTAAAATAATCGAGGAATAAGCCTCAAAGATAAACCGTTATCAAACGGTGGGCGGTTAAAACCGCTGATTAAGCAAGGAGGTGCGAACAATGAAAATGCATGAATTATCTCCCGCTATTGGCTCCACTAAGGAGGCAAAGCGTATAGGCAGAGGTCATGGATCCGGCAACGGCAAAACTGCCGGAAAGGGCCACAAGGGTCAGAAAGCCCGTGCAGGTCGCGGCTTCAGAGCGGGATTCGAAGGCGGTCAGATGCCTTTACAAAGAAGAGTCCCCAAGCGTGGCTTCAATAATATTTTTGCTGTAGAATGGGCAGCTATTAACGTTTCTGCTCTCGAAGTTTTCGCGGATGGCGCAACCGTTGATGCAGCTGCTTTAACCGAAAAGGGAATAATAAAGAAGGCAGGTCTTCCCGTAAAGGTTCTGGGCAACGGAAAGCTCACAAAGAAGCTTACCGTTAAACTGAACGCTTTCTCCGCATCTGCTGCCGAAAAGATTAATTCGGTTGGCGGAAAGGCTGAGGTGATCTAATGTTAGAAACATTAAGAAATGCCTGGAGAATTAAAGAGCTTCGCAATAAGATTCTCTTTACTCTCTTTATTATCCTTGTTTTCCGTGTAGGTTCGGTAATTCCGGTTCCCTATATCGATGTTGCCGCTTTAAAGTCGGCAGCCGATTCGGGTGCAACCAATGAATTTTTCAGTTACCTTTCAATCCTCACGGGAGGCGGACTTGAATACGGTGCAATCTTCGCAATGTCGGTTACTCCGTATATCAACTCTTCAATTATAATTCAGCTTTTATGCGTTGCCATCCCCGCCCTCGAGCGTTTGCAGAAGGAAGGCGAGGAAGGCCAGAAGAAGTTGGCTCAGATTACCCGTTATACAACAGTAGGCTTAGGCTTGCTTCAGGGTACAGCTTACTTCATCTATCTTAACAACAGCGGCTACCTTAGCGTAGACGGCGGCGCAGTTGTATTTGCTGCCTTTGTTATCATACTTGCATTTACTGCAGGTTCGGCTTTGGTAATGTGGCTGGGTGAGCAAATAGACGTAAAGGGTATCGGAAACGGTATTTCAATGCTTCTTTTTGCAGGTATCATTTCACGTGGACCTCAGGCATTCAATGCACTCGTTGCATACTGGAAGCTTGAGAAGCAGTTCGAAGTAATTGCAATAGTTATACTGTTCTTATTGGTTATCGGCTTCATCGTTTGGATGACAAATGCTGAGCGCCGCATTCCGATTCAGTATGCTAAGCGTGTTGTAGGAAACAAGATGTACGGCGGTCAGAATACTCATATTCCGATCAAGGTTAATATGGCAGGCGTTATGCCTATCATCTTCTCCAGCTCGATTCTTATGCTTCCCACAATGATACTTTCCTTTATGAAGGACACTACCTCAACCTGGTATAAGGTTTTAAGCCTTTTCAGTGTTCAGGGTGTTTTCTATGCAGTTGTTTACTTTGTTCTCATTATTGCGTTTGCATATTTCTATGCAACCATACAGTTTAATCCTGTTGAGATGGCAAACAATCTGCGTAAGAACGGCGGAGCTGTTCCGGGTATACGTCCCGGTAAGCCCACCTCGGATTTCATATCCAAGATTTTGTCAAGAATAACCTTGCTGGGCGCTTTATTCTTAAGCGTTATAGCAATTCTCCCCATAATCCTCGGCAGTGTCGGCGGAATCAATATTTCCCTCGGCGGTACTTCCGTTCTGATTATGGTAGGTGTTGCTCTTGACACAGTTCGTAATCTTGAGTCCCAGATGATGATGCGTCATTATAAGGGATTCCTTGATTAGAATTAAAGGAGTATAATATGAAGCTCATACTTTTAGGAGCACCTGGTGCCGGTAAGGGCACTCAGGCAGAGATTATCTCTGAGAAATACAATATTCCGACCATTTCAACCGGCAACATTATCCGTGCTGCGCTTAAAAACGGTACTGAAATGGGATTAAAGGCTAAATCATATATAGATGCAGGAAACCTCGTTCCCGATGATGTTGTAATAGGCATCATCAAGGAACGCCTTAATGAGAGTGACTGTGCAAACGGTTACATTCTTGACGGTTTTCCCCGCACAATTCCACAGGCTGAAGCTTTGGACGATATGGGCTTTGATATCAACTGCGCCCTCTCTATTGAGGTTGCTGACAGTGAGATAGTAAAGCGTATGTCCGGAAGAAGGGTTTGTGAAAAGTGCGGCGCCAGTTATCATACTGAGTACAAAAAACCGGCAAAAGAGGGTGTATGCAATCTTTGCGAGGGTACGCTTGTTATCCGTAAGGATGATGAGCCTCAAACCGTAATGAACAGACTTAATGTTTATCACGAGCAGACCGAGCCCCTTAAAGAGTATTATGCAGCACAGGGTAAGCTTCTTACCGTTGAAGGACAGGATAAGGTGGAGGATACCACCGCCCTGGTTCTCAGCGCATTGGAGAATTAGCCTATGATAGTGCTTAAAACCGGTCGTGAGCTCACCGTTATGCGTGAGGCTTGCAGGATATCGGCCGGAGCATTACAGTTAGTAGGTAAGGCGATAGAGCCCGGCATAACAACTGCCGAGCTTGACAAGATAGCCGAGGATTATATCAGAAGTCAGGGAGCAGTTCCTAACTTTAAGAATTATCAAGGCTATCCTGCCACCGCCTGTATATCAGTAAACAACGAAGTTATTCATGGTATACCCTCTAAGAAGCGTGTTATAAAACAGGGTGATATAGTCAGTGTAGACTTAGGAGCCTTGTTTAACGGATATCACGGCGATAACGCTGCGACTTTTGCTTGCGGAGATGTTTCCGAGGAAGCAAAGCGGCTGATGGATGCAACCCGTGAAAGCCTTTACGAAGGTATAAAAGCGGCAGTTGCAGGCGGCAGAATCGGTGATATCGGTCACGCTGTTCAGAGCTATATTGAAGCGAGAGGTTATTCGGTGGTGAGACAGTTTGTCGGTCACGGAATAGGTACCAAGCTTCATGAGGCTCCGGAGGTTCCAAACTTCGGTACTCCCTCAAGGGGAATTCGCCTTATGCCGGGAATGACTCTTGCTATTGAGCCAATGGTAAACGCCGGAGGTTCAGATGTGGAGATTCTGCCCGACGGTTGGACTGTTTTAACCAAGGACGGTTCTCTCTCCGCTCACTTTGAGCACACCGTTGCAATTACCTCATCAGGCCCTCAGATAATGACAATCCCTGAGGTGTAATATGATAGGTAGAGTTGTGTGTTCCAAGGCGGGACGGGACAAGGATAAATTTCTTGTTATCGTGGGAGAGAAGGACAAATTCTTTTTCCTATGTGACGGAAAGGAAAGACCGCTTGAAAGGCCAAAGATGAAGAATAAAAAGCATCTTGCCCTTACAAAAACTACGCTTGAGGAAAGCAGTTTGAAAAGTAATAAGGCTATAAAACGGGCACTCGCAATATATCGGGATACCCGTGATACGAAGGAGGAAGCTTAATGTCAAAAGAGGATATGATAGAACTTGAAGGCACCGTTGTTGAAGCTATGCCTAACGCAATGTTCAAGGTGGAAATTCAGGGAGGACATATAATTCTTGCCCATATTTCCGGTAAACTTCGTATGAATTTCATACGCATTCTTCCGGGAGATAAGGTAACAGTTGAAATGTCCCCATATGATCTGTCTAAGGGACGTATTACTTGGCGTTCCAAGTAAGCAGATAAAAATTTTAGGAGGTATAATCCAAATGAAAGTCAGACCTTCTGTTAAAAAGATTTGCGAAAAATGCAAAATCATAAAGCGCAAGGGAAAAATCATGGTTATCTGTGAGAACCCCAAGCACAAACAGCGTCAGGGTTAATTGCGCGAGTAAAAAATATGGAGGTGCTTTGATAAATGGCACGTATTGCTGGTGTTGACCTTCCGAACGAGAAGAGAGTTGAAATAGGACTCACCTATATATTCGGAATTGGTCTTACAACATCTAAAAAAATCCTTGCCGATACCGGTATTAATCCCGATACTCGTGTTAAGGACTTAACTGAAGACGATATTTCAAAGCTGCGTGAATACATCGACCATAACCTTCAGGTTGAGGGTGACCGTCGCCGTACAATCGCATTTGATATCAAGAGACTTATCGAAATTGGTAGCTATCGTGGTTTGCGTCATCGTAAGAACCTACCTGTAAGAGGTCAGCGTTCCAAGACCAACGCACGTACACGTAAAGGTCCTAAGAAGACCATAGCTAACAAGAAGAAATAAGTAGGAGGAAGATAATATGGCTACTGCTAAGAAGACGACTGCTACTCGCCGTCGCCGTGAAAAGAAAAATATTGAACGTGGCGCTGCCCATATCCAGTCTACCTTCAACAATACCATTGTTACCATCACCGATACACAGGGTAATGCTCTTTCCTGGGCAAGTGCCGGTGAGTTAGGTTTCAGAGGTTCAAGAAAGTCTACTCCTTTTGCTGCTCAGAGCGCAGCAGAAACTGCAGCAAAGGCTGCTATGGAGCATGGTCTTAAAACGGTAGAAGTATATGTTAAGGGCCCCGGAGCAGGCCGTGAAGCTGCTATTCGTGCGCTTCAGTCTGCAGGTCTTGAGGTTAGTCTTATTAAGGACGTAACCCCGATTCCCCACAACGGTTGCCGTCCTCCGAAGAGAAGACGCGTTTAATCGTTAAAAGCAAAAATTTATTTGCAACAAAATTTTGGAGGTGTAATAGATGGCAAGATATACCGGTGCAGTATGCAGACTTTGCCGCCGTGAGGGACAGAAATTGTTCTTAAAGGGCGAAAGATGCTATTCTGAGAAATGTTCTGTTGGTTTGAGAGGTTATGCTCCCGGTCAGCACGGACAGGGTAGAAAGAAGTCATCTGAATACGGATTGCAGCTCAGAGCTAAGCAGACTGCAAGACGCTTTTATGGTGTTCAGGAAAATCAGTTCTATCATTATTTTGAGATTGCTGAGAGAAAGCAGGGCGTTACTGGTGACAACCTGTTAAGAATTCTCGAGAGCCGTCTTGATAATGTAGTTTACAGAGTTGGCTTTGCTTCCTCAAGAGCTGAAGCAAGACAGCTTGTAGGTCACGGTCACTATGAGGTTAACGGCAAGCGTGTTGATATCGCTTCCTATCTCCTTAAGGCTGGCGACGTTATTTCCATCTGCGAAAAGAGCCGCGGCAGCGAGAAGATTAAGGCTGTTGTTGAAGCTAATTCCGCAAGACCGATTCCTCAGTGGATCGAAATAGACCGCAATAACCTTTCTGCAAAGGTAATCAATCTTCCCACACGTGATCAGATTGATGCTCCTGTTGAAGAGCAGCTTATTGTCGAGTTCTATTCTAAGTAATAGTAATTATTCATTACTTCACTGTCTCTCCGTGCTGAGACAGTGGATAACAAAAATTTTACAACACGGAGAAACGGAGCTTTTAAATGCTAGAAATTGAAAAGCCCAGAATAGAAACAGTCGAAATCACACCTGACGGTACCTACGGTAAATTTGTTATGGAGCCGTTGGAGAGAGGCTATGCAACAACCCTCGGCAACAGCATGAGAAGAGTTTTGCTTTCAATTCTCCCCGGTGCGGCTGTTACCTCGGTTAAAATCGACGGTGTTGTTCATGAGTTTTCAACCATTCCCGGAGTTAAAGAGGATGTTACAGAAATCGTTCTCAACTTAAAGGGATTGATTTGTAAGCTTCATTCCGATACCGTTAAGAAAATCTATATCGAAGCAGAAGGTCCCTGTGAGGTTACCGCTGCATCCATCAAGGCTGACTCTGAGGTTGAGATTCTTAATCCCGAGCTTCACATAGCAACTCTTGATGCAGGCGCTAAGCTCAATATGGAAATGACGCTCGATAAGGGCAGAGGATATGTACCTGCTGAGCAGAACAAGCCCGAGCAGAACATCATCGGTGTAATTCCCGTTGACTCAATATATACCCCTGTTCTTAAGGTTAACCCCACGGTTGATAACACCCGTGTAGGTAATGTTACCGATAAGGGCAAGCTTACCCTTGAGGTTTGGACCGACGGTTCTATCAGAGCCAACGAAGCCGTTTCAATGTCGGCAAAGGTTTTAATTGAGCATCTTGAAATCTTCCTCGCTCTTACTGAGGGCGGATGTGAAGGTCAGAGCATAATGGCCGAAAAGAACGACAGTGAAAAGGAAAAGGTTCTCGATTTAACTATCGATGAACTTGATTTATCTGTTCGTAGCTTCAATTGCTTGAAGAGAGCAGGTATCAGCACGGTTGAAGATCTTATCAACAAGTCCGAAGAGGATATGATGAAGGTAAGAAACTTAGGCCGTAAGTCACTTGAAGAGGTAATCGCAAAGCTTAAGTCCTTTGGATTTGCCCTTAAGAGCGACGATTAATTATTATCACTATTAAGGAGTGAATAGAAATGCCAGGAACCCGTAAACTCGGAAGACCCAGCGATCAGAGAACCGCTATGCTCAGAGCTATGGTAACCTTCTTGCTTGAAAACGGCAAGATCGAAACTACCGTAACCAGAGCTAAGGAAGTTAGATCGATGGCAGAGAAGTATATTACACTCGCTAAGGATAACAGTCTGCACAGTAAGCGTCAGGCTTTAGCATTCATCACTAAGGAGGATGTTGTAGCAAAGCTTTACAACGAAATCGCTCCTAAGTATGCCGAAGTAAACGGTGGTTACTGCCGTATTACCAAGACAGGTCCCCGCAGAGGCGACGCTGCCGAGATGGCAATTATCGAGTTAATATAATGTTTTAGTACTCACATTGTGTGAGCGCGGTCTCGCAAGGGAATTTCAAATAGAATTAACCGGCGCTGATAATGTGTGTACTAAAAGTCACTTTCTCAAAGTAAGAACAACCGCTATCTTTATGATAGCGGTTGTTTTTTGTTTTTTATCCCATAATTTGCAACTGCCCGGTTATTGACATAGATACCGCTCTTGTGTATAATTGTAGATGTGAAATTGTGTGAAAAAGCGAGATGAGAAATATGCATAAAACAAAAAAATGGGGTTGTGTTTTATTAGCAATTTTATTGCTTTTTTGCGGCATTTATATAAATATGGATAACATAGCTTCGGCGGCTACGGTTACTGTTTATAAGGTTAACGGAACGGGTGTGGCACTGAGAAGTGAACCTTCAACCAGTAAAGGTGCGGAAACGGTTATAACCCGCATTTCCAACGTTGAGGTTACATATATCAGCGAGACCAAACAGGGAAATTACACTTGGTATTACGTTAAATATAACGGTCAGTCAGGTTATATTCGAGGAGATTATATAAAAATTGAAACCTATACCACCGATGATTCCTTTGAATCAACCCTAGCCCTTTTCCCTGAAAGCTACCGTGAGGGACTTATTAAGCTTCACGCTCAGTATCCAAACTGGAAATTCACTGCAGACCAGGTTAATATGACCTTTGATGCGGCAGTAGCCTTGCAGGACGGAGATATGAGAAAACAGGTGGGACCAAGCTCAGCTATCTCAACCCGTTCGATGGGACCGGGAAGCTATGATTGGGCCACTAAGGAATATGCCACCTCAAATGAGGGCTGGTACGGAGCTTCAAGGGAAATGATAAGATATTATATGGACCCGAGAAATTTCCTTACCCCTACCGGAATTATAATGTATCTGCAGCAAAGCTATGATTCTAAAAATCAAACTGCTGATGGTGTTGCAACTATCATTAAGGGTACATTTTTAGAGAAAAACTATACCGGCGGAAATTATACCGATGATATTATAGCGGCAGCTGCCGCATCTGGAGTAAGTCCTTATGTTCTGGCTTCCATAATTGTTCAGGAGCAGGGAGTAGAGGGAAAATCCGATTTAATTTCGGGTAACTATGCAGGATATCAGGGCTATTATAATTTCTTCAACGTGGGAGCAAGCGGCTCTGACGGCGAGGTTACAAAAAACGGACTTGCCCATGCAAAATCCAAGGGTTGGAACTCTAGAAGAGCCGCCATTGTAGGTGGAGCACAGTTCTATGCAAACGGTTATATAAAGGTAGGACAGGATACGTATTTTTATAAAAATTATAATGTATTAAAGCCTTCCGATATATGGCATCAATATGCTCAGAATGTTGCAGATTCCTATTCAACTGCCAGCCTTAATGCAAAGGTTTACACCGAAAACAAATCTGCAACCCTTACCTTTAGAATACCGGTATACAAGGATATGCCTGCTTCAACCGTAAAACCGGAAAACAGCAGTAAACAGAACAACTATTATTTTACGGGAATAAATGCAGGAAGCGGTCTTGCGCCATCCTTTAATAAATTTATCTATGACTATACTTTGCAGGTAACTGGCAACACAACAATAGGTGTAATAGTGCCGGACGGAGCGACCTACACAGGAAGTACCTCTTATTCCCTCAAAGCAGGAAATAATAAGGTTTCTTTAACGGTTAAATCTGAAACGGGCTTTATAAATACTTATGTAATAACGGTTAATTCACCCTCTGCCTCAACCCTTACGGTTACAGTTAACGGAAACTTCAAGGAGGAAGCTAAAAAAGGAGATATTAACGGAGACGGAAGAATAAGTCTTTCTGATTTTGCTTTGATAAAAATGCATTTATTAGAAACAAAGTTCATATCTGCCGAAAAACAAGCTTTGGCGGATATAAATGGAGATGGAAAAATCAGTTTATCTGATTTCGCTTTGATTAAAATGCATATTTTAGGAATTAAACCAATTGTTTAGGAGAATTAATATGAAAAAATCGTTGAAAAAACTTATTTGTTTAAGCATTTCGATTTTAATGGTAATAGGTTGCTTTGTTTTTACAACTTCGGCGGCTTCAACAGCTATTAGTCTTAGCTCTTCTTCTGTTACTGTTGGTAGTAAAATAACCGTAACAGTATCTTTAAATGCGGATGAAGAGATAATGGGCGGAACTATCCAGCTGACATACAATGCCGACGTATTGAAATGGGTAAATACAGGCGGTGATGTAAGCGGCGGAGCCGGAGCCATTAAAATATTACTGGATCCTCCTGCAGGTTCAAAGAAAGCGTCCTGCGTTCTCAATTTCGATACAATCAAAGCGGGAACTTCAACTATACAGATAAAAGAATGTATAGCAGTTGATACAAATGCAGTAGAAAAGTCCATCACCGGCTCATCGGTTAATGTAACCGTTAAGGATGCAACTAAATCGGGAGATGCGAATCTTAAATCCTTAAGACTCACAGACGGAACACTAAGCCCTGAATTTTCTAAGGATGTAACCAGCTATACTGCAACCATTCCTTATTCGGTAACCGAGTGTAAGGTATATACAAGAACCAGTGATTCATCAGCACAAGTAGCTGTTGAAGGCAGCGCTACAATGAAGGTTGGCGAAAACACTAGAACCGTAGTTGTTACTGCGCCTAACGGCAATCAAAAGCGCTATAAAATAGTAATAACCCGTCTTCCGGAGGGCGAGGGTGACCAACCCACCGAAGAACCCCAGGAGAACTCAAATAAAGTTGTAATTTCGGGAACTGATTATGAAATTCTCAGTGATTTAGGCGGTATTGCTGTGCCAAAGGGCTTTTTGATAGCCCAGGCGGAATACAACGGCACTAAAGTTGCAACCCTTGAGGATGAAAATGGCAAATATTTAATTTATTATCTTAAAAATACGAAGGATAATAAAAATGAGCCCTTTGTTCTCGATGAAGATACAAAATCCTTTAAAAAGTTACCCTACATTACTTCAGGAAATGATTTTTATATCTTAGAGGATGTCGATGACACAAAGGGAATTCCCGTTGGAACACAGATTTCAAGCGTTAATATAAATGGAAATTTTGTAAGTGGATTTATTCCCGAAAACGATAATATGGTAGGCTTTTATTATGTTACCTGCTATATTGACGGTGTAAGCGGTTTTTATAGATATGATTCTGAAATGAATACTCTCCAGCGTGAAATGGGACTAATTTTCGGAGAGAATACAATGTCATTTGATGTTGAAGAAACAGGAGATAATTTCTTTGCTCGTTTCGGTAAGCTTAATACGGCTGCAAAATTAGTTGTTATAGGTGTAGTTCTAATATTCGTTATAATAATTGCCCTTATAGTTATTGTTATTATTCAGGCGGTTAAATCAAGAAAAAGAGATAGTGTTTTTACCGATGAACAAATGGTAACCACGGGGGATGACGGTTTTGTATTCTCGCCAGAGGATATCCCGGAGAACACACAGCCATCAGCAGATGAAGAGCAGGCAGAACCTGAAGAAGAAATTATCGAGGAAGCCACTGAGGAATTCGAAGAACAACCCGAAGTGGAAACCGAAGAGGAACCCGAGGAAGAATCAGAAGAACCTCAAGAGGATGAAGAAGAATAACCTATTTTAGGTTTTCAAGAAAATCCTTTCTTAATTCCGGTGTTAATTTATCTGCCGTTATATTGAAGGCACCCTTGGTCATAAGATATTTAAAAATGGGATCAACGGTGGAATAATTATAAAGTCCTCCGTAACGGTAGCTATCTAAAAAAGAAAGAAAAAGAATTTTTATATCAAATGATTTCATAATTTTTAACCTCCTTTTAATATTTTTTGATGTTTAAAGGAGGTTATTAAAATAAAAAATTGGCGTAATTTTAAAAAAATGCTAAAAAAGGATTTGAGGCAGAACTATGGCAAAAGAAGCAGTAAAGTATTTTGGGGTTGACCCTTGGAAAATCACCGAAAAAGGCTTCGACCCTGAGCGCTCAAGAGTATCCGAGAGTATATTCTCTCTGGGTAACGAGTATATGGGAACAAGAGGCTTTTTTGATGAGGTTTATTCGGGAGATAGCCTTAAGGGAAACTATTTCAACGGTGTTTGGGAGGATAAGCCCATTACATACTTTGAGCATTTTAAGGGACTCTCTGAGCGTTGTTGCTTTATGATAAATGCTCATAACTGGATTTACACCAGAATTTTCGTAAACGGTGAAGAATTAGACCTTAATAAATGCGAGGTTAAGGATTTCTACCGTGAGCTTGATATGAAGCGTGGTATAGTTACAAGAAGCTTTATATGGAAGGATGTAAAGTTCACCTTCGAGCGATTTATTTCTATGACCGAGCGCACCGTTGCAGCTCAGAAAATAGAGATGGAATCCGTAGGCTTTAAGGGTGATATAAAAATCGTTGCAGGCTCGGATTTCACTCCTATCCACGAGGAAGAAAACCGCAATTTCTGGAATGAAATTTTTAACGAAAACGGTTGTATAGTTGCCCGTACTCAGTCAAGCGGACAGCGTGTTTACTGTAAATTCGGTGCTAATATGGCAGCCGATAAGTATTTTGCCGAGGAGAAAAAGGCTTGCGCAGAATATAATATTACTCTTGGCAATGGTGAGAAAAAGGTATTTGAGCGTCTTAGCATCAATATTGCCGAAAAGGATACCTCTATTGCCGATGATAAATTTATAGCCGAGTGTGATATCAAGGCAGATACTCTGCTTAAAACCTCTTATGATGAATATAAAACCGCTCATGAGGGCTTTTGGGCTGATATGTGGAACAAGCTTGGTATCGTTATTGAGGGGGATGAGGAGAATCAGCAGGGCGTTCGTTTCTGTATCTTTAATCTCCATCAGACCTATCACGGTGAGGATGGCTCACTAAATGTTGGCGCTAAGGGACTGACAGGCGAAAAGTATTCGGGCTGGACCTTCTGGGACAGTGAGACCTACTGTCTGCCCTTCTATATGTTCAATAATCCTCAGGCGGCAAAGAATCTTATTATGTACCGTTACAATACTCTGCAGCAGGCACTTGAGCGTGCAGTTGAGCAGGATACAAAGGGCGCTTGCTACCCAATGGTTACTATTGACGGTACCGAAAGCTGCGGCGTATGGCAGCACGGCAACCTTGAAATTCACGTAACTGCCGCTATTGCTTATGCAGTATGGCATTATGTTACCAACCTTAGGGATAAGGATTTCCTTTATAACTACGGCGCAAGACTCCTTGTTGAAACCTCAAGATATTTTGCTTCCCGTGGCGGCTTTAGTCCCAAGAACGGAGATTTTGGTCTTTACGGTGTAATGGGTCCCGATGAATTCCATATGATGGTTAACAACAATACATATACCAACTATATGGTTAAGAAAATGTTCCTTTACACCATTGAGGTTATAGAGGAAATGAAAAATGAATGTCCCGAGCTTATCCCCGAAATAGAGGATGGCGAGCTTGAGGACTGGAAATACAAGGCAGATAAAATGCGTATTTCCTACGATGAGGAAACCAAGCTCTTCGAACAGCATGACGGTTATTTTGATTTACCCCATATTGATGTTAATTCTATCTCTCCCGATAGAGTTCCGATTTATAGATACTGGGCATATGACAGTATTTTCAGGGTTAATATGTTAAAACAGCCCGATGTTGTGCTTATGCTTTTCTTCTTCTCCAAGGATTTCACAATGGAGCAGAAAAAGGCAAACTACGACTACTATGAGGCACGTTGCTTCCACGAAAGCTCACTCTCGCCCTCTATCCATTCCATTATGGCTACCGAAATCGGTAAGGATGACCAGGCTTATGAGTATGCTAAATATGCAAGCAGAATAGACCTTGATGATTACAACAGAAACACCCATCAGGGACTTCATATCACCTCTGCCGCCGCCGCTTGGATGAATATTGTTTACGGCTTTGGCGGTATGAGAACCGATGATGAAATTCTTTCCTTTAAGCCAACACTTCCAAAGCAGTGGAAGGGCTATCAGTTCAAGATTCTTTACAGAGGAAAGATTTTAACCGTTGCAATAAAGGACGGAAAAGCAAAATTTGTTCTTGACGGCGAGGCTGAGCCGATTAGAATATTTGATAAGGAATACAATGTAGGAAAAGAGGGCATTGAGGTTGAAATATAAGGCAGTATTATTCGATTTAGACGGTGTTATCGTTACCACCGACGAATGTCACTATAAGGGCTGGAAAAAATTAGCCGATGAAGAGGGCATTTATTTTGATAGACAGATTAACCAGAGACAGCGTGGCGTAAGCCGTATGGAAAGTCTTGAGGTGTTGCTTGAAAAGGCAGAAAAGGAATACACCGAAAGCGAAAAAAATGAAATGGCTGAGCGAAAGAATAACTACTACAGAGAGTATATCAAGTCATTAACTCCCGAAGATATTCTCCCCGGTGTTATGGATTTCTGCACTATGCTTCGTGAAAACGGCGTTAAATTAGCTATAGGCTCATCCAGTAAAAATACCCCCACAATTCTTGAGGGAATAGGACTTGAAAGCTATTTTGACGGCGTTGCAGACGGTAATCAAATAAGCAAAAGTAAGCCCGACCCCGAGGTATTTTTACTTGCAGCAAAGCTTGTAGGTGTAGATCCTTCGGACTGCCTTGTTGTTGAGGATGCCGAGGCAGGTGTTGAAGCGGCTCTCGCAGGCGGTATGGATGTTTTAGGCGTAGGCGATGCAGTTAAGGGCACCAACGCTACATATAAAGCAGAAAACATCGCAAAATTCGATGCTTCATTAATAAAGTAATAAAAAAGAACTTCTCTTTAGCCGAGGTGCGATAACGAAGTATTTATGTAGTGTGGCGGTACAGCGAAAGCTGTGCCGCCATTCTGCGTTTAGGCGGATTTATTCTTTTGCCAACGCTCTTTTCTGCCATCATCTGCAAGACAGTCATCTTTGCAGATGTTAATAATTCCGGCAGCCTTGTAGTAAATCTCAATCTTTTGTTTACGCTTCCCGCTGCTTTTATCGGGAGCGTGTATCACGATTTTGTCAACCAAGTCATTCAGCAGTTCGGGAGTCAATTCCTTTGGATCGGTGTATTTGCGGACATTTTTGAGAAATTGTTGCAGATCAAATTCGGTCTGTTCACCCGTATCAATCAAGGCTTGTAATTCCTCGATTGTCTGCTTGACTTTTCTTTGCTCATCCTCGTATTCTAAGGAGAGTTTGTCAAAGCGTTCTGCCGAAATCCTTCCCGATACCATATCCTCATAAATACGCTTGAAAAGGGTGTCCAAATCCTCGTCACGTCGCTTCAGTGTTACAATATCAACCTTTGCCTTATCTACCGACATTCTGTGCTGCATATCCGCTTTTTCACACTCTTTTCTAACGAAAGACGCTTCAAACTGCTGAATATATGACAGCACATTTTTTGTGTGTTGAAAGACCATCCGATAGAGTGTAACGGCTCGGATATAGTGTCCCGTGCAAGTTCCCGTGTTACTGCGATAGTTGGCACATACAAAGAAATCCTGATTATCGTTGAAAGCGTTTGCCGTACAGTAGTGCAGTTTTGCACCGCAATCCGCACAGAAAACCTTTCCTGCAAAGATACTGATTTTACCCGTTGCAGTCGGTCTGCGTTTGTGCTTTCGTATCTCTTGCACCGTTTCAAAGGTATGCTTGTCCACGATAGCAGGGTGGGTATCCTCAAACACTCTGCGATTTTCCTTATCGTTCCAAACACGCTTTTTACTGCGATAATTCTTTGAGGTGGTTTTGAAGTTTTCGGTATGCCCGATATACTCCATTCGCTCAAGAATTCGTGCCACCGTGTTCTGTGCCCACTTAAACGGATTTTGCGGTAATAACTCACCGGTTTTCTGTGCCTTGTACGCCATAGGTGTCAGCACCTTTTCCTTCGTCAGCCGCTTTGCGATCTGTGTCGGACCGAACCCGTCAATGCAGAGCTTAAAGATATACCGTACTGTTTTTGCGGCTTCTTCATCAATCAACCACGCATTTTTGTCCTTTTCATCCTTTACATATCCGAAAGGTGGAATGGTGGTCAAATGCTTTCCGCTTTCGCCCTTCATTTTTAGGGTGGACTTGATTTTCTTTGCTGTATCTCTTGCGTAAAGTTCGTTGCAGAAATTTCGGATCGGTGTCATATCAAACTCTGTCTGCACGGCAGAGTCCACATTGTCGTTGATGGCGATAAATCGTACATCATTTTCGGGAAAGACAATGTCTGTATACATTCCGACCTGCAAATAGTTTCTGCCAAGTCTGGACATATCCTTGACAATGACCGTTCCAATTTCTCTGTTTTCAATCATTTGCTCCATTCTGCGAAAATCGGGGCGGTCAAAACTCGTTCCCGAATACCCGTCATCTACAAAAAATTGCAGATTTTTGAAGCGGTGCTTTCTTGCATACTCGTTCAAGAGTGCCTTTTGGTTGACTATACTGTTGCTTTCGCCCTCACGCCCGTCATCTTGGGATAAACGGCAGTAAAGGGCGGTGATCTTATTCTGTTCTGATTGTCTGTTATTCAAAGTTTGCTCCTTTCCGACAATCGAATACAGTATATTGCTATAAGCATTATACCATATTTAATTGCCCAATTCAACGCTTTAATGCGGTAAAGTTTAAGTTTCTTCATAGAATTTATATCCGAGCTTTCGGATAACGGTGTTAAGCAGATATTCCTCACCATCGGGATTAAAGTATCCGACCACTTCATATTCCGTGTTGCCGTCTTTTTGAGTAAAATCGGCATCTGTCGGAACACGGCAAAGATCTTTCGGCTTTCTGCCTGTATCAATAACGGCAGTTCTGCTTAAAATCCTATCAATTTCGGGGCGTTGTTCCTCTAACCTCGCAAGGATGATTTCTAAATCCCTTTCTCTTTGTGTCATCGTTCCCAACCTCCTTTGTTTTTGGGTTTTGGTTTTCGTTCAGGTGCTTTCGGAGCAGATTTATCATCCACAACGAAATCCCAATTACTCGATTTGAGTTTTATAGGCTCTGCCTTTGGCTCTACGGGCTTGTATCTCGGCTTAATGATTTTCTCAATAAACTCCATAACCTTTTTCGGTGCCATCGCCAAAGCCTCTAAAAACGGTTTGCATTTTGTTTTCAACTCGGCAAGCTCTGCCTTAACTTCGGCAAGCCTGTCCTTGTATGCCTGTATGCTGCTTTCAAGGATAGAGATTGTCCGTCTGTTTACAAGACACTCTTTTGCCAAGTTTGACAGATAGGTGTAATCTTCACCCGACATTTGCACTTTACCCGTCAGCGTTTTCTTGCCCATATTGTCTATGAGTTCCGCACTTGCCTTGACGGGTAAGATAGTGGACAGTTCCTCGTTTGCCTGCTCAATCTTTTCTTGGATCGCCGCAAGCCGCTTTTTGTCCTGCTCAGCTTGGAAACGTGCATTTGTTTTATTCTCTGCTGTACTGCCTCGCACACCTCTGTCAAAGTCCTTAAATCCCGCCGATTGCATATGCTCGTAAAACTGATCTTGTAGGATACTGTAAGACGGCACAAGCACCGGCTTTCCTTTTTCGTTAAACTCAGGCTCGCCGTGTTCATTGAGCTTTTGTGGAGATTTCCATTTCTTTGAGTGGCTGATCTGTTGCACGACTTCCTTTACCGTACCGACCAATGCTTTATCCTTGCACCGCTTTGACCATAGCACCTTCTTTTCCACAATGGGCAACGCCATAACGTGCATATGGTAGTGGTAAACGGGATAACCGTATCTATCGGATAAAGTAAGGTTGATTTCATCGGCGTGCATAACGGCAGAGAGAATATTGT
>JAGBBN010000007.1:0-1660 GCA_017938445.1 Clostridia bacterium | reverse complement strand
TTTCGGGCACTCCTTGCTTTGGGCGGTTTCGGCTTCGTGAAAACGGTTATTAACCGTTTTCACTTGCCTACCCATATGAAGGAAAGAAAGAAGTACGGTCTCAAGGCCGCTCGTCGCGCTCCTCAGTTCTCGAAGAGATAAAAAACAAAGTTTTTTTACAAAGGCTCTGTGCAAACGGAGCCTTTGTTTTATCTCTTTGAGAACTTTTTTGGTTTTTTATCCCACTCGAACAGAGGTTGCCAAGGCCAGGCCTTGTCATTCGGACTAAAAACTCTTCCCCGAAGAGTTTTTACGGCTTCGCCGCCGTCCTCACAGTTCACAAAGAGATAATTTCGGCTTCGCCGAATATAAAAAATGCTCAACTACGGTTGGGCATTTTTTATTATCTCTTCGAGAACAACTATGATTGCCATACGGCAAGTTATGATGCTCGCAAATGCTCGCAGTTATGAGTGGCGAAGCCACGTTATGATGTCCTACGGACAGTTTGAAGTTAAACGGGCAATCATATCATAACGATGCGAAGCATCCCATAACTTTTGCCGCAGGCAAAATCATAACTCTAAACTCTTCCCGCCATCCTATTTACTTTTTGCCGTTTCTATGGTATAATCTAACTAATCGATAAACTTGAATTTGACGAGATAAAACACATGAAAATGTTATGGATTATTATTTTGATAGCGGACAATCTACTACCATTTCTTCTTGCACATTTTTATCCAAACTATAAGCATAAAGACATGGCACTTTCGGTACTGGGCTCACGGCAAAGCCCTGTAAAATGGATATACAATGTGTGGTGTATCATATCAGGAATTGTTTTTTGCATTGCCCCTTATGAGTTGTACAAAGAGAATAGTAGCGGTTTGATGATAGCAATATGGGTATTGCTTGCAATATACGGCATCGGCTGTGAGATTATATCGGGATTCTGTCCATTAAACGAGAACAAACAAGACGAGGATGCACTGACCAAAATTCACGGCGGTGCTTCTGCGATCGGATTTATGACATTACTCGTTGTACCGTTACTCTTGGCAATATTGCAGTTTCAAGCTACCAATATAATTATGGGAGTAATCTCACTTGTTAGCTTTATTGTGGCTTTCGCTTTCTTCTGCTTTTTCATTATGGGAGAGAAAGAAAAGTTTGCAAATACGGTTTTGCGGTACAGCGGTCTTTGGCAAAGACTCGTATTAGCGAGTTGCTATGTGCTTTTAGCTGTTTGGTGTATTACAAAATGACAAATTTCAATTTATGAAGAAATATATCGCAAACATCATTACGGGTAGCAGGATAATATTTAGTTTGCCGCTTCTGTTCATTCCTATAACATCGGTATGGTTTTATATACTCTACCTTTTTTGCGGTCTTACCGATATGATTGACGGAGCGATAGCGAGAAAGACGGGTTCGGTTAGTAAATTTGGAGCAAGACTTGATACTGCCTCTGACTTTGTGTTTATGTTCGTATGCGTGGTAAAGATGCTTCCAATAATACCCATGCCCGTATGGTTATGGGTGTGGATTACACTTATTGCGTTGATTAAGATATTTAATATTACGCTCGTCTTTATTCGCAAGAAAAAACTAATATCAATACATAGCGTGTTAAACAAAATTACGGGATTCGCTTTGTTCTTTTTTCCGTTGTCGC
>JAGBBN010000006.1:0-4352 GCA_017938445.1 Clostridia bacterium | reverse complement strand
GTTGAAGAGGGCATTGTTGCAGGTGGCGGTGTTGCCCTTGTTAATGCTATCCCTGCAGTTAAAGCTCTTGCAGATTCTTTAAATGGCGACGAGAAAACAGGTGCTAATATCGTTCTCAAATCTCTCGAAGCACCTATCCGTCAGATAGCCTTTAATGCAGGAATTGAAGGCTCTGTTATAGTTGATAAAATCGTTAATAGCGGTAAGGTTAATTTTGGTTTTGATGCTTACAGTGAAAACTATACCGATATGATTGAAGCAGGAATTGTTGACCCAACTAAGGTTACCCGTTCCGCTCTCGAAAATGCCGCTTCTGTGGCTTCGATGGTTTTAACAACCGAAAGCCTTGTTGCTGATAAAAAAGAAGACGCTGCTAATGCGGCTGCAGCTGCTGCTCAGGCAGGCGGAATGTACTAAAAAGTAAATACGGATACAGCCATTTGACTGTATCCGTATTGTGATGTTTATTTACGAAAGGATTTGATGTTTAATGGTTAAAATTTCACCATCTGTCTTAACCTCTGATTTTCTTACCCTTGCAGACGATATTAAAAAGCTTGAGGCTGCAGGTGTGGATATGTTACATCTTGACGTAATGGATGGCATTTTCGTTCCTAATATATCCTTCGGTGTTCCTGTTATTAAATCTATAAAGGCACATTCTAACATTCCGCTTGATGTTCATCTTATGATTGACAGACCACACCGTTACATAAAGGAATTCGCACAGTATGCCGATTATCTAGGTTTTCATTATGAAGCGGGTAGTGATAATGCTGAACTCCTTAAGGAAATCAGAGAGCTCGGTTGCAAATCCTGTATAACCATCAAGCCTTGCACGAGCGCAGAAGAAATATTTGATTTATTACCGCTTTGTGATATGGTTCTTGTAATGTCGGTTGAACCCGGATTTGGCGGTCAGAAATTTATGCCTTCTGCTTTGGACAAGCTTTCCAAACTTAAGGCCGAAAGCGAAAGACTGGGTCTTAAAATTGAATTAGAGGTTGATGGCGGTATTAACGGTGAAACAGCACCCTTGGCTATTAAAGCAGGTGCCACCGTTCTGGTTGCCGGTAATTATCTTTTCTCGGCAGAAAATATGGCCGAAAGGGTAGATTATATCAAAAATATTTAGAAAACGCTTTTCCATATTTTGATATGGCGTTTTCAATAATAAGATTTTTTGCATATTCATTTAAAAAAGATATTAACAGATAAGATTTACTGTAATTATCCGCAAATTCACTGATTTTAAAAACCGATTTGTTTTCGTTTGAAATAATAGTTAAATAATATTTTTCATTAAACAAATATAAATTGCTTTTAAGGTTCCTGGTGGAACGGCTACTGTAAAGACAGTTAATTGCCAGCGTTAATTTTTCGCTGTTTTCAAAAATAAACGTTGTGATGTTGCTTTTTATTTTTATTGCCGCCATAAGAACCTCCGCTTGAATATTTATTTTTAAACGGTTCAATAATACCCTTGAGGTGTTTTCCTTTGAAAAATAAGTATAGAATCTTTTTAAAATCAATGCTTTTTACAACCGGAGTTATAGTTCTTTTCTTAATTGGTTATTTTTGTGCCGGTTATTTTTCCGGCGAGTTGTAAAGTGGGGAATAATATGAGTTATAAAAAATTAAAAAGCGGAACCGATGTCCGTGGTATTGCAAGTAGCCTTGGCGGTAATACTGTTGACCTTACACAAGAAGCAATAAGTGATATATCCTATGCCTTTGTTGTTTGGTTTGTAAATAAGTTCGCCAAAGCTTCAAATGATTTAAAAATTTCCGTTGGTCATGATTCCAGAATAACTGCCGACAGTATTTCTTCTTCTGTTATAGATGCGCTTGTTGAATCAGGAGTAACTGTACTTAACTGCAACTTAGCTTCTACTCCCGCTATGTTTATGACAACTATTGATTTAGAAGCCGATGCCGCTATTCAGATAACCGCCAGCCATCATCCTTTTGACCGTAACGGACTTAAGTTTTTCATAAAATCAGGCGGTCTTGAAGGAAGCGATATAGCAGAAATTCTTGACCTTGCTGATAATGGCGAAAGGGTTATTACTGATGTAAAAGGAAGCGTTTGCGATGTGGAGTATATGTCTACATACGCCGCAAGGCTTCGTAAAATCATCTGTGAGTCGTTAAAATGCTCTGAGAGTGATAAACCCTTATCCGGATATAAAATCGTTGTAGACGCCGGAAATGGGGCAGGGGGCTTTTATGCATATGATGTTCTTGAGAAGCTTGGAGCCGATATAACCGGAAGCCGCTTCTTGGAGCCTGACGGTATGTTCCCAAATCACGTACCAAACCCTGAAAATGCCGAAGCGATGAAGAGCATTTGCGATGCCGTTAAGGAAACCAAGGCTGACCTCGGTTTAATTTTTGATACCGATGTTGACAGGGCAGGCTGTGTTGACAGTTCAGGTAATGAAATCAACAGAAACAGACTTATTGCATTATCTTCGACAATTGCTATGGAAAATAATCCGGGTGCTACTATCGTTACTGATTCCGTAACCTCTGACGGCCTTAAGAAATTTATTGAAAATGAGCTTAAGGGTAAGCATTACAGATATCGCAGAGGCTATAAAAACGTTATAAATAAAGCTATTGAATTATGTAATTCTGGTATTAATTGCCCCTTAGCAATCGAAACCTCAGGCCACGCGGCTTTAAGAGAAAATTATTTTCTTGATGACGGTGCATATCTTGTTACAAAAATCGTTATTGAGGTTGCAAAAGGAAAAGATCTTAATGCAATTTTAAGCAGCCTTGAAATGCCCGCCGAAGAAAGGGAATGTCGCTTTAATATTCTCCTTGATGATTTTAAAGAATACGGAAATAATGTAATTGCAGAATTGGAAAAATTCGCCTCCCAATATCCCGATAGATATACTATTGCCGATGATAACCGTGAGGGTATTCGTGTTTCTACACAAAACGGTTGGTTTTTACTTCGTATGAGTGTTCATGACCCTGTTATGCCTATGAATTTTGAAAGTAATATAGAAGGTGGAATTGCTGAAGATATTAAGCTTTTAAAACCATTTTTTGATAGGTTCGAACACCTCGACTGTTCTTCTCTTAATTAAATTTTATCCCGAGTTTTAAACTCGGGATATTTTATTATTCTTCGTTATTTTTGCAGGAGCAGCCAAAGTTCTCGCAGTCGTCATTTCTGCGGGGAGGGAAGAAGTCGTCTGTGGGAAATTTTATTCTACTGAATACGTCGCAAGGCTGGTCAGTTGTGCCAGTGTCACACTGTTTTTCGGGAATACAGAAATCATATACGGGAATAAGCATCTGAACGTTTCTTATTAATTGAATAATCGAGAATAAGCCTATTGTTACATAGATAGTTGTATCGCCTTTGTGCTGATTTGTGATAACCTCGCCACCCAAGAAATCACATATGCACTTAGGAATGCATCTAACATTGTCATAGCAGTCGTGTATTTCGCCTTTTCGTGCTGAAAGGGGAATGGGGTCTACTGTCTGAACAACGCATTTAGGCATATTACTGGACTGGATTGCAAGGGTGTTGCAGTTATCATCATTATCAATAACACTTGAGAATGACTTAACATTACCTTCACTGCCGTAGAGTATTACCTTTTTAGTAAATGAGGTAACACCTTTTATCTGTTGTGGGCAAGTGTTGGGGGAGGTATAAATATCAAATTCTAAACGGAAGAAGAAGGTTAAATCACAAGAGAAAAATCCTTTATGGAAATTAACCGGTTCTACATTGATATATACCTTAAGTACTTCAGCTGAACGCAATCTTACATTTGATGCCTCATTAACGAGCTCCTGAGCGTCCGGCAGGAAAAAGCAGCGCAAATCTTCAAGACAGTCTCTGTCACAGCAGGAATCGTAAACTCTGCCTACATCTACGCAAACAGCTTCTTTAAAGGCCGCATCGTCAGGAAAACAGCCATTTTTAAGTTCTGCCATAAAATAGCCTCCTATCATTTTTTGAAGTTTAACTTCAATATATTTTATGTTTTCTATAAAAATAGGTGAAAGTTTTTTAAAATTTAAAGTTTGATAGGGGAGTAAAAAAAGAAGAGCCAACAACTTACGCTGTTAGCTCTCAATAGTGTGGTAGTGCGTAACATATAAAACTTTAGACGCGAGGCAATGATTAAAAATAAAATGAGAACCTCAATACGCGTTTGCGTGTCGAGGCTCTCGACTGGTGCAACAGAGCAATCTAAATTCGAACCAGTATTCTTATCAACCGCTATTTTTGTGTCGGTTAATGAGATTGTGCGTGTGCCATCCTTAAAATTGAAAGTGAGTAGCAGTTTATCATCGTAAACGAAAACAGCATTAAC
>JAGBBN010000005.1:0-275945 GCA_017938445.1 Clostridia bacterium | reverse complement strand
TTGTCCCGAAGTTAAATCAGTCCTCCATCCTTGGTGTGCCAAAGCTTCTGCTTTCATCTTGTAAGCAAAGGCTTTTTCAGACGGTAAAATATGCTCTCGGTGCAGGTTGCTGTCCACAAGCACGATTGCCGCCGCATCACGATCAAGGGAAACAACTAAGGCAGGGACTTCAATAATCCCTGCCTTTCTGCTTGCCATAACCCGTCTGTGACCGGATATGATTTCATATTCGTCTGTGGTGTTTTCAAGTGGTCGGACTATGATGGGAGATACAACGCCGTGTGCCTTAATGCTTTCGGCAAGGGTATCCATTTCCTCGTTATCCTGCACCTTGTAAGGGTGGTTCTCAAAAGGGTGCAATTTTTCGATAGAGATATTTTTCTTAGTATTTTTCATCGTTCATAACCTCGTTCTTTCTTTTTAATCAAATTATTTCGTTTCATTTCGATATTGCGCTCAGCATCAAGGAGTTCCTTAATTCTCGGAATGTGTTCCTCAATACGCAGGGCGACTTTCAATTCTTTTCGCAAAGGAGTAATTTGCTTGGTGAGTTCCTTTGCCTGCTCCTTCAGGGCGGCATCTTCTTCGGGTGTTTTTACACGTCGCAGTTTTAGCCGCAGGGCATATCGTTCTTGCTCTAATGCAGAGATACGGGAAGATAAACCCTCTTGAAATGACAAAAGCTCCTTTGGCGACTCAATGTGGTTGTCGCAAAGGAGCTTGTATTCCTCAATATATTTATCTAACTTTTGTACTTCTGCCCGCATCATCGGGGACAGTGGTCGATTATGCTTTTCCTCAATATTGTTGCCCGTGCATATTTTCAGCAGTTCGATGAACAGAGCAAACAATACTTGGACTGTGTCCATACGTTCCAACTGTCGCCATTCGTATTCGAGTATAAGCAAAGGTTTTCGCTTATATGGAGCATTATAAATAGTGGTCATAATCTGTCCAACTTGGTTTTCACGGCATCGCTGACGGATGCGCTCTTTGGAATAATCCTCACCTAAACTGCTGATACGGATTGCTCGCTTCCATCCGTCGGCTATAACGGAAGGATGATCGTAATAAAAGTCACGCTCAAAGCGATAACCGAGATTTTTCATGCAATACTCGATTTCCTTGAAACTGCCGCTATTAGCGATTGCTTCATCCACATCCCGCCGCAGTATATCCCGATGGGTAAGCTTGCCGGACTTCTGTACCCAATACGCTTTCTTATTTCCATAAAAATGCGTAAACGGTATTACGGACTTGCCGTGTTCCTTACAGACTGCATCGGAGATCTGCCGAAGCTCCACGTGGTCACGAATATGGTTTTCAAACTTTCTGCCCGTCTTGAATGATACCGAGTTCACCACAAAATGATTGTGGATATTATCGGTGTTGAGATGGGTGGTAACAACTACCTCATAATTTGCTCCCCACATCCGCTTTGCCGTTTCCACACCGATACGGTGTGCTTCAGCGGGAGTAACCTCATCTGCTACAAAACTCTGATAACCGTGATAGGCGACGTTGCCACCAAGCTTTCCGTACCGCCTTTTGGTTGCCATCATACATTGATAGGCTCTTTGCTTCGGACAGTTGATACCCGACACATACATTGTTTGGTCGGTCTTTTGGTCATTCTCCACGTAACGGAGCGCCGCCCACAAGTCCTCGTCCAAGAACTTTTTATCTGTGGTTTTATCGGGGTTCTCCGCATAGTCGATAACTTCTTTTAATCGGGACTTGACGGGCCAGAAGCCTGTTGATGCCATTTAGCCACCTCCCGTATAATTTCTTTCTTGCTCTGCTTTGGCGTATCTATGATTTCGGCATAAATATCGTCAAAGAGTTTCAGTGCCGCCGTTTCCACTTCGGGAGATAACTCACGGTTGAGCAGTTCACTCATTTTCTCGTTAAAAACATAAAAGGCATCGGGAACAACTGCTTTCACAGCATATCCCAATGCCCGCTTGCGGAGATATTCAGCGACGGAGATGCCGCAACTCTCGGCAAGTTCGGTGATCTTCTTTTTCTCCTGTGGAGATACCCGAAGATATAACCGACACGGCTTTTCTTTTGGGTTTCTATTCATATACATACCTTCTTTCTGCAATCGGGGTATTAGGGGTGTCCCATAAAGGTGAACAGTAGGCGGAAACGCTTACTGTTTATTTGGAACTTGCCGTACAAGTTCCCTGCTTGTTACGGTGTAAGACACACGCTAATAGGCGTATGCCTTCCATTCTCCGTGACTTGCACCGTGAGGGAGCGACCTCATACCGTTCTTATTAGTACAAATTCTTCAAAAGTTCCATTCATCTGCGCTGTTGGCACCACATTTTATGTGAGTGCCGTCAGTATTGCGAAATAGTGGAACCATTAGGGTTAGTGGGGGCAATTCCTTTGGATATTGCCATCACAATACCGTCAAAAGCAGGGATAAGTGTCACCTTAGAAGCTATCAAGGAAATCGAGTACCGCTTCTTCGGTTTCAGCTTTGTTTTCTTTTTCGGCGGGTGTTTGTGCAGAGGGTGTCTGCACAAATTGTAATAAACCGCCAAGAGGATTGACTTTAGCCGTTTCCTCTCGGATGGTGGATATAACCCTTTCGAGGAAAGCATCTTCGGATGCCGTCCTTTCGGATAAATCCATAAATCCGCATATAGCAGAAATGACCGCCTTGCTGTAAGATTTCTCTGCGCTTTGCAGATAGTCATACGCCCTGCGGTCATTTTCCTTATCTAAATTAAAGCGGATTTTTACATTCTTAACACTCATACCACACCACCGTTTCTGTTAAGGGTTACAAGCGCCATATACTCATATCCCTTTGCGGTGGCACAAATATCCTCGTTGATGATAACCCTGTTTGCATCGTAATCAGCGAAGTTACGGATAAGACAACCTCCGCCGCCGACCACATAAAGCTTCATCAATTTAGGATCGTATTCGTGCTCACGCAGATGGCGAAAAATACCGTCGGTGTATTCCTTTGCGGTATTGATAACCGTTTCAAGATACTGACCATCAATATCCGCTGTGCCTTTCTTCAAGATCTCCGTAATGATAGTATCATCAAGGGCGGCGTGGTGAACCTTCATCATCTGTTCACGGATAAGCAATGCGCATTGATGGGTGCCGTACTTCTCGGTAAACATACGCTGTGCATCAGGCTTCTTATTTACGATCCGAAGAAGGTTCATCGTGCCGTTACCAATATCACAGAGCATATTTACGCCCTTAAAATTACCGAGCTTTTCGGCAACGGCGGCGAATCCCTGCGGATAGATTTCCGCACCTACAATTTTAATGTGATATTCCATATTACGAAAAGTAAAACTGACCTCGCTGTGCTGAAGCAGATATTTTTTGAAGTTCGCCTTTTGCTCACTTACCCAAGTAAGCGGTAAGCCTGCGGCGATGAACACGGTGGCATCGGCAATGCGCTCTCGTCTGAGTTCTCTTGCGATAGCGGCAAGGGTAAGAACGTAATAATCTTCATCGTTAAACTTATCCGCCGTAAATTCCTTATGACCGACTCCAATGGAATAATATTTGCCGTTCCATACGAGCAGGTCAATGACGAAGGTGGGTTCGGTATCGCTTTTCATCACTCCGGTAGAAAAGCAGCAGTTCGCCGTTTTCATATTTCCGTATCCGTGGTCGATACCGATAACATACATTTCATTAAGTTTTCTCATAATTACATTTCTCCTTTTATTACTTTAATTTGTTGTGTTTTTTGATTTGTTCACATAGTTCCTTATCTGCGGGAAGTACAGCTCTTTTGAAATAGTTGCAGTAAATTCCCGAACAACTGATGATTTGTACGCATTTGTGAGATTCGCCGTCATCAAGCAAAATGCAGTTGCCACGATCATAGCAACTGCATAAGGTTTTTACTAATTTATTTACCCGCCTGAGATGTGACGGATGGATCTTCCATATCATTTGCATTCCTCCTTTTTTGATTTTGGGCATAAAAATAACACCTACCGATTTTTCATCAATAGGTGTTATCCAGTGATTTTTCTGTTTTCAAACCCGTAATCTTCGCCAGTGAACTTTTCATAAGCCAAACCGATCTTGCGAATACGCTTTAGAACGCCGCTATGATTTTTGTAGCCGAGTTTCTCAGCAATATCTTCGAGCGTATCGCCCTCCATACGCATTTGGAGAATTGCCATATCTCTTTCAGTCAGCGTTGCCTTAAACTGTTCAACCAAGATCTCAGAGGTGATATTTTCCTCCACGTCCTGCGAAGCATCAGGCTCGTCCCACTCCTGACCGTTGTGGCTCTCAGCATAGTTATCTTTGAATTCTTCAAGGGAAATCATTGGATGCTTGGTTCGGGTGTGATACCATTTGCGGTAAAAGTCCGTCTTTTGCCGACTATTCCGAAAATCAAAATCTTCAAAACATCTAATTTCCTCTGCTACTTGTATAGCAGCATTCATATTATGCTTTTGCATTACTTTTGGTACGATGTACTTCAAGTAAACATCAATTTCTTCCTCGGATACATACCCGAAATTCTCATTGCAATTTTGGAACAAATTATTTACTGTGGGGACAATACCCTCGTCTATAAGTTCCTGTACCCAATAACCGGGTGAATGAGCAAGAATCCAAGCGGGATCATAACCGGAATATATCTCCATATACTCACTGTGTCCCATATACGGCCATACCATATATGCGGTCGCATCAATGATAAGCAGTAAAAATAGATCGCTTTCAATAAATTCACACGCTTCTCGATTAGAGAAAATCATACGTGGATTGCGTGGGATTGAATTTAATTCGGCGCCGCATTTTTGTAAAATGCTTTTGGGGATAAAATAGTAAAACGGAATATATTCCGAGTTGCGAAACGGTGTGGGCGGTCCGTTTCGTCTTGTTAATAATAATGGCACTTTCTTCGCCTCCTTTCCAGAGGATAGTGTCCTCTGTTTATTATTCGACACAAGCAATATTAAATTGTTCCTGCTTTCTTAAAATAATTATATCATATTTCAGTGTCCAATAAAACTCCCTTTGCTGAAAAAACAAAAAAGCCCCGTTGAGAATGCAGAATGTACTGCGCTCCTAACGGGGCTGACTTAGATCTAAAATATAATTGTAATTGTTGTTCCTTCTCCGATTTTACTATCAAGTTTAATAGTGCCACCGTGATAGGATACGGCGTGCTTTACGATAGATAAGCCAAGACCGGTGCCGCCGGTTTCTTTGGAATGACTCTTATCCACACGGTAGAAGCGTTCAAAGATACGGCTATGATGCTCGGCAGGAATACCAATGCCGGTATCGCTGACTGAAAGGATGATATTTCCGTCCTTATTCTTGAGGTCAATCGTAACCTTGCCGCCATCCTTGTTGTAGCGGATAGCATTATCACAAAGGTTGTAGACAATCTCATAAAGGTATCGGCGAATGCCGTTCATCACACAGGACTCACCATTCAGATTGAGCTCTACCTGCTTTTTTGCCGCCGAAACAGTCAGCACCTCTATGACCTCGTTTGCCACATCATAGAGATCAACCGACTCGGTGGCAGGCTCGCTGTTCTCGTCAAGCTGAGAAAGACGGATAATATCATTGATAAGCGAAACAAGTCTTGTGGCTTCGTTTTTGATATTGCCGACAAACCGCTTTGTATCCTCCGGCTTTACAAGTCCGTTTTCAAGAAGTTCGGCGCTGCCGATAATGGATTGAAGCGGTGTTTTCAGTTCGTGGGAAACGTTGGCGGTAAATTCCTTGCGGTTACGCTCGGCAAACGCCGTTTCGGTAACGTCAAAGCAAAGAATAACAACGCCTACCGTCTTGCCGTCCGATTCGATACGGCTAATGATAAAATTATATTCACTACCGTTTCTTTCCTCACGGAACTCGGCTCTCTTGCCGTCAAGCGCCTTTTCAATGGCACGGCTCATTTCGGTACTACGGTCAAGGGTAAGAAAATCACGACCAACCGCCGTTTCATCTGCCGAAAACAGCTTTTTGGCAGCGGAATTGATACTGAGAACCATTCCTTTTTTATCAAGCAGAACAAGTCCCTCGTTCATAGAAGCAGTTATCTGCTCGAACTCATCGGACTTCTGCCGTAGTTCTTGCATCTGCCGTGTAATTTGCTTGTGCTGTTTGTTCAGCTTAGTAAGAATAGGCGCAAGCTCCTCGTAAGTTTCGTTTTCGGCAGGGTTTTCAAGGTCAAGTTCATTCAGCGGCTTTACAATGTCCTTTGCCATTTTATGTGAAAGTACAAGAGCCACAACCGCAGAAATCAAAATAATAGCAACAATGGCGGGAAGCATACTTAACATCAAGGCACCCACCGTTACCTGACTAACAGAAATACGAAGAATATCGCCGTTTTGAAGACGGGTTGCTTCATAAAAAGTACGCTCAGTCAGAGTGGAAGAATATCTTGCGCTACTGCCGTTTCCGTTTTTTAGAGCTTCGGCAATTTCTTCACGCTCAAGGTGATTTTCCATATCCTCTGCCGTTGCTTGCGAGTCATAGAGGACCTCACCGTCAGCCGATACTAATGTGAAACGGAACATAGAGGAATCGAAATTATCGAAATACTCGGCTCCTGCTTCATCCACGTTAGCGGCAACGAGAGAAAGCTCCTCTTTGAGCTGTGATACCTGCGATTTATTAAAATAATCGTATAAAAACGTGCTTGAGATAAAAAGGCTTGCTAAAAGCACAACCATTGCAACAGCTATAATGGAGCGAAAGATTTTTTTACTCATCTTTTACCCTCCATTTTATAGCCGACACCGATCACCGTTTCGATAATGGAGCCTGCATCACCCAATTTCTGACGAAGGGTTTTAATGTGCATATCCACCGTTCTTGATTCACCAAGATAATCGATGCCCCATACTTCCGATAGGAGCTTATCACGGGAAAACACGATGCTGGGATTACTCATAAAGAGCTTCAATATTTCAAACTCTTTGAAGGTAAGTGCCACCTTTTCGCCATTAACGGTTACAAGGTGTTCCTTATCGCTGAGGGTGATTTCACCAACGGTAAGGACTTCTTCTTTCTCGTCCGGCTCACAGCGGCGCAGTACCGCTTTAATACGGGATACCATTTCCATCACACCGAAAGGCTTTACAAGGTAATCGTCAGCACCCGTATCCAGTCCCTGAATTTTATCCATCTCGGTGCCTTTGGCGGTAGCCATAATCACCGGAATTTTACGTGTTTCGGGATTACTTCTGATTTCTTTTAAAACCTCAACGCCGTCCTTGCCGGGCAGCATAATGTCAAGCACAATAAGCTCCGGCTTTTCGGTTTTCAGTGCTTCAAGCATAGATATACCGTCAGCAAACCCTTTGGCTTCAAAGCCGGTTTGTGTCAGCGTATAAACCTCGATGTCACGTATGGTATTGTCGTCATCAACACACCAAATCATATTATTCTCCTTTATGAACGCCAGTCACGGAGAATTCCACCCACTCCGCAATATTAACGGCGTGATCTCCGATACGTTCAAAATATTTTGCTATCATAAGAAGATCCACCGCATACTCGCCATCGGCAGTATTTTCGGAAATCATCTTAATAAGTGTCTGTTTTACACGGTCAAAGGCATCATCCACAACATCGTCATAATCGGATACCGATTTAGCAAGCTCAAGGTCTTGTTTTACATAGGCATCGATGCTGTCGGTCACCATTTTAATGGTAGCTTCTGCCATAAGACGAATATCGTGGCATTCCTCACCGGTTCTGCCGTCAAGGAAGGTAATGATCTCGGCAATATCCTCTGCCTGATCACCGATTCTTTCCATATCGGTAATCATTTTAAGGGCGGCGGAAATCACACGAAGGTCTTTGGCTACAGGCTGTTGCTGAAGCAAAAGCTTCAAGCAAATGGATTCAATTTCACGCTCCATTTGGTCGATTTTATGACCTTGTTCCTTTGCTTTGCGTGCGCCTGCGGCGTTACCTTCCAAAAGTGCCTTTGCGGATAGGGCGATAATGCTTTCACATTCAGCGCCCATTTCGATCATCTTTTTATTCAGCAGGCTAAGCTGCTCATCAAATCTACTTCTCATAATTATCCAAACCTTCCTGTAATGTAATCTTCGGTACGCTTATCAATCGGCTGCGAGAACAATTTCTCTGTTTCACCGAATTCCACTAACTCTCCAAGAAGGAAGAATGCCGTATTATCCGAAATACGAACTGCCTGCTGCATATTATGAGTTACTATTATTATAGTATATTTTTCCTTTAATTGCAATGCAAGTTCCTCAATACGAGAAGTGGAGATAGGATCGAGCGCCGAAGTCGGCTCATCCATCAAGAGAACTTTTGGCTCTACGGCAAGAGCACGGGCGATACAAAGACGCTGTTGCTGACCACCCGAAAGACCAAGTGCATTCTTTTTAAGTCTGTCCTTTACCTCGTCCCAGATAGCCGCATCACGAAGTGCCTGCTCTACGATTTCATCAAGTTTCACTTTGCTTGTGATACCGTGAGTACGGGGGCCGTATGCGATATTATCGTAAATGCTCATCGGGAACGGATTAGGTTTTTGGAACACCATACCAACGTCACGGCGAAGCTCGTTCACGTCAACGTCTTTATCAAATATGTTGCGACCGTTATAGCAAACCTCACCTGTGATTTTTACACTCGGGATAAGGTCGTTCATACGGTTAAGGGTTTTAAGGAAAGTAGACTTGCCGCATCCTGAAGGGCCGATCAGCGCCGTGATGCTCTTTTCGGGAATAGCAATATTTATATCTTTTAAGGCTTTATTATCACCGTACCATAGGCACAGGTCTTTAGCCGTCATTATTTCACTCATACGTTTCTCCTTTTAGCGAAGTATTTACCCACCAATGTGGCAGATAGATTTATCAGTAATGTCAATATCATCAAAATTGCGGCAATGGCGAAGGCTACACCAAATTCGCCTTCCTCTTTGGCATAGACGTAAAGAGCAACGGTTAAGGTTGCACCGGGAGAAGTCAGTCCCGTGAAAATACCATTGAGAGCGTGGGCAAAGCCTGCGGTAAAGAGCAGAGCCGCCGACTCACCAAGAATTCTACCAACGGACAAAATGCAACCGGTGATTACACCGTCCACACATCCGGGGAGAACTACGGTACGGATAACACGCCATTTGCCTGCACCCAAGCCGAAAGCGCCTTCACGGTAGCTTTGCGGAACGGTCTTTAAGCTCTCTTGCGTGGTACGCATTACGGTAGGCAGGTTCATAATCACAAGTGTCAAAGCACCTGCGAGAAGGCTTGTTCCGAAGTTATTAGAAAACAGAAGCATACCCACAAGACCGTAAATGATAGACGGAATACCTGAAAGCGTTTCTGCGGCGTATTCGATCATAGCCACCAACTTTTTATTTTTTGCATATTCGGTTAGGTAAATTGCCGCACCGACACCAAGTGGTAATACGATAATGAGTGTGGCAAGCACGATGTAAACCGTGTTTAGAATGTCGGGCAAAATGCCAATTCTTTCGGTTAAATAGCTCGGCTTGGTGGAGAGCAATTCCCATGTGATGTTCGGGATGCCGTTTATAAGCACGTATCCCATAAGGAACAGCACAAGTGCCGCCGTAAGTGCGGTACAAACAATCATTGCGCCACGCATTAAACCGATATATATTTTTCTTTTATTATTCATCTTATTTCTCCTTATCACGCTTCAAGAAGAAATTGAGCGTAGCGTTAATGAGCATAATAAACAGGAACAGCACAAGGGCGATGGAAAACAAAGCGTTTCTCTGCAAGCTGCCGGGGCTTGAATAAGCCATTTCGCTTGCAACGGCTGTGGTAAGGAAACGGACACTCTCGAAGAGCGAGGGCATATTCGCCACGTTGCCTGCAACCATCATAACCGCCATTGCTTCACCAATAGCACGACCGACACCAAGAACAACTGCGGCGGCAATACCGCTTTTTGCGGCAGGGACAGACACCTTGAAAAAGGTCTCGGTTGGGGTTGCACCAAGAGCCAAAGAAGCGTCCTCATACTCTTTCGGAACGGCATCCAGCGTCGTGATAGACACTTTTATGATGTTCGGCAGTATCATTATGGCAAGTACGATAATTGCCGCAAGCAAACTTGCGCCGTCAGGAACGTTGAATATCTCACGAATTGCAGGCACGAGTACAAGCATACCTACAAGACCGTACACAACCGATGGAATTCCTGCAAGCAGGTTTACAGCGGCTTCGATAATGGCTCTGACCTTTTTGTTTGCCACCTTTGAAAGATATACGGCGGTAAAGAATCCAATCGGAACGCCAATCAGTATGGCACCTGCTGTTCCGTACACGCTTGTCAGTATAAACGGCAATATTCCGTATTTCGCCTCGACAGCGGTGGATGCCCACTCTTTGCCGAAAAGGAAATTAAAAAGTCCGATTTCCTTAATGGCAGGAATACCCGAAATAATCAGATATACCGTTATGAGCAGAACACAGCCGACGGTTATCAAACCGAGTATGAGGAATATACCGTGTACGATATTCTCAAATAATCTGTTTTTCTTCATAATCAACCTCAATGGGAATAAGCGGCGGTGCGAAAACACCGTCGCTTAGAGTCCTTAGTTAGCAGGAACTACACCTGCGCCGCTGATGATCTCATTCGCTGCTTCGGAAGTGATGTAGTCGAAGAACTTCTGAGCACTTTCAGAGAGAGTTGCATCCTTCTTGGTTACGAGAACGAAGGGGCGCTGTACGACATAGCTGCCGTCCTTAATGGTTTCTTCGCTCGGTACAACACCATCAACTTTGAGAGCTTTTACGGTATCCTTTACAGAAGCGAGAGAAGCATAACCGATTGCTGCAGGGTTGCTTGCTACAGTTGTGATAACGTCGCCGGTAGAGGTCAACTCCTGACGATACTGACACTTATCTTCGGTATCGGTGATAGACTCAAAGCCATCTCTTGTACCGCTGCCTGCTTCACGACCGATGAGCACGATCTCAGCATCATTACCGCCAACCTCTTTCCAGTTCTTGATTTCACCGGTGTAGATTTTTGCGATGGTTTCAACGTCGAGGTCAGAAACGGGGTTGTTAGGATTTACAATGATTGCGATTCCATCATAAGCGAGGACAGTTCCTTCAAGTCCCTTTGTTTTTTCCTCATCCTTGAGGTCACGGCTGGAAAGTCCGATGTCGCATCTGCCTTCTTCTACAGCCTGAATACCTGCACCGGAGCCGGTAGCGTTGTAGGTTACGGTAATGCCGGTTTCATTTTCAAATGCTTCGCCCAAAGCACCGATGACTTTGTTCATTGATGTGGAGCCGTCTGTTGCTACTGCTTTCTTGTTGCCACCACAACCGGTAAGCGCACATACGAGCAACATTGCTACTGTGAGTAAACTGATAATTTTTTTCATAATCGATGTCTCCTTTGACATTTAGTTTTTGCACTTTTCTCTTGAGTACGCCTATATTGTAAATTTTAGTAGTAAAATCCGTAAGCAAACCGGTGTAAAATCGAAGTAAAATAAGTTTTGGGCAAAAAGAAAGACGGCAGAGAGAATAAATCTCCCTGCCGCAGTGCTTCGGTTAGTTGTAAATAATATCGTGATTTACAATTTCTGTGGCTCTGCTACGAATATTATTCATCCGACCAACCCACTCCATTTGGTTATCTGCTTTGAGTTTTTCTGTCACCCCCTCACGCTCTGCCATCTGTTTTACGAGCCGAAAAAACATATCCTCAGCCTGCTTGTTTACATCGACAAGGTGCCTATTCAGTTCGCATTTTGTGAGCAAGGTTGTATAAAAACCTTTACGGTGCGCCTTGATATACTGCAAGTGCCGCCGTCCCCAAATGCCGATAGGCTGTTGTTCTTCTTCGGGGAGTTTTAAGCAAGGGATGTAATAATCGCCTTGAAGCTCATACCAAAGACCGTTCTTTTCATCATAGATAACCTTTTCCATAGTCACCCCTCCTTGTAGATTACCTTTAGTTTCTTTTGCTTTGCATCAATGATTTTCAGCAGAACCTCGTCCACCGCATCTGTGTATTTGCCTTTTGCAATAAGGTTGTTCCGCATTTCGTTTAGGCAGTTCACAACCACCCTGCGCTCAAAATCATCCAACGCTATGTAATACTTCTTATCCCGCATATTGTTCACTCCTTTAGCAAGTCTTGAAAGGGGGTGTCGGTGGCAACGAAGGTATCGTATGTAAAATTGGCTCCCAAGCGAAATCCCATCATAAAACTGTCGAGATTGGATTCACCGTTTACCACGCCCCACGCGTTTACAAAGTCAAGAAACTTTTTCTTGTTCTCACCAGAAAGTGCTTCGGTCAGAAATTCCTCGTTTAACATCAGCACTTCCATTTGCTTCTGCACAGCTTTGTTCTGCTTGGTGCTTCGTGCCTGCGGATCAATGTTGCCGTAGTAGAATTCTTCTATGAATTTGCCCATATTGTTACCTCCTTTGATTTTCTACCATAATTGTACTCAAAGGTGGTTTAATAGTCGAATGTACCGCTACAAACAGAAAAAGGGCAAGAAAAAAGAGAGAAGCCGAAACTTCTCTCAATTCTCTTGCCCTTCGCAATGCTCAGCGTTCCTATAAAACATAACTGTCCTTAGCAACCCTGCTCATTTTTGGTAGGATTTTTTTATTTCGTTATTTTTTCAAAGAAATTGCTATCTTTGTTTTTTCAACAATGTTAGCTGCTCTTAAGCCGAACTCATCGAGTAGTTTAGGAGCAGGACCTGAATGGCCAAAGGTATCGTTAACGCCGAGTTTAACAACGGGTACAGGATAATTTTCAGAAAGCAATTCACTAACAGCACTTCCAAGACCGCCAATAACCGAATGCTCTTCGGCTGTTACTATTGCGCCGGTTTCCTTTGCAGCCTTTAATACGATATCACTATCAAGAGGTTTGATGGTTGCCATATTAATTATTCTCGCATTAATTCCTTCGGCCTTTAACAGTTCATAAGCCTCAAGTGCTTCATTTACCATAAGACCGGTTGCAATTATTGTAACATCGTTACCTTCTTTAAGCTCAACGCCTTTGCCTATTTCAAATTTGTAATCTTCATCGAAAATTACGGGAACCGCAAGTCTGCCAAATCTCATATAAACAGGACCGTCAGCCTCGATAGCTGCAAAAACAGCCTTCTTTGCTTCTGTTTCATCGGCAGGATTAATAATAGTCATACCGGGAATAGAACGCATCAAAGCGATATCTTCACAGCACTGGTGGGAAGCACCGTCCTCGCCAACGGAAATACCGGCATGAGTGGCACCAATTATAACATTAAGATGAGGATAAGCGATGGAGTTTCTGATTTGCTCAAAAGCACGTCCTGCAGCGAACATTGCAAACGAACTTACTATAACCTTCTTGCCTGTTGCAGCAATACCTGCGGCAATGCCCATCATATTTTGTTCTGCTATACCGCAGTCATAAAATCTTTCGGGGAATTCTTTTTTAAACATACCTGTCTGGGTGGCTGCGGCTAAATCAGCATCCATAACAATAAAATCATCACGTTTTTTTCCAAGCTCTAAAAGAGCGGCACCGTAACCAACACGGGTTGCAACTTTTTTTACTTCTGACATAGTATCTTTCTCCTTACTGTAAAGACTTTAAGGTCTCGTTCAATTCCTTCATTGCTTGCTCGTAAAGCTCATCGTTAGGAGCAGCACCGTGCCAATTAACGGCATTTTCCATATAGGAAACACCCTTACCTTTAACGGTTTTAGCAATTATTGCAACTGGTTTATCAATAGCAGCAGCTTTATTCAAAGCATCCTCAATTTGGTCAAAATCATTACCGTCAATAACGATAGTAGCCCAATTAAATGCCTCGAATTTCTTATCAATAGGCTCTGCAGAGTTAACCTCGCCAATAGTTCCGTCAATTTGGAGATTATTATAATCAACAAAAGCAGTAAGATTAGAAAGGCCTTTATTTCCTGCAAACATAGCAGCTTCCCAAACCTGACCTTCTTCAATTTCACCGTCACCGAGAACGGTATATACATTATAGTTTTCGCCAAAATGTTTAGAAGAAAGCGCCATACCAACAGCGGCAGAAATTCCCTGTCCCAAAGAACCGGTAGACATATCTACACCGGGTATATTTTTCATATCGGGATGGCCCTGTAAAATAGAACCTATCTGACGGAGGGTTGTAAGCTTCTCAACGTCAAAAAAGCCTCTGTGAGCTAAAACTGCATACAATGCAGGTGCTGCATGGCCCTTAGAAAGCACAAAACGATCTCTGTTTGCCATTTTGGGATTTTTAGGATCGATGTTCATATGTTTAAAGTACAGATAAGTAAGTATTTCCGTACAGGAAAGTGAACCTCCCGGGTGACCTGCTTTTGCACTGTGAACACCGTCAATAATTCCAAGGCGCACTTTGCAAGCCAAAATTTGTAATTCTTTTTTAGTTGCTGAATCCATCGTTTGCATCCTTTCTTTTCTTATATAAATAATTTATAAAATCGGCTACGGCGCCGTCGTCACATCTACCCGCAACAAAATCAGCCTGAAGCTTGATATCATCCGGAGAATCTGCGACTGCGGCACCAATATCCGCTTTTTTTATCATTTCCAAATCATTATAATAATCGCCGATTGCGTATACACAACCACGATTAATTTTTAAAATTTCTGCTAATTTACTAAGCCCTGTGGCCTTATTAATGTTTCTCGGAATCATCTCAAAGTAAAGACGCTTACGATTATCAATCGTGGCAGTAGTTTCAATAAAATCACACTCAAACTTAAAGGCCTTTACAAAATCAATAATAAATTCCAAATCTTCTTTGTTGTCTAATAAAAATAAGACTTTATTCCAGATATACTTGGAAGCCTCATCAAAATCAATTTCTAAGGCATTTAACCCTTCATATACCTGATGGTCAATCGACTCTTGGGTTTGACTGTATCCGATAACCGTCTCTCCCGAATGAATTTCAATACCAATGTTTTTATCAGTGTTTTTGATTTCTTTCGCGATTTTATAATCATTTATAGATAAAGCTTCTTCATGAAGAATTTTACAATGATTATAATCATAAATTATACAACCATTAGTCACAATACAAGGAGCGATATTCCCCAACTCGTCGAGTACGTGTCTAAAGGCAGCTACAGATCTTCCGGTGGCAATAGAAAAATGTCCGCCTTCTTTAATAAAAAAGTTAATTGCCTCTTTATTTCGCTCAGGAATTTTCCCGTTGATTACCAGAGTACCATCAATATCGCAAGCAAGCAAACACCCGTCAAATACACCCATTATTTACTAAGCCCCTCTAAAAACTTTGAAAAATACTCCGGCAATTCGCTTTCGAATTCCAAATACTTATTGCTTCTTGGATGAATAAAACCAATTTTTTTAGCATGTAAACACTGTCCGCCAAGTGACTTAATGACCTTTTTAGGTCCATAAACTTCATCACCTGCAACAGGATGCCCTAAATATGCCATATGCACCCTTATCTGATGAGTCCTACCAGTTTCAAGCCTTAACCTGATATGAGAAAATCCATCAAACTGAGAAATTACCTTGTAATGAGTTATGGCTTCTTTGCTGTTTTTATCGGTAACAGCCATTTCTTTTCTGCGAACAGGATGTCTTCCAATAGGAGCATTAACAGTTCCCTCATCAGTTTTAAGTCTGCCGTAAACAACTGCTTCATATTCCCTTGTGAAGGAATGCTCCTTAATTTGCTCGGCCAATTTTTCATGTGCAAAATCATTTTTTGCAACTATTAATAAGCCGCTTGTGTTTTTATCAATACGATGTAAAATTCCCGGTCGCATCACTCCGTTAATGCCGGAAAGCGAATCTCCGCAATGCCATAGCAAAGCATTAACCAATGTTCCCTCATAGTTGCCAGCCGCCGGATGAACAACCATATCCTTAGGTTTGTTTACAACCAAAAGATCTTCATCTTCATATACGATATCTAACGGTATATTTTCAGGCTTTGCGGTATATTCACGCGGTTTCGGTATTTCTACCGCAATTTCATCGTTGTTTTTTAATTTGCAGTTTTTATCAGCGGTTTTTCCATTAACGGTTACCATACCGTCATTAATCAGACCTTGAGCTCTCGTTCTGGAAATTTCTGTGTTTTCCGCAATAAAAACATCTAATCTTTTCTTTTCCTCACCGAGAAATGTTAAATTAATTTTTTGCATTTTTATTTTTACTTTCTTTTACTATATCCAAAACATATGCCAAAATCAGCAATCCGCCGCCGATAACAACAGCGCAATCCGCAATATTGAAGACGGGAAATTCAGGATAAAACTCAAAATGAAGAAAATCCACTACTTTTCCTCCACGGAAAACTCTATCAATCAAATTTCCAATGCCACCTGAGAGGACAAGAATAATTGACCAGGTCATAAGCATATTATTATTTTTTAATTTAATCAAAATTCCAATGCAAACCGCCATTACAATAAGGGAAATAACGATTAAAAAAATTGTTTTTCCGCTAAACATACCCCATGCGCTTCCGGTATTATGAATATACACAAAATCGATTATACCGGGTATAAATTCTGCGCTCTGACCTAAAGTGAAATTAGCCAAAAAATATGCTTTGGAAATTTGGTCAGCAATTAAAAAAATCACACCACAAAGAATCGGTAATAAAAAAGATATCAATTATTATGCCTCCGTATTACTCTTCTGTGTTAACATTTTCCTCAGAAGCTGCTTCTTCGGTATTATTACTCATTTCTTTATCAATTTCGTTAGATAAGATTTCTGCTACCTTTTTAGGCTCCATAGATACTGAATTTGGGATTTGTTTTAAAAGCTCTAAATGATTTTTATAAGCATCTGTAACCTGTGCTCTGAAATCTGCAATATCCTTTTTAAGCTTATCAAAAAGAGCTTGCTGACGGGCAACACTATCAGCGGCAGCAAGAGTAATTGCATCAGACTTCTTTTGAGCATTTTCAAGCATCTTCAAGATTTCATTTTCAGCAGCAGATTTTTTAGCCGCAAACTCAGAATCAAAATTCTCGGTTATAAGCTTTGCTTTGTTGTTTATATCAGCAACGCCTTCTTCAGCGTCACTTATCATTTTAGCGCTTTTTTCTTTAGCTTCTTCAATAATCTGGTCGGCTAGTTTCTGTGCACTTAACAAAACGTTTTGGATGCTGCTTTGTGAATTTTTATAATCATCAATTTCTTTATTTAATGCATCGATTTTTTGCTGAAATTCTGTAGTGATTTTTTCATAACCGATATAATCAGCTTCGATTTTATCAAGGAAAATATCAACCTCTTCCTGCTTATATCCGCTTACGGACTTTGAAAACTTAATGTTTCTGATATCATTTGAGCTCAGCATAATCTTCACCAAATCCTTTAAATATATTTTTTGTATTTTAAAATAATTCTGCCTTTTTTAGATAAATCGTTAAGATTATCAATGATAAATTTGCCTTTACCACGAACAGTGATCTTATCGGAATTTCTGACAGTTCTGGTTGTTTTATCACACATAATTGAATTAATTGAAACAAATCCGCCTTCTATTAACTCTGCTGCCTTAGAGCGTGATACACCACATAAAGCCGAAACGACACAGTCAATACGTGCAGAAGCAACAGTAACAGTAAAATCTGCAAGTTTTCCCAATGAAGGCAACGGCTCGGAAAATCCAACGCAGATAGTAACACCTACCCTACCAACCTTACTGATTTGATTGGTAATATGATTAGAAATTTCAGATGCGGCAAAAACCACGGCTCGTCCATCTTCAATAAGGATATCCCCTATTTTTTCTCTCGCAATTCCAAGGGACATTAGCGAACCCAAAAAATCACGATGTGTGAGTTTATCCTCGGTTCTGTAATTAAAGGTTAAAGCCGTAATAGGAAAATCGGCTTCATCACACCACTCAGGAAGACATGCAAGGTACACTCTTTCTGCACAGTTATATCCACCGAAAAAGGTATATTTGCAATTACTCTTTTTCAGGAAAATATCGGCCGTACAAGCTTCCTCGCTTGTTAAAAAACCTAAGAATTTTGGTATGCAGGTCTTACTGCAGATATCGGCAGTATCATTCACCCTTGAAAGAAAGAAATTACTTTCCATCAATAGTAAAGCTTGCTTTCATCAAATTCATCAAGTAATAATTCACCGCTAACATCAACATTATAAGGAACAATCATGAAAGTACTGTTAGCAACCTTTCTGAAATCACCGCCATTTGCATAAGCAACACCGCTTAAGAAATCTATTATACGACGTGAAATCTCTCTATTTGAAGCCTCAAGGTTGAGTATTACAGTCTTTTTAGCATTGAGTTCATCTGCAATTTCTTTAACCTCTTCAAATCTATCAGGCTTGAAGATAACAACCTGCATTTGTGAGGGGTTGAAAGGTACAGTTTTAGAGCTCTTTGAGGAAACACGAGAAGCAAAGGTCTCACGCTTTGCAGGAGCAGAAGCCTCAGTTTCAATTACTCTCTTCTTAGGAGCCTCGGCAAACTCTTCCTCCATTGCCTCCTCAATATAATCCTCTTCCTCAGGAATGGTCATAATGTTTTTGAAAAAATTTAAAACGCTCATAGTGTAACTCCTTATATGTAAATTTAATTGTAAACTCTTTTACCGAAAAGGGCAGATCCCACACGGATGAGTGTAGCACCCTCTTCTATGGCAATATCGAAATCATCCGACATACCCATCGAAAGAATTTCCATACTACTATTATCTAATTTTTGTGACGCTATGTCAACAAACAGATTATACATTTTTTTAAAATATTTTCTATTATCTTCGCTATTTTCGCAAATGGGAGGAATTGCCATTAAGCCTTTAATAGATATATTTTCTAATTTGGATATTTGATCAACCGCTTCTTTAATTTCATCAGGCAAAAAACCTGATTTACTTTCCTCCAAACCAATATTAACCTCAAGCAAAATATCCATCTTTTTGCCTATCTTCTGTGCCTGTTTTGAAATTTCCTTAGCAAGCTTGAAAGAATGCACCGAATGAATAAGTTCTACCTTATTGATGATATCCTTAACCTTATTTGTCTGTAAATGTCCAATAAAATGGTGATGAACAGGTAAAATTTCTTCATATTTTGAAAGCATTTCCTGAACACGGTTTTCACCGATATAACTTATTCCTTTTTCGATACAATAATTAATTGTATCAACATCTACCGTTTTAGTTGCCGCAAGAAGGGTTACTTCATTTTTTTCTCGTCCGCTTTTTTCTAAAGCAAGATTAATTTTTTCGATGATGCGACTGTAATTTTCATCAAATTCTTTAGCTGATAATTTTTCCATCATAAAGATTTCTGCCTTTCACAACAACTTCATCATATAACCTTAAAACATTTGAATTGCTGTTTTCTTGTTTGCAAATAATATAATTTTCGTTTGAATATGATACTGTAACCGGTACAAATTTAATTTGCATACCGCTTACAACATAAACACCTGTTTTTGAGTCTGATACTCTGAGTGCCCTTTTAGATACTCTCAAACCGTTGTATTCGGTCTTGATTATAGTCATAGGCGCAGTTCTGATTTGTGCAATCTCACTGCTCATCTGACTGCAAGAAAAGATTATAACGGCATTTTCGCCGGAATCTGATACATTAATGTTATTTACTTTAGCTGTAAGGGTCGGCGCAGTTTTAATAGATGTTGAAATTTTTACAGTATCGCCCACTTTGTAATTCAAAGAATCATTTATGCTGATTTTGGTAACTATATACCATTCGTAATCTGAAACGATTTTTCCAATTGCATTTTTTTGTTTTTCGGTAGGTGTTATTGAATCAAAATTTTCAGGAGTTATACTTTTTAGATTTTTAATATCAACACAATTCTCATAACCATCAATCGTTGATAAAAAATATCCCGACATCTGCGCTTTAACACTACCTTTAAGTGCGGGCAATGAAGCATTTAGCGAATCTAACTGGCTTTTAAGTGATTCAAGCTGAGGTGTAAAATCAGTTGTTGTACCGATTATCATCTGTTTTCGGTTGATAATTGAAAGCAACTCCTGTTTAGCTGTATCAAGATTTGAATAATCACCCGCAGAGCACATATTAACAAAATCATATACTGCCGAATTCAATTTATTATTAACGATATCAAGATCAGTAGCATCAAGATTGTTATAAGCAATAATATCCTCGATATCGCTGATTTGACGTTTAATATTTTCAATCTGATTTACTGTAATCGAAGCTGATTCGCTATCATAAATTCCCGCAATAACACCATTTTTGGCAACTCTGGTGCCATCCTCAACAGAGAAATGCAAAACACCGTTATCAGAATTTGTAACAATAGTTTCATTACGAAGTAAAAGAGCTGATATATCAATACCTTCGGTGCCATTATCAAAAACGGCAGTTTCGGTGGTTATCGGTTGATAAAAGGAGGAGAAAAATTGGTGAATAACAAAAATAAGTGCAACAACAATTATTGCTGTTCTAAGGGCTTTGCCTGTATTCACATTTATTCCTCCTTTAAAAATTCATTAACCAAATCAAATGCTTTTTCAAGATAATTGTTCTGGGTATCAGGATATATCCAATTAATGCGCTCGTCTCTTCCAAACCATGTGATTTGTCTTTTTGCATAACGTCTTGTTTGCCTTTTAAGATTTTCAACAGATTCTTCGAGAGAACATTCGTCTTCTAAATATTTATATAATTCTTTATGACCGATAGCCTGAAAGCACCCATTACCGTTTCCTTTTTTAAAGGTTGATTTTGCTTCATTTAACAATCCTTTTTCAAGCATAATATCAACCCTTTTATTGATGCGGTCATAAAGCTTTTCACGATCAGAAAAATTAATTCCTATTATCAAAGAATCAAAATCGGCTTTTTTATTTTTGGAATTAATATTTTGTTCGGTAATTGTCTTGCCGGTGCTTAAATAAACCTCAAAAGCTCTTATGATGCGTCTTCTATTGTTTGGGTGAAGCTTTTCGGAAGCGGTTTTGTCAAATTTCGAGAGCTCTTTGAGCATTTCTTCCGCCCCAATTTTCTCCATATGAGCTTCCAATTTACTTCTTAATTCATAATCTGTTTTTTCTTCAATGAATTCTATATTATCCACTAAAGAATCAATATACAGACCTGTCCCCCCAACAACTATAGGTAATTTCCCTCTGCTGATTATTTCATCGATTTTTTTACGGGCTAAAAGCACATAATCTGCAACAGAAAAAGTGTTATCAGCCTCTAAAAACTCTATCAGATGATGAGGTATACCTTGCTTTTCGGCTTCATCAGGAGCAGCGGAAGCAATGTGAATACCATTATAAATCTGCATAGAATCAGCAGAAATTATTTCGCCATCAAAATGTTTAGCAATCTCAAGAGAAAGCGAAGTTTTACCCGAAGCTGTGGGGCCTACAATAAAGATAACTTTATTATTAATCATTGTAATCTGCCAAACTGCCTTTCAAGTTCGCTTTTTTTAATTTCAAATGCAACAGGTCTTCCGTGAGGACAATACATAATCTCATCATCCGATAAAACCTTTTTAGCAAGGTTTAAGCGTTCAAGATCGGATGTGATATTGCCCGCCTTAATAGCCGATCTGCAAGCAACAGTATGATAAATCCTATCAAGCTTATCAACGCTTAGTACATTGCTTCCCGACAACTTATCGGCTATTTCTGAAAACAGATCGTTAATATTAACTCTAACTAAGGATGACGGTAACGCTCTGATTATTATGCTGCCATTACCAAAATCTTCAACCTCAAAATCGTTTTCATTAAGTAAATCAATGTTAGAAACGAGAGTGTTATATTCGTCCATAGAAAGGGTTACGGTAGCAGGGACAAGAAGAGCTTGAACACCAATCTTGATATTTTTCTTCAAGGAATTATATAAAATTCGCTCGTGAGCCGCATGCTTGTCTATCATAAAAATACTGTTACCTTTTTGAACAACAATATATGTGTTAAAGGCCTCACCGATAAGAAGAATTTCCTCAAGTTGTTCCTCGGAAATATTTTCTTTTTTTATTTGCGTTTCAATAACTTCTGCCTTTTTAACAGGAATATCGGGCAACTCAATCTTATCTACTAAAATAGATTTGTTATCACTTTTTGCTACATTAAAGTTAATCTTCTCGGTCTTTACCGAAAAATCATTTTTAGTTTGTTTTATTTCAGTGCTTGGTAAAATCTGCTGACGGTATTCCTCAACATTCATCCTTTCAAACTTATTGAAAACAGGTTTACTGATTTTAATTTCGGGTCTTGTATCACCAAGAGATAAAGCATTTTTAATCGCAGGATAAACCGCTTCAAAAATTCTTCGTTCATCAGAGAATCTAACCTCGGTTTTTGCAGGATGAACATTAACATCAACCGAATCGAAAGGAATGGTTAAACTAAGAACAAATCCGGGATATTTTCCAACCATTGCACTGTTTTTATATGCCTGTTCAACAGCCGCCATAACCGTTCCCGAACGAACAAATCTACCATTTAAAAAGGTTAATTGATAATTTCTTGAGGGTTTGCAAAATATAGGCTTACACGTAAGACCATTAACCTTAATACCGTTTAATTCATAATCAACCGGAATAAGCGCATTAGCAAATTCTCTGCCCATAACACTGTAAACGGTATTTTTTAAATTGCCATCTCCGGCTGTAGTAAGGGTCGTTTTATTATCCCTTATAAATTTAAAGGAAATTTCAGGATGTGAAATTGCAATACGGTCAACAATAGCCGCAACAGAATTACCCTCATAGGTATCCTTTTTAAGAAATTTCATTCTTGCGGGGGTGTTAAAGAATAAATCTCGTATAATTATGGTAGTACCGTCAGAACAACCATCCTCATCGTAAAGGACTTCGCAAGAACCCTCAATTATATAATGAGTTCCGAAATTTTCCGCCTTGGTTTTTGTAAACATCTCAACCTTAGCAACCGAAGAAACGGCGGCTAAAGCTTCACCACGAAATCCTAAGGTGGAAATAAAATCTAAGTCTTTTTCGCTAGAAATTTTACTTGTAGCGTGACGCAAAAATGCCAAAGGAACTTCCGAGTTAGCAATACCGCAACCGTCATCTGTAACTCGCATATAAGTGATACCGCCGTTGCGAATTTCAACAGTAATCGTCTTTGCTCCCGCATCAATTGAATTCTCAATTAACTCTTTAATTACCGAGGAAGGTCTCTCAACAACCTCACCGGCAGCTATAAGCTCGGAGATTTCTTTTGGAAGTACATTAATTTTTGGCATTTTTTCACATCCTTCATTTAAGAAATAGATTTTGCTTTATTTGCTATATCGAATAAAACTCCCATTGCCTCAATTGGTGTAAGAGTATTCACATCAAGAACCTGAAGCTCATGAAGAATTTCGGTTGCGCCCATCATTTCAAGGGGCAACTGCATATCGGATGATGGAGCAGTTTTATAGGTTACAATACCCTCTTCAATTGTTTTCTTAAGAATTTCTTTTGCTCTTTGAATTACAGAATCGGGTATACCGCTTAATTTTGCAACCTCGATACCATAGCTATCATCAGCACCACCGGGAACTATTCTTCTAAGGAAAATTATATCATCGCCACGCTTTTTAACGGCAATATTATAATTTTTAACACCTTTGAGTTCGTTTTCCATTTCGGTAAGCTCGTGATAATGTGTAGCGAAAAATGACTTTGCTCCAAGCTTTTTCTTATCAACAACATATTCAAGAACAGCACGAGCTATGGACATACCGTCATAGGTTGATGTTCCCCTACCGATTTCATCCAAAATCAGTAAACTGTTTTTAGTTGCATATTTAATAATATCTGCCACTTCGCTCATCTCAACCATAAAGGTTGATTTGCCCGAAGATAAATCATCTGAAGCGCCTACACGGGTAAAAATGGCATCAACAATTCCGATTTCTGCCATTTTTGCGGGAACAAAGCATCCTGTTTGTGCCATCAGAACAATATCTGCAACCTGACGCATATAGGTGGATTTACCCGCCATATTTGGTCCCGTTATTATTGCACAACGGTTATCAGCTAAATCAAGATATGTATCGTTTGAAACAAAAGGTGTTGAGATAACCTTTTCGACAACCGGATGTCTTCCCCCATCAATACGGATAACACCGCTGTTATTAATCAACGGTCTGCAATAATTGTTTTCGATAGCAACTCTTGCAAAGGAACAAAGAACATCCAATTTTGCAATTGCTTCAGCAGTTTTCTGGAAACGAACAAGCTGTTCCGCAACCTTTTCTCTAACCGCACTAAAGAGTTCATATTCAAGCTGAACAATTTTATCTTTAGCGGTTAATACTCTAACTTCGAACTGCTTTAATTCAGGGGTTATAAATCTTTCGCAATTGGTTAGCGTTTGTTTGCGAATATAGTCCTCCGGAACCTTATCGAGGAAAGAATTTGTAACCTCAATATAGTAACCGAAAACCTTATTATATCGCACCTTAAGATTTTTAATACCAGTTCTCTCACGCTCGGATTCCTCAAGGTCTCTGATATAATCCGTACCGTTAGTCATATCATTTCGCAACTGGTCAACTTCCTCGTGGAAACCGGGCTTTATAATTCCGCCTTCACGAATAGAAATAGGCGGCTCATCGATAATAGCGGCATCAATAAGCGTTGTTATATCCTCAAGTGGGTCAATATCATCGCAAATGCCCTTGAGCATTTTACATTCAGCTGAAGAAAGCAGACTTTTAATCAGAGGAAATTTAGTTGAGGTTGAAGCAACGCCTAATAAATCTCTTGCATTGGCTGTGCCGTAAACAATTCGGGTAAGTAATCTTTCAATATCACGAATTCCCGAAAAATATTCTACCGCTTCACTTCGCAAAATAGTATCATTAATCAATTCCTCAACAGCATTTTGGCGAAGATTAATTTCGGTAATACTAAGTAGTGGCTGTAATAACCAGCTTCTGATAAGACGTTTACCCATAGGAGTTTTTGTTTTATCAATAACCCATAAAAGCGTACCTTTTTTTGCCTTTGAACGCATTGTTTCGCAAAGCTCAAGATTACGAACGGCGTTCATATCAACCCGCATATATTGCTTTTCGGTATAAGATTTAACCTTATTAACAGAGAAGTTTCCATTGATACCCGTTTCATATAGATACGCAATTATAGCACCAAAGGCTGCAGCTCCCAAACTATCCTTAGTTAAGCCTAAATTTTCAACACTAACGATATCAAAGTGCTTTAGCATAATAGGCTCAGTAAATGAAAGTTCTAATTTCGTATCATCACGAAAAGTGGTCATACCTTCAAAGGTATCCTTGAGAAATTGAGAAATAAAGGGGAGCTTTTTTATATTACTTGTTATAAGAAGCTCTTTAGGAGAAAAACGAGAAATTTCATCGATAATTCGTCTCTCAAAATTAGTTCCCGAAATTTCGGTTACCTGACTTTCTCCCGTTGAAGCATCAGTAAAACAAATACCTGCACTTTTATCCTTAAAAACCACAGAAGCGAGAAAACTGTTTTTTCCCTCTTCAAGCATTTCATCCTCAATAACAGTACCGGGAGTGATAATGCGAATAACTTCTCTTCTTACAATACCTTTTGCCTTTGCAGGGTCTTCCACCTGTTCACAAATAGCAACCTTGTAGCCTTTATCAACAAGTCTTGCAATGTAACTGTCACAACTGTGGAAAGGAACACCGCACATTGGTGCCCTCTCCTCCTGACCACAATCACGGCCGGTTAAGGTAAGGTCAAGTTCCTCGGAAGCGATTTTTGCATCATCGTAGAACATTTCATAGAAATCTCCAAGTCTGAAAAACAAAATACTGTCCTGATTTTGGGCTTTAATTTCTAAATACTGCTTCATCATAGGAGATAGTTCTGCCATTTTTCAACATCCTTTCTTCCGAATTTTTTAACTCTTAATGACAACCGCCACAGGTTGAACAGCTACCGGTACACTGAGAAGATATATCGCAGGTTTCGGGGTCTTCACCCTCAACGCACATTGAAATCAAAGTATTGATTTCGTTTAACATTTTATCAAGTCCTGCTTTTGCAGTGTTATAAGCAACCATCGAATCGCTTGCCATAACCTGAGTATAAATCATACGAAGCTGTTCATTAAGCTCTTTGATTTTATCCTCATTTCTTTCTTCGGCACTAAGCTCATTATCCAACTGCATTCTGATAAGATTGAATTCGCCGATATTTTTTTGCAAATTTTCATCGTTATCATTAGCAAGCTTTGCCTTCGCATAATTAATATAACGTTCATCCTGCTGAATAGCAGCGCCTAATTTTCTTGTGATTTCAATAACATCCATTTTGAATTTTCCTTTCAGTTTTTATTTTACTATTTTGCCCGAAAGCATATTAGTATAATCAGTGATTTCAACATCAACAAAATTGCCTAACACATTTTCATCAGCTTCAAATTCTACAGAACAATTGCCCGATGTGTGTCCCGACATAATACCCGGTGCTTTTCCGTAATCATCACATAACACTCTAAAGGTTTTGCCGATGAATGATTTGGAATTTTCTTTGGCAATTTTATCTTGAAGAGCCAAAAGCTCATTAAACCATTTACCCTTCTCTTCACGGGAAATTGGATCATCCATAACAGAAGCAGGAGTTCCTTCTCGTGGAGAATAAATAAAAGTGAAAAGTGAAGAAAATCTGACTTTTTCAACCAAAGAAAGAGTTTCCTTGAAATCCTCATATGTCTCTCCCGGGAATCCAACTATAATGTCACTTGTAATAGATATATCGGGTATTCTCTCCCGTGCAGCCTCTATAAGCTCAAGATATGTCTTTCTGTCATAATGTCTGTTCATCTGTTTTAAAATTCTGTCACTTCCGCTTTGGAAAGGCAGATGAAGATGATGAGCAACCTTTTCACAGTCTCTCATAGTGTCTAACAACTTAAGAGTGCAATCCTTTGGATGAGAGGTCATAAACCTTATTCTGAAATCGCCTTCAATATTATTGATTTCGCGTAACAAATCCGCAAAATCCATATTAAAGTCGCATCCCTTGCCGTAGGAATTAACATTTTGACCTAAAAGGGTTATATCTTTAAATCCAGCCTTAACCATTTCTCTGGCTTCCGCAAGGATTTTATCAGGATGTCTCGAGCGCTCTCTGCCACGAACATAAGGAACTATACAGTAGGTACAGAAGTTATTGCAACCATACATTATAGGAAGCCAACCTTTAAGCTCGCCGTCCCTGCTTATAGGAATATCTTCCACAATTTCTTTATTTTCAAGAGAAAGCTCAAAAATTCGTCCGCCTCCCGAAAGCCTTTTATATAAAAATTCGGGCAAACGGTGTTGAAGCTGAGTTCCAAAAACTATATCAACATAAGGATAACTTTTTCTGATTCTATCAGCAACGTGGCTTTGCTGCGCCATACATCCGCAAACCGCTAAAATTATATTATCCCTTTTTCTCTTATAATTTTTTACAACGCCTATATTACCGTAAACCCTATCCTCAGCGTGGCCTCGGACAGCACATGTGTTGTATAAAATAAAATCTGCTTGTGATGGCTCATTTATAAATTCGAATCCCATAAGGGAAAGCATACCCTTATAGTGCTCTGAATCACTAACATTTTGTTGACACCCATAGGTAACAACACAAGCCTTGGGATTATCTCCATATATACGCCTTGCAAGTAACTTTAGTTGTTTAATGTAAGCCATTTGTTCCGGCGGAAAAACATATTTTTCAAAGTTTGAAATTTGCATATAAACTTCCCTTTATAATTTATCACTTTATTATACTATAAATATATATATTATTCAAGAGAAATAAGCAAAAAAAGAACGGCAAAATTTGCCGTTCTTTTTATAGATTATATGACTCTAACTTTAATAATTCCTTCAATCTTTTCAATATCCTCTGCAACGGTATCAGCGTTATCAGAAGATACATCAAGCAAGGTATAAGCATAGTCGCCACGAGATTTGTTGAGAAGGTTTTCAATATTTACATTATCCTTCGCAAAAACACTAGTAATGGCGGTAAGCATATTAGGAATATTTTTGTGAATTACACAGATTCTGTGGTCACCGCTTCTTGGCATTGTAACCTCAGGGAAATTAACAGAATTAACGATATTACCATTTTCGATATAGTCGATTAATTCCTTTGAAGCCATACCTGCACAGTTATCCTCCGATTCAGGTGTAGAAGCACCCAAGTGAGGAATTGCGATAACACCGTCAACTCCAATAACCTCATCCGAGGGGAAATCAGTTACATAAGCTGCTACCTTACCGGACTCTAAAGCTGCCTTTAAGTCATCGTTATTAACAAGACCGCCACGAGCGAAGTTGAGGATTCTCACTCCATCCTTCATTTTTGCAATAGTATTTGCATTTACTAAATTCTTTGTTGAATCAGTAAGCGGCACGTGAATTGTAATATAATCACAATTTTCAAAAATCTCATTTATATCCTGGATATGAACGGCATTATGTGTCAGATTCCAAGCAGATTTAACAGAAAGATAAGGATCGTAACCATATACCTTCATGCCGAGTGAATTAGCAGCATTTGCAACCATAACACCGATTGCGCCAAGTCCGATAACACCGAGGCTTTTACCCTTAATTTCAGGGCCACCAAAGGCACTCTTTCCCTTTTCAACCATCTTTCCGACTTCGGCACCATTACCCTTAAGAGTTTTTGCCCATTCAATACCGGAAATAACACGGCGAGAGCTGATTAGCATACCTGCAATTACTAGCTCTTTAACAGCATTTGCGTTAGCACCGGGGGTGTTGAATACAACTATTCCCTGTTCAGAACAACGCTCGATCGGAATGTTATTAGTACCTGCGCCTGCACGGGCAATTGCCTTTAAAGAAGCAGGAAACTCAACCTCGTGAAGAGAAGCAGAACGAACAATAGCGCCATCTGCATTTTCAACCTCTTCACCGATTGTATATTTGTCATCAAAAAAATCTAAACCAATTTTAGAAATTTTGTTATATGTTTTAATTTTATACATTATGCATTTTCCTCTTCAAATTTTTTCATAAATTCAACGAGCTTCTCAACGCCTTCAATCGGCATTGCATTGTAAATGGAAGCTCTCATACCACCTACTGAACGGTGACCCTTAAGATTTACAAAACCAGCCTTCTTGGACTCAGCAACAAATTTGGCATCCAATTCTTCGCTGCCCGTAACAAAAGGAACATTCATAAGAGAACGGTCTTCAGGAACAACGGTACCCTTGAAAAGTTTGCTGTTATCTAAGAAATCATAAAGAATCTTAGCCTTCTTTTCGTTTAATTCCTTCATAGCCTCAAGTCCGCCCATTTTCTTAATCCACTTAAAGGTAAGACCTGCAACATAAATGGTATAACAAGGAGGAGTATTAAACATTGAGCCATTCTCGGAATGGGTATCATATTTAAGCATCGTAGGAGTGATATCCATAGCATTGCCGATTAAATCCTTGCGGATAATAACGATGGTAACACCGGCAGGAGCAACGTTCTTCTGAGCGCCTGCATAAAGTACGCCAAACTTTGAAACATCGATAGGCTCGGATAAAATGCAGCTTGAAATATCAGCTACCAAAGGAACATCGCCTGTTTCGGGCAAGGTATTGTACTTTGTTCCGTAAATTGTATTATTCATACAAATATGTACATAATCAGCTTCAGGATCAAAATCTGCAGCGGTTGTTTTAGGGATATAACTAAAGGTTTTATCCTTAGAAGAAGCAACCTCACGGGCAGCTCCGTAACGAGCAGCCTCTTTATAAGCCTTATTTGCCCACTGACCTGTAACAATAAAATCAGCCTTACCGTTCTTTGTCATAAGATTTAAAGGCAACATAGCAAACTGAGTAGAAGCACCACCCTGAAGGAATAACACCTCATAATTATCGGGAATATTCATTATCTCTCTGAGGTTTGCCTCTGCCTCATCAAAAATTGCCTGATATTCCTTTGAACGGTGGGACATCTCCATAACGGATTGACCGCTTTCACCATATTCCAACATTTCTGCTGCCGCAGTCTTCAAAACCTCTTCAGGAAGCATAGAAGGACCGGCACTAAAATTATAAACTCTAGACATAAAATTACCTCCAAATAGTATATTGTATTCAATTATAACGAAGGATATTCGCATTGTCAATAGGTTTGTTAAAAATTTCACAGTATCTTTTTGTTTTTTTATGATTTTCTAAAAAATATTGTTATTTTTTTAACACAATATAAAAAAGAAAGGTCTACCCTCTCGGGTAGACCTCCGGTTTTAAATAATTATCCTTCGTAAACGAGGTTCTTCTTAATCATCTCGTCAACGTTAGAAGCATCCCACCAAGCGCCTGCAATGGAAACGTTGTCGGAAACTTCTTTGCCCTCAAGAGCAAATACAGCCTGTTCAACCGCCTGATAGCCTATCTGATAAGAATCCTGAGCAACAGCACCGTAAAGCTTTGGTCCGGTTGTGCTCTTCATCCACTGAATCTGCTTAGAACCTGCATCATATCCACAGAACTTAATATTGTCATATTTACCGCCTGCAGCAGCAGTAGCATCATAAACCTGTTTAACAACGCCTTCATTTGTCATGAATATAGCAGAACAAGATTTCTCGTAAAGAGCCTCTAAAGCGGTTTTATAAGCGTTATCGGCATCACCGGGTTTAATTTCCTTCTCGATAGTAACCTTACCCTTAGTTGTAGCATCTGCTTCAGCAAGTTCGGTAAACTTATCAATGAAGCCACCTGCACGGTCAATACCGGTCTGAGTTTCATCGTGCTGAATTACACCGACAATATATTTATCGGCAGCAGCAATGTCAGCCTTGATTGCTTCAAAGAATTTTTCTGCAGCTAAAGCAGCGGCAAGAGTATTACTTGTTGCAACAGAAGATTTAATAGGATTTTTATTTTGCTTATTAAGAGCTTCCACATCCTTAGCCCAGATACCACTATCGAACTGAACAACAGGGATATTCTTGTCAAACGCCTGAGAGAGATAATCGGTGAAACCTTCACCTATGGTTGCGAGAACTATTGCTGAGGAATTGTTTGAAAGAGCAGTCTGAACCATTTCCTGCTGGGAGGGAAGGTCTTTTGCACTCTCACTAGCAGGGCCGCGGAAGGTTATATTATAACCGTACTTTTCGCCTGCAGCCTCTGCACCGGCTTTAACAGAAAGCCAGAAAGCGTGTGATTCACCCTTAGCAACGACAGCAATTGTTTTCTTGCTATCTTCACCGGATTCACCACAGCCTGTCATAACACCGGCAAGGCAAAATACCAATGCCAATGCAACGACGATGGATAATACCTTTTTGAGATTTTTCATTTGAGTTTCCTCCTTTTATTTTTTACCCGAAAATTTTCATTTTCAGGTTAATTTACTCAGTTTTTACGGTTATCGGTTCCTCTGTTTTTTTCTTCGCATCATTAAGCGCTTTTGTATCGATCTTAACCTTATTCTGATTTTTTGTCTTTATAACATCCATAAGAACCGCAGCAACAACTATAATACCGGTTAATACGAAGGTAACATAGGTTGAGTTAAGGTTGAGATTAAACTTTGCAAGAACAAAGTTCAGACCGCTTCTTATTACAACAAGTAATACAGCACCGAGAACTGAACCTGAAACCGAAGCAACACCTCCGGCAGCGCTTGTTCCGCCTATGTAAACACCTGCAATAGCATCAAGCTCCATACCGTTTCCGGTTGCAGATGCCACCGTAACGAAAGAGGATGACCAGAAAATAGCGGCTATACCTGCTCCTAAACCGCTTAAAGTATAAGCAATAATTTTATATTTATCGGTATTGATTCCCGATAATCTTGTGGCCTCTTCATTGCTTCCTAATGAAAGTATATAGCGACCAATCTTATTTTTATACATAAGATATGCACAGATAACAGCGAAAAGTATCACCCAGATAAATCCTGTCGGAATACCATTCCAGTTTGAAAAGAGTTTGTTATACCAAGTTCCGCTCGGAAAGAATATATTAGGAATTGAAACGATAAGCGCACTTAATCCTCTGGAAAACATCATAGTTCCGAGAGTTGCAATAAATGCAGGTAGTTTAAGTTTTGCAACAAGTAAACCGTTTATAAAACCAAACAGTAAACCAATGGCAATCATAACGGGAATTACTGCCCACAGAGGCATCCCGTCCATATAAAGCTTTCCTGCGACAACGGCGCTTGCAATACAAACCGTACCAATAGAAAGGTCAATACCGCCCGTAGCTATAACAAAGGTAACACCAAGTCCCATAACCGCATAAGGAGCCAAAGACTGTGCCATACTTACTATGTTATAACGGTCGACAAAATTGCTGTTGAGAAGCGAGAAAATAATAACCAACACAGCAAGAGCTGCAATTATAATTATGTTTTGATTAACATTCTTCGCTTTTTTGGTAGAAGTATTATTCTTATTCATAAAGCATATTTCCTTTCTTGTCTTTTAGACTGTAATCAATTACGCATTGTAGCGTATTTCATAATTTCTTCTTGCGTAGCATCTGCTATGTCAAGCTCACCGGTTTTTACACCTTCGCACATAACAATTACTCTATCACTGAGTCTTTGGATTTCAGCAAGCTCAGATGAAATCATTATTATCGATTTGCCTTGCTTTGCCAAATCCTCCATCAGCTCATACATTTCACTTTTTGCACCAATATCGATACCACGGGTTGGTTCGTCAAAAATGAAAATATCTGAGTTCTTGAGCAACCATCGGGCAACAATAACCTTTTGCTGATTACCTCCCGATAGATTTTTTAACTGTTGCTCCATAGAAGGAGTTTTAGTCTTCAACAGCTTATTTATCTTTACCGAATCCTCATTAATTTTTGTATCGTTAATCCAACCGTTTTTTATGTAATCATCAAGTGAGGCAAGAACCGAATTCTCCGAAACGGACTTTATAAGCAACAAACCATATTGTTTTCGGTCTTCTGAAAGATAGCAAATTCCATTTTTTACAGCTTGTTCGGGAGTGGTGATATTAACCCTTTTGCCTTTAATGAAAATTTCACCCGAATCTTTTCTGTCGGCACCGTAAATTGCCCTGGCTACCTCTGTTCTTCCTGCGCCCATAAGCCCTGCAAATCCAAGGATTTCTCCCTTGCGAAGATTAAAGCTTACATTTTGAACCTCTTTGCCACGGTTAAGGTTTTTAACCTCTAAAACAATTTCGGCATCCTCGGCAACATTGCTTTTTTCTTTTTTATCACCGTAAATAACACGTCCAACCATCATCTGTACTATTTGGTCCTTGGTCGTTTCTTTTGTAATCAATGTTCCCACATATTCACCGTCACGCATAACAGATACCCTGTCAGATATTCTGTTAATCTCATCCATACGATGAGAGATATAGATCATACCTATTCCCTTTGATTTAAGGTCATTCATTATCTTGAATAACTCTTCAACCTCGGGTTGCGTTAATGCCGCCGTAGGCTCATCCAGTACCAGAAGCTTACATTCATGGGAAACCGCTTTTGCTATTTCAACCATCTGTTGTTTACCTACGGTAAGTGTTCCAAGCTTTACAGAAGGATCAATATTAACACCTATTCGCTCAAATAACGCCTTTGCATCAGCAATCATTTTTGCATCATCAATAAAGATTCCTTTTCTTGGTTCACGGCCTATATAAATGTTTTGTGCGACGGTAAGGTGATTCATCATATTAAGCTCCTGATGAATAACGCTGATACCTGCAGCTTGAGATTCAGCAATAGTGTTAAAGTTAACCTCCTCGCCAAAGAATCGAACTGTTCCTGCATCTCGTTTATGTATTCCACACAAAACCTTAATCAAGGTTGATTTACCAGCGCCGTTTTCACCCATAAGCGCATGAACTTCGCCCGATTTGAGTTCAAAATCAACCGATTTAAGTGCATGAACTCCGGAGAAAAACTTTTGAATTCCTTTCATTTCCAAAATTACTTCACTCAAACAAAGGCCTCCTTTACAAATTTATCAGTAAATATATCGTTTTTGTTGATATTCTCTACATTTCATTAACATTTTATTTTATTTTTGTTAAAAGTGCAATGGAATTACTTGTTTATATTTTTATAGCAAGAAAATGCTATTTTATATCACACCCCCTTGACTACATGAAATATTATGGTTATACTTGAAATATGATATTAAAATCAGACTGTCAAAATCAAGCGAATTAACTCAATCTTAAATTTTATTTTAAAAATAAAGAGGTAGTTATATGAAAACGACTATGCACCGTTTCAACAGCGCCAATCGTCAGCACTATGTTTTTGATAAGAACTATACCTTTAAGTTAAAACCCCGCTTACTTTATGTTGGTGATTTAAAACAAAAGCCAGGCTGGGAGGAAAAACCCCATTGCCACGATTTCTGCGAAATTATTTTTGTCGTCAGTGGTCATGGCTTCGTTTCCATAAACGATATGGAATATCCGCTTAACCAAGGAGATGTTGTTATATACAATCCTGGTGTTATGCACTCTGAACGCAGCAGTGAAAATCATCCTTTTGAATTCATATTCTTCGCAATTGACCGTTTTGAAATAACTAATTTACCTAAAAATCATCTTTTGCCTGAAAATTCAGATTTTGTGCACTCGTGCATCAAATCCTATGATGTTCTTAATTTTATTTTCAAGCAGATGATACTGGAAAGCGATAAAAAAGAATATTATTACGGTGAAATTTCTAAAGAATTGGCGCGCACCGCTTTGATGTATATCATCAGAACTATTTATTGTGACGAAGTTGATTCAAACAAACCCTTTCAAAATAATGAGGTTTTAAATATCGCTATTGATTTTATTAACGATAATATTTCCGGTGATCTATCGCTTAAAAATATTGCTTCCAAATGTTTTGTGAGCAAATTTCATTTATCTCATCTATTCAAACAGCACAAAAACTGCAGTATTGGTAGTTACATTTTAGATATTCGTTTGACAAAAGCAAAAAAACTTTTAGAAGACAGTGATTTAAGCATTTCAGACATATGCCGAGAGACCGGCTTTAAGGATACAAGCTATTTTTGTCGTGCCTTTAAGAAAAATGTTAAAATCACCCCTCTGAAATACCGAAAATCTTGTAAAGAAAAAAACATATAATAACAAAAAAGCATCCGTCTGAAGACGGATGCTTTAAATTTTACTGAGTTTCTAAATTGTTTTTTCTATATCTAATCAACGCTATTACCGAAGATACAATATTAAAGCTTTCGCAAATTATACCACCTAAACTAAAATTAAATATGTTATGTACAATCCAGGCAGGTGACATATATATAACCTGAGAATATCTAATATGCTTTGGATTCCCTTTCCACATATATACACTCATCACTATCAGAGCAGTATAAGGTAACGCTGAGAGGAAAATTTGAAATAGGTCACCCCTTGTTATGAAAATTGAAAAGACAAAACACAAAGTATAAAGAATCTCGGTTATAATCAATTTCCACAATTTTTTATCGCTTTTAGAAAAAAGCAAGCCTCTTACCAAATTAGAAAGGTTAAAAAATGCTCCTGCAAATGCACCGATAATAATAAAATTAACAAAAAACATAAAGCTGCCTATTCCTTGCATCAAAAAGAAATTTTTGTTTTTTTTACACTGAAATGAATAAACAATAATTATAAGTCCTACAATACCAAACGCCTGAGCAATTATATCCTTTAATGCCATTACAATTCTCCTCCGACGATAGAATTTAAAAAAGGCACCTGAGTACCAGATGCCTTTTTTGGTGACCCATCGGGGATTCGAACCCCGGACACCTTGATTAAAAGTCAAGTGCTCTACCGTCTGAGCTAATGGATCAAATATTTAAACAGCTTAACTATTATATCAATGACGGACCTTATTGTCAAGAGAAAAGTTGATAAAAATAGCAATTATAGCCAAATTTACTCCGACACCCATAAGGTGTCGGAGTAAAAGCTTTTTTATTTAACTACGATATTTACTAATCGCTTAGGAATATAAAGCTCTTTGATAATATTCTTACCGGAAATTTCATTTTTAACAGCATCGTTTTCTTTAGCTAAGGAAATAGCTTCATCAGCAGAAATTTCAGCAGGGATATTAATTCTTGCCTTGATTTTTCCATTTACTTGAACGGCTATTTCAACTGCAGAATCAACGCATTTGCCCTCATCATACTCAGGCCACTTTGTCTCATTGAGCATACCGCCAAAATCGTTTAACTGCCAAAGCTCTTCAGTCATATGAGGGGCAAAGGGGTTAAGAAGAGTAAGATAGGTCTTATATTCGCCCTTAGTTACGCTTCCCTTTGACTGTATAGTGTTAAGTAAAGACATAAGAGCAGCTATTGCAGTATTCATCTTAAGATTTTCGATATCCTCAGTAACCTTTTTGATGGTGCGATGGAAATCTGCCTCTAATTCAGAGCGGTAGCCTTCCCCATCAATAACATTTTCGCTTAAAGCCCAAACCTTATCAAGGAAACGCTTACTACCCTTGATCGAAGACTGGCTCCAAGGAGCAGCCTTTTCAAAGTCACCGATAAACATTTCATAAACACGCATAGTGTCAGCGCCGTAATCCTTAACTATTTCATCGGGATTTACAACGTTACCACGTGACTTAGACATCTTCTCGCCGTTTTCACCTAAAATCATACCGTGACTGGTACGCTTAGCATAAGGCTCGGGTGAAGTAACAGCATCAACATCATAGAGGAATTTATGCCAAAAACGACTATACAACAAATGCAGTGTTGTGTGCTCCATACCACCGTTATACCAATCAACAGGACACCAATATTCAAGGGCTTCCTTGGAAGCTAATTCCTTATCATTATGAGGGTCACAATAACGCAAATAATACCATGAAGAACCAGCCCACTGAGGCATAGTATCGGTTTCTCTGGTTGCAGGTCCTCCACAATGAGGACAGGTTGTATTAACCCATTCAGTCATATTGGCAAGGGGTGATTCACCATTATCGGTGGGTTCGTAAGAGTCAACATTAGGTAATACTAAAGGTAATTCACTTTCATCAAGAGGAACATATCCGCACTTTTCACAGTAAACCATAGGAATGGGTTCTCCCCAATATCTCTGACGTGAGAATACCCAGTCACGCAGCTTGAAATTGGTTTTAACATAACCTATTTTTCTTTCGGTTAACCATTCCTGAATTGCTTTTTTAGCTTCTTCAACACTTTTGCCTGTAAGGAATCCTGAATTTACAAGAACACCCTCTGAGCAATCGGTATAAGCCGCTTCCTCAACGTTACCGCCGGCAACAACCTCGATTATCGGCAAACCGAACTTTTTAGCAAACTCCCAGTCACGGGTATCGTGTCCGGGAACTGCCATAATAGCGCCTGTTCCGTATGAAATAAGTACATAATCAGATATAAAGATAGGTATTTCTTCGTCGTTTACAGGATTAATTGCCTTAACACCATCAAGACGAACTCCCGTCTTGTCCTTAGCAAGCTCGGTACGCTCGAAATCGGACTTTTTAGCAGCTTCGGCACGGTAAGCTCTCACATCGTCGATATTAGCAATTTTATCTGCCCATTTTTCTATAAGCGGATGTTCGGGAGACATAACCATATATGTTACACCAAAAAGTGTATCGGCTCTTGTGGTGTATATTTCAAATTCATCACCAACAGTAGTTTGGAACTTAACCTGAGTACCATAAGAACGGCCTATCCAGTTTCTCTGCTGAGTCTTTACTCTCTCGATGAAGTCTACATTATCAAGTCCGTCAAGCAATTTGTCGGCATATTCGGTAATCTTGAGCATCCATTGGCTTTTTTCCTTGTGAACTACTTCACTACCACAACGCTCACAAACACCGTTAACAACCTCTTCGTTTGCGAGTACGCACTTACAGGAGGTACACCAGTTAACCGACATCTTCTTCTTATAAGCTAATCCTTGCTTAAACAACTGTAAGAAAATCCACTGTGTCCATTTATAGTAAGAAGGATCAGTAGTATTAATTTCACGGCTCCAGTCAAAAGAAAAACCAAGCGATTTAAGCTGACGCTTAAAGTTTGCGATATTACTCTCGGTAACAACAGCCGGATGAATATGATTTTTTATAGCAAAGTTTTCGGTGGGAAGACCAAATGCGTCCCATCCCATAGGATATAGAACATTATAGCCCTGTAATCTCTTTTTACGGGCAACGATATCTATTGCGGTATATGAACGGGGATGTCCAACGTGAAGACCCTGTGCAGAAGGATATGGAAACTCTACCAATCCATAAAACTTAGGTAGTGTATAATCAGTTTTAGCGGCAAAGGTCTGCTTTTCATCCCATATATCCTGCCACTTTTTTTCAATACTTGCGTAATCGTAATTATATTTCATTTATTAATCCTCCTCAACATTATCGAGAATTCCGCTTAATTCAACCGGTTCTCCATCGCTCCACATTTTATCAAGATTGTAAAATTCACGCTGATCACGGCTGAAAATATTAACTATAACCGAACCGTAATCTAAAACAAGCCAACCTGATGTTCTGCCTTCAATATGATGTGGTGTAACACCTTGCTCTTTAAGCTTTTCTTCAACCTCGTCAGCCAACGCATGAACATGAGTAGATGAAGTTGCCGTAGCGATTAGAAAATACTCGGTTAGAACTGTGAGTTCAGTAACCTTTACGGCATTAAGCTCTCTTGCTTTCTTCTCATTTAATGCGTTAGCAGCAATTTTTAAAATCTCAAAAGAATCCAATATTTATCCTCCTAAAACCGCTTGATTATAAGCAGCAATTGTATCTAAATGAACAGCTTTATTATTATTTACAAGATCAGTTATCGAATACTCAAGCGCATATATAAAAGCTTTTTCTAAAGAAACATTTACATATTCTCGTATTACATCTACATCCTCGTAATCTCTATCAGCAGAAGTAAAATCCGCAAGATAAAGTATTTTTGCAAGTAAAGACATATCGGCTTTTGCTGTTGTGTGATACCTGATAGCATCAATAATTTCCAAATCAGAAATCTTTAAAATGTTTTCTACATATGCAGCTCCAGATATTGCATGCCACAATTTAAAAGCCTTTTTTTCGATATCGTTTAAGATTATATCAAAAGAATTAAAAATATTCAAGTGCTCTTCATCGGGTGCATTTTTAGTGATATCGTGAAGTAGGCCTGCAAGATAGGCTTTTTCCTTATCTCCGCCATACAGCTCAGCCAAACGCTTTGCCTCATCGGCAACAGCAAGGGAATGAATATATCTCTTTTCATTAAGTCTCGTTTTAAGGAGAATTTTTAACTCTTCATATTTGGTTTTCAATGTAAATCCCCTTGTCTTTTATATAATTGTATATTTTTTCAGGCAATAGACTTTTATTGCCTTCAATATCACTTCTGATTTGCGTGGAGCTAACTGCAGTGATTTTTTTATCAATAACCGTTATATCGGCACCCATATCTTTCAGTGATTTTACTTTTTTATCAAATTGCTCTTGCGAAATTTCAAATCTTCCAAAACTAATAAATGATATTTCCTTAATCAGTTCCTCAAATTTATACCATTTATCAAGTGTAGTTATCATATCTCCGCCACAAACAAAGGTAAAGTTTTTATCGGGAAATTTTGTTTTTAATTCAAGCACAGTATCATAAGTATAACTCTTTCCTTCTCGCTCAAATTCTATTAAACACAATTTAACCTTTGGGGAATCATCTGAAATTATACGGCACATTTCTATTCGATGCTCATCACCAGCTAAAAAATCGCATTCCTTATGAGGCGGAATTCTATCCGGCATAAGCAGAATTTCATCAATAAAATTTAGTTGATTTATTGCTTCAAGCATTTCATAATGGCCTATATGAAAAGGATTAAATGTACCACCGAAAATTGCGGTTAAACCCATAATTTATTTCACCAAAACTATCTTTTTATTTTCTTTGCTTTCTTTGTATAAAATAAATTTTCTTCCGATAACCTGAACTACGTCAGAACCTGTTGCAATGGCAATTTTATCTGCAGCTGTTCGTGAACTTTCTTCACAAGTTTCAAGAACGCTAAGCTTAATTAATTCTCTGGCTTCAAGCACTTCTCCTACCTGTTTAATAAGTTGTTCTCCTATTCCGCCTTTTCCGATTTGAAATATTGCTTCAATATTATTTGCAAGTCCTCGTAGTTGGGCTCTTTGTCTACTGTTAAGCATAAATAAACCTCATTAAATATATTTTTTCAGTTCTTCTTTAAAAATGCGAAGGGCAATTCCTCTGTGACTTACCCTATCCTTTTCCTCGGGAGAAAGTTCCGCATAGCAACCCGCAGAGCAAATAAATAAAGGATCATAACCAAAGCCTTCAGTACCTGAGCATTTTTCTGCAACGTAACCCGGGCATTCTCCCCTTACGGTAAATTCTCTTCCATCCGGAAAAACACACGCAATAGCCGAAACGAAGGTTGCTGTTCTCTTATCCTGAGGAACACCATCTAAAGCGGCTAAAAGCTTATCGTTATTTGAATCGTAAGTTGCATTCATACCAGAATATCTCGCAGAATAAAGTCCGGGAGCGCCGTCTAAATAATCAACACTAAGCCCTGAATCATCCGCAACCGAAACAAGCCCTGTAACCTCAAGTCCCGAACGAGCCTTTAACAAAGCATTTTCTTCGTAGGTTACACCAGTTTCGTCAACCTCGGGCAATGGTTCATCAAGGTCATTTTCGCTTACAACATCAAAGCCCATAGGCACAAGTATTCTTTCGAGTTCTTTAAGTTTATTTTTATTTTTGGTTGCTATAAAAATTTTCATATATTTTCCTCTTCACCGAATATACTTTCAACAAATTCCTTGGTATTAAAGGGTTGTAAATCGTCAATACCCTCGCCAACACCTATAAATTTAACAGGAATATTCAGTTCATTTTTTATGGGAACAACTATACCGCCTTTAGCAGTACCGTCAAGCTTTGTAAGGATAATACCGCTAATATCAGTAACGTTCTTAAATTCTCTTGCCTGATTAACAGCATTTTGGCCAGTTGCGGCATCAAGGACGAGCAGTGATTCCAAAGATGCATCAGGAAGTTCCCTTTTAATAACTCGGTTAATCTTTGCAAGTTCATCCATAAGGTTTTTCTTGTTATGAAGTCTGCCCGCCGTATCGCAAATAATAACATCTGCACCCTTTGATTTCGCCGAGGCTATTGTATCAAACACTACGGAAGCGGGGTCTGTACCCTCAACACTTTTAACCAAGGATACATCGGCTCTTTGCGCCCAGATTTCAAGCTGTTCAATGGCTGCAGCTCTAAATGTGTCTGCAGCTCCTAAAACAACCTTTTTGCCCTCCCTTTTTAAAAGAGATGCTATTTTACCTATCGAGGTGGTCTTTCCAACACCGTTAACGCCTATAACTAGGATAACCGAAGGCTTAGTATCAAGTTTGAGACCTATATCCTCACCCAACATTTCTGCGATGATTTCTTTCATCATTTGTTTGATAACGCCAGGTTCTGTTATACCTTGTTCCTTAATTTTTTTGCGCATAATATCGCAAATTTCCGTAGAGGTTTCAACTCCCATATCGGACATTATGAGTATCTCCTCAAGTTCTTCAAACAGTTCTTCATCAATTTTTGTGAAGCTGTTTATTAAGGAATTAACATTGTTGATTATTGAACTTCTTGTTTTTTGCAAACCTTGCTTTATTTTATCAAAAAAGCCCAACATTATCACCTCAAAATTAAAATTAGTTCTGGTTTAAAAGCAGTTTTTTCTCAAGCTCTGCAACATTGAGTTCCAAAAGTTTAGTAACACCTTTTTCTTGCATTGTAACGCCATAAAGCATATCTGCAGCTTCCATAGTTCCTCTTCTGTGGGTTACGCAAATAAACTGTGTAGCAAAATCAGCACGCTTCATATAATCTGCAAATCTATCAACGTTGATATCATCAAGGGCCGTATCTACCTCATCAAGGAAGCAGAACGGAGGCGCATTAACACGCATTATTGCAAAATAAATTGATAATGCAATTAATGCCTTTTCACCGCCCGAAAGTCCATCAAGACTGGGAACATTTTTACCGGGAAGCTTGACATTGATATCAATACCGCTTTCAAGAATATTTTCGGGGTCACTAAGTGTAAGACCTGCAGTACCGCCGCCAAATAGGTCTCTAAAGGTCTTTGAGAAATTCTCATTAATCTTATCAAAGCCTTCAATAAACATTTCCTTCATTTGAGCGGTTAACTGGTTAATAAGCTTATAAAGTTCTGCTCTTGAGCCCTCAACATCTGCAATTTGCTCAGACATAAAGTTATATCGTTCACTAACCTCTTTGTATTCTTCGATTGCTCCTACATTTACGCTGCCGAGGTTGCGGATTTTATTTTTGACCTCCGCAAGCTCTTTTTTAGCCTCTGCAGGCTTTTCAATTTCAATTCCGATGGCTTCCGCTTCACTACGGGTTAGCTGATATTCATCATAAAGCTTGCGGATAACATCATCGTACTCTTTAACCATAATATCCTTGCGTTCGCAAAGTCTTGCAAGCTCACCGCCGATTTTCTCTCGTTCCATTGTTCTTTCTCTTTCACTGGAACGCAGCTCAATCCCGTTTTTCTCGGTAAGATTACGCTTTTCAATCATTTCCTCAATCAGCTTCTCGCCATCCGAAATTGAATCCTTAATGCCATCAATTTCGTTGTTAGCGTTTGCAATGTCCAAATTTAATTGGTCGTTTTTAAACTTAACTACAGCAATTTCAGAATTGATTTCTTCAAGTCTTACGCCACGCTGACCAATCATAGACTCTAAATTATCCGCCGAAAGAAGCAGAGCATCAATATCTTTGTTGTTTTCAATCAGACTAAGCTTTGCAGCAGTAATTTCATCTGTAAATGCATTTCGTTTCTCGGAAATATTATCTCTGCCGCCGCTCATTTCATCAATTTCGGATTGAATATGATTCTTCTGAGCCTCAAGCTCGGCTATAGTTTTAGCAGCATTTGCTGAAATTTCCTTAAAGGAATTAATTTTTTCATTAGCACTATTACTCTCGTTTTCAAGCTCAGTAATAGATTTTTTAATGTTTTCAATTAACTCACCGATACGGCGCAATTCACCTAATGTTCTGATTTTATCCTCATTAGCGGTAGTTATTTCAGCTCTAACAGCAGTAATATCGGCCTGAACCTGTGAAAGCTTTTCAGTAGCCTCCGTAAGCTCTTTCTCAGAAGCCTTAAGCTTGTCCTCTAATGCCGAAACACTTTCTTTGAGCTTCTTTATATCAGAAGCACGGCTTAAAATACCGGCACTTTTAACAAGAGAGCCACCCGTAAGTGAGCCGCCCGGGTTTACTACCTGTCCATCCAAGGATACAACCTTAACTCTATATCCATACTTTTTAGCGATAGTTACAGCGCTGTCGATATCCTCAGCAACAACTGCTCCACCTAATAAATACTTGATTATTTCACTGTATTTTTTATCGGTTTTAACAAGTTCGGAAGCAATACCTACATAACCGAACATACTGTCAAAGCCTTTTTCTTTAAATTCCCTCGCAATAATTGAAGAAATCGGCAAGAAGGTAGCTCTTCCCTTATTGTTGCTCTTAAGATAGTTAATTGCACGCTTAGCATCTGCTTCGTTATCTACAACGATATTTTGTATTGCATTACCAAGGGCTGTCTCAATAGCAACACTATATTCACCAGGAACATTAATAACCTTTGAAATAGGTCCGTGAATACCACGCAGTATTCCCTTCTCGGCCTCACCCATAATGGTTTTTACCGAATGGTTGAAGCCTTCCATATTGTTTTCAAGGTCTGTAAGTATCTGAACTCTTCTGCGCTTAGCCTCAATGTCAAGACGGATTTCATCGGTCTTTTCCTTAAGCTCGTTAACGGTTTTCTCACGAGAATTCAATCTCAGCTCATAACCCTCTAACGAATTTTTAAATGACACTAAATTATCTTCAATTTCGTTAAATAATTTTTCTGTTTCGGCAAACTCACCGTTGTGAACATCAAGCTCATTAGTTTGTGTAGCAATAAGCTCACTAACATTAGAAATTCTTGAAGTGATTTCCTCAACAGTTGTATCGGCAGTAACCATTTCAACACGCTTATCAGCACTCTTGGCAGATATGGAATTTAGCTCTTTAACCTTTTCTTCAATTTGACGGGATATATTTTCACTGTCAAATATTAAATTAGATAATGATTCTTCGAGCTGTGAAATTTTAGTTTCGATAGACGCAGAAGTATTTTTCTTTTCCTCTGCTTCTTTTCTTTTTGAATCAATTTCACTCTGAGCGGTGCTATCATCACTATTAAGCTGTTCTATCTCATTATTTAGTCTTTCAATCGCTTCTAAATTGTGCTGAATATCATTATTTATAAGGGTAATATTACCACTAATACGTATAATCTCTTCATTATGCGCAGCGATTTTTTGACGTTCACCCTCAATATCCGAGGTAAGCTTTGCAAATTCAGCAGAATTACGCTCAGTTTCGGCATCGAAGCCCTCGAGAGCCTGTTCAATCTCCTGATATTGAGCCTGTGCAGCCGCAATTTTGCTTTCCTGAGAGCGCAATGCGTCCTTGGAATTATTAAGTGTATATAACCATAAACCGATTTCAAGGTCTTTTTTAAGCTTAGCAAGTTCTAAAAACTTTTCTGCCTTTTTGCTTTGCTCAGCAAGAGGACCTACACGGGATTCAAGCTCATTCATTATATCCTTGAGTCTTAAAAGGTTGTCCTCTGCGTCTCTGAGTCTTCGCTCCGCCTCAATTTTGCGGTAACGGTATTTAGAAATACCTGCCGCTTCTTCGAAAATATCACGGCGTTCTCCGGATTTTGAGCTGATAATGTTATCAATTTTGCCCTGTCCTATCATTGAATAACCATCACGACCAAGACCGGTATCCATAAATAGCTCATTAATATCCTTTAAACGTACCGAAACATTATTTATAAGATATTCACTTTCATGGGAGCGGTAATATCTTCTTGTAATTGAAACAAAATCATTATCAAAATTCAAGGAACGGTCGGCATTGTTAATGTTTAGCGTTACCTCACAATAACCATGGGGACGGCGTGTTTCAGTTCCTCCGAAAATAACATCCTCCATCGACTGACCACGAAGACTTTTGGTTGATTGTTCACCCAAAACCCATCTGACAGCATCGGAAATATTACTTTTACCGCTTCCGTTTGGTCCTACGACCGCAGTAATTCCTTTACCAAAATTCAGTGTCGTTTTATCGGCAAAGGACTTAAAACCCTGCACTTGAATTGAAGTTAATAACATAAATTACACGCTCCTTTCTATTCTATACTCTAAATTTTTTAAATTTTCATCCTCTTTAACGGTACAATTATACCCTAAATCCTTTAAATGGATAATATTCCTTCTAGCTTGTCCTATCATCTTTGAAATGGCAGATTTTGATACATAGATTATGTATTCGCCCTTATCTTTTAGTTCCGATAAAACACCGTTAAGCATTATCTGGGATTGGCAAAGCTCACTGAAAGCAGGATGCCAAGGACCTGCCACATAAGCATCCTCCTCAATTGAATGAAGGCCTAATCTTATAACCTTAATTCCCGCTTGTGTAAACATACTATAAAGCTTTGCGGCTAAATTGACTGCGGAATTCAAGCTTTGGGGCTTGTAAATACCGTCCATATACAAGGTGCATAAATCTGTATCTTTAAGGACGATAGTAGGATAAATTCTTACTGTATCGGGTCTGATTTCAATAACCTTTTCAGCGGTCTTTAAAGAAGCGGAATCGCTATCACAGTAAAGACCGGTCATTATCTGAAGACCGAGCTCAAAGCCTTTTTCCTTAATAAGCTTTGATGCCTTAACAATGGCGGATGCCGTATGTCCTCTGTTGTTCATACGTAAAACTCTATCGTTCATACTTTGGGCGCCAAGCTCAATAGCGGTAACATTGAAGGATTTCAGAATATCTAAAATTTCTTCATCAATAGCATCCGGTCTTGTTGAAATTCTGATACCGCTTACTGCTCCCTTATCAACAAAGGAAGATGCGGTTTTCAGTAAATCGGTCATATATTTTCGGTTTATAGCCGTGAAGCTACCGCCAAAAAAGGCAATTTCAGTAGTTTTCGGGTCATAATTTTTGGTTTTCATCGCTGTATTTACCGCACGGGTTACATCAGCCTTTTTAGGGGGCATACATTTGCCCGTAATATGTCTTTGATTACAATAACTACACATATTCGGGCAACCGATATGGGGAACAAAGATAGAAATATTTGAATGCTTATTACTCATATTTCTGCACCCATTAGTTCGAGTGCCTGCTTTGCAGCCATTTGTTCTGCCTGCTTCTTGCTATGACCTTCGCCACAACCGATTACATTAGAATTAAGATGAACCTCAACTGTAAACTTCTTATCGTGAGCAGGGCCTTCTTCCCCTGTCAAAATATAAGTTACCGATTCCTCGGGATTTTGCTGAATTATTTCCTGTAATACCGTTTTGTAATCCTTAAAGCCATCATCGTTTTTATCATTAATTTCTCTTAAAACGAAATTCATAACATGCTCTCGGGCTTTTTCCATACCTGCATCAAGATAAATTGCAGCCAGTACTGCTTCGAAAGCATCCGCAAGGATAGAATCTCTTTCTCTGCCGCCATTATGGGCCTCACCTTTGCCCAAAAGAAGATATTTTCCAAGCTCCAATTCCCTTGCAAAGGAGCAAAGAGATTTTTCGCACACCAAAGAAGCTCGAAGTCGAGTTAATTCGCCTTCGGGCATCTTGGGAAATTGCTTGTAAATATACTCAGATACTATAATAGAAAGTATCGAATCTCCTAAGAATTCAAGGCGTTCATTTGAACCATAATAGGCTCTTACCTCATTAGCATAGGAGGAATGGGTTAAAGCATTCTTAAGCAATTCTACATTATTAAATTTATGATTTAGTTTCTTTTGCAAAAACTCCATAAAATTTAACTCCGTTTCGGAACTTTTTATTCTTTTTTGGCGAGATTTTCTGAAATCGTTCCTATAACATCCATTTCAGCAAATTTAACCGCCTGACGCACTGCATTTTTTATTGCTTTAGCATCAGAGTTGCCATGAGCTTTAATAACGGGCTTAGAAACACCAAGCAACAATGCACCGCCGACTTCAGAACTATCCATTAAAGACTTAATTGAATATAAATCCTTCTTTATTATTAGGGCAGCAAGCTTATTGATTATATTCTTATAGAGCACACCTTTAATAAGCTTAAATAAGGTAGAAGCAGTTCCCTCTATGAGTTTAAGAGCAATATTGCCACTAAAGCCATCGGTAATAACAGCATCGCAAACTCCCTTTGGCATTTCCCTCGATTCAACATTACCGTAAAAATTGATGGGAGCTTTACTAAGAAGCTGATAAGCTTCCTGATGCAGTGTATCACCTTTAGTTTCTTCAGTACCTATGTTCAATAAACCGATGGTTGGATTCTCACGATTTTCAACCTTGGAAAGATAAACGCTTGCCATAATACCGAATTGTTCAAGCATTTCAGGTCTGCATTCTGCATTGGCACCCATATCCATAAGCATATAAGGTTTTTTTGGTGAAGGAACCATACTTGCAAGAGCGGGTCTTTTTACTCCCTTAATTCTCTTTACTATAAGTGTTCCACCAACGACAATGGCACCTGTAGAACCAGCTGAAACAAAGGCATCTGCCTGTCCGAGAGCCAATTCTTTGAAAGCCAATGCCATAGAGCTTTCAGAATGGGCCTTGAGTAATGTTGTAGGCTCATCGTGCATTGAAATTACATCATCGGTATGTACAATTTTAAGTTCACCCGAAAATTCGATATTATTATCAGATATACATTTTCTGATTTCCTGTTCATTTCCCGTTAAGGTAATATCAACATTGAATTCTTTTGAGGCTAATGCCGCACCTTTTACTATTTCTAGCGGTGCATTATCTCCTCCAAATGCATCAATTACTATTCTCATATTTATCTCCCACTTTATTAAAAAGTTTGTTAAACCATTCTATAGAACGCTGCGATAAAGCTGCATATCTTTCACGCTTATCTCTTATTTGAACGTCTAACACAGGTAACACGCCGAAATTTGCCCCCATAGGCTGAAAATCGACAACAGTTTTATCACAGATATAATTTATTAATGCTCCAATCATCGTAAATTCGGGAAGCACTAACGAATCGCGCTTATTATAACGGTTAACAGCATTAATTCCTGCAATTATACCAGAAGCCGCCGATTCCATATATCCCTCTACACCCGTAATCTGACCTGCAAAAAACAAGTCTGGATTATTTTTCAGAGATAGGCTTTTATTTAAGAGCTCGGGTGAATTAATAAAGGAATTTCTATGCATAACTCCGTAACGCACAAATTCAGCGTTTTGCAGTCCCGGAATCATAGAAAATACTCTTTTTTGTTCTCCAAATTTAAGATTTGTTTGAAAACCTACGAGATTAAACATTGTCCCCTTAGCATTTTCTCTGCGCAGCTGCACAACCGCCCAAGGTCTGTGACCTGTTTTAGGGTCACGTAGGCCCACAGGCTTTAAAGGTCCGAACCGAATAGAATCTTCGCCTCGTTTTGCTAAAACCTCAATTGGCATACAACCTTCGTACACCTTCAATGGCTTATCAAATTCACTGAGTTTTGCAGATTCTGCCTTAATTAACTCATTATGAAACAAGGTATATTCTTCCTTGTTCATTGGACAGTTGATATAATCACTGTCCCCCTTATCATATCTTGAAGCATAAAAAGCTCTTTCAAAATCAATACTATCTGCCGTAACAACAGGAGCAGCAGCATCATAAAAACTGAGATTTCCTTTATCGCTTAATTTACTTATACTCTCGGCTAATTCGCCATCAGTTAAAGGTCCCGTAGCGATAACAGAAATACCTTCACTCGGTAAGGATTTAACAGTTTTTTCGGTAACCGTAATATTTGGGTGATTTTTAATTTTTTCAGTAATATAATCAGAGAAAATTTCTCTATCAACCGCAAGGGCACCACCTGCTGCTACGGAGCATTTGCTCGCAGCCTCAAGACAAAGTGAACCAAGATAGCGCATCTCTTCTTTTAAAAGACCTGCAGCAGAATCTAATCTTGCCGCCTTTAAAGAGTTAGAACATACAAGCTCTGCAAACTTATCGCTGTGATGAGCCGCCGATTTTTTGGAGGGCTTCATATCGATAAGTTCAACCTTTATCCCTGCATTTGCAATTTGCCAGGCGGCCTCGCAACCTGCAAGACCGGCACCGACAACAGTAATTTTTTTCATCAAATTTTCCTTAAGCCTTTTTATTTCTTGAAGCACACTCGGAATTCATACAATATTTTCTGCCTCTAAGGCCCTTAATAATGTAGCTTCCGCATTCTTTACAAACTTCGCCTGTAGGTACACCGGGAGAAGCGAAATCACATTTCGGATAATTACTGCATCCGAAGAACTTCTTACCCTTTTTAGAAATTCTTTTAACAAGCTTTGCACCGCATTTTGGACAAGGCTCTTTCACCTCATCCTCAGGAACAGGCTTTGTGTTCTTGCAGGAAGGATAACCCGGACACGCTAAGAATTTACCGAAGCGTCCCGATTTAATAACCATTGTTCTTCCGCATTTTTCACACACAACGTCTGATTCCACATCTGGCACCTTAACCCTTTTGCCATCAAGTGATGATTCCGCCTTTTTGTAAAGCGCATCAAAATCCTTATAGAAATCCTCAATCGTATCTATCCAGTTGAGTTCACCAATACCGATTTTATCCAACTGAACTTCAAGTCCTGCAGTAAATTTAACATCGACAATGCGCTTGAAATATTCAGTGATAAGGTCAACAACAACCATACCCAATTTCGTGGGCTTAAGGCTCTTCTTCTCCCTTTCAATATAGTCACGCTGAAGTATATTAGACATAATCGGAGCATAGGTAGAAGGTCTTCCTATTCCGTTTTCATCGAGTGCTTTAATAAGCGTAGGCTCGGTATAACGAGCGGGAGGTTGTGTGAAATGTTGATTCGGAGTAAGCTCTTTTAGTTTTAAAACATCTCCCACATTCATTTCAGGAAGAGCAGTCTGGGCAGCCTCATCGTCATCCTTACCCTCTTCATAAAGAACTGTAAAACCGTCAAATTTAACGGTATTTCCACTGGCTTTAAACAGATAATCACCACAAGTGATATTTGCTGCAACGGTGTTTTGAACACACGCAGCCATAAGAGAAGCAATAAACCTCTCCCAAATAAGCTTATAAAGTTTATATTGTTCGGTGGAAAGTGCTCCGCTGATTGAAGACGGAGTAAGAGAAATGTTGGTAGGTCTTATTGCCTCGTGAGCATCCTGAGCGCCATTTTTTGTCTTAAAATATCTTGGTGATTTAGGAAGATAATTAGAACCATAGGTATTAGCGATAAAGCTATTAGCCGCAGCTCTGGCCTCTTCGGAAATTCTCAATGAATCGGTTCTCATATAGGTTATCAAACCTACAGTTCCGATTCCCGGTATATCAACGCCTTCGTATAGTTGCTGAGCTATGCGCATTGTTCGCTGACCTGTGAAACCAAGCTTTCTTGAAGCCTCTTGTTGTAAGGTTGAGGTAATAAACGGAGGAGAAGGCTGTCTGTTCCTGATGCCTTTTTTGATATCTGATACGATATATTCCTTGCTCTCAAGTGCATTAACAATTTTTTGTGCTTCATCAGCGTTAGGAACAGTATCTATCTTTTTACCGTCCGCATAGCCAAAAAGCTTAGCCATAAAGGATTTTCTTGATGCAATAAGCTTTGCATCAATAGACCAATATTCTTCACTTTCAAACTTTTCAATTTCTCTTTCACGTTCAACAACAAGTCTGAGTGCCACAGTCTGCACTCTACCTGCAGAAAGACCGCTTTTAACCTTACGCCAGAGGAAAGGACTTAATTTATAGCCCACTATTCTGTCAAGCACTCTGCGGGCTTGCTGAGCATCAACAAGATTTAAATCTATTTTTCTCGGAGCAGAAACACCCGACTTAATACCCTTTTCTGTAATTTCATTAAAGGTTATGCGGTTAGCCTCGTTCAAATCCAAATCCAGAATCTGAGCCAAATGCCAGGAAATAGCTTCACCCTCTCTATCAGGGTCGGTTGCGAGATACACACCGTCACTATTTGTTGCCGCTTCCTTTAAGGATTTAATAAGGGATTTTTTATCCGCCATATTAATATATTGCGGCCTAAATCCGTTTTCTATATCAACACCAAGCTTTGACTTTGGTAAATCACGTATATGACCCATTGAAGCCATAACATCAAAACCGGTGCCTAAATATTTTTTAACACTTTTAACCTTTGTTGGCGACTCAACAATAACAAGCTTTGCCATTTCTTTCCTCCTGTTTAATCATTGACTAAGGCGTATTTCCCTCCGGGTAATGCCCGTATAACGCCGGATATCTCCAATTCAATTAAAGCCGACAAAATTTCATCATTACCCAAATTACACTTATCTAAATCATCGGGATAAAATTGTGGCTTATCTAATTGATTATATATCATTTTTGCCTCTTTTGAAAGAGGTATATCAAAAATTTTTTTCTTTTTTGTGATTTTTTCTACACTGTTATCGTTATTTTCTTGAGTATAAGCACGCTCTATGTTAATTTTATCAGGAAAACTGCCTACATATTCATTTAAAATATCGGTTGCCTCCAATAATGGAATTGCACCATCTCTAAGTAATGCATTAGAGCCAATATATTCAGGTTTTCCCGGAGAGCCTGGAATAACAAAGACATCTTTTCCTTGTTCTAAAGCGTGGTTAGCAGTAATCAAAGCTCCGCTGCGACTATCAGCTTCAATAACAACTGTTCCCAGACTGAGTGCTGACATTAATCTGTTTCTTACAGGAAAATTTGAACCGTACGGCGGAGTATCGGGCGGATATTCACTTATAATGCATCCGCCTTTTTGGATGATTAAACGTCGCATCTTCTCATTTTCGGGTAAATATCTGTAATTGTGTCCGCATCCCATAACAAGCACAGTTTTATTAGAATATTTTAAAGCTCCCTTATGAGCATAGGTATCGCACCCCACTGCACCGCCGCTGATTATAATCATTCCTGCACGAGACAACCTGGCAGATAGAGAAAATGCTGCTTTTTTACCGTATTCGGAAACATCTCTCGGTCCCACAATACAAATACAGGCCTCATTACTGAAATCGGGTAAATCTCCCTTATAAAACAACACTAAAGGTGGATTAGGGATATTAATAAGATTTTCGGGATAATCGCTATCCTCAATCGTTAAAATTCTAATACCCGAGGTCTTGCATTTAAGAATAATTTTATCTGCCTCAAATATTTTTGTATCAGAAATCTTTTTTAAAATCCTTTTTGCAAATAGCCCTGAAGCTTCTAACTCTTTAACATTGGATTTATAGACATTCTTGGCATTTCCAAATTTCTCAAGTATATCTTTAACCTTATTGTTCCCTGCGCCTAAAACCAGTTGAAGCCAAATAAGATACCTCATATAAACTACCTCATTAATTCCCACATAGCAATTGAGGCTGCTACTGCGGCATTTAAGGACTCAGCTTTTCCTATCATAGGAATAGTTATCTTAAAATCACTATTTTGAATAGTTTTATCTCTTAATCCATTTGCTTCATTGCCGATTAACGCTACTGAGCCGCCCAAAAATCTGATATCAGTAATTTTCTGTGCTTTAGAATCAACCACGCAAGAATAGGTTGTTAATTCATTACTCTTAGCAAACTCAATTATATCTTCTGTAATAAACAAAGGCATTCTGAGTAATGTCCCCATTGAAGCACGAAGCACCTTTGGATTAAAAGGATCACAGCTATCGGCAGATATAATAATACCGTTAATACCCAAAGCCTCTGCAGTTCTGGAAATTGCGCCTAAATTCGAAGGGTCGGACAAATTTTCAAGAGCAATATACTTACCCTTCTTATCAATTTCGGCTTTATTTAATGAAGTTACCGAACAAACAGCTAAAATTCCCTGAGGCGAAGCCGTATCGCTAATTTTTTTAAATAGCGCATCTGTAATTTTATAACACTCCCGGGCGTTATTTTGAAATTTTTCAATTTCTTTGGAATTTTTCTCAAAAGCCGTATCCGAGAAAATTAACTTATCAAACCTGATTCCATTTTGAAATGCATCATCACAAATGCGAAGTCCTTCAAGAACAAAAAGTTCATTTTCTTTTCTTGCCTTTGTGGATGTTTGTAATGCAGAAACAAGCTTGATAAGTGAATTATCTTTACTGGAAATAACCTTAAAATCCATTCTTTTCATCACCTTTTACAAGAGTTATAAAATTAAAAATTCGCCCGAGGAAATTTCTCGGGCGATATAAAATTACTTTTCAAGAGCCTTTTTTGCAGCCTTAGCAAGAGTTGCAAAACCAGCTGCATCATTAACAGCTAAATCTGCAAGCATCTTACGGTTAATCTGTACACCTGCTTTGTTAAGACCATTCATAAAGGTAGAATAATTCATACCGTTGATCTTAGCAGCGGCAGATATACGGGTAATCCAAAGACGACGGAAGTCACGCTTCTTAAGTCTACGACCGATATAAGCATAGTTTCCGGATTTCATTACAGCTTCTTTAGCTGTTTTAAAAAGCTTGGACTTGGCTCCGAAATAACCCTTAGCAAGCTTTAAAGTCTTTTTTCTTCTTTTGCGTGTTGCTAACGCACCTTTAACACGTGCCATTGATATTAACCTCCACTTTCAAGTTGTATTACTTATAAGGAATCATTTTCTTAATCTTTGCAACATTTGTTACATCTGCGGTAACAGTTTTGCGAAGATTTCTCTTACGCTTGGTAGTTTTCTTGTTGAGAATGTGCGACTTGAAAGCGTGAGCACGCTTAACCTGGCCGGTCTTAGTGAGCTTAAAGCGTTTCTTAGCGCCGCTGTGTGTTTTGATTTTAGGCATATTAATTCCTCCTATGAAAATTTTTAACTACATTACTTACCGGTTTTGGGGGCAAGGAACATTAACATATTTCTGCCTTCCATTTTGGCTGCTTTTTCAACAACGCAAAAATCTTTGCAAAAATCAGCAAAACGGCTCATAGTTTCTAATCCAATCTCAGGATGACCGAGCTCACGGCCTCTGAATCTGATTGAAACCTTAACCTTATTACCGTCCTCAAGGAAACGTCTTGCGTGTTTTCCCTTGGTTTCAAAATCATGAACATCAATGCTAAGTCCTAATCTGATTTCCTTAACCTCTACAACCTTTTGGTTTTTTCTCTGCTCTTTTTCACGCTTAGCCTGTTCAAAACGGTATTTACCGTAATCCATAATTTTGCAGACTGGTGGCTGAGCATTAGGTGAAATGTTAACTAGGTCAAGGTCCTGAGCATAAGCTGCTTCAATAGCCTTTTCAATAGGTAAAACACCTAACTGAGAACCGTCAGAATTAATTACACGGACTTCCTTGAATTTGATTTCTTCATTTGTGGCAAGTTCTTTGCTGCTGATAATGATGCACCTCCGGTTATTTGGTAAATAAAAACAAAAGCACGAACGCAATACGTTCGTGCAAATAAGCATAAAAATCCTGAAAATTTCTTACTTATTAACCCAAAAATTCAAACATCGTTGGGTGAGAACGCATAACGTACTACTTCATTGTCAAATAGTATTTTAACACAAATTTCAAATTTGTCAAGCATTTTATTCAATTTTAAGTTCATTTATTGAACGAAGCTGATAATTTACATTTTTCATAAGCTCGGGTTTTCTGAGAGCGGCCGCTGCACCACGCACTATACTATGAACAGGGTCATCAAGCTTTATAACCTTTAAACCGGTGTATTCGCTTATGAATTTATCGAATCCGTTAAGCAATGAGCCGCCACCTGTAAGGTAAAGTCCTTCTTCCTTAATATCAGCAACCAAATCGGGGTCTGTACGGTTAAGCACCTGTCTTATAGCATTGCAAATCGAAAGCACTACCTCCATAATGGCTTCTCTTATTTCTTCAGATGTTATTTCAAAGCTTTCGGGAAGACCTGTAAATATATTTCTTCCCTTTGCAACGGTGGCAATTTCAATAGGTCTTTCAATAGCTGAGCCAATATTCTTTTTGATAGATTCAGCCATCAAATTACCAATTTCAATATTGTATTCTTTTCTTATATACTTGATTATTTGATTATCGATGTCATAAGAAGCGGTTTTAAAGGAATCGCAAACTGCTATTCCTCCCATAGAAATAACTGCAATATCGGTAGTTCCGGCACCAATATCAACAATTAAGCTTCCACGTGGAGATGAAAAATCCAAATCAAGTCCAAATGCTATGGCAAGAGGACCTTCTATAATGGTTATATTTCTGCCTCCTGCCGATTCAACAACATTATTTAACGTATGATGCTGAAGCTCAGTTAATCCGGCAGGTAAAGTAGCCATAATTTTAGGGCGCATAACCTTATTGCCAAAGGCCTTTTGCATATAATCCTTCAGCATCGATTCAGCAATATAATAATCGGATATAACACCGTTGACGATTGGATTAACCGAAATTAAGCTTTCGGGGGTTCTGCCTATCGTCTGTTTAGCCTTTTCGCCGAAATATACAGGCTCCCATGTTTCGGCATCAACCGTTACAACACTGGGCAATTCTAAAACCACTCTGGACCCCGAAAATATAACCGTTTTAGATGTTCCTAAATCTATTCCTATTTCTGTTGCCATACTTTACCTTTCCTTTTTTGGATTTTTCTCAAAAGCAGTTGCTAATGCACAGGCACAATATACATGATGGGCGCCCGAAAACAGTAATTGCCTCGTGCATTCATCAAGAGTTGCACCCGTAGTCTTAATATCATCAATCAACAAAAGAGTTTTCCCTGTGTTTTTATAATTATAACCGTAAAGTCCTCTTACATTAATAAAACGTTCATGCCCCGTTAAATTATGTTGTCCTTTACCCTTTTTCTTGACATACAAGGCTTTTCTTTCAATAGGTATACCCATAATTTCCGAAATTCTTCTTGCTAAAAGCTCAGCTTGATTAAAGCCTCTTTTCAGGTTACTAAAAATATCCCCCGGCACATAACAAATTCCATCAAATTTAATATCAGGCATTTCTTCTTTAATTCGCAGTACTATTTCCCTAGCAAAGAATTCCGTATAATAATCCTTGTGCGATAGCTTCAGCTTGTACAACGCTTCTTTTGCTATGCCTTTATTATAAAACGGAATCACACAGCCTTCAAAATGATAAATAATTCTTTTACAATCGCACTTATCCTTATCGAGACCGCAAACGATACATCTCTTTTCGGCATCGAAACGCTCTATCATTTCATAACAATAATCGCACAAAAATTCATTTTCGTCAATAATTTCATTACAACACATACAATGATTTGGAAATAAAGCAGAAATTACGCCGTTTAATATTTCTTTAAGAAATTTCAATGTTATTCTCCCTGAAAAAATCCTTAAGCATTGTATATCTGAGCGTTTTCTTATCATTATCAACCATATCCTGCCATTCCCTTTCAGAGCCGACAACAATTAAAAGCTTTTTCGCTCTTGTTACTGCAGTATACAGAAGATTTCTGTATTTGAGTTTTGTCGGAAGATTAAATAACGGAATAATAACGCAATCAAATTCGCTGCCCTGACTTTTATGTACGGTAATTGCGTAGGCGGGTTCTAACTGTCCGATTTCCTCGGCAAAATAAGTAGCAGTTTTATCATCAAAACGGACATTCATAGTAGAAGCCCTAACATCAATTTCGGTAATAAAACCTACATCGCCGTTAAAGATACCCGACGAATATTCACCATTATCCTTTTTATACTGCAAATCATAATTGTTTTTGGTTTGCATAACCTTGTCACCAACACGATAGAAAAAGCCTTTGTAGCAAAGCTGAGGTTGTTTTTTGCTCCTCGGATTAAGGCGTTCTTGCAGTAAATTATTGAAATTAACCGTTCCCGTATCCAATTTTCTTGAAGGACAAAGAACCTGAATATCCTTTAAAGGGTCAAATCCGTATGCCGTAGGTATTCTGTCACAGCACAACTGTAAAACGGTATCAATAACAGAAAAATTATCATTTCGTTTAAGTAAGAAAAAATCAGAATCCTTTCTTGTAAAATCAATCTTTTCATTATTGATTATTGAGTGCGCATTGGTAACTATCAGACTTTCATTTGCTTGTCGAAACACCTTATTTAACCTTATTGAAGGGAAAATATCAGAGTTTAGAATATCACTTAAAATGTTACCTGCACCGATACTCGGAAGCTGGTCCGCATCACCCACCAAAATAATTCGACAAGACAATTTAAGCGCCTTTAGAAGCTTTTCGAAAACTATTGCATCCACCATTGAAATCTCGTCAACAATTAAAACCTGACAAGTAAGAGGATTTCGCTCGTTACGAGAAAATTTTAAATTGTCATCACTACCCCATTCAACCTCTAAAAGGCGATGAATAGTCATAGCCTCTCGACCGGTAAGCTCGGTTATTCTTTTGGCGGCTCTGCCTGTAGGTGCCGCAAGCTGAATTTCAAGTTCTCTGGATTCAAACAAGGAAATTATAGCGTTCAGCGTAGTGGTTTTACCTGTTCCCGGGCCTCCCGTTAAAATCAAAACGCCATTTTCGAAAGCTTCTGTTATTGCTTTCCGTTGCATCTCTTCAAATTTTATACCCAATTTGTTCTCAACAAAATCAATTTCTAAAGGGTCCGGCGGGATTTCGCCTGACATATTTCTTTTAACAGCGCAAAGTCTTGCCGCAATATATTCTTCTGCATAATAATATTCCGGTAACGAAATATACTCTTTTGATTCGATAATTTTAACTGCAAATCTAAAGCATTCAATTAATCTATAACATGCGTCTTCCGCTACGTTTATACCGCATTCAAGAAGCTTGGCCGCTGTTTCAATAAATTTACTTTTGGGCAAACAGGTATGTCCATTATTAAGATTACGGCGCAAAATATATTCAAGTCCCGCCGCAATACGAAATTCATTTTCTTTTGGTATGGCATAATCAGACGCCATATCTTCTACAGTTTCAAAATCGATGTCTATACCCTGTTCACATAAAATATAGGGGTTTTGTTGGATTAAAAGAGAGGAATTACTACCGAACCTTTTATAAATATTTATACATACATCGGGGGATATACTGTACTTAGAAAGCAACATCATTATATCTCTGGCGCCGTATTGCTTTTCGTATTCAGAAGATATCTGCCTTGCTTTTTCTATAGAGATACCTTTAATTGTAGCTAAAGCTTCAGGCTGTTCTAAAATTATATCAAGGGAATTCTCTCCGAATTTTTCAACAATTTTAGAAGCTGTGCTGGGACCTATTCCTTTGATAGCACCCGAAGAAAGGTATCTTAATATCGAAGCAATATTTTGGGGTGCTCTTCGCTCAAAGCTTTCTGCTTTAAACTGTCTTCCGTATGTAGGATGAAAAATATAATTACCGTAAAACTCGGCAGTATCTCCCTCGTTTAAAAAGGGCAATATACCAACGACTGTAAGCTTTTCTTTGTCAAATAAAACCTCAGCAACAGTATAATAATTAACTTCATTTCGATAAGTAATAGAAAGAACTTCGGCGACGATTTTTTCCTTAGTATTCACTTCAACGGTATTCTCAGTATTAATAAAATCGCCTCCTAATCCATTAATTTTTTTATAGTGGGGAAAATTGCCTCTTTATCGCAAAATATTATATTGTAATTTTTTTGGACTGTTTTTTCATTATCAATAATGCAATTATCCGGTCTTACAGCAATAATATATTGTGCCATACTTTTTCCGTACCATAAGGTTTCCGAGATAATATAATCAATTTGTTCCTTTACATAAGCTTTATCAAGGAAAACCACCGAATATGTAACGGCTTTTCTTTTTGGTCCAATTATATAAAGCTTTACAATGTGTATAAATTCCGAAAGACCGGCCAGTGCCAATACAGTAATCATAGCAGAAACTATTAATTTAGTCATAACATTTCACCTCATAGTATTCTATGCTGAGAAATGCATTTTGTCTTATAATTATAAATAAAGGGCTCTTTCAAGCCCTTTATTTCAAAATCAGTTAATTGTTACAGTTGTATTGTAAGAGCCAATCTGCCATACTCCCGAATAAACATCAGATGTAATTTTTGCAGCAACGGTATGCTCTCCTGCAGATTTTCCGCTTAAATCGATTACAGCATAAATATCCTTAGATTTGATTTTATCGATAACATTTTTAGGAGCACAAATCTTAACGTTTAATATGCTTGCAGTCTTTTTAACTGTAAGACCCGATTGTAAGCCTGTAGATTTAACACCTGTTATAGTTTTAAAGGTTTTAGTTTGATAATCCGAAGTGTCTACTTCAACTACAAAGAATTCAATATTATCAAGAATTTTTACTCCCTCAGGAAGTATAGCCGAAACATCGAACTTATTGCTTTGGGGAGAAACGGATGTGAAATCAATATCCGAAAGAGATATAGAGGTTATAGAATCAATGACACCGGGCGCCCCAATTATTGTAACCTCATTATGGTCAATCGAATGCTTAATATCCGATTTTTTATAACCGCTTGGTAAATTAATAAATGAAGCGGAAACCTTTACAACAGCCTTCTTTGAAATCGGAACAGTAACCTTAACCGCACTGTCACTTACTGTTAGATTTTCCTTTGAAATCTCTTTTCCGTCCGAATCCAATATTTTGATTTGAGCATCATAGGTTTGACTTGCGCTCAAGGTATCATTAACATCGGCATAAGCTACAACACGAGAAATCTTATCTAAAATTGTACGTGGACCCTTTATGGAAATCATATCGCCTTCAGTAGCCGTAACGATAGGTGTTTCAGCAATAAGTCCCTCCACGGCGCCAACGCCCACAAGGCTTGGCTCCACGCTGATTTGTTTTGTATCAATATAGTCAAGAGTTACCTTAACTCTATTCGGAGTTATGCTTATAAAATCATAGCTTCCCTTTGAGGTGTTTTTATTTCCAAAAACATCAAGCTCATATTCGCCGGGCTCGGTTATTTCAGCTGCCGAGGCATAAAGAGTGAAATCCTCTGTTTTTAAAGCGCTTACTACATAGTTAGGGCCGCTGACAGTAACAGAAAATTTTTGATTAGATATATCAGAAACTATATCCATGCCGTTTTCTCCGGCAACGGTATTTTCAAGATTTATCGTTATGGGAACATCAGAAAAGGTCTGCTGTCTTATGGGATTTTGATTTGTGGTGATAATCAACCAAAATACAAAAGCGATAAAAATCGAAAAAGGAATCGTAAATTTTCTATTGTAAAGGAGCTTACGTAATGAAAAATTATTCATCAGCTTTATCATCATCTTCCGCTCCTTTTTTGAATTTAAATTTGAAGGGATTTAAGGTTTTTAAAGCGGCAACAAAACTGTTTTCTCCGCTAACGTTATTATCAATCATTTGATTTCTAAGCTCTGCACCTGCAGACGCCGCATTAAAATCCCTTACCATCTGTCCGTTAGAAGCTATCGAAATCGTTCCCGTTTCTTCCGATACTACAAGCACAATAGCATCTGAGTTCTCGGTCATTCCAATAGCAGCCCTATGACGGGTTCCCAATTTTGAACTGATATCTTCACGCTGAGTCAAAGGTAAAATACATCCTGCCGCATAAAGCTTTCCGTCACGCACAATGAGTGCACCGTCATGCAACGGAGATTTCGGGAAAAATATATTATTTATCATTGAAACCGAAGAAGCGGCATCAATAATTGTACCAGTATTTATAATTTCACCTAATTGGGTTGTTCTTTCAAAAACAATTAAGGCACCTGTTTTTTCCTTCTGCATTTGAGCGACAGCCTTGCTCACATCATCGATACATCTGGATAAAGAATCCGTATCCTCCCCGAAGTTCTGGGATTTACCGAATTTTGTTCTTCCCACACGCTCAAGACTTCTACGTAATTCAGGCTGGAATATAACACAGACTACTATCAGCACCGAATTTGCTAATTTGGAAAATAACCATTGTATACTCACTAAATTAAACCAATCAGCGACCAAATAAATAGCTAAAAGAATAATTATACCCTTAACCAACTGACCCGCTCTGGTTTCACGGAGAAAACCGATGGCTTTGTAGATAATGAAAGATATCACAAGTATATCAATAAAATCATAAGGGAATCTCATACTGGAAACAGCATATACTATTTGATTCCAAAAGGTATAAATCGCATTAAAAACAGTATCCACCCAATTACATCCCTTCTTTGCATATTTATAAATATTTTACCATAAGAAATCCTGTGATTCAATAGTAAATATAAATATTTTATAATTTATTAATAATACTTAAAAATCTTTCAACCTCATTTTCACTGTTAAAAATGGATGGACTGATTCTAACAGCGCCGCTATCGAGGGTGCCAATATATTTATGCGCCGTTGGAGCACAGTGCAAACCTGCTCTTACCGCAACGTTGTTTTCATTTAATTTCCTTGCTATTTCTTCGCTGGGAATATCACGTAAATTAAAGGGAATTACAGGTGCATAAAGCTCCGGCGAATATTTTGTATACAACCTGATGTCCGAATTCTTTTGTAAACCTCTAAACAGTTTAGTGCAAAGCTTTCCTTCGTATTTCGCTATACGCTGGGTTCCAATAGAATTTATAAAGTCAATTCCTGCTCCAATACCAAAAATTGCCGGTACATTTACAGTTCCGCTTTCTATCATTTCAGGCATTGTAAGGGGTTGTTGAAAGCTAATGGAAGAGCTACCTGTTCCGCCTTCAATTAATGTATCATATAAGGGCTTTCTTGAAAGAAGAACACCTATTCCCATAGGCGCATAAAGACCTTTATGAGGTGCCACACATAAAAAGTCTATATTCATTTTTTGCATGTCAATTTTCTCAATACCTGCTAATTGTGCCCCATCAACTACAAAGCAAATATTTCTTTGTTTGCAAAGCTCTCCTATACGTTCTATGGGAAGCTTTTTTCCCAACACGTTTGAGGCAGCAGTACAAATTACCATTTTGGTATCCTTGCGTAATTTTTTTGCAAAATTTTTCACTGTAATTTCGTCATCAAATAAGGACACTTCGGCAAAATCAAAATCAGCCTTAATTTTCGCTAAAGGACGCATAACGGCATTATGCTCCAGGGTTGAAACGACCGCATGATCCGAAGACTTTAAATTCCCTTTAATTACGCAATTTAATGCATGCGTACAATTCAAGGTAAATGCAACGTTTTCAGCCTGTTCACAACCAAAAAAATCAGCAATTTTTTGCCTGATTTCATATATCTTTTCAGCAGTTTCAAGCGAAAGCTTATATCCGCTTCTACCCGGATTTACGCAATTTTTTCTCAATGCTCCAGCTACCGCTTTAACCACCATATCCGGTTTTTTGCCCGTTGTGGCAGCATTATCAAAATATATCACAATTATCACTCCAAAATATTTAAAGGCCCCATAATGGAGCCTTTAAATCGGTTAAATTTCATTTATTTGTAGGATTTTAACTCCGGCATTTCTAAGCGTTCTTTCGGCTGATTCAATATCTCCACTAACAATTATTGTATAGCCACACCCGATATTTTGACTTGAACCGGTTATCTTTTCAATACGAGCTTTAAAGCCGGATCGCCTTAATAAATCCCTACCTTTAATCGCATAGGTAATAGTTCCTGTTACAACCGAATAACTCCGCATTTGTATCACTCCGCCGTACAGTTTGTACACTATATCATATGCCTTTCTTTGTGAATTGTTAGATTTAAATTTAATAATCAGTCTTATGATATTTTATAAAAATCACCAAAATCAATGGAGCTAAAATCATTCCGCCTACTCCTGCAACCTTAAGTCCTATAAAAATTGCTAAAAGAGTTAAAAGAGGGTTTATTCCTATCTGCTTAGAAATAATTTTGGGTTCCAAAAAATTCCTCGATATCAAAATAACAATATAAGTCAATAATAATCCCATTCCGAGAAAAACATTACCCACACAAAAAGAAAAAACAGCCCAAGGAATTATAACAAGCCCTACTCCCAACACAGGCAATAAATCGATTACCGAAGCTATTAAAGCCACAATAAAGGAATTATTAACCCCTAAAATCACAAAGGATATCCATAGCATTACCAGGGTTATAAGCATAATAATCAAATAACCTATTGCGATTTTCAATACACTATTAACAAAAATGGTTTTAAGTTTTGAAAGCTTATTAAGATGATTTTTGGAAATTATATCTTTGAAAAAAGCTCCAAGCTTTTCAAAATCCTTTGCAATATAACAGCCTATAGCTATAGTCGCTATCCAGGTGACAATGAACATAGGCGTATTTCGTGCTAATTCGGTTGCAAAATACGATATTTTACTGCTTAAAAACTCCCCGGATATATTCATAAGTGAATCGATAGAAGAATCAAAAAAACGGGAAATAACAGGCGGCATATCATCGAATCTAACCTTGAAACTCTCATATGCATTTTTAAAAAATTCTGAAATTTGACCTATAAAACGGGGCGATTCTTTAAAAAATACTTCCGCAAATTTGTAAACGCCGATAAATGCCAATATAATAACACTAACAATTATCGCAAAAGATAAAAGTGTTAAAATAATTGCAGCTATTCCCTTTTTTATTCTTATTTTTTTCGAAATAAAGCAACTAGGTTTTTGTACTAAAAAAGCAATAGCAATTGCAAAAACTATTGGTAACAGATAAGAAAATAGAAATTTCACAGTAAAAAATATAATTGCTCCGCAAACTGCATAGAAAAGAAAATTTATTAAAAAAGTTTTTTTACTGTTAATCTCCATTGAAATATCCCTTCATTATTACCTATTAACTGTTTATTTATGTAGAATTTTTGTATATTTTATACATACTTTTAAAAAACTTAATTTTAGTGTTGATTTCCGTTGAAAAGTGTATTATAATTAAGGACAACAGTTTTTGATAGGAGGACACATATGCCAAAAACCGATTTGATTCTGGTTAGCACTAAGGTTCTGCCATCAGTGTTTCCAAATGTTATAAAAGCGAAAGAACTACTGGCAAGCGGCTCGGTAAAGACTACCGCAGAAGCCGTAAGAATAGCCGGTATTTCAAGAAGTGCATTTTATAAATATAAGGACTATGTTTTCAAATGCGATAATGATGATGTTAAAACCGTTTCAATAAGCGCTTTACTCGCTGATAGGTCGGGTGTTTTTTCCTCTCTTACAGCGGTTTTATGCAAATACGGTGTTAACATTATAACCATCAACCAAAATATGCCTATTGACGGCACTGCGGCAGTTTATCTTACTTTAACCACCAAGAACCTGAAAATAAGTTTAGATGAGCTGATAACTCATTTAACCGAGGTTGACGGTGTTATAACAGCAAAAATCAATTAACGGAGGAAAATATGATAGATATAGCACTTATGGGTCACGGAGTGGTTGGCTCCGGCGTTGCAGAAATTATCATTAATCACGCCGAAAGAATTAATAACAGTTGTAAAAACAATATTAATATTAAATATATTCTTGATTTAAGAAAATTCGATAACCTTCCATACAGCGATAAATTTATAACCGATTTCTCTACAATCCTTGAGGACAATGATATTCGAATTGTTGTTGAAGTTATGGGCGGTGTAAATCCCGCTTACGAATTTGTAAAAAACTGTCTTTTAGCCGGAAAAAGTGTTGTTACATCCAATAAAGAGCTTGTTGCCACTAAGGGTGCCGAGCTCATAAAAATTGCCAGAGATAAAAATGTTAACTTTTTGTTTGAGGCTAGTGTTGGCGGCGGTATACCAGTGCTCAGACCTCTCGTTCAATGCCTTGCAGCTAATGAAATAAAGGAAATTAACGGCATTCTCAACGGAACAACCAACTACATTTTAAATAAAATGATAGTGGATAATATGGATTTTGAAACCGCACTTAAGCTTGCTCAGGAAAACGGGTATGCAGAAAAAAATCCTGCTGCCGATATTGAAGGTCACGATGCCTGCCGAAAGATTTGTATACTTGCAGCACTTGCCTTTGGAAAGCATGTTTATCCCGAACAGGTATCAACCGAGGGCATTACTAATATTTCCTTGGATGACATTGATTATGCCGATAAATTTAACTATGTTATCAAACTTATAGGTTCTGCAAAGAAACTGCCTGACGGTAAAATATCCGCATCAGTACGTCCAACCCTTGTTAGCCGTGATAATATCTTATCAAACGTTGACGGTGTATTTAATGCAATAATGGTGAACGGTGACCAAACAGGGGATGTTTTATTCTACGGTAAGGGTGCCGGTAAGGAAGCTACTGCCAGTGCGGTTGTTGCCGATGTTATCGATTGCGCCAAGCACCTTGATTCCCGTAAGTATTTATACTGGGACGATGGAAATGATGATTATGTTGACAATAATTCTACCCTTAAATCAAAACTCTATATATGCGTAAAATCAAATGACGTTTCTGACGTAAAGAGTCAAATAAAGAAATTATTCGGCGATGATATCTTCATAATAACAAATGAATTCAAAAATGAATTAGCATTTTTAACCGATACAGATTTTGAAGATTCATTATATGCAAAAGCTAATCAACTGAAATCTATCACAGATATCAAAATACTTCATACACTTTAAAAATAATACTGGAGGAGAAAGTATGGCACTTATAGTAAAAAAATTCGGCGGTTCTTCGGTTGCCAACGCTGAGCGTGTTTTCAATGTTGCTAATATCATTGTTAACGACTACAAAAAAGGCAACGATGTTATCGTTGTTGTTTCCGCACAGGGCGACACAACGGATGACCTTATTGAAAAAGCAAAAGAAATCAATCCTGATGGCGCTTCAAAGCGTGAAATGGATATGCTTCTTTCGGCAGGAGAACAGATTTCAATCTCTCTTCTTGCAATGGCTATTGAAAAATTAGGATATCCCGTTATTTCACTACTTGGCTGGCAGGCAGGTTTTAACACCGATTCTCATTACGGATTTGCGAGAATTAAGAATTTAAACACCGAGAGACTTAAAAATGAAATTGATAAAAGAAACATAGTAATTGTTGCAGGTTTCCAGGGAATTAACCGATATGACGACATAACAACCCTTGGACGTGGCGGTTCTGATACGAGTGCCGTTGCAATTGCCGCTTCAATGAAGGCAGATTTATGCCAGATTTATACCGATGTTGACGGTGTATATTCAGCCGATCCACGCAAGGTTGATACAGCCAAAAAAATGGATGAAATAACCTATGACGAAATGCTCGAGCTTGCCGCAATGGGAGCACAAGTTTTAAATAATCGCTCGGTTGAAATGGCTAAAAAATATAATGTTGAGTTGGAAGTTCTTTCAAGTCTTGAAAACAAACCCGGTACAATTGTAAAGGAGATAGTTAAAATGGAAAAAACTCTTATTAAAGGCGTAGCTAAAGATACAAATGTTACCCGCATATCTATTGTAGGTGTTGCTGACACACCAGGAATCGCATTCAAAATTTTCAATAAACTCGCTCAGGCAAAGGTGAATGTTGATACAATTCTTCAATCCGTAGGCAGAGACGGAACTAAGGACATCACCTTTACTGTTCCTGGTGACCAGTGCAAGACAGCTCTCAAGGCACTTGAAAATGCAAAAGACATAATTGATTATAAGGAAATCAGCTGCAATGAAAAAATTGCAAAGGTATCAATCGTTGGTGCAGGTATGGAAAGTAACCCAGGAGTTGCTGCTAAGATGTTTGAAGCGCTTTATGATGCAGGTATAAATATCAATATGATTTCAACAAGCGAAATCAAGATTTCCGTTTTAATCGATGTTGATTATGCCGACAGAGCTGTTAAGGCAGTTCACGATAAGTTTATCGACTAAAATGTAAGAATGCTTTAGGCTTTACCTAAAGCATTCTTTTTTATTCTTGAAAAAATATTCAATATACTATATAATATCATTATTAAAAATGTAAAGGACGATTCAGTTGGAGAAAAATGCTCTTTCCGCCGGCGTTAAGCCCATTGGCGGTTTGTTTAACACCACAGAAATTAAAATACTCGTTTGTTATATTCTTTCCTCGGTTAATGATGCCGTACCGGGACAAATGCTTGCTAATGTATTGCATTATGAGGGTATTGCAAATTGTTTTGAGGTTAATGCGGCAATTGATGAGCTCTATAGGGGAGGTCAGCTTAAACTTGTTAACGAGCAAGAGGATACCTATGTTATAACAGAAAAAGGAAGATATGTTTCGGAAACGCTAAAAACCTCTCTCCCATTTACCGTTAAAGACCGTGCTTATACAGCAGCGATTAAAATGGTATCCCGTTTTAAAAACGCAAAAAACTGCGATATAGAAATCAAAAAAGAAAACAATAAGACATATGCCGTTTGTTCGTTAAATGATAACGGTAACACCTTTATGAGCATAAAGCTTCAGGTAACCGACGAAGAACAGGCTTTGCTTATAAAAGAAAAATTCATAAGCAATCCAACAAAAATTTATTCGGATATTATTAATATTCTTACAGATTAAAAAAGAAGGAGTTAAAACTCCTTCTTTTTTATGTAATTCTCAGTCTTAATCTCAATTTATCGCTTATCATAGCTATAAATTCGCTATTTGTGGGCTTACCTCGATCATTTTGTATTGTATATCCAAAATAGGAGTTTAAAACATCAATATCTCCCCTATCCCAGGCAACCTCTATAGCATGGCGGATAGCTCTTTCTACTCTCGATGAGGTTGTGCTGTATTTTTTTGCTATTGTGGGATATAAAAGCTTTGTAACCGAATTAATAATTTCGCTGTTTTTAATAGATAGCATAATAGCTTCTCTTAAATAATGATATCCCTTAATATGGGCAGGAACACCTATTTGATGGATGATCTCGGTAATCATTAATTCAAGTTCAGGATCGGTAACAATATTATCCTTTACAACTATGGGAGAAATTTCATTTCTCCAACCTGAAAGCTGAATTATTCTTTCGGCCATTGTATTAATATCAAAGGGTTTAAGAAAGTAATAGCTCGCACCCGCTTCAAGGGTTTCCTTCTCAAGTCTTTGATTATCGCAGCTTGACATTGCCATAACCATCGGTCTTTCTCTTTCCTCCATATTTTTCATGCTTCCAAGAACTCCGAGTATATCAAGATTTGGCATAAAAACATCTGCCAATACAACATCAGGATTTTCACTTAAGGTTTTTTCCAAAACTCGCTGACCATCCTTCTCGCATAAAATTACATCCATACCATAGCTTTTTAATGCATTAGCACAGCTTTGACCCAACTCTGTACTGTTATCTGCAATAACAATTTTCAACTTTTTGTTCATTAAAAATACCTCCTTTGCTTTCTATTTCCATATATTACCATAATATTACGCTAATTGCAAGTGTTTTATGAAAATAATTACTTTATTTTTTATTTCTCCCATTTTTTTACATTTTTCGTCATGGGTTTTCCATATCATTTTTGGAACTTTTGGTTATACAACAAAAAGCATCCCGAAATTAATCGGGATGCTTTAATTTTTTAAAAACTATCATAAATAACACATTCATCAATAGGACGCTTTTTGTAATGCAGTTCAAGGGGTTTGGCATCCTCAGAAGGATAACCCATAACAAGCAGTGCAACCGGCTCAATATCTGACGGTATATTGTATGCTTCCTTAATAGCAAATGGGTTAAAATGCATCACCCAACAAGAGCCTATTCCCAGATTATGAGCTGCTAACATCATATGAGTTGCAACTATTACGGCATCTATCGGAGAGGATATTGCGCCGTCGTACTTTCTTTCCCAGCTTTCATTTTTATTATGGCACACTAGCATGGCGCAGGGTGCACCAAAATGACACTTTGTACAGTCCCTTAATTTTGCGATAGATTCATCCGTATTAAGTACAAGAATTCTTTGAGGTTGATAGTTACAGCCTGTAGGCGCTTTATGACCTGCTTCTAAAATTTTATCAATAATTTCTTTGGGAAGATGTTCAGGTTTAAAGTTTCGAACCGAATATCTGTCGGTAATAAGTTTTTCAAAATCCATAATCGACGCTCCATACAATTCTTTCGGTTTTCAATTTTAACATGATAAAAAAATTGTGTCAATACTATTTGTGATTACATATATGTAACTAAAGGTGCCGAAACCCCAAAATTTCGACACCTTTATTTTATGATGCTTCTTTAATATTGTATTCCGCAACATCCTGAGCCGTTTCTAACATATTCTCCGCAAAAATAGCGTATCCCTTGGTAGGCTCATCTATAAGAACATGTGTTACGGCACCGATCAGCTTACCGTTTTGTAGAATCGGGCTGCCGCTCATTCCCTGAACAATTCCCCCTGTTGCATTTATCAATTCTTCATCGGTTATAGTTACGGTTATATTCTGTGTTGTAGAATGAAAAGCCGAACTGCGCTTTTCTATCTCACAGGAATAAAGCTTTGGCTCCTCCCCTTTCACTGTACAAAGAATCTGTGCATAACCGTTTTTTACCTCCTGCTTTAAGGCTACTTCGGTAAGATTTGAAATGCTGATTTTATCCTTTAAAGTTCCATATACCCCGATTTCACAGTTGAGTTCAATATCTGCGAGAGTATCATAGGTGAATCGCCCCTCAAGCTCTCCCGGGCTTCCCTTATTTCCTTTTTCAACGCTCAAAATTTCCGCCGATACCAGTTCTCCCGAATTAAGAGAAAGCAAATCCCCCGTATCCTCATCGCAAATACCGTGTCCTAAACCGCATACAACATCATTAACGGGGCTGTAAAAGGTCAGTGTACCAATTCCTGCGGAGCTATCCCTCACCCAAACGCCTATATGATATTCTCCCGTTTCTTTTGATTTTTCTGCGCAAACCTTTACCTGCTTTTGCTTATTATCCCGTACTAAATCGATTACCATTTCTGTTCCCTTGGAATTTCTTATAATTTCCGCTAAATCCTCGTTGGTATATACTGTTTTACCGTCAACGGCAGTAATATAGTCGCCGATTTTAATACCTGCCTCTTCGGCGGGATTTTTATTACCGGTCTGCGTTGGCACTGAGGATATATCTATAACTAAAACACCGTTTGTATAAATTTTCATTCCAAAGGGATTTCCCAAAACAGCAACATAAAGCTCGTCCACAACCTCCACATTGACGGTTGAAAACGGTATCACACCAAATACCTTTAAATCCACACTGAAATTCTCACCAATACTGTTTCTCGTTACATTCTGAGTAATCTTAGCGCCGTTATATTCTGCAGTTACCGGTACAAATGTATCTATTGCAAAGCTATCTCCGCTATTAATTTTATAGTTTGAATCCACATATTTACCAAGATAAATTACAGTTGAAAAAATCGCTATACTAAGTGCTAAGGCAATAAAAAAGAATGTTTTTGTTATTATTCTGCAAACCTTCATAATGAGCTCCTAAAAATTTTCTTACTATATTATGCTCATTTTTTATAATAAAAAAACAGAGTTGACAGAAATTTCTGTCAACTCCAATTTAGAATAAACGTTTTTTATAATCTGAATATAACGATGTATCGCAGGAAACAAGAATAGTTTCTTGTCCTATAACCTCAATATCCTTCCAAGGAATTACAATATCGTCTTCCCTGCCGAAAATACCGAAAAATCGAGGTCTTCCCAAAATTATAACAGAGGTCATACTGCCATCAATCGTATTAATTTCAATATCATGAACGAAACCAATAACGGCCCCGTCCTTAACAGAGACCACCTGTTTGTTTTTTAAATCTTGTACTCTGCAACCCATTTTCCCACACTCCCTAAACAATTATATGTGGGAGGCAAAAATATTAGTCGTTAAATACAGTATCATCCTCTTCTGTTTCTTCTTCATCTGTCTCAACCTCTATACCAAGGTTTCTGCGCTTTTCAATATCCTCTTCGGGATGTGCCTCATAATAGGGGTCTATAACATACTTTTTAATCGATGGAAAAACGTTATACTGAATAATAAGGAATTTAAAGAGGGGCAACAAAATCGCAGAAAGTATAACGGTTATCATACCGCCGAAAATAATATCCTTAAAATAAGAAAGAGCAGCAAAAACCGCAACGAAGAATGCCGTTGATAGTATCATACACACAGTACATATTAAATTGTTTTTCATATTAATAAAAACAAATTTAAAGCTGTTGGAATATATCTGCTTTATAGTAAAATTAAAGGTAATCATCATAGTCCATATATAAAAATTCATCATATAAAAGACTACCAGTAAAGCAATAGAAATGCCCATGCCTATTGGAGAAAGATATCCAAAGGATGATACATAAAAGAAATATATATCAAAAACGAGCAGAGCATATATTATTGTATTAATAATACCAACCGGCAAGGCCTGACGCCAGTTAGCCTTTATGGTATCCCAAAAATCACTCAATCCGAAAGAATGCTTATCTCTCGCTGTATTTCTTGCAACATTAGTAAGTCCCGCATTGGCAAGACCTATTGTTAAAACAGGAAGCGAGATTAACGAATAAACAAGATTTATCGGAATAAACTTCCAGAAATTTCTGAAAAAGGTTTCAAAAAAAACGAAAAAGGTTTTCTTTTTAGGAGCATCCTTTGCAATACCGGGACCTTCCTTCGCATAGTTAAATAAACCAAAAAAAGCCATAATTTCCCCTACTTATCTTTTTTCTTATAAACTAATTTTTCAATTATTGAAATATCTTTATATCCAAGTAAATATGCAAAATGCGCTATAATCGGAACGATAAAGAGTGCAACAAAAATTAAAGCAAACTGCCAAATTTTAAGTTCGCCAACATAAACTGCATCACCAATTATAAAATCCAAGAATCCAAATGCATAGCAATTTATAAATTTATAGAGTATAACGGCAAAGCTTTCATATGCACCTAAAGCAAAGACAACGAAGGCGATAAAGAACAGGAAAAAAGGAAGCATTGATGCTAAACCTATTTTAAAGCCTCTTAGTTTATCCTCACTTATTCTTCCAAAATGAACTCGGTTATTATCTTTATTGCCAAATGACCAAACTATTGGATAAATGAAAAATGCTGTTGATGAAATACAAACTATCTGCGCTATAATCAAAAATACATTTCTTGCCGTTTTAGACATATCAGATCTGATACTAACGGTAGATACTGTATAGCCTTTACTTTCATAGTCGGCTTTTAAGGTATCCTCACCGTCTTTTTCATAATATGTATAAAGCAGCTCATTTTCAGTACTTCCCTCTTTAACACCGTATGCCTGATAGCCAATATCCTTGGTAGTTAATGCGGTACAAATGGTACTGACAGCGAGAATTAAAAATATACAAACAAAATTTGCAAATACTACTCTCCAGAGAACAGATAAACTGTTCTTAGCAAACATTTTCATTTTTTCACTTCTTTTCAAAATAATACAAAACTAATTATATAGTAATAATAAAAAAAATGCAAGAAAATATAGAATCTTCTCGCATTCTTTAATAATTTATTTACAAAATAAATGATAATATAACTATCATTGCTAAGGATAGTAAACCCAAGGCCGAAAAAAATAAAAATCTTTTTGTTTTAAAGCGCTTTCTCAAGGAACGATAATTTTTTACCTCATCAAAGCTTAGCACTAAATTACTTGCGGCCCTTCTTAACTGTTTTGCGCTTAAATTTCCGTATTCAGGAGTAACATACAGTACAATCTTTTCAAACATTTTACTGCCTGTATTATTCACCTCAATAACGGTTTTATTTACACCCTTAACCATATTTTTTACCTCATTTTCCCAAAATTGCAATAATATTATTATCGTAATACACTTTTTATATGCAGGTTAACATAAAAAAGTGGAAAACTCGGTTAATAACTTTAAAAAAGTGTCATTTTACCGCAAAAATAAGGAATTTTTTTGTCGAAACATAAAAATTATGTAAACTTTACTTTAAAAATTCTATCCCTTTTTCCACCGCATCGGTACAGTCAGAATAGTCTTCATTTTTATCTCTGCTACGGTAATCATACATATTGCAGAACTTTGAAATCTTACCGTAAAGCTCATTAGCATACTTGTTTTCGATATTATTTATATTCTGTAAAAATGAATTATATTGCTTTTTTAATAACTTTTTTTCCGCACCGTTTACAAGCCTTTCGTAGTGGCTTAAACAAAACATAGGTTGAGAATTAAACATTTCTCTGAACTCTTCCTCTTTTTCATAAGTACGGTAAATAGTTTCAATAAGACGGGACATACCCCACTCGATTTTATCGCAAATAAAACAGGATTCACTGATTTTGCTACCCTTTGAAGCCTTTTTTAAAGAAAAAATTTCTTTATTTATCTCATCAATATGGGTTTGAAGCATTAAAGCTAATTGCAATCTTCCCTTATGCTCAAACATAATATCATAATGTGTAGGACAAAAGCCCACCTTGTTGGTTTCAATTCTAACATCGGGCTCCATCATTGCATCGCCCATTATATAATCTACCATACGCTCTTCGATAATTTTCTTCATTCGGCATATAGGACAACCGTCATTAATCTCAAAAATCTCGGTAACGGGAATTGTGCAAATATCATTTCTCATTATATCACCCAACTTTTTTAACATAAATTTTCTATTGATATTATAACAGAAAATAAGTATAATTCAATCATGAAATATTTTATGGAGGATTAAATGTACAGTATAGAAAAGAAAAATAATGACCTTCATATAAAGGGTATCTGTAATTTATCATTACCTATGACTCTTGATTGCGGTCAGGCCTTCCGTTGGAGCAGTGATGACGGTAAGCTCTGGAAAGGTATAGCCTACAATAAATACCTCGAATTATATATTGATAATGATACACTTGTTTTACTGAATACCACCGAAGAGGACTTTAATAACATTTGGAAAAGATATTTTGACCTTGAACGGGATTATCAGAAAATTATCGATAGCATTAGCGAAAACGAAATTCTAAAAAGCGCTTCCTCATACGGAAGCGGAATTAGACTTTTAAACCAGGAGCCTTGGGAAACCCTTTGTTCATTTATTATTTCACAAAATAATAATATCCCTCGGATAAAAGGTATTATCGACCGTTTATGTATGAATTTCGGCGAAAATCAAAATGGGGTTTATACCTTCCCCAGCGCCAATACCATTGCAAAGCTTTCCCTTGAGGATTTATCGGTACTAAGAAGCGGTTTTCGTGCAAAATACATATTAGATGCCGCAAAAAAGGTTTCATCGGGAGAAATCGATTTAGATACTCTAAAATCAATGGATATAGATTCCGCAAGACAAGAACTTATGAAAATTAAGGGTGTTGGTCCGAAGGTTGCAGACTGTACCCTTCTGTTTGCCCTTGAACACATTGAAGCCTTTCCAAAGGATGTTTGGATAAAAAGAGCTATGGAAAAATTATTTGGTGGACAACTGCCCGAATGTGCTGTTCCATATGCAGGTATTGTACAGGAATATATTTTTTATTATGCCCGAACAACAAAACTTGATATATAACAAAAGCCTCTTACAAAGTAAGGGGCTTTTTAGTATGAAAAAACCGGTACTGCCTTTGCAATACCGGAAAATTTCTCAATCTTATGCGTTAGCCTTATTATAACGGTTAACTAAAGCTGATTTCTTATGAGCGGCATTATTCTTATGAATAAGACCCTTAACGGCAGCTTTATCGATTACCTTAACAGCAGCCTTTACAGCTTCGGCAGCGTCAGCAGACTTTGCATCAATAGCAGCATCAGCCTTTTTAACAGCAGTTCTCAAAGCAGAACGAGCAGCCTTGTTACGCTGATAATTTGCTTCACTGATAAGAACACGCTTCTTAGCAGATTTAATGTTGGGCATAGTGACACCTCCTAAAACATACTCATAACGTTACAATAATAACACAAACATTTTAAAAATGCAACACTTTTTTTAAACAAATAAATTCATACTGTTATCCATAATTTTTGTGCGAATTATATCATAACAGTAAAAGTTTGTTTTACCCTCTTCGAAAAATGCATCCAGAATTAGGGTTGGATTAACATTATCTTCGGAGCCTGCAGGTAAAGTGATTTTCAAAATGTTATCTGAAATATCCCATTTTACGATTTTGGGAATAATATCAATTTCTTTTAACTTACCTTTTTTAGTTGTTTTGGAACAAATAACCGAATCCCTGCTTAAAAATTCCTTTAAAGCTTCAAAAAACTTTTCATCATCAGTATCAAAGCTTATATTAAATTCAGCAAAGGCAACCTTTCCGCTTTTAAGAACAGGCTCTGCAACCTTAAATATTCTGATATAAGGCGGACAAACTGCAGAAATTTTTTCTTTTATTTCTTCGAAGCTCAGCTCATCATCATTAACCCTGATATCCATTATTTCATATTCACTTTCGAATCCCAAAGAAAGAGGCAAAGCAAATGTGAGATATGGATGTGGATTAAAACCCTCAGTAAACCAAATTGGTAATCCCGATTTATAAAGCACCCTTATCATAAAGCGGTTCATATCAAGATGAGAAACAAATTTCATTCGACCACCTTTGGTAAAAAACACTCTAACATTTTTCAAAGCAAACACCTCTCTTATAGCAGTTTGCTCCGCATCCTGCGCATTTTTCACGGCAGTTAGGAGTGGTAACGGCCTTGTGAGCCAGTTTATTCTGACCTATAAGGAATTCTTTTGTAACACCGCAATCCATATGATTCCAAGGACTGATTTCTTCATAAGAATGTACACGGTTAGCATAAAACTCAGGGTCTATTCCGCATTGTTTAAATGCCTCAAGCCAACGCTCAAGGTCAAAACATTCATTCCAACCGTCAAAACGGCTACCCATTTTCTGTGCGGTTTCGATAACCTTGCCGAGTCTTCTATCTCCCTTGGCGAAAACCGCCTCTAAGAAGCTTGTCGATGAGTCGTGCCAAGAAAGACTAATCTTCTTTGTTTTGATACAGCTTAATAAGAATTTCTGTCTTCTTATAATCTCTTCACGACTTATTTGAGGCTCAAATTCAAAGGGCGTAAAGGGCTTTGGAACAAAGGTTGAAACGCTGATTGAAACCGAAACCGATTTTCCCTTAGGTTTATTCGGCATTGCATAAAACTCGTCCACTATTTTTTGACCAAGGTCAGCAATTCCTTGTAAATCTTCATCTGTTTCTGTTGGTAAGCCTAACATAAAGTAAAGCTTAACAGAGGTATATCCGCTACCAAAAGCAATTCTGCAAGTGCGCAAAATTTCTTCTTCGGTTAGATTTTTATTGATGACATCACGAAGCCTTTGAGTCCCTGCCTCGGGAGCAAAGGTGAGTCCGCTTTTCTTCATATAATTGATTTTTTCAATTAGCTCTTCAGAAAAGTTATCAACCCTCAGTGAAGGCAGAGCAAGACTTATCTTTTTCTCCTTGGTCCAATCAATCATTTTGCCAAGCAATTCTTCAAGATTACGATAATCACTTGTGCTAAGTGAAGAAATAGAAATTTCATCATATCCCGTATTTTCACACAAGCATTTTGCCTGTCTATTGATGGTATCAACACTTTTTTCTCTTACAGGACGGTAAATATATCCCGCCTGACAGAAACGGCAACCACGTATACAACCTCTGAATATCTCTTGTACGGCTCTGTCGTGTACTATTTCGATATAAGGAACTACAAAGCTTTCCGGATAATAGGACTTGTCTAAATCCGCAATAATCCGCTTTTTAATGGTCTTAGGCACATTATCAATCTTAGGAGAAATGGAATTAACAGTATTATCCTCGTTATACTCAATATCATAAAGCGAAGGTACATAAACACCTTCAATTTTTGAAGCAGCAAGTAAAAATTCTTTTTTAGAGTCTCCACGCTTTTTAAATTCTTTATAAAGGTCTATAACCTCTAAATCAACCTCTTCTCCCTCGCCAAAGAAGAAAAGGTCTACAAAATCTGCCAAAGGCTCTGCATTGCAAACACAAGGACCTCCTGCTACAACTAATGGAGAAAGTTCCTTACGGTCACAACTATGTAAAGGCAGTCCTGCCAAATCAATCATATTCACAACATTGGTATAGCTCATTTCATATTGCAATGTAAAGCCAATAAAATCGAAATCTGCTATACTGTCACGACTTTCAAGGGCAAACAAAGGAATATTATTCTCCCTCATAACCTTTTCAAAATCAGTCCAGGGAGCAAATACTCGCTCACACCATATATCTTCTCTTTGATTAAACTGTGAATAAAGAATTTTCATGCCGAGATGCGACATACCTATCTCATATGTATCGGGAAAACAAAAGGCAAAACGCACATCAACTTTTTCTTTATCCTTAATAACGCTGTTTATCTCGCCGCCCGAATATCTACCGGGTTTTTGAACTGTAAGCAGCAGTTGTTCCAATCTTTTATTATCCATTTTACAACTCCGTTAATTTAATAAATATATGATACAATAAATAAAATAATCTTTCAACTACATTTTTAATATTCCCATGATAAAAAAATAAATTGCGAGTATGAATGCCGATATATTAAATTTGCCCTTCAATAGCAAAATTATGGCTATAGCCAATGTTATGGCGCAGATAATAAATGTTACTGTTTTTAAAATCCTTACAGCTCTTGTATAATCGCCCTTTTTTGATAAAATTTCAAGTAAAACTGTTCCGCCGTCAAGACCGATTACAGGTAATAAATTAAAGGTTCCAACCAATAAATTTATTATTGAGTAGTACAACGTCATTACATTATGAAACGAAAGATAATTTATGTACAAAACTATAAACAGAATCAAGTTTGCTATCGGCCCTAACAGTGCCACAAAAATTTCGTTTTTTTCGCTTATTCCAAAGCGGCGGATGATTTGTATGCTTGCGGGTATAAGACGTATTTTTTTAGGAGTACAGTCAACTATCCACATTGCGAAAAGATGAGCCGCTTCATGAACAAATATTGCAAATAATGACGGCAACAGCAAACCTGTCCTATCAGTTGCAAGCATAATCACAAGTATTGCCGCAAACAAAAAAGAAACATATATTTCGATACCTAAAAATTTAAATTTCATAGGCATCACCGTCAGTTTCCTCAATAATATCCGCAACGTTTGTTTCTGCTAAAATATTATCTTCATACCATTTGAAAAATTTCACATAATTATCCTTAAAAAAACTTTTTAAAATTAAAACCGATACAAGTACTATTACAACAGTAGTTATTTCCACAAGCGTTATATAAAAAAATGTATTTATACTTTTTTTAGGCTCTAAATTGATTATTTCTTCTTCCATTTCTACACCTCCGCCCATAATATTATATTAATCATCGGAATTTAATATGAACTAAAAAAACGGATGTCAATGACATCCGTTTAAAAATTCTTTGAGTTTTCTGTTAAGCTCAGATACAGGCAAACCAACGACATTAAAATAGTCCCCGTTGATTCTTTTAACCAGTAATGCCCCTTTTCCTTGAATTCCATAGCTGCCGGCCTTATCAAAACTCTCAGAAGTTTTTATATACTCCTCAATTTCATCCTCGGTAAGTTCAAAAAACTCTACCTCAGTTTTAACCGAAAATGAAATTTTTTCACTGCCTTTACAAATACAACAGCCTGTGATTACATAATGAACTTTGCCCGATAAGGCACTAAGCATTCTAAAGGCATCATCCCTATCCTTAGGTTTTCCAAGCATTTCTCCGTCAAGAAAAACTGCCGTATCGCATCCGATTACAATATCATCTTTATACCTACAAGATACATCTTCCGCCTTTAGCGAAGCAAAATATTCCGGTATATCCTCAGAAATTAATCCTTTAGGTATTATTTCTTCTACATCAGAAACAACAATCTTAAAATTTTCTGTTATTTTTTGAAATAGTTCTTTTCTTCTCGGAGATGCCGATGCTAAAATTATATCCATATTTTCACCTATCATACCGCAAAGGTTGGAATATTATCATCATCAACAGATATATGTTTGTTGTATTTTGCTACCGCAAAACGAACATGCACAAGATAGGAACATACTAAATACGGCATTACAAAAATAATCGGTATTAAAAACAAACATATAAATATCCAACCTATAAGGCTAAAGAAAAGATAAACAAAATCTATCGCTGAACCCTTTGCAATAATTGTTGACATATGAATTGCTTCTGCGCTATCCATATTATCATCCGCTATAAATAAAATCGGTGCAATATAATATTTCAAAAAAACAGAAAACATTGCAACAAAAGCAATAATCTTAAGGAAAGATGATATGGGCCATAGGTTAGAAATCCATATTGGAGGAGAAATTTTAAACAAATTAAAAAACTCAGGACTTACAATTACATCAATTAAAATCGCCGGCAGATAAAGAAAGATTCCCCATACTGCAAATTTTAATATAAAAAGAAGGACGAAGCCCAGGGCTTTTTTATATAATTGAGGGGAAGAAAAATAGTAAAACATAACGGTAATTTTATCATCCGCTCCAAAAAGAGAACGCCAAAAGAATCTTAAAAGACCTAAGAAAAGCGGTAACAAAACAAAAATCCCCACTAAAGTGAAAGCTATGTAATATGCTACTTTTCCCATAACAAAATCAAATAAAGAATTGGCATAAATGCTAAGCAAATAAGCAAAAACAAAAACCGTGCAACAAATCATTGATTTTATATAATTATCTTTAAGGGCGGTTCTTGCCGTTCTTTTTACAGCCTCACTACTCATTGACATATTATCTCCCTCCTTAAAATTAAGTATAACAAAGTTTCTAGTTAAAACTGTTACAAAACTTTTAAATTTGCAAATTGTGCCATAATTTTTTTAGTTCCGATACTATCAAACTCGATAACCAGCATTGAATCGTTACCCATCGGTGTTACTGCCGTTACTGTTCCAACACCAAAGGTTTTATGCTCTACCCTTTGACCGATATTGTAATTTATCAAAGGCTTTTTAGAAGAACTTTGGGTTATAATTGATGACTTATAGGTATTCGTGGTTTTATATGTCGGTGCAGATGAGCTGCTATACTGTGTACCTGTAGTAAAGCCTCGCATCGCACTGCCTGCCGTTACATCGCAAAGCTCCATTGGAATTTCACGCAAAAATCTCGAAGCCATATTTCGGTTTGTTGTGCCGAAAATCATTCTTGTATATGCATTAGAAATATTCAGTTGCTTCTTTGCTCTGGTAATTGCAACGTATGCGAGTCTTCTCTCCTCCTCAATCTCTTCGGGACCACCGTAAATGGACTGATTACCGGGGAAAATCCCTTCTTCCATACCGATAAGATAAACTGTATTAAATTCCAGTCCTTTGGCAGAATGAACTGTCATTAAAACAACCTTATCATCCTCATTATCCATAGAATCTATATCACTAACAAGGGCGATTTCTTCTAAAAATGCAGAAAGTGAAGGTTGTTCGTTTTCCATTTCATACTGCATAATTGTTGAAGCAAATTCTTCAACGTTTTCAATTCGTTCTTTACCTTCAATACCTTCATTAATTAAAGCCAGCTTATAGCCTGATTTATCGATAATTTCAGAAAATAGCTCGTGAAGCGTTACGTTTTCCGATAAATCGGTCAGCTCAGTAATCATAGAACAAAATTCCTTGAGCTTTAATGCAGCTCTCGAAAGGCAGGCAATTTCATCAGCTCTTTTAAACACTTCAAAGAGTGATACTCCCAGTTCTGATGCAATCTGTGCCGCATTGTTAACGGTTGTATCACCTATTCCTCTTTTTGGTTCATTAATTATACGCCTTAATCTTAAATCATCATTATTATTGTTGATTACGCATAGATAAGCCAAAACGTCTTTAATCTCTTTGCGTTCAAAAAAGCGGAATCCACCGATAACCTTGTAGGAAATACCGCTTCTGGCAAAAACATTTTCAAGGGCATTTGACTGAGCATTCATACGGTAAAGAATTGCGTGCTCACAGAATTTTGCACCGTTTCTTACATTTTCAAGAATAGAATCAGCAATATGCCTTGCTTCTTCCCTTTCATCGTTAGCGGTATGTACAGATATTTTTGAGCCTACTCCGTTATCTGTCCAAAGTGTTTTACCCTTTCTGCCCTTATTATTTGCAATAACTGCATTGGCAGCGTTAAGTATGTTTGAGGTTGAACGATAATTCTGTTCAAGTCTAATTACTTTGGCATTTTTAAATTCATCCTCAAAGCTTAAAATATTCTCAATAGTAGCCCCTCTGAATCGATAGATACTCTGGTCATCATCACCAACAACACAAAGGTTGTTTCTGCCTGACGCCAACAGACTTATAAGAACATACTGAGCATGGTTTGTATCCTGATATTCATCAACCATAATATACTTGAATTTATTTGTATAATAATCAAGTACATCCTGATTATTTTCAAGTAACTTCACCGTATTATAAATCATATCGTCAAAATCCATCGCATTAGCAGAAATAAGCCTATCCTGATAGATGTGATATAACTCGGATATGGTTTTTAAACGAAGGTCGTTACCTGCCGTTTCCTTAAATTCCTTTGGAGAAACAAGCTCATCCTTAGCGGAGGAAATTGCCGAAAGAACACTCTTATGAGGCACCAATTTTTCATCAATATTGTTCTGCTTCATAATCTCTTTCATAAGACGGCGTTGGTCATCTGTATCATAAATTGTAAAGCTTGAGGTATAACCAATTAAATCCGCATATCTGCGCAAAATTTTACCGCATACCGAGTGAAAGGTACCTGCCCATATATCCTCAGCGCCTTCCTGAATCTTAAGGGCAATACGCTCCTTTAACTCATTAGCCGCCTTATTAGTAAAGGTAATAGCTAAAATTTCCCAAGGCTTGGGAGAATTAACGCTAAAAACACCTCTTGGTAAAAATTCGGAATTACCCTTTAAATATTCAAGTCCAGCTTCAAAATCCTCTTGAGAAAACTGGGGGACAAAATTGCTTTTATAAGCATTGCCGTATTTTACAAGATTCGCTATTCTATTTACGAGAACCGTTGTTTTTCCGCTCCCTGCACCGGCAAGAACAAGCAGAGGCCCGTCCACCGTTGTAACAGCCTCGAACTGCTTGTCGTTCATTCTACCGAAATCTTTTTTAACTAGTTCTCGTCTTAACTGTAAAAAATCCATTATTTGCCTTATCCTTTAACTGTTAAAATAATCATAAATAGCTTTGGCTAATTTCCCGTCTATTCCCTTAACATTTGATAATTCTTCTATTGTGGCAGTTTTTATTTTTGAAAGGGTTTTAAACTCTTTAAGTAATATTTTAGCCTTAGCATCCCCGATACCATTAATTTTCTTAAGCTCACTGTTTAACATTGACTTGCTTCTTCGGTTTTTATGGTATCCAATAGCAAATCTGTGAACCTCATCCTGAATAGCAGTAATTAGCGTATACGCCTTTTTGGTAGCTTTTATGGTGATATCGTCTTCACTATCCGTTATTGCCCTTGTTCTATGCTTGGAATCCTTAACCATGCCGAAAAGAGCAACATCAATATTATGTTTTTCAAGAACAGGTTTAACGGCAGAAATCTGTCCCTTTCCCCCGTCCAATAAAATCAAATCGGGAAGTACTGAAAAAGCTTCATCATTACCCTTTTTATATTCGTCAAATCGTCTGTCAAGCACCTCAGACATTGAACGGTAATCATCCTGACCGACGAAGGTTTTAATTTTAAACCTTCTATAAGACGATTTAAACGGACGGCCGTCCTTGAATACAATCATAGCTGCCACATTTTCGCTACCTGCAGTATTTGAAATATCATACGCCTCAATATACCTCGGTGGGCTAGATAAACCTAACAAATCTGCTAACTCATTTAATGCCGTTGTTTCTCTCCCCGTTCTTTGAATTTTATCGGAAAGATTTTCTGCGGCATTATTAAGACACATATCAATAAGTTTTTTAGGTTCCGCCTGAACAGGAACAATAAACTGTACTTTATGACCCGACTTTTCACAAAGCCACCGCTCTATTAATTCAGCATTTTCTATTCCGTTATCAATTAGTATTCTTGATGGTATATCGGTTTTATCTTGATAATACTGAGGTAAAAACTCTGAATAAATAGTTTTTTTATCGCAAAATCCATCAATAAAAAAGTGCTTTTTATCGGTCAGTCGATTATCCCTGAACATTAAAACCTCAACACAAGATAACTCGCCCATCATAGCACAGGCAATAACATCCTGAGTTTTATAGGTTGTCATAACAACCTTCTGTCGTTGGTTAATCTTTTCGATAGCACGTATTCTATCCCTTAAGCGTGCCGCAGCCTCAAAATTCATTTCTTCGGAGGCTTTTAGCATCTCATTGGTTAAATTTTGAATATTATATTCACCGCTGCCGCCGTGCTTAATAAAGTCAATTGCGGCATCAACTGTTTTGTTATATTCTTCAATTCCTATTTTCCCCTTACAGGGCGCATCACATAAGCCTATATGAAAATTAAGACAGGGCTTTGAGGGTTTATCAAAACTGCGGTTGCAATCGGGCAATCTGAATATTTTTCTTGCCTCATCTACCGTTTCCTTAACTATATAACCTGAATTATACGGTCCAATAAAGTCTCCGTTTTTATCGGTAGTTTTTGAAGTTTCAATTTTTCTCCACTTATCGTTTGTTATTTTTATATAGTGATATCCCTTATCATCCTTAAGAAGAATATTGTATTTTGGTTGATTTTGCTTTATAAGAGAATTTTCAAGGATAAGAGCTTCAAACTCACTGTCACATACTATATACTCAAAATCATCAACATTGCTAACCATACTTCTTACTTTTGGGGAATGCTGATTACCTGTTCCAAAATACTGGGTTACACGATTTTTAAGAGCCTTAGCTTTACCGATATAAATAATCCTTCCCGAGCTGTTTTTCATTATATAAACACCGGGACTTTGAGGTAATTTATTTGCTTTTTGTTTTAAAACTTTAAGTTTAGCTACAAAAGAATCCATAAAATACCTCCCTTCAAAATATATTAATATTCTATAATATTTTCTTCTGCTGTGCAAGGGTTGATTTTTATCCTCAAAGATATTATTATATTCTTAAAAGGAAATGATAATTATGAAAAATTTTATTTCGATTTTACTGATACTTTCCCTACTTTTTCTTTTCTGCGGATGTTATGAAAATAATGATATGAAAAACGAAAAGGAAAAGACAGAGGTTACCGTTAATATACCGAAGGACAACACCGTTAACGGATATAGGGATAAGGACTTTGAAAAGAATACTGTTGTACCGGCAAATCCGGTAACGGTAATTTCTTCAAAGGATGCAAAATATTTTGGAAACATAACAACCAAAAAATTTCATACTCCCGATTGTTCAGCACTTAAAAAAACAAAGAGCGAAAACCTTTATTATGCTATAGAGCGTGATGAAATGTTATCAATGGGATACTCCCCCTGTAAGAAATGTAATCCATAATTTATAACACTTGGTGGAAAATATGAAGATAATAGGATATATAAAAACCGATTTTCCTACTAAATTTGGGCTTCCCCGTCAAAGTGGTTTAGTGGAGGAAATCAAAGGAAAAATTGTTTTTGAAAAGGAATACAGGGTGCCCGAAGCTTTCAGAGGGCTATCCGATTTTTCTCATATATGGCTGCTTTGGGAGTTTTCTGAAGCAAAGAAAGAGAATTGGTCTCCCACTGTAAGACCTCCTCTTTTGGGTGGAAATAAAAGAATGGGTGTTTTTGCAACCCGTTCCCCCTTTCGTCCTAATTCAATTGGCTTATCCTGTGTAAAATTAGATAAGGTTGCTTTTGAAGAAGATGGACCCGTTCTCTATATTTCGGGCGCTGACCTTATGAACGGAACTCCCATCTATGATATCAAGCCCTACCTTGCTTACGCTGATGCTCATCCCGATGCAATAGGTGGTTTTACCGAAAATTTAGATGAGAGAAAATTAGAGGTTAATATTCCCGAAAAATTATTATGTGAAATTCCCGATAATTTAAAAACCGAGCTTATCAAGGTTCTCTCTCTCGATCCTCGCCCTTCATATATCGATGATAAGGACCGAATTTATGGCTTCAATTTTTCGGAATATGAGATTAAATTCAAGGTTGAAAATAAAAATCTTTATGTAATTTCTATCGAGAAATTTTGTTTTTAAACAATAATTTTACATATTTAATTCACAGTATTGATTAAAAATTTTTTTATGTTATAATCTAGTAAAATTTTCAATTCAATTAAATGAGGCGATTTTAAATGAATAAAAACTGTCTTAAACCTATTGAAGAAAAAAAGGAATTTGATGTTGTAGTAATTGGCGGAGGTATGGCTGGTATTTGTGCCGCATTATCTGCAGCACGGCATGGAGCCAAAACCGCTCTTATCCAAGACCGTCCGGTTCTTGGAGGAAATGCCAGTAGCGAAATTCGTATGCATATAACAGGAGCATCCCGCCATGGCGCAGCAAACCGCAAAAACCTGCGTGAAACGGGTATTATTGAAGAAATTTTGCTCGAAAATAAACACAGAAATCCCGAACACTCCTATGCTCTTTTTGATACCCTTTTATGGGAAAAGGTTTATTATCAAGAAAATCTTACATTATATCTTAACACTACGGTTACTTCTGTAAAAAAGGAAAATTCAAGACTTATTAGTGTTTATGGTATACAAATGAATACCGAAAAACGAATAGAATTTTTCTCTAAACAGTTTATTGATTGCTCGGGTGACGGTATTGTTTCGGAACTCAGCGGTGCTGAGTATATGTTCGGCAGAGAATCAAAATCAGATTTTAACGAGCCAAATGCTGTTGATGAATCCGATACCGTTACTATGGGAAACACTATTCAGTTCCGTTCCCTTGACGCAGGTCACCCTGTACCATTTGAGCGACCCGAATGGGCTTATGATTTCAGCAAGGAAAAATGGGCTGCTGATATGAAATGGGTTGAAATAACCTCAGGATATTGGTGGTTAGAATTAGGCGGCACAAAATTTAATGTTGTTTCTGACTGCGAAGAAATTAAAGAAGAACTACTAAAGGTTGTATACGGTGTTTGGGATTACATAAAAAATCATAGTAACAAAAAAGAGGATGCAGCAAATTATTACCTTGATTGGGTAGGATTTTTGCCCTCAAAGCGTGAAAGCCGCAGGGTTTTTGGCGACTATGTTTTATCAGAGAATGATATTCTCGAAAATAAAATTTTTGAGGATGCGATTTCTTACGGTGGTTGGCATATCGATACCCACCGCCCCGAAATGTTTTTTGCCTTTGTAAACAACGAACCTCACTTAGTAGATAAAACTGTTATGTTTGAAGGAATTTATACCGTTCCTTACCGTAGTATTTATTCAAAGGATATTGAAAACCTTTATTTAGGTGGCAGAATTATCAGCGCAACCCACAGAGCCTTTGCTTCAACCAGAGTTATGGCAACCTGTGCAGTTGCGGCTCAAGCGGCGGGTACTGCTGCTGCCTTAGCGGTACATAAAAATAAAAGTCCCCGAGAGCTTGGTGAAGATATTGTTGAACTTCAGCAACTCTTGCTCAGAGATGGATGCTATATACCGGGATATAAAAACGAGGATTCAAGAGATAAGGCCTTATTATCCCATATCACTGCAAGCTCTGAAGAAAAAGAATTTGAAGCCATTAATGTTATAAACGGCATATCCCGTCCTGTTGATGATAACAGCAACATGTGGCAATCGGCAGATCTCACTACTCCACAAAGCATTTCTCTTAAATGGGATGAAATTCAAAATATTGAAAAGCTTTACATTACCTTTGATTCTAATCTTTCGGTTGAAATTATGCCATCCCTTTCAAAATGGCATCAGGTAAAGCAATCAACTAATGTTCCCGATACCATTGTTCGCGATTATAAGGTTGAATATATTTTAAACGGAAAGGTTATCGAAACCTATGAAAATCACAGAAATCATCAACGGGTAAATATTGTTGATAACAATGTTACCTGCGACGAAATAAAAATTACCGTTAATGAAACTCACGGATGTAATACAGCAAGAATACTGGAAATCCGTGCCTATTAAATTTTTGTATTGAATAAAACCTCTTTTTGTGATAAAATTATTAAAACACAAAAAGAGGTTTTTTATGAAAAAGTATTTAATTTTATTGATTATAGTTGCGTTTTTGCTTTGCGGATGCAAAAATTCTGATGATAAGGTTAATTCTTCATCTGTTGGAGCTTCCTCTGAACAAACTCATTCAGAAAATCAAGGCACTGAAGAAACTTCAAATGAAATTTCGAGCAGTTCATCCTCGCAAACTTCAAATTCCGCTCAAAGTTCTTCACAAAGCTCCTCACAGAACTCATCATCTGCGCAAAGCAGTAGCCATGCGAGCTCCTCGCAAAATTCTTCACAGAGTTCAGTTTCTTCTGATTCCTCCTCAAATTCTTCTGAGAGCTCATCAAGTTCAAATAGTTCATCTGCATCCTCTTCAAGGCCTTCACAAGTTAATGGAAAAGATTTATACATTGATTTCAGCGAATTATGGGATAAATTGCTTGGCGGAAGCGCTAACGATTCCTGGACAGCCGAAGATGAATAAAAATAAAACAACAGAGTTTTCACTCTGTTGTTTTTTATTTTGCTAATTCTTTTGTTCTCTTGTAGGATGCTCCTAAAGCATCATTTACTATTTTATTAAAATCGGAATTGTTAAAATAATTCACGCCTTCAATAGTTGTTCCTCCGGGACTGCAAACATTTTTTATCAGCTGTTCTGGAGAAGTATTAGAATTTTGAAGCATTTTGCCGGCTCCTATAAGGGTCTGAGCTGCATATTCAAGCGCTTTATCCTTTGAAAGACCACAATTCTCTCCTGCCTGCGCTAAAGCATTTGCAAACAGATATACAAAGGCAGGACCGCATCCCGAAACCACAGAGCCTGCATCTATTAACTCCTCGGATATTTTATCAAGTTTTCCCGCCATTTTAAGTGCATTACAAAATTCGTTAATTTCATCTTTTGTTACCAAATTAGAAGCAGAATATAAAATCATTCCTTCGCCCACACTTACCGGGGTATTAGGCATTATTCGAATAATTGGATATTCTCCGCCGAGAATCTCGTTGAAATAGGAAATTTTCAGTCCTGCGGCCATAGTTACTAAAATAAAACGGTCATCCCTATGGGCTAAAGTACTCGAAATGCTATTTAACAATTCACCCATTACCTGAGGCTTTACACCGAGAAATATATATTTTGCTGTTTTAACAACTTCAATATTATCAGCACTTTTGCAACCTAATTTTTCCGCAAGTTTAGCTGCCTTTTCATAGGATTGGTCGGCAATTGTTATCTGCTCACCCTTAACGGTTTTAGAGACTGCCTGAGCTAATGCGCCGCCCATATTACCGGCGCCTATAAACCCAAATTTTGTTGATGACATTAAATTACATCTCCTATCTTGTCTGTCCGTTGCCCTTAATAATGTATTTATAGGTATTAAGTTCAGATAAGCCCATCGGTCCTCTTGCATGAAGCTTTTGGGTTGAAATACCCATTTCACAGCCGAGACCGAATTCACCTCCATCTGTAAAGCGGGTTGAAGCATTTACATAAACTGCCGCTGAATCAACCCTGCTTGTGAAATAATCTGCAGTTTTTTCGCAATTTGTTATAATGCTTTCACTATGGTGGGTTGAATGCTTGGAAATATGCTCAACTGCATCTTCAACACTATCCACAATCTTCACAGCCATTATATAATCTAAAAACTCAGTATCAAAATCCGCATCAGTAGCCTCAGTAACATCGATATATTTTAAAACTTTAGCATCTCCTCTGAGTTCCACCTTTTTATTTTCATAAAAAATCCCATACAATTTGGGTAAAAATTTATCTGCAATATTTTTATGAACAAGGCAAACCTCTGCCGCATTACAAACGGAAGGACGGCTTGTTTTAGCGTTATCTATAATCTTCAAAGCCATATCAACATCCGCATCTTCATCAACGTAAATATGGCATATTCCCGTCCCTGTTTCTATACAGGGTACGGTAGCATTTTGTGTACAAGCAGAAATTAATCCCTTTCCGCCTCTTGGAATAAGTAAATCAACAAGGCCTTTCGCCGTCATAAGCTCGTTGGCGCTGTTTCGGGTAGTATCCTCAACAAGATTAATATAATCCTCATTGATATTACATTTATCCAATCCCTTTTTGAGAGCCTTGACAATAGCATATGCGCTATTGTATGCCTCTTTACCGCCTCTTAATACACATACATTTCCGCTTTTGAAAGCCAAAGCAGCCGCATCAGAGGTAACATTAGGTCTGCTTTCATAAATGATTGCAACCACACCAAAGGGTATTGAGGTTTTTTGAATAACCAAACCATTATTATGTTCGGTTGCAGATAAAACCTTTCCTACGGGGTCGGGCAAATTTGCAACCTTTAAAATGCCCTTTGCCATAGCCTCAATACGCTCTTTGTTAAGTTTCAAGCGATCAATCATAACCTCGGAAACAGTGCCTTCCGCTTTTATAACATCCAAATCATTAGCCGCAAGAATTTCCTCACAATTTTCAATTAATGAAGAAGCCATTGCCTTTAATGCCTCATTCTTTTCCTTGGTAGAAAGGGGCGCATTTAAGGATATTTTTTTCGCATTTTTAAGTAAATCCCAGGTTGTTATCATCTTATTCAGCCCTTTCGGCAAAAAATCTGGTTCCTATATCCTTTCCCGCAACAATATCGTAAAGCAGCATAGGATTCTCACCGTTAGCAATAACCATATCGGTGCCGCCTGAATTTGCAATTTTAGCGGCTTTAATTTTTGTTGCCATACCGCCTGTGCCGAGCTCACTTCCGGCACCACCAATCATTTTTTCAATTTCAGGAGTAATTTTATTAACCGAATGCAACAAAACGGCATTTTTATCCTTATGAGGGTCTGCAGTAAAAAGACCGTCAATATCGGATAGGATAATAAGCAAATCAGCTTGTAAGGTTGTTGCAACTATCGCACCTAAGGTATCGTTATCACCTATTACAATTTCATCGGTGGCAATAGAGTCATTTTCATTGAGAATCGGTATAACACCTAATTCAAGCAAACGGCGCATAGTATTTTCAAAATTAGCTCTACGGTCAATATGCTCTATATCTTCACCCGTGATAAGAATCTGCGCAACGGTATGATTATATTCGGAAAACAGTTTATCATATGTATACATAAGCTCGCACTGGCCAACGGCGGCAGCAGCCTGTTTTGTAGGAATATCGGTAGGACGCTTATCAAGAGAAAGCTTACCAACACCCATACCAATGGCTCCCGAGGAAACAAGAATTATTTCATTTCCTGCATTTTTAAGGTCACTCATAACCTTGCAAAGCTCTTCTACACGGCGAATATTAATTCTTCCCGTTTTATGAGCCAAGGTCGATGTTCCCACTTTTATTACAATTCTCATAATTTTTACTCCTCATGATTTACTGCAATTAAATTTATTATACACCCTTATTTACTATATTTCCACACTTTTTATTGACATTAATTTTTCATAATGCTAACATACACTTATAATTCGAAGAAATGAGGAAATAAAGTGATAAAAATTTTATCTATAGGAAACAGTTTTTCAGTTGATGCACAGTGTTACCTTCATGATATATCTCTTTACGGTGGTCAAGAGGTTTACTGCGCTAATCTTTACATAGGCGGTTGTTCCCTTGAAACCCACTTTAATAATCTAAAAAACAATTCAAAAGCATATGAATATCACATTAACGGCGAAAACACAGAAAAATTCATTTCCATAAATGATGCCGTTCTGCAAAATGAGTGGGACTATATTACTCTGCAACAGGTAAGTGGTTCAAGCGGAATTTGGGATACATATTCCCCCTATTTGGAGGCTATTGCAGATTTTATCCGCCATAACTCAAAAGCAAAGCTTATAATTCATCAAACCTGGGCATATGAAACTGATTCTTCTCATCCCGACTTTTCTAAATATGATTTTGACCAGAATAAGATGTATACCGCTATCTGCTCTTGCTATGAAAAAGCCGCAAAGCTTATAAACGCTCATATGGTTATTCCTTCGGGAGAGTTAATACAGACATTGCGTAATACCGAAGCCTTTGATTATGCTAAAACAGGTTGTTCGCTTTGCCGAGATGGTTTTCATCTTGATTTACTTTATGCAAGATATGCAGTCGCTGCTCTTTGGTATAAAAAACTAACCGGCGAAAGCCTACTTAATAACGGTTTTTCACCAAATGGCAGTAAAACCGAAAAAATTAATTTAATAAAAGAAACACTTGAAAGATTTTAAAGTTAAATCCGCTTCACAAAGAAGCGGATTTTTTTATACTAATGTTGCAGCTATTACTGCTTTAATTGTATGCATTCTGTTTTCCGCTTCGTCAAAAACTATGGACTGCTTACTCTCAAATACCTCGTCGGTTACCTCCATAGCATCACGGCCAAAACGCTTACCCATCTCTTTTCCAACGGTTGTTTTTAAATCGTGGAAGGAAGGCAGACAGTGCATAAATACGGCATTTTCCCCTGCATTTTTCATAATTGCTGAATTAACCTGATATGGAGATAGGTCTTTAATTCTCTCTTCCCATATTTCTACGGGCTCACCCATTGAAACCCAAACATCGGTGCAGATAACATCAGTGTTTTTTGTAGCCTCAATAGGGTCTTCGCAGAACTTTAATGTAGCGCCGCTCTCTGCGGCAATTTTTTCGCATTCTGCAATCAGCTTCGCATCGGGGAAATACTTTTTGGGTGCGCAAGCGGTAAAATTAAGTCCCATCTTAGCGCAACCAACCATAAGTGAATTACCCATATTGTAACGGGCATCGCCCATATATACAAAATTAATTCCCCGAAGTTTGCCAAAATGCTCTTTTATAGTAAGAAAATCTGCTAATATTTGTGTTGGATGAAATTCATTTGTAAGTCCGTTCCAAACGGGAACACCTGCATATTTTGCGAGTTCTTCAACGATTTCCTGACCATATCCCCTATATTCAATACCATCATACATTCTGCCGAGAACTCGTGCTGTATCAGCTATACTTTCTTTTTTACCTATCTGTGAGCCGGATGGGTCAAGATAGGTTACGTGTGCGCCTAAATCATAGGCGGCCACCTCAAAGCTACAACGGGTTCTTGTGCTTGTTTTCTCGAAAATAAGAGCAATATTTTTACCCTGACAAATATTATGGGGTATTCCGTTCTTCTTTTTAGCTTTAAGTTCGGCTGCTAAATCAATAAGGCACTCTATTTCCTCAGCAGTAAAATCAAGAAGCTTTAAAAAGCTTTTTCCTTTAAAATCCATAGTTATTACTCCCTTTAACTATTAACAGTTTTGATAACTTCAACAGCCCTTTTAAGCAATTCCCAAGGGATATTAAGTGCAGGTAAAAGGCGGATTTTATCCTTTGCTTTAATGACAATAACACCTTTTTCTCTGCATTCCTTTATAACCTCACCAGAATCCTTTTCGGTATTAAAGCCTAGCATTAATCCTAAACCTGTTATATTGCTTATTCCTTTACATTTACTTAATTCTTCTATTATATAGTTACTCTTTTCAGTAATCTCATCAAGAAGCTTATCGTCAATTCTTGAAACAATATTAACTGCACCTGCGCAACAAACAGGATTTCCGCCGAAGGTGGAACCGTGAGTACCGGGGGTTAAAACATTAGCGGTTTTTTCACCAAACATCGTGGCTCCAAGAGGTAATCCACCGCCGAGGCCCTTTGCTGTTGTAACAATATCGGGATTAATTCCGTAATTCATATAAGCATATAGCTTACCCGTTCTGCCGTTACCCGTTTGCACCTCATCAGCTATCATCAAAATATCTTCTTTTTGGGCGACTTCAGCAATTTTTTCTACAAATTCTTTTTCAAGAGGAATTACTCCGCCCTCGCCCTGAACTAATTCAAACATAATTGCCGCAATCTTTTTTGTTTTAACAGCTCTTTCAAGTTCTTCTACATTATTTGCTTCAACATAGCAAAAGCCTTCTGTGAGGGGAAAGAAATCCTTATGAAAGGTATCCTGCCCTGTGGCGGCAAGGGTTGTTACAGTTCTGCCGTGAAAACTGTTTTTTAAAGTAATAATGGTATAATAGTCCTCGCCTTTTTTATCTGCGGCATACTTTCTAGCGGCTTTTATAGCACACTCATTTGCTTCTGCTCCCGAATTCGAAAAGAACACCTTTTTGAAGCCTGTTTTTTCACAAAGCAATTTTGCAAGTTCTGTATCGGGGGCCGAATAAAACAAATTAGAGGTATGCTGAACTGTATTTAACTGTGAAGTAACAGCATTTATCCATTCTGTATCACAATAACCGAAAGTATTTACTGCAATGCCCGTACCCAAATCTATGTATTCATTACCCTCTTCATCATAAGCAAGAGAGCCTTTACCCTTTTCTATAAACAAAGGAAATCTTGCATAGGTAGAAGCTATATATTTTTCATCATTTGTTTTAACGCTCATATTACTTAACCTCGGTTACCATTGTTCCTGCACCCTCATCGGTTAACATTTCAACGAGGAGCGAATGAGGCACTCTGCCATCCATAATAAACACCTTTTGAACTCCACGGCGGATTGCCTCAATGCAGCACTCAACCTTGGGTATCATACCTCCGGAGATAGTACCATCCTCAAAAAGATGCTTTGCATCCTCTAAATCAATTCGTGGAATCAATGATGAAGGGTCATCCTTATCTTTTAAAATTCCTGCAATGTCGGTCATCGAAATCAGACACTCTGCACCTAAAGCACCTGCTATATAGGCGGCGGCAGTATCGGCATTTATGTTATAAACATTACCCTCGCTATCGCATCCTACAGTTGATACAACAGGGATATATTTATGAGCAAGTAAATCCATAATGGGAGCAACATTTACATTTGTTATTTTACCCACAAAGCCAAGTCTTTCATCCTTCGGCTCGGATTCAATCAAATGAGCATCAATACCCGATATACCCATTGCTCTGCCACCCTTGGTGCCAAGAAGGTTTACAAGACTTTTATTAATCTTTCCTGCAAGAACCATTTGCACAATCTCAGCGGTTTCCCTATCGGTCACACGGAGACCGTCAACAAAAACCGACTCTTTACCGATTTTGTTAAGGGTATCGGTTATTTCAGGACCTCCGCCGTGTACAAGAACAACCTTAATACCAACAAGACGAAGAAGAACGATATCCTCCATAACCTGTTGCTTAAGTTCCTCATTAATCATAGCATTGCCGCCGTATTTTATAACAACTATCTTTCCGTAATAGTTCTGAATATAAGGCAATGCCTGTGTTAAGATTTCTGCTCTCTGTGCATTAGTTATATTTAGTGGCATAATTTTTCTCCTTTTTAAATGCTTAAATCTCCGCTTATGCGGAGATTTTATTTATGTTCTGTAATCCCCGTTGATTTTTACATAATCATAGGTAAGGTCACAGCCCCAAGCGGTTGAACAAAATTCACCGCTGTTTAAATTTATCAGTATATCAATTTCATCCTCGAGTAAAATTTCTTTTGCTTTTTCTTCGGAAAAATCAATTCCTGCACCATTTTTACAAACGGCAATTTCGCCTTTTGAGGATTTAAAGCTAACATCGATTTTCTCAACATCAACCTTAGCTCCTGAATATCCGATAGCGCAAAGCACTCTTCCCCAATTGGCATCCGAACCAAACATAGCGGCCTTTGTGAGTGAAGAACAAATTACGGATTTTGCAACGGTTTTTGCGGTTATATCATCCTTAGCACCGCTGACAATACATTCAAGTAACTTGGTTGCTCCCTCTCCGTCTGCGGCAATATTTCTGCAGAGATATACGCAAACTGTATTAAGAGCCTTCATAAAGGTATTAAAGGCTTCATTTTCACAGTCAATAATTGTGTTTTCAGCCATTCCGTTAGCAAGTACCGTTACCATATCGTTAGTAGAAGTATCACCGTCAACACTAACCATATTAAAGGTATTCTTTATATCGGTGGAAAGAGCCTTTTGGAGCATTTCAGGAGTTATATTGCAGTCGGTGGTAATGAATACAAGCATAGTTGCCATATTGGGATGAATCATACCTGAGCCCTTGGCAATGCCGCCTAATGTACACTCTTTACCGTCTATTTCAAATTTAACCGCTACCTGCTTTAATTTGGTATCGGTAGTCATTATACCCTCGGCGGCGGCTTCACTGTTATCAGTACCCAAGCCTGATACAAGCTCAGGAATGCCGTTCTTTATGGGTGTAATATCCAAAGGTTGACCGATAACACCGGTAGAAGCAACAACTATATCCTTAGAGGAAATATTAAGCTCAGTTGCTAATAAATCACACATCTTTTCGGCGATTTCAATGCCATCCGCATTACAAGTATTAGCATTTCCGCTATTGCAGATAACCGCCTTTGCATATCCATCGGAAATATTGTTTTTAGTTACCTTAAGTGGTGCACCTTTTACAAGATTTGTTGTGTAAACTGCGGCTACGGCAGCCTTTTTTTCACTGTAAATCAGGCTTAAATCCCTTTTAGAACGGTTTTTGCGGATTCCGCAATGAATACCGTTAGCTAAAAAGCCTTTAGCTGCACATACTCCGCCTTCTACAAATTTCATTTAATTCTCTCCTAAATTTCTAATCCGTTAGTTTTCTCTGTGCCAAGCACAATATTAAGACACTCAATTGCGGCACCAGAAGCGCCTTTACCGAGATTATCATATCTTGCAATAAGTAAAATACGTTCTTCGTTACCTGCAACCGATATTTCCATTGAATCCTTACCCGATAGCTTATTTGCAGACATAAAGCCATCTTCGGCGGTATCCTCTGCAAAATAAACTATATCACTGTTATAACAGTTACGGTATATATTTTTTATATCTTCAATGCTTTTTCCCTCATTTAAAAGGGATGCAAAAATAGGCACCGTTACCTCCATACCGCTGTAAAAGGAGGCTACTATAGGGCAAAATACGGGACTGTTTTTAACACCTGTTACAACGGTCATTTCAGGTAAATGCTTATGTGACTGAGCGATACCATATTGACGGGGCGCATCAAGTAAAGCATCTCTGTTATCCTGCTCGTATTCAGCTATCATTTTTTTACCGCCGCCACTGTAACCCGTAATAGAAAAACAAGAAAGTAAAGCATCAGCGAATATGATACCGTTTTTAATAAGCGGATATACAAGAGCTATAAAACCGCTTGCGTGACATCCGGGAACAGCAATACGCTTAGAATTTTTTATTTTTTCTTGGAATTCAGACGAAAGCTCGGGAAATCCGTATGCCCATTCAGGATTCGTACGGTGAGCAGTTGAAGTATCAATAACTATAGTATCGGGATTTTCAATTAATGAAACAGATTCCCTTGCTGCAGCATCGGGAAGACATAAAAAAGCTATATCTGCGCTGTTAAGAGCTTTCTTTCTTGCATTAATATCCTTGCGCAATTCCTCGCTTAAGGTAATAATCTCAATATCGTTTCTGCTTTCAAGTCTTTCATAGATGCGCAGTCCCGTTGTTCCTGCTTTACCGTCAATAAAAACCTTTTTAATCATTTAAAAACTCCGTTATATATTCGAGCTGAGCATCAATAGATGCTTCCCCCGTTCCTCCTGCAGAAATTCTCTTTAAAACGCAGGTTTCAAGGGAAATCTCATTATAGAGGTCTTCATCAAATATTTCATCAAATTCTTTATATTTTTCAATAGGCAATGTTTCGAGTATCAGCTTATTTTTAATACAATAAGCTACTATTTCTCCAACATGCTTATAAGCAGTTCTGAAGGGCATTCCCTTTTTAACAAGCCAATCAGCTAAATCGGTGGCATTAATAAAGCCTTCCCCTGCCGCCTTGTACATATTTTCAGGTAAAACCTTCATAGTTGCTATCATTGGAGCAAACACGCTAAGACATTTTTTAACAGTATCAATAGCGTCAAAGATTGACTCCTTATCCTCCTGCATATCCTTGTTGTAAGCAAGAGGTATACCCTTTAGAGTGGTAAGCATTGCCATAAGGTCACCGTAAACTCTGCCGGTTTTTCCTCTTACAAGCTCTGCCATATCGGGATTTTTCTTCTGAGGCATAATGCTCGAGCCTGTTGTATAGCTATCATCAAGCTCAATAAACTTAAATTCCCAGGAAGCCCACATAATTATCTCCTCAGAAAAACGGGAGAGATGCATCATTATAGTGGAAAATGCGGCTAAAAGCTCAATACAGAAATCTCTGTCGGAAACACCGTCAATACTATTAAGGGTTATACCGTCAAATCCAAGCTTTTGGGCCGTCATATAACGGTCCGTATCATAGGTTGTTCCTGCAAGGGCACAGCTGCCAAGGGGTGAATAGTTCATACGCTTAACAGCGTCTTGCAGTCTTGTTATATCCCTTGTGAACATCATCGCATACGCTAAAATATGGTGAGCAAAGGTTATGGGTTGGGCTCTTTGCAGATGAGTATATCCAGGCATAATATCCATTTTATGCTCTTTTGCTTTACCGTAAATAGCCTTCAACAGCTCTTTAATCAAACCGATTATTTCGTTTGCTTCATCACGGAGATAGAGGCGGATATCAACAGCAACCTGGTCATTACGGCTTCGAGCGGTATGTAGACGCTTACCGATATCTCCTATTCTCTTTGTAAGCTCAGCCTCAACAAACATATGGATATCTTCGGCATTCTCATCAATAGCAAGTTTTCCGCCCTCTAAGTCTTCTAAAATATCCGAAAGGGTTTCAACTATAAGCTCACTGTCCAATTCAGAGATTATACCCTTTGCCGCAAGCATAGTTGCATGTGCTATTGAGCCGGTAATATCCTGCTTGTACATTCTTGAATCAAAGTGTATTGAAGAATTGAAATCATCTGCCAGCTTGTCCAGTGATTTACTAAACCTGCCCGCCCACATCTTTTCCATTTTTATACCTACTTTAAGTTATTTTTTGCCTTCATCTTGGCATAAACCTTTGTGGGTAATCCGTAAAGATTGATAAATCCTGCGGAATCCTTCTGGTCATAAACCTCGTCCTCATCAAAGGTTGCAATTTCGGGGTCATAGAGTGAATAGGGTGATTTAACACCTGCATTAATCATATTACCCTTATAAAGCTTTAATGTTACATCACCTGTAACAGTCTTCTGAGTTGTTTTAACAAAGGAAAGAATTGCCTCGGTTAAAGGAGTAAACCACTGAGCATTATAAACAAGCTCTGCAAGCTTCTGTGCTACTAAGGATTTATAATGAGCGGTTTCCTTATCAAGACAAATGCTCTCAAGAACGCTGTGAGCCTTATAGATTATAGCTCCTCCGGGAGTTTCATAAACGCCACGGCACTTCATACCAACAAGACGGTTTTCAACTATATCAAGAAGTCCGATACCGTTTTCGCCACCCAATTTATTAAGGGTTGTTACCAACTCTACAGCATCCATATCCTTACCGTCAACTGCAGTAGGAATACCCTGCTCAAAGTGAAGTGTTACATAGGTAGGCTTATCGGGAGCCATTTCGGGAGAAACACCCATCTCAAGGAAGGTAGGATTATTGTACTGAGGCTCGTTCATAGGATCCTCAAGGTCAAGTCCCTCATGAGAAAGATGCCATATATTTTTATCCTTAGAATAATTAGTTTCACGGCTAATCTTAAGCGGAACATTATGAGCCTCTGCATATTCGATTTCTTCCTCACGGGATTTTATATCCCACTCACGCCAAGGAGCGATGATAGGCATATCAGGAGCAAAGGCTTTGATAGCAAGTTCAAAACGAACCTGGTCATTACCCTTTCCTGTACATCCGTGGCATATTGCATCGGCACCCTCAGCGATAGCAATTTCTGCGATACGCTTTGCTATAGGAGGACGGGCAAATGCAGTACCCAACATATAATCCTCATAAAGTGCGCCTGCCTGAACACAGGGAAATACATAATCCTCAAGGAATTCCTTGGTCAAATCCTCTATGTAAATTTTTGAAGCACCTGTCTTAATAGCCTTTTCCTCAAGACCTTCAAGCTCACTTGCCTGACCAACATTTCCCGATACAGCTATTATCTCGGGATTATTATAATTCTCCTTAAGCCAAGGGATAATTATTGAGGTATCAAGACCGCCTGAATAAGCAAGTACAACCTTCTTAAATTCTTTTTTACTCATATTTATTCCTCCATTTTTGCATAAAATCAAATTCTATGCATAAATATTATCATATTTTGGGTATTTATGCAAGTTTTATTTCATAAAAATAGATAATTTCTGCATTTTTACACATATTTTTGCATAAACAGTCACAAAATTGTGCATTACACCCAAAAAAGCACCTTAACAGTATATTACAACCCGCCCTAAGTGTCAAGTTATAATAAATAATTATTATATAATATTATCTTAATTTATGCCTTGCAATAAGTTTATTTTCAGTGTATACTATTTACAAATAAACAACACTTTTGAAGGAGTGCATTAATTTGGCAAAAATTGTTGACGGCGTTCACGAAGCAACCCCGGAAGAAAAATATGTAATGCCTGAAGAAAAGGCTGTTTTAGATCATCTCGAATGGTTTAAGGATCAAAAATTAGGTTTTATGCTCCATTGGGCACCCGGTTCACAATTCTCGGTTGTTGAATCCTGGTCATTAACCGAAAAAAGTCCTTGGAGTAATGTTGATACTCAGTCTCCCTGGACCACAAAGGAAGTTAACTGGATTGACGATATTGAGGAATACAGAGAAAGTCTTGTAAATGCAAATAAGACCTTTAATCCTATAAAATTCAATCCTATTCAGTGGGCAAAAATGGCTAAGGAATGCGGATTTAGATATCTTCTTGCCACAACCAAGCATCATGACGGCTTTTGTATGTACGATACCAAATATACCGACTATAAAATCACTGCCGAGGACTGCCCCTATCACACTAATAAAAACGCCGATGTAATCAGAGGTTTATATGATGCCTTCAGAGCAGAGGGCCTCGGAATTTCTACATATTTCTCAAAGCCCGACTGGGCTTGCCCTTATTACTGGTCTCCCGATTTTCCTAATGACAGAAATATTTTGGCAAACTATGACCCTACTGAGCATCCCGAAATTTGGGAAAAGTTTATTGAATTCACACATAATCAGCTTACAGAGCTTACCACCGATTACGGAAAAATTGATGTTCTTTGGTTAGATGGCGGTCAGGTTTCCCCTGAATACAATCATCAGGATATAAGGCTCGGCGAGGTTGTTGATAAAATCAGAGCAACAACTCAGCCTCATCTTATTGTTGCAGACCGAACTGTTGGCGGCAAATATGAAAACATTTTAACCCCCGAACAAACAGTTCCCGAAAAACCCCTTAATGTACCCTGGGAATCCTGTATAACCATCTCCCCCGATTTTGCTTATCATTATGACGGTGATAACTATTTAAAATCACCTAAAGAATTAATTCATTTATTTATAGGCATTATAGCAAAGGGCGGAAATCTTGCTTTAAACATTACACCTCAGCCCGATGGTGAAATCCCTGCTAAAACCCTGGAAACCCTTAACGAAATCGGAAACTGGCTTAAAATCAACGGTGAAGGCGTTTACGGTACAAGACCTGTTGCACCCTACTCTCACGGTAATGTATGCTACACTAAAAAGGAAGACAATGTTTACGCCTTTATCAAATATAATCGCTTATATCATACAATACGAAATGTTGAATTGAAGTCTGAAAAGGCTGTTCGTGATATCGTTCTTCTGCGAACCGGCGAAAGCGTACCCTTCTCTCAAAAAGGAGATACTGTACTTGTTGATACTAAGAACTTCCCTCTTTATAATCTCAAGTATGCCGATTGCCTTAAATTAATATTTTAGTAAAAAAGAAAAACGCAGAAATATCTGCGTTTTTCTTTTTATATAGCTTCAATAACAAGATTATATTTGCCCATACCTTCGAGAATATATCTGGAAGGATAATCCTTTTCCGGTTTAATCTCAATACCGTTTAAGGTAATCCGTGCGTTACCCACTATTTTTAATACCGAATGTCCATAAAGGGTAATATCAACGGAAAGCTTACCATCAGTAAATAAATAGTTGCTCATTTCAACGCCGTTTAAGCATCTTATAGCACAAGGTACAATGGCTTCCTTGCAACGAATAACGGTAATTTCATTATATTCGCCCAGCATATCAAATGGTATTCTGTTAGTACCTTTAATTGATTTACCATTGACGATTATCTCTGCAATATGCTTTCCGCTTCCCTTAACGGCAATATTAAAGTTTTTGCCCAAAGCCTTAAGGTTTTCAACCGACATTTCCTCTCCGGTGTATGGATACGCAGTAATACCGTTATGATCAAAATCAATGCCGAGTACACTTCTTATAACCGTCTGATAAAATGCTCTGTCGTTGTTCATAGCCCAGGCACCACAGCATTGATTCCAAAGGTCAAAATCAGGATTAGGATTATCATCATAGCAATCATATCCCTCGGGCATTGTAAGACGGTTGCTCCAATAGGTTATCCAGGAGATAAACTGTTTAACAAGCTCAGGTCTATCGGTCATGGTAATCATTCTTGCATAATACTCTGCATTATAAGCGGGCCACCAGCCGTGCATTTGATTAGCGTCTGCATCGTAACCGCTATCATTTTTGGATAAGGGACGGATACCATTTGCAGATACATAATTCTTACAGAAATAATCAACCGCAGGCTTAAAGCTTTCTTCCATCGCATCGGTTAAAAAATCATTTTCAAACAGCATCAAATAAGAGCAATAGGACTCTAAATGCTCTCCGTTTGTTCTGTTTGTTGCAATGGGGAAATATCCGGTGTCTTCATTAAAGCAGACCTTAATAAAATTGCTTTCGAAACGATGGGCAAGTTCATTTGCCTGCTTAGTAATTTCATAATCTTTCATTATGGATGAAAGAGCCTGCATTGCTTTAGCCGCCTGATACATAAGACCGTTTTCCTTAACACCGTACATTTCATCGGTTGCCTTCATAGAATCGTGGTTATAGGAATAATCAAAATGAAGAATTGTACCGGTACAGAATAAGCCTTCATTATTGCGTTCAAGCTTTTGTATCTCGCTGAAAATGGATTTTGCAAAATCATAACGTTCCTTTGTAAGCTTACCTCCGCAAACTATATATTCATACAAATGAACGATATAAACTGCATCGTTATTATCAAATTTTCCGGTATAATGCAGGTTGGTTTCACAGTCATTTCCATAGGCGCAAATTAACGGGAAACCGTTTTTCTGAGCAATATCAAGGATAGCGGCATTATATTCATTATCTCCCCAGAAGCCTAATGAATATCCTCTAAAGAGCGAATCAGAACCCCAAGCCATATAATGCTTGGTGTTAGCTCTTATAGCACCGTGATGGTCTAAAATTTTTAGCGACTCATGATACATAGGAGCGAGTGCCATAAAATCACATAGTTCCTTATTTGAACTATATAAAACGGGGGCGGCTTCTGCTACCTTTTTGTATCTTGCCTTTTGTTCATCTATTAATTTCTGCGCATTTTGAATTATAAAATCGCATTTATTTCTTGCAGCTTCATTACTTTCATCGAAGGAAATAACCATATGATAATTTCTTGAAGGAAGCAAATCCTCGGATTTCATTGCGAATTTTTTATTGTTAGCGGTTTCTCTGAAGCTCATACCGAAATCAAAGCCAACATTAAAGCCTATAGAGCATTCCTTATCCCCTTCTTTTTCGATAAAAGAGTTAAAGAAATTATTATCTTCAAACCTGAATTTTCCCCATTTTCTTTCGGGACCTCCGAGCTGTGGATTACAAAATTCCGAAGGGACAGAAGATAAAGGCATAAAGAATCCTTTTTCCGAAAATTCACATTTAAAATTATAGCCTTCAGGTATATTTTCAGGAGTTTTCAAGGTTATCACAATACTGTTTTTCAAAGCATAAACAGAAAACTCAGTTATGATATTTCTTACCTTCCATTCCGCATCAAAGCCGCAAGGTAAAAGCTGAGTTTTTTTAGGTAATAAACCGTGATTTGTATCGGGAGTTTCTAAATAAAAATTTATTGAACTTACAAAATTCTTCTTTAAAATTATACTGCTGCCAAAGCTGTCAGGAGAAAAATATCTTACCTCTGTTACAGCGTTATCATCGATTTCAAACATAAGTCTGTCATCGCAAAAAAGCCTCGGCATCCAAGGTAACCCATTTTCAGAATAAATAATTCCGTTTTTTACAGTATAATCATTCATTAAATCTACCTCGCAAAGTTAATTGTTTACACGCACATTATATATTTTATATATTTATTTTTCAAGTGATAAATATATATAGTAAAAATATTTTCAGTATTTGTAAAAAAATATCAAAATAAAAGCCCTCACAAAGTGAGGGCTTTCTATTATCTTATAACAACACAAAGAGGGTCAGCCATAGGAATTTTTTCTATTAACTCAAGGTTGTTACCCTTTTCTCTGAGTATAGTAACATCGTTTGTTTGTTCATTCGTGCAGAAAAACAGTCCGTCAACAATATCAAAATCTCGAGGACCCTCTCCACCGCAATCAAAATTAGAAATCAGCTCCAATTTTTCTCCTGAAATTTTAAACTTCGTTATAGTATTAGCTCCACGGTTAGAAATATAGAGATAATCTTCACAAATTCTAATTGCCGCCGCCGTATTTTTATCGTGAAAATCGGGCAAGGCTTCATATGTATTAAGCAAAGTAAAATTCGTGCCTTCAACCTTAAAAACACTTACCGTTGAAGCAAGCTCATTAACACAATAAAGCAATTTATTATCCTTGGAAAAAGCCAAATGCCTCGCTCCGTGGCCCGCAGGGACCTTTGCAGTTGAAACTTGATTCAAGTCCTTATCATAGCAAAAAATAGTATCCAGGCCTAAATCAACGCACAATAAATGCTTTTTATCGGGCATATATGTAACAAAATGTGTATGCGGTGCAGTTTGTCTCGTTGGATGAGGTCCTTTACCGCAATGTGTAACAGTTTTTTCAGGGATTTTTGCAAGATTACCGGAAATATAGTTAACCACAAAGGGAACATTATCAACAACGGTCAGATGACAAGGTACTACACCCTTTGTTGAAACAATTTCACTCGGATTAACAAGAGCACCGTTATCATCAATATCGAAATTCAAAATTCCGCCAAAATTATTTTCTGATTCGATTTCCCTTAGTATTACATGTGCCTTATTATCCTCGATAACCATATACATTGGTCTGTCAAGCTCGGTTTTTTCGCAAAATTCGAGTTTAGTTCCTATAATCTTATAATGGTATATCCCACCATTTGTATCACAAGAACAAAAATATAAATCCTTCAAATTAATCCCAACCTTATTGATACTGCTGCATTATACCTTCAAAATATTCAACAGTATCCTCTCTGATTTTATCCATATCGGCTATTTTTTCATCAAGGCTCTTATTCGATAATACAACTGCAAGTATTTCTGATTTTGCTACCTCGGTTTTGCCGAGAATAAGGTTTATCTGCTCTTTACTCTCAGGTGTTTGAGATTCTGCAGAAAGCTTATTACTATTCTCTGTTGCAGCAACAACGATTTTTCCGATAATAGCGGAGCCGTATTCAACATCATTAACACTCTTTATTTCTTCTTTGGTTTCCTCGGCTGTACTTATTTCGGCTTCTTCCTTAATTTCGATAACCTGCACCTTGTTTTTTTCTTCTTCAAGCAAAGTTTCAAGCTTGGATATTTTTTCTTCAAGCTCTTTTATAGTTTTTCCTTGTTCGGAAATTTTTTCGTTTGCCTTATTAAGTCTTTCAAACAAAGCTATGTTTTCCTTAACTAATTTTTTCTTAAGCATTGTTTTCTCTCCTCTTTTTTCTAATATAAATCAACATCAAACGATAAAGAAAATATCCGATTAATATGCCGAGTATTGAACCAATAGCATCAATAAATACATCGAATAATTCACAACTTCTTCCGGCAACATAAAGTTGGTGAAGCTCATCACTCGCCGCATATATAATGCAAATTATACCGCTTAAAACTATTCTTACATAAAGCCTTAAATTACAATAGGTAATTATTGACATTAAAACGCATATACCTAATGCAAAATAAATAGAAAAATGGGCGGTTTTTCTCACAACATACTGAAAATTTGAGATAATATTTTCTTTTTCTTCGGTTTGCAAATTTTCAAAATTGGGATAAACTACATTTAGGACTTTTTCAATCAGTCCCCCGCTTGTTTTGTTAGAAACCTTCGCTACTTGCGATGACATGCTAAAAATCAAAATCATAATAGCGAGGGTTAAAATTATGCTTATTACCCGAAAAAATTTAATCATATATTCTCCAAAAACAGCCGTCAAAGTGACGGCTGTTTAAATTTATTTCGTTGATTTATAATAATTCATAGGATTAACGAAGGACCCATTTTTCATTATACCAAAATGCAAATGATATCCCGTTGAAGAACCGGTTGTTCCAACGTAACCGATAACCTGTCCTTGTTTAACATAAGCACCGTTAGAAACAGCAACACTATCCATATGAGCATAATATGCCTTGATATGCTCACCATTCACTGTACCGTGGTCAATAGCAACATAGTTTCCGTAACCGCCGCCACAACTGCAAATAGGTCGTTTAGACTTATGAGTACAACTGGAATACACATAATAAACCGTTCCGTCAGTTATTGCCACTATAGGCTTACCATAAATAGAAGCATTAGATATATCAACGCCCTGATGGGTTTTCTTTTTACCGGTTATAGGATGAATACGAGTACCATAACCTGAGGTTACATTAGTACAGGAAGGTACCGGCCAAACAAATCCACTAATTGGGTTTACAAAGTTATTTCCTGCACTTCCGTAAAGAATTTTGTTAAGCTCTTTTTCTTTTGATTTGATCAGTGCTTCAACATCGGCATTATCAGATTCAACATCCTTTTGCTCGGCGGCTATTTTATTGTAAATACCCAAAGCCTCATTTTCTTCAGATTCAAGCTGCTGCTGAATTTTAAGAATATCATTTTTTACAGCTGCCTGTTCTTCAATAAGCTTTTGATTCTCTGCGTTCTTTTCATTAAGAACCTTGATTGTAGCAACAATTTCTTCCATAATTTTCTTATCGTGGGCAGAAATTGCACTGGTGAGCTGAGCTAACTGAAGATAATCAGAAAAGCTCTCCGCACCTAAAAGTATATTGACGCTTGACTGAGAGTTAGTCATATAAATAGCTCTAAGTCTCTTTTTAAATTCGAGCTTAGTTTTATCAATTTCTTTATTACGAGCATCAATTTCAGCCTTGTTTTTAGCAATAACACTGTTAACCTTTTCAATTTCCTGATTGCAACGTCTTATCTGTGCCTGAGTATTGGCAATCTTCTTTTGAATTGCATCAACTATTACCTTTTGATCTGCCTTTTCGCTCTTTAACCTTTTAATATCCTTTTCTAAAGCAGCAGATTGTTTTTGCAAATCTGAAATATCATTTTTTAAGTCAGATTCTCTACTGGCAAAAACAACCGGAGCACTTGTAAAAGTTAAAGCAACAGTTAAAACACATAAAAGAATAAGCAAGGTTTTCTTTACAAATGTTTTCATATATCCTCCGAAATTATATTGTTTGCAAATTTAAAGAATTTGCAGTCATTATAATGCTGAAAATTCGCTGCCTTCATGCTTAAGATATTTTCCGATAATAATAAAGCTTCCTATTGCACCGGCTAAAACACCAATGCATACGAAAATTCCAAACAAAGGCAATGCCATTTCACTGTATTTAACGATATCAGACATTCCAAGGGTTGTAACAATGGTTTCGGTTGCCACACGGTAGCAGAAATACAGAAGAACCTCTGCAATGGCGGCAGAAATAATACCGATTAAAACACCTTCAATAATAAAGGGAACTCTGATAAAGGTATCTGTTGCACCAACAGCCTTCATAATACTAATTTCAAGCTTACGGTTATACATTGTAACCCTGATGGTGTTAGAAACAATTACAAGGGAAATAATTATAAGAATAGCAATAATCCAAACACCTGCAACGGTTATTCCCTTCTTAATCGCCGCAATAGTATCTGCTAAATCGCTTTGAGACTGAATAACGTCAACACCGTCTAACTTCTCAATCTGCTTAATGGTTTCGCCGAATAATTCCATATCCTTCATTTTAACCTTAGCAGCAGCAGACATAGGATTACCGTATTCATCATCAAGGAAGGTAAAATATTCTTCCTGTCCTTCAAGCATTGATTCTTTGACAGTTTCAAGGCCTTCTTCACTGGATATATATTCAACCGATTCAACATTTGGAAGCTTCGCTATTTTATCACAGAGCTCCTGTGCTTCTTCATCGTTATGAATAATATAATCTGATTCATAAATTCCGTTTTTATCAGGCTTCGCTTCATCACTATCGGAAGTTTCTTCTTTAGATGCTGACACATCTTCATCATCTGCTTGTGAATCGTCGTAAAGCGCCCAGTTATAGTCCTTCATATAAACCATAACAACATTCTGTTTTTCAAGATTTCCAATAGCAACATTGGCATTTTCTGAAATAAGAATAGCAAGTCCGATTATAACCATACAAGCAACAAGAACACCAACGGATGCAACCGACATAAGTCTGTTAACCCAAACGTTCTTGAAGCCTTCGCCGGTTAGATATTTAATACTGCTTAACTTCATTAAATATCACCTCCGACATTATCGGCAACAATTTTGCCCTTATCAAGCATAATAACTCTATGCTGAAAATCTCTTACAAGATTATGGTCGTGGGTTACCATTAAAATTGTAGTTCCCCTTTTATTAATTTCTGTTAAAAGGGATACAATTTCGTATGACATATTAGGGTCAACGTTTCCTGTAGGCTCGTCCGCAATAATTAAATCGGGAGCATTAACAAGAGCACGGGCAAGACCAACTCTCTGCTGCTCACCACCTGAAAGTTGCGAAGGCATTGAACGGGCTTTATCACCAAGGCCAACCTTACTTAAAGCCTTTGAAACCTCAACTCTGACATGTCTTCCGGAATCACCCACAACATGCATTGCAAAAGCAACGTTTTCAAAAACATTCATTGTAGGAATCAAGCGGAAATCCTGGAAAACTATTCCCATAGTTCTGCGAAGCATGGGGACCTGACGGCGAGGCATCTTGGTTAAATCAAAACCGTTAACGGTAATCTTACCTGTATTCGCTTTTTCTTCACGCATTATAAGCTTCATAAAGGTACTTTTACCTGCACCTGAAGAACCAACAACGAAAACAAACTCGCCTTTATTTATCTTTATATTAACATCCTCTAAAGCATGAGTGCCTGTTTTATAAGTCTTGGAAACACCTCGGAACTCGATAATAGGCTTTTGTACCGCATTATCGGCGGGGTTTATTGATATTTCTTCCATCTACTGTCTCTCTTTCGATTAATATTTAATGGGGTTGCTCTTTAAATACTTGTTAACCATAAGAGCAATCTTGAATATTATCGCATGGTCAAACTCTCTTAAATCAAGACCTGTAATCTTCTTGATTTTTTCAAGACGATAAACCAAAGTATTACGGTGAACAAATAGCTTTCTTGAGGTTTCCGAAACATTAAGATTGTTTTCGAAGAAACGCTGAATTGTAAATAAGGTTTCCTGATCCAAGCTTTCTATGGAACCTCTCTTGAATACCTCTTTAAGGAAGGTTTCACAAAGGGTTGTAGGTAACTGGTAAATAAGTCTTGCGATACCAAGGTTATCGTAAGAAACGATAGTTTTTTCTGTATCAAATACCTTACCAACCTCTAACGCTGCCTGAGCTTCCTTAAAGGAACGGGCAAGATCCTTGATGTTGCTTACAGTAGTACCAATACCGATAACAACGTGGGTATAGAACTCACTTGAAATTGTATCGGCAATGGTTGAAGCCAACTTCTCAATAGTTTTAGAATCAATACCTATCTTTGTTTCTTTAACAAGAGCAATGTCAGTTTCGTTGATGCTTATAACGAAATCCTTTGCCTTATCTGGGAAAAGATTCTGAACAACATCATAAACCGATACATCATTTGCATCCATAGAACGAATTAAAATAACCGTACGGGAAACATCATTATTAAAGAAAAGCTCACGGGCTTTAAGATGTATATCACCGAGAAGAATATTATCAAGAATAACATTTTTGATGAAATTGCTACGGTCATATTTCTCATCATAATAAAACTTTATGTTAGAAAATGCTACTGATAAAACAGAGGCATATTTTGAAGCGAGAATATCATTTCCCTCAACAAAAACGGTGTAATTAGCACCCTGATTTCCTGTAATTGTTTTAAAAGTAAAGCCATCGGCAGTAAAGCAATCTCCGTTATTGGCTACAACCTGAAAGGCTTCGCCGATTTTTCCTAACTCACTGCTGGCAATAATACTGAAATTTTCATCAACCACACCAAAAGTACGGTCAATAGCATCCTTCATTTGATGAATTACGCCCTGAAAAAGACGATTAGACATAATTAAACACATCCTAAACTTTATATATAATTATAGATAATAACATTGTACACAAAAAGTGGAAATATTGCAAGAGATATATCGAAAAATACACAAAAAAGTTACAAAATTATTACAAATAAAAACAGATTTCCGTTTTTAAGCGGAAATCTGTTAATTTTTATCTCAAAACACCACGTTTGCAGGCTGCAATACACTTACCACAACCGTCACAAAGAGAATAATCAACAACAGCAACGTTATCGATAACCTTCATAGCACCTGATTCGCATGCTTTTTCGCAAAGTTTGCATCCAACGCAAGAGGTCTTGCAGTTTTTAACAACAGGTGCTCCCTTCTCCTTGTTTGAACAATTAACCGTAACCTTATGGTCCTTAGGAATAAGTGAAATCAAGGATTTAGGACAAGCGTTAATACACTTGCCGCATCCCACACATATATCCTCGCACATAACAGGTCGGCCATTTTCAATTGTTATAGCACCAAAGGGACAAATAGCGGCACAATCGCCATAGCCGATACATCCAAAGCTACACGCTAAAGGTCCTGAGTGCATCAAAGCGGCCGCCGAGCAGCTTTTCAAGCCTTCGTAATGGTATTTAACGGCAGTGCTTTCGCAGTTGCCCTTACAGGCAATAAAAGCAACTTTAGGTTCATTTGTAATTTCAACACCTAGGATTTCTGAAATTGCACTGATAGCAGTTTCTCCTCCCGGTGCACATTTATTTGGCTCAGCCTCTCCCGAAGCAACAGCGGCGGCGTATCCATCACAGCCCGAATATCCGCAAGCACCACAGTTGGCGCCCGGTAAAGCCTCACGAATTTTTTCCTGCTTTTCATCAACGGGAACAGCCATAAACTTGGAAGCCAAGGAAAGTCCGATACCCGCAATAAGGCCTATTGCAGCAACAATAATAACAGCAATTAATATTTCCATAGTTAACCTCCTATTCCGGCAAAGCCTAAGAAGGAAAGTGAAACAATGGCAGCCGCTATAAGAGTTATAGGCAGTCCCTTCAAAAATTCGGGAACGTCTGCAGCTTCAACCTTGCTGCGAACACCTGCAAAGAGCAGCATTGCTAACATAAATCCAAGTCCTGCACCTAAGGCATTGAACAAGGACTGAACAAAGCTCAATTCATCGGTTATATTAAGCATAGTAACGCCCAAAACAGCACAGTTGGTTGTTATAAGAGGCAGATATATACCCAAAGCATTATAAACGGGCTTGATAAATCTCTTGAGAACTATCTCAATTAGCTGAACTATTGCGGCTATTACAAGAATAAACACTATAGTTTGCAAATAAGCGAATTTAGGATATAAAAGATAGGTATAAATTGGGTAGGTTACGGCTGTTGAAACAACCATAACAAGGGTAACTGCAATACTCATAGAAAATGCCGTTCCGGGTTTCTTTGAAACGCCCAGGAAGGGACATATACCTAAGAATTTCGATAATACCATATTATCTGTGAGTATGGCGGCGAGAAGAATAGAAACGATGGTTGTAGTATTATTCATCTACCGTCACCTCCTCGTCTGCCGAAACAGATTTACACATACTTCTTGAGGGACAATTTTCGCAGCCTAAATGCTCAACGATTTCCTTGCCGTTCTTTTTAGCAATAGCATTAGAAGCGGCAACAAGAACACCGAACACGAAAAAGCCTCCGGGAGGCAATAAAAATACTATCATAGGGTCAATAAATTCGGCTGTAACCGTAAGACCAAACAAAGTTCCTGCACCGAAAAGCTCACGGATTGCACCCATAAGTGTTAATACCGCAGTAAAGCCAATTCCCATACCAAGACCATCTAAAATACTGGGTAAAACAGAATTTTTTGATGCAAACATTTCGGCTCTTGCGAGTATTATACAGTTAACAACTATAAGCGGTAAATAGATACCTAAAGCCACGTCAATCGAGGGCAAAAATGCCTTGACAAGCATTTGAACAACGCTTACAAATCCTGCTATTACGGTTATAAAGGCAGGAATTCTTACCTTATCGGGAATTACGTTTCTCAGTAAAGAAATAACAATATTTGAGCAAACCAAAACTATTGTTGCTGAAACACCCATACCAATACCGTTAATGGCGGCAGTGGTTACTGCCAACGTAGGACAGGTGCCCAATACTAATCTTAAAACGGGATTTTCTTTTATAAGACCGTTAGTAAAATATTTTATATTCTGACCCTTCATCCTACGTCACCTCCATTCGGAATAAATACTGAAGATGTCATTTTTAAAACCTCATAATATTCCAAGGCTTTATTAACCGCAGAGGTAACAGCCTTTGAAGAAATAGTAGCTCCTGTTACGGCATTTATCTCTCCCGCATCCTCATCTGCGCCGTTTTTGACAACGGTTATCTTGTCTTTTTTCCCGGCAAACTGAGAATAAAAGCCTTCTTTAGCGGCATTCTGTCCAAGTCCGGGAGTTTCTCCCGTAACATCAAGTATATCAACCGCTAAAATTTCTCCTTCTAAATCAACGGCAGTCATAACACTGACATCGCCGCCGTAGCCTTTAGCCGATGTAATGAATATAAAGGCGGTAACCTCTCCGTCTTTACTTGCAGAATAATATTCTACCTCACTATTTTCATCAGGTTTAAACTTTTTAAGGTTAAACTCATCGGCTTCAACTAAAGCAGCCATTGCCTTGTTATTACTCTCCTCGGTAAGCTTGGCAATTCTATCTACAGTTACCATATTTGTGGCAGCTAAAGCCAAGGGAATAACAATACAAATTGAGAAAAGCACGATAATAGGCTTAAAAATATCAGCCCAGTTGTTCTTGAAAAAATCTTTAATCTTATTCATATTCCGCACCTCACTTACGCACGCCGAAAGGCTTAGTTAAGGTAGCCTTATTTATATACGGAACAAGAATATTCATAAGAAGAATTGAATAGGAAACTCCCTCTGGCAAGGAAGCAAAACGACGGATGACAAAGGTGAGTAAACCGCATCCGATACCGAAGATAAGCTTGCCCTTGTTTGTGGTGGGTGAAGTAGTATAATCGGTTGCCATAAATATAGCACCTAATATAAGACCTCCACCGAAAACCTGCTGAATTACATTTTCACCGAAAATTAATCCGAAAAGTGCAACTGTTCCAACAAAACACACGGGGATTATAGGATTAATAACCTTTCTTAAAATCAAATATAATCCGCCGATAAGGAGCAAAAATGCAGAAGTTTCGCCGATACATCCACTATGCATACCAAAGAATAATTCCTTAAAAGTATAGGCTCCCGCTTCCTTAACAAGAGGTGTTGCAGAGGTTACTGCATCATACATAACGGGCTCTAAGAATTCTGCCATATAGCTCGGGAATGAAACCAACAAAACAATTCTTGCAGTTATAGCAGGGTTTGCAAAATTGAAACCAAGTCCGCCAAACATCTGCTTAACAACAATAATGGCAACTACGCTGCCGATAGCGGCAATCCAAATAGGAACTGCCGAGCTTAAATTCATTGCTAACAAAAGGCCCGTAACAACAGCCGATAAATCACCTATTGACACAGGCTTTTTGAGTAATTTGCACCATATGTATTCAGCCAAAACAGCCGATATAACACAGGTGAAAATAAGCAGCAGCGCTCTGATACCAAATAAAATGCATCCATAAATTGCGGCAGGAGCAAGGGCAATAATTACATCCCCCATTATTCCTGCGGTAGTATCAGGATGCCTTAAATGCGGTGAGGAAGAAACTGTTAATATATCCTTCATTATTTTTTCTCCCTCCTTAGCAATGATTTTGCAAGTCTCATTGATTGCACAAGCGGTCTCTTTGCAGGACACATATACGAACAACAACCACATTCCATACATGCATTAACATTTAAACCGTTTATTGATTCGATATCATTCTTTCTGGTAGCGGCTTCAACCATAGCAGGATAAAGCCCCATAGGACATTTTGCCGCACATCTTCCGCAACGTATACAGGGTGTTTGAGGCGCTTTTTTTGTTTCCTTCATAACGGTAATTCCGTTATTGCGCTTTTCAACTACTGCATCCGCATCGTTAAGAGCTATACCCATCATAGGTCCACCCATAAGAATTTTATCAGCGTTTTCATCAATTTCACCTACGAAATCAAGCAGCTCACGTATGGGAGTACCAATGGGCACTATAACATTTTTAGGCTCTTTAACGGCCGTACCGTCCACCGTAATACGTTTAGAAACAAGGGGCATTCCCGTTGTTATAAATCTATAAAGAGTACCGATACTGGTGATATTCATAACAATGCATTTAACATCACTCGGAAGCTTTCCGGGGGCTATCTTTCTACCGGTAGCAGAATACACTATAACCTTTTCAGCACCCTGAGGATATCTCTCAGGAAGCCTCATAAGCTTTATCTTATCCTTTTTATCTCTTCTATCCGAAGCTATTTCATAAAGCTTTTTTATAGCCTCATCCTTATTAGATTCAATGCAAAGTCTTACCCTCTTAATGCCGAGCATTCTTTTTATGAGATAAATGCCCTCTAAAACATCATTGTAATTCTCAATGCACTCACGATAGTCACTCGTAATATAGGGCTCACACTCTGCACCGTTAACAACGAGTGTTGTTATTTTCTTCTTTGAATCGGGCGTAAGCTTAACGCTTGCCGGGAAACCGGCACCACCGAGACCTACCAAGCCACACTGTCTTGCAGCTTCGGCTATATCCTCAGCCTTTTCAACCTTAAAGGGCGCAAGGTTAGGATCCTTTTCCATCTTCCCATCTGACTCTATGGTTACACACATAGTAGGCAGACCGTTCATAACAATTTCGCCAACAGCCTTAACCGTTCCCGAAACGCTTGAATGAATATTGGCACTTACAAATCCCTGAGCCTCGCCGATAAGGGTTCCTACGAAAACTTTATCTCCATTTTTAACTACGGGCTTTGCAGGAGCACCGATATGCTGAGAAAGGGGTATTTTAACAACAGCGGGTGCGGGCATAATAACAGATTCCATCTCGGCTGTTGCTTTTAAATGTGGAAGATTTGCGCCGCCTCGTATCTTCTTGACGGGACGCAATATGCTTTCCTTCTTTGCCATTATTTCTCCTCCCTTTTTTGTATACATCACTATATATAATACAATATATAGTGATATTTTACAAGATTTTTATAAAATAAAAATTCGGAAACAGTGTAAATAGTTTCCGAATTTTTTAGTTAAAATTTTAACATTTTTTTAACCAACGAATGAAAGCGGTTTATATAGAAAAACGCCATCCTTGATAAAGCGATATCATATACAACAAAAACCGCATTTAAGAGCAATACAATTATTGCAACACCGTATTTTCCAAATACTGAAAATTCTTCTAATGAAAATCCAATCAATGCGCAGGTTATATAGTATATAGCAACCACGCAAAGATTAAATGTGACAATTTTTAAGGACCAAAGAATAATGCCTTTGAATCGACCGTCAAAAATTGCCTTAAGTATTGGATAGTGACCGAAAAAGAGCAAATATATAAATCTGCTTTCGTTTTCAGCAAAAATCAAGATAAGTAAAGCCGAAGCGATATAAACGCCTGTCGCCCACTTCTTATCGGTTTCAATAAGAGAAATCATAACGAAAAGTGAAGCTACACCGGGGGCCGCATAAGTGAAATAAGGAAAATGTGACAAAAGCATACAAACAACACTCAACGCCGCCATAATACCGCCAAAGGCTATTTTAGTATTATTACGCATATTTCACCTAACAGCATGAAATTAAATCGCCGCCCATACATTCACAACAACAGTCGGCACATAAAAGGCTTGAACAGATATCGCATCCGTCACAACTTCCACCCGAGCCATAATTGTTATATGGATTAGCCTGTCTGCCTGCACTGCGTTGAGCATGGCGCAGTGCGTTTTGATATTCGGGGTTACCGGGATTCATTCTGCAAGCGGTTGCAAAATTGGTATAAGCCTGGTCAAACCAACCTCTACGGTAAAGAACCGTTCCATTGAGAAAATGCCACTCAGCGTCTCTTGAGCCTATAGGAACACCGTCAAGTAAAACTTGCGCTTCTTCCAGACGATTCTGATTTATCAAATTTCTGATTTCGGGAAATGATGAAGGTCCGCTTTGATAGCTGCCTCTTTTGCCACCTGTACCCGAGCTTCTACCCTTGCGCTCGTTCATTATAGCATCATAGGCATCGTTAATTTCCTTCATCTTCTCCCCTGCTAAATCTGCAAGGGGGTTATCGGCATAATTATCGGGATGATATTTTCTTGCAAGCTCTCTATAAGCATTTTTTATCTGCTCATCAGTTGCATTTTTGGATACTCCTAATACGGAATACGGATCGTTCATTTATTTAACTCCTTTTTAAAGGTTTCTTCCAAACCTAAATATATTATATTGCCCAAAATTGATTTAAATTTTTTAATTTCGAGAAGCTCGAAAGCAAGTGCCGCCTCGTTTGCACAGAAATAAAGCTTTGAAGCTATTTCCTCTTTATCGGTTTTTTCTTGGAACTTTAGAACATTATAGGAATCTTTCTTTATATCCTCTTGCAAATCACAAGCGGCATCAAGTATATAGATATATCTGCCGATACAATAACCAAGTCGGGATAACACTCTTCTTTGTTCATCGTTCGTACTGCAAAGAGAAAGAATTTTACCAAGCGCCTCGGCGGTTGGATCTGCCGCCACATCAAGAGAGGTATTATCTGCTTTTTCCAATTCGTTCTGCTTTTGAATATATCCCTTAACAGTTTCCTCTATTTCGGGATATTCCTTTGCCGCCTTTTTATGTGCCCCTGAAAAAATGGGCTTTAAAATCATAAAACCTAACCTTTTTATACCCTTTTCATCGGATATATTATCAAGCAGCTTATAATAAAGCATTATCATAGCTGCCGCTGCAGGCATATCTAAAGAATCATCGCTTTTACAGTAATTGCATTTTTTTATGGGATTAAAAGCGCATCTGCCCTTATAAAACTCCTCACATTCATCCTTAAGAGACATATTTATAAGAGCCAGAAAGGTAAAATCATAGCTTAATGTCAAACGAGATAAAATACCGTATTTTTTGCCAAGATATTTACACAACGAGCAGTAAACTGCTTTATACATTTCATATTCTTTGACCTTAAGTTCAGGCTTACAAACACGAACATATCCAAACAATTTACTCATCTCCCTTATATTATTCTATATGATTTTGTATTTTATTGGTGAATAATGTGTAAATTAAATAGCTTTTATAAATATTTCTTCAAAAACTGTCCCGTATAGGATTTCTCACATTTGCATACCTTTTCTGGGGTACCTGCGCAAACAACAGTACCTCCCCTATCACCGCCATCGGGACCGAGGTCGATAATATAGTCTGCAGTTTTGATAACATCGAGGTTATGCTCGATTACCAGTACTGTATTTCCTGCATCAACGAGCTGCTGTAAAACCTCAATAAGCTTATGAACATCGGCTGTATGCAGTCCCGTTGTGGGCTCATCGAGAATATATATGGTTTTACCCGTACTGCGTTTTGAAAGCTCGGTAGCAAGCTTTACACGCTGAGCTTCGCCGCCCGAAAGGGTGGTTGCGCTCTGACCGATTTTTACATACCCGAGGCCAACATCAAAAAGTGTTTTGAGTTTTCGGTGAATTTTCGGTACACTTTCAAAGAAATTCATACCCTCTTCAACCGTCATTTCAAGGACATCATAGATATTTTTACCCTTATACTTAATATTAAGGGTTTCTCTGTTATATCGACTGCCGCCGCAAACCTCACAGGGCACATAAATGTCGGGTAAGAAATGCATCTCAATTTTTAAAATACCGTCACCCTGACAGGCTTCGCAACGGCCTCCCTTAACATTAAAGGAAAATCTTCCTGCACTGTATCCGTGAGCTTTTGCATCCTTAGTTTGGGCAAAAAGCTCCCTTATATCGTTGAAAACTCCCGTATAAGTTGCAGGATTTGAGCGGGGTGTTCTGCCTATAGGAGACTGGTCGATATCGATAACCTTATCGAGATTTTCGATACCTTCTACAGATTTAAATTTACCGGGTATGGTCTTCGCACGGTTAAGCTTAGAAGCCAACACCTTATAAACTATATCATTAACAAAAGATGATTTTCCGCTTCCTGAAACACCGGTAACGCAAACAAATTCACCAAGCGGTATATCCACATTAATGTTCTTAAGATTATTTTCTGCCGCACCCTTAACGCTTAATTTAAGACCATTACCTTTTCTTCTCTTTTGAGGGACGGGTATCTGCTTTCTTCCCGTAAGATAATCTGAGGTTATGGATTCGGTGCATTTTTCAAGCTCACTTAAGGTACCGCTACACACAACATTTCCACCGTGGATACCTGCGCCCGGACCAATATCAACTATATAGTCAGCCGCTCTCATAGTATCCTCATCGTGTTCAACCACAATAAGCGTGTTACCCAAATCACGAAGCTTTTTGAGGGTAGCAAGTAATCGGTCATTATCCCTTTGGTGCAGACCGATACTTGGTTCATCAAGAATATAGAGAACACCTACAAGGGATGAGCCGATTTGCGTTGCGAGACGTATTCTCTGACTTTCTCCTCCCGAAAGAGTACCAGATGAACGGGAAAGGGTTAAATAATCAAGTCCCACACTTTGTAAAAAAGAAAGACGCTCGCAAACCTCTTTTAAAATAGGTTTTGCTATCATTTCATTTCTTTGAGAGAATTTAAGCTCGGAAATAAATTTCAGCGCATCGTTTACCGACATATCACAGAACTCTTTAATATTTTTATTACCGATAGTTACTGCGAGATATTCAGGCTTTAGTCTCGCACCATGACAGTCAGGACATTCGCTCTCGGTCATAAGAGATTCTATTTCTTCTCTTGAATAATCGCTACTCGTTGTTTTATAACGGCGTTCGAGATTATTCACTACACCCTCAAAGGGGGCATAGTAAATTCCGCCTCCAAGCTCGGAATTGCGAACAAGCTTAAGCTTTTCCTCCCCACTACCGTAAAAAATCATCTGCTTGGCATCCTCGGGGATATCTCTGAAAGGAATATTAATATCAAAACCAAATCTATCTGCAATACCTTTATAATACATTGTGGCAATTGCGCCTGCATCGGGATTAAACCAGGTATTTACACCCCAACCCGAAGCCTTAATTGCGCCTTCAAGCAAGGATTTACTATCATCATTGATAAGAAGCTTAGGGTTAACCTTCATAAACATACCGATACCTGTACAGGTAGGGCATGCGCCGAAGGGATTGTTAAAGGAAAACATAGTAGGAGTTAATTCAGGCACACTGATACCGTGCTCATCACAGGCATAGCTTTGTGAAAACTGTAACTCCTCGCCGCCTATTACATCAACCGCAACAAGACCGCCCGAAACCGAGGCAGCCGTTTCAATGCTTTCAGATAATCTTGACCTTATTTCTTCCTTGATAACAAGTCGGTCAACAACTATCTCGATCATATGCTTTTTATTTTTTTCGAGTTTGATTTCCTCCGAAAGGTCATAGATATTACCGTCTATTCTAACCCTTGAATATCCCGATTTGCGGGCATTTTCAAGTTCTTTGACATGCTCGCCTTTTCTACCCTTAACAATGGGCGATAATATCTGTATACGGCTTCCCTCTTCTAATTTCATAACGGTATCCACAATTTGGTCGGTAGTTTGCTGACTTATTTCTTTACCGCAAATCGGACAGTGAGGTATACCTACTCTCGCATATAAAAGACGCAAATAATCATATATTTCCGTTACCGTACCAACAGTTGAACGGGGGTTTTTAGAGGTTGTTTTCTGGTCGATTGAAATAGCGGGAGAAAGTCCTTCAATACTATCAACGCAAGGCTTTTCCATCTGTCCCAAAAACTGACGGGCATAGGAGGAAAGGGATTCAACATAACGGCGTTGTCCCTCGGCGTATATAGTATCAAAAGCAAGGGAGGATTTACCGCTTCCCGAAAGTCCTGTGAAAACAATAAGCTTGTCCCTTGGTATTTCAACATCAATGTTTTTAAGATTATGCTCGCTCGCACCCTTTATTACTATTCTATCGCTTGCCAAAGAAATTACCTCCGTCAGATAACAAAACAATATACATAGTTATTTTACTCTAAATTTAACTATTTGTAAATTAAAATATTGGTAAGTTTTAGAAAAACATAAAATTAAATATAGTATTTTTTAAGTAGTTGTATTATAATGATACATATGACCACAAGGAGAATATTTTTTATGAAAAAAATTTTAATTATTTTTGCTATTATCGCTTTGTTTTTAACCGCCTGTTCTGATAAAAAGGCTCAAGAAAAGGTTGATAACTCTTCTATGAATTCTGGGTCTTCTTCTACTGTCCAAGGGGCTGACCAATGGGAAGTATCCTCCGACAATTCTTCTGCTACTTCTTCCCAATCATCTTCTACCCCTTTAAAAGAACAAATAACCGTTGATGTAACCCTTGAGGGAGATGATGAAGAATCTTCTTCATCCGTTATCAGCTCTTCCGGTTCTTCTTCCCAGAGTTCATCTTCTTCACAAAATTCTTCCTCTTCGCAAAATTCTTCCTCTTCGCAAAATCCTTCTTATACATCCTCCAACGAATGGATAGAGACTGATGATTTTTAAGTTTTTCTAAATATAAAAGCCTCCCGTACGGGAGGCTTTTTCTTTTATTTCTTAAGATGTTCGTTTGCCTGCTTCTGCAATGTATCAATCAGTTTCTCGATACCTGCTTTTTTATTAAGGCTTATCATTGTATTATACAATTCAGTATAATTCTCATAAACGCCGCAGGTTAACTGCAACTCATATTCCTGATTTACAGTAGACATATCCGAAAGAATCTTTGTATGCTCATTAGCATCAAAGAACAAACCGTATGCAGCAGAAAGAGGACGGTTTTTATTGGTGTTTTCCCAATAATCACGGGCATATTCAATAGTAGATTCATCGTAAGGATAAATAGCATACATATTGAACATATTACCCATTGTCCAAGCAGCTATACCATAGGATATATTTCCTGAAGGCTGTGCCTGATATTCGAAGCACTTAATAGCGTTATCGCTTACCTTTTCATACTGCTCGCCCTCTATACCGAAGGTTAAAAGATTTATAAGGTCTTTACCCTTTTCGGAATAAATAAGCTCAAGGAACTGCATTGCACGTTCAGGAGCTTTACTTGTAGTAGGAATAGCAAGGAAGGTCTGTAATTTACCAAGCTCAGGAGCACCCTTATAATCAAACTCAGGATTTGTTACAAAGATAGACAAACGGTCCTGTGCATAGTCCATAGCGTAAGCAGTTCTGGTATGATTTGCTTCTTCGCCCTTACGCTCGACCTTATGGGACTCAATAAGATACATCTTACTGCTGGAACCACCGGTTAATACGTCAGGAGAAACAAAGCCTTCCTTATTCCATTTACTCATCCATTTAATGTAGGTTTTAAATTCCTCGGTCTCGTGGAAATCTACAACTTCTATCTTCTTGGGATCTAACTTATATGCAACCGAAGAATACTCACCGCCAATAAACTCATATCCACGCTTAGCAAAATCATAGGTGAATTCGGGGTTTATGTAATTGGAGATTTTTTCGTTGCCGATTGCTCCTGCCTTCTTGGAAGCCTGGAGATAATCATCCAATATCTGATAGAACTCGTCAGTTGTTGTAGAGGATGCATAAGCAGTTTTAACCAAACGGTCAACGTCAATATACTGCTTTAAAGCAGCAGGAATTGATACTGTTAAAGATTCCTTACAATAAGTTTGAATACAAGGAATTGCATAGGTTTCACCAGCATATACGCCATAATCAAACAAATCCTTGAATATACCGTTTTTGAGTTCCTTTATTGTTGGAGCATACTCTTCAATTAAATCATCAAGAGGTGTATATGCACCATTGTTAATTTCTGTCTGAATATCAGTATAGAATCCGGCATGAGCTATATCAAAAACCTTTCTGCCTGCCATCCAAAGCGACCATTTGCTTGCCATAGAAGAATCCATAACAAAGGAAATTTTTGTATTGGGAAGAAGCTCCTCTAACATTCCGTTAGCCTTATCCAAAACCTTTTCCACTTCTTTAGGCTGAGAACAACCCATAACCCATGTAAGTGTTACTTCCTTGTTAGGATCTGCGCTGCCGCCACATCCGGCTAAGCATCCGAAAATCATAATCAAGCTTAAGCAAAGTGCTAATACCTTTTTCATAATAATCACCTTATCCTTATTTTATATTAACCAAAGAGTAAATTAACTCTTTGAAAGGTTCCATAAACTTATCCCTTTACTGCTCCAACTACCATACCCTTAGTCAGATATTTCTGGAAAAACGGGAAGGTAAGAATCATAGGACCGCAAGCCAGAATACACATTGCAAATTTCATAGTTTCTGTAGGAATAGTATTCATAGAAATTGCCGATACATCCATAACCTTTTGCAGTTCTTTAAGATATTCGGCCTGATTTAGTATATTCTGAAGCAATAACTGGAGAGTATAAAGCTTTGAATTAGAAATATAATACAAAGCTACCTGTAAATCGTTCCATCTTGAAACCGCTCCCATAAAGCCAAAAGTAGCAAGTACGGGTTTGGAAAGCGGAATAATAATTTTAGTTAGCAACTGCCATTCGTTTGCTCCTTCAAGGTTGGCAGACTCGATAAGGCTTTCCGGTATTTGTTTAAAGAAGGTTCTGAAAACAAATACGGTATAAGCAGTTACGGTAGAACTGTTGAAAATATATATCCACAGCGTATCTCCCAAACGGTAAATCTGAGTATTGATTATGTAGGATGAAGTAAGACCACCGTTAAAGAGCATTGTTATCAAAAGGAAAATCGTTAAGGCTTTTTTATAACGAAATGTCTTTCTTGCTAATGTATAAGCCATACCCGCCATAAACACTACGCTTACTATCGTTCCGAAAATCGTATAGAAAATAGTTATTCCGTAGGCATCAATAAGTGAAGAAGGCTCTGTTAAAACATATTTATATGCATCTAATGAGAACCTCTCAGGTATAAGAGCGAAGCCACCGTCCAAAATGTCCTTTTCGTTAGAGAAGGATATTGCAATCAACAAAAGAAATGGAACTATACAGCACAAAGAAAAAATGATAAATGAAATGTGTGAAAAGACGGTAAAGCCTAAATGTTTATTTTTTAAAGTTTTTTTCATTTGTCCTTACCCCCCTTAAAACATAGCATTATCGGGGCTGACTTTTCTTACAATGCCGTTGGTTAAAAGAACCATTGCAGTTCCAACCACCGACTGGAAAACGCCGACTGCACTACTTGTTGTTATACTTCCTGAAATCAAGTTTCTAAAAACATATGTATTGATAACATCGGTTGTGCTGTAAAGCGCAGGTGACTGTCTGGGAATTTGATAGAATAAATCAAAGTTGCCCGACATAAGATTTCCAACCGAAAGAATTATCATAAGACATACGATAGGCACTAACGAAGGAATAGTAATGTGTCTTATAAGCTGGAATTTGTTGGCTCCGTCAATTTCTGCAGCCTCAAAAAGAGAAGTATCTATTCCGATAATGGTTGCATAATAAAGCAAGGAGGAATATCCAACGTTTTTCCAAATTGATGTTATAAGCAATATTACCGTCCAATATTTTGGCTCATTGTACCATTTTACTGCATCAAGTCCAACAGATACCAAAAGCTTATTCAAAATACCGTATTCGTGACTAAGCAATGTGAAAACTATGTAAGCAACAAGAACGTAGGATATGAAAGACGGTAATAAAATTGCGGTTTGATAGGTTTTGATCAGTGTTTTACTGGTAACCTCATAAAGCAATATTGCAATAACAACAGAGCAGATAATACCAAATAGTTCAAACAAAATGTGATATCCTGCCGTTCTTCCTATAACGCCGTATATGTAATCTGAGGAAAACAGGAATTCAAAATTCTTTAGTCCCACCCATTGGCTGCCGAAGATTCCCAAAGGATACTTGAAATCCTTAAAAGCGATTATTATACCGAACATAGGAACATAGGAAAACAAAATAAGCATAATAATGCCCGGTAATGCTAAAAGAAACAGCGGCACATTTTCTTTAAAATGCCTTTTCCTTGTTAAGCGATTATTTGCACTCATTCCCATACTCCCTTTAATAGATAACTAAATATATACTTATATATTATACGATAAACCTTTTATACAATATTTTCAATGGCTAGTATTTTACTTTTTAAAGATTTTTTTTTACATGTAATAAAGCCTGAAATTTAATTCAGGCTCTTATTTTTAATCAACGGGATATGTAAAGTTAAAGCGTGTTCCCTCGCCTTCCTTACTTTCTACGGATAATCCGTAATTCTCGCCGTAAATCAACTTAATTCTTCGATTAACGTTTTTAAGTCCAACATTTTTATAAGAATTGGTATTAAAATTATTCATACCTTGCTCTATTTCTTTTAATCTTTCAGGGGAAATACCAATTCCGTTATCGTCAACAGAAACCGAAATTACTCCCTCTTCAATTTTAATCGATACAGTAATTTTTTGATTTTCACCGGTGCCCTCAAAGGCGTGTTTTACGGCGTTTTCAATCAAAGGCTGCAAGGAAAATTTAATAATATAGAAATCAAGAGCTCTTTCGTCAACATCCCATTCAACTGTAAAACTGTTATCATATCGGGTATACAAAATTTCTATATATATTTTTGAAACCTCGATTTCCTTGCGTACAGTTGTTATTTTTTCCTCTGCATTAAGGGTCTCGGAAAGAATCCAGGCAAGGTTGTTTATAGACTTAGTAATAGGATTATTTCTATCCTTAAGGGCTATCATCGAAAGTGAGCTGATAGCCGAAAGAGTATTATAAATAAAATGGGGGCAGATTTGCGATTGACAGGTTATCATCTGCTGTACCCTCAGTTCTTCAAGGGAGTCATTAACCTGCTTATCCAGCATTGCATTCTTTTCGCTGATTTTCTTTATGTTTTCAATAATATATTTATATTCCGCATCAGTTTCATCGTTTATGGTATTCATCTGATTATAGCCCAACAAATCAAGAATTTTCTTGAAAGGACGGTATGTAACATCGCATATCAATACTGTAGTAAGAAAAACGAATACCAAAACTACGAGGGCAAGGCTTAAAAGAATAGTAAAGCTCTGCCAGTTTTTAGAATATGCATCTCTTCTTGATACCTGAACAAGATATAAATCCAAATCATCGATTTTATCGGTAGAAAGATAGCCCTTTGTTCCGTTAAAAACAGTTTTTTTGATTGAATAATCTTTTTTAAAATCCTCAGAAAAGCTTTTTGAAAATTTTGCTCCTAAATCATATTGCCAGGAGGAAAATGCTACTATACCCTGAGAATCAACCCAACCCTGATAAAGTAAATCATTATTGGGATTAAAAATTAGTTCCGAAAAATCACGGCTGTTAAGCTTTATAATTACCTGATTATTCCCTTCAACTACATCCATATATTGAAAATAATAGAAGCTATCAGTTTCGGATACAGATTTGAAGAGTTTTATCCCCATTTTAGAGCCAAGCTCAACTATAGAACCTTTAAGAACATCAGAATATGAATAGTCAGGGTCGGTAGAATATTCACCGCCAGAGCCGTAAAGATATATCTCCTCAATATACTGACTACTCTTAGCGGTTGCTATAATCTGATTATGCATATTAAGGTAGTCTTTATATTGAATTACTGAATATCCCGATTCTAAATTAATAAGCTTTAACGTGCTTAAATATACAGAAACATTTATTAGGCTTACCAATTCCGATTCGAGTGTCGCTTCCGAGGCAGCCATCGTCTTATTTTCGCCGGCGATAATTTGCTGTCTGAGCATGGTAATCTCAACCGGTATTAAAATGCACAGAAACACCGCCATTATTGCGGCGGTGAGACTTATTACAATTTTGGTGCCTTTTTTACTGATTTTTGAAAGCCTGAAAAGTTTATACATCATACACCCTCAGAATCTAAAAATTCCTTTATAGATAATCCTGTTTCCATCTTAAATTTTTTCTTTACATAGGAAATATCATAGCCAACTTCTTCAGCTATCTGTTCGATGCTTATTCCCTTTTTAAGAAGCTCCTTTGTTCTCTCTAAGCGAACTGCGGCAATATAATCTGAAAAGCTATCCCCTATTTTCTTCTTGAAAATACGGCTGAAATAGGAATAATTGTAACCAAAATATTCAGCCACCTTATCCATACGGAGATTTTCGCCGCAGTTATCATAAAGATAATTTTTAATTCTGTTTATCGGGAAATCTGCATCAATGCGAATTTCATCTCTGATGGAAAACATTAAATCCTTAACTGTTTGTATATCGGTTGCATTTTCAATTCTTCTGATATACTCGGAAAAATCTAATGAAAACCTTATTCCGATTTTTTGAACTAAAGATTTTGAAATCTCGATATAATCATCTAAAGTGCAGCTATATAATATTGAATTTACATTTTCTTCATCTGTAAATTTCATAATATATCTTAAGAAATAATCTGCTATTTTATCAAGATTTAAAGTACCCTTGTCGCTTCTTATCTCTCGAAGTGAGTCATACCATTTTACATTTTGGGTAACTGTAGTTCCGAAAGAAGCCTTTATAATATGAACGATATCTCCCAAAAACAGATTTAAATGCATTTGGTTAGAGGAGGCTTTGTTTTCCTTAAAGAAAACAAGAAGCTTTGCATAATTTTCACTACTGCTGACGCAATAAATATTAATATTTTGATTGTTTATTTCACATATATCACACCAGGATTCATATGAAATACTCTCATTTGAAAATAATTCAACAACACAGCACTTATTTTCAAGCTCTTTAATATTATCAATTTTTTTAGATAGTTCATCAAAAGAAAGAATTGAATTCATAAAATAAGTGAGCAACATTCTCTGTTGTTCTCTCTCTTTTAAGATATGCTTTGTGCTTTCCTGAATCGATAAGATATTTTCAAGGTTTTCCTTACAAAGCTCGTTAATTACTTGGGTAACCTTATCAAAATCAAGGGGCTTGGTCAATAAGGTATAGCAATTATACTGAATAGCGGTACGGGCATATTCAAAATCCTTATAACCGGTGATAATAACGGTTTTAATATCTTTTTTCTTTTCATAGATATACTTAAGCACATCAAGTCCAGTCATAACAGGCATACAAATATCAATTACAATAATATCAACGGGATTAGTAGATATATATTCCATAACATCCTTTCCGTTATAGAATTCACCCACTATTTCAACATCAGGGCAGGAGTCTTCAATGACAAAACGAAGTCCCTGAAGAGTAACACGCTCATCATCAGCTATAACAACTTTTTGTTTATACATAGAAAACCCGTCCTTTCGTATTAATTTAGAAATACCCATTTATATTATATTTGCTGGAAAATAAAATTTCAATGCATAATTTTTTACTTTTTTTGTCCTTAATTTTCCATATTTAAAGTAAAAAGGAGTAACCGCAATTACCCCTTTATTTACCTTCTCTTAGCTTATTAATTTTATCCCGTAGATAAGCCGCGTGCTCGAATTCAAGTATTTTAGCCGCCTGCCGCATCTCATTGGTAAGCCTTTTGATTTCGGCTTCACGCTCAATTCTCGACATTTTAGATATAGGCTTATCCTTTTTAACCTTGGTGCCGATTTCGATTATATCCCTTACATCCTTGGTAACTGTTTTGGGCACAATTCCCATTTTTTCGTTATAGGTTTGTTGGATTTCTCGGCGTCTCAGCGTTTCGGTTATAGCCCTTTCCATTGAGGGAGTAACGCTATCGGCATACATTATAACTGTACCCTCGGAATTTCGGGCAGCTCGTCCGATAGTTTGAACAAGTGAGGTCTCACTTCTAAGGAAGCCCTCCTTATCCGCATCCAATATAGCAACCAAGGATACCTCTGGAATATCAAGGCCTTCTCTTAGCAGATTAATGCCCACAAGAACATCAAATTCGCCCTTACGAAGGTCTCTTATTATTTCCATACGCTCAATGGTATCGATATCATAGTGCATATATCTTACTTTAATGCCGCTTTTTTCAAGATATTCGGTTAAATCCTCTGCCATTTTTTTAGTGAGAGTTGTAACTAAAACTCTTTCTTTTTTGGCAATGCGGATATTTATTTCAGAAATAAGATCATCTATCTGTCCATTAGAGGGTCGTACACTAACCTCGGGGTCCAAAAGTCCTGTAGGACGGATTACCTGTTCTACAATCTGTGTTGCCTTTTCCTTTTCGAACTCGGCAGGTGTTGCAGATACAAATACAGCTTGATTTATATGACTGTAAAACTCATCGAAATTAAGTGGTCTGTTATCAAAGGCTGAGGGCAGACGGAAACCGTATTCAACAAGATTTTCCTTTCTTGCCCTATCTCCGCCGTACATACCTCTTACCTGAGGCAGAGTAACATGGGATTCATCAACAAAAAGAATAAAATCCTCGGGGAAATAATCGAGTAAAGTTGAGGGTGTGCTACCCTTAGGTCTACGGGCAAGAACTCTCGAATAGTTTTCAATACCCTTGCACACACCGATTTCCCGAAGCATTTCGATATCATACTCGGTGCGCTGCCTGATTCTTTGAGCCTCAATTAATTTACCGTTTTCGATAAACTCCTTTACCCTTTCTTCCATTTCCTCTTGAATTTCACCAAGAGCATCCTCTAGCTTGTCCTGAGGCACAATATAATGGGAAGCAGGATAAATTGCGATATGTGAAAGAAGTGTCTTAATTTCGCCCGTAAGAGGGTTTATTTCACTTATTCTGTCAATCTCGTCACCAAAAAACTCTATACGGATAGCGTTTTCATAGGAATAAGCAGGATATACCTCAACCGTATCTCCCCTTACCCTAAATTTATTTCTTATAAAGTTAATATCATTTCTTTCATACTGTAAATCGACTAACTTTCTTATAAGCTCATCACGGTTCTTTTCCATACCCGTACGCAAAGATATTACCATATTTCGGTAATCGATAGGGCTACCGAGGGAATAAATGCAAGAAACCGACGCTACAATTATTACATCTCTTCGCTCTGATAACGCACAGGTTGCAGAGTGCCTTAATTTATCGATTTCATCGTTTATGGATGAATCCTTTTCGATATAGGTATCACTGCCGGGAATATAGGCTTCGGGCTGATAATAATCATAATAGGAAACAAAATATTCAACCGCATTATTTGGAAAAAATTCACGAAACTCAGAACATAACTGTGCGGCAAGGGTTTTATTGTGAGCGAGAACGAGGGTAGGTCTATTAAGTCTTGCTATAACATTAGCCATTGTAAAGGTTTTACCACTACCCGTAACACCAAGCAATACCTGTTCTTTATCGCCTTTTTCCAGACCCTCAACTAATCTGTCTATAGCTTCGGGCTGATCGCCCGTAGGTTCAAATTTTGATACTAATTCAAATTTATCCAAAGAAATCAGCCCTCCTTTTTACAGTTCCTTTATATCTAATTCATCAATTAAATGAAGCTTATATTTTTTAACTATTTTTTCGGCAATTTTTAATGACTCTTTGTCATACGCCCTATCTGCCGAATGAGCATCAAAGCCGAATATAACCTTGCAGCCAACCTCTCCCGCTATCTTCCAAAAGGCTTCCTTGGGGTAATGCCGCCTGCTATGAATACCCAACAAGTTTATTTCAAGGGGTATATCAAGCTCCTTTGCGGCTTCGCAAAGTCTTTTTGCTTCACGGTTATATATTTCGTCATTTTCGGCATATAAAAACATATCGGGATGGGCAAGATAGGAAAATTTTCCTGTTTTCATACCCTCAATAACTCCATCGGTATAACAACTAAACATTTCTTCGGTATGGTTTGGAGAACAGCTTCCAATACCATCCGGATATCCGTTTCCGATAAAATGCTGACCTAAAATTAAATACTCGGCTCCAAGCTTTTTAACGTTAGATAACATATCATCAAAATATATAGGGTAATATTCCATCTCAAAACCAATAATGATTTCAATTTGTCCCTTATATTTCTCCCGCAAGGCTTTCAGTGTTTCAATATAATCTTCGGCTTCTTCAGCCTGAATACAATACCCTGCCTGAAAACCGTCAGGATATACAAAGGGAGCATGGTCAGAAAAGCCCATTATTTTTATACCGTTTTTAATGGCAGTTTTTATATATTCTTCTTCGGTGCCCGTCGCATGGTTACAACGAAAGGTATGTGTATGGTAATTTGCGTACATTTTTTCTCCTTTGATTATGGGTTACAGTTTTTGCAAGGAGAATAGCCATCCAATATCAGCTCTTCTCTTTCGCCAAAAAATTCTTTTTTATTATTTTTCTTAATCTTTTCGGTTAAACTGCAGCCAAAATTATGGAATTTTTTAGTGTTTGTATTAAGAACATACCCTTGGGTTGGTATATCTTCATAGGATTCGGTGTTTTCTTTACCTTCAAGGCTACTGCCCCCGTCCGAATAATCAATTATAATTCCGGGTTGATTATTATATGCGTAAACGTTAAAGCATATACCCTCACCCTTGTCTTCAACCGACATAGCCTCCATCTGAACACCGCTTGCAACAAGATTATTGCCTTTGAAAATAGGTGTTACCCTGTAAATCACGTGATTTTTGGTTTCCTTCACATAATCGGCCATCATATTTTCAAAGGGTAGCATACCCTCAATGTTAAGATATCTTGTACCCGTTATCAAGTTCTTTGTATTTGCATTTTCACCCGTTAACTGATATCCGATAAGATGACAACGGTTGTAAAGATACTTGCCGTCAACAATGTCATATTTCACAGTTTGCCATCCCGAAGGCTTAACCTGACCTATGGCGCCTCGCTCCTCGGTTGGCATAATATCTATACCAACACAAGCTACCGCTACACCGCATCTGCCCAGAGCATCAAGCTCACTGTAAAGCTCATAAGACTCTGTAACAAGGTCATCTTCATCAAACTCGGGCTTATTATCGTTTATTGCGATATATGCGGTATTATCAAATTCGGGTATATCGCTTACAGAAGATATTTGTTCATCATTTGAAACAGGCACACCATTTACACCGCAGGAGCAAAAGCTTAAAAGAAATACGAGTAATAAAGCTACTATCTTCATTTTCATATAGCATAAATCTCCTCGGTTATTTTCTCGTGGGAATTGCCTTCAAATTCATAGGTTGAGGCAAGTCTAAAGCCCTCTAATATTTCTTTTTGAAAGTGCATATCGGCAGGGTAAACTCTATTCCAACGATAAATTATTATCTTTTCAATTTTTTCTTTATAATCCTTAATATCGCAGTTTTCAACAAAACAAAATTCCCCTGCTTTTGCAATATTAAGAAAATTCTCATCAATAATTAAATTTTCGCTGAATTGCTTGGCAGAATAAGAATTCATCAAAAGAGTGGCACCCTGTGTAATTTTCTTTATTCTATCAATGAGTCTTATATCAGAGCTTTGACGGCGTTTGTTAAAAAGCATACCGTTTTTATCATCTAAACAAACAATGATATTCATTAAGCCTTATACTCCATATCCGATACTTTCCAATCGGCTAAAACCTCTACCATTATTTTAGCTTCTCGCTTTGCTTCTTCTAAATTATGCTCAAGGTAATTTCCGCATTCCTCCTTGCCGCTTCCCGGAATCTCACCCGAAAACTCAGCAATAAAAGAAAATGCACTTTTAACAAGTGTAATAACCGCTTCTTTGCTGATATTATCCCTCATTAAAAGATAAAATCCCGTTCTGCAACCCATAGGCCCAAAATAAATAACGCTATCGGAATGAACACTGTTTCGCACGAAGGTTGCAAAAATATGCTCAATTGTATGCATTGCAGGGTTACCAAGATAATCACCGCCGTTAGGTTTTTTTGCCCTTATATCATAGGTTATAACGTCCCCGTCAATACGGGAAACATATAAACCCTTTTCTAAAGTATCGTGATTAATTGTAAAGCTTGAAATTTTTTTCATTTAGCATCACTCCTGTTCAAAACACTTAAAAATTATATCATAAAATGCATCTAATGTAAATGAAAAAAGCCTTGTTTCTTTTTGAAACAAGGCTTAAATAAATTATCTTTGAACTCTACCCGAACCGTCACCGCCGGCGAGCTTTTCAACCTCGCTGACACTAACTCTGTTATAGTCGCCCTCAACTGAGTGCTTAAGAGCAGATGCAGCAACTGCAAATTCAATGGCATCCTTAGAGGATTTACCGCTGAGAAGTGAATAGATAAGTCCACCGCCAAAGCTATCGCCGCCGCCTACACGGTCAACAATATGGAGATGATAGGACTTTGAGAAATAATAATCCTCGCCGTCATACAGCATACCTGCCCAATCGTTATCGCTTGCAGAAATAGAGGAACGAAGAGTGATAGCAACCTTTTCAAATCCAAACTTATCAGCAAGCTGCTTGGCAACACTCTTATAACCCTCGTGATTTAACTTACCACCGTAAATATCGGTGTTTTCAGCCTCAATGCCGAATACATCCTTTGCATCCTCTTCATTAGAAATGCAAACATCAACATACTGGCAAAGCTCGGTCATAGCAGCCCTTGCTTCGTCTCTAGTCCAGAGCTTACCACGATAGTTAAGGTCACAAGAAATCTTAACGCCCTTAGCCTTAGCTGCCTTACAAGCCTCTTTGCATATCTCAACAACATTTTCGCCGAGAGCGGGAGTTATACCTGTAAAGTGGAACCAATCAGCACCCTCAAAAATGCTATCCCAATCAAAATCAGCGGTAGTTGCCTGCTGAATAGCGGAATATTTACGGTCATAAATACAAACAGAGCCTCTCTGAGAAGCACCTTTTTCAAGGTAATAAATTCCAACTCTTTCGCCGCCTCGTGTTATCTTGGAGGTATCAACACCAAAATAACGAAGACTATCAACAGCGGCCTGACCTATAGCATGCTTAGGAAGCTTGGTTACGTAAACACTGTCAAAACCATAGTTAGCAAGAGATACGGCAACGTTGGCTTCACCGCCACCGAAGGTTGCCTGCATCTGGTCATTCTGGAAAAAACGATAATAGCCATTGGGGGCTAATCTCAACATAATTTCTCCGAAGGTTACAACTCTTTTCATTATCCTCTTATCTCCTTTAATAATTCAACTGCCTTAGCAGTCATTTCCTTTATTTCATCAAACTTGCCCTCTGCAATTTTATCTGAGGGAACCATCCAACTGCCGCCACAAGCGAAAACTGCCTTGCAGGTAAGATATTCCTTAAGATTAGCAGTACTGATACCGCCTGTAGGCATAAATTTAACATTGGTGTAAGGAGCGGCCATAGCCTTAATCATCTTAACACCGCCTGCTGCCTCCGCAGGGAAGAATTTTAAATATTTAAGACCTAAGGACATACCTGCCTCTACCTCTGTAGGTGTGCAAACACCGGGAATTACAGGGTATCCCTTTTCTATACAATGCTTAACAACTATGGGATTAAGACCGGGGCTTACAATGAATTTTGCGCCCGCAGCCATAGCCTTATCAGCCTGAGTAGGAGTTAAAACAGTACCAGCGGCAACGAGCATATCAGGATACTTTTCTGCCATAAGACGAATAGCCTCTTCAGCAGCATCTGTACGGAAGGTAACCTCTGCACAGTTAAGACCGCCCTCTCGAAGAGCTTCGGCCAATGCAACAGCATCCTTAGCATCATCAATTTTCACAACCGGAACAACGCCGGCAGCTCTGATTTGTTCAATCATCTTTTCCATATTTATCCTCTTTTCCCTTCGGAAAATGTATTCCGAAAGTTAATTTTACTTCATTTATAATTTTACCATAAAACGCATTAATGTCAATAAATTACTCACATAATTTAAAAAAATTACACAAAAACATACTCAGATTGCACATAACCGACATTATCCCCAAAACCAACAACGCTCCAGTCAGGCTGACGGTTATATACAACTATCTCTGAGCCGTTTGGTATCCATTGCTTAACCGCCGAATTGGTACTTGGAAAAGCATAGAGATTTGCTCCGCTGCTATTTGGATTATTTATATTACCAATTAAAATTTCCTGTGGCATATTAAAGGGAATTCCAAAATATTCGGTTAAGGATAAAACTACATTTTGAGCTATTGCATCAATATTATTTCTTATCCAATTGGCATCTTCGGCATTATCGTGATATGCAAACTCTATTAAAACCGAAGGAGCTTTTGTTCTTCTTACCTCTCCTAAGGTGGTGGTTGGAACTGTTCTTACGGCATTGGGCAAGGGATAAATCAGTTTGAGATTATTTGCAATAATATCCGCCGCTCTCTTTCCCCACACGCTTGTAGGATAATAGTAAACCTCAGAACCTCTGCGTGCTCCTGCCGTTCCTCCCGAAGCATTTGAATGCAAAGCAAGATGCAAATCGTAAGTCCCTGAATTTGATGCCGTTATGGAGGATGCAGCCGTCATTTCAGGGGTGTTTCGCACGAACTGAATACCGCTTGCCGCAAGATAAGGTTCCATTGCATCAGCAACAAGATTCATATAATATTCTTCGTTTCCGCCTCCCACATAAGGGTTAAATTCCTGAGTTGAAGGACTTAAATAAATTATCGGCATAAAAAATCACCCTTTCTCCTCATTTTATGAGAAAAAAGGGTGAAATATAACAAGCTAATCAGTTGCCGAACTCAAGCGCCTTAACGGCCTTTCTTACCACCGATAAAAACCAGCAATAAAGGGCTTCGCCTAATTCCTGATATACGGGGTCACCATCATGAGCACAGAGCATAGCAAAGGTCTGACCTATTCTGCGGTCAATCTCACTGCCTCGGCGGAATGCGAGATAATAAAAGGAGAAGGCACCCGTATCCGAAGAGGTATTGTAAAGCTCACTATCGTTTTTCTTCAAGGTATCAAGAAAGCTTTTCTGGGCAATACCGCATATAGTATCATTTGGACAATACTGTTCAAAGCCTACCGTTGTTGTAAAGGAAAGAAGCAGTCTTCTCTGAATAATCATACTGTAATCATCAACTTCTTCACCGACAGAAAAATGATTAGCATCATTTATAAAGCTGTTGGCAACCTTTTTACCAAGAAGCTTAGCCTTTTCTATATCACTTTTGGAAATAGAAAATTCTTCGGCTTGTCTACGGTTTAATTTAATATCCTTTGAGGGCTTATCCCCTGCAATTTTAATATCCAAATCTTCAGAATACAAAGTTTTCCCTCCTTTTTGAAAATTTTATTTTTGTTATACTTGTTTGTATTCCTTTAAAGCTTGTGCAAGCTGGGCTGGACAGGATGTATTTTTAAATCCGCATTTAATGTTATCAAGGCGTTCGATTACATCTTCCACCTTCATACCCTTAACCAAGGCACCGATACCCTTAAGGTTACCGTTACAGCCTCCAACGAATTTAACATCCATTACAATTCCATCCTCAACATCAATAATGATGCTACTTGAACAAACTCCTTTAGTTTTATATGAGAATTCCATATTTTTTATTCCTATCTATCTCTGAATTTATTACTGCGGACAGGATGACGCAACTTGCGAAGTGCCTTAGCCTCTATCTGACGGATACGCTCACGGGTTACGTTAAACTCGGTTCCAACCTCTTCAAGGGTATGACAGCGGCCATCCTGCAAACCGAAGCGCAGACGGATAACCGATTCTTCCCTTGGAGTAAGTGTTTTAAGAACACTGTCAATATCCTCGTTTGTAATAGTTTTTAAAGCAGCCTCATCAGGAGCTAAAGCATCCTCGTCACGAATAAAGTCCATAAGACGGGAATCCTCCTCAGGGCCAATAGGAGTTTCCATAGAAACGGGCTCCTGAGCTATTCGCATAATCTCTCTTACACGCTCAACGGGAAGCTCCATTTTTTCTGCGATAACCTCTTCACTGGGTTCATAGCCGTTCTCATGCAAAAGCTGACTTTGAACCTTTTTAAGACGGTTAATGGTTTCAACCATATGAACGGGGATACGGATAGTTCTCGCCTGGTCAGCTATAGCACGGGTTATAGCTTGTCTAATCCACCAGGTAGCATATGTGGAGAACTTAAAGCCCTTAGTATAATCGAATTTATCAACAGCCTTGATAAGTCCCACATTTCCTTCCTGAATAAGATCAAGGAAATACATACCTCTGCCAACATATTTCTTAGCTATACTTACAACAAGACGAAGGTTTGCTTCGGTTAATCTTTGCTTTGCATACTCATCTCCCTCGGTGATTTTAACCGCAAGTTCAATTTCTTCCTCAGAACTAAGCAGAGGAACTCGACCTATTTCACGAAGATATACCTTAACGGGGTCATCAAGAGAAATATTATCAACCGAAATATCCTCGTTGAGATTTTCAACGTCCATTTCCTCAAGCTTAAGGTCATCATCAGTAGGCTCTTCATCAAAATCAAGCTCAAGTGTAGGAGGCTCGTTAAAAAGCTCGTCCAGATTTTCGGGAGCATTTTCTATATCGTCAATAGAATTACCCTTTGTTTCTTCAATTATTTCTTCGTTTTCTATATTTTCAGTTTTCTTAATATCTTTCTTTTCCATTTTTATTAGTTCCCCTTTTGTTTTTTATCTATTAAGGATTGTAAATCCTTTGCCCAATCCTCTACGGAGGCCTCTCCTTGCGAAGCACCCGCTTTAATCATTCCCTCTTCTAATATTACCTTAATGCAATCTTTTAATACCGTAAAAGCGTTTGTTTCGGCCCTTTCGCCATTTTGTAAGGCCACCACAAAGCCAAGCTCGGCAGGTAATAACCTTTGTCCGAATACCGAAACATCAAGGTTATCCCCCCCGGAGAGAATTTCATAAATAATCGAGTAAATTCTACGATTAAGGGAGGTAATCATTTTATCCGGCGGAAGCTCATCCTTAATTTTCTCAAAGTAATCAGGATGCTGAAGTAATACGGCTATAACACCCTCCTCCGCCTTTGCGGCTCTTGGGGCGCTTCGGCGCTCGGGATTAATATCATCCTTAGTTATCTTAGGAGATAAAATATCATTTATCTCCTTGCGACGTTCTCGCCTTACAGTCGCCTTTCTCAGTTCCTCAACCTTAGCGGTAATGGCTGTACGAGAAACACCATATTTTTCACAAATTTTCCCTATATAAACATCCCTCGTAATAACATCGCCGCATTCTGCTATAATCTGCGCTGCAGAACTTAAATATTCAACCCTGCCGGCTTCGGATTCGGTATCAATATCAGCGGCGGCGGTTAGCAGCTTATAATCCATATCACTTACGGCGCCTTCGAGTAGATATTTAAATCTTTCAACACCATTTTTCTTGATATATTCATCAGGGTCCTTACCATCAGGCACAGATACAACCTTTACCGAAAGTCCGGAATTCTTGAGCATTTCGAAGGCTCTGCGTACCGCTTTTTGACCTGCGGAATCGGCATCCATCATAAGAACAATTTCTTTTGTATATCTGCTTATAAGATTAACCTGTTCTGCAGTAAACGAGGTTCCGAGAGCAGCAACTGCGTTGGTTATTCCCGCTTGATGCAGGGCAATAACGTCCATATTACCCTCAACAAGCACTATTCTTTCGGCACAGTTATTCTTCGCAAAATTCATTGCAAAAAGGTTTTCGCTTTTTTTATAAACCGGGGTATCGGCAGTGTTTACATATTTTCCGCCTGCCTTATCCTCACCCGGCATTGCTCTGCCGCTAAAGCCTATTACATTTCCCCTAATATTTATTATCGGGAACATTACTCTATGACGGAAGCGGTCATAATAAGTGCCTCTTTGACTTTTACCTATTACATTGGCACTCATCATTTCGTTTATACTAAAGCCTTTTTCTTTGAGGTGCTTTATTAATGCATCCCAAGAATCGGGAGAAGCACCAAGGCCAAAATGCTTTATGGTTTTAAGGGAAAGTCCTCTGCCAAGCAGATAGTCAAGAGCCCACTTGCCCTCAGCCGACATAATATAATTATGGAAAAATCTTGCGGTTTCCTTATTTATATCGTATATCCTTGATTTAAGCTTTTGCATAGAATCGTCATAGCCGTCTTGCGGTAAGGTTATACCGGTTTTTTCAGCTAACAACTTAACCGATTCAATATAATCGAGATTTTCAATGAGTCCCGTAAAGGTAAAAACGTCTCCGCCAACACCGCAACCAAAGCAATAAAATGAGCCGTTTTCGGGATAAACCGTAAAAGACGGTGTTTTTTCGTTATGGAAGGGACAAAGTCCCACCAAATTTTTACCTCTGCGCTTTAAATTAACATAGGCTGATATTGCGGTTTCAATATCATATCTGTATTTAATTTCATTAATAATATCTGAAGGTATTGCCACAATATCATCTCCTTAACTTGTTAAATTTTCCACTCTTTTGGAATGTAGATATTTTCGTAGGTTGCAACAGCAAAATGGTCGGTCATACCTGCAATATAATCGGTTATTGCTCTTTCCTTGCCCTCGGTTTCGCATATTTTAAGATACTCTGAAGACATTTTTTCAGTGTTCTTTTCAAAAAATCTGAAAAGGCCTTCCATAATACCTAAAACCTTTGTTTCCTCCGACTTTGCAATGGGATTTCGATAAACAGCATCAAAAAGATATTCGTGAAGCTTATTATAATAAACCTCGATATTATCATCCATTATAATATCTTTTCCGCTGTTATTAACAATTGAAGTAACAAGAGTATTTATCCTCTGACTTTTTGAATTTCCGAGGTTTTCAACAATATCCTTAGGGATATCATCACCTGAAATAACCCCGGCTCTTATAGCATCATCAATATCGTGATTAATATAAGCTATTCTGTCGGCATAACGAACTATCTTTCCCTCAAGGGTTGAAGCCCATTCGCCTTTGGTATGATTTCGAATACCATCGAGCACCTCGGCAGTTAAGTTAAGCCCTTTACCCTGTTTTTCCAGCTTTTCGCATACTCTAACGCTTTGCTCATAGTGGGTAAAATTAAAGCCTGAAAGCTCATTTAGTGCTCTTTCGCCTGCATGTCCAAAAGGTGTATGACCTAAATCGTGACCGTAAGCAATAGCCTCGGTTAAATCCTCATTAAGCCTTAATGCTCTTGCAATAGTTCTTGCTATCTGAGATACCTCTAATGTGTGGGTGAGTCTTGTCCTGTAATGGTCCGACTCTGGAGAAAGAAAAACCTGAGTTTTATGCTTTAATCTTCTAAATGCCTTAGAATGAATTATTCTATCTCTATCCCTTTGAAATGCGGTTCGCAATTCACATGGCTCTTCGGGTGTTTTTCTGCCCTTGCTTTCCGAACTTAAAGCGGCATACTGACTAAGTGTTTCCCTCTCGATTTTTTCACTTACTTTTCTCGGACAATCCATATAAACACCACCCTTTACTACATATATTAGAGTTTTTTTGTAAAATTCCTTTATTTTTTACAAACTATTTTAAATTTCTGCGGTTTTTTCGCAAATAATCTGTGCTTCTATCCTTGCCGAAAAGGCTTCAGAAAGATTTTTTAGGAAGGAATCTAGTACATCCTTTTTAATTAGGTAGGTCAACTCGATCCTTTCCGTAAACACAGTGCCTTCGATAATTCCATCAGAAGAAAAAATAAGGGAATTTAGCTTTGCGTGATCGGCATAGCTACAGGTAGTTTTAAGCTCACAAACGGCAATTTTTTCAACCTTTTTGGCAGCCGCTATAGCATCCTTAGTAGCTTTGGAATATGCGTGTACAAGGCCGCCCGTTCCAAGTAGAACTCCTCCAAAATACCTGGTTACAACAACGGCAATATCTGTAACTCCGCTGCCAATAATAACATCAAGCATTGGCTTTCCTGCGGTACCGTGAGGCTCACCATCATCCGAAAAGCGGTTTATTCCCTCTTCTCTCACAGAGTAGGCAAAAACATTATGCCTTGCATCCCAATACTTTGAGCGTTGTCGCTCGATAAACTCCAAGGCATCCTTTTCACAGGTGCAATGAACGGCAGTTGCAATAAATCTTGAACGCTTTTCTACATATTCAGCTGTACTTTCGCCTGAAATAGTTATATAGCTATCCATAAATTTCTCCTAAAAAAAATCCGTAACTACCTGCGGGCAGTTACGGAATAAAAGCTTATTTTTCCATACCGAAACGCTTCTTGAATCTATCAACACGTCCGCCGGTATCAACCAATTTTTGCTTACCAGTAAAGAAAGGATGACATTTTGAACAGATGTCCAAACGAATGTCCTTCTTAGTTGAACGAGTCTCGAACTCGGCACCACAGGCACATTTAACGGTCACTTTTTCATACTCCGGATGAAGTCCTTCTTTCATCGTTAACACTCCTTTCAAAATCAATAGCCTATATATGATATCACAGGCTTCCCTAAAAATCAAGCATTTTTTTAATTTTTTAATATTTTTTTCAAATCCTCATAAATTTCGATAAACTTAAATTTCATTACATATTTTTTTGGATTTTCAGCTATTTTTGTAGCAGTATCTCCTACAGTATCCGAAAGCTTGCCATCAGCTGTTGGAATACACACTGCAGGAAATACAACACACCACCAGTTTTTCCCCTTAGCATTCCCCAGTTTTATTATTAAAGACTCATAATCTCCTGCAGGCAGTGTAAAATCTTCATATTCCCTTGTTTCAAAGTAGCTTTCCCCTATTCCCGCCGTTGCTTCATAAGAAAATCCGTTTTCCTTAATAACATTATTTGCAATTTCATTAAAATACGGAATTGAAGATTTGGCCGTTTTGGTTGCAGAAATCAAGTCGGTATTTCCGCTAAAAAGTTCTTCTGAGCATTCGAGTATAGCATCCCTTACCTTTAATTTTAAATCCTGGTCTGCTTTACTATCGGAATTTGCAATAATATGAAGCCTTAAAACATTGCTTCGCATATCCTCGCAAGCCGCATCAAAATGAGCAAAGGAAACAAATATAGCGCAAATTAAAGCACAGATAACTGATAATTCTAAACGTTTTTTCGATATTATAAATTTTTTCAAAATAAAACTCCCTTTCAGTATCCTTGAAAAGAATATTGACGGGAGTTTTGTTTTTTATTCAGTTTCAATAGCGCACTTACAGGACTTAGCTAAATATGCCTTTATACCAAGGCTATCAAAATACTCTTTTGCCTTGTTAGCTTTTTCCTTACTTTCGTACATAGCAAAAACCGAGGGACCGCTCCCCGAAAGGCAAACACCTAAAGGATTAGTTTTAACAAGTTTTGCTTCAATAAAGGAAAAATCTTGCGTATCGGCAAAGCAATTTCCAAGATTTTCGGCTAAAGCCTCAAAATCACCTTTTTCTACTGCCTCAATAACACTTTTTGTATCGGGATTATTATATCCCACCTTATCCAACTTGTTGTACATTTCTTTGGTGGAAGGTTTTTCTCCATGCTTCACAATTAAAAAATAACCCTTATCAAATAAAGGAAGCTCGGTTAATATTTCACCAATACCCTCACAGCGCTGTGTGCCTCCCTTTATGAAGAATGGTACATCCGCTCCCAATTGTTCGGCTAAATTACAAAGTATTTCATAACTCAGGTTTGTTTCATATAGAGTGTTAAGTCCCAAAAGCACAGCCGCCGCATCGGCACTACCGCCGCCCAACCCTGCCGCTTCGGGTATATTTTTATTGATAGTTATCCTTGAGCCACCGATAATTTCAGTTTCTTCAAAAAATAGCATTGCCGCTTTATATGCGATATTTTTTTCCATCGGTACATCAATATCACATACAACGCTTATATTATCATCCTTTTCGATAGTTACATCATCAAAAATATCCACGCTTTGCATAACTGTATCTATTAAATGATATCCATCCTGCCTTTTTCCGTTTATGGCAAGGCAAAGATTAATTTTTGCATTGGCACGAAGCTTGATTTTTTCCATTTTTCTCTCCTGCAAACAAAAAAGTGGGCATAACCTATGCCCACTAATTTTACAATTATATTCAGCTTATGTCAAGTTTATCTGATACCGTAATTCTCGATAACATAATCCATATCCTTATCGCCTCTGCCCGAGAGGTTAATAAGAACAGAGCCCTTATCCATCTGCTTTGCAAGCTTCATACCGTATGCCACAGCGTGAGAGCTTTCGATAGCGGGGATAATACCCTCAAGTCTTGCCAGTTTATAGAAGGCATCAATGGTTTCTTCATCATCAATAACATCATACTTAACTCTGCCTAAATCATGAAGAAATGCATGCTCAGGACCTGAGGAAGGATAATCAAGTCCACTTGCTACCGAGTAAACGGGTGCAGGCTCACCATTTTCATCCTTAAGCATTATACTGTTAAAGCCGTGCATAACACCTTCTGTACCGTATTTAAGACTTGCGGCATGGTCACCAAGCTTCGGACCTCTGCCTAAAGGCTCGATACCATATATATCAACGGGGTCGTTAAGGAAGCCTGCAAAAAGTCCTGCCGCATTTGAACCGCCGCCTACACAGGCAACAATAGCATCGGGCAAATGACCTGTCATACCGATAAACTGGTCTCTCGCTTCAATACCAACAACACTCTGGAAATCTCTTACCATCATTGGGAAAGGATGGGGACCGAGTACCGAGCCGATACAGTAAATAGAATCCTTATATTCCTTACTATAAGCATCGAAAGCGGCGTCAACGGCCTCTTTGAGCGTCTGCAAACCGTGGGTTACCTCAATAACATTTGCGCCCAAAATCTTCATACGGGCAACGTTTGGAGCCTGTTTCTTTATATCAACAGTACCCATATAAATATCACATTCAAGACCAAAGTAAGCGGCGGCAGTTGCCAAGGCAACACCGTGCTGTCCCGCTCCAGTTTCGGCTATTACCTTTTTCTTGCCCATATATTTTGCAAGTAAGGCTTCACCCATACAGTGATTAAGCTTATGAGCGCCCGAATGGTTTAAGTCCTCACGCTTAGCATAAAGCTGAACCTTGCCGCCCAGTGCATCAGAAAGTCTTTCAAGATGTGTAACTGGGGTAGGTCTGCCCTGAAATTCTTTTCTTATTCTGCGAAGCTCGGCTATAAACTTTCTCGACTGGCAAATTGAAAAATATGCCTCGGTAATTTCGGCCATAGCGGCCTTTAGCTTATCGTCAATATAAACTCCGCCGTATTTTCCGAAATATCCCTCCTTATCGGGATAATCTCTGAAATAGGTATCAAAATTTACTCCGTTAAAATTCATATCTATTACTCCTTAAAATAAAAAAATCTCGTCCCCAAAATGGGACAAGATAAGAACTCCTGCGGTGCCACCCAAATTGCTTTTTTCAAAGCCACTCATTTCTTACACACATATGTAAGCCGCACTGATAACGGAAGCGGTCCCCGTCAACTACTACTAACCGCAAAACGGCGTTCGGTTGCCCTCATAAGTCCATTCACCAGATAATCCGCTATTGCCCTCTCACCATCGGCAACTCGCTTAAAGCTTCAAAAAATGGTTACTATTCTTAATCTCAGGTTTTTCGTATATACAAATATTATCACTGCTCAATTAAAATGTCAAGTTTAAATTCCCGTTAAGTCGAAATCGGGGATATATTTTTCGTCTCCACTTGAAAGCTCTTGAATAAAAATATTTTCGAAAGAACTATCCATAATATAATTCAAAACCTTTTCGTATTCCCGTTTTGTTATTTTTCTGTTTATTTCATTATATTCCCCTGCTTTACCAAAGGGTACATACTGACTCATAAGACTGAAAAAGCAATTTGAAGCATTGTTTTTTACCCAATCAAAAACTAAGGCAGCTTCCTTTGTTGCTTGAGGCAAAATTAAATGCCTTACGATAACACCTTTTTTCATAATTCCTTTTTCAATTATGTTTTGGGGCTGATGCTCTAAACACTTTATTATAGTGTTCTTTGCAAATTCGGGATAATCATGTGCCCCCGAATATTTTTGCGACCTATCGGGAGAAATATATTTAAAATCAAGCAAATAAATATCGGTAAATTCTTTTGCTATTTTCAAGGTTTCTTCGCTCTCATACCCTGAAGAATTATAAACTATGGGAATATTAGGGCGATAAATATCTAAAGCCTTCTTAATTGCCAAAACATAGTGAGTGGGATTTACAAGATTAATATTATGTGCGCCCTTTTCTTCAAGCTCTTTGAATATATCTGCAAGGCGCTCGGGGGTTATAGTTTTACCCTCATTATTGTGAGAAATCCCATAATTTTGACAGTAAACACATCCGAGAGAACAACCACTGAAAAACACCGTACCCGATCCTTTTTCACCGCTGATAATCGGCTCTTCCCAGAAATGCAAAGCAGCCCTTGCTACTCTCGGTAACAAGGGACTTTTACAGTATCCGCCGATATTGTTTTGTTCGTTTCTTTCGGCATTACACCTTCTCGGGCACAGATTGCATTTCATCTTTTTTAGGTTTCATCTCACAAATTCTTCTTTTACTTATAACACTGTCATAGGTCTTTTTAAAATAAAGTCTACCTTTAAACTTTCTTCCGCAGCTACATACAAATACGGCAGAAAACCAGCGATTGTGGTATTTCCATTTAGTAAGTCTTTTTGCCTTTTTACCACAGACATCACAGCAGAATTCTAACTGCTTTTTATCTATATTCTCATCATCAATATCAGATATTGCATATGCCTTAAATTTAAGTCTTTTATAAAAGTCGGGGTTTGCAGTGTCTCTTATAAGGGCATAAAAACGTTCCTTATTATAACATTTTTTAAGCAATGCCGCACAAACGAGACTATCATCCTTAGCATTATGTAAGGCATATTCCTCGGTGGAAATGCCGATTTTTTCTGCCGCATCCCCTAAGGATATCTGATTATTAAGCTCAAATCCCATAAGGCGCATTTCACCCTGAATAAATCTTTGCAAATCGAGATATTTTTCAATGTGAAAACGAACTTTATCTTTTAAAATAAACTCTTCATTTTCGTCTATTGTATAAAGGTCAGAGTCACTCCAGGTCATAGTTACCGTATCATTTCCAACCCATTCGTTATACTGCTTTACGGCTTCCTCAAATCTTTCTCCCGAAAGCATTTTTTCCTTGGTTATACCCGTAAGCTCAATAAATCTTTTAGAAAGCCTTTTTGAAAATGAGGATTTAACAGTAACATCAAAAACATCAATAATATTAAAATTTTCATCCAGCTTGACAGCGCCTATCTGCAGTATTTGATTTAAAAATCTTTTATGAATTACAGAATAGGCACTATCCCACTCTAAATCAAGTATTATATAGTTCATCAGCGTCTTTTAGCCTCAAATTTCATTCTCTGTTCCTTATCAAGAATACGCTTGCGAAGTCGCATATTGTTAGGAGTTATCTCAACAAGCTCATCATTCTTAATAAACTCAAGGCATTGCTCAAGGCTTAAATTGGAATGAGGAACAAGACGCAACGCATCATCCGAGCCTGAGGCTCTGGTATTGGTCATCTGCTTTTTCTTGCAGACATTACAAACTATATCCTCATTTTTCGGGTTTTCGCCCACTATCATACCCTCGTAAACGGGAGTTCCGGGTCCGATAAAGAGTCGACCTCTGCTCTGGGTGTTAAACAGACCGTAGCCGGTAGCTTCACCCGTTTCGTGGGCGATTATAGAGCCAGTTGAACGCTGGTCGATATCCCCCTTATACTCTTCGTAGCTATTAAATACGTGGTTCATAATACCGTTTCCGTTGGTATCGGTTAAGAACTGTGAACGGTAACCAAGAAGTCCACGGGCGGGTATTAGGAATTCAAGATGGGATGTGCCTCCCTCTCTTGTTCCCATATTTCTGATTTCTGCCTTACGGGTGCCGAGACGTTCCATAACAACGCCAACATATTCTTCGGGCACCTCTATCATAAGAAGCTCAATAGGCTCAAGCAGTGTTCCGTTTTCGTCCCTTTTGAAGATAACCTCAGGAGGCGAAACCTGGAACTCATAGCCCTGTCTTCTCATTGTTTCAATTAAAATTGAAAGATGAAGCTCTCCTCTGCCCGAAACCTTAAAGGTATCAGCCGAATCGGTCTCCTCAACCTTAAGGCTAACATTGGTCATAACCTCTTTGAAAAGACGATCACGAATATTCCTGGAGGTTACAAACTTACCGTCCTTTCCTGCAAAGGGGGAATTGTTTACCATAAAGTTCATAGAAAGGGTTGGCTCGTCTATTTTTACAAAGGGTAATGGCTCGATACAGTCCAAAGCACAGGCGGTTTCACCGATTTCAAGATTAGCAATACCCGAAACCTGAATTATATCGCCAATTTTAGCCGTTTCAACCTCAACTCTTTTTAATCCCTGATGCATGAAGAGTTTACCGATTTTTACATTGTTACTGCTTCCGTCCTTATGGCAAAGAGCAACACTTTGTCCCGTCTTCACATTTCCTCGGATAACTCTGCCAACACCTATTCTTCCTAAATACTCATCATATTCAATATTGGAGAAAAGTATCTGCAAGGGGGCATTTTCGTCACCCTCAGGAGCATCAATTTCATTTACTATAGCTTCAAATAAAGGTTGCATATCCTTTCCGGGAATATCAGGCGAGTAATTTGCATATCCGTCCCTTCCCGAAGCAAAAATTACTGGGAATTCTATCTGCTCATCATCGGCTCCAAGCTCAATGAATAAATCAAGAACCTCATCAACAACCTCATGGGGACGAGCCATAGGTCGGTCAATTTTATTTACAACAACAACCGCTCTCTTGCCTAAAGCCAATGCCTTTTTAAGTACGAAACGGGTTTGAGGCATACATCCCTCAAAGGCATCAACAAGGAGAAGAACACCGTCTACCATCTGCAGTATGCGTTCTACCTCGCCGCCGAAATCAGCGTGTCCCGGAGTGTCTATTATATTGATTTTCACCCCGTTATACATAACGCTCGTATTTTTAGAGAGTATGGTTATTCCTCTTTCTCTTTCAAGATCGTTTGAATCCATTACCCTATCGTCAACCGTTTCGTTGGTGCGGAAGGTTCCACTCTGCTTTAAGAGCTGATCAACGAGAGTGGTTTTACCATGGTCAACGTGGGCGATTATTGCAACATTCCTCAAATTTTCAATCTTTGCCATTAAATTACTTCCCTTTCGAAAATTACCAAATATATATTATATTCTAATACAATTATATTGTCAAATAATTGAGTAAAATATTTCATTTAACCCTTGAAATAACGGGAAAATATGTTAAAATGTAAATATATGATATATTAAGGAGTTTTTAAAATGGCAAAAGAAGTTTTAGTAGAAATTTCAGCAAGACATCTTCACGTTAGCGAAGAGCATCTTGAAATACTTTTCGGTAAAGGTCACAAGCTCACCCCTAAGAAGGACCTTTCTCAGCCCGGTCAGTTTGCCTGTGAAGAGAAGGTAACCATCGTTGGCGCTAAATCTCAGCTCAAGGCATCTATCTTAGGTCCCGTTCGTCCCGAAACTCAGGTTGAGTTATCTCTTACAGATGCCCGTGCTATCGGCGTTACCGCTCCCATCAGAGAATCAGGTGATGTTAAGGGCTCAGGTGCCTGCAAGATTATAGGACCTGCAGGTGAGGTTGAAATCAGCGAGGGTGTTATCGCTGCTAAGCGCCATATACATATGACACCTGCCGATGCAGAGAAATACGGTATCGTTGACAAGCAGATTGTTAGTGTTAAGATTCCTACTGCTGACCGCTCCCTTGTTTTCGGTGATGTTGTAGCAAGAGTTAGTCCTAATTACAGCCTTGCAATGCATATCGATACCGACGAGGCAAACGCTGCTTGCGTTCCCGGTAGCTGCATAGGTGAAATAATTGACTAACAAGGGTATAGGACTTTATATTCATATCCCCTTTTGTGCCAAAAGATGTGCCTACTGTGATTTTTATTCAACCTTTTTAAACAAGGACCTTTTAGAGGATTACACTAAGGCACTGATAAAAGATATTAAGCAATGGGGCGGTAAAATCAACCGTCCCATTATTTCTGTTTATTTTGGCGGCGGAACTCCCTCTCTTTTAGGTGAGCTTCTGCCAGTTATCACAAAAGCGGTTTATGATAATTTTAAGGTTGAAAAGGATGCAGAAATAACCCTTGAAATTAATCCATCGGGGAAATCTGAAGAAATACTGAAATACGCTAAGGCGGCAGGAGTTAACCGAATATCCGTAGGTGCTCAAAGCGGTGATAACGAAGAACTTAAATTACTCGGCAGAACACATACTGCAGGGGATACCATAAAAACCGTTGAGTGCGCTAAAAAAATGGGGTTTGATAATATATCCCTTGATATTATGTTAGGTCTTCCCAATTCTTCTGATGCTTCCCTTGAAAAAAGTCTCGATTTTATATCCAACCTTTCCCCCTCCCACATTTCGGCTTATATACTGAAAATTGAGGAAAACACCTATTTTTATAAAAATAAGGATAACCTTAATTTACCCGACGAGGATGGCACAGCGCAGCAATATCTTTTTATGTGCGATTATCTTAAGGAAAAAGGATATCGGCATTACGAAATATCAAATTTCTGCCGTGATAATAAGACAAGCCGACATAATACACTTTATTGGCAAGGAAGAGAATATTTAGGTCTCGGCGCTGCAGCCCACTCATATCTTGATGGTAAAAGGTTTTATTATCCCGATGATATAAAGGGTTATATCGGCGGCAACTCTCCCTTTTTTGACGGTGAGGGTGGCGGCAAGGAAGAATATATAATGCTTAACCTCCGACTTGACAGAGGCATCAATTTTGCCGATTATAAATCCGCTTTCGGTGAAGATTTACCGAATAAGGTTATAGAAAAAGCGAGGCTTTTCGAAAAGGCTGAGCTTGTCAAAATAACCGATTACAATATTTCCCTTACCGATAAGGGAATGCTCGTTTCAAATAATATAATTGCAGAAATTCTGGAGGTGCTTTAATGAAAACCTATAAAATACACCTTATAAGACACGGGGCTACAGATGCTAATATATTAGGTCAATATATCGGTCAGCGTACCGATACACCTTTGTCCCCTGAAGGTCTTAATGAACTAAGGCTACTAAAGGATAACCTTGAATATCCGAATATTGGCAGACTTTATTCAAGCCCCATGCTTCGCTGTAAGCAGACGGCGGCGGTGCTGTATCCCGATAAGGAGATTATAACCGTTCCGAATATGACCGAGTTTGATTTCGGCGATTTTGACGGTAAGACCGCCCGTGAGCTTGAAAGCAATCAAGCCTTTAAGGACTTTACATCGGGCAAAATCACAGCTCCTCCAAATGGCGAGGATAACACCGAATTTGTTCAGCGTATCTGCATCGGCCTTAATCTGATTGTTAATGATATGATGCAGAATAATATTAATGAATCCGCCGTTATAATGCACGGCGGCGCCATTATGATGCTGCTGGGAGCTACTGCAGTTCCCCGTAAGCATACTGCAGAGTGGACCAGTGATAACGGTAGAGGCTATACCCTACGCATAACACCCTCCCTTTACCATAAGAGCGGTATAGTTGAGGTTGTTGATATAATATAAGCTAATATGCTTAAAGGAAGTTAAAAATGAAAAGAATTTTATCTTTAATAATTGCAATTGTATTCTTATCAAATCTTAGTGGTTGTTCAAATAAAAAAGCTACCAAAACCAATACGGATTCTTCGGTTGAATCAGTTTCAGAGAATACATCAGTTTCTTCTGTGGAAAGCTTATCTTCTTCAGAAGAATCATCATCCTCTTCGCCTTCTTCTGTATCTTCTGTTTCCAGCTCATCCTCCAAGGTTTCCGTTTCTTCTGTAATTTCTTCTGTTAACAGTGTTTCCTCAAATTCTTCCGTGCAAACAAATAAAACCTTTACCGGTTTACCTGCTTTACCACAGATAAAATACACTGTAAATGATCCACTAAATACCAGAGGAATTTCCACCGCTGGTAGAGGCTTCGGTTTCGGCGCCGCTGAAAATGGTGTGCCACATAGTATTACCGTTAATAATCAAAATTATTTCGACAGTCTTAATTCTAATGCATTAGCTTGGGATAACAAAAGCGTAGAAAAGATATTATATTTAACATTCGATTGTGGCTATCCTTACCAGGACTTAGTTCCAAGAATACTAAAAACCTTAAAAGAAAAACAGGTTAAATCCGCTTTTTTCCTTACAATGCAATATTTAAAAGAGGCACCACACGAAGTTGCAACTATGATAAATGATGGTCATATCGTTGGAAATCACACAGTAAATCATCCCGACTGCACACAAATCAGCAGAGAAAAACTTGCAGATGAGTTATTGGGTATTGATAATTATTTAAGAACAAAATTCGGATATACCAGCAAATATTTTAGATATCCTTCAGGCCGCCACTCAGAAAATACTATTGACCTTATTAAAGGGCTTGGCTACCGAACTGTATTCTGGTCAATAGCACATACCGATTGGGATCCAAAAAATCAGCCTGGTGTTGAAAAATCCTTTAAAACAGTAACAGAAAGACTTCATCCCGGTGCAGTAATTCTACTCCACTCTACCTCTCCCGATAATGTTGAAATTTTAGGAAGATTTATCGACTATGCAATTAACGAGGGTTACACCTTTAAAACTCTTGATGATTATAAATACTGGAATTAAAAGAAGCCTTTGGGTTAATCCCAATCGAGGTTATTCCCATAATTTAAGAGGTCGCTTTTGCGACCTCTCTTTTTAATTTGCTATTACTCCCATAATTATAACATCCGTATAATGACCATCGTTAAAATGTTGATCCGCTAAAATTCCTTCACGAATAAAACCTGCCTTTTCATAGCAAGAAATGGCTTTTTTATTATAATCAAAAACCTTCAAATATATTTTATGAAGATTTAAATGCTTAAAGCAATATTCAACTAATGTTTCGACTGCATCTGCTCCATAACCACCCGGTGAATCAAGGCTGATAAACAATTCTGCATTACGGTTTTTATGATCAAAATTTTTCAGGCCTATAGTTCCCAAAAAACAGTTTGTCTCCTTGCACAATACCATAAATAATTTTTGCTCTGAATTACAAGTCACGCGCTTAATCCATTCTTCATGCTCATATTCTGAGACAGGATATAACGTTCCTGTAAGAGAACGAAAATCCTCTTTGTTAACAATATTATAAATTTCCCCTGCCAATTCCTTTGAAATTCCTTTTATAATAACTTTTTTCCCAGTTATCATCGCTATCCCCTCTTCGGTGTTATTTATTGTTATTTTAGCGAATTTTTCGCTATTTGTCAATAGCGAAAAATTTTCTAAGTATAATAAAAGTATAATATAAATAAAAGGAAGAAAAGTTATGCCGTTATATCCAAGAATTCGCAACCTACGGGAAGACAAAGATATGACACAAGCTCAGATGGGTGAAATTCTCTCCTGTAGCCAAAGAGTATACAGTAATTATGAACGAGGAGATATCGATATACCAACCTCCACACTCTGCAAAATAGCCGATTTCCACAAGGTTTCAGTTGATTATTTATTGAACAGAACCGATAATCCTTTTACTAATCGATGAAATTAAAAAAATAGGTCGCATAAGCGACCTATTTTTTTATACAATATTATCCTTTTCAATGCAGTCATCGCAGCTTTCATAATACATTCTTTGCTTAACCGCTGCATTTCCCATAACATTATCCTTTACGATAATGCCATTTGAAGATATAAGCGCAATACCGTAATCAGGGCTTTTGATTCCTCCGCCGCCGTCATCAATACCTATTTCGAAGGTGTTTGATGTAATTATGCAGTTTGCAGATTTTTCTATAAGGATATGGGAAGAAAGCAGTTCATTTTCAAAGGGAGTTTTCCTCGGCTTTCCGTTACGCCAGAAAACATTGCCGTTTATAACGTATTTACTGCGCCAATGCTCTTTTCCCTTTTTTGTATCGGGTAGATATATAGCAGGACCCATATTTCTATCAAAGCTGTTAGAATTAATTATTATACTTCCACCGCAATCAAAACAATATCCGCCCATTCTGTTCCATTCGGTGCGGTTACCCGTTATGGTTATAGATGAGCATACATTCTCTCCTCTAATTCCGTAAAGGTCATTAAAGGAAACTATGGTATTGCTTATCCAACCATCCCATCCGTCAATATAAATTCCGTTTCCGCCGTTGCGGATTACGTGACAGTTGCGGATAGTAAAGGCAAAAATATGGTCAAGATGTATTCCGTTACCGCTAAAAAATCGCACCTGGCAATCATCTATTACAATGGAATCCTCATGGAAATCGGTGGTATAACCGTCCCAAAATGTAGCACCGTTGCCGTTATAAAGCTCCCATTTTACATAAATACCGTGAACATTTTTACCCTTTTCCTCACCGACAAACTGAAGACCTGATAATTTTGTTCCGTGAGCGCCTGTCATATTAAAAAGGCAGGTATTATCGCCGTTATTCAGCACTAAAACCGAGCCGCCAACATCTCTATAACCCCAACCGTGTGTTCCCGAAACGGTTATAGATTCCGGAACTTTGACCTCGCCGCAAAGGTATTTACCGGGAGGAATAACTACTTCTCCCTTAACCTCACCTGCTGCATCAAGGGCTTTTTGTATACTTTCGGTACAATCGGTAACACCGTCACCAACAGCACCAAAATCGGTTACATCAAATACATTTATCATTTTTATTTGCAATCCTCTCTTAGCTTTTTAGTTGCTGTTTCAATAGTATAATCCTTATTAAATACACTGGAGGAGCCTACTACAAAAATATCCGCACCTGCACTATAAAGCTTTGGAACATTTTCAAAGCTGCAATTACCGTCAACCTCAATAATAAGATTGTCATAACCCATTTTGCTAAGATATTCTCTTGCTTTGGTTATTTTATTGAAGCTGCCACTGGTTATTTTTTGACCTGCAAAGCCTGGATTTACTGTCATAATAAGCACCATATCTATATCACAAAGCAAATCCTCAAGTACCCAAATAGGTGTTCCCGGATTAATTGCAACCGCTGCCTTTGCTCCCTTTTGTTTAATTAGGGAAAGGGTTCTTTGAATATGTACAGTGCTTTCGTAATGCACGGCAACGATATCATTTTCCCTAAGTGATAATTGCTCAATAATGCTATCGGGATTTTCCACCATTAAATGAATATCGAGGGGAATATCGGTAGTCCTTGCCACCGCATCAACAAGCATTGTTGGAAGCATAAGATTATTTACAAAATGAGCATCCATTATATCAAAATGAATATAATCAATCTTTGCCTGTTCAAGCTTTCTTATATCTTTTTCAAGATTAAGTAAATCGGCGCACATTATTGATGCGGAAAACATAGGAGGCCTTTTACAATATTCTTTTGCATAAGCCGCCGCTCCCGCCAATGGGGCATTCTCTCCCCAAAATGCATCCTTTATTTCCATTTCTTTTTCTCCGTCAGTTTTATATTTATGATTTAAGATATACTCCTTAAGTGGCTCAACAAAAAATTCCTTTTGTGCCGATAATCCGCCGCTGAAAATTAAAGTATCGGGAGAAAGCAGATTAACCGCTCCCACAATAACCTTACCAAGCAATTCAACAGCATTAATAATGGCATCTACTGCCTTTTTATCCCCCGCTTTTGCATTATCAAAAAGGGTTATTGCTGTAGCATTTTCTCCGTAAAGCTCCTTTGCGGTTATATCAAGCCCCTTACCGGCACTATAGCATTCCACACAGCCTCTTTTACCGCAACCGCATTCTCTTCCGTTTGGTATGGCAGGAAAATGCCCAAGCTCGCCTGCAGACGAAGCAAATCCACTATATATTTTACCATTTAATATAACACCGGTACCAATTCCCGTACCGAGAGTTATGCATATAAGACTTTTGCTCTGCCTTGCATTTCCCGAAGTATACTCGCCAAGGGCTGCCGCACGGGAATCCTGAATAACAACACTTTTAAACCCCGTATATTTATAAAACAGTTCTGCAATATTAAGGTTTTCTATACCGAGATTTGGAATCTTAATTGCGGTTTTCTTATCTTCTGAAACCGTGCCGGGAATTCCTATTCCGCATCCCATAATTTCCTGTTTTTCAATACCGTTAGTTTGCAGTAAATCAAAAAGACTTTCTGCTATAGAAGAAAAAAGCGCATCGGGATTTTTTTGTACCTTGATTTTAGCATTGCAAATAAGCCTGTTTTCTTCATCGAATAAACCGATGTTTACCTTAGTTCCACCGATATCGACACCAACATAATACATACTATCTTTCCTCAATACTGGAGAGCATTTCTACCCTCTTTAAATGTCTGCCACCCTCAAACTCTGCTGAGAAAAAGGCATCAACTATCTCTTCGGCGGTTGCAATTCCGATAACCCTTGCGCCGAAGGCAATTATATTTGCATTATTATGCTGAACGGTAAGCTTTGCCGAATAGGATTCGGAGCACACAGCCGCTCTTATTCCCTTAACCTTATTTGCCGCAAGAGAGATGCCTATACCCGTTCCGCAAATAAGAACTCCCTTATCACATTCTCCGCTTGCAACCGCACGAGCTACCCTTTCACCGTAGATAGGATAGTCGGTTCTCTCCTCACTATCCGTTCCGTAATTTATAACCTCGTGGCCTTTAGACTCTAAATAAGCCTTTATATGATTCTTCATTTCCACTGCAACGTGGTCATTTCCTATTGCGATTTTCATAGCTACCACCTCTTAATTAAATTATACCCTCCCTCACTAAACGCAGGTTAATATAATATAGTTTTTAATGTGGACAAAAACGATATTTTATGGTAAAATTAATTTTGGTGGTGATACAATGTTTGTTAAGTTTATCGGCAAAAGTGAACACTTACTTAAAAGTTATCCTGAGCACAAACACGAGTTTTGGGAGATAATATATAATACCGAGGGCGAAGGCCTTTATGATATTGAAAACAAGCTTTACAGCTTTTCGGATGGCAACATTATTGTTATACCGCCAAATACCCTCCATTATAAGTATTCAGAGGGCTTTTATTCGGATATATACTTACAGGTATCCGATCTTCCCTTCAAGGATATTTACTGGGTTAATGACGATGCGGACAACACCTTTAAAACCCTCATAGAAATGTGCTACAGAATTTTTCATAAGCAAGGCAGTAATTACACCGATATAATCAATTCCCTTTGGGAGACTATGCTCCGAATTCTCATAAACTTGAAGGAAAATCACACTGTTCATCCCCAGATTGAGGAATTCAAGAATCTGCTCATAAACCATATTTCCGATCCTGAATTTAAAATTCATTCCGAATTATCAAGAATCAATTATTCAACCGACCATTTTCGCCGTCTTTTCAAAAGCGAAACCGGCTTTACCCCCACCGCCTATTTACAAAATCTGCGTATAAATTATGCAAAGCTTTTGCTTCAAAACAAAAATATTTCCCGCCTTGAAATAAACGATATTGCATATATGTGCGGTTTTTATGACCAACGCTATTTCGGTCGCCTTTTCAAAAACAAAGTGGGGCTTACACCAACAGAATTCTGCAAACTAAAAAAATCCGAGAGTTAACTCTCGGATTTTTTATATATTAACTATTTTTGCTCCTAAAAGTGATGCTTCCCATTCAGAATGGGTTACAAGGATAATTGCTTTATCCTTTGAATATTCATTGATTATCTGAGCGGCAAGCTCAATATTCTCTTTATCGAGACCTGCAAAGGGCTCATCTAAAACAAGAAAATCAAACTCGCTGCAAAGGGCTCGAATAATAGCCACTCTTCGCTTCATTCCACCCGAAAGACTGCGAGGATATTTTTCGGCATAATCAGAAAGGCCAAATTTTTCGAGTAGCTCCCTTGCCTTTTCCTCGTCACCCTTAACAGTTCTTATATTTCCAAGCACCGTTTCAAAAGGCAATAATCTGTTTTCCTGAAAAACCACCGAAGCATTACCCTGAATAACTGTATTACCTGAATCAGGAGTTTCTAAGCCTAAAATAAGCCTTAAAACGGTAGTTTTACCCTTTCCGCTCTCACCAAACAGACAAATGCGCTCGCTAGCTTCTATCTTTAAATTAAAATTTTCGAGTATTTTTTTATCACCGTAAGAGAAGCTTACATTATTCAAATTTATCATAAGTAAACCTCCTTATAGCTTTCTTAATAAGGGTTTCGAGCAATAGTGAAAGAAGGGCTACCACCGCCGTTAAGGCGAAAACCTGAGGAGTTTCAAGATATACCTTTGAATCCTGAAGCATACCGCCAAGGGAATTTAGCGGTTTGCAGATTACCTCTGCCGCAATTCCCGATTTCCATGCAAAACCAAGTGAAGTCATTAAAGCAGATATAAAAGAAGGCATAATAAGAGGAATTTTAATCTTTCTTAAAATCTCGTTATCGGCAAGGCCATATACCTTTCCCATTTCTATAAGCTTCTTATCTGCCGAGGAAATACCGCTTTCAACATTATCCCAGATAATGGGTAAAACCATTAAAAAGCATATGAAAATCGGTAGATTATTGCTTTTAATCCACACAAGAGCAAGAATTATAAAGGATGCCACAGGCACCGCTCTTATTAGCCTTAAAATCGGTGATGTGAGCATTTTAAAAATGGAGAACCTTACTGATAAAACCGCTCCCAAAACGCCGAATATCACACCTAAAGCGAAGCCTGCGATAATTCTGAAGAGAGAATAAAGCACCGCAAGGTAAAATCCGCCCGTTTTTGCCATATCAAATAATGCTAATAGTGTTGTTATGGGCGACGGGACTAATATATCAAGACCGACCGCCGTAGATATAAGCTGCCAAACGGCGAGCCAGAAGGTCGCCGTTATAACAGTTTTTATTATCTTTTTACTTTGCTTCATAATAGAAGTTATCATCGGGCAAAGCTCCGCCTACGCTCTTGGGATTTGCCTTGAAAAGGAAGTCAAGATAAGCTGAAAGGTCGGTCTTTAATTCTTTGCCGTCTTCAAAAACAATATTGCAGTGAGGAATTGCCTTCTTAGCGATAGGAGCGGCGGCAACTATGCCGTAATCAGCGCAAAGCTGAGCGGCAGTATCTATATCGCCGTTTAAAGCTTTGATAGATTCCTCATAATCATATAAAAATGCCTTCACTGCTTCAGGATTTTTCTCGATATATTCATTGGTTGCGATTACGCATCCCATAACAAGCTTGGTATCGCTTACCTTTTCCCATTCATCATTAAGGTCAATAACGATTTTTGCAGCCGCATCCTTAACAGTAATGGTTGTTGCAACCGGCTGAGGTGCAATAACAACTACCTTTTCGTTGGTTGCTACCTTAGTAACAAGCTCCTGAGGCTGAGAAACAAATTCAAGCTTAACATCCTCGCCAACTTTAAGTCCGTTTTCAGCAAGAATATAGTTGATTATATATTCGGGGTTTGCGCCCTGACCTGTTGTATAAACGGTTTTACCCTTAAGTGAAGCAATATCGGTAATTTCCTCACCCTTAGTAACAACACTTAAAACACCAAGTGTATTAACGGCTAATACCTTTATACCGCCGTTAGTCTTTTTATAAAGAGTTGATGCAACATTGGTTGCAACCGCCGCAATATCAGCCTCTTTATTTATAACCTTAGCAACAATTTCATCGTTAGCAGCAACGGTATTAATTTTATAGTTAAGATTACCCTCATTATTTTCAGCCTTCTTCATAAGAGGAGCAATACCCATACCGGTAGGACCGTTCAGCACGAAAACATTACAGTCAACATCTAATTTCTGTACAGTTTCAGCCTTGCTGTCTGCACCGGAAATTTCAGAGCTATCCTTACCCGCATCTGAGCAAGCTACAAATGTGAACATAAGACTCAAAACCAATAAAATACTTAATAACTTTTTCATAATTTAATCACCCTTATATTAGATTCTTGCCTCTCAATATTGCCGTTCTTTTCTAAAGATTCAAGGCTTCGGTAGAGGCTGGACCTACCAACACCAAGACTTTTTGCTAAAAGCGACATATTTTTAGGCATCAGCACAAATCCATTGTCATCCGCAGATTCAAGCAGATACTTTAGAACCGTATCCTCTGCAGTTGTACAGGATATTATACTCAGTTTTTTATTGAGGAAGCGCACCTTTTCCGAAAGAAAAGAAATGTAATTAACAGCTGTAACGGGAAACAGAGAAAATAATTCTCGAAGCTTCTGCTCACTTACAAACTGAATAACACAGTCCTCTTGTGCGGTTATGGTACTGATATAAGAGCTTCCCTCTCCGAAAACGGCGGCGGCGCCGAAGCTCATACCGGCGCTAAACTTTTTCATAACAATATTGCTTTTATTGTTGGCAACTGCGGTGGCAGTACCGCTGATAAAATAACCTATTGCTCTAAAAAAGCTTTTTTCGGAATAAATGATATCCCCTTTAGTAAAGGCTTTGGGTTCTTCAAGGCTTTTTATAGCCTGAACACGCTCGATATCACTTAGTCCCTCAAAGAGAAAAAAGTTCTTATAATCTGACATCTGTTTCCTCGTTCTGTCCCATTTGGGACACTTTTTATTTTATTATAACATATTATAAAATATTGTCAATAGTTTAACACATATTTTTACAACAAAAAAACACCTACTTAAAAGTAGGTGTTTTTATTGGTGACCCGGACGGGATTCGAACCCGTGTTACCGCCGTGAAAGGGCGGTGTCTTAGGCCTCTTGACCACCGGGCCTTATAAACAGGTGCTCCACATTTCTGTGGAACACCTAATGGTGGCTGTAATTGGATTTGAACCAATGACACTGCGGGTATGAACCGCATGCTCTAGCCAACTGAGCTATACAGCCGTATCTTAACCAGACCAGTATATTATATCTATATATTAGTATTTTGTCAATACCCAAAATCAAAAAATATGATATTTTTACTATAATTTTAACAGTGTTCAAAAAAAACAACCCTGTCACAGATGTGACAGGGTTTAATTTACAATTATTAGTTGCAGATAGTAAGCTCAGTATCCTTATCAAAGAGATGGATCTTAGCAGTATCAATAGCAACCTTAATCTTATCGCCGGGCTTAGCGGTAGATGTGGGGCTAACACGAGCATTAATAGCCTGACCTTCACAGTTCATGTAAAGATAGGTTTCAGCACCCATAAGTTCGGTAACCTCAACGTCACACTCGATAATACCGTCAACATGAGTTGCAATCTGATCTTCCTCATTGTAGAGGTTCTCAGGACGGATACCCATAATAACTTCCTTATCAACATAAGCCTCAAGAGCATTATCCTTGTTCTTATCAGCGGGAAGCTTAACACGATACTTGTTCTCTTCAGAACCGAATTCTACATAGAAATCGCCATCCTTAACGATCTTGGACTCGATGAAGTTCATCTGAGGAGATCCAATGAAGCCTGCAACGAAGAGGTTGCAAGGATAGAGATAAAGGTTATTCGGAGAATCAACCTGCTGAATGAGACCGCTCTTCATAACAACGATACGGGTACCCATTGTCATAGCCTCGGTCTGGTCATGTGTAACATAGATAAAGGTTGTGCCGAGACGCTGATGAAGCTTAGAAATCTCGGTACGCATCTGTGCACGAAGCTTAGCATCAAGGTTTGAAAGAGGCTCGTCAAGAAGGAATACCTTAGGCTCACGAACGATAGCACGACCGAGAGCAACACGCTGACGCTGACCACCCGACAAAGCCTTAGGCTTACGCTCTAAAAGGTGAGCTATATCGAGAACACGGGCAGCCTCTTCAACACGGCGACGGATTTCATCCTTAGGAGTCTTACGAAGCTTAAGACCGAAAGCCATGTTATCAAATACTGTCATATGAGGATAAAGCGCATAGTTCTGGAAAACCATGGCGATATCACGATCCTTAGGAGCAACATCGTTTACGAGACGGTCACCAATGTAAACCTCACCGTCAGATATCTCCTCAAGACCTGCAACCATTCTAAGAGTTGTGGACTTACCGCAACCGGAAGGACCAACAAGGATTATAAACTCCTTATCCTCAATTTCAAGGTTGAAATCAGAAACAGCAGTTACGCCGCCCGGATATCTTTTGTAAACATTACGCAAAGATAAACTTGCCATACTTTTATACCTCCATATAATGTGGCTATTTTTTTACAATAGTTATTATAACAAAGAATTTTCCAAAATACTATGCAAACTATATCCAAACTTATCAAAGCTGTTTTGTCTAAAATGCATATTGTTTTTGCACTATTTTTCCAAAAAAACGGATTTTAATTGGTCATTATTCAGAGCACGGCACTCCCCTTCTGCCAAATCATCGGGTAAGTTAAGCCCTCCAAGGGATTTTCGGTGTAGCCCGTTAACTCCAAGGCCTACCGTTCCAAACATTCTTTTTATCTGATGATATTTGCCCTCATAAATGGTAATCTCTGCCTTGCACTCTCCCAAATTCTTAAGCACGGCAGGTCGGCACTGTGTACCGTCAGCAAGGATTACCCCTTTTGCAAATACATCACACATTTCTTCAGTAACCGCACCGTCCAGTTCGGCAATATAGGTTTTGTTAACCATCTTTTTAGGTGAAATTACATTATGGGCAAACTCACCGTCATCGGTTATAAGAAGAAGCCCCGTTGTATCCTTATCAAGTCTGCCGACGGGAAATAGTCCGTTCCGTTTAAGATTTTCGGGCACAATGTCAACAACAGTTTTTCGGTTTTTATCCTCCGAAGCCGATAATACACCCTTGGGCTTATTCATAATAATATAAACGTATTTTTTATATTCTAATTCTTCATCACCGTAAACTATTGAACACTTGTCCGGCTCAATAAGCATACCGGCATCCCGAATTATCTCTCCGTTTACCGATACCTTTCCCCTACGTATTACGGTTCTAGCTATACTTCGGGTTAAATTAAACTGTGATGAAATTATTTTATCAAGTCTTTGCTTCAAAATATTCATTCCTTTTTAAGCGGTTTCATATTGCCGTTCAAGGACGTTTCTGAAATATCTCCGCCTATTATCTCGCCGTTACAAACTATAAGATTTATAATTCTATCGGTATCTTTTTCTCTGTAAGAATAAACCGTAGCTTTCTTGCCTTTATATTTTTCGAGGTTAAATCCCGCCTCAATTTGCACCGAATTATACCTCTTGTAAACATCGGAAAATTCCATAGGAATAGTTATTTCTTTTTCATCATAGGTATCTTCGGCGTTTAATCCTAAATTGGATATAAAGCTAATTCGGCTTGGATTATCCACACCATTAATGTTTTTATTTGCCGCTGCCGAAAGCCGAACCCCTACCGCTATCAGCAAAATCACCAATGCAAACAAAACTACAGTTTTTCCCTTAGTAAAGGTAATATAAATTTTCACATATTCCTCCAAAATGCTTTTTTAAAAGAATATGTGAAATCAAAAAAATATATTACTCAATAATACATACAGCGTGGGCAGATATACCCTCTATTCTTCCCGTAAAGCCTAAGCCTTCCTCGGTTGTTGCCTTAACATTAACGTTATCCTTTTCAATGCCGCAGTCATCGGCAATATTCAAACGCATATCATCGATAAAAGAAGCTAGCTTTGGTTTTTGGGCAATAACCGTTGCATCAATATTTCCTATTTTATAGCCTTTTTCATTTAAAAGTTTTACAACATTTCTAAGTAAAATTCTGCTATCGATATCCTTAAAGGAATTATCGTTATCGGGGAAATGCTTGCCAATGTCACCAAGTGCAGCGGCGCCGAGAAGGGCATCACAAACGGCATGAATAAGCACATCGGCATCAGAGTGACCTGAAAGTCCCATTTCAAAAGGAATATCCACTCCGCCCAAAATAAGCTTTCTGTTTTCCGCAAAGCGGTGAACATCGTATCCGTGACCTATTCTCATTCCTCTTCCTCACTTTCAAGCAATGCTGACGCTATGATTAAATCCTCGGGAGTTGTTATTTTTATATTCTTATAATCTCCCTTTACGGTAGCAACGCTAAAGCCTGCCCATTCCATAACTGACATATCATCGGTAAATACCGATAAATCTTCAGCCTTATCGAGGGCTTCTTTATATTTTTTAACATCAACACCCTGAGGTGTTTGAACTGCTACCAATTCTTCACGAATAGGAGTTTCGATTACAACGCCGTTTTTATCTACCTTTTTTACCGTATCCTTCAAGGGAACTGCACAGGTAACGGCAAAGTTGGTTTTAAGAGCATCAGCAACACGGCATATTACTTCGTTCGAAATCAGCGGCCTTGCCCCATCATGAATAAGGACATAATCCTCTTCACCTAATCTCGCAACACCTTTTTTTATCGATTCAGCTCGGTTTGCGCCACCCTCAACAATATCGGTAAGCTTGTCTATCATATATTTACTGCAAAGAAGCTGAATTTCATTTATAGAATCCTTTGAGGTAACCACAATAATTCTTGAAATCGCATCCGAGCGCTGAAAGGCAAGTAAGGTTCTTATAATAACAGGTATACCGCATAAATCGGCGAACTGCTTATTAACACCCGCCATACGGGAGGATGAACCTGCCGCTGCTATAATTACGGGTATCCCCTTTTTATTTTCTGAAGCTATCTCATATTCAAGCTTTAATTCGGTAAGCGCCATAACGCACCTCCTTAGAGTAGAGCATACAAAAATAAATACCGCACCGCCGCCATAGGCGGAGTGCGGCATAAAATACTGATTATTCTTCCTCGTCGCAGTCGCAATCCTCGTCACAGCAACCGCAATCACAGTCAAAATCAAATTCAAGGTCAGTTCCGCAGTTAGGACAAGCAATTCCGCCCTCACAGAGCATATCCTCATCAAGATAAATTACATCGTTACAAGCAGGACACTCAACCTCATAAAGCTGATCATCATCCTCACAGTCACCGTCACAGCAGTCACAGTCGCACTCGTCATCGTCACCGTAAATTATCTCTTCAACATAAGAAAGGTCCTCATCAACGGCATCAATCTGCTCCATAAGAGCATCACAGCCATCCTCTATATCGCAGATTTCCTCAGTAATATCACCGAGAACATCGATTATAGCGGCAAGGATTTTTCCTTCCTTAGAATCATTATCAAGCTCAAGTCCTTCAGCAAGACCTTTAATATAAGCTACCTTCTCACAAATATCCATATTATTCACCTTATGCTCTTTCCATGTATTCACCGGTACGTGTATCAATTCTGATCATTTCACCCTCATTGATAAAGAGAGGTACACGGATTTCACAACCGGTTTCAAGTGTTGCGGGCTTGGTTGCATTAGTTGCAGTGTTTCCTGCAAAACCGGGATCGGTTGCAGTTACCTGAAGCTCAACAAATGTAGGAGGCTCAACGCCGAATACCTTACCCTTGTAAGAAAGAATCTTACAAATCATATTTTCCTTAACGAACTTGAAGTTATCACTGAGTTCATCTCCGTTGATAGGAACAAGCTCATAGGTTTCCTGATCCATAAAGTAATAAAGATCACCGTCAGCATAAGAATACTCCATATCCTTTCTCTCAACAAAGGCTGTGGGGAACTTAGCTGTAGGGTTATAACTCTTTTCAATAACCGAACCGGTTATAACATTCTTAATCTTTGTTCTTACGAACGCTGCACCCTTTCCGGGCTTAACATGCTGGAATTCAACAACCTGAAGAACATTACCGTCCTCCTCAAAGGTTACACCGTTTCTGAAATCGCCGGCACTAATCATAAATTAACATCCTCCAAAAGACAAAATAATTACGGATAAATTATATATCTTATTCCTTATTTTGTCAAGTTATTGTGGTATATTAAGAAAAATTTTTCCTTTATTTTGTGTTTTTTGCATTTTTTCTGCAATTTTCGCCACAAAAGGTTGTAATGTCCTCAAGGGTTAAAATAATTTTTGTTTACAATATTCTTTTTAATTGATATAATTATTGTGTACGTCTGTAAGGAGGTCTATATATGAATTATTATATAAATCCCATGACCTTTTCTGCTTCCTTTCCTATTCCGACTGCTATTGTTGACAGTCATTTAAAATTGGCAAAGGCTGAGCATATAAAGGTTATTCTTTACATATATCGCCATATGTCCGAAGAAATCACTCTTGATGATATTGCTATCGGCACCGGTGTTGATAAATACGATATTGAGGAGGCTCTTCTCTACTGGGAGGATGCAGGACTGCTTGTTAAAAAGGATTCCGCAGCACCCGTCAAAAAAGAGCCGCTCCCCGAAACTGTTTCCCGTTCTCAGAAGCCCAGCCGTGCCGATGTTGCAAAAAGAGGACTTGAGGATCCTAAAATCCGCCATTTACTCAGTGAGGCTCAGCTTAAATTCGGCAGAGGACTTAAAAGCAATGAGGCTCAAACCCTTGTATGGCTTTGTGATGATATGGGACTTGATGTTTCGCTGATACTCATCATCTTGCAGTTGGCTGTTGACCGCAATAAATGCAATTTAAGATTTATTGAATCCACCGCAACCGACTGGATAAAAAGAGGTATAACAACCCTTGCCCTTGCCGATGAGGAGATACGCAGAATGGCTGTATCGGATAAGGCTTGGCAGATAGTTCAGTCCGCCTTTGGAATGGAAAGACGAATGCCAAGTAAAAAGGAACAGGAATTTGCTGTTTTGTGGATTAACGAATGGCAGTTATCTCCTGAGCTTTTAAGGGCGGCTTATGACACCTGCGTTAATGCAAAATCAAAATTCTCGGTTGCTTATACGGCAAAAATTCTCGAAAGTTGGCACAATAAAGGCTACAAAACCCCCGATGATATTGAGGAGGACAAGCCTTCAAACGATGAAGATAACAATTTTGCCGCATACGACCTTGATAGCTTTGAGAAAATGATTAATTCTAAGAATTAGAGGAAAAATTATGATTTCTAAAGAACTCGCCTATAAAAAGGCACTTGAAATTAAAAAAACCGCTCTTGATGAAAAAAAGCTTCGCCAAAGCACCCTTTTATCCGCCGCATACGCTTGTAACCCAAGACTCAAAGAGCTTGACAGTCAGTTAAGCGGCATCGGCGCACAGATAGCGATATCGGCTTTATCCGGCGGCAGTAATGCTGTTGAACAGCTTAAGAAGACCTCCGAAGCCTTAACTGAGGAAAAAGCAAAGCTGCTTAAAAAACTTAATATAGAAGATTTATCCTATGACTGTCCCTTATGCGAGGACAGTGGCTATATAAATGGAAAGATATGCGGATGTGTTAAGGAATTAGCTAAGGGTATTATCTCTAAAGAGCTTTCCGCAAAAATGCCTATTGATGAATGCACCTTTGAAAGCTTTGATTTATCCGAATATCCTGATATTGATGGAAAGGAAGGGAATCCGTATAAGAGAATGAGCGGCATACTAAAGCTTTGCCGTGAATATGCGGATAATTTTAACCCCGACTCCTCCCCCAATCTTTTATTTATGGGTGCGGCAGGACTGGGCAAAACTCACCTTTCCCTCGCTATTGCAGGTGAGGTTATCAAAAAGGGTTATCTTCCCGTTTACGGACCTGCCGAAAATCTTTTTACTACTATTGAAAAAGAACGTTTTTCGGGCTTCGGCGCTGAATCTGATTCATATAATTCTATGATAAGCTGTGATTTATTGGTAATTGATGACCTGGGAGCTGAGTTTATGACCTCCTTTAGCAAGTCAATACTTTATAATCTCGTTAATACCCGTATTCTTGCTAAAAAGCCCACTATTATCAATACTAATCTCTCGATGAAGGAAATTGAAAAATTCTATTCGCCGAGAATTTCCTCAAGACTTATCGGCTCGTACGATGCAAGAAAGTTTTTGGGTAATGATATAAGACAGCAAAAGGCAATGAAAGGTTAGATTTTTTTGGAATACCAATCTTATAAAGCAGAAGAATATGATGTTGCCGTAATCGGCGGCGGACATGCAGGCATTGAAGCCGCTCTCGCCAGTGCAAGACTTGGCTGTAAAACCGTTATGTTTACCATCAGTCTTGACTGGATAGGCAATATGCCCTGTAATCCATCTATCGGCGGCACTGCAAAGGGACATCTTGTGCGTGAGCTTGATGCTTTGGGCGGTGAAATGGGTAAGGCTGCTGACAAGCATACCCTACAGAGTCGTATGCTAAATCTTGGCAAAGGTCCTGCGGTACATTCACTTCGTGCTCAGATAGACCGCCGAGCATACAGCGGATATATGAAGCACGCCGTTGAGCTTCAGGAAAACCTTGATGTTATTCAGGCTGAAATCATATCTATAGATAAAAAAGAGGACGGTTGGCACTGCACAACAAAGCTTTTTGCCGACCATCTTTGCAAGGCTGTAATTTTAGCTACAGGAACATTTCTCGGCGGAAGAGTTTATATCGGCGAGGTGAATTATGCAAGCGGTCCTGACGGTAATTTCCCCGCAACCGAACTTGCCAAATCTCTTAAAAAGCTAAACCTTCCCTTACGCCGTTTCAAAACGGGAACTCCTGCAAGGGTTGCGAGAAAGAGTATTGACTTTTCTGCTCTTGAGGTTCAAAAAGGAGATGAAAATCCCGTTCCCTTTAGCTTTTCTACCAAAACCGAGCCTGTTAACACGGCAATATGCCACATTGGATACACCAACGACGAAACCAAAAAGGTTATTATGGATAATCTTCACCGCTCCCCTCTTTATGCAGGTGATATTGAGGGCGTAGGACCCAGATACTGTCCAAGTATTGAGGATAAGGTGGTACGCTTTGCCGATAAAAAGCGTCACCAGATGTTTATTGAGCCCTGTGGCGATGAAACCGAGGAAATGTATCTTCAGGGTATGTCCTCCTCACTTCCCGAAGAGGTTCAATTGAAATTTTACCGCACTATAAAGGGACTTGAAAACGTTAAAATAATGCGCCACGCTTACGCTATTGAATATGACTGCATTGACCCTCTTGCCCTCTCTTACACATTAGAGGTTAAGGAGCATCCGGGACTTTACGGCGCAGGTCAGTTTAACGGCTCCTCAGGATATGAGGAGGCGGCCGTTCAGGGCTTTATTGCCGGTGTTAACGCCGCATTTAAAATACAGGGAAAAGAACCACTTATACTATCGAGAGCTTCTTCATATATAGGTACGCTTATTGATGACCTTGTCACTAAAGGTTGCTCAGACCCATACAGAATGATGACCTCCCGCAGTGAATACAGATTATTACTGCGTCAGGATAACGCTGATGAAAGACTTATGCCTATAGGCTATGAAATAGGACTTATCAGTGACGAAACCTATAATGATTTTCTTCTTCGCAAAAAGCAGAAGGAGGAGGAAATCGAAAGACTTAATTCCACCTTTATAGGACCAAGCGATGCCCTTAACAAGCTTTTAGAAGAATCGGGCACCGCTCCCCTTACTACAGGAATGCGCCTTGCTGACCTCGTTAAAAGACCGCAGCTGAATTATGCGATTTTAAAGGATTTTGATAAAAACAGACCTATCCTTCCTAAGAGCGTTTACGAAAAGGTTGAAACCGAAATTAAATATGAGGGATATATTTCCCGTCAACAAGCGCAGGTTGATGAAATGCTTCGTCTTGAAAAGCGTCAGATACCCGAGGATATAAATTATGATGATGTTTACGGTCTGCGACTTGAAGCTGTTGAAAAGCTTAAGAAAGTAAAGCCCGTAAGTATTGGTCAGGCTTCCCGTATTTCGGGAGTGAGCCCCGCCGATGTATCTGTTTTGTTGATTTATCTATCTAAATGAAAAAGGACCTCATATGAGGTCCTTTTTTTATTTTATTGCGAAAGTCTTAGTTACCGTTTTATCATCGAAGCTAAACAATTCTTTAACTTCTACTTCTATATCGGTAGTTTCATCATTAAGTTCATAAGCTACTTCAACATCAATAGAACTTCCGGTCTTTATATCCTTAGTTTGATTTCCTTCATCATAGTTTGCATTATCTGCCAAAACATACGATTCATTAAGCCCTACTCCGTTTTGATAAACTGTAGTTTCAAAGGCTGTGTAGAATGCTGTTGCTTCATCTGCATTGTTTGTAAAACCATAATTTACGATTACAACAGATTTTCCTTCATAATCCTTAGCTAATCTACAATCTTTAATTTCAACCTTATAGTCACCCAAATTTGCGTCTGTTGAAGAATTAGCAGCTTCGCCCTTGCCTTGATCATCAGTGCCACTTTCACCACTTCCTAACGCAAACAAACCAAATACACACAACAATAAAACTGCCAACAATAAACTAATAATTTTTTTCATTTCTTTCCCTCACTTTTAGATTTATTATATTTACTGTTATAGTAGCCAGTAAATATAAACAGACATCCGCCAAATCTCCTGTTCCGTTGATGATTTTTTTATACTGCAAAAATTCATAAGATGCACCAAATAGAACAACAATAACAGAGCAAGCAAAACTCCCCCTCATTTGTGGATTAAAAACTATGTGTAATCCGCAAGAAAGACTTAATGCCCATAAAAAATCTGCTAAGTAATATCTTATGAAATCGCACTTGAAATTCTTTACTAAACCTTGTAAATAGCATACAACTTGAGAATTCGAAAAAAACTCTGAAAAAATAGTTTCTTTGCGAAATATCAAGTAAATTAATGCGCCTAACAATAGAGAAAAAATCCCAACAAAACTAAAACATTTCAACTTAACATTAGATTTCAGCATATTACATATTATAGTCATAATTATGACTATTGTCAATATATTTTTTTCACCTTATGCTATTTATATTGACAAAAGTAAAAAGGTGGTGAATCTGTTGATAAGTTATGATCCTTTTTGGAAAACATTAAAAAAAAGAAACATAACAACTTATGCTCTTATAAATAAATACAATATCAGCAGTGCTACCATAGACAGAATAAAAAAAGGTAACGGCATCAGCACGATGAAAATTGATGATTTTTGCCGTATTTTAAATTGCAATGTATCTGATATTATTGAATATGTATCTGACTGATTTTTTAATAAAAAAAGGTGAAACACGAAAATTCGTGTTTCACCTTAATTTTTTGTTTTATTAAATATCGGTAGTATTCTCAACGATGTTTGAATAAACTATATTATATCCAAAACAAGAAGCATCGTTTTTAACAAAGAGGGTTGTTGCTATATATTCCTCTTCGGAATTTTCGTGCCCCTCAATGGAAACCGAGCTTGTAACCGTAAAGGTTCCGTCCTCGTTCTCGCAAACGTTCTTCACATCGTGAACATAAACAGCATAACCTCTCGGAATTATATAAACAAATCCATCTTTTTGAGGATACTGAGAATTAAAACCGCCAAGGTCAACAATTTCGATACCATACATATCGTATACATATTCGATTACAAATTTTTCTGCAACGTAATCCTCATCGGAATCACGCTTATCAAGAAGAGCAAGAACGGAATTATTAACTATGGCATCTATATCTGCAATATCATCGTTATATGAGAAATTGCGGTTAAGCATATTTTCGAATCTTGCCTCGAGGGCTTTTTCGGCATTATATTCAGGAGTATTTTGCGCTGCACTGTTTTCAGCCTTAACAACCGCTGCGGGAGCAGTATCAGCAGTGAGCGCAAGGGTACTTACAAAAAGAATTGCAACCATTAAAATCAAACTCAAAACTTTATATTTCATAAGTACGCCTCCTTTTAGATTTATCTACCACTATCATTATACACAAACTTTTATAAAATTTGGGATACAATTCGGTTACAAAAAATATCAAAAATGTTACCTTTTCTCCCCTATTTTTTCCTGAGTTTACAATTTTTACTTTCTGTTTTTGTTCATATGATACAAAAACCCTCAATTTTTATGATTTATTCACAAAATCAGTTAACTTTTTATAAAAATATTGGTTGTAATCTACAATAAAATATGCTACAATATAAGCAATTAAGGTTGATATATTCAACCCTTGAAGGAGTGCATTAAATTGAAACAGTACACAGCAGACAAAATTAAAAATATTGCCCTATTAGGTCACGGCGGTTCGGGTAAAACCACACTTGCCGATGCCATTTTATATTACAGCGGAAGTATTGAGCGAATAGGCAAAATAGCCGACTCAACCACTACAATGGATTTTGACGCTGAAGAGAAAAAACGTAAGGTTTCGGTTTCAACCTCGGTTTATGCTGCCGAAATCGGTGATAAGAAGTTAAATCTCATTGATGCTCCCGGACTATTCGATTTTGCAGGCGGCGCTTGTGAAGCCTTAGCCGCTGCAGATAGTGTTATCATCACCATTTCGGGTAAATCAGGTCTTACCGTAGGTGCAAGACAGTCCTTTGAAAAGGCGAAAGAGCTCGGCAAGAGTATCGCTATATTCGTTGGAAAGCTCGATTCCACCCATGCTCATTTTTACCGTGTTATTTCGGCTCTTGCAGGAAAATATGGCGCAGTTATCTGTCCCGTTGTTGTTCCCTACATTGAAAACGATGAGGTTAAAGGCTACATAGATTTAATAGAAAACAAGGCTTACGCCTTTGAGGGCATTAATAAAAAGGAACTGAGAATGCCTGTTAGCACAGAAATTGATAATATGCGCAGTATGCTTCTTGAGGCTATCGCTACAACCGATGAAGCCCTTATGGAAAAATACTTTGCAGGCGAAGAATTCACCAAGGAGGAAATGCTTTCGGGCCTTGCCGCAGGTGTTAAATCGGGTGATATATGCCCTGTTTATGCGGGCGTTCAGCAGACCGGTGATGCCGTTCCGATTATGGTTGACAGCTTGCTTGAAATTATGCCAAGTGCCAACGACTGCAGCTATAAAAATGCTGATGGCGACGATGTTGCTATTGGTGACGGCGAAGCCGCTCTCCTTATATTTAAAACCATCGCAGACCCATTTGTTGGTAAGCTTTCATATTTCAAGGTGCTCTCAGGCAGCATAAAGGGAGATATGAAATTAAAGAATAACCGCACAGGTGACGAGGAAAGAATTTCCAAGGTTATGTATCTCAAGGCAGGAAAGCAGGAGGATGCATCCGAAATAGTTGCAGGAGATATAGGCTCTGTTTCGAAGCTTGGCAGCGTTCTGACAGGCGACACCCTTTCGGCATCCGGAAAAGTTTCTGCCGGTGCTATTGACTTCCCCGCTCCCACACTTTCTACTGCAGTTTATCCCAAGGCAAAGGGTGATGAGGAAAAAATTTCTTCCGGTTTTGCAAGACTTATGGAAGAGGACCCCACTATATTCGTAAAAATGAACAACGAAACCCACGAGCAGATTTTATCGGCTCTGGGTGAACAGCATATCGATGTTATAGTTTCTAAGCTCAAGGCTAAATTCGGCGCAGATGTTGAATTAAAGGCTCCCAAAATTGCTTACAGAGAAACCATTAGAAAATCCGTTAAGGTTCAGGGCAGACATAAGAAGCAGTCGGGCGGACACGGACAGTTCGGTGATGTTTGGATTGAATTCGAGCCCGGATTTGAGGATGAATTGGTATTTGAAGAAAAGGTATTCGGCGGTGCAGTTCCCAAGAATTTCTTCCCCGCCGTTGAAAAAGGCCTTCGTGAATCTGCTCTTAAGGGCGTTCTTGCAGGATATCCGATGGTTGGTGTTAAGGCAACCTTGGTAGACGGTTCTTACCATCCCGTTGATTCCTCGGAAATGGCATTTAAAACTGCAGCCTCCATCGCTTTCCGTGATGGTATACCTCAGGCCGCTCCCGTATTGCTCGAGCCTATCCAGACAATTAAGGTTTTAGTTCCCGATGAAATGCTGGGCGATGTTATTGGCGACATTAATAAGCGCAGAGGTAAAATTATCGGTATGAATCCTGCCGAAAATAAGCTTCAGGAGATAATCGGTGAGGTTCCCGAATCCGAAATGTCGGATTTCTCCACCGCTATGCGTTCTATAACTCAGGGCACAGCCACCTTTACAAGCGAATTTGCCCGTTATGAAGAGGTTCCCTCTAATATAGCTTCCAAAATTATAGAAGCCGCTAATCAGTAATTTTAAAACCGCACAGTGTTATATCTGTGCGGTTTGCTTTATTGACTTGAAAAATTATATATGTTAAAATTAAAATATATAATGAGTTTTGGAGGGATAATTTGAAAAGAATCGTTACTTTTTTGATTACTGCAATTATCATATTAAGTTCTTCAGTATCTGCATTGGCGGCTGATTGTAATATTACTATTGATAAGGTTGATGCCGCACCGGGCGATACCGCTTATGTAGATTTTTCTATTGCTGATAATCCCGGAATTGCCGCTATGACCATTTCAATTACATATGATAGCTCAGTTCTGGAATATAAAGGATATAAAGAGGGCTTTTTAAGTGACTATACCGTTGAAGCTCACCCATCAAAAAATCAGATAAGATTTATTAACCTTGAACAAGGTAATGTTTCAAAAAACGGCATCTTTTTAACCCTTATTTTCAAGGTTTCCGACTCTGCCAAAAAAGGAAATTCCGAAATCAATATAGCGTACACTAAGGGAGATTTTTGCAACTGGAACGCTGAATCTATCTCCCCTGTTATTGTATCGGGCGGTATAAATATAACCCCCGTAAATAACGAGTGCGAACACAAGGAATTTTCTGAATGGAAAACCGTTTCAGAACCCGGATGCAAAAAGGATGGACTTCGGGAAAGCTCCTGTAAAAATTGCGGATTTTCAAAAACCGAAAAAATTTCGGCTCTCGGTCACCAATATGATGATTTTTGGACGGTTGATAAGCAGGCCACCGTTACCGAGCTGGGCCATATGTCCCGTCATTGCAAAAAATGCGATGATGTAACCGATATTAAATACTTCTCGGCTAAACAGTCCGAAGAAAATAAATTTAATAACAAGGAAGAAACACAGATTAAACCTAATGATTTCACGGGCTCGATTACCGAAAAGGACGAATCGGATAATTCTCAGAGTGTGAATTCTGACGAGGAGTCTGTTACTGTTAATTCCGACCAATTAAAAGAAAACGAAAAGAACGATTATACATTAATTATTATAATTGTCTGCGTTTTATTGATAGCGGTTGGTTTTGGTATCTTTTTCTATATAAAAAGGAAAAAGTAAAGGGGTTTTTAAAATGAAAAAGCTTATCTCATTGGTTTTATGCGTTATATTGCTTTTCTCGGTTGCAGCTATAGGAGTATCGGCGGAGCATAGCGATTCGGTTGATAACAGCGAACTGGTTTGTCCTATAAACTTAACTGCAAAGCAGAAGGAAAGCCTGTATGAAAAAATCCACAATGCAATTTTCAATATGGAGAAAAATGTGGATATTTCGGAATTTGGTTTTCCCAATTCCCAAGAATCGGCTAACTATTTAAGCGGTTTTTTGAAATACACTAAGGAATGCTCACCTGAGTTGTTTTGCGAATTTGTAACCGATAAAAACGGTAGTTACACTTTCAGTTTTAATATTTTAAATAATAAAATTTTAACCCTTGTTTTGCCTGATTTTACAGAGCATAGCAAAAATAATTTTGCCGAGGAATATAAGGAATTTAATAAGCTTTGCGATGATATAATTTCTGAAATTCCTAAGGGTTTTACCGATCTTGAAAAGGTTTTATATATTCACAATTATTTAGACCTTCATTTTGAATATGACAACACCTATACCATCCGTGATGCATATAATTTCTTAAAGCAAGGCAAGGGTGTATGTCAGTCATACACATATCTTTTCTCATATCTCATGAATAAAATGGGAATTGAATGTACCGAAGCTAATGATGATACCGACCTTCACACCTGGAATATCGTTAAGCTTGACGGTGAGTGGTACCACATAGACTGTACCCATGATGATCCTCTTAACAGTTGTAATGAGGACCTTTTCGGCCATGCTTCATATTCCCATTTTCTTTTAAGTGATGAAAAAATACTGGAGGTTAATGCAGAGCATAATCAGCATCACGAACACTATTCTCCCCTTACCAAGCTTTTCGGCACCGAGGTTTTTGCAGAGAGTAAAAAATATGAGAGTGCAGATTATGCTTGGAATTTAGCGGACACTAATCTTTCCTACTGCAACGGTGCTTGGTACTTCATAAAAAACAATGGAGATACCTCGTCACTCTACAAAACCACCGATTTTCTTTCTTGCACAGGTCTTGGCGAAGCCATAACCGATAAATGGTGGGTTAAGGATGAAAACACAGGGCAAAACCTTGGTTATTACCCTGATTTTTACAGTGGAAGCGTTTTCACTTATGGAGATGAAATCTGCTATTCCCTGCCAAAGTCCATTGTTGCCTACAATACCGTAACTAATAACTCCCGAATAATTCAAGGCATCAACCCCGAGGATAATATTTACGGATGTACATATGACCGTATTAAAGGCATAAAAATCAGCGAAAAAAACAGATTTGAAGACCATAATGAATATATAACTATTGCTATGGATAATCACATTTTATCCGACGGCCAGGTTAATGCGCAGGAATTAATTACCGCCCAAAAATATCTATTGGGATTAAGTGAAGAAAATTTTGCAAAATACGATGTTTGCAAATCCTATAGAGTAACCATTCACGATTTGGCTATGCTTAAAAAAATATCGGCAGGAATCGAATAATTTAAAAATAGCAGTTGGTTTTCCAACTGCTATTTTTTTGCTTTTTTCTCTCTGTGCTTCTCCGACACAAGATTTATACAGTCTGTTTTAACCTGTTTTTTATTATATCCTTGCGCAATCATCGGATATTGGTTATTGGTGTCGGCGGTTGCCTGTACCTCGTAGGTTCCGTAGTTGTTCACCATATTTATCGAGCTTTCATCCTCGATTTTTTTAGGCAATACACTCGGTTCCATTTCAATTTTACTTTTTTTCATAATTTTCACCCCTTATATTGTTTGACAGAAAATTACAATTATGCTATACTTATATAGATTTAGCACACTGGAGGAGATAAAATGCTGGATATTCGTTTTATTTGTGACAATAGCGAACTTGTAAAGGAAAATATTAAAAGAAAATTTAAGGATAATAAGCTTCCTTTGGTTGATGAAATTATCGCTCTTTATAATGAAAAATGCGCCGCTAACAGCCGTGCAAATGAGCTTCGTGCCAACAGAAACAAGGTAAGTAAGCAAATCGGCATACTTATGGGTCAGGGAAAGCGTGAAGAAGCCGAAGAAATGAAGGTGCTTGTAAGTAAGCAGGCTGCTGAGCTTAAGGCACTTGAGGAAAAAGAGGACGAGCTTGCTAAAAAGGTACTTGATATCCAGATGAAAATTCCCAACATTGTGGATGAAAGTGTACCCGTTGGTAAGGATGATAGCGAAAACGTTGAGGTAACTCAGTACGGTGAGAAAACCGTTCCCGATTTTGAGATTCCCTATCATACCGATATTATGCAGCTTTTTGACGGTATTGATAAGGAGGCTGCAGGCCGAGTTGCAGGCGAAGGCTTTTATTACCTTATGGGTGATATTGCCCGTATGCATTCAGCCGTTACTGCTTATGCCAGAGACTTTATGATTGACAAAGGCTTCACCTATTGTATTCCTCCCTTTATGATAAGAAGCAACGTTGTTACAGGCGTTATGAGCTTTGAGGAAATGGATGCTATGATGTATAAAATAGAGGGTGAAGACCTCTATCTTATAGGTACATCCGAGCACTCAATGATAGGTAAATTTATCGATACCATAACCCCCGAAGAAAAGCTTCCTTTAACACTTACCAGCTATTCTCCCTGCTTCCGCAAGGAAAAGGGCGCTCACGGAATTGAGGAAAGAGGAATTTACCGTATCCATCAATTCGAAAAACAGGAAATGATAGTTATTTGTAAGCCCGAGGAGAGTATGGATTGGTTTAATAAAATGTGGAGCTACTCGGTAGAGCTTTTCCGTAGCCTTGATATCCCCGTAAGAACTCTCGAATGCTGCACAGGTGACCTTGCCGACCTTAAGGTTAAATCCTACGATATTGAAGCCTGGTCTCCAAAACAGCAGAAATACTTTGAGGTTTGCTCCTGCTCCAACCTTGGCGATGCTCAGGCAAGAAGACTTGGCATCCGTGTTCGTGGTGAGGACGGTAAAAAGTATCTTGCTCACACCCTTAACAACACCGTTGTTGCTCCCCCGAGAATGCTTATTGCTTTACTTGAAAACAACCTTGTTTTTGAGGACGGTAAATACAGCATTAAAATCCCCGAGGCTTTACAGCCATATATGGGTGGCAAAAAGATTATTACTTCCAAATAATAAAAAGGCTTCCAGCGGAAGCCTTTTTTAGTACTCAATCCAACACAAACGGAGTTTTAGAATGTTTTTTAAAGATTTTTTCTCAAAAAAGAAGAATATTATAATTACCAGTGCGGCAGCGGCAACCATATTAGCACTAATAAGCGTGATTGTTATTATTAAATCCTTACCGAAAGCTATTGATACTTCCGCTCCAGCGCTTTCTACTGAAACAAGCAGCGCTTTTGAGGAACCCTCCTCAGAAGTATCCTCCGAAATTCCCGAAATACTACTTAGTGTTACATCTCATAAATCGAAAGAAACCACAACCACTGAGCCATTTACAGTATTCAGGGGCACATGTGACCCACAGTTTCCATTAACCATTAACGGCGAAACAGTTGAAAAAGATTCAAATGGAGTTTTTGTGGTAGAAAAGCAATTAAAAAAAGGTAAAAACACCTTTACCTTTTCCCACAAGGGAACCGATACTACCTACACTGTAAACTACCGTTACATTGTAATTAAATCCTATTCGCCTAATGGCAATCAAAATTATAAAAGCGGTGCTTCTTTTGCCGTATCGGTATTTGCCAGAAACGGTAGCTCTGTTAAAGCCACCTTCAACAATAAAACCATAACCCTGACTAAATCCAACGACAAGGGTGGCGATGAAGAAATTCAGCAAAGTGATACCTTTGTTAACTACACAGGTAGCTTTTCGCTTCCTTCAAACAATACCTCGGATCTAAATTTAGGTAAGGTCAAATTCGTTGCAAGCTGTGACGGAACTACCGATACATACTATTCAGGTAAAATAGTATGCAAAAAAGCTGATATACCGGTTATAGCGGAAGTTGTTACCTTCTCGGCAGAAACCTTCAACGGAAATACCAGTGATGACACCTCAAGACCAACAAATAACTATTTACCTAAAGGTACTGTGGACTATGTTGTGGGCAGAGCTTATAACGGCAGTAAAGAATACCTCAAACTTCGTTGCGGCAGGAGAATATATCTGAATAAAAAAATAACCCCCGGTAATACAGTTACTGCAGTTGCTAAAGAATATTATGGCACTCTGCCGAGCACTAATAAATTAAGTGTTGCTAAACTTGAAAGCACCGAAAGGTTTACCACCCTTACTCTCAATACGGATTGGAAGGCTCCCTTCCTGTTGGATTTATTACCTCAAAGCTATACAAATCCTTCAAAACAGGATTATACCGTTAGCTCGGTTACCTGCACATATGTTGAAATTCAGTTTTGTTATGCATCCGATCTTAGCGGTGAAATTGAATTTGTAGAGTATCATCCTTTGTTTAAAAAGGCAGAAATAATAAAGGGTAACGGAAACTGCAAATTAAGGTTATATCTGCGAAAAACCGGCGGATTTTATGGTTGGGACGCTTCATACAACTCAAGTGGTCAGCTCGTATTCAAATTCCTGCATCCCGCCCAGATAACCGAAGTTTCTAATTTCTACGGTGCAGATTTAAGCGGTGTAAAAATAATGATTGACGTTGGCCACGGTGGTATTGACAAGGGGGCATCGGGACTCAGTACCGGTAATCCCGAAAGCGAACGAAATTTATTCCTTGCGAAAAAGCTTAAAGCACAATTAGAAAGCATTGGAGCGACAGTTGTATTAAATCGTACAGGCGATAGCACTATCACAACCGATGAACGATGTCAACAGTTAAAGGAAGTAAAGCCTGACCTATGCATTGCCATTCATCATGATTCAAGCACTTCATCAAAGCCTAACGGATTTGGCGCATTTCACTCTACTCTCTTTTCCCGTAATGTAGCAAAATACATATATGATTCAACTATATCAGAGGGTATCTACAGTTCTTCTGCGTCTAACAACCGAAACCGCTTTGGTTGGCACTACTATTTTGTTGCACGTATGACCGACTGCCCCGTTGTTTTGACCGAGAACGGATTTATGTCCAGTCAAACCGACCATTCGGGAATCATCAGCGATAGTGTGAACACCCTTAAAGCAAAAGCAATAACTAAGGGAATCGTAAAATATTTCAAATCAATAAAGCTTGATAAAATCGCTTTAAATCCGGAACCCCAACTACCTCCGGTAAGCTCAGAGCCTCCATCATCCTCGGATGTATCGGATAGTATCGACAGCTCTCTGCCTCCGGAAAGTAGTTCTTCTTCAGATTCTTCTGTTTCTTCTGAGGATTCTGAAGCTTCTTCATCCGAACAATAAAAAACACGCTGTCACTAAGACAGCGTGTTTTTTATTTTATAACGGCATCAAAACCTGCTTTTTTAAGATTTTGCACCATTTTTTCTGCGTTTGCCTTTTCCTTATATGCGCCTACCTGAACATAATAGAGCTTGCCGTTATCTGCAGGTGCCTTTGTTTCCTTTAGTTTTAGACCACCGAGCTGAACCAAAGCTTCGCATATTGCAGCTGCAGTTTTCTCTGCAAAAGCATCGGTAAGGATTATTGGAGTATCAACCGTACTATCCATAAAGCCGCATTCGAGAAGAACTGCAGGCATTGAAGTGAGTCTGCACTCGGCAAGATTTGCCGAAGTAATAGGTGTTGCTCTGTTTCCCTTTAGTCCTGTTTTTTCTATAATTTTGTTATAAAGTAATTTCTGGATTTGCTTGGTTTTATCGCTTACCTTTAAATAGGTATAAGCCATAACTCCGCCGCCGCTGCCGCCGTTGATTCCTGCATTATGATGAACCGAGATATAAACGTCTGCTTTAAAATTATTTGCCTTTGCGGCACGGTTATTTAAAGTAACATTTGTTTTACCCGTTGTATCATCAATTCTTAAAAGAGAGTATCCCGTATATGCCTTCAGCTTATTTTCAACCTTGTCGCAGATACGGTCATTTAGATACCATTCCCTCGTTTCCTTTGGGTCAATAGATTTAAGACATCTCTTTCCCGGGGTATTCATATAATGACCCGCATTAAGCGCTATTTTATACATTGTATTCCTCCTCTTTCAAGGCTTCAAGATATTTCTGCGCCTTAAGTGCCTTCTGGCTAAAGCTGTTATTGTACCACCAGGATACAACAATAACTGCCATCTCTATAATATATTCAACAAATTTGAGAATGGTTGATTCATCGGTTCTTATAACATCAATTCCAAATCTCTCAAGAATCAGATTTAGGAGAACTATTAAAAGCATAACCGTCCTTATAATTGTTGATTTTGAAACCTTCATATTTTATACCTCCTATTTCAAGATTTAATATTCTTCTTTCAAAGCCTTTAAGTTTTTCTTCTATTATCGGGATATGGGATGCGGCTTTATTTTGCGCATCCACCTTTTTTTCTAATTGCTCAAGCCGATAATTAACCAATTTACTCGAAGCTACTATACCTCCAAGAGTGCCGAGCAATGTGCCGCAAAAAGAAATTAAGGCCACTAATACTGTGCTGTTCATATTATTTCCTTTATGTTAGTAAGTTGTTTTTTGTTTTGCTCCTTATCTGCAAACAGTGATGAATATGAGAAAAAGGTGTATCCGATTATAAGCTTATTTTTTCTGCAGCATTCTACCTGCCGAGCAAGTATATCCTCCCTTTCGCTCCATTCCTTATCTGCATCGCTTGTTTCACCGATTTTATAGGGCGCAAGCCCGATTACTAAAGGAATATCTCCGTTAGCATCGGCAAGGTTTACCCAAGCATCAATGAGATTTTCGAATTTATATTCCTCCAATGGATATTCAAAGCCAAAATAGAGCTGAGGGATGATATAATCAACGCATCCTCCCGACATCCAGGCCGCAGCATCGGCATATAAATTTTCATAATTTTTCTCAATGGATGCCGCAGGACTTATGCTGAAAATTATATTTTTATCGGTGAATTTTATAGCCGTATAGCATCCTCCAATAAGTGAATTGACATTAGCTCTGCGCCAATCTGATAAATTCAGTGTACCGCCTTCGGATGCATACGAATCATAGCTTGCCTTATCGAAATTTTCATCGGTTGTAGGGTAAAAATAATCATCAAAATGGATTCCGTCAATTTTGTATTTGGTTATAATTTCCCGTATGCCATCAATTATAAGCCTTCGCACCTGACTTTCGGCAGGGTTAAGATAAATTCCGGCTTCACAAATAGAAACATTGCGGTCGTTATCCTCATTTTCATCCTTAAGCCATTTATAAGCAGGGCTTTTTTCGCTTACTGTATTAATATCACTTGTTGAATTAGAAATTCTATATGGATTAATCCAGGCATGAATTCTAATACCTCTTTTATGACATTCATCAATCATATATTGCAAAATATCATAATCATAATTCTTTGATGCTTCGGTTAACGGAAAGTATTCGGATTTATAAATAGAATCACCAAAAGCCCTTACATGAAGATAAATATCACTGATTTTAACAGATTGGCAATTTTTAATAACCAAATTAAAATTTTCCTTTAGATTTCCATTTTCTAAAATGGTATTCAGTTCACTATATGTAATCCATACACCGCCGGTGTATTCATCATTTATTTCACTCTCCGACTGTATTGGTACACAGCCGGAGAGTAAATTTATAATAAGTAAGAAGCAAATAACTTTTTTAAAACTGGGATAAACGGTATTTAAATTCAACTGCTTCCAAAATAAATTTCTTATCGGTTTCAAATCTAAGGCCAAACATTCTGACTCCCTTCATAGAAAGAGGTTTCGAGAAAACTGTATTACAGGGGGTGTATAAAACCTCCGAATCGTCACATACAAGGTGATATTCACCCACACAAGAAGGAGCAAGATATTCCACCATCATATCTCCGAAAGCAGAAATCTTCACCCGTTCAATAAACTTCTTTGATATAATATCTTCCATATCATAAAGCCTTGTGGCTGTTATACATTTTATTTTATATTCCTTAGTTTCGATTTCACCGTCTGCGTTGCCGTTAAGAGAAATATCAGTATCGCCTTCAGCAACGGCAAAATACATTATTCCGTTACCCGCATCTCCGCAAAGAAATTTTGCTTTTCCGCCGCAGAACAATCCTCCAAATAGGGTGATTTTTTCATTAATATTCCAATAATACCAACTACAGTTGCTTTCCTTCTTATTCCAGTTAGCAGTAGGATATCTCATTCCTTTAACGGAAAAATTCATAAGAAAGACCTTTTCCCCGAAAAAGAGCATATAGTTACCATCCAACACAAGAGCAAAGCAGTCCGTAATGTAAGGATGAAACTGTTGGGCTATTTCCGATAATCTCGGTTGAATATTAAAGGAAATATTGTATATCGCGCCTGTCGGACTCATTGAATATACATTGTTATCAGTGCTGAGCCATACGAGATTATCCCCACATTGTTTAACGGTAGAAGGATAAGAGGTTCCGTTGCTATTACAAATTTCTTTAACCGATAAGGTATCAGGAAAATATAAGCTTTCTGCGCTATCAGGAATAAAATTATCCTCCGATATCGCTTTCCCTTCCTTAACTGAAATCTTATAAATACCGCTTTTTTTAAAAGCAATAATACTGTCTTTATAATTTTTAAGAGCAGTTACCGATGTGTTTATATCCCCTATCTTGCCCGAAGAATTTTCAGGAAAATATAAGGGATTATCAGTCTTCGAACAATAAACCTTGTTTTTTTCTGTACCACCTGCAAATATCAACGTATTTCCAACCTTAGCACATACCGTCGAGGAGGCTATTTTTTCCTTGCCGTTTTCTATATCCTTATAAGCAGTAATACAAATATTGTTGCATTTATAGGTTTCCATAATTGGTATAGCAAATGGACCTTCTGCGGATGAAAAGCTAATCACACCGTTATCTCTGTCCGCAACCAAAGTTACTTCCTGATTATAAAAGGTTTCGCTTTTACCTGCAAACTCGGGCGAAATTATCCATTCGGTATATACTTCCGGTGCAACATAAACTCTGCATTTTATAGTACTATAGAAATCCAATCCCTTCACGGGTAAAGAAAAGGATGATGAATAACCGTCTGAAGAAAAATACGCCTTAAAACCGCCGTTAAGCATATTTACCGATTCAACCATTTTAGGAGTTCCGCCAAAGGCATATCCTACCTCTCTTGCCTCCTCATATCGGTTTCCTCTGCCGTTTATATAAATTGTAGGCAGATAAAATCCGGTTGCCATATTCCAATTTTCGAAATTTTCATCAATTTCATATATGCTATGGCTTTCTTTTTTGGAATTCGCCATATTATATTTTGACACAACGGCATATATGCCCCCGCCAGCAACGGCTTTCCCTGAAAAAAACAGTATATTTTTAGGGATATAAAAGGTTTGACTATCCGTTCTTCCAAAATGTAAGATTCCCGCATTTTTAACGTTTCCGCAGGTGTCTACAAGATAAACATAGTATCTCTCATATGAATCCAAATCCGTTCTGCATGCGGTTATAACCTTATATTCTTTATCTTCTATAAACACACTGTTATCGTAGCATTTATATCTTATAATTTCATAGCTATCGGTTTGCTCCTGCCAGATAATATTTTGTATATCCCCTTTTATGCCCGGTCGCTTCTGCAAAAAACCGTCCTTATACCACACATTGACAGCTTCGCTCAGCTCATTATCATTAATAGCATTCGGCGGCAGGCTTATATTAAGACCGCCGTCAAATGTATCTACTGCTAAGCTGCTTTGCTTTATTTCTCCTATGGGTTCGTATTTCATTTTTACACCCCACCGTCATCAGTTGGTAAAACATCCTCTATGTTGGCAGAGGTTTTAAGAGCAATAGACCTTTTTGCATTATAAAGACCGGTAAAAATAACATTTTTATTGGTGTCACCCTCAAGCAATGCAATAAGCATGGCCGTACCACTGCAAAGAGCATCCTTTTGCTTAGGTGTTCCATTAATTTCTTCTGCCAAAGAGTTAATCAGGGATAAATTAAGGTCTATCAGTATATTATTAATGATATCAAGGGCCTTAGGCATTATCTCGTCTATAGCACCATGGTTAACGGTATTCTGGTCGTATCCTAAAAGCATCATAGCTTTATTATATATATCAAGTCCTGTCATGCTCCGTCTCCTTTGCATCATTGATTTCGGTAATCAGTCCGTCTGTATCGCTGATAATACCGGAGGGCATACGCTTTACAAACTGCTCTTTGGTTATAATTCCCTTATCATAAAGCAGATTAAGAGCGTTTAATACCTCATTGTCCGAGTAGGGTGCCCCTGAGGTTGTATAAACCTTGGCATTTATAATAAGGTCCTTATATCTCTCTGCATTAAAGGGCATGTACCATACGCCATTTTCATCGCTTACACGTATTTTTCGATTTCCGTAATATGTAAGCCAGAAATCAACCCAAATTCTCGATATCTCTTCGATAAAACCGTAAAATCGGTTTTTTATTAATCCTATGGGCATAATTGCGGCATTTCTCATAGTGGTAAGAGCGGCGGCATTATCTGCCTTTGAGTCACCGAGGGCTACCTCATTTGCTCCGCTTTGGGTAAGGGTATTTTCGATAAGGGTGTTTATACTGGTATCAAAGCTCTCGCTTACAGATGCGGGGGTTATATATTTTATTGAACCTGCCACATCCTCATTGGTCCCATAAACCTTAATGATTTGACCCGGCTCATTGGTTATTTTATCGGTAACCGTATCACCGTTTACCACCATAATCGGCATCCCTGCCGTCATTTTAGCCCATACATTTGCCGTTATCATTCGGTTTATCGCTATTTGGTTGGGGATTAAGTATGTTACCTCACTCTGACCGTAAATATTACCCTTGCTTTTCTCCCAGGTAAAAAGTGCTAACGGATATCTATGAAGCCCTGTATCAAATTCGGGGCGGATAATAGCACCTTCTATAGACTTTATACATTTAATTGTATAATTTCCGAAGGAATTATATTCCTTATAAAGCCTTGTAAGTAGTGTGATTTTACCCTGAATTGATTTTTCATCGATTATATCAACCGTTTCCGTAGTGCAACCGAATTTTAAAGCCTCACGCTTAACATCCTGAGCACTCACTTCACTTCTTATAATAATATATGGTTGATTTTCCATATTTTCTTCATATGGGTCACCGAAAAACACATTTTCAATATCAAGAAGCTCACATTCAATATCCCCCTTAATGGGAATATTCTTTTCCTTACCGCCGTAAAGCCCCGTTAGTATTTCAGAATTCCAATAGGTGTAAATTACGGCATTTCCCGTTATATAGGCATTTCGCAGAGCTCTCTCGCAAAGACGTTCAAAGCCCGTTCTTTGGGCCGTTACCTTATGATAATACTTTATTTATAAAGCTTTTCTTCATTAAACTAACTCCTTTCCTTATTAATGGGCAGCACCGATAGATTCAAATCGGTCTAAATATTCAGGTTTATCTTCGTTCCAGCTTCCTGCGATGCTATTATCCCAGTCACCGCCGAGAATATCATCAAGCTTTGTTACGGTAATATTATCAACCTTAACTGCGGCGCCGTTACTTCCGAAGCCTATGCAGCCCTCGGTCTTCATATAAGCATCCTCATCGGTATATTTGATAACCTGCTTACCGTTCCAATAAACCGTTATAACATTATCAAAGGTTTCAACGGTTAAATTCTGCCATTTATCGATAATATCCATAGCCTTATCATCAGCAAAGGCTTCCTCAACCTCAACAACATATGTATTAAGCTCTGAGGTTAAGAAATGATATGCATCGGATAAGCCGAGGGTTATTTTAACCTTATTATCCACAGGTAACAGCTTCACGCTTACAAAATAATACTGGAAGCCGTACTGAGCAATATCGGTTACCCTAAGGTATGCAGTGAATTCGTTAGCCTCCTGTTCGGAGTATTCCTTGGTGAACATCACATCATAGGAGGTCTTATAATCGGTCCAATGCTGGTCGCCTGCATAATAAGATGCATAATCCTTTATATATTCATATATATACCTATTTGTTTGCGACTCATTCAGCTGAATATCAATACCGTCCATAACACTTGCAGGAACACTCTTCCATATAGGATTAGTGATATCGTTTTGCTTATCCTCGTTCTTTTCGGTCATGGAACCGTCAGTAAAGGTTTCTCTGAGGAGTACGTTTTCCATAACAGGTAAATCCTCAGGAAGCTCTATCTTTTCCTCTTCGGAGGGTGTTGAGGATGTGTCTCCTCCCTCAACGGTGTAACCCTCGGGTGCTTCAACCAGATAACTGAAGCTTGAGAATTTTGCAGTTGCCATAAAATTGGGGTCCTGAGAATATGCCGAAATTCCTGCATATATTTCTGAACCGTAATTAAAGGGCACCGTTGCAAATTCGGAATAAGGGTTATCTGCTATTTTATAATAACAGGTTGCCTTCATCTGACCTTTAACAAGAACAATTTTAAAGGTTACGGGATAAAGAGAAGCCGTTGGCATTAAAATTGTTTTACCCTGACTCGAATCCTTACCCTTGGTTGAACGGTAAGTAACCATAACGCTACCGGGTCTGAAATGAAGCATAATGGTGGGGTCATCCGCCTCTAAGCCTGAACGGAACATTATTCCCGCTCCTGCATTAATGGTGGAGCCGTCCCAATAGGTCATTGTGGTTTCCGCTGTAATCTGAGCCTTTTTGCTGTAATTAAAGGCTATCTTTTTATATCCGAAGGCAAGATGGTCGGTTGTGCTCCACTGCGCCCATCCATTTGACTTCAATATATATTTTGAGGAGCTATCGCTAGTAAGTAAGCCCTCGTGCTGCCATATAAATGAGTCAAAACGGGCATCAAATCCTTGATATGTAAGGTCACAGTCGGTTGCCTTTTCAATTTCAACCATTTCGGCTTGGGTGAATAAAGGTGTAATAGCACAAGCCGCTATAATCGCAACTAATGCAATTGAACATAGAATTTTTAATAATTTCTTATTCATATTAGCCTCCCTCTATTCATCATCTTCTTGGGCATATCCGCCCAGCAAACCGCTCAAAACCGATATGCCGAATTTTTTGCGGTAATATTGCCATAAGCCAAGCTGGAATGCCAGCATCAGCAATGAGAAAATCAACAATGCAACAAAGAAATATATTGATTTGGTGAATTCTCTGTTTTTGAAAACCGTTTCTTTAACCTTTTCGGTTACTGTTTCGGTTATAGTTTCGGTAATCACCTGATTTTCAGAATCACCGCCGGACGGCGCTGAATTCTCGGCATCCTCTTCCTCTGAAAGAGATTCGATTACCGTGAGCAAATTCTTCATATTATTGTATTTGCCCTTAAGACGTTCCTTTACGTCTTCCTCTAAGGCCTCGTAATCGGCTATTGCCATTTCAAGAGCCGATTTATCCTCAACTGCTACATTGTTTGAGGTCAAGGCCATTAATCTCAGCCATTTTTGCTGATATGCATTAACCTTTTCTCGAAGAAGCTCTTCAGCCTCGTCAGCAGCAATCGCCTTATCGATTATAGCCTGGATTTCCTGCAAACGGGCATATTCTTTTTTAAGCTGAGCTTGTGCTTCCTCACTTAATGAGCCATACATCATTATAGCTTCGTCTACATATGTATAATAAAGGCTGTAATAAACGGTATACTGCTCATCAGTAGTATTAATGTACTTATCGTATGCCTTTTTAAAATCTTCAACCTCTGAAGTAGCATCGTTTAAGAGTTCAATTTTTTCCTTTAAGGCATCTATCTTTTTCTTAACATCTTTTCCTAATCTGGAGGTTACGGTTGTGGGCAGAGCCTTATAGGCTGTATCAAGCTTTGAAACCGTCTGCTCATCCTTAAGGGTAACCTTTGAAATATCTCTGGAGAGTATCTCGCCGTAATCCTTATTAAAGGAAGCTATGATATCGTTAATTTCCTTTTCACTTGCATTTTTTAATGCAGTATAATAACGGTCATAAGCGGTACTGAGCCAACCGTATTCATTGGGATAGTTATCCTTTAGAAGTTGTTTCTGCGCAGCGCTTAAACCATCATAAGCATTTTTTGCAGCGGTTATATCGTTCAAAGAATTTTCGTTAACCGTTTCAAGCTTCTTTAAAAGCTCTATAACTCCACTTGGAACCGTTTCGGTTGTAACAGAAATAGTTGTTTTATCGTTTGCAACCGTAAAGGGTATTTCCTCGAAATTATTTTCAACGGCATACAGCTCTTTTACGCTAAGCTTAAAATCAAAGTTTGCACTCTCTTTAATTTCATTACTTATTGCAAACTTAAAGTAATAAACCAAACCGTTAAAAATCATATTTTCAGAGGTTGTATCCCAGGTTACAACCAGCTTGCCCTCATTGGCACTCATAAAGAGAACATCCTTATCGTCATTTATTCCGATAAAGGAATTTCCCTTCTGGAAGGTAAGCTTTGATGCATCGTAGGTTAAATTCAATGTATTACCACGAACAGCCTTGCTTTCAATGCCGCTAACCGAAACTGCAATAACAGCAGTTTCTCCCGGCTTGAAGGTGCTGCACTCTTCATACTTTTTGGTTTCACTGTTATAGATTAAGGCTTTAAGTGAAAACTCAGCAGTATTTTGAGCATTTGCAATAAACATCGAAGATATCAGCATCAGCACTACCAAGAGGAGAAGAACTATTTTACGACTCAATGGTTTCATCTAACTCCTCCGTTTCTTCTTCGTCAAGGCTCAAGCCTTTTTGTCTTTTAACAAACTTAATTAAGTGGTATGCCGAGAAAACATTCAAGGCAAGAATACAAAGTGTAACAAATGCGAGAACACCGATTAAGGTCCACTCGATAACGGTAATGGAGCCTGAGGTGTCGCCACCCTTTTCTTTAAGCTCCTTAACCTTTTTCACAGCGGCCTTGAGCTTATCAACATATACAGGTTCAATTAACTCTGCATTATCACCAATGAATTCAAAATCCGCATATATAGCCATTACCTTATCATAATCAGAAGCTTTAAGCTTTTTAACATCAGGTAACTCATCAATCTGCATTGTAATCTGAGCAATAACCAAAGGCATTACTGCATTACAAGCTGTTTTAAACTTAGTAATAGCTTCTGCAGGTATCTTATCAGCAAGGTCGGATGATAATGCTTCGAATTCCTCTTTGATTTCCTTTATTTCCTTATAATCATCAAGAGTTATATCGTCTTCCTCAGGAAGCTTGTTCATTCTATCGATTAAATCATCAATATTTACACTGTTAGCGGAGCCCTGCTGTGAGCTTCCACCCTGTCCCGGAGTGGTTGTTGTGTTCTGCTCCGGTACATCGGTAACCGCACCGGGAACATAAGCCGCTTCATCCTTTATAATATGTACATTTTTAAGAGTTGGCAGTTCGCCATCGGTATTCCAGTCAGGCAGGGTTGCAAATTTTGCCTTGATATCGGCGGCAGAGGCTGCTATGAATCCTTCCTGTCTTCCCTTAACACCCGAAAGGATATAAAGGTTCTTCTGCGGTAATTCCATACCTTCATTTACAAACTTAGAATATCCGAGTACAGAACCGGTTGTGTAACAGTTCATAGCCCAAGACGGTTCATAGTTGTAATAACCCATACGGAAACCGAAAATCGAGAAGGCGTTAACCTCAGGTGAGGTATTACCGGTTGAATAACAAGAGGTTATAACTGCAGCCGAGCCCTCGGTAACCTGACCAACAAGTCCGCCGGTTGTGGCCTCAGTAGGTCCTCCCGAAACATTGCCCGATGCAAAGCAGCTTGTGATTGTTGCTCCGTCACACATACCAACAAGTCCGCCAGTTGCATAATATCCGGAACTTGTAACCTTTGCGGTTGAATAGGAATTCATCAAAGAACCGTTCTGTAAGTAACCGATGAGTCCTCCGGAGTTGTTGGTTTTAGAATTTACAACACCGCTTGACATACAACCCGAAATTGTTGAATTAACTGCACCGCCTACTAAGATTCCGGTAGACATTCCAGGCTCATGCATGCAGGGGTTCAATGACCAGTCCTGATTCATAAGGTTCTGTCCAACAACGGTGTTGGTTATGTTAGCATTCAAAACCGCAATGTTGGTTATTGTTGCACCGTCAGTAAATCCGAACAGACCTGCTTGCCATTTTGTTTTTCCTTCAACAAAATCAACATATCCTGCATTGGATTCTCTCTTGTGTCCATACTTCTCACCGGAATCATTGTAAACGGTAAGATTCTTTATGGCATACTTGGGAGTTCCGTCTGCATTTGTATCACAGGTGAAAGAACCAGTAAAGCGTTCTCCCTCATAACCTATTGGTGTGAATTTTCCAAATGAAGAAAGGTCTATCGTATTTGCTAATTTATAATGGGCCGAAAGGTTATCTCTCATCCCGTTTAACTGTTCGGCAGTTTGAACAAGATAAGGGTCCTTTTTCGTTCCGCTTCCTGAATATGCCGCAGCCCTAGTTTCAAAAGCACCCATCGGGATACTTACCACCATTATGGCAACGACCAAAATAATCGATAAAAAAGTTTTCAGAAAATGGTTTGTTCTTTGCATTTCCGTCATCTAAAAACACTCCTCGCTAATTATACTTATATATAATATATTATATTAGACGCAAATAACAAATTAAATAGCCAGATTTTTACCTTTTTAATAACTTTTTTTACATATAAAAAAGCAAAAAAAGACACTCGAATTTACTTCAAGTGTCTTTTAGATTTTTAAATCTTTTTCAATTTGTTTTTTCAGCTCATCAAGAGAACCAAATTTTACCTCTTCTCTCAAAAAGCTTATAGGACAAACGGTTACATTTTCCCCGTACAAATCGCCCTGGAAATCCTTTATAAAGGTTTCAGCGATAATGTAATCCGAAGGATAGGTCGGCCGCTTACCGATGTTGGTAATTCCTTCGTATTCTCTGCCTCCAAAATAAACCTTAGATTTATAAACCCCGAATTTAAGAGTAACAAGGTTTTCAGGGTATCTTTGATTTATTGTTGGGAACCCGATAGTTCTTCCTCGCTTATCCCCCGAAATTACGGTTGAAGTGAAGGAAAAGCTTTCACTCATAAGGGAATTTGCTTTTTCGATTTTCCCATCCTTAAGAAGACTACGTATGCCCGTTGAAGAAACAAGCTCACCGTCACGCTTAACGGGGTTTGCGCAAATAAGCCTTATACCGTTTTCATCGGCAAATTTTCGAAGTAATTCAATATCGCCCACGGCGCCCTTGCCAAAGCGGTAATTAAAGCCGCAGGAAATAACCTTTGGATTAAACTGAACCTTGATAAATTCTAGAAATTCCTCGGCGGTTTTATCCCTCATTTCTTCGAAATCTAGGGTGTAAACCTCGTCTATGCCGATTTTTTTCATTATCTGAGTTTTTTTACTGTTATCGCATAACAGCTCTACAGTACCGCCCAAAACCGATTTCGGCGGTTTTGAAAAGCATACTGCAATTTTTCTGCAGTCGTCAGGTAAATCCAAAACCTTTCTGTGTCCTATATGAACACCGTCAAAGGTGCCTAAGGCTACGGCGTTTTTATTTTTAGGATAGTTAATAATACATTTTATGCCCATCTGTTGCTTGGAGCAATTAGCATAACCTATGCCCAAAAACAAATCTCGGAATTTTACCCGAAGCAGCTCACCGTCAGACAAATTTTTAATGCGAAGCCTATCAAATCCCAATTCTCCGCCGTTGGAAAAACGGATAGCCTGATTTTCGCTCACCGCTATCTCTCTTAAATGAGAAACCGCCCTTTCTTCCCTTAAAATAAAGGAATTGACATTAGCGGCATTAAGGCGACCAAGCTCTACACAATTCTTTATATCAATACCTGCAGAAAAGGTACGGGTAAGCTCAGTAAGGGTTGCTCCGCAACCCAATTTTTCACCAATATCACGAACTAATGAACGTATATATGTGCCCTTGGAAACAAAGCATTCAATAGTAAAATTACCTTCACTGTCAAGAGGCTTTACAAGGTCAAGAGAATAAACCTCTATTTCCCTTTCGGGAATATCGATTATTTCGCCCTTTCTTGCAAGCTTATACATAGGAATTCCGTCTTTTTTCAAGGCGCTGTACATAGGAGGTCTTTGCATCTGAATTCCTTTGAATTCATTCAAAACCTCACATAGCCGTTCACTCGTTATATCAACGGTTTTTTCCTCAATAACAGTGCCGGTTATATCCTCAGTGTCGGTAGTAATACCAAGCTTTACTGAGGCTATATATTTCTTATCGGCATCAAGCATATAATTGCTAAGAGCTGTTGCTCTGCCGATAAGAACGGGCAAAACTCCCGTTGCCATAGGGTCAAGAGTTCCGGTATGACCTACCCTCTTTTCCCCAGTCAGCCTTTTTATTGCGGAAACCACGCCGTAAGAGGTAATACCCTTAGGCTTATTTAGAAGTATCAGACCCTGCATCGGCTTCCTCCATTACTTCCTTAACTGCGGCAAGAACCTTAGCTTTAACATCCTCAATAGTTCCAACTACCGATGCGCCCGCAGCTCCCTTATGGCCGCCGCCGCCTAATTTTTTACATATAAGCGAAGCATCTAAGGGCGGATATGTGCGCAAGGATACCTTGTATTCATTATCGTCTGTTTGCTTAATGGTAATGCCGGCTTCTACTCCATCAACGCTTCTTGAAATAACGGCAATGCCCTCAAGCTCGGTTCCGCTGCAACCGGTTTTTTTCTGCATTTCGGCGGTAACGGTAAGAAGCATACATCTGTTATCGAAATGGAATTCCGCAGTATCAAGCACCATCTTTTCAAGCTCTATTAAGGCGTGAGATTTAGTATCAAACATTTTGCGATTAATCTCGGCGGCGTTCAAATTATACTCATAAAGCTCTGCCGTAATCAAATGGGTTTTTGCATTAACATTTGAATATTTAAAGCAACCGGTATCGGTGGCAATTCCTGTATAAAGCGCACGGGCTGTAGTATCATTGATATTAACCTTCATCTGAATAAGCAGCTCATAAATCAGCTCTGCCGTTGATGAAGCATCGGCATCAAGATAAAGATTTTTTGCATACCGCATATTAGAAATATGATGGTCAATATTCAGGTCAACAATACCCGAAAATTCTTCCTTTAGCGCACCGAGAAGCTTGGTATCGGCAACATCAACAGCAACTACTGTTGCACCCTCTCTTGCCACGTGGTCGGTGCTTCTTGCAAAATAATCATATTTCTTTGGTATAATGTCAGGACATATAACACAGGCAGTTTTGCCTATTTCCTTAAGACCGTAATACAGCGCATAGGCAGAGCCTAAGGTATCACCGTCAGGCGAAGCGTGGGTAAGAATAATATAGTTATCGTGCTTCTTAAGGAAACGGGCTGTTTTGCGGAGTGTAAGCATCCTGCATTCAGCTTTTACTTTATTTTTCATAAATTATTCCTCAAACGAATCGATTATCCTCGAAATGTTAGCACTGTGTTCAATAGAATTATCCGCAACAAAGCGGAGCTCAGGCACCTTGCGCAGCTTCATACGGCTGCCAAGCTCACGGCGGAGATAACCCGCCGCACCCTTTAATGCCTTAACAGACTGAAGGGTTGTTTCATACCCCTCTATAGCACTTACATACACCGTAGCATAGGATAAATCACCCGAAACATCAACCTTAACAATGCTCAAAAGCTTACTTACTCTCGGATCCTTTATCTCTCTTAAAAGCTCGGAAAGTGCAATTCTAACATCCGAAGTTATTCGGTTAATTTTAAATCCTGCCATTAATCTCTGTATTCCTCCATAATAAAGGCTTCGAAAACGTCGCCCTCTTTAATATCGGCAAACTTATCAAGACCAATACCGCATTCATAACCCTGTGCTACTTCCTTAACATCATCCTTAAAGCGGCGCAGAGAATCAATCTTATCCTCGGCGATAACAATACCGTCACGAACGATTCTGATTTCACAGGCTCTTGTTACCTTACCGTCGGTTATATAACATCCTGCAATAGTTCCGACATTGGAAATCTTGTAGGTGTTTCTAACCTCAGCGGTACCAAGTATATTCTCTCTGTATTTAGGAGCAAGCATACCCTTCATAGCAGCTTCGATTTCCTCGATACAGTCATAAATAACTCTGTACATACGCATATCAACACCGTCACGGTCAGCAGCAAGCTTAGCAACCGGATCGGGACGTACGTTAAAGCCTACGATAATAGCCTCAGAGGTCTTAGCAAGCATCTCATCGGATTCATTGATAGCACCAACGCCTCCGTGGATAACCTTAACTCTAACCTCATCATTAGATAGCTTTTCAAGACTCTGCTTAACAGCCTCAACACTACCTTGAACGTCGGCCTTAACAATAATTTTAAGCTCTTTAAGCTCACCCTCGCTGAGCTGTGAGAAGAGATTATCAAGAGTAACCTTCTGAGAAGCGTTAAAGATTTCTTCCTTAGCCTTCTGCTTTCTCTGCTCAACAAGCTCACGTGCAAGACGCTCATCCGAAACGGCATCAAAGGTATCACCTGCTTCGGGAGTTTCTGCAAGACCGGTAATCTCAACGGGAACAGAAGGACCTGCAACCTTAAGAACCTTACCATTTTCATTGGTCATAACACGAACTCTACCAACAGAGGTACCTGCAACGATTATATCGCCTGAATTAAGGGTACCGTTCTGAACAAGAAGGGTTGCAACAGGTCCTCGACCTTTATCAAGACGGGCTTCAATAACAACGCCCTTTGCTCTTCTGTCGGGATTAGCCTTAAGCTCAAGCATTTCTGCAACAAGCAGAACGTTTTCAAGAAGCTTATCAATTCCATCGTGTGTTTTTGCAGAAACGGGAACGCAGATAACATCGCCGCCCCATTCCTCAGGAACAATGGAATGCTCGGTTAATTGCTGTAAAACTCTATCGGGATTAGCCTCGGGCTTATCCATTTTATTAATTGCAACAACTATCTGTACGTTAGCAGCCTTTGCGTGGTTTATAGCCTCAATGGTCTGGGGCATAATACCGTCATCAGCGGCAACAACAAGAATTGCAATATCGGTAGCCATAGCACCACGCTGACGCATAGAGGTAAATGCGGCGTGTCCGGGAGTATCAAGGAAGGTTATATCCTGACCGTTGCAATTAACTCTGTAAGCACCGATATGCTGGGTAATTCCGCCGGCTTCGGTATTTGTAACCGCAGTATTACGGATAGCATCAAGCAAGGAGGTCTTACCGTGGTCAACGTGTCCCATAACAACAACAACGGGATCTCTGGGCTTGAGGTTTTCATCGGTATCCTCTGTATCATCCATAATCTGCTCTTCGATAGTAACCACAACGGCACGCTCAATTTTAGCACCCATTTCGGTTACAACGATTTCAGCCGTATCGTAATCAATTACCTGATTAACTGTTGCCATCATACCAAGCTTGAGTAACTCCTTGATAACCTCAGCGGCAGTCTTCTTAAGAGCGGCTGCAAGCTCACCAACGGTTATCTCATCTCCTACTGTTACAGTGATAGGAGTCTTCTTGATTTTCTCAAGCTGTAATCTGCGCATCTTATCCGCCTCGGTCTCTCTCTTAGCACCCTGAGGACGGCGGTAATCCTGAGATTTTTGCTTAATTTTCTGCTTTCTTGTATAGTTATCCTTCATGGAATTTGCAGGAGCAATAATCTCATATTTTTCGTTATATTTATCAATATTTACGTTTGAAGTTCTGGTATCAACGTGACGAATCTGAGCGGGACCTCTGTTAGGTGCCTCACCGTGCTTCTTCTCCTTTTTGGGAGGAGCAACCAGGGGCTCATCGGAAACAGTCTTTTTCTCCTGTACGGGCTTTTCTGCCTTTTTAGTATCGGCATTTTTAGGCTCAGCCTTTGTTTCCTTCTTCTCTGCTGCAGGCTTCTTTTCTTCCTTTACAGGCTCCTTCTTTTCGGGTTTAGCTTCAGCCTTCTTAGGCTCTTCCTTCTTAGGCTCCTTCTTAGCATTTTCAGCGGCAGCAGCGGCCTTTAACTGCTCAAGAATTGCCATCTGGTCAGCCAGCATTTTATTTTTATCGTCTTCACGCTTTTTAGCGGCGGCTTCTCTTGCAGCATCACCTGTTGCAAAATATTCCTTAAAGCTTTTAACCGAGTTTGCCTTTGTAACGGCATCGAAAACCAAACCGATTTCTTCCTCATTAAGGGAAGCACCGGATTTTTTCTCAGCACCTAAAGCATTATTAACGATTATAATAAGCTCCTTAGAAGCCATACCAAAATCTTTAGCAAGTTCACTGATTTTATATTTATTCGTCATTAGCATTTCCTCCTATTGAATCCGCAAAGCCTGAATCATTTACGGATATTATACCGCATTTGCGACCTACTGCCGCCGATACGGTGTCCATATCGATATTTTCAAGGGTTATATGTTTAACATTTTCTTTTTCGCAGAAATAAGTAATTTCTTTGCGGCTTTTGGGTGATATATCACAAGCGGTTAAAACCAACCTTGCTTTACCCGAAGTTATGGCATACTTTACGGCATTCATACCGTATGAAAGCTTTACTGCCTTTGCCGCAAAACCCAAAAGAGTAAGCACTTTATTATTCAATGCCCTTTATTTCTCCTTCGAGGTTTTCGTAAATTTCGGCAGGAACCGAAATCTCAAAAGCACGGCTTAAAGCGTTTGCCTTTTTTGCCTTTTTAAGGCATTCGGCATTTTTACATATATATGCGCCTCTGCCGTTGAGTTTGCCGGTTGTATCAAGCCTGATTTCGCCGTCAGTAGTTTTAACTATTCTGACAAGCTCGTTTTTGGGCTTCATTTCACGGCAGCCTGTACACATTCTCATAGGTATTTTTTTTACACCCATTTCTGCATTTCCTTTCCCTTGAAAAATTATTCTCCGAAAAATCCGCTTTCGGGATGAATATCTATCTTCCATCCAGTAAGACGGGCGGCAAGACGAACATTCTGTCCCTTATTGCCGATAGCAAGTGAAAGCTGAGCTTCGGGTACACTTGCTTTGCAAACCTTAGGCTCGGTGCTCTGAATTTCAACCGAAACAACCTTTGCAGGAGAAAGTGCCTCACTGATATATTCAGCAGGGTCCTCACTGTACTTAACGATATCAATCTTCTCGCCTGCAAGCTCTTCAACTATCTTGTTAACTCTGGCTCCCTTAGGACCGATACAAGCACCAACTGCATCAATCTCGCTGTTTGCCGACCATACTGCAAGCTTAGTTCTGGAGCCTGCCTGACGGGAAACAGCCTTGATTTCGATAGTTCCGTCAAATATCTCTGGAACCTCCATTTCAAACAGACGCTTAACAAGGCCCGGATGGGTTCTTGAAAGCATAATGCGAGGTCCTCTCTCGGTTTCCTTTACATCAACAACATAAACCTTTATATGGTCACCCTCACGGATAATCTCATCGGGAACCTGCTCAAGCTTAGGTAATGTAGCCTCGTTATGACCAATGGTGAGAATAGCGTTACCGGTTTTGGGGTCTATTCTCTGTACAACGGCGGTAAGAAGCTCTCTGTTATGGCTTTGGAACTCTGCCAATGTCTGACCACGCTCTGCAGCCTTTACTCCCTGACGGAAATTATTCTTAGAGTTCTGAGCTACTACTCTACCGAATTTTTTGGTATCAAGCTTGATATCAACAAATCCGTTAGCAACAGATTTTGAATCTATTGCTGCAGCGTCCTCTTTAGAAATCTGAGTGAAGGGGTCTTCAACCTGGTCAACAATAGTCTTTCTTGCAAATACATTGAAAATTTCATTCTCAGTATCAATAACGCAGGAAACTATATCATTACCGCCAAAATCCTTACGGGCAGCAACAACTATAGCATCTGCAATCTTCTCGGCAATAAACTCTTTAGGTATGCCACGCTCTTCCTCCATCATCTTAAGAGCTTCGAAAAACTCCTTGATATCCTTCTTTTCCTTTGCTGTAATTCTTTTAGCCATTTTTTCTTAATTCCTCCTAATATTGTTACTCAAAAAACACATTTGCTTTTGAAATATCTTTTTTACTGAATTCTAACTCACCCTTATCGTTTTCGATAACTATATTATCTTGCGCCGATTTAAGAACGCCGATAAACTCTTTTACGCCATCAAGGGCTTTATAGAGCTTAATCTTAATTTTAACACCTATCAGCTCATTATAGTGCTCAGGTCGTGTAATTTCCCTTTCAATTCCAGGGGAACAAACCTCTAAATAATAGGCTTTATCAATAGGGTCTGCCTCATCGATAATAGGGTCTATCGCATGGGAAACCTCGGTGCAATCATCAATAGATATGCCCTCCTCCTTATCGATAAAAACCCTCAGATACCAGGAAGCGCCTTCTTTGAGAAAACGAACATCCCAAAGCTTTACTCCGCATCCCTCAACCGTCTCTTTAATAAGGTCATAAACCCTCTCGGCTGCGTTTGCCATTTTATCATCCTTTCAGCATAATAAAAGTGAGCGGGTTTCCCCACTCACCTTTCTAATCAAGTATCTGTTCTGTATTATAACACTATATTATATAAAAATCAAGTGTTTTATATAATTTATTATCAGTTGCCAACACCAATAGAGGTTGAGCTTGTATCCGAAGTATCCTCCGATGCTCCCGAATAGGTATTAACAAAAATAGTAACAGGAATTTCGGTGTTAACAGTAGTGCCGTATTTAGGCTCCTGTTCTATAATTGTGCCGGGAGCTTTATTGGAATTATACATTTCCTCCACTATGATATTATCATATAAAAATCCTTGCTTTAAAAGCTCAAGCTTAGCGGCATCCGGCTCAAGACCTACCACATTGGCTATCTTGATTTCCTTAGGTCCAAGGCTTATAACAACCTGAATTTCGGTTTCCTTTTCAACCTCGGCTCCTTCAGCTACCGACTGCGAGCATATAGTACCCTTAGGATATTTATCGGAATACTCCTTATCCTTGATAACAAACTTAAATTTATCGTAGTTGCTATCCTCATCCTTATTATCTACAACCTCGGAATAATATTTTCCTAAAAGCTTAGGCACAACATAAAGCTTAACGGTATCAACTGCATCCTTATCATATGAGCCTATCTGGTCAACACTGGGAGCGGATGAATAATCGTCTCCTGAAGCTTCACTGGATGACTCACCGCCGAATACAGCATCCTTAAACACTGTTCCTATAAGAATTCCGCCAACCACAAGGAAGATAAGTGCAGTTGCAACAGCGGAAATAACCGCATATTTTGCGCTTGACATACTCTTCTTTTTCTTGTTGGTTTTACTTTGTGCTTTAGCTTTTGATGAAGCAATTTCCTCGGTTTTTTTTGTATGTATAGGAGCAACCTCAGAGGTATCGGTAACCGATAAAGCACCCTTTAAAAGCTCGGCGTTTTCAGTTCTGTCAGCAGGTTTTACCTGAAGACCGTTAGCAAGTGCCGACAACACATTTCTCGGAAGTGATTCCGCAAATCTTGCGGGAATGGTCATAGAATCGTTGCTGAGTCTTGCAGTAGCCTCGGGGGGAACTGCGCCTATAAGTGTGCGGAAAAGGGTTGCACATATACCGTAAACATCAGTATAGCTACCCTCATTAAAGCCCTCAATTCCATACTGCTCTATCGCAGCATATCCGGGATACATCTGGGCAGAAATTTCACCCTCGGTAGTTCTTAGTCCCTTTACGGCAAAACCTGTAAGGTGAAGCTTACCGTCTCTGCCAACGAGCACTGTTTCGGGAGAGATGCCTCTGTGGATTATCCCAAGCTGATTTATTTTACTTAAATCATCAATAAGCGGCATAAAGAGAAGCTTTGCTTGGTCCCATTCGAGAGTTCCGCCGTTTTTGGTTAAGAACTCGCGGAGGGTTATAGCCGATATATTAGGCTGAATAGCATAAACCGTTCCGTTTTCCTCGAAAACGGAATTTACAGGCAAAACACAAGATAAAGGATTCATCATAAGAGCTTTATTAATTTCAATAAAACTCATAAGTCCTTCATTGAAAGCATATTTATTATCCGCATCTATTGCAACGGTTTTATCGGGATTTCTGTGTGCGCAACCAATAGGGAAATATTCCTTAATGCTAACAATTGAATCCTCGGCATTATCCCAGCCTATATAGGTTATAGACTCCCCGTTGGATGAAATCACCTTACCCACCAAATATCTGTCATTAATCCAGAACTTTGCGGGGAGAGCATCCTTTGGGTTTTTAGTTTTTACATCATATCCACATATAGGACATACATCTGCCTCGCCGTTATCGTTCATACAGCCAAGGCAAAGTCTATCAGTATTTAACATAAATATTCTCCATTCTGCTTTTCATAGCCAACTGAAAATACTGTTACACTACATTATACCATATATGTCAAGTTTTTAGATGCGCCGAGGGTGCTTTTTTAACCCTTTTGCGCTTTTTTAAGATAGGTATAACCTTTTTGAAAACACAGGTATAATGGGGCGTTACAACCTTATCCTCGTGCAGAGAACCAAAATACCAATGCTTAAATTCACAAGCCTTTCCGATTTCTTCGAAATAACCATTAAGCTTATTAACCCTGTCACTCTTTCCGCTTCGCAGCAGCATAGCGCTTTTAACAAGAGAGGGCGGCTCGTGAGTGATTATATAATCAACCTTTTTGTTTGCCTCGTCAAGGGCACGGGCTCCCATAGCCATTTCCACAGGTGTTGGTTCTTCTTCACGCCACCAAAGATTATGCTCAACCCTCATATCCTTATCGGTGCTTTCTCCTCCGCCAAAGGTAAAATATCTGTTCCCCTCTATCTCGAAAATCTGACCACGCATAAGATGTATAAGATTACCCTTAATTCGGTGAACCATACCTCCGTGCCAATAGGTTTCACGGCATCTGTTTATTTTATCAAGATTATCGTGTGTTCCGTCAACAAAGGCGGTTACAAATCTTCTTGTTGCAAGATAATCTATAACCTGCTTTTCGGTTTTATCGCCATTCCATATATATCCGAAATCACCGCATACTATCAAAATATCTCCGCTTTTCAGCTTTCTGATGCCACGGTCATACAGCCGCTCAAGGCTACCGTGCATATCACCTGTAATATATACCGTGTCAATCACCTCTTAAAATAAATTTCCCCTTTTAATTTAAGGTTTTTTAATGTATAATATAAATGTTGTAAACACATTATACTATACATTGTGAGAGATTTCTATGAAAAAAACGATTTTTTCCATTATTTTTACAATTATAATAATTTTATCATCAGTTTTTGTACCCTTTACTGCAAGTGCTTATGAGGTTACGGAGTTTGAAATAACCGCCGATGCGGGGGCACTTATTTCTCTTGATACGGGGGAAATACTATATGAAAAGAATATGGATAAAAAGATTTATCCCGCTGCTATCTCCAATATTATGACCTCTATCTTAGTACTCGAAAGCGATAAATATGCCGATGATAATACAATAACTATGACCGAAGAGGTGCTTAACGAGATTTTAGGTACGGGATGCGCTGTTTCCCATCTAAAAGCAGGAGAAACAATTACCCATCTTGACCTTGTACATCTCATAACAGTAACCTCCTGCGGAGACTGTTCCCTTTTAGCCGCAAAATATTTCGGCGGAAGTGTTAAAGGCTTTGTTAAGATGATGAATGAAAAGGCAAAGGAAATAGGTCTTGAAAATACCCATTTCACAAACCCCCTCGGTCTTCACGATAAAGACCATTATACAACGGTAAAGGATATTTATAAGCTTTCTACCTATGCACTCAAAAATAAAACCTTTAAAACAGCAAGCGAAACCTCCAGGTATAAGTTAGGTGCTACCAATATGTCCAACGGCAGAACCTATACAACCACAAATTTCCTTCAGGATACAACTACTGCATATTATTACAGATATGCAAAAGGAATAAAAACAGGCTTTACCGATGAAGCAGGCAGATGCGTTGTAAGCACAGCATCCTATAACGGCTACAATTATATGTGCATACTTATGGGATGTAAAAATAATCCTAATAAGCGTCAGGAATTTATCCAAAGTGCTAATCTCTACCGTTGGGCTTTCAATAATTTTTCTTTCAAGGAAATTGCTCACCCAGAAAATCCCGTATGCGAAATACCGGTAAACTACTCGATGGATACAGATTTTGTTCCCTTATATGTGGAAGATGGTTTTATCTCCATTCTCCCAAATGATGCAGATACCTCAACCATTATTATGGACTATCATTTTAAGGAAGAAAGCGTTGATGCTCCCATAAAAAAGGGAGAAATACTCGGAACGGCAGATGTTATATATGCCGAAAGGGTTATCGGCAAGGTTAATCTTGTTGCAGGAAATGATGTTTCCTCCAACTGGATGCTTGTAACCTTCGGATTTTTCGAAGCCGTTATAACCTCAGTTTATGTTAAAATAATCTTTGCAGTTGTTTTAGCGGCAATAATCGTATTTATAATTGTTTGCATTGTTATGAATTTGGATAGGAAAAGAAAAAAAGAATTAAAATTCATACCTTACGACCCTGATAAAGAGGATAAAATTAATAGATAATATAAAAAAGACGGAGTGTTTTTACTCCGTCTTTTTGTTTTAATATTGAGCCGGCCTGTAAGCCGAGTTCTGTCTGGAACGGTTATCTATCTCGACGGCATATTGCTATGCCGCTCAAGCCGCTTTTCGCAGCACATCGGGCAAATGTATAGCTGCAGTCAGCGTTGCTCCGAATAGGGTTTACAGGACCTTGACGTCTCCGTAAGGTCGGTGAGCTCTTACCTCGCCTTTCCACCCTTACCGTAAAAATACGGCGGTATATCTCTGTTGCACTCTCCCTAAGGTCACCCTCGGCGGCCGTTAGCCGCTATTCTGCCCTGTGGGGCTCGGACTTTCCTCAGATATTTCTATCCGCAACCGTTCAGCCGGCTCGAAAGTATTTTAACACAAACCATACATTGTGTCAAAAGATATTTCTAAGAATAAGATATATAGGTACATAAAGGCTTAATTCGGAGGTAAAATTATGAAAAATTTTAATAAAAAGTATTTTTTAGGGGCTAATTCCTGTGAAGGCTTTTATTCAAAATTTGCAGATAGCTACAATGCAGATGATGGTTGGCGGGCTTTTCTTATCAAGGGCGGTCCCGGAACGGGAAAATCCTCATTTATGAAATACATCGCCGCTAAAGCGCAAAAGTGCGGAATAAATTTCGAGCTTTGCATATGCAGCTCAGACCCAAATTCCCTTGACGGTATTATTCTGTCTGAGAAAAAGACGGTTATCTTAGATGCCACATCTCCTCATATAGTGGAACCCTCCTACCCTGCAGTTTGCGAGGAGATACTTAATTTCGGTCAGTTTTGGGATGCTGATAAAATAGCTGTAAACCGCAAAGAGGTTTTAGAGATAACCCGAAAAAATAAACTTTTGCATAAAAAGGCTTCGGGATACCTTTTGGCTTGCGGTCAGTTAATTTACGATAACTATAAAACTGCACTCGCTGTAACCGATAAAGAAAAGGCTTTAGCCTTTGCAGATAAGCTATGCAAAAAATATATTCCAAATAGGAAGAAAAAAGGCAAAGAATGGGTGCGTTTTATCGAGGGAATATCACCCTTAGGTATTATATCCTATAAAAATACCGTAACCGAAAACTACAATAATTTGGTTATCATTTCCGATAATTACGGCAGTGCTTCAAACATAATAATCAATAAAGTAAGAGAATATGCTTTGGAAAAAGGTCACGAGATAATAACCCTTAAAAATCCTTTCCTACCCTCGGTTATAACCGACCACATTTTAATACCTGAATTATCCCTTGCCTTCGTAACTGAAAACGCCTATATGCACTTTGCTTCCGATGAAAGAAGGATACATGCAAGAAGATTCGTTAACAACACAAAGCTTCATAACAGCCGTTCCCGTATATTCTTTAATAGAAAAATATCGAAACAGCTTTTACTTTATGCAGCCCAAACTCTATCACAGGCAAAATCCGTTCACGATGAATTGGAAAAGTATTATATTAAGGCTATGGATTTTAAATCCCTATCAATTTTTGCCGAAGAATTTTGCCAAAAGCTATTTTCTTGACAATAATATTTTAATATGATAAACTTTAAATTGGCAAAAATCAAAGGACTAAAAAGGAGAGGAATTATGAAAAAATTTATAACCGAATTCAAAGAATTTATATCAAAGGGAAATGTTATTGATATGGCTGTTGCCGTTATCATCGGCGGTGCCTTCAATAAGATAGTAACCAGTCTTGTTAATGACATTATTATGCCCCTTATCAGTATTCTGGTTGGCGGTATGAATGTTACCGATTGGAAATGGGTAATTAAAGAGGCCGTATATGATGCAGCAGGAAATGTTGTAACTGCCGAAACCGCATTTGCTTACGGTAATTTCATTCAGATGATTATTGATTTCCTTATCATCGCCTTCTCAATATTTGTAATGCTTAAGGTTGTTTTAGGCCTGCAGAACAAATTTGCAAAGAAAAAGGAAGAGGAAATCGTAGAAGAGGTTGTAGAGCCCGAAGAAACCGAACTTTCAATCCTTAAAGAAATCAGAGATAGCCTTAAGGTTGCTAAATAAAAATGTAAACCCTCCAAAGGGAGACGCTTCATAAAGAAGTTGTCTCCCTTTTCCTTTTACAAAAAAATGACACTTTCGGATTGTGAAAGTGTCATAGTGGGTTACGTACTTTGAGAAAGGTAAATACTCACCGAAAATAAAGAATATATTTCTCAGCAGGTAAAGTGATATTGCAAACTAAAAGTTTGCAGTGATATTTTTGCCTTGCGGCAAAAGCGATATTGAAACCTTGCGGTTTCAGTGATATTATATTCGCCTTTTCACTGTCCGAAGGACAATATCACTAGCGTTAGTTAATATCACTGCGAAACAATATCACTCGCCGTCAGGCGAATAAAACTGAGGCACCTTTCTTACGGAGGGTGCCTCAACGGAGGGTTTATTTTTTATCCATTAAGCTTTTGATAAAGCTCCTCTATTGCCTCTCTTAAAGGTCTGTTTTCCCTGCTTTCGAGATTTCTATCATCTAGGAGCAATGCCCTAACCTCGGCACCTGCAAGGCGCAGAGTATCCATATCACTGGCAAAATCGGCAATTTTAAGGTCGGGTAATCCGTGCTGACGGTTGCCGAGAAAGTCCCCAGGGCCTCGAAGCTTCAAATCCTCATCTGCAATTTTAAAGCCATCATTACTCGTTTTTATAACATTGAGGCGTTTTGCCGTTTCTTCAGATTTTGAATCAGATATGAGAATACAGCTCGATTTGTGCCTTCCTCTGCCTATTCTGCCCCTTAACTGATGAAGCTGAGAAAGACCAAAGCGGTCGGCATTTTCAATGACCATTAAAACGGCATTGGGCACATCAATTCCAACCTCGATAACGGTGGTTGCAATAAGGAGTTGAATTTCGCCATCCTTAAAGCGGCGCATAACCGCATCCTTTTCCTTGCCCGACATTTTACCGTGTAAAAGTCCCAAAGAATATCCCTTGAATTCACCCTTTGAAAGCTCATCAAAATATTCGTTGGCGCTCTTAATATCAAGCTCCTCGTTCTCCTCCACCAGAGGACACACAATATAAGCCTGTCTACCCTCGGCAATATGCTTTTTAATGAAATTGTATATTCGCTTATGATAGGAGGAATCAACACAGTATGTATCAATACTCTGTCTGCCCTTGGGATACTCGTCTATAATACTTATATCAAGGTCACCGTGGATTATGAGAGCCAAGGTTCTCGGTATCGGAGTTGCCGACATAACGAGAGTATGCGGATTTTTACCCTTAGCTGCAAGCTTTGCCCTTTGTTCCACTCCAAAACGGTGCTGTTCGTCGGTTACGGCAAGACCTAAGGAATTAAATTCAACATTATCTGTAAGAAGGGCATGGGTGCCCACAACAATATCTATTCTTCCCTGCGATAAATCTTCCTTAATCTCTCTTTTCTGCTTAGCTGTAAGAGAGCCTGTGAGCAGTCCGCATTTAACTCCGCTACCCTCAAAAAGAGCACTCAGAGTTGCAAAATGCTGTTCTGCAAGAATTTCGGTTGGTGCCATAAAGGCGGACTGATATCCGTTTTTAGCCGTTATATAGCAAATTGCGGCGGCTACTGCCGTTTTACCACTTCCAACATCACCTTGTATTAGTCGGTTCATAACCCTGCCCGAAGCCATATCGGCAAAGCATTCATCAATAACTCTGCTCTGGGCAGAGGTTAACGGAAAACTCAAAAGACCTTCAAATTCCGCCTTAAAATCTCTTTTGATAACCGAGCCCGAAAGGGTTCTTTTTTTATTTTTAAGCAGAGCAAGTCCCGTTTGGAGAATGAAAAGCTCTTCAAAAACAAGTCGCCTTTTCGCTCTTGCGAGAGATTCCTTTGTACGAGGAAAATGAATATTTTCAAGGGCGAAGGCAAGGTCGCAAAGTCCGTTTTTATCACGAACACTCTGGGGTATGGGGTCATCTCCCAAACTGCAGGAAAGTGCCGTTTTCGTAAGCTTTTCTATGTTTTTTGAGGACATTTTTGCACTTGCTTTATATATGGGATGAATACCGCTATATCCAACCTCAAAAATCTCGGGGGATTTCATAGTTCTCATATAATATCCGCCCTCAAGCTTACCGTAAAAAAGATATTCACTGCCAAAATTTATCTTATTGGCAAGATACTTCTGATTAAATAAAACCACCTGCATACTGCCGCTTGAATCCTCTGCGGTAAAGCTGTAAAGCACCATTCCCGGTCTCTTTTTATCCTCGCTAACATAAGAGGTAACCCTTGCTTTTATGCAAACATTCATGTTAAAAAAGCAGTCATAAATAGGTGTTATATCAGAATAATCGATATAGTCTCTCGGATAAAAACGCAAAAGGGTACCGATAGTATCGATACCCTTGCTTTTCAATATTTCAGCTCTTTTTTCTCCAACACCTTTTAAATATCTGATATCGGTATTGTTTGATGCCATATTGGACACCCTCCGATTATTCCACTGAAATTATATAATAGTAAATCGGCTGACCGCCGTTTATAACGGTTATTTCGGTTTTTGCGCCGTATTTTTCTCTTAATTGCTCCTCTAAAGCAGCTGCCTGCTGTTCAGTTACATCCTCACCGTGGATTACGGTTACAAACTCACTGTCACGCTTAATCATCTGCTTACAAAGCTTGAGTGCAGCCTTTTCAAGGTCGGTTTCGGTAAAGCTTACCTTACCGCCAAGGAGCGCTAAAAGCTCACCCTTTTTAATCTTGTGGCCATCAAAATCAGAATCTCTTGCGGCGAAGGTTATCTGTCCCGTTTCGATTTTCTTGATAGCATTCTGCATGGCAATAGCGTTTGCCTCGCTATCGGAATCAGGGTCAAATGCCAACATTGCCGAAATTCCCTGAGGAATAGTTCTTGTATGAATAACAATTACCTTACGGGTGCTGATAGGAATAGCCTGTTCAGCCGCCATAATGATATTCTTATTATTAGGGAGAACAAAAACAGTTTCTGCAGGAGTGTTTTCAATAGCCTTTAAGATATCATCGGTACTGGGGTTCATAGTCTGACCGCCTGAAACAACGATATCAACGCCCAAATCCTTGAAAAGCTCCTCAAGACCTGCGCCTGCGCTAACAGATACAAAGCCAACGGGCTTGGTTATCTCTACAGGTTTAATTGTTTCGGTTAAATCTGCGCTCTTGGTGGGCTTTTTCTTGGAGCTTTCTGCATCATGCTTAGCTCTCTCGTGCTGGTCACGCATATTTTCTATCTTAAGATGAACGAGCTGACCAAAGGTTAAAGCCTTCTCAATAGCATTACCGGGATGGTCTGTATGAACATGCACCTTAATTATCTCTTCATCGTCAACCACAACAACACAGTCACCTATAGTTTCGAGATAGGCTCTGAGGTCTGCAGGCTCTTCAGCTGCATTATCACTGCGGTTAACTATAAATTCTGTACAATAGGTAAAGGTAATCTCGGTTTCAAACTCGCCGGCAGCGTTTCTTGATTCCTCTTCTCCCTCATTTTCTTCCACTGCGGGAGCATTGTTGGAAGCAATAATAACACCGTCACGGAAAACAGACATCATACCCTCAAGGATGATAACAAAGCCTTTACCGCCTGCATCTACAACCCCTGCTTTTTTAAGCACGGGAAGAAGCTCGGGGGTCTGGTCAAGGGCTTCTTTAGCACCGTTAATAGCTGCCTCGAAAACCTCTAAATCAGTTTTGCCATCTTCAAAAGCCGCCTTTGCCTTTTCGGAAGCAACACGTGCTACGGTTAAAATAGTTCCTTCGGTAGGCTTCATAACAGCCTTATAAGCCGCCTCAACGCCCATAGTAAATGCCTTGGAGATATTCTCGGCAGTTACAAATTCATCCTCTCCGATTCCTTTAGCAAAACCTCGGAAAAGTAATGAGGTTATAACACCTGAGTTTCCCCTGGCACCACGAAGCAATGCAGAAGCATTAACAGAAGCTACCTTTCCGGCAGTTTCTCCGCTTAATTTCTCAAGTTCTCTTGCAGAATTTGCAAGAGTCATAGACATATTAGTTCCGGTATCGCCGTCCGGCACCGGGAAAATATTTAAATCATCAACCTGCTTACGATAATTAGTAAGATTATTGGTTGCTGAAAGCATTGCATCGCGCAAAATATCGCCGTTAATCAAATATAAACACTCCTTTTAGGAAAAGCCGCAAAAATTTATGCTTTATTCCTTCATTCCGTCAATCTTAATAGTAACCTTGCTGACAGTCATTCCCGTTGCCTGATTTACAACATATTTTACCTTTTCGGTAATACTTGCAGCAATGGCGTTTATATTCATACCGTAGGTTACAACAATATGAAGCTCAACCTTAAGGGAATCTGTATTACCCGATACAATTATTCCCGTATCTAACAACTCTTTTTTAGAAAGCTTGCTGAATAAGCGCTGACGGTTTCCACTGGGTACCATACCTACTACTCCGAAGCAGGATGTTACCTCATGACCGATAAGCTTTGAAAGATAACCTTCCGAGATATCGATTGTTCCGATTCTGTTTTCATAAGCAATCATTGTATTATCCTCCTATTTTTTAATTATACGGTAAGATTCTATTGAAAAATAAATGTCACTCGCAGAGGAATTCTTAATATTTTCAATATTTTCATCACAGAAAAGCACCCCTGTACGGTAGCAAACCGGTATCATAGGCATTTCGGTTTGTAAAACGGTGGCAACATCGGTTATAGTGTTAACGCCGCTGTAAAATCCGTTTATTACAGAGAGTGAATTTGCAGATGCTGTAACAGTGGTTTGAACGGTTTCACCGTTTTCATCTGAAGAAGGAATTTCAACCGTAGGTGTAACAACACCGTATGAAGCGGCAGTGCCCGGGGCTATAAGATTAGTCATATCCATATTTGGGGTTATATTAACCTCACCTAAATATAACTGAAAGCCTCCCGACCTGAGCGCCGCAAGATATGCCTCATAACCTTTTTCTATTACGGTTATATTAATTCCTGCGCTTTTAAGCTGACTTGCTATTTCCTTAGCCGCCAAAACCCTCATTGCATTATCTGAATTTACAAGCAATGTGAGGTTTATTCTATTGCCATGAGAATTAACATAATATCCTTCTGCATCTAAACTATTATATCCTATTTCTGATAAATTCTCAACAGTTATTTGCAAATTTGCTTCAGTTTGTATATTTTGCACAGAAGCAGTTTCCTTCCACAAGGGATTAAAAAATCCCGTTGCCGCAATAGCATTATTATAGTAAGCCTTACTGCAAATACTGTTGCGGTTAAGCGCCGAGGAAATTGCATATCTTATATCATTATTCTTAAGGAGCGGATAATTTCCGTTAATTCCTATATATACGAAATTATTGAGATTAATGTTATATTTTAAGGCGCTCATACGGATAATATCGCCGTCAGATATATCGGTGTAATACATATCAGCAGCACCGATTTCAATATAATGGGAAATTGATTCCTTATCGGGAGCATTTTCAAGTCTTATTGTTTTTATGCTACCCTTATCCCCGTAATATTTTTCATTTAAAATAAGCTTTGAGTAATCATCTGTAGGGGCGTATCTTCCGCATCCTATTGAAGGAAGAATTACACCGTCCGAGTCGGTTCTTTTATCACTATCGGTCTTAAGTATGGGAAAATCAAGCACATTTGCACAATAAGGGTCACTTTTTACAAGGGAAAACTTAACCGTTTTAGAATCGACTGCAGTAGCAGAGGAAACATTATAAAGCTTATAGGCATACGAGGTTGAGGATTTTTTAGCAAGATTAAAGGAATAAACCACATCCGAAGCAGTTAAATTAGCCCCGTCAGAAAACTTTGCGTTTCTTAGCTTTGCAATGCATTCCTTACCCTGCACCTTAACCGATTCTGCAAGACAGTATTTAACCTCAAACTCATTATCGGTTTTAACAAGGGGGTCAAAAATCAAACGGCAAAGCTGACGGTTGATTTCGGTTTCGGCTATATAGGGATTAAGGGTATCTGAATTGCAAAAAAGCAAATTCATGGTATCCCTTACATCCGCCGATTCTATATTAACTTTATCATCCTTATCCTTATCTACCTTTTTGCCGTCATCACCGCAGCCAGCAAGCAGCAGTAGACCGATACACAAAATCAGGCACAGAAGCTTTTTTAAAAACAACTGTTATTCCTCGCTTATATATATTCTTTCTATTTTTTGGGTTATGCCAGTATTTTTATCAATATCAAAAATACAGCCATTTAACATACATTTGCCTTCAGCCAAAACAAATTTAGACATATCGTTACTCTTAAGACGGTTAATGATTATCTCACTCTTAACTCCTAAAACGGAATCGATAGGTCCCGTCATACCAAGGTCGGTAATATATCCCGTACCACCCGAGAGTATCTGCTCATCGGCAGTTTGAACATGGGTATGGGTTCCGAAAACCGCAGAAGCCTTACCGTCAAGATAAAGTCCCAACGCTCTTTTTTCACTGGTTGCCTCGGCATGAAAATCAACAAGAATAATTTTTATACCGTCAGCCTTTGCCTTTGCGATTAACTCATCAGCAACCGTGAAAGGATTTTCTATGGTTTTATCCTCAAAATATATCTTACCCGAAATATTTATAACGGCAAATCGGGTAAAACCAAAATCTACAACCCCATAGCCCCTTCCAAAGCTTGCATTAGGAAGATTGTGAGGTCGGAGAACAAACTCATTTTCATCAAGATATTCGTAAACTTCCTTGCGGCGTAAGGTATGGTTTCCCCCAGTTATAATATCTGCGCCGCAATTAAATAGCATAGATGCGCTTTCCGGGGTTATTCCGTTACCATCTGCCGAATTTTCTCCGTTAACAATAACTGCATCTATATTTTTTTCTCTCTTTATTTTCGGCAAAACAGACTGCAGATATCTGCAACCTATAGAACCGCAAACATCACCAATAGCTAAAATTCGCATATTTATCTAACTTTCTTCAAGCAAAACCATAATATTGTGAGCACCTGTATCACAGCCGCAATGATATAAAGCAAGGTAACCTTATCAACGGGTATACTGCTTACAATACAAATGCACAGCGACCATACAAATCCCGAAACAGATAAAAATCTGTATATCTTTTTAAACCATATATTTGTAAAAACTATAGCAACAATAAAGCTAACAGGAACTGCATAGGCAAAAAGCATCTCCGATTTCCAGCTTGGAGCTATAAACTGAAAGAGGAAATAGCTCACAGCCGCAACCAACCAAGCAATACCTATTGATAAAAGTGTTATTATTACTTTGTTTCTTGATATTAAAAACTTTCTCGGAATCTTTTCGCTCACCAAATCATTTACCGAAACACCAAAAAGGTCGGCTATTTTCATAGCCACCGGTAAATCGGGCAGACCTTCTCCTCGCTCCCACTTGGAAATAGATTTATCTGAATAATTCAATTTTTCCGCAAGCTCAAGCTGAGTCATACCGCTTCTATGTCTTAAAACTGAAAGATTGCGTGAGAATAGCTCTTTAAGCCGTTCTTCGCTCAAATTCATATTCTTACCTCCGAATAGCACAATAATACATTTAACATTTTAATACATTTTCGCTAATTTATCAATAGATAAAATGTGAACAATGAAAAACACCTATAGTTTACTCAACCATAGGTGTTTAATTTAAATTATATCATACTCTTCATCGTATATGTATTCATGAACCCCGTCTTCGTTCAGGTTTATAATCCTTTTTTCGTTTCTGTTGGCGTATGCGAGCGTATTGCGTGTTCCACCCGATTTTCCGTCAAACCAGGTAACGATAAAATCACTGTTATCAACCATAAACTCATTTCTTTTTCGGTAACAGCCGTTGTAATACTTATCCGAAAGCAATATGATTTCGTCCGCCTGTTCAAGCACTGCATCATATCTTTCCTTCCACTCCTCGGAAAAGGACGCAGCCTGCTCAATAAAAGGAATAACGCAAACAAGTGATATTTTAGCCTTTTTATAGGTTTCCCTTAGTAATAACACCGTTTCGGCGGCTATAATATCAAAACCCATAGCCATACCGCAGTAAAAGGTAAAGCATTCCTCATCAGGCAGAGAAAATACCGCATCAACAAGCTTATTTTCAAATTTTATAAATTCACTATCCTCATCCCTTAATTCAAAGGGGAATTTTGATGGTCGGTAGCCTGTAAAGCAGCAGCTTTTAAATCCATCTTTCATAATTATCATTCCTTTATTTATGTAGTACAAAGGATTATACACCAAAAGATGTAAATTTTATGTCGAAAAAAGGGTGCGATGCACCCTTTTATTCAGTAAAGAAATCCTTTAACTTTTCGGTAAAGCTTTTCTTCTTATTATAGTTCTTATCATCGGTAGCGCCATCAAAATCACGAAGCTTTTCTTTTTGCGCTTTTGAAAGATTTTTTGGAACCTCTACGATGATTTTAACATATTGGTCACCCTTGCCCGAATAATTAAGGCGTTGAATACCCTTGCCCTTTAATTTGAACTGGTCACCGGGTTGGGTACCCTCATGTACAGTAAGCTTAACCTTGCCTTCAAGGGTGGGAACGGTAATATCAGCCCCCAATGCCGCCTGAGCAAAGGTTATAGGTATTTCACAGAAAACATCAAAGCCTCTGCGCTCAAAGAATGGATGGGGACGCACATTAACGTTAATTCTAAGGTCTCCTGCGGGACCTCCGTTAGTGCCTGCATCTCCGCCGCCACGAAGATTTATTATCTGTCCGTCATCAATACCTGCAGGGATATCAACATTCTGCTCAACCGTATGTCTGATTCTGCCCTTTCCTGCACAGGTATGACAGGGCTTATCTATAATTTTACCGCTTCCGTGACAATGGTTACAAACCTGCTGAGTTTGAATAACACCAAATGGAGTTCTCTGAGCAGAGGAAACCTGACCGCTTCCGTGACAAACGGGACAGGTCTTGGTTGTGGTGCCTCTTTCGGCACCAGTGCCTCCACAGTCACTGCAGTTATCTATCTTGGTTACTCTGACGGTCTTTTTACAGCCCTTTGCCGCTTCCTCAAAGGAAAGATTAACGGTAGCAGCAGTATCATTACCTCTTCTTGGTGCATTGGGGTTTCTTCTTGCTCCACCGCCAAAGCCACCGCCAAAAAAGGAATTAAATATATCGCCGAGGTCTCCGAAATCGCCGGTAAAGCCACCGCCGTAGCCTCCGCCACCTGCTCCGAAATTAGGGTCAACTCCTGCATGACCGAACTGGTCATATCTTGCCCTTTTTTCCTTATCGGAGAGCACCTCGTAGGCCTCATTAACCTCTTTGAAGCTCTTTTCGGCAGCCGCATCACCGGGATTTAAGTCGGGATGATACTTTTTAGCGGCTTTTCGGTAAGCCTTTTTAAGCTCATCGTCTCCTACCGACTTATCAACGCCGAGAACCTCATAATAATCTCTTTTGTTATCAGCCACAAAAATTCTCCTATAAGTCTTCTATGGGCGGCATAAGCCACCCATAGTTAAACTAAAATTACTTGTTATCGTCTACGTCGGTATAATCTGCCTCGTAAACATTGGGGTCAGCCTGAGCACCGCCATCGGCAGCACCGTTGGCACCTGCAGCGCCCTGTGCCTCAGCGGCAGCTTTATATACCTTTTCGCTTACAGCGTAGATTTCCTTCTGTAAAGCCTCCTGCTTAGCCTTGATATCATCAATATCTTCGCCCTTTAAGGATTCCTTGAGAGCTTCCTTAGCAGCCTCAATCTTAGCCTTTTCATCATCAGATAACTTATCGCCGAATTCAGTTACGGTTTTTTCGGTCTGATAAATCATCTGGTCGGCATTGTTGCGGATATCAACAGCCTCTCTGCGCTTCTTATCCTCAGCAGCATAAGCCTCAGCTTCCTTAACAGCCTTATCGATATCCTCCTTGGACATATTGGTATTAGAGGTAATAGTAATATCATTTTCCTTACCTGTTCCCAAATCCTTAGCCGAAACGTGAACAATACCGTTAGCATCTATATCAAAGGTAACCTCTATCTGGGGAATTCCTCTGGGAGCGGGAGCAATACCGTCAAGATGGAACACACCGAGGGTCTTATTATCCTTTGCAAATTCTCTTTCACCCTGAAGAACGTGTACCTCAACAGAGGTCTGACCGTCAGCCGCAGTGGAGAAAATCTGGCTCTTCTTAGCGGGAATGGTGGTGTTTCTATCGATAATCTTTGTTGAAACTCCGCCCATTGTTTCAATACCTAATGAAAGGGGTGTTACATCAAGGAGAAGAAGTCCCTTAACATCGCCGCCGAGAACGCCTGCCTGCAATGAAGCACCTAAAGCCACACATTCATCGGGGTTAATGCCCTTGAAGGGCTCCTTGCCCATAAAGGTTTTAACGGCTTCCTGAACTGCGGGGATTCTTGAAGAACCACCTACCATAAGAACCTTATGGATTTCGCTCTTATCAAGTCCTGAATCGGCAATAGCCTGACGAACGGGTCCCATAGTTGCATCAACAAGGTCGCTTGTAAGCTCGTTGAACTTAGCTCTGGTAAGGGTTGTTTCAAAGTGCTTAGGACCGGTTGAATCAGCAGTAATAAAGGGAAGATTTATATCGGTAGAGGTCATACCGGAAAGGTCGATTTTTGCCTTTTCTGCAGCCTCTTTAACACGCTGCATAGCCATCTTATCGCCGGACAAGTCAATTCCCTGTTCAGCCTTAAAGGTTGCAACGATATAATCCATAACTCTCTTATCGAAATCGTCACCGCCGAGCTTGTTGTTACCTGCAGTTGCAAGAACCTCCTGAACACCGTCACCCATCTCTATAATGGAAACGTCGAAGGTACCGCCGCCAAGGTCATAAACCATAACCTTCTGGTCATCTTCCTTATCAATACTGTAAGCAAGAGCTGCAGCAGTAGGCTCGTTTATAATACGCTTAACCTCAAGACCTGCAATTTTACCTGCATCCTTAGTAGCCTGACGCTGAGCATCGGTAAAGTAAGCGGGAACGGTAATAACAGCCTCAGTAACAGTCTGACCGAGATAAGCCTCGGCATCAGCCTTTAATTTCTGAAGAATTATTGCAGATATCTCCTGAGGAGTATACTTCTTGCCGTCAATTTCAACGGTGTTGGAAGTACCCATATCACGCTTAATAGAGCTGATAGTTCTGTCAGGATTGGTGATAGCCTGACGCTTTGCAACCTGACCTACCATTCTCTCGCCTGTTTTAGAAAAAGCAACAACCGAAGGGGTTGTTCTTCCACCCTCTGCATTAGCAATTACAACCGGCTCGCCGCCCTCCATAACTGCAACGCAGGAGTTAGTTGTTCCTAAGTCAATTCCTATAATTTTTCCCATAATAATATCCTCCAAATAGAATTTTTAATATTTTAATTTGCTACTTTTACCATTGCAGGTCTTACAACGGTATCTCCAACCTTGTAGCCCTGCTGAAGAACCTCGGCGATAACGTTTTCGCCTAATTCTTCATCCTCTATATGCATAACAGCCTCGTGGAAATTCGGGTCAAACGAATCACCAACATTAGCTATTGCACAGATTCCTAATTTTTCATAAAGTCCCTCGAACTGCTTGACAATCATCTCGATGCCTTTTACATATTCCGGGGTATCCTTATCAACAGCGGATGCTCTGCCTATATTATCAAGTATAGGTAACAGTTCCTTAATCATGCCGGCCTTTGCAAACTCGGCAACTAAGCTCTTTTCTCTGTCTGTCCTTTTTTTATAGTTATCAAACTCTGCGGCAGTTCTTAGTAATAAATCCTTATTTTTTTCAAGCTCTGCCTTCAAAGCCTCGATTTCCGCATCCTTTTTATTCTTTTTCTTTTCGGCTTTTACCTCTTTTTCGGTTTCGGCCACATTTTCCTTTTTTTCTTCTGACACGAAATCAATCCTCCATATCCTTTAATGCTTCACCCATAATCGTTGTAAGTCTGCTTGCGGCATATTCAACAATGGGTATTACCTCCTCATAGGAAATTCTATGAGGACCTATAACAGCAAGTGTTCCCTTAATAGATTTAGCACCGAATCTGGCAGCTACAATCGTTCCCGAAGACAATTCTTCAAGCTTTGTATCACTGCCGAAAACCACACCCGCATTATCAGGTATACTGTTCATCAGTGAAATTATGGGGTCTCGCCGTTTAATAAGAGAAATAATTTTTCTTGCAGATTCCTCATCTGCGCTTATATTGTAAAGACAGGTTTCACCGCTTAAATTAACCGATGAATTTTCTATCTCCCCTGCCATCTCAAATACTGCGGTAAGTAAAGGTAAAAGTGTCAACGAGTCAATACCTGCAGCCGCTATGACATTCTGCATATAAGGCTTGTTTAATTCTGTAACCGCTTTGCCTTTGATTTTCCTTTTACATATATCGTTAAAGTTATCTAGTACTGAATCGTTAAGCTGAACCGAGGTCCTGAATATTCGGTTTCTTGCCCTACCGTCAGACGTTATTATCAGAAGCATCATTGAACGCAACCCTATAGGTAAAAGTTCAATACGTTTTACTGTAATTTCCTCTTCGGTAATAATACAACTGATTGCCGGAAGCCCTGTTAAATCAGAAATTATCCTTCCTACCTTAGCAGGAATCTGCTCAGGGTCACAGTTAATATCGGCAATTCCCTCGTCAATGAACCTTTTTGCACTTTCGCTAAGCTTTACGGGATTCATAAGTGAATTAACATAAAGCCGCAAGCCTCTGCTCGTTGGTACTCTGCCCGCCGACGTATGAGGCTGCTCAAGAAATCCCAAACTACAAAGCTCACTCATCTCGTTTCTAAGTGTTGCAGATGATGGCGCATTTTCAATAAGCTCGGTTAAAATCTTGGAACCAACCGGCTCTCCTGTTTCGATATAGTTTTTTACTATTGCCGATAAAACAGCCTTTTTTCTCGGGCTAAGCTCCATAGATTTGTCACCTCGCCTGACTAATTTTCTTTTTTAGCACTCTCGTACTTCGAGTGCTAACGATTATTATTATATGCAGAAAATTCCAAAAGTCAATACTTTTTACAAAAATTATTTGACTTTCCCTGACTTTTACAATTTATTAATATTTTTGCCCAAAAAAATACATTTTTTCTTAAAATTTCCGTCAAAACCTTAAAATAACAAAATATCCTCACTTTTACCCTTGCGCATTTACTTATGTAGTGATACAATAATTCTGCTATATATTTATTATATTTTATGGAGGCGCCGTGTTTTAATGAAGAATTTGCTGTTTACTGCACTTTCGAAATCTGCAGGCTCTGTGGCTGATATTTCAGAAAACTACTCTTTTTTAAAAACTATAACAGTTGTTTTGTTTGCGGTTTGCGCAGTTTTGGTTATCGGCTGTATTTTCCTTAAAATTTTCATAGATAAAAAAGCTAAAGCTCAGACCTTAAGCAAATCCTCAAGGATTATGAGCATAGTAGCCTTCGCTCTTACGGGCGTTGTTTTGGCTTGTACTAATTTCAGCGTATTTCAGTATGCAAAAGTTCGGGATAAAATGATGGATTCCTCTTCCCCCTCCAGCTCTTCTCAATTATCCGAATCAGTGGCAGTTACCCCCGTTAAGCCCGAACCCAAGCCCGAGCCTTTACCGGTATTATCTCCTTACTCTGTTGAAGAAAGCAATCCTGCAAACTGGAGAATCAACTGGGAAGTAATGAGCAACGGCGCATTTACAAGCAACTTTGTAAGACCGAGTAATATTTCCTTCGGCGCAGGCAAGGATTATGCTAAGGTTGAAGGTATTGTAACCTTCAGAGGTGATAACTACCGTAGCGGTGGGAATTTCGGAACTGCAAAAATAACCAACAAAACCTTAACCCAAAAATGGCGTTCCTCGGTGGGTGCCCTCAATAAGTGGGGCGGTTGCGGTTGGACCGGTCAACCATTAGTAGTGCGTTGGGATAAGGAAACCAAGGCCATTATGAATATGTATGCCGATAAAAAGGCAAAGGATAATCTTGTTGAAGCGATATATGCCACTCTTGACGGTAAGATTTACTTCTACGATATGGAGGATGGATCTTATACAAGAGACCCGATAAATGTAGGTATGAACTTTAAGGGCGCAGGCGCATTAGACCCCAGAGGTTATCCCTTAATGTACGTAGGTTCAGGTCTTTATATCAACGGCAAGGCTCCCCGTATTTATGTTATCAGCTTAATTGAAGGCAAGGTTATTTATGAGCAGTCGGGCGTTGATTCCTTCTGGCATCGCCGTTGGGGCGCATTTGACGGTTCTCCTTTAGTCAGCGCCGAAACCGATACCTTAATATGGCCCTGCGAGAGCGGTGTTGTTTATACAATAAAGCTTAACACTGTTTACGATAAAGCAGCAGGAACAATATCAGTTAACCCCCAAAACATAGCCAAGGCCCGTTATCGTACTAATACGGGCAAAACCTTAGGCTTTGAAAGCAGCGTGGTTGGCGTAGGCGAATATCTGTTTGCGGCCGATAACGGCGGTATGGTATTCTGTATTAACGCAAACACTATGAAGCTTATATGGGCTCAAAATGTTCGTGATGATGTTAACTCCACCCCCGTTTTCGAATGGGGTGAAGACCGTAAAGGTTACCTTTATGTTGCAACCTCTATGGAATACGGCGGCGGCAACAGTTATATTTATAAGTTAGATGCCACAACAGGAAAAATAATCTGGGAACGTGCATATAACAGAATCAGATATGATAAAGAGGTTTCCGGAGGAATCCTCGGTTCACCTCTTCTCGGCAAAGAAGGCACCGATTTGGAAGGACTTATAATTTATCCTGTTGGAAAAACAAATATGAGCAATGCAGGAACATTGGTAGCTTTAGATACTGCAACAGGAAAAACCGTTTGGGAAAAATCCATGAGGGCATACGCCTGGAGCTCGCCCACTGCCGTTTATACCGATAAAGGCAACGGATACATTGTATTAGGCTCTTCTGCCGGTTCTTTGTATCTCTTAGACCCCAAAACGGGAGAAACCATAAACAGTATAGATTTAGGCGGCACAATCGAATCCTCCCCCGTTATTTTTGAAAACACGATTATACTCGGAACCCGTTCAAGAGGAGTTTACGGTATAGAAATAAGCTAAAAAAGAGAGTGGTTTAAACCACTCTCTTTTTCAGTTTTATAAAAACATTTCGGTTGAAAGATATCGGTCTCCCGTATCGGGCAAGAGAACTACAATATTTTTATCCTTGTTTTCCTCTCTGTTAGCAAGCTTTACCGCCGCCGCCAGAGCCGCTCCCGAAGAAATTCCAACAAGAATACCTTGCGCTTTTGCTATTTTTCTTCCGTAAGCAAAGGCTTCCTCACTTTCTATCGTCATAACCTCATCGATTACGCTTGTATTGAGCGTTTCGGGAATAAAGCCTGCGCCTATTCCCTGAATCTTATGGGGTCCTGCCTCTCCCTTTGAAATAACGGGAGAATCTGCCGGCTCTACGGCAACTATTTTAATATCGGGATTTTTTGATTTTAGATATTCTCCTACTCCCGATACAGTACCGCCCGTTCCGGCCCCCGCAACAAATATGTCAACCGTGCCTTCTGTATCCTCCCAAATTTCAGGACCCGTTGTTAATTTGTGAGCCTTAGGATTTGAAGGATTAACAAACTGGCCGGGAATAAATGAATCAGGCGTTGCCTTCGCCAATTCCTCTGCCCTTTCAATAGCGCCCTTCATTCCACTTGAAGCCTCGGTTAAAACAAGCTCGGCTCCCAAGGATTTCATTATAATTTTGCGTTCTTCGGACATGTTTTCGGGCATAACAATTATAACCTTATAGCCACGCGATACGGCAACCGCCGCAAGGCCGATACCCGTATTACCTGAAGTGGGCTCTATGATGGTTGAATTCTTTTTAAGCTGACCGCTTTTCTCGGCATCATCAAGCATCTGCTTTGCAACTCTATCCTTAACAGAACCTGCAGGGTTAAACATTTCAAGCTTTGCAAGAATATTGGCTTTATATCCTTCTTGATTTTTAAAATTATCAAGCTGCAAAAGCGGAGTTGAGCCTATAAGCTCATCAACCGATTTATATATTTTCATAAACAACACCTACTCTCCTATATATGTAAAGCGTTTATAGGTTTTACCGTCCCGTTCAACAGTTTCATTCCACATCGAAGCAGGTCTTACCCAAACCTCTTTATCGCCATACAAGGCTCTGTAGACTACTGTATCCTCAAGATTTTCCGAGTTTTTTGCAATATGCAAAACCTCATATTCATTTCCTTTAAAATGACGGTACTTACCCAATTTTATATCTTGCATAAAAGCACCTCAAAACTTTATTGTATGACTGCAATTATAAGTTTTACCGCTTTCCAACACGGTTATACCGGGTTTTGTAGTTATATCATAATTGCTGTCGTGATAATCAGGGATTCCACCCCAAGGCTCTAAACACATATAGGGCGCTCCCGGCTTATGCCAAAGCAAGAAATATGGCGCATCGGGGAAATCCACAGTAACACTTCTGCCTGTTTTGCGGTTTCTGAGGGTTGCCGAACGGGATTTCATTTCTGTAAAAACAAGCGCATCAATAGCAAAATACTTTTCATAAAGGGGCAAAACATTGCTATCCTTTAAAACTGTATACCCGTTATATGCTAATTGGCTGCCATAAAGATATGAAGCCGTAAGGGTTTCCTTTTCTGGGAATATTACATCATAATCCTCTATTCCCTCAGGAGTATAATAAGCCTCGTGAGAGCCTAAATTGAAATACATAGTTTTGTTATCGAGATTTTTTACCTCATAACCGATTTTTATGCTATCACCCAAAAGGGTATAAACCACACGAAGCTCAAAACTAAAGGGATAGCTTTCCCTTGTTTTCTCATCGTCCTTTAGTAAAAATACCGCAGAAGTATCATCCTGACTTTCCACAGAAAACATTTTAGTTTGCGCAAAGCCGTGCTTTGGGAGATGATATTCTTTACCTTCAAAAATATATTTATTATCCTTAAGACCTCCGCATATAGGAAACATAAGGGGCGCAGATTTTCCCCAGATTTCGGGAGCGGAATTCCAGAAATATTCTACTCCATCCTTTAAAACACTTTTAATTTCTGCGCCAAATTCGGCAATTTTTACCTCTAATTTTTCATTTTTAAGAATTATCATTTTTTATTCCTCTTTTCTAAAAGACAAGCAACCTCTCTATTGGTTGCATATAAAACATCATCTCTAAAGGAAAGCTTTTGAAGCAGTTTTTCGAAGCTTTCAAAGCTTTTTCCGTCTTCCTTTTGGGTTAATTCATAGGAATGACCGTATATATAAAACAATATAGGTTCTTCGCCCTCATATGCCAAAAATTCATCAGCTAAAGCATTTATATCTTCATCATCATATTTACAGGTAGGATTCCATATAAGAAGATTTTCGGGCAAATCAAAGCTATGCGTAACCGTAGCCGTTCTGGAATAAAGAACCCCGTTTTTACTAAGACTGTGGATAAGCTCATCAGTATAATGCCCCCCGGGGTAAGCAAGGCCCCTAACCTCATAGCCACAAAGCTCGGATAGATATCTCATAGACCTTCCAACGGTGCCCTCAAAATTATCGGGGTCACATTTATGACTTTCGGTATGTGAAGCTACCTCCATACCAGCATATGTATCCTTAATCTCCTCCGCCGATACCCGTTCGACTACAGTATCCTCGCCGTATCGATGAAAATCGCATTTAAATCCTAACTGACCGGATAAAATAAAAAAGGTTGACTTCATTCCGTATTTGCGGAACATTTCACATAGTTTTCTATCATGAATCTCGGCATCATCAAAGCCGAAGGTTAAAATTTTATTTTTCATACAATTCACCTTTTCTTATTCTACCACACATATTTTCACTTTACAAGACAAAGTATCAATTGTAAATTAGAATAAACTGTTGTATAATAGCGTTATGATGTATTCAAGAGTTTATGTTGAAATAACAAATGTATGTAATAAGAATTGCTCATTTTGTCCCGGTACCAAAAGGGAGCGACAGTACATGAGCCTTGAAAAATTTAATATTGTTTTGCAAAAGCTTCAAGGCTTTACCGAATATGTTTATTTTCATATTATGGGTGAGCCTTTGCTTCATCCCCAAATTGAAGAATTTATCCGCCTTGCTAAGGATATGGACTTTAAGCCTTGTATTACAACAAACGGCAGTCTTTTATCTGAAATGGGAGAAAAAATAGTAAAAGCAGGCGTCCATAAGGTAAATATATCGGTGCATAGCTTTGAAAATGGAGAAAAAGAAGATTATTTAAATTATATAAACTCCTGTCTTGATTTTGCTGATTACTCAAGTAAAAGCGGAGTGCTTAGTATTCTTCGCCTTTGGAACAACGGCTATGATAAAGGCTTAAACGATTCAACGCTCGACCTTATAAAAGAGCGATTTCCTGATGACTGGCATTTTGGTAAACGAGGAGCAAGAATTAGAAATAAGCTTCACCTTGAATACGGTGAACGCTTTTCGTGGCCCGATATTTCTCTTGATACAGTAAGTAAAAGCGTTTTCTGTTACGGACTTAAGGACCATTTTGGTATACTTTGTGACGGCACTGTTATCCCCTGTTGTCTTGACCGAGAGGGAGATATCAATTTAGGAAATGTTTTTGAAGACAGTTTAGAGAATATTCTTTCATCAAAAAGAGCAACCGCCATCCGAACGGGCTTCACCTGTCGAAAAGCGGTTGAGGAATTATGTCAAAAATGCGGTTACGCAACAAGATTTTAATGTTATCAAAGCATATTTAAAATTTCTTCTTTGGGGCGGTAACCAATTATCTGATTTGCTATTTTACCCTGTTTTATAACAAATAAAGCGGGAATACTCATAATAGAAAAGCTTGCAGCCAATTCGGGTTGCTCATCAACGTTTATTTTGCCGACAGTAATATTAGGATTCTCCTTAGCTATTTCATCAACTATAGGCGAAACCATTCTGCAGGGACCGCACCAGCTAGCCCAAAAATCAAGCAATACTGTTTTTTCGCTTTTAAGCACTAATTCTTCAAAGTTTTCTTTAGTTATTGTTAATACTGACATTAATTTTACCTATCCTTTTCTTTGTAATAAAGCATACAGTGACAATACCCTTCAAAATCAGGGTCGGCTATCTGCTCCCTGAATTCCTTGCACATGCATTTATAATCCTCTGTCTTTTGAATTCTGCAAGGGCAGTATCCTTCTTTTTTCTTTAAGCCTTCCTTGATTGCTGCCACTATCTTTTTATCGGGATTCAATTTAACAGCCATTTTATCACCTCTATTTTTATTATACCTCATAATTATTAATTTTTCTACATTTTAAGGAGCTTTTATGAAAAACAAAATGAAATTGCTTTTAAAACTGTTTCTAACCTTTTTTAAAATAGGCGCCTTCACCTTCGGCGGAGGATACGCTATGATACCTCTGATACAAAAAGAAACGGTTGAAACAAACAAATGGCTTTCTGATGATGATATTCTTGAAATAATAGCTATAGCTGAATCTACACCCGGACCTATCGCCATAAACTCTGCCACCTTCGTGGGCTACAAGGTTTGTGGCTTCTGGGGCTCTTTCTTTGCAACTTTGGGTGTTGTTCTGCCATCCTTTATAATAATACTCATAATTTCCTATATTCTTCGTGAATTTCAGAATATAAAGGCGGTTAAATATGCCTTTAACGGTATCCGAGCAGGAGTTCTTGCTCTGCTCATCAAGGCTATCATTTCTATGTACAAAAAGGTGCAGAAAAACCTTGTTTCATATATTGTAATGGCATTTTCCTTTATTATAGTTGCATTCTTTGATATCAATGTTTTGTTTGTCATAATCGGATGCGCACTTATAGGTCTTATCTCCTCCCTTTATGCTAAAAGGAGGACTGAAAAATGATTTTTATAAAGCTTTTTCTAACCTTTTTTAAAATAGGACTTTTCACCTTCGGCGGCGGATATGCAATGCTCCCCTTAATTCAAGAGGAGGTTTTAGCAAACGGATGGCTTGAAACTGAAGCGCTTATAAACTTTATTGCCGTAAGTGAAAGCACACCGGGACCCTTTGCAATTAATATCGCAACCTATATCGGAAACACCCTCGGCAGCGAGCACGGTGTTTTGCTCGGTATTTTTGGCGCCTTTTGTGCAACTCTGGGCGTTGTTCTTCCATCCTTTATAATAATTCTTATTGTGGCAAGATTTTTCGAGAAATTCAAAAGCAATAAAATCGTATCTGGTTGTATGACAGGTCTCAAGCCCGCCGTTGTAGGTCTTATCGGCACCGCTATTCTCTCGATGGCACAAACTGTATTTTTCCATAACGGTTTTTCGATTGCAAATATCATAACAACAGATTTTTTTGTGTTACTCGGCATTTTCCTCTTAATGTTGTTCTTAACCCTTAAAGTGAAGCTTCATCCCATAATAATTATCGCTTCCTCGGCTGTTTTGGGAATTGTTTCAGGGTATATTTTATAAGTTATAAATGATATTATCAAAATATAAAAAGCGTTGAAGTTATATTTCTTCAACGCTTTTATTTTGTTCTTCATATAGGTTAGCCTTGCCTGAAGCAAGAAAACTGATAATTACAGAAATTAAATAGAACAATATTCCTTTTATACCAAATATCTCAATAGATAAAACCAAAGAAGCTATTGGACAGTTCGTGACACCGCAAAAAAGGGATCCCATACCCACACATGCACCGAGAGATATATCCAACCCCAACAGTAAAGCTATTGCTCCGCCAAGTGTTGACCCGATAAAAAATGAAGGTATTATTTCTCCTCCCTTAAAACCTGCTGCAATAGTAATAACGGTAAAAACAAATTTAAGAGCAAAGGCTTCATAATTTAACTGTCCGTTGCTGAAAATATTATTTATAATGTTAATACCGCTTCCGTTATAGTCATTAGTACCCACGATTTTCGTAAGTACCACAATTATAGCACCACCTATGGCAATTCTTAAAAACTCGTTAGCTATAATTTTTTCAAATAATTTTTCAGCCCAATGCAGAGCTTTACAAAACAGCATACTTACAATAGCTCCTGCAGCTGAAATAACAGCCGTTTTCCATAGGTTATCAAAATTCACACTGTATATATTATGTAGGGTAAACCTTGCAGGTTTTACCCCCAAAGCTACCGCTGTCAAAAAAGCCGTAAAGGATGATAAAAGCACAGGAAATATTGAGAAAAACTGCGCCTTTTTTGTATGTACTACTTCAAGAACAAATACTGCCGCACCCAAGGGTGTACCAAAAACTGCGGAAAAAAGGGCTCCCATTCCGCAAAGAATTAACACTCTTTTATATTTTTCTTCTAATTTCAGTGCTTTTAACGAGAGTGTAGCTAAACTGCCTCCTAACTGCAATGCCGCACCCTCCCTGCCTGCCGAACCACCGAAGGCATGAGTAATTACAGTGCCTATAAACACTGCAGGCGCAAGTTTGGGACTAACCTTAAAATCTGAATGTGCACTTGCCAACACCTGATTTGTACCCATATCTGAAATTTTCAGTAATCGGTATAAAAAAACCGAAACCACTCCGCCTAACGGAAGCAAATACAGAATCCATCCTCTTTGTGCTCTGAACTCGGTAACAAATTCTATAGCTTTAGAGAATAATGCACCTGTCATTCCGCAGACTATTCCTATAAATAAACTTAAAAAAAGCCATTTAATTAAGATGAATATGCATTTTTTAGCATTTTTGAAATCTCTCATTTAACTTCTCTTTTAATCTGTTAATTTTATTGTTAAAAAAAAGCAGATACCTTACGGTATCTACTTTTTATTGGCGCGCTGAAAGGGACTCGAACCCCTGACCCTCTGCTTAGAAGGCAGATGCTCTATCCAGCTGAGCTATCAGCGCAAAATTGCCGTTTTTCACAGCAAATGGTATTATAACATATCATTTTAAAATAATCAAGTAAAATATTAAATAAAATTAAAAATTACAAAAGGAGCCTTTATATAAGGCTCCTTTTAATTATTTCATAAATTCATACATTGCTCTATAGCACATATAAACATCGAACTTTGCGGTTGTTTCAAAGGGGGCGTGCATTGAAAGTACGGGAACTCCTAAGTCAACAACATCAACTCCCATATTTGCGATATACATAGCAACCGTTCCGCCGCCACCGATATCAACCTTGCCAAGCTCACCTGTCTGCCATGTGATATCTGCCTTATCCAGCATTGCTCTTATCTCGGCAACATATTCAGCCGAAGCATCCGAAGTTCCTGCTTTACCACGGGAGCCTGTAAACTTGGTAACAACAACACCGTAGTTAAGACGAGCGGCATTCTTTCTTTCCATAACATCCTGGAAGGTGGGGTCAATACCTGCATTAACATCGGCAGAAAGACACTTTGAATTGCGAAGTGCAACTGTTCCGTCACCACCCTGCATAGCGGCAATATCAGTAACCACATAGCGTAAGAAATCAGAATTAAGTCCCGTATTACCGTCAGAACCGATTTCCTCCTTATCGGTGAGGATAGCAATAGCAGTCTTTTCAGGGTTTTCAACCTCTAAAACGGCGGTTAAGGCAGGATATGCGCAAACTCTGTCATCCTGTCCGTAAGAGCCTATCATAGAACGGTCAAACCCGATATCACTTGCCTTAAATGCGGGAACAAGCTCAAGCTCTGCCGATAAGAAATCAGTTTCGGTGATACCGTATTTTTCATTGAGAAGCTTTAATACATTAAGCTTAACAAGTTCACTTTCACTGTCATCCTTAAAGGGATGGCTTCCAACAAGCACATTAAGCTCCTCGCCCTTTATTCCCTCTGCAAGAGTGCGTTTGTTTTGCTCGGTTGCAAGATGGGGCAAAAGGTCATTAACAACAAACTTAGGCTCATCGTCCTTTTCACCAAGGGAAACCTCAATAACACTTCCGTCCTTTAAAGCAAAAACACCGTGAAGTGCAAGGGGAACTGCGGTCCACTGATATTTTCTTATTCCACCGTAATAATGGGTTTTAAAGAGGGCAAGTTCAATCTCCTCATATAAAGGATTCTGTTTTAAATCAAGACGGGGGGAATCAATATGGGCGGCAGTTATATTAACACCCTTTTCGGCAGGCTGTTTACCGATAACAATAAAGGCTACCGTTTTGCCACGGTTATTTACATAAACCTTATCTCCTGCATTATACTTTTTACCCTGCTCAAACGGGGCAAATCCACGCTTTTTAGCCATTTCGATAGCATTCTTTGCGGCCTCACGCTCGGTTTTTGAAGCATCTAAAAACTTCTTATATCCCTCGCAGTATTCATCAACGCTTTTAAGCAGAGTTTCATCTGCTCCTTGGCGTCCGTTAACCTTTTTATAAAAAAGTTTTTCCTTTAAAGCCTTAGCGGCACTTTTTTCACTCATCGCTGTTACCTCCGTAAATTTTATCTAATAAAAGAGAAATCTCTATTAAAAAAGTTTCTTCATTATCATTATTATAAATAACATAATCCGCATTATCCTTAAAAAACTCATCGTTTTTACCGCCATTTATGCGAATAGTGGCATCTTCGGCAGATATACCGTCCCTCTCGGTTATGCGTTTTAACCTTTTATCCCTATCGGCTAACACTGCAACGGTTTTACAGCAGATTTTATCCATTCCGCTTTCAAAGAGAGTTGGCGCATCAAGTAACACCTTATCGGTATCAATTTCTGCTAAAATCAGTTCTTTGATAAAGGGAAGAATTGTTTTATTAAGAAGCTGTGTTTTATCATAAGAAGAAAAAGCAATTCGGGCGAGTGCTTTACGGTTAAGCTCTCCGTCGTTATACAGAATTTCATCCCCAAAAGCCTTAACCAAAGCCGAAAGACCTTCACTTCCCTTTTCGGTTGCCTTTCTTGCATAAAGGTCACAGTCAATAACCTTTATTCCCTTTTTTGCGGCGATTTCGGTAACACTGCTCTTCCCCGCTCCCGTGGGACCTGTAAGCCCTAATATAATTCTCATAAGCTTATCACCCTGAATGCAGCCGCCCTTATAAGACGGTTATATACGGCAAGACCGACTCCGCTCTTAGAGGGGGCGTGAATATAGATTTTTTTAACACCCAGCTTATCAACCTTACGCAAAACGGAAAACACATTACGAGCAAGACTACTCTCATCAGCGATACTTCCGTAAGAAAGCTTTTTAATATTTATTATGTCACTTTCTTCGTCAAAACATACCGCACAACAGTCTTTTTTGGAGTTTACAAACTCGGCAAACTGCTCTTGTGTTCCCTCAACAAGATATGTATCCGTATCGGGAGCATAATGCTTATATTTCATACCGGGGGAAGCAACCTTTTCGTCCTTTCGGGGTTCGGAAAGAACCGCCTTATCCACAACTATATCGGGTAAAACCTCTTTTAACTGTTCAACCGTTATTCCACCGGGACGAAGCAAACGGGGTTTATCTCCACAAAGGGAAACCACAGTGGATTCCACACCCACCTCGCAGTCCGATGAAATAACAACACCATCGATTTTCCCGTCAAGGTCGCTTATCACATGTTCTGCAGTTGTGGGACTTGGATGCCCCGATAAATTTGCTGAGGGTGCCGCTAAGGGACAGCTTTTTGCTATTATATCCCTTGCAACCTGATTATCGGGCATACGCACCGCAACGGTATCAAGTCCACCGCTTACACTCTTAGCTATTTTATCTGTCCTTTTTAAAACCATAGTAAAGGGTCCCGGCCAGAATTTTTCTGCGCATTCAAATGCCGAACTCGGTATATCACAGGCTATTTCCGAGAGCTGATTCATATCGGATATATGAACTATCAACGGATTATCCTGGGGTCTGCCCTTGGCTTCAAAAACCTTTTTTATGGCACCGTCACAATAACAAGAGGCGGCAAGTCCGTAAACCGTTTCGGTGGGAACAGCAACTATTCCACCGTTTTTAATTATATCAGCCGCCCTGTTTATGCTCTCCTCATAACTGCCCTTATCAAGACGCAGTTTTTCGGTAATCATCATCAGTTACCCGCTTCCTCTGCTTTTAATGCTTCAGTACGGTAATAGGTTATAAGCGAATCGACAACCTCATCCATATCACCGTTAAGAATTTGTTCGAGTTTATAAAGGGTTAAACCGATTCTATGGTCGGTAACTCTGCCCTGAGGATAGTTATATGTGCGGATACGCTCACTTCTATCTCCTGTACCAACCTGAGATTTACGATCAGACGCTATTGCCTCATCATGCTCTCTCTGTGCTTCATCGAAAAGTCTTGAACGGAGGATCTTAAGAGCCTTATCCTTATTTTTAAACTGGCTTCGCTCATCCTGACATTCAACCACCGTTCCCGTTGGAATATGGGTAACACGGATAGCCGAAGAGGTTTTGTTAATATGCTGACCTCCTGCTCCAGATGAACGGAAGGTATCGATTTTAAGGTCGGCAGGATTGATTTCAAGCTCAACCTCATCTGCCTCAGGAAGTACTGCAACGGTAACAGTAGAAGTGTGAATTCGGCCCTGAGATTCGGTATCGGGAACACGCTGAACTCTGTGAACACCGCTCTCATACTTAAACTTCGAGTATGCTCCGCTTCCCTCTATCATAAAGCTTACTTCCTTAAAACCGCCAAGTTCGGTTTCGTTGGCGTTAAGAATATCAATTTTAAAACGCTTTGATTCGGCATACATACTGTACATTCTGAAAAGTGATCCTGCAAACAAAGCCGATTCCTCGCCGCCTGCGCCACCACGGATTTCAACAATAACATTCTTTTCATCATTGGGGTCCTTGGGCAAAAGAAGAATTTTAAGCTCCTCTGAAAAGGCTTCTATATCGCTTTTAGCCTGACGAAGCTCCTCATCGACCAATTCCTTGAAATCCTTATCAAGACCGCCCTCCTCTAAAAGAGCTAAAGCCTCCTGCTCGCTTTCCTTAGCGGCACGGTATTCCCTATATTTTTCAACTATGGGGGTAAGCTCACTGTGCTCCTTCATAAGACGGCGAAATTGCTCGTTATCCGAAACAACCTCAGGTCTTGTTAACTCAACGCCTATTTGTTCATAGCGATTTTCAACCGCCTGTAATTTATCAAACATTATTTGTTCTCCTCACCGATGGAAATTATCTTTTTAACACTTTTTTCAGCCTTAGTACGGGGTACCATAAATTCTCTGCCGCACCCATCACACCTAAGACGGAAATCCATACCAATTCTCAGCACCGAAAAGGTATCAGTTCCACAGGGGTGCTTTTTCTTCATAATATGTTTATCGCCTACCGCAATATTCATACAGCACCTCCAGATATTATTCATTTAATTATACCTCAAATTTCCAAGAAAGACAATATTAATTTACTCTTAACAAAAAATACTTTTATTTTTGCTAATAATAGTATATTATATAAATAGCATTATCCCGAAAAGGAGGATATTATGGAAAACAAGATAAGATTAACCGTTGGCGGAATAAATTATTCCATTATGAGCGATGAAAGTGAAGAATATTTAACCAAGCTCGGCAGAGAACTTGAGCTTAGAATGGATTATTTTGCCAAGAAGAATCCCTTTTTATCCACAACAATGGTGGCTGTTTTAGCCGCCCTTGAAAGCTATGACAACCTAACCAGAACCAGAATGGAAAACGAGGAATTAAAGGCAGAAATAAACCGCCTTATCGGTGAAAACACCATCCTTAAAAGCAATCTTGTAACAAATACCGAAACCGATGAGGAAGAGCCGTGGTAAAGCCCGAAATCCTATCCCCTGTCGGCAATGAGGAGATGCTCAAGGCCGCAGTGCTTAGCGGCGCCGATGCGGTTTATCTGGGTGCAAAGGAATTTTCTGCCAGAAGAAATGCAGAAAATTTTGATATTACTACTCTTCGTGAAGCGGTAAAATACTGTCATATCAGAGGGGTTAAGGTTTACCTTACTCTTAATATTATTCTCAAAGATTCCGAGCTTTCTTCGGCGCTGAAAACCGCAACCGATGCCTATAATGCGGGAATTGACGGTATAATCGTAGCCGATTTAGGAATTGCAAAAATACTAAAGGAGCAATTACCCCTTCTTCCCTTACACGCCTCAACTCAGCTTTCGGTACACTCCCCCTCTGCTTTAAAGCCATTAAAGGATTTAGGTTTTTCGAGGGTTGTAGTGGCAAGAGAGATGTCTTACGAGGGACTTCGGCAAATATGTGATGAAGCCAAAAAATTAGATATCGAAATTGAAGCTTTTGTTCACGGTGCCCTTTGTATGTGCGTATCGGGTCAGTGCTTACTTTCAGCTTTTTTAGGCTCAAGAAGCGGAAACCGTGGTCTCTGCGCAGGACCTTGCCGATTACCATTTGAAGCCTCCGGCGGTACCGGTTACGACTTAAGTCTTAAGGATTTATCCCTTTTGGAATATACTGAAAAGCTACGAGAAATAGGGGTTTGTTCTTTTAAGATTGAGGGTAGAATGAAGCGCCCCGAATATGTTGCTTGTGCAACTGCGGCATTTAGAAAGGCTGTCGATGAAAATATAATCGATACCCCCCTTTCCGAAACCCTTAAAAATGTATTTTCCCGTTCAGGCTTTACGGCAGGTTATTTTGAAAATAAATTAGGAAAAGATATGTTCGGTATCAGAACTAAGGAGGATGTTTTATCCGCCAAAGAAGTATTTCCTAAAATTCACGAGCTTTACCGCAAGGAAAGGCAGAAGGTTAAAATCCGCATTTTAGCAGAAATAAAGGCAGATAAACCGATGAAGCTGACCCTTGATGACGGTGTTAATTCCATAACCGCTTCGGGTGATATCCCACAGACTGCTAAAACAAGGGGAGCAACAAAAGAGGATATCGAAAAAAATCTTTTAAAGCTCGGCTCAACCCCGTATTACCCCGATTTCTTCGAGATAATCCTTGATGAAAATCTTTTTATACCAAATTCATCTATTAATGAGCTTCGAAGAAATGCCGTTGCGCTATTGGATGAAAAAAGGGCAACTTTGGCACAAAGAAATCAAGAAACCCGCCTTTCATTATCATCTGAAATTAATAAAAAGCCTCATAACCAAAAGCTTTACATAAGGATTAAAGATAAGGAACAGCTTCCCGTTAATTTAACTGGTGTTGATGGAGTAATTTTACCCCTCGAATCGGATGCCTCGATAAAATGCGAGGTGCCACTTATCGTGGATATCCCCCGTGGTATTACTGATGAAAAGGTTATTCTTGAAAGGCTGAAAATATTTAAAGCTAACGGATTTAAAGCCGCACTTTGCGGTAATTTAGCGGCTATTGAGCTTGCAAAAGAGGCAGGTCTTAATATTATTGCTGACAGCAGCCTTAATACCTTTAATTCGGCTTCAGCGCAAATAATGAAAGAAATTGGAGTTAGTAAGCTTTTACTTTCAAATGAAACGCTTATAAGCGATTCCGAAAAAATATCCGCCGATATACCAAAGGGCATTATAGCCTACGGAAACATACCCTTGATGCTATTTAAAAACTGTCCTTTGAAAAACGGACGGGATTGCCGTGAGTGTGATAAAAAAGGCTTTATAACCGACCGCAAGGGCATATCCTTCCCTATTCGTTGCAGAATGGGATTCAGCGAAATGCTGAATAGCGTACCCATCTGGCTTGCGGACAGATTAGATGAGCTTTCCCACCTTGACTTTTTAGTGCTTTACTTTAATGATGAGGACAAGCAAAGGGTAAGTGAAGTTATTAATGCCTATAAGAAAAAATCAGAACCCGACACTAAATACACAAGAGGACTCTTTTACAGAGGCTCTATATAACAAAAAACGAGTTATCTTAGGGGTTGTACTCTTAAGTACAGAAAAAAGCTGTGTAGAAAATTTCTACACAGTTTTTTGTCTTATACTCATTATTTGTAAATGCTTTTGAGCTTCTTGCAAAGCGTGTCGAAATGTGTTAAAATTATTTAAAAGGAAACCAAGGGAGGTTATTGGCTTTGCATATCGATAGTATATATTATTTTAACTACACAAAAGAAATCGGTTTTTATGATTCCATAAGAAATTTTAGATCGGAAAAAATGACCTATATTGGCTTAGCATTATCTACTCCTAAAGTTCGAGTCAATGCACTCCCTACGAAATATACAATTGATGAAACAGGTTCAAATAAGATACGTGAGTATGTTATTCCACGGTTAGAACGATTAAAAGAGATAAGCCAAACATTAGCGGAAAATTCGCCTAAGTATATTTTGATTTGTTGTGCCGATGACACAAAATATTATTATGCATACGAAGATGATTTTTGCGCTGTATTCGAAATGATCAAAAAATACAAACCAGAGGAAAAGCAAGAAATTACTTATGTTAGCCCGTATGCAATACAAAAAAGCGAACCCAGTTATGCACGACCTTCTCAATCTACTGTTTATACCACCACAAATACACCAACGAAAACATATCCTCCGCCAAGAACTCCATCATATTCCGCACCAGCTAAAAAAGATGAACCTTTCCCTTGGGGAAAACTGATTTTGGGTCTTGCTATAGTTTTTGTGTTAGTCGGCATTATGATTAGTGCTGTGTTAGATGATACTGATTCAAATTTAACACCTGTTAGTGAGCCATATAGCGGTGCTATTCTTTCTGGAAGTGAAATTTATGATGAATCCGAAATAACCATAAGGGCATCGGGTGGAGAATCCTGCGTAGTTAAACTTAAAAACCGTTACGGAACTGAACGATTAAGATTTTATGTTCGTGCTGGAGATGTTGTGACAATAGGTGTTCCAGCGGAATATCTGTATGTTTATTTTGCATCAGGCGACACGTGGTATGGTGAAGATCTGTTGTTTGGCGAAGATACGAGTTATCAAATGGTGAAAGATATTGAAGATTTTACAGAGTATACTTGGGAATACACACTGTATCCTGTAAGCAATGGAAATCTCTCGCTATCCCATATAGATGAAGATGAATTTTAATTACTTTCAAGTTTAGTAAAATATGGCATTTTCCATGCTTGTTACGGGATGAGACTAATTTAAAAGCTGTGTAGAAAATTTCTACACAGCTTTTTACTATCTCAAAAGAAAACATATTTAATTTTTGAGAATGGTGTTTTGCGATATATTGCTTTGCAATGCGATATATTTTACTTTATAAACACGATATAATATAAATCCCAATTAAACGTCCAAAGGACATATCGCAAGGCATCGCCTTATATCGCATCGTCAGATATATCACAAATCCTATAAGGGATTTATATCGCTGCGTTGTGTCCTTACGGATACAACGCATAAGACAACTCTTTTCTTTTATATCTCTCGTTCCACCCTGCCGTAATGCGCTTAAAATAACCTGCAAAAACGCAGGTGGGTGCCCGCCGTACAGCTTCGCGCTCCCTTCTTCCGAACTCGGCACAGCCGCGGGAGGTCTGCAATCCCACTGAACGAGCAAAGCTCCCTTTTAAAAGGTTGTAGGGTTATATAAGACGGCGTCCGCGAACAGGGCAGAACAGTTATATTATTGGTTATCTATTTCGTAAAAATTCTCCAGACGGTCAACAAAAGCATCGGCTATTGTTTCGTACTCATCGTCATCCTCAATTTCGCAGAAATACTCTTCCCCGTTTTCCTCACAAACCTTAACGATTACAAGCTCACCGCTATCGTCAAGCTTTTCCTTGGGGTCATCATATAAGGGAAGCATAGCGAGATAACGGTCGGTATCGGTTTCGATAGCATCGATAACCTCAAAATTATACTCCTTACCGTCATCATCGAGCAGACTTATTAAATCAGGATTATACTCCTCGTTTGTTATATCATTAGTATTCATATTATTACCTCCATAAAGCTATGTTTATAACACACATCTTTTTTATTATAACACAGACTTTAAAATTATGCAATAGTGGTTATTTTAAACAAAAATTTTTAACAAAACACTTGACAAATAGTATAAGTTGCATTATAATAAAAACAGAAAACACAAGGAAGGACGTGAGACCAATGAAAATGGAAGCTCCGCCTGCACAGTTTAAAGAATTCTAGGAAAGTGGTGAGTCCGATGAAGTAGGACCTTATAAACCCAAAACTATAAAATTATTAACGGTGAGTCCAATGGGTTAAAAATGGTAAATCCAAAACAATAAATATTATTTGGTGATAACCGATGTTTTAAAAAACTCTTAAGTTTAAAATTGTCAATCTAAAAGTTTGGTGATATATATGATTATAAGGAATGACATCAAATAAATTGTAAGGGTGAGTCCGATGTACAGTTAAATCCATTAACTCAAAAATTTATATATATACAAATTTAAAATATTTTCCAAAATAAAGTAAACTCAAGTTTGATAAATATAAGAAGCCTTGACGGTAAGGAGCGTCAAGGCTTTCTTTTTTATTATTTATCACAGCACTCATCTTTTTTGGGGGTGGCTGTCTTTTTCGGTGCACTTTTAACGGTATCGCCAAGTCCTGTAGTTTCGGTGAAAATTGCATTATTTGTAACCGCACTTACAGCATCAGTGGGAATAATAAGCTTAGAAGCGGTACCGTTGGACATATTAACAAGAGCCTCGTATTTTTTAAGCTCTAAAACTGCGGCATCAACGCCTGCCTCTTTGAGGGCTAAAAGTCCGTCTGCTTCGGCTTTTTTAGAAAGATATATAGCCTTAGCTTCACCCTCTGCTCTGGCAATACGGGCATCTCTTTCACCCTCAGCAGCTAAAATCATAGCCTGCTTATCACCCTCAGCTCGGGTTATAGCGGCAGCCTTATGTCCTTCTGCCTGAAGCAGGGTTTCACGGCGGTCACGCTCAGCCTTCATCTGTTTTTCCATTGCATTCTGAATTTCTTCGGGCGGTATAATATTCTTAAGTTCAACTCTGTTGACCTTTATTCCCCACTGGTCTGTTGCTTCATCAAGAATAGAGGTCATTTTACCGTTTATGGTATCACGGGAGGTAAGTGTTCCGTCAAGTTCAAGTTCACCCACAAGATTACGAAGCGTTGTTGCAGTTAAGTTTTCTAAAGCATTTATCGGATTAACAACTCCGTAGGTAAAAAGCATGGAATTAGAAACTCTGAAATAAACAACGGTATCTATACGCATAGTAACGTTATCCTTGGTTATAACCGGCTGAGGAGGAGAATCAAGCACCTGCTCCTTTAAAGTTATTTTCTTGGAAATTCTTTCAAGCAACGGTATTTTTATATGCAAACCGGCTGACCAAGTGGTTTTATATTTTCCTAAAAATTCGATAACATATTCCGTTGCCTGAGGAACAATCTTAATATTACATGCTATTAACAGAATAATTGCGGCAAGAATTATAATCCACATAAAAATTCCCCTTTTAATCTTTTACTTTATTAAAGTGTTCTTTAATTTGCGGTTGGTTTTAAAAACAGAGAGGAAATTGTTAAAGCCCTGATAAAAATGAGTATTCTCGCTCAACATTTCATCTATATTGTTTTTTGCAACCTCATCATTATATGCCACTGCACACAGTAATATTATTTCCGCATTAACGGCATCCTTATCCCCGTGAACATAAACATCATTAAACAAATCATAAATTTTCTTGATTTGCTTTTTATTGTTTTCCATTATAAGCTCTTTAAGCACGGGAACTACCTTTTCACCAAAGAAATTAAGATAAAGGAAATTGCCGTAATGGGCAACATGAGCTTTATATTCATCCTTCAGTACCGGGAATATATCAAGAAGCTTCTTTGCAAAACCGCTTACGGTTATGCTTCCGCTTTTATTCATTGAAGGCAAAGCAACATCAATATCCTGAGCAATATTGCGCTTGGGCTTAATTCCTAAGGCCTTACGTACAGAGCCGGTAAAATCAATACCAACAGCCTGAGCATCCTTAGCATTCTGAGAATCATCAAAAAGCCAGGCATCAAGCTGAGTGTATTCTTCGATATTACCCTCTTGCACTTCTGCGCAAGAAAGAATATACATCTGCTTTTCTTCCTTATATTCTACCTTAAAAGCTTTATTTTCGCCTAAAAAGGAATTATCCTCTCTAAGCGCAAAACCCTGCTCCTCAAGGAAAGGCTTCATTTCGCCGATTACTTTATCAATATATTTGTTATCCAATTAAAAGACACCACCAAAACACATTTTTAAATATTATACTACATTTTCACCGATTTGTCATCTAAAATTTTCTTGAAAGATTATTATATTAACAGTATAATGGATGTATAAACCTACGGAGAGTGTTTAAATGAATCTTGCAGATATTAAAACGGTTGAAAGTTTGCTTCGCAGCAAAGGCTTTTCCTTTAAGAAATCTTTAGGCCAAAACTTTCTTATTGATGACAGTGTTTGCCCATCAATGGCAGAATCCTTTTGCGATGAAAACAGCGGCGTTATTGAAATAGGTCCCGGTATGGGAGTGCTTACCGCCGAGCTTGCTAAAAGAGCAAAAAAGGTTGTAAGCATTGAGCTTGATGAAAGACTTAAAGAAATTCTTCCCATCACCTTAGGTGAATTTTCCAATGTCGAAATTATTTACGGCGATGCTATGAAGATAGATATCGGTCAAATCATCAGAGAAAAATTTAGCGACTGTGAAAGCGTTTCCATCTGCGCTAATCTTCCCTACTATATAACCTCTCCCATTATAATGATGCTTCTTGAACAGAAACTTCCCGTTAAATTTATAACCGTTATGGTGCAAAAAGAGGCAGCAGAACGCCTTTGCGCCAAGGTTGGAAGCAGAGAGGCGGGAGCGGTTACCGTAGCCGTTGATTATTACTCAAAGGCTAATATTCTTTTTGGTGTTGGAAGAAACAGCTTCCACCCTGCCCCCAATGTTGATTCAGCGGTAATTCAGCTTGAAATAAGGGATAACCCTCCTATTGAGGTTAAGGACGAAGGATTTTTCTTTAAATTTGTAAAGGCTTGCTTTGCCCAAAGAAGAAAAACCCTTGTTAACACAGTTTCTAACACAATGGGAATATCCAAGGATACTTTACGCACCGCCTTAACTAAGGTGGGACTTAGCGAAACGGCACGAAGCGAACAGCTTACTATGGAACAATTAGCCGCCATAGCCAATACTATTTGTTAGGAGAAAATTATGTCTTTAATAAAAGACTGTATTAGCGAAAACGAAATAAGAAAAAATCTAAGCGGCAATTTAAAGCTTGATTTTAAGATTTTTGATACCATAGATTCCACCAACACCGCCGCTAAGAAATATGCGGTAGAGGGTGCAGAGGAAGGTCTTGTGATGATTTCATCCCATCAGACTGCAGGCCGAGGCAGAATGGGACGCCGCTTCTCCTCCCCCGATAATACGGGAATTTATATGAGTATCTTATTAAAGCCCCAGATTAATCCTGAAAATACCGTTTTGATAACTACCGCCGCCGCAGTAGCGGTAAGTAAAGCGATTGAAAAATTTAGCGGTAAGAAAACCGATATTAAATGGGTAAATGATATTCTTATAGCTTCAAAAAAGGTCTGCGGTATTTTAACCGAGGGACAAATTAACCCATCGGGCAAAGGTATCGATTTTGCAATACTCGGAATAGGAATAAATGTTTATTCCCCCGAAGAGGGATTTGATGAGGAAATTAAAGATATTGCGGGATATGTGTTCGAAAATCCCGAGGAAAATCTTAAATCCAAGCTCATTGCCGAAATTCTTAACAATTTTAGTTTTTATTACGAAAAGCTTTTAGAAAAAGAGTATTATGAATACTATAAATCCCGTTGCTTTGTTATTGGCAAAGAGGTATTTGTTCTCAAAAATGGAGAAATAGAAACAGAAGGAACAATACTCGACCTTGATGAAGATTTCAGACTTTTTATAGAATTAAAAAACGGCGAAGAAAAATATATTTCTTCGGGCGAAATAAGTGTAAAAATAAAATAAGAGGGATTCATAGAATCCCTCTTTTATTTATTTTCCAACACAGAATCTGCGGAATATTTCGTCAGTTACCTCATTGGTAACTCTTTTACCCGTAAGCTCAAATAAAGCCGAAATAGCATCATCTACACAAACTCCTACGGCATCCATAGTACAACCGCATAAAAGTGCTTCTAATGCGGCACTGACACCGTCAAGAGCCCTTTGGGCACAGGCTCTTTGCCTTTCTCCCATAAGAACCGCACTGTCAGGGTCAAGATTGGCAATGCCCGTAAGCTCGACTATTTCCCGAGAAAGCTCCTCGTAGCCCTCCCCCGTTTTTGCCGAGGTTTTTACAATGCGCATATCCTTAAAGGCTTGAAGGTTAACATCTTGCTGTAAATCGGATTTATTTATAATCGCTATGGTATTTAGCTTTTTAACACGCTCAATTAAAGCAAAATCGTCCTCGTCCAAAGGCTTTGAGCAATCGAAAACTGCTAATATCAGCCCGGCTGTATCAATTCTTGAATTGGCACGCTGAACACCGATTTTTTCAACCTCATCCTCGGTGTTATGAATACCTGCCGTATCAGCAAGCCGTAAAACTATATCTCCAACAGTTACGGTATCTTCAACGATATCCCTCGTTGTTCCTGCAACATCGGTAACTATAGAACGTTCATAACCACTGAGCATATTCATTAAGGTGGATTTTCCTACATTTGGCTTACCTACAATGGCGGTATCAATACCCTCACATATTATTCTGCCTGTATCATAACTCGAAAGCATATTTTTAAGAGAATTTTCGGCATTTTTTAGCATATTTTTAAAGTTTTCTGCATCTAGTCCCTCAATATCCTCTTCGGGATAATCGGAAAATGCGGCAATAGATGCCGCCGCAGCCAAAAGTTCTTTTTCTATTTCTTCAATTTTTCCCGAAAGCTTACCTATATGAGCAGATCTTGATAACCGAAGCTCCGATTCGCTTTTTGCCGATATAAGTCCCATTATACTTTCGGCCTTTGTAAGATCGGTCTTGCCGTTTAAAAATGCCCTTTTGGTGAATTCACCGGGAGCTGCAAGAACAGCACCCATAGAAAGAATCAGCCTTAAAACACTTTTTGCCATAAGTCTGCCGCCGTGAAGAGATATCTCAACAACATCCTCACCCGTATAACTTTTAGGAGCTTTAAAGATAAGGGCAACACCATCATCCAAAACCTTTTCGTTATCCTTTATCTCACCATATGCCGCCTGATAGCCATTAAGCTCACAAAGCTTTTTTTCTGAAAAGGGATAGAAAATCTTATCGGCTATTTTAATCGCTTCGCCGCCTGATATTCTTATAACTGCAAGGGAGCCTTCGCCCAGCGGTGTTGCAATAGCAGCAATTGTTTTTTCAGACATTTCTTTCCCCTCCTTTATATTACAAGTAATTTTATCATACTTCATTTTTTATTTCAACTCCAAAAATTTGCATTCTTGATTTGTTCACAAATTTAGCATATAATAAAAATGTAAACTTTATTAGGAGGTTTAAAAATGAAAAAGAAAACTATTATTATAATCGCTGTTATAGCCGTTGTTGTTATTCTTATATCTTCGGTAGTAAGCGGATATAACGGTCTTGTTGAAAAGCAACAGGAGCTTCATTCTGCCGCTTCTCAGATTCAGACCCAGCTTCAGCGCAGAGCAGACCTTATTCCTAACTTTGTTAACACAGTTAAGGGCTACTCTGATTATGAGCAAAAAACATATACTGCTGTAACCGAAGCCCGTGCTTCCGTTCAGAGTGCTGACTCTGTTGAAGATCAGGCAGAGGCTAACGAAGAGCTTAACCGTGCTATTTCCATTTGGGTTAATGCCGTAACAGAAGCTTATCCTGACCTTAAAGCCAACGAACAGTATCAGGCTTTAACAGATGAGCTTGCAGGTACGGAAAACCGTATTGCCGTTGCACGCAAGGATTATAACGATGCCGCAAAGGAATATAATGTATCGGTAAACCGTTTCCCCAAAAATATAATTGCCGCTATCTTTAATTTTGATGATGCCGATTATTTTGAGGCGGCTGACGGTGCTGACACTGTTCCCGAGGTAAGCTTCGACTGATATGAAAAAAATCGTAAGTATTTTAATTGTGCTATTAATAGCACTTACACTTTGCGGATGCGATTTAACCGAAGGCTATCCTACTCCTACAGATAGATTTTTTGTCAATGATTTTGCTGATATTATAAGCGATGAAGATGAAAATGAAATCTATAATGATGCCGCTAATCTTTATAATAAAACCACTGCTCAGGTGGTTGTTATAACCGTTGATGATTTAAACGGTGAAGAAATTGCGGATTATGCTCTTAACATCGGTAGAGAATGGGGCGTTGGAAGCGAAGAGGAAAATAACGGAGTTGTTATTCTTCTTTCCCGTGATGACCGTGAGATTTATATCGCTGTAGGTTACGGACTTGAGGGTGCATTGCCTGACAGTAAAACAGGCCGTATAATCGACCGCTACGGCATATCCTATTTCTCCGAGGATGAATTTTCAAAGGGCCTTGTTTCGGTTAGCGATGCCATTATAAACGAGGTTTATATTGAATACGGACTAAGTGCTGAAGAGGGCTATATTCCCATAAACCAGCTTCCTGATGAAGCCGAAGAGGATGGCGAGGGTATTTTAATATCCTGGGGTATTATGTTACTCATCATTGCCATTTATCTGATAGTCTTCAGAGGCAGAGGCTTTATATGGCTTGGCGGTCCTCCATTCGGAGGCCGAGGTGGCTTTGGTGGAGGCTCCTTCGGTGGTGGTTCCTTTGGAGGCGGCGGCTTCCGTGGTGGCGGAGGCTCCTTTGGAGGCGGCGGCGCCGGCCGAGGATTTTAAGAAATTAAAAAAGTGCGGAATCTCCGCACTTCTTTTATTTATTGCAAATATTTTTCAACATTTTTGAAAACTCTGAAACCACTCTGCTTTTTTGTCTTGATAAATTGGTATAAAGATAGGTATCTCTCTTTATTTCTCCAATATCCTTTAAAACTATATTATCAGAAAACTGTCCTTCCCATGAAAATTCGGGAACAAAGGCTATGCCAAGTCCCAATTCAACGCACCTTCGCATATAAAAGGGATCATCACTTTGTATCGCTATTCTCGGGACAAAACCCAGTTTGTCACAGATTTTTTCGGTATGTCTATATAAACTACTTCCCTTATCTCTAGAAATAAAAATTTCGTTCTTTATATCCTGTGTTTTTATGTTTTCATTTTCAGCCAATTGCGAATTAACAGAAACCGCCAGCAACATTTTTTCGGTTAATAGCAATTGCTTTGCGAAAACAACCTGCGAAAATTCTTCATCAGAAATTATGATATCATATTCTTCTAAATTATCGGGCTTGCTGTGAACAGTTACAAAATTAATATCCTTATAAACCTTTGTAAATTCTTCTATTGTTTTCATAACTGCCCTTCGATTAACCGTTGCATAAATTTTTATCTCGCCCGAAAAATCCTTTCCCTTTGCTTCTTTTTCGGCACTATCAATTAATCCTAATGCCTGTATAATCTTTTCGTAAAAGCTTTCTCCCTGCTTGCTGAGTTTAACCCGATTAGCAGTTCTGACAAACAATTTAACCGAAAGTTCTTTTTCCAGACGTTTTATACTTTGAGAAATATTCGAGGGAGGTACACAGTATTTTTTTGCTGTTTGAGAAAAATTTTCACTCTGAGCCGCATCGCAAAAATATTTAAGTTGTAATAATTCCATATAAATCACCAATAAAATTATACCACCCATTAGCATAACTTTCAAGTTATGCTTGTATATTTTATTTAATTATTTACATTATAGTGTCAAAACTATATACTTATTAACGAAAGAGGTGTTTTTATGGCAGAATTGTTAGAGATAACCATGATAGTAAGCTTTGGCGCTTCCTGGCCGCTGAATGTTATTAAATCCTATAAGGCAAGAACAGCAAAGGGTAAAAGTCTTCCCTTCCTTTGCCTTATTTTATTTGGTTACATAGCAGGTATCATTTCTAAATTGGTAAATGAAAGCTATATGGCAAGCTTTAATGAAAAATGGTATGTTCTCTTTTTCTATGTTCTGAATTTTATAATGGTTGCTATAGACTTTATTCTATATTTCAGAAATCTCAGTTTAGATAAAAAGGAGAGTTCAAAATGAAAATTATAGAAAATATTAATTACAGCAACAATACAATAGCAGAAGATACCCTTAACATATATCTTCCCGAAAACAATGAGTTTTCGGTGTTTATCTACTTCCACGGTGGCGGTATTGAGGCGGGAGATAAAGCAAATGATTCCGATAATTTCAAATTCCTAAACGAAAAAGGAATCGCCGTTGTTTCGGCAAACTACAGAATGTACCCTACCGCCCGTTATCCCGAATTTATAGAGGATGCCGCAATGACTGTGGCTTGGGTTAAGGAAAACATTTCAAAGTACGGCAAATGCGATAAAATTTATGTTGGCGGAAGCTCTGCCGGCGGATATCTTTCTATGATGCTCTGCTTTGATGAAAAATATCTTGCTAAGCACAATATAAAGGTATCAGACCTTGCGGGCTTTGTTCACGATGCAGGTCAGCCTACCGCACATTTTAATGTTCTCAGAGAACGTGGTATTGACTCTCGACGGGTTATCATTGACGAATCGGCACCGATTTATCATATATGCGCCGATAAAAACTATCCTCCCATGCTTATTTTGGTATCAGATAAGGATATGGAAAATCGCCATGAGCAAACAATGCTTTTAGTATCCACACTTAAGCATTTCGGATATGATGAAAAAACCGTCACCCTAAAGGTTGGTCACGGAGGTCATTGTTATAAATTATGGCATAGGGACGATGAGGGCAACTGCCTTTTATGTAAGGATATTTACGAATTTATAAAAAATAATTAAAAAAGAACCGATTACAATGTAATCGGTTCTTAATTTTTATATTCGGTTTGTGGCTTTAATTCGCCGTCTTCAATATAAAAGGTTATGCTACCGCTGTTATCCGTTCTGTAAATCTGGGCATTTATAGATTTAAGTCTCGTAATAATAGCGCCGTTTGGATGGTTAAAACTGTTATCAGCTCCTACGGATATAACCGCATATTGTGGTGAAACTGCTTTGAGGAAATCAAGACCGCTTGATGTTCTGCTGCCGTGGTGTCCTATTTTAATAACATCACTGTCAACATTGATACCCTCTAAAATCAGTCTGCTCTCGGTTCCCTCGTGAGCATCCGCCATAAATAAAAATCTGAAATCCTTAATTTTGGCGGCAGTTATTATAGAACGGTCATTTTCTTCCTTCATTTCGGGATAATAACCAAGCACCGTTATTTCAAAATCGCCTATATCAACATTCATACCCTCTTGAGCACGGAAAACTCCGCCGTTTGCCGCAATCACACTTTCCTTTGCCGCCTTACCTGCCGCATAGCCCTCAAGTCCTGAAGTTAAATCGGGTATAATAAGATTTTTAATTTTAAAGTTTTCGATTAATTGTTCTATTCCGCCTACATGATCAAAATGCAGATGAGTTAAAAGGAGAACATCGATTTCCTCGATATTCTCCTTTTTCAATTCTTCGATAAGTTCATCTGCCGATTCGGAAGAACCTGTATCAATAACAGCGTTATAGCCGTTACTTGAGATAAGAATGCTATCTCCCTGACCAACATCCAAAAAGCGAACAAAATCCGCCTTCTCCTCCTCAGGCAATAAGCCCATACTACGGTAAATATCGTTCCAATCAGGTATATTATTGTTATTAGCGAAGGATATAACAAATACAACAATTGTTATCAAAGCCGCTAAAGTTATAAGCAGTGTTCTTTTAAGCTTTTTATACCTTTTCGGATTCAATTATTCCGTACCTGCCTCTCGTTCCATAAGCTGTTCCTTGGTTATAAGCACCTTTCTCGGCTTAGAGCCCTCATAGGGACCAACAACGCCACGGCTTTCCATTTCATCAACTATTCTTGCAGCCCTTGCATATCCAAGCTTTAATTTTCTCTGCAAAAGGGAAGTTGAAGCCATACCATTTTCAACAACAACCTTAATAGCCTCTTCGAGCATCGGGTCGGAATCGGGACCGTCCTCTTCAAGACCTGTCTTTTGCTTTTTATCGATAGCTGCCTGACGCTCGATTTCAACCATAATATTATCATCGTAATCGGCAGTATGGTCACCCTTTATGTACTTAACAACAGCCTCAACCTCGGCATCGCTTACAAAACATCCCTGAACACGGTTAGGTTTGTTTGAGCCTATAGGACTAAACAGCATATCTCCCCTACCGAGCAGCTTTTCTGCACCGGCAGAATCAAGAATTGTTCGGCTATCAACCTGAGAAGAAACTGCAAAGGCAATACGGGAAGGAATGTTCGCTTTAATAACACCCGTTACAACATCAACAGAGGGACGCTGAGTAGCAATAAGCAAATGCATACCCGCAGCTCTTGCCTTGGCGGCTATTCGGTTGATGGAATCCTCTACCTCATTGGGAGCGGTCATCATAAGGTCAGCAAGCTCATCGATTATTATAACGATATGAGGAAGCTTATCAACCTCGGGTTCATCCTCAAGGGTTTCTACAAGATTATTATAACCCTCAAGGTCACGCACACCTCTATCGGCAAACATCTTGTATCTTCTTTCCATCTCCATAACCGCCCAACCGAGAGCACCGGCTGCTTTTCGGGGGTCGGTTACAACGGGCACGAGCAAATGGGGTATTCCGTTATAGATTCCAAGCTCAACAACCTTGGGGTCTATCATAAGAAGCTTAACCTCTTCAGGCGCCGCTTTATATAGAATACTCATTATTATTGAGTTTATGCATACCGATTTACCCGAGCCTGTAGCACCTGCAATAAGTCCGTGAGGCATTTTTGCAACATCGGCAACAACAACATTACCCGCAATATCTCTACCCATAGCAACGGTAAGCTTACTCTTAGAGCCTGTAAATGCAGGTGATTCAATTATCTCCCTAACACCTACAACAGCACTTGCCTTATTAGGCACCTCAATACCTACAGCCGCCTTATTAGGAATAGGAGCCTCAATTCTAACTCCCGCAGTTGCAAGGTTCAATGCTATATCGTCTGCAAGATTTGTAATCTTACTTATCTTAACTCCAGCACAGGGCTGAAGCTCATATCTAGTTACAGTTGGACCTCTGCTGATATCAACAATTCTTGTTTCAACGCCAAAGCTTCTGAGTGTTTCAACAAGATTTTTAGCAGTTGTATCGAGCTCCTTAGAAATAGATTCTGCACTGTTTTTATTGGAGGTTTTAAGAAGCGAAAGGGGTGGGAATTTATATCCCTTATCCTCGGTAAGCTTCATTCCGCCGTTAATATCATCTGTAACCTCTTTGGTTGCGGCATCAACGTCTATCTTAATCTTTTCTGCCTCGGCCTCATCTGCGGCAGTTTTGAGGGCGTTATCAACATTTTCGGGCTCAGCGCTCACTCTATCCTTACGGGCAAATCTTGAACGCTTGGGCTGAGCATCTCCCGCATCATCCTCGCCGTAATATGTATCAACAACCTTTTTGCCCATATCCTCAAGGTTTTCGGTTTGAGGATTTCTATCCACCGGGATATCATCTACAGGGATATCAACATTAAACTTTTTCTTGCTCTTTGCTCTGGCGTTTTCATTTTCCTCGTGGGCAGCAGCTCTTGCAGCATAGTTGCTTTCTGCCTGCTCGGAAATGGTTTTTACCGGTTTTGCCAATGTTTTGAAAAGGCTCATAAGCGTTGTACCGGTTATTATCATAACAAACACGAAGATAAGAAGAATAATGGTTATAATCGCACCCGTTTTGCCGAAAGCAAGGTATATTGGATTTCCTATTAGCGCACCTATAAATCCGCCGCTCTTAAGGGAAATACCGTTGGTGTAAGCCATAGTTAGATGCTCCCAAAAATTTTGGGCTTTATTATCAACAAAAATATCAATAGCTGCACCTATTAAAACTACCAGTATATTGGTTTCAAGAATTTTTGCTCTTATTGAACCGGTAAACTTGTCCATAGCGCAAAATACCGCTATAACACCCAGTAAAATCGGATAGAAATAAGCCATTACACCAAAAATACCGAACATTACATTATGTATTATCAGCCAAAGGCTTTCTCCCTTTATGAATACCACACAAAGCAAGAATATTGCTATAGCAAACCAAATAACCGATAAAAGCTGTTTGTTTGCATTGTTAGTGGTTTTAGCATGGGTGTTTGCACCACTGCTCGAAGATGACTTCCTTTTTTTTGTTGCCATTTTTCTCTCCTAAAAATTTAATAATATGTAAAGGACCTTTCAGTCCTCTTTTTCAATCAATTGATACAATTCCTCAATAACTGTGCTAAGAGTTCCGACATCATCAATCAGTCCCTCTTTAACAGCCGTTTCACCGTTAAGAATTGAGCCCACATCGGTAACCATTTCTCCTGTATTCATCATAAGAGCGGTAAATCTATCTGCCGTTATATCAGAATTTCTAACAACAAATTCGGTTATTCTCTGTTGCATACGCTCAAAATGATGCATCATCTGGGGTACACCTATCACAAGCCCGTTCATACGTACTGGATGCACAGTCATAGTAGCCGAAGGAGCAATAAAGGACTTTTTAGCCGATACCGCCAAGGGAACTCCTATTGAGTGCCCACCACCCAGTACAAAGGATACCGTAGGCTTCTTCATTCCCGAAATCAGCTCGGCTATGGCAAGACCGGCTTCCACATCGCCACCTACCGTATTAAGAATTATCAGTAATCCCTCAATCTCGCTGCTTTCCTCTATTGAAACCAACTGAGGAATAACGTGCTCATATTTAGTGGTTTTGCTCTGCTCAGATAAAACGCTGTGTCCCTCAATTTCACCTATAATGGTAAGACAATGAATTTTATGTCTTCCGTCAAAGGAAGAAACCGACCCCATCTCTTTTATCTGTTCAGTTTTTTCATCTATCTGATTATTTTTATTTTCGTTATTATCCATATCTTTCCCTCCATAGTTATTATGGAAAAAAGAAGGAAAAGAATACATTTTATAAAAAATTAATTGTTTATACCGTGGTGAAAGCCTTTAACGTCTGTGGTTAAAACCTCAAATCTATATCCCTTTGCTGCAAGACCTTCAATTATTCTTGGTAACGCCTGAGCGGTTGTACTTTTAGCAGCGGAATCGTGCATTAAAACGCAAATACTGTTTTTATTTCCTGCACCATTTAAAACATTATTTACAATATAGTTAACTGATGGTCTTGTACGTTCTGCATCACCTGAACTAACATTCCAGTCAAAATAACTGTAGCCTTTTTCCTGAACTTTAGCCGAAAGCGTTGTCATAATACCTTTGCAGTATTTTTTGCTTACGCTATTACTACTACCTCCGGGAAAACGCATTACAAAGCTTTTCACACCTGTAATCGCTTCAACACTATCAGATATTTTCTGCAAATCCGCAAAATAGGCATCAACATTTTTATAAATCAAGTCATACTTGTGGGACGATGTATGTAAGCCTATGGCATTCCCCGAATTAACAATATCTTTCATATAGGCATTATTACCCGTGTTTGTAACAAAAAAAGTGGCTTTTATTCCGTATGTATTAAGGGTTTTTATTATTTGGAGGGTATTTTTGGACGGACCGTCATCAAAAGTGAGGTAGCAAACCTTTGGACCGTTATTGGCCAAAGGCACCGGAACGGACGGATAAGTTACGGGGTTTACCGTGCTCGAGCCTTTATTACCCGATGCCTTCTTTGCCTTTAACAGTTCTATCTCGCTTTGTAAGCCCTTTATCTTTTCTTCAAGCTGCTTCTTTTCCTGCTCCTTAGTCTGCAACTGACTTTGAAGCTGAGCATTTGAGTTTTGCTCATTTTCGAGCTGCGCTTTAATTTCGGCTATCTCACTGTTTGCCTTATCAAGCAACTGTTCATTTTTCGTTATCTGAACACTAGCTCTAACGGCGGTATTATGCTTTTTAACAAGCAACACCGTAAGACAGGATACTGCAATAAGCAAAACCGCAACCGCAACCGAAAGAATTTTAACCGAAAGGGGCCTAAAAAATACCTTAATGCGAGACATTTTAGGTACAACAATTTCCTCCAACTAATACACCCCCTTTTTACAGCATATAAATATTATATCATCTTTATTATACAAAATAAAGTGATTTTTTACAAAAAATTTCATATATTGAAATATTTATGCGTTTATGTTATTATGATATCAAGCAATCAAGCAAAGGAGGATAATAATGCCTTTACAGGAATCGGGAGAAATGTATTTAGAATCAATATATGTGCTTCAAAAGAGGAAAGGCAATGTCCGCTCCATTGATATAAGCGAATATATGGGTTATTCAAAACCTAGTGTAAGCCGAGCTGTAGGACTTTTGAAGGATGGCGGCTATATAACTGTCCAGAAGGACGGAGTTTTAAATCTCACCGAGGAAGGTCTCGAAATCGCCGAAAAAATATATGAACGGCACACCATTATAACGGATCTACTGATGGCTTTAGGCGTTGATAAAGAAACCGCCGCCGTTGATGCCTGTAGAGTTGAACATGTTATCAGCGAAAAAACCTTTGATGCGATAAAGAAAAATTTTAAAGATTTTATATAAAAAATTCCCTTTCTTAAATGAAAGGGAACATTTTTTTTATAATCTTTTTAACTCGTCTGAGAACTGCAAAATATACTCTTTTTGCAAAGAAATAGAATTTTCTTAAAGGCAACATGGCTTTCCAGAAATTCACATATCTGCGGTATTCTACGGAATCACATTCATACCTTTTACCCTTGCGGATAAACGCCTTTGCAACGGCTATTATCTGGTCAGGCATAATACCCTTCTCCAAATTCACCTGAGCGTCACCAAGCATTGTGTAGCTTCCGTTTTCTTTTTTTACCATTCTGTGAAGCACATATTTTCCGTTACGGCGCTGATAAAGAGGAACATCACCCTCTTTTAAAGCTTCAGCATTGGCCTTTATTAAAACAACCTGATCTCTTTTATCTACTAAAAAGGGACGCATACTGTTGCCCGTAACTGTTAAAATTACCTCACTGCCCGACTCTACACACTGGGCAATTATAGGAGAAATTTTCTCCATTGAAAGATTAACCGTTTTAACCATTAGTCCTCAAGAAATCCTTTTTCTTCCAAGATTTTTACGAAATCCTGCGCATCCTTACGAGCAGTTTCGGCATCGATATCATATTCTTCGGTTAAAGCCGAAACAATATCATCAAGGCTCTTATCCTCAGATAAAATTTCCCATATAAATTCGCCCGTTTCATTGAGGGTTATAAGGCCTCTGAAATCTACCGTTTGGGCGCCTACGGGAACAACAACACATTCCTCACCCAAATTACTTTTTATAAATCCATCTTTAATTCTCATAATTTTCTCCTATCACTTCGTTATAAACAGCCGTTACCGCATCCTGACTTATACTGCATTTAAGACGGTAAACCGGCACATTATACTTGTAAAGCTTTTCTATAAATTTAACCGTTCTGATTCCGATATTTTTATCGTAAAAAGGATTAGGCAACTGCCTTGAGAGATTTAAAACCGCATCGGAAACGCTCATTTTTTCAACGGTATTTTCCTCTCCACGTTCTACAAAAAATATGGCTTTAAGCGGCTTTTTAATATTTATATTAAGCTCGGTTTTTCCACTCCAGGGAGTACCGAAAATATAAAACTGTTCGCCTATGAGTCTTACTGCAGGCTTATCATCATTAACAATAGTAACATCATCACCGAAACGTTCCTTCCATAGTGAAACGTGGGTTGATTTGCCTGTTCCCGGGTCAGCTGAAAATACCATTCCGTTATCCTTATAAGCCATGCCCGAGCTATGAAGCACCGTTCCGCCGAGAAGGGATAACCTGTTAGCAAACATAAAGCCTGTGTACAAATACTCCCATTCCCTATTGCTAAGACCCTGAAAAACAAAATCCTTTTCAAGCTCTATTAAAACATTTGAATAATCCTCAGTAAAATATATTGCAAAAGGCACTTTGCCCGTTTTAGAGGATTTTATATAACGGCAAAGAGTACCGTCATAAAGCCTTACTATCCTCGATGCCCTTATTCTTTCCACCTCTTCACCCTGAGGCTCCTCTACCTTTTCACAGTATCTCGTTTCAATACTCATATCGGGAGAATCGGTATACTCGATAACATAATCCGAGTAACGGCGGTGGAAATACTCTTTATCACCGCTTGTTATATTGATAGTTACACCTGCTACACATATTGTTTGCATATATTTCCACCTCTTTTGAATATATTCTTCTAAATTGTAACATACTTTTAAAAATAAGTCTATATATATTTTCAAAATAAAAATATATTGTAAAATAAATGATATAATGCTATAATATAAAAAAATGTTTCGGAGGCAAAAAAATGTCTAACAATGTTATAATCAGCAGTGATAGCACTACCGACCTTAGCGCTGAGCTTAAGGAAAGATATAATATAGCAACCCTTCCCCTCGGCATCAATCTTGGTGATAAGACCTATATTGACGGTGTTGATATCACCCCCGATGATATATACGAGCATCACAGAAAAACGGGTGAATTGCCAAAAACCTCTGCCGCAAACTTAGGTGAATCTCTTGATTTTTTCAAGCAGTTTACCGATGAAGGCAAAAAGGTTATTCATTTCACTATAAGCTCTGAGATGTCCTCAACCTACCGCAACGCTTGTCTTGCCGCTGAGGAATTAGATGGCGTTTATGTTATAGATAGTAAAAACCTTTCTACCGGTGGCGGTCTTTTGGTTGTTGCCGCAGCAGAAATGCTAAAAGACGGACTTGGTTGTGAAGAAATAGTTGAAAAGCTCAATGACATTATTCCTTGCGTTGATGCTTCCTTTGTTATTGACAGCCTTGAATATCTTCATAAGGGTGGCAGATGCTCTGCCCTCGCTATGATGGGAGCAAATCTTCTTAAATTAAAGCCCTGTATTGAGGTTAAAAACGGCAAAATGGGCGTTGGCAAGAAATACCGTGGTAAATACGATGAGGTATTAAAGCAGTACGTAAAAGAGCGCATTGGCGATGCTTCTGATATTGACCTTTCAAGAGTTTTCGTAACCCACGCAGGTTGCGATGAAAAGCTCGTTAACGATATCGTTGCATTGGTTAAGGATTCGGCTAACTTTGAAGAGGTTTTCCTCACCCGTGCCGGCTGCACAATATCCTCCCACTGCGGAGCCAATACACTCGGCGTTCTTTTCATAAGAAAGTCACCGATTGCTGCCGAATAACATACAATATATCAGGGGTGTTCAAAGGATATCCTTGATATCGGCGATAAGTTTATAGCTTATCTTTAAATTACCGATTTTACCCCTTTAATATAAAAAGAGAGCAGAGTTTTCACTCTGCTCTCTTGATTTTTTTATTAGCAAATCTCTGCTATTTTGAATAACTTCTCAGGTAACTCTTCCTTATCAGCCGAAACTGTGAATACAAATTCAACATCCTCAATTGTGGAAAGTCTGCCAAAGAAAGCAACCAACTCATCATAGTCTCTGGTTCCGATGCGGAGTGTTGCATCGCCGAAGATATGAGTTATATCGTTATTGCCTGCCTTGATGCCTGAAAGCATACCATAATATTCGCCGTAACCCGAGATACCGTAAGCATCGGCATCTATTAGTCTTGCCTTATGAGTAACGGAATAGGTTAAAGTATCGCCCTTTTCAATGCATACAACATTGCCTAAACTAGCTGCTGTGGCCTCATTTACCATATCAACCAATTTTTTGGTTTTACCCGAACCTCTTCTTCCGATAATAAGTTTAATCATTTATACCAACTCCTTTTATATTTACCGCCACCCTGGCGGGTATTTCCTTAAATTATTTACCTAAACGAGCTTCAAGCTCAGCCTTCTGTGCTTCGTATCCGGGTTTTCCGAGAAGAGCAAACATATTCTTTTTGTAGCTTTCAACACCGGGTTGATCAAAGGGATTTACACCAAGCATATAACCCGAAATAGCACAAGCCTTTTCGAAGAAATAGATAAGTCTTCCCAGATTTTCCTCATCGGGCTTATCGATGGAGATAACGAGGTTTGGAACGCCGCCATCGGTATGAGCAAGAACTGTTCCCTCAAATGCCTTTGAATTAACAAAGGACATTGTTTTTCCTGCAAGGAAATTAAGACCATCGCCGTCATCAGCCTCAGCTTGGATGATAACATCCTTATCGCTTTCACCAAAGGTTACAACGGTTTCGAACATTAAACGGCTACCATCCTGAACATACTGTCCCATAGAATGAAGGTCGGTTGAGAAGGTTACGGATGCGGGGAAAAGTCCCTTATTATCCTTTCCCTCACTCTCGCCGAAGAGCTGCTTAAACCATTCAGCCATCATAGTAAATCTAGGCTCATAGCTTACAAGCAATTCTATCGATTTACCCTTGCGGTAAAATGCATTACGCAAAGCCGCATAGGTATAACAGTCATTAGCATACATATCGGGATTATTATAATCCACAGATGCTGCAGCTGCGCCCTGCATTAATTTATCAATATCAGCACCGCAGGCTGCGATGGGTAAAAGACCAACGGCGGTTAAAACCGAGAATCTTCCACCAACATCATCGGGAATAACAAAACACTCGTAGCCTTTTTCATCGGCTAACTTTTTAAGAGTTCCTCTTGCCTTATCGGTAGTGCAGTAAATACGCTTTGCAGCTTCTTGCTCACCATATCTTTCCTCAAGCAGTTTGCGGAAAACTCTGAATGCAACTGCAGGCTCGGTTGTTGTTCCTGATTTAGAAATAATATTAACCGATACTCTCTTGCCCTCGCAAAGCTTTATCATATCTGCAAGGTAAGAACCGCTTATGCTGTTACCTGCAAAATAGATTTCGGGAGCATCGCCCTTTAACTGGTTATAATAGGGTCCCTTTAAAAACTCGATTGCCGCTCTGGCGCCGAGATAAGAACCACCTATACCGATAACTATAAGAATATCGGTATCCTTTCTGATTTTATCGGCAGCAGCCTTGATACGGGCAAATTCCTCTTTATCATAATCGGTAGGAAGATTTACCCAACCTAAAAAGTCATTACCAAGTCCGCTTTTATCATTAACGATTTTATGGGCTGAAGCCACCTGACCTTCAAGACCCTTAAGCTCGTTTTCTCTGATAAATTCATCTGCAAAAGAATAATTGAATTTGATTGCCATTAGAATACCCCTAAATTTTAAATTTCTTTAATTCTATTTTACAATATATTGTGCTTTATTGCAAGTTAAAATAACAAATATTCATTAAAAGTTTTTATAATATAAATAAACTCTTTAAAATCCAACCCATTGTTGTTAAAAATGAAATTTTATCAATATCCTTTGATGCGGTCAGAGGTATACCCCCCATCTTTTCTTCTCCTACATATATTTCAACCTCTCCTAAGACATCGCCCTTTTTTATAGGTGCGGTTATACCCTCGTTCAGCAGGGTTTTTCTGGTAATTTCCTTTGCTTCGTTCTTTTTCATAAGAAGATTAACGGTTCCCTTTGCATCAAGGGTAAGCTCCTTCTCGGTACCCTTATCAATTTCAACAACTATATCCTTATCAAGATTTGCATCCACCTTACTGAAGGTATAGTTTGCAAAACCATAATCGAGAAGCTTTTTAGCCCCATTGAATCTGTCATTACTAGTGTCTCCCCCCATTACAACCGCCGCAAGCTCCATACCGTTACGCTGCGCGGTAGCAGATAGACAATACCCTGCCGTACTTGTAGTTCCCGTTTTCAGTCCCGTTGTTCCCTCATAAAATCTCACAAGCTTATTAGTATTAACAAGCTCGCTTTCACCATTTCTCAAGGTATCCATCCATACAGTTGAATAATCCTTTATAAGGTCGTGCTTTATAAGTTCACAGGACATTATTGCGACATCATGAGCGGAAGTTAAATGCCCCTCGGCATCGAGTCCCGTACAGTTCACAAAGTTGGTGTTGGTCATACCAAGCTCCTTTGCCCTTTCATTCATCAAAGCAACAAAGCCCTCTTCACTTCCTGCAACGGCTTCACCCAAAGCAACGGTGGCATCGTTTGCCGAGGCTATAACCGCCGCCTTTAAAAGAGAATCTACCTCCATACTTTCCCCCGGCTCAAGCCAAATCTGTGAACCGCCCATACTGCAGGCATGTTCACTGGCGGAAATTACGGTTTGTAAATCAAAATCGCCTCGGTCTATTGCCTCCATTACAAGAAGCAAGGACATAATTTTAGTAATAGATGCAGGAGCAAGGGCCTCATCCGCATTGTCCTCATAAAGGATTTTACCTGTATTTACCTCCATTAAAATTACGGATTTTGCCTTGATATCAAGCTTTTGACCTATTACAGCATTATTGCTCGAAGCCTCAAGCGGCACATCAATATCCGAAATATCACACTCACTGGCTATCCTCTTTTCAGCACAAACGAAAATATTGCACATAAAAACAAAGCAAAAAATAAGAGCTATTATTCTTTTCAAAACGGCACACCCCTCTTTATATCTTATATAGAAGGATATGCCGTTTTTAAAGTTTTAATAACCCAATTCCTCGTTACAAATTATAACTGTTATTCTGTTTTTAATTCTCTGATAGGAGGATATAAGATAGCTCGCACAGATTCTTTTTTCCATTTTGCAACCATCCGCAAAATCGGGATTATCGCATTTTTCAAGGGAAATACAGTGGCCAAGCTTTGCGCAAGGTGTATCAATGCCGAGCCTTAAAACATTTTTAGGTGCGGCTATTTTTTTAACCCTTAAAAGTCCCTCGCTTATATCCTTAACTATCTTATTTTTTCCAACCACCATAATAACCTTTTTAGGTCCGAAGCATATTGCGGAAACACGGTTTGAAAAACCATCCACATTAACAAGCTCACCCTTTTCGGTTACCGCATTGCTTGAACAGAAAAAGAAATCACAACCTATATGAGCCTTGAAAGCTGCTTGCTGCTCTTCATCGGTTATACCCGGCTTTGCTCTATCAAGAAAATTATATCTTTTATCGCTTATAATATCCCAGACTCCGCTCTCCTTTAAGGACATTGAGCCTCCTGCAGTTATAACACAGTTATCAAAAAGCATATTTTTTACGATATTTTGGACATCCTCGATATTTTCGGCATAAATGCCATCCATATTATTTATCCTAAGATTTTCTATAACCTTTTCGATTCTGCTATCCATAAGCTATCTTATTCCTTTCACTATTTTTCCGCCACCCACGACAATCTCACCGTCATAAAACACTGCCGACTGCCCGGGACTTGGCGCCCTTTGAGGCTCATCAAATTCGATTATAACCCTGTTTTCTGCATCAGGATAAATAGTTGCAGGTTGCTCATTATGGCGATACCTGAGCTTTGTAGTAACCCTCATTTCACCTTCAAGACTGTCGAAGGGGATAAAATTAACATCCTCAACCAATATTTTTTTATAGAAAAGATGCTCCTCATCGCCTAAGGTTACCTTTCTGCTATCAGCATCTTTCTCAATAACAAATGCAGGTTTCCCAAGGGCAATTCCAAGGCCTTTGCGCTGACCCACTGTATAGCGGATAATTCCGCTATGCTCACCGAGCTTATTGCCCTCAATATCCACATAATCTCCCGTTTTGCTTATATATCCGTTCCTTTCTATAAAGGCGGCATAATCGCCGTCGGGTACAAAGCAGATATCCTGAGAATCCTTTTTCTCGGCATTTATAAAGCCGTTTTCTTCCGCCTTTTCCCTCGCTTCAGTTTTGGTTAAATCACCTAAAGGAAAAACCGATTTCGAAAGCTGATACTGACTTAAAGGATAAAGCACATAGCTCTGGTCCTTAGATAAATCCTTAGCTTTAAGCAATAGGTATCTGCCGTTTTTCTCTTTTATTCTTGCATAATGCCCCGTTGCTATATAGTCACAACCGCACTCAATAGCCTTTTCAAGCATCTGCCCGAATTTTATATTTTTATTGCATTCGATACAAGGGTTAGGCGTTCTTGCCCTTAAATATTCATCAATAAAATTATCGGTAACAAATTTTTTAAATTCATCCCTTAAATCAAATGAAAAATGTTCAAGTCCTAATTTATCACAAACGACCTTTGCATCCCTTATATCATTTAAGGGCTGCTGTGCTTCACTGTGAAGCTGTAAGGTTACACCCTTAACATCATACCCTTTTTCCTTTAAAAGAAGCGCCGCAACAGATGAATCCACTCCGCCACTCATACCAAGCATTATTTTTTTCATATCGGCACTCCTTTCAAAATTTTATTTTATTATACAATACTTTTTTCGAAAAAAAAAGAGTTATCCGAAAATTCACACTGTAAATTTTCGGATAACTGAATTATGTGTTAAAGATAAACTGATTTTCTTTATAGCTTACATTTACCTTGTCGCCTTTTTTAACGCTTCCATCAAGTATTTTCTCACTGAGAGCATCCTCAATTTCATTTTGAATTTTACGGCGTAAAGGTCTTGCGCCGTAAATCGCATCAAAGCCTGCCTCGGCAAGAGCAGATTTTACCGAAGCTTCAAAGGTAATTTCAATTTCAAGGGAGGAAAGTCTTTTTGCAAGGCTGTCTAGCATATTACCTGCTATTTGCTCAATATCCTCCTTGGTAAGCTTTGTAAATACGATAATATCATCAATTCTGTTAAGAAACTCGGGCTTAAAGGTGTTTTTAAGCTCACCTAACACCAATTCCTTAACGTTTTCATTATCTTTTACTGTACTGCTTTCAACAAAGCCGAAGCTTGTTTTCTTGTCGGTTATAAGGCGTGCGCCCACATTAGAGGTCATAATAATAACCGTATTTTTAAAATCAACCCTTCTGCCCTGAGAATCGGTTAAAACACCGTCCTCTAAAATCTGAAGCAGCATATTGAAAACATCGGGATGAGCCTTCTCAATTTCATCAAAAAGCAATACGGAATAGGGGTTGCGCCTTACCATTTCGGTAAGCTGACCGCCCTCATCATATCCAACATACCCCGGAGGAGAGCCTACAAGCTTTGAAACGGTATGCTTTTCCATATATTCCGACATATCAAGTCTTATCATCATATTTTCACTGCCGAACATAGCCTCTGCCAAAGCCTTGCACAGCTCGGTTTTACCAACTCCGGTAGGACCTGAGAATATAAATGAGCCGATAGGTCTTTTAGGGTCTTTTAGTCCCACTCTGCCTCGGCGGATAGCCTTGGAAACCGCCTTAACAGCCTCATCCTGACCGACTATTCTCTTATGAAGCTCATCCTCAAGACGAAGAAGTCTTGCACTCTCCTCCTCGGTAAGCTGAGCTACAGGAACACCTGTCCAGGAGGATACTATTTCTGCAATACTTTCCTCATCAACTGCGCCGCCGGAAAATCTGTTGTCTTCATTCTTTTTTTGTTTTATTTCTTCAAGCTGCTTACGGGCATTATTTTCTTTATCACGAAGGTCAGCCGCTTTTTCGAATTCCTGAGCGGCAATAGCCTCTTCCTTTTCCTGTTCAATAACCGAAATTTGCTCCTCAAGTTCCTTAATTTCAGGGGTTGCAGAAGAATTTTTAAGACGAACTCTGGAAGCCGCTTCATCTATTAAATCTATGGCTTTATCGGGAAGATATCTATCATTTATATATCTGGAGGAAAGCTTAACCGCCGCTTTTATCGCTTCATCGGTTATTTTAACCTTATGATGGGCTTCGTATTTATCCTTTAGTCCCTCAAGGATTAAAACGGCGTCCTCCTCGTTAGGCTCTGCAACCGTAACGGGTTGGAAGCGGCGTTCAAGGGCGCTATCCTTTTCGATATTTTTTCTGTATTCATTAATTGTTGTAGCACCTATAAGCTGAAACTCTCCCCTGGCAAGAGCGGGTTTGAGTATATTTGCGGCATCGGTTGAGCCCTCGGCAGAGCCTGCGCCGATAATTGTGTGCACCTCATCAATAAACAAGATAACATTCTTGGATTTAGTTACCTCTTCAATTACAGATTTAATACGTTCTTCAAAGTCACCTCTGTATTTTGTTCCAGCAACCATTCCCGTTAAATCAAGGGAGAATATCCTTTTATCCTCCAGAATTTCGGGCACATCCCCCGAAACTATTTTTTGAGCCAGTCCCTCTATTACGGCGGTTTTACCCACACCAGGTTCACCTATAAGACAGGGGTTATTCTTGGTTCTGCGGCAGAGAATTTGTATAATTCTCTCAATTTCGGCGCTTCTTCCCACAACGGGGTCAAGCTTTCCGTTTTTCGCTTCCTCGGTTAAATCTCTGCCGTATTTTTCTAAGGATTTAAGTCCTGAATCCCCTTTTTTAGAGCCATTTCCCACCGATGATTTATGATTTTGTTCGGTCAAGTTTATTCCCGATGACTTTAAGACCTCGGTTGTAAGCAGAGCAACATCTGCGCCTAAATCACTTATAAACCTTACCGCATAATTATCGCTTTCACCTAAAATTCCTATTAAAAGATGCTCTGTTCCAACATATTTTTTACCCAATTCTCTGCAACCGTTAACAGCAGTTTCAATAACCCTTTTTGCTCTTGGAGTAAAATAATCGGGAGAAAGCTTTGTTGGTGTTCCGCAGCCTATATCGGCTCGGATTTTTTCCTCTATTTTATCGGCAGTTATACCATGTTTATCAAGAATACTGGCGGCAACTCCTGAGCCTACCCTAAGCAGTCCTAATAAAAGATGCTCACTGCCTACATAAATATGACCTAATATTTCGGCGGAATTTATGGCTTGATTCAAGGCTTCACTTGCCTTTGCCGTAAATCCGTTAAAGCTATATTTCATATATTATATTACCTCCTAATTAAGTATTTCACGTATCATATTAGCACGATAAATATCCCTTTCATCCGGTCCCATCTCACCAAATTTTCGCATAAGCATATATGGCTGTCCCTCAATAAACAGCTTTATGGGGGATTCCTTTACCTTAATTATGCCCATATCGGCACCAAGTTTAATCCCCGATAATAATTTCATCATTTCATTACCCGAAATCAGCCTTGCATTTTGCAGAGTTCCAAGGGCTCTAAAGCACATATCCTCTGTTTTTAATTTATTAAGTGTTTCCCTTGCCTTATTCTCTTTTTCTATAAGCTGCATTGCAATAAGCTTAAGATTATCAATGGCATTTTTCTCGCTTATTCCAAGGGTTATCTGGTTGGATACCTGATAAAAGGACGCTGTTGCCTTGCTTCCCTCACCGTACATACCTCTCACTGTAAAGCCTATTTTACCTACTGAATCTGCAAGAGAGGAAATTTCCCCACTGTTTTCAAGCATCGGTAAATGAAGCATTACAGAGGCTCTAAGTCCCGTTCCTAAATTGGTAGGACAACCGGTTAAAAAGCCAAGTTCACTATCGAAAGCAACATTTAGTCTGTCACAGAGTAAATAATCCAGTCTTTCGGCAATATCATATGCCTTTTCTAGACTCATTCCGCCTAAGATTACCTGAATTCGCAGATGGTCCTCCTCACCTATCATTATGCTTACACTTTCATCCTCGGATATAACAATGGCTCTGCCCCTGCTGTTAGCTGCGAATTCGGGGCTAATAATATGTCTTTCCACCATAGAATACTTTTCTATTTCGGGAACGGAATCCATATAAATAAAGCTCATAGATTTTGCAAAAGGGGTATTGCTTTCAAAAATAGCCTCTTTTACCTTTTCGTTTAGTTCGCTAAACTGTTCCGCAGTCATTCTTGAAGGAAAAGGCAAACCAGATAGGTTTCTTGCTAATCGGATTCTTGTGCTTACAGCAATATTTTCTCTGTTTTCGCTGTACCAATTACTCATTACCCTTTTCCTCCATTTCCTTTATTTTATCACGGATAACCGCCGCTTCCTCAAACTTTTCTTCACGAACCAATTCGTTGAGTTTGAGTCTTAAATCATCCACAGTAATTTCCTTGGGCTTAACCATAAGTGGAGCCTTATTGGGCACTCTTCCTGCATGCTTTGTTCCACCGTGCACCCTTTTTAAATATGGTAATAATTCCTCATAAAAGGCTTTATAACACTCAGAACAACCCACTCTGCCGCTTTCGGCAATATCAGAAAAGGAAGCCCCACAAACAGAGCATTTTTTAGCCGCAACTGAAGGCGCAAACCCCGTTACATCTCCGAACATTGAGGCAAGCATTCCCGCAAGACTATTGTGGGCAAGACCGCTATAGCCCTCCTTAGCGGCACAGTATCCGCAAAGATTTTTCTCACTTACAACCCCGTTTACAACCGATTTTATATGTGTTGTTGCATTGTTTTTTCCGCATTTTTCACATAACATAACTAAAAACCTCCATTTATAAGAGTGATAAAAGCATCTGCTTAAGCAGTGATGCTCTAAGGCTATCCCTTAAAATTACGGGAACACACTGCATAGCGCTGTTTGATAATGCCGATGCCATTAATCTTGCATTTTTTTCATCAATAAGACCTGTTTCAAGACAGTTTTCCAAAACAATTCTCGTGCTCATAGCATCGATTTGCTCACCTATAGAATTTATTATGTGCATTAAAGCCGAGGAATGACTTAAAACCACCCTTTTAATTCGGATATATCCTCCGCCTCCCCTACGGCTTTCGATTATATAGCCGTGCTCGGGAGTAAATCTCGAAGATAGTACATAATTTATCTGGCTTGGAGCACAACCCATCAAATTGGCAAATTCATTTCGCTGAATTTCAGCAATATTAGCCTCGGAATCATTTAACATTTTTATTATTTCCTTAGTGATGATATCGCTCATTCTCATACCAAAACACCTCTTTTTGACTTTCTCTGACTTTAATTATACACAAAAGTCAGGGAAAGTCAATACTGTAATGAAAAATTTTTTATTATGTAACACAAAAACAGAAAATAGCATAGTATGTGGTGTAGAAACAAAAGGAGGTTTTTATATGTGTAATAATGGTTGTTTTGGCGGTAACAGCTGCATCTGGATAATCGTTTTAATCCTTATCCTCTGCTGCTGCGGCGGTAACTCCTTTGGCGGCAATGGTTGCGGCAACGATTGCGGCTGCGGTTGCTAATCCATAAGCAAAAAAATAACTGCCCCTGAGGGGCAGTTATTTTTTATTTACAAACAATTACTTACCGTAAACCTCAACCAATTTTTCGAGATGTGCACGGCGAGCCTTAGCAGCCTCAGCTGCCTTATCAAAGAGCTCATTAGCACGCTCGGGGAAGGAACGGGTAAGAGAAGCGTAACGTGCTTCGTTAAGGATGAATTCCTTATAATCGCCTGTTGCAGGCTTGCTGTCAAGTGAGAAGGGATTCTTACCTTCTGCCTTAAGAGCAGGATTATAACGGAACATATCCCAGTATCCGCAGTCAACAGCCTTCTTCATTTCAGCCTGGCAGTTAACCATACCACCCTTAATAGAGTGCATCTCACAGGGTGAGTAGCCGATGATGAGTGAAGGACCGTCATAAGCTTCAGCTTCCTTAATTGCCTTAAGGGTCTGGTTCATATCAGCGCCCATAGCAATCTGAGCTACGTATACATAGCCATAGGACATTGCGATTTCAGCAAGGCTCTTCTTAGCGATAGCCTTACCTGCAGCTGCGAACTGAGCAACCTGACCGATGTTAGAAGCCTTAGAAGCCTGACCACCGGTATTGGAGTAAACCTCAGTATCGAATACCATAATGTTTACATTGTCGCCGGAAGCGAGAACATGGTCAACACCGCCGAAGCCGATATCGTAAGCCCAACCGTCACCACCGAAGATCCAAACGCTCTTCTTGGAGAGGTATTCGCTGTTATCTATAACATCACGGCAGATTTCGCAGTCAGCATTCTGAGCCTTAAGTGCAGCAACGAGAGCCTTGGAAGCTGCGGTATTCTTAGCGCCGTCATTAACGGTTGCAAGATATTCCTTAGCAGCAGCCTTAACATCCTCAGCAGCCTTATCGGACTCAGCAATTAACTCAACCTTACCGATTAAACGATCACGGATAGCCTTCTGGCCGAGGTACATACCATATCCATGCTCAGCATTATCCTCAAAGAGGGAGTTAGCCCAAGCAGGACCGTGGCCTTCAGCATTAACGGTGTAAGGAGATGTAGCAGCAGGACCGCCCCAGATTGAAGAACAACCTGTTGCGTTAGAGATGTACATTCTGTCACCGAAGAGCTGTGTGATAAGGCGAGCATAAGCGGTCTCAGCACAGCCTGCGCAAGAGCCAGAGAACTCAAGTAAGGGCTTCTTGAACTGAGAAGTGATAACGTTAGCATCAGTTGCAACGTCCTTCTTCTCCTCTACCTTAGCTACACAGTAATCAAATACATCCTGCTCTGCAAGCTGTGATTCCTGAGCAACCATCTTAAGAGAATTGGTGGGACAAACACCGATACAAACGCCGCATCCCATACAATCAAGGGGAGAAACAGCAAGAGTATAAGTATAATCTGTCTTGAGGAAGGGCTTAGGAGCCTTCTTCATATTAGCAGGTGCGTTAGCAACCTCTTCTGCATTAAGAACGAAGGGACGGATAGTAGCATGGGGGCAAACAAATGCACACTTGTTACACTTAGCGCAGGTATCAGGATTCCATTCGGGAACCATAACAGCAACGCCACGCTTCTCATATGCAGAAGCACCCTGCTCGAAGGTACCGTCAGCGTGGTCAATAAATGCAGATACGGGGAGTGAATCACCGTCCATAAGACCAACGGGCTTCATAATATTGTCAACCATCTTAACGAGCTTAGCTGCTCCCTCTTCCTTAACGGTTGCTACATCATCGGTAGCATCTGCCCAGTCAGCAGGGATATCAATCTTAACGTAAGCGGTTGCACCGGCATCGATAGCCTTCTCGTTCATTTCAACGATTTCTTTACCCTTCTTCATGAACTTCTGAGCTTTTTCCTTCATATATCCGATAGCTTCCTCAGCAGGAAGAACCTTGGAAAGTGAGAAGAAAGCAGACTGAAGAACGGTATTTGTACGCTTGCCAAGACCGATTTCAGCAGCAAGGTCAATAGCGTTAACGGTGTAAAGCTGAACGTTGTTCTTAGCGATATAACGCTTAGCTTCAGCAGGCATATGCTTGTTTAATTCCTCAGCAGACCACTGGCAGTTGATAAGGAATACACCGCCGGGCTTAACATCGTTAACCATCTTGTAACCCTTGATTACATAAGAGGGGTTGTGGCAGGCAACGAAGTCAGCCTTATTTATATAGTAAGGACTCTTGATAGGCTTATCGCCGAAACGAAGGTGGGATATTGTTATACCACCGGTCTTCTTAGAGTCATACTGGAAGTAAGCCTGAACATACTTGTCGGTATGGTCACCGATAATCTTGATGGAGTCCTTGTTAGCGCCAACAGTACCGTCACCGCCGAGACCCCAGAACTTACACTCGATAGTGCCTTCAGCTGCAGTATTGGGAGCAGCTTCTTCATCGAGAGAAAGACCTGTAACGTCATCCTTAATACCGATGGTGAACTGTGCCTTAGGCTCATCCTTAGCAAGCTCATTGTAAATAGCAAAGATGCTTGAAGGAGGAGTATCCTTAGAACCAAGACCGTAACGTCCGCCGATAACCTTATCAATCTTTCTGCCTGTAGCTGCAAGTGCAGTTACAACGTCAAGATACAAAGGCTCACCGAGAGAACCGGGCTCCTTAGTTCTGTCAAGAACAGCAATCTTCTTAACGGTAGAAGGAATAGCTTCAACCAACTTCTCTGCAGAGAAAGGACGATAAAGGCGAACCTTGATAAGACCAACCTTTTCACCCTTTGCGGTAAGATAATCAATAACCTCTTCTGCAACGTCACAGATAGAGCCCATTGCTACGATTACACGCTCTGCATCAGCAGCGCCGTAGTAGTTAAAGAGTTTATAGTCGGTGCCGAGCTTGGCATTAACCTTATCCATATACTCCTCAACGATAGCGGGAACTGCATCATAATACTTGTTGCAAGCCTCACGGTGCTGGAAGAAGATATCTCCGTTTTCGTGAGAACCACGCATTACGGGACGCTCAGGATTGAGCGCACGCTTACGGAATGCCTCAACAGCATCCATATCGCACATTTCTTTAAGGTCTTCAAAATCCCAAACCTGAATCTTCTGAATCTCATGGGAGGTACGGAAACCATCAAAGAAATTAAGGAAAGGAACACGTCCCTTGATAGCTGCAAGGTGAGCAACTGCGCCAAGGTCCATAACTTCCTGAGTATTTGTTTCAGCGAGCATAGCAAAACCGGTTTGACGGCAAGCATATACGTCGGAATGGTCACCGAATATGTTAAGAGCATGGGAAGCAACACAGCGTGCCGATACATGGAACACGCAGGGTAAAAGCTCACCTGCAATCTTGTACATATTGGGGATCATAAGCAAAAGTCCCTGAGAAGCTGTATAGGTGGTGGTTAAAGCACCGGCTGCTAATGAACCGTGAACTGTACCTGCAGCACCTGCTTCGGACTGCATTTCGGAAACCTTAACGGTTGTGCCGAAAATGTTCTTCAAGCCCTGAGCTGACCACTGATCAACATAGTCTGCCATAGGACTGGAAGGTGTAATCGGATAAATACCGGCTACTTCAGTAAACGCATAGGATACGTGAGCAGCAGCATTATTTCCGTCCATCGTTTTGAATTTTCTGGCCATTGAAAATTCTCCTCCTAAAATAATAATTTGTGAGTCTTAGGTTTCTTGTTCTAAACACAAACTCATACGCATATAATAATACCACTTTTTTCTCAATATGTAAACACAAAAAATTAAAAAATTTATACTATTTTTTTATTAATAATTACCTATAACACGAAATTTCCTTAAATAATTCTTTTGTACAATCCAAATCTTTACATCATAGCATAATAAACAGGGAGGAAAATATATGAAAGTTATACCTTTTGACAGAACCGCTGCCGTAAATTATGCTCGTCGTTGGGCACTTAGCAGAAATCCTGCTTATTATGATTTTGAAAAAATCGGAGGAGATTGCACCAACTTTGCTTCTCAGTGCCTTTTCGCAGGGGCAAAAATTATGAATTACAAACCTGTTTTAGGTTGGTACTATAACTCCTCCTCTGACCGCACACCATCCTGGAGCGGCGTTGAATATCTTTACAACTTTCTTACTAATAATAAATCAATAGGTCCTTTTGGGCACATAGTACCCGAAAAAGATGCAGAAATAGGTGATATAATTCAGTTGGGAGCCAATGACCGTGGTTTTTATCACTCCCCCGTTATTACAGCCGTATCCCCCTTTATTCAGGTAGCGGCTCATAGTTTTGATGCGTTGGACCGTCCCCTTTTTACCTATAATTACGAGATGATTCGTTTTATCCACATTGACGGCGTTCGAATTTGGTAAAAAATAAAAACTTTACTCGTAATAGTATTGATATTTGTATTTTTACGAAGTATAATATATAAGTATAATTATGTAAATTGGGGGCATTTAGATGGACTGCAAACAATTTTTTGAACATATAAAGGGTAAAAAAATCGCTATGTGCGGTATTGGCGTTAGTAATACTCCCTTAATTCTCGATTTTCTTTCAAAGGGAGCAAGGGTTTTCGCTTGTGACAAGCGAAGCCGTGAACTTATAGGCGAAATGGCAGATAAGCTTGAAGCTGCCGGAGCTGAACTGAGACTGGGTGACGATTATCTCAAAAATCTCGAGGTGGATATAATCTTCCGCACTCCCGGAATGAGCTTTAATCTGCCTGAACTCGAATCGGCAAGAAAAAGAGGTATTGCGGTAACAAGCGAGATGGAGGTTTTCTTTGACCTTTGCCCTGCTACCATTTTTGCCGTAACCGGCTCTGACGGTAAAACCACCACAACAACCCTCATAGCAAAGATGCTTGAGGCAGAAGGTAAGAAGGTATTTGTTGGCGGTAATATAGGTAAACCCCTATTGCCCGAAATAGAAAATATTACAGCCGATGATTTTGTTGTTGTTGAGCTTTCATCCTTCCAGCTTATTTCTATGAGAAAGAGCCCAGACATTGCGGTTGTTACCAACGTTGCGCCTAATCATCTGGATGTTCACAAGGATATGGATGAATATGTTGAGGCTAAAAAGAACGTTCTTTTGCACCAGAATGCTTTTTCAAGAACAGTACTTAACGTTGATAATGATATAACCAACGATTTCCGCAGATATGTGCGTGGTCAGAGTCTGGGCTTCAGTATGGAAGGCCCTATTAAGAACGGAGCCTGGCTTGATAGTGACGGTACTCTCCATATGGCATACAGAGGAATCGATGTTCCCGTTTTACACAGAGACGATATCACCATTTTAGGTGACCATAATGTTGCAAACTATCTCGCCGCTATCGCTGCCGTTTGGGGTTATGTGGGCACAGATACTATAAACAAGGTTGCAAAGGAATTTGCCGGAGTTGAACACCGTATTGAATTCGTAAAAGAGATAAACGGTGTTAAGTATTTTAACGATTCGATAGCATCGAGTCCTACAAGAACTATTGCTGGACTAAAAGCATTCAATCAGAAGGTTATGCTTATAGCCGGCGGCTATGATAAGCATATCCCCTTTGAGCCTTTAGCGCCCTATCTTGTGGAAAAGGTTAAAAAGCTATATCTTTGCGGTCATACCGCTGAAAAAATAGAAAAGACTTTGACCGAATACGAGGGATATAACGGCTCCCCCGAAATTATCCGAGTTGAAGATTTAGAAGCGGCAGTACTTGCGGCTCACAAGGATGCAGTAAAGGGCGATATAGTAACCCTTTCTCCCGCCTGCGCCAGCTTTGATGCATTTCCTAACTTTGTGGCTCGTGGAAATTATTTTAAGGAATTGGTAAATAAACTCTGATGAATATTAAAGAAACATTATTTTCACTTTCAAATGCAGTTAATGTTGGTAATCTTCACGAGGCCTCGGATATTGCTTTTGATATACTTTCGAAATACGCCGAAACCGAAAGAAAGGATAATCTTACGGTTATAGGTAAAATAAAGGGCGAAAGCGATTACACAATTATGCTTGATGCCCATCTTGATGAGGTTGCCTTTGTCGTTACCGATGTTGACGATAAGGGTTTTCTCACCGTTGCCAAATGCGGCGGAATTGACCTTAGAACGCTACCTGCAAGGGTGGTTACCGTTCACGGCAAGGAGAAGATACCTGCAGTTTTCTGCAGCACCCCTCCCCATCTTTCATCGGGTGAGAAGGAATATACCGATATTGGCGAATTAAAGCTTGATACCTGTCTTGGAAGCAGCGCTAAGGATATAATCAGCGTTGGTGACTATGTTACCTACCGCCAAAAAGCAACCGCATTAAATGGGGATATTGTTACAGGTAAGTCCTTTGACGACAGAGCGGGTGTAGTTTGTCTTTTAGAATTAGCCGAAAGACTTTCAGGTAAAAAGCTTCCCGTTAGCGTTAGCTTTGTGCTTTGCGATTGGGAAGAATTGGGGCTCAGAGGCAGTAAAATTGCAAGCTTTGAGGTTAATCCCGATGAGGCCGTTGCAATAGATGTTTCATTTGGTGACGGACCTGATATTTCCCCCGATGAATGCGGTAATATTTCGGGTGGCGCAATGATAGGCGTATCCCCTGTTTTATGCCGTGAAATCTCCGATAAGCTTTTTAAAATCGCAAAGGAAAAAGGTATCCTTCATCAAGCCGAAATTATGGGAGGAAAAACAGGAACTGACGGTGATGTTATATCCACAACCCAAAACGGAGTTAAAACAGGTCTTGTTTCTATTCCCCTTCGCAATATGCACACCGATGTCGAGCTGCTTGATATAAAGGATATTGAAAGCATCTGCGATATACTGGAGCAGTATATTCTTTCGGGAGGTGTAAGCAATGGTTGATATTTTAAAACTATTATGCACCCTTGATGCCACATCGGGCGATGAAACAGCAGTAAGAAGCTTTATAATAAATGAAATAAAAGACTTTTGCGAATTTAAAACCGATAATTTAGGTAATATAATAGCCTTTAAAAAAGGAAAAAAGGCACCCGCCAAAAAGCTTATGGTAGATGCTCATATGGACGAGGTTGGCCTCATTATAAGTTCTGTTACCGATAAAGGCTTTTTAAAGTTTAAAACGGTGGGCGGAATTGATACCGCCGTTCTCCTCTCTCGCCGAGTTCTTATAAACGGCAAAACATATGGAGTTATAGGTGGAAAGCCTATTCATTTAACAAGCGGTGACGAGGCTAAAAAGCTACCTAAAGCTGATAACCTTTATATTGATATTGGAGCAAAGGATAAAGAAGAAGCATTAAAAACCGTCTCCCTTGGGGACAGAGCCGTTATCTGCAGTGAATTTTTAAACTGCGGCGATAAAATTTTATCTAAGGCGTTGGATGACCGCATAGGTTGTGCCATTTTAATCGAGCTTATAAAGCAGGAAAGCGAATATGATTTTTATGGAAGCTTTTCTGTACAGGAAGAGGTTGGGCTCAGAGGAGCTAAGGTATCCGCTTTCTCTATTGACCCTGATTCAGCTATAATTCTCGAGGGTACAACCGCCGCCGATATCGCCGATGTTTCCAGTGATAAACAGGTTTGTGTTTTGGGTGATGGTGCCGCCGTTTCCTTTATGGACGGAGCTACTGTTTATGATAGGGAATATTATAATTTGGCTCTGACAAGCGGCATTAAATGTCAGGTTAAAAGGGCTGTTAGCGGCGGAAATAATTCAGGTGCTGTTCACCTCAATAAAACGGGTGTTCGCACTGTGGCTATTTCTGTTCCATGCCGATATATCCACTCTGCATCCTCGGTTGCAGATATTAACGATATTAACTCGGCCCTTGCCCTTGCAAAGCATCTAATAAATAAGATTTGCGGCGAAGCTGTATGATTACACTTACAAAGGATATAAACCCCGTAAATATTCCCTGTGCCGAGCTTATAAAAATCGGTTGTTTGTTTGATAGCTATAAGGATGATAACAGCATTTTATTCTGGCGTCAGAATGAAAATGATGCCTTGATTTCATTTACCGACGGCAATATGATAATTTATAACCAAAATGCCGACATCGAAGAGTTAAAGGAATTTATCGATGTTATCTCTCCCTGTTGTATTTTCAGCGATTTAAATACACTTAAGGCTATTGACAAAATTCCCGATGAAGAAATATTTGTTTACGGCATAAAAGCGGAAAACTTTAGCGATATAAAGGGTGATGAGCTTTCAAGCAAGGAGCTTTATTCCCTACTTGATGTGGACGGGCTATCCTTACCCGAATACCCCTATTTTGCAGTTGATTATTGCAGGAGACTGAATTTAGGTTTTGCAAAATATTTCGGTATTTCGGGCAAATGTGCCGCCATTTCCTTTAATACAGGTAATTTTTCAATTATGAACGGAATAGCAAGTCACGAAAAGGGATACGGAAGCATAGCATTAAAGGCTATTTTAAGCAAAAATGAGGGTAACGATTTCCTCGTTTGTTGCAGAGAAATGGTAAAACCCTTTTACGAAAAAAACGGATTCAAATTTTTATACAAAGCAGGATATTGGGTGAAAAACAAATGAATATAACAAACTTTTTTAATATTGATGAAAGACTGCTCGAGTTTGATGCTAAAGTACTCGAAAAGTGCACCGAGCAGTTTAAATTAATCGATGATATTGCCGAATTTAATCAACTAAAGGTTCTATCTGCCTTTATTAGAAATGGTGTAAGCGAGGCTTCGATGGCGGGGTCCACAGGCTACGGATATGATGACCGTGGCAGAGATGTTTTAGAAAAGGTTATGGCGGAATGTATGGGCGCAGAGGATGCCCTTATGCGCCACAGCTTTGCTTCAGGAACACATACCCTCACTGTTGCGCTTTTTGGTATTCTCCGTCCCGGTGACAGTGTTTTATGCGTTACCGGAAGACCTTATGATACCATAACGGGCGTTTTTGGTATTGACGAGGTTACAGATGGCTCCCTTGCAGATTTCGGAGTTAAATACAATGAGATAGCATTAAAAGCTGACGGTACACCCGATATAGAAGCCATAAAAAAAGAGCTTACAAATAAAAAATATAAGCTTGCATATATTCAGCGTTCAAGAGGCTATAGTCTAAGACCAAGCCTAACCATTGAAGATATTGAGGTTCTATGCAAAGCTATGAAATCTGCTTCACCCGACACCTACATAATGGTTGATAACTGCTACGGCGAATTTGTTCAGAAAAAAGAGCCTTGTGAGGTTGGCGCCGATTTGGTTGCCGGTTCATTGATTAAAAATCCAGGCGGTGGAATTGCTCCCACGGGAGGTTATATAGCAGGAACACACGAGCTTGTGGAAAAGTGCGCCGCAAGGATGACCTGTCCCGGTGTTGGCAGAGAGGTTGGCGCCACATTAGGTCATAGTCGTGAGCTTTATATGGGACTTTTTGCCGCTCCCCATACTGTGGGCGAAGCGGTTAAAACCGCAGTTTATGCCGCAACCCTTTTCGAGCTTTTAGGCTATGAGGTAACGCCTAAAGGTGATGAAATACGAGGTGATATTATACAGTGTCTCACCCTTGGCGACGAAGCTTCTCTTGTAGCCTTTTGTCAGGGTATGCAGTCGGGTGCTCCCGTAGATTCCTTTGTTGTTCCTGAGCCCTGGGATATGCCGGGATATACCGATAAGGTTATAATGGCGGCAGGTGCCTTTACCTTAGGCGCATCAATCGAGCTTTCTGCCGATGCTCCCCTTAGAGAGCCCTACGCAGCTTGGATGCAGGGTGGTCTTAATTTCCACAGTGCTAAGGCAGGAATTCTTTTGGCGGCTCAAAAAATGCTTTCGGGCGGTACATTAAAAATAAATTAAGAGGAAAAAAGAATGAAACAAATCCATTCAGGTGAAATTTACGAAATACTTCCCATAACCAACGGAATTATATTTTCATATAAAAAGGACGATGTTAATAATAAGGTTATCGTCGCTTATAAGATGATTTCCTTTACGGGAGGACAGTATACCGATATTGCGAAAAATATATATTTGCTTACTAAATTTGGCAGTAATTATAAATCGGTTATCGAGCATTTTGAAAATTATATAACGGTTAAATCCTTACTGCTTCCCAATGGAAAGGTTTTTCTGCTTTATCCTGACGGCAAGGCAAAGCTTTTAGACCTTGATGCTTCGGAAATATGGTCGGGAGACCTGCTATACAGAGGTGCGGCACCTACCGATATTAAACTTCACAACAACGCTTTATGGGCAACCTATGCTCAGCATAACGTTCTTGTTAAATTTAACCTTAATACTATGAGGGCTGAAATCCGTCTTGGCAATAAAAAGGGCCCCTTTAGTGCACCTAAGGACATTTTTATTGAAGGTGACAATGCAATGATAAGCAATTCCGGCTCAAACAAGCTTATTCAGGTTAATCTTAATACTTTTGATGTTTTAGATTACGAAAGCTTTGAAGAACCCGTTTATCAATATCTTTGTGTTGATGATAATAAAATCGTAATCCTTGAATCGGGTTTATACTTGATATAAAAAAATGAGCCTTGCTGATGCAAGACTCATTAATTTTTTTGTTTATTCTTCAGGCATATCCCAGTTGTGCCAGATATTCTGAACATCATCGTTCTCTTCAAGCATATCGATAAGCTTTTCCATCTTTATTATGGATTCTTCATCATCAAGTGCAGTCATAGTCTGAGGAACATACTGCACCTCAGCTAAGAGGAACTCATATCCCTTTTCCTCCAAAGCATCACGCACAGCGCCCAAATCATTAGGCTCGGTAACGATTTCGAAAACATCACCGTCAAAACTGAAATCCTCAGCTCCTGCCTCTAAGGCAGCCTCCATAACGGTATCCTCATCCTTGCCCTCGGCTTCGATTTCGATTATACCCTTGCGGTCAAACATAAACATAACCGAACCCGACTGACCGAGATTACCGCCGCACTTATCAAAGTAATGACGCATTTCTCCTGCGGTTCTGTTGCGGTTATCAGTAAGAGTTTCCACAACAACGGCTATACCGTTAGGGCCGTAACCCTCGTATATAAGCTCCTCATAGTTGTTAGCCTCGGTATCACCTGCGGCCTTTTTTATGATACGCTCAATATTTTCATTAGGAACATTTGCTGCCTTTGCCTTTGCAATAGCATCCTTAAGCTTACTGTTTTCGTTAGGATTGGCGCCGCCTGTTTTAACTATAACGGCGATTTCTCTTCCAACCTTGGTAAAAATCTTAGCTCTTGCAGCATCGGTTTTTTCCTTCTTGCGTTTAATATTGTTCCATTTGGAATGTCCTGACATAAATAATCCCTCTTTAATTTTTTATACCCTTAGATTTTATCACAATTAGCTGTTCCATTCAAGTGCTTTTTGGCAAATTATCTCAATATCCGCCATACACTTGATTTCACCGCACATTCTTCTCAGCGTTGCCGCTCCCTCTATACCCTTCATATACCAAGCGGTATGCTTACGGGATTCAAGAATCGCATTATGCTCATCCTTATAAATATGCATAAGTCTAATCTGCTCAAGCATAATTTGGAATCTTTTTTCAAGGCTCGGATATTCGTATTTTTCACCCTTCATATATGCGTTTATTTCACTGAAAACAAAAGGGTTTCCTTGGGCGGCTCTGCCCACCATAACAAAATCGCACCCTGTTGCATCATACATATATTTAGCGCTTTTTCCGTCACTTATATCCCCGTTGGCAATAACGGGAACTGACACTGCCGACTTTACATCGGCTATAGTTTTATAATCAATACCCGGAGCATACATCTGCTTTCTCGTTCTTCCGTGAACAGTTATAGCGGATGCCCCCGCATCCTCACACCGTTTTGCAAGTTCTATTGCATTGATATTATCCTCATCCCAACCCGTTCTCATTTTAACGGTTACGGGAACATTAACCGCTTTCACAACCGCTCTTACAATATCTGCCGCTAAAAGCGGATCCTTCATAAGAGCGCTTCCTCCCCCGTTTCCTGCAACCTTGGGAGCGGGACAGCCCATATTAATATCTATAAAATCGGGAGAAAATTTAAGTGCCTCTATAGCCGCCTCGGCCATAACAAACGGCTCAGATCCGAAAAGCTGTGAAGCCGCAGGCTTTTCGTTTTCCCCAAAGGTAAGAAGCGAAGCGGATTTTTTATCTCCAAGGCTTACTCCCTTGGCACTTGTAAGCTCCCCTATTGTATATGCAGCACCAAAGCGGCGGCATATTTCCCTCATAGCCCTATCCGCAACACCCGCCATAGGAGCCAATGCGGCAAAGCCTTCAAATTCAATATTTCCTATTTTCATTTATAATAAAGCCTCCGAAAAGGTGGTTTTTAATCTTCTGATACATATTAACACATTTTTCAATTTCTTGCAATATGGGTAAAAATGCATAAATTTTTTACTTTGTGCATATTTGTGATTGTGGTAATATAAAAAAATCGCAAAATTCGAAAATTTTTTCAAATTTTTTATTGACTGAAAATAAAAATAGTAGTAAACTTTTTCTATAGTGATTTAAAGGAGGATATATAATATGTTTAAATCAGAGTATTTACAGAGAGTTTATGCTTCCGTTGAAGCAAGAAATCCCGGTGAAAATGAGTTCTTACAGGCAGTTCGTGATGTTCTTGAATCATTAGAGCCGGTTGTTATGCAGGATGATAGATTCGAGAAGAACGGTGTTATCGAGCGTATGGTTGAGCCCGAGCGTATGATTTCTTTCCGTGTTTCTTGGGTTGACGATAACGGTAAGGTTCAGGTTAACCGTGGTTACAGAGTTCAGTTCAACTCTGCTATCGGACCTTACAAGGGCGGTCTTCGTTTCCATCCATCCGTTAACGCTTCCATTATGAAGTTCTTAGGCTTTGAGCAGACCTTCAAAAACAGTCTTACAAGTCTCCCTATGGGCGGCGGTAAGGGTGGTTCTGACTTTGACCCCAGAGGCCGTAGTGACGGAGAAATTATGCGTTTCTGCCAGAGCTTTATGACCGAGCTTTCCAAGCACATCGGTGCTGATACCGACGTACCTGCAGGTGATATCGGTGTAGGAGCCCGTGAGGTTGGTTATCTTTACGGTCAGTATAAAAGACTCCGCAACGAGTTTACAGGCGTTCTCACAGGTAAGGGCCGTTCCTTCGGCGGTTCTCTTATCCGTCCCGAAGCAACAGGTTTCGGCGCTGTTTACTATGCAGTTGAAATGCTTAAAACCTTCGGTGAGGATATTAAGGGTAAAACCTTTGCTGTATCCGGCTTCGGTAACGTTGCTTGGGGTACCGTTAAGAAGGTTAACGAGCTCGGCGGTAAGGTAGTTACCATTTCCGGTCCTGACGGTTACATATATGATAAGGACGGTATCTGCACCGAGGAGAAGATCAATTTCTTACTTGAGATGCGTGCTTCCGGTCACGATAAGGTTAAGGATTATGCCGATAAGTTCGGTGTTCCCTACTTCGAGGGCAAGAGACCTTGGGAGGTTAAGGTTGACGTTGTTATGCCTTGCGCTACCCAGAACGAGGTTGGTCTTGAGGATGCTAAGAACATCGTAGCTAACGGTGTTAAGTACTATGTTGAGGTTGCTAATATGCCCACCACCGATGAGGCTGTTGCTTACCTTAAGGAAAACAAGGTTGTTATCGCTCCTTCTAAGGCAGTTAATGCCGGCGGCGTTGCTGTTTCCGGTCTCGAAATGAGCCAGAACTCTATGCGTTACAGTTGGACTGCTGAAGAGGTTGATGCTAAGCTTCACCAGATTATGAAGGATATCTATAAGAATTCCTGGGATGCAGCTAAGAAGTACGGTATGGAGGGTGACCTGATTGCAGGTGCCAACATTGCAGGCTTCGAAAAGGTTGCTGAGGCTATGATAGCTCAGGGTATTGCATATTAATACCGCTTAAAATGTTTAATAGGCTGGCGAATTTCGCCAGCCTTTATTTTTAAAACGAAGGATAAATAATATGAAATATTTTTTGCATACAACGGAAACTATACCCGAGGGTGTAGGATTTACTCATTATGATATAACTCATTTGCTCTGGCTTTTGGGATTTGCGATTTTCGCCTTGGTATCTTGTATAGTTTATATCAAATCCGATGAAGTCAAACGCAGCAAAATACGAAAAATATTTGCTTTTTTACTTATTGCCGATGAGCTGTTCAAGGTTATAATGCTGATTATAGGCGGAAACTATCTACCCTCTTATCTCCCCCTCCATCTATGCAGTATAAATATTATTCTTATTGCTATTCATGCCTTTAAGCCCTCTAAAATGCTTGATAATTTTCTTTATTTTATAGGTATACCGGGAGCGGCAATGGCCCTGTTATTCCCCTCTTGGGCAGCCCTTCCTTTAGGCAATTTTATGCATATTCACAGCTTTACCGTACATATTCTTTTGATTACGTATCCAATTATGTGCCTTTCAGGAGGAGATATTGTACCTAAGGCTAAAAACTTTTTGCAATGCCTTTTATTTTTGCTTGTTCTCGCTGTCCCGATTTATATATTCAATATTTTCTTTGATACTAATTTTATGTTTCTTATGTATGCCGACCCAGGTAATCCCCTTTACTGGTTCGGTGAAAACTGTGGATGCCATCTTTTAGGAATTCCTCCTCTTATGGCAATAATTTTCGCCGTAATGTTTGTTCCGGTTTTGATAATAAGAAAACTAAAAAAGACATAAAAAAGACTCCTTTGGGGCACCCTCCGTAAGGAAGGTGCCCCAAGGTGGCTCTTGTATCTAAACTGAATAATTGATTTCGTTAAGCGGTGTAGCCATTGGCTATGCCGTTTTTGCTTTGCGTTCTGCCATATGATTTTGGAACGCTTCTTCCA